>NZ_QZVR01000002.1 GCF_003660455.1 Nocardioides ferulae | reverse complement strand
CCATCTACAGGTCAGACCGTGTCGTCGCAGGATCTCGACCAACGTGCCTGGGCATCACACCTAGCGCTCCAGGATCGCCACCACGCCCTGACCACCGGCGGCGCAGATCGAGATCAGCACCCGGCCCGAGCCGCGTTCGGCGAGCAGCTTCGCCGCCACGTTGAGGATGCGGCCCCCGGTCGCGGCGAAGGGGTGCCCGGCGGCGAGCGAGGACCCGTGCACGTTGAGCTTGTCGCGGTCGATCGCGCCGAGCGGCTCGTCGCGGCCCAGCCGCTCCTTGCAGAAGACCGGGTCCTCCCAGGCCTTGAGCGTGGACAGCACCTGGGAGGCGAACGCCTCGTGGATCTCGTAGTAGTCGAAGTCCTGGAGCGAGAGTCCCTCGCGCTCGAGCATCCGCGAGACGGCGTACGCCGGCGCCATCAGCAGCCCCTCGCCGCCGTGCACGTAGTCGACCGCGGCGGTGTCGTAGGTGCGCAGGTAGGCCAGCGGCTCGAGCCCCCTCTCGGCGGCCCAGTCCTCGGAGCCGAGCAGCACCGCCGAGGCGCCGTCGGTGAGCGGCGTGGAGTTGCCGGCGGTCATGGTGGCGGCCTCGCCCTTGCCGAAGACCGGCTTGAGCTTGGCGAGCTTCTCCGCCGAGGAGTCCGGGCGCAGGTTGTTGTCGCGCTCCAGGCCGCGGAACGGCGTGATCTGGTCGTCGAGCCAGCCGGCGTCGTAGGCGGCGGCCAGCTTCTGGTGGGAGGAGGCGGCGAGCTCGTCCTGCTCCTCGCGGCTCACCTGCCACTCCAGGGCGGTGAGCGCGGCGTGCTCGCCCATGGACAGGCCGGTGCGCGGCTCGCCGTTCTGCGGGATCGACGGCACCAGGTGGGCAGGGCGGACCTTGGCCAGGGCGGCCAGGCGGTCCTTGAGGTCCTTGGCGCGGTTCGCCTCGAGCAGGATCTTGCGCAGCCCCTCCCCCACGGCGATCGGGGCGTCGGAGGTGGTGTCGGAGCCGCCGGCCACACCGGAGTCGATCTGGCCCAGGGCGATCTTGTTGGCCACGGAGAAGGCGGCCTGCAGGCCGGTGCCGCAGGCCTGCTGGATGTCGGTGGCGGGCGTCCGCGGCGACAGCTTCGAGCCGAGCACGGCCTCACGGGCGAGGTTGAAGTCGCGCGAGTGCTTGAGCACGGCACCGGCGACGACCTCGCCCAGCTCCTCGCCGGCCAGGCCGAACCGGTCGACGAGACCGTCGAGGGCCGCGGTGAGCATGTCCTGGTTCGAGGCGGTCGAGTAGACGGAGTTGGACCGGGCGAACGGGATCCGGTTGCCGCCGAGCACGGCGACGCGACGAGTGGTGGTCTGCATGGCTCCTATCCTTGCCACGACCCCCCGCGCCGGAGAAGGGCATGAGGGGCACGTCACGAAATATGGACTCTGAGTTACACGTCCAGTTACATGGCAGTCGCACCGTCTCGACACGCGGTCTCGCACGCACCAGACCCGCGACCCGACCCGCCACCAGACCCGGAGGACGTCTTCGACATGAGCGACCGGTACCAGAGCTTCACCAGCTCCCCGATCGGCAGGCTGCTGGTCAAGAACCTCGGGCTGCCCGACCCCACCGCCCTCGAGCGCTACACCGCCGGCGACCCGCTGGTCCGGGGCACCGTGGCGCTCGGCGGCACCGGCCGGCTCGTGGACCGGCTGCCCGGGCTGCTCGACGGCCTCGGCATCGCCACCACGACCGAGGTGGCGGCGGCCGCGGACGAGACCGCCCCCCAGAGGTTCAAGGGGCTCGTCTTCGACGCCACCGGGCTGACCAACTCCGCCGAGCTGGTCGCCCTGCGCGACTTCTTCACCCCGCTGCTGCGCCGGCTCGAGAGCTGCCCCCGGGTGGTCGTGCTCGGCACCCCGCCCGAGCAGCTCACGGGGCCGGCCCGGGTGGCGCAGCGCGCGCTCGAGGGCTTCACCCGCAGCCTCGGCAAGGAGATCGGCCGCGGCGGCACCGTGCAGCTCGTCTACGTCGCGGAGGGCGCGGAGGACGCCGTGACCTCGACGCTGGGCTTCCTGCTCTCGCCCAAGTCGGCCTACGTCTCCGGCCAGGTGGTGCGGGTCGGCGCCCACGGCGCCACCGCCGCGGCGCAGGAGGTCGACTGGCAGCGACCGCTCGCCGGGAAGGTCGCGCTGGTCACCGGCGCGAGCCGCGGCATCGGCGAGCAGATCGCCCGAGTGCTGCACCGCGACGGCGCCACCGTGGTCGGCGTCGACGTGCCCCAGGCCGCCAGCGAGCTGCAGGCGCTGATGCGCGAGCTCGACGGCGACTGGCTCACCCTCGACATCACCGGCAAGGACGCTCCGCAGCGCATCGCCCACCACCTGTCGGAGAAGCACGGCGGGGTCGACGTCGTCGTGCACAACGCCGGCATCACCCGCGACAAGAAGCTGGCGAACATGGGCGAGGACCGCTGGGACTCCGTGGTCGCGGTGAACCTCACCGCGCCGGAGCGGATCACCCGCGAGCTGCTCGAGCAGGGCGTGGTGAACGCCAACGGGCGCATCGTCGGCGTCGCGTCGATCGCCGGCATCGCGGGCAACGTCGGCCAGACCAACTACGCCGCGTCCAAGGCCGGGGTGATCGGCTTCGTCGACTCCCTCGCCGACGAGCTCGGCGACGGCATCACGATCAACGCCGTCGCCCCGGGCTTCATCGTCACCCAGATGACCGCGGCGGTGCCGTTCGCGACCCGCGAGGTCGGCCAGCGCCTCAACGCGATGGCCCAGGGCGGGCTGCCCGTCGACGTGGCGGAGACCATCGCCTGGTACGCCAACCCCGCCTCGACCGCCGTCAACGGCAACGTGGTCCGGGTGTGCGGCCAGATGATGCTGGGAGCCTGAGATGACCGAGCCCGACGTCAAGCTGCTCGCCGGCGAACCCGGCGGGGTCGGCACCCTGCTGCGTGCGGCGCTGCCCTCCCTGCCCGTCGTGGGCCGGCTGCCGGGGGTGCGCAAGGGCTCCGCGTCGGCCTTCACCGGTCTGGCCTACCGGCGGCCGCCGGTCACGGTCGAGCGCGGCCAGGTCGACGCGTACGCCGCGGTGTGCGGCTTCCCGGCGAAGGACGTCGTGCCGCTCACCTACCCGCACCTGCTCGCGTTCGGGCTGCACATGGCGATCATGAGCGACCCGGCGTTCCCGTTCCCGGCCATCGGCACCGTGCACCTGGAGAACGCCATCACCCAGCACCGGCGGATCGCCGTCGGCGAGACCCTGCGGGTCCAGGCCCGGGTCGGCGCCCCGATGCCGCACCCGAAGGGCACGGTCCTGGAGTTCGTCACCGAGGTCTGCGACGGCGACGGCGGGACCGTCTGGTCGAGCACCTCGACCTACCTGCGCCGCGGGCGGGGCGACGACACGGCCCCGGCCGGCGCCGCGTTCCCCGACGTGCCGCCCGGCGGCCCGCACTGGAGGCTCTCCGGCGACCTGGGCCGCCGCTACGCCGCGGTCTCCGGCGACCACAACCCGATCCACCTCTACCCGCTCACCGCCAAGGCCCTCGGCTTCCCCCGCCAGATCGCCCACGGCATGTGGAGCAAGGCCCGCTGCGTCGCGGCGCTGGAGAACCGGCTGCCGGACGCGGTGCGGGTCGAGGTCGCCTTCAAGAAGCCGATCCTGCTGCCCGGCACGGTGGCCTTCGGCGCCCGGCCCGTCGAGGGGGGCTACGCCTTCTCTTTGAGCAGCCCCACGAGCGGCGCCCCGCACCTGGCGGGGCGGACCACCGCCCTGTGACGCGGATCGCGCCGTAGGACGGCGCATGGTCTGCCCGGCACGGGGTATCGCCAGCGGGTGACCATCTCAGAGCCGAGGTCCGAGGCCAGCGCGCGACAGTCGCTGCGCCAACAGACCTACCCCCGTCGGCAGTTCCTCGCCTACCAGCGCCAGATCGTCGGGCAGGACGTCAGCCCCAGAGCGGGGTCCGACCCCGACCACCCGATGACCTTCGAGACCTGGCTCGCCGAGGCCGAGCAGTCCGCGAGCTGACCGGTCAGCGCCTCCGGGGCCGGATCAGCCCCTCCTGGGCGACGGTCGCGACCAGGGTGCCGTCCTCGGTGAACACCCGGCCGAGCGAGAACCCGCGCGCCCCCGACGCCGACGGCGACCACTGGTCGTAGAGCCACCACCGGTCGGCCCGGAAGGGACGGTGGAACCAGATCGTGTGGTCCAGCGAGGCCATCTGCGCCTGACCGGGGCGCACCCCGTGCACCGCCAGCGACGCCCCCAGCAGCGAGATGTCGCTGGCGTAGGCGAACGAGGCGAGGTGCGACTGCGGGTCGGCAGGCAGCTCGTCGCGCACCCGCATCCACATCCGGGCCTGCGAGGGGTGCAGCGGGTCGGGCTCGAGCCCGGCCGAGGAGTTGCCGAGGTAGCGCACGTCGATGACCGACCACTCCCGGCCCAGCTCCTGGGACTCCGCGTCCTGGCGACCGCGCAGCATCTCGATCATGTCCCAGCCGGCGTCGGGCGGCGCCACCTGCGGCATCGGCTCCTGGTGGTCGAAGCCCTCCTCGGGCCGCTGGAAGTTCAACGTCTGGTAGTAGATCGGGCGCCCGTGCTGCCGTGCGACCACCCGCCGGGTCAGGAACGACCGTCCGTCGCGGATGCGCTCGACGTCGTAGACGACCGGCACCGCGTAGTCGCCGGGCAGCAGGAAGTAGGAGTGCAGCGAGTGCAGCGCGAACTCGGGGTCGACCGTGCGCACCGCGGCGACCAGCGCCTGCGCCGCGACCTGCCCGCCGTACACCCGCTCGCGGGCGGAGTCGGGCTGGCGGCCGCGGAACAGGTCGAGGTCGATGTCCTCGAGATCGAGCAGGACGAGGAGCTCCGGGACGGACTCGGGCACGGGCTGCCTTTCGGGTGTCGGTGAGGTGGCGGGATTCAGGAGCGCTGCCGCAACAGCGCCTCCTGGGCGACGCTGGCGACCAGGGTGCCGTCGGGGGTGAAGACCCGCCCGTGGATCAGCCCCCGCCCGCCGGACGCCGACGGGGAGACCTGGTGGTAGAGCCACCACTGGTCGGCCCGGAACGGCCGGTGGAACCAGATCGTGTGGTCCAACGACGCGGCCTGCAGCCCCGGGGCGCCCATCCGCAGACCGTGCGGAGCCAGGGCGGCACCCATGATCGTCATGTCGGAGAGGTAGGTGAAGGCGGCGACCTGGGTCAGCGGGTCGTCGGGCAGCGGCCCGGACACGCGCAGCCAGAACGCCTGGCGGCCCGGGTGCCGGTCGTCGGGAGGAAGCAGGTCGTCGGCGGAGCTGCCGACGTAGCGCAGCTCGACCGCACCCCATTCGTCCTCGGAGACGTCGACGTCGCGCTGCGCCGGGTCGCGCTGCCGCTCGCGGTGGCCGGCCCACGGGTCGATCGAGTCGTCGGGGCCCGGCACCTGCGGCATCGGGTCCTGGTGGTCCAGGCCGTCCTCTGGGCGCATGAACTCCAGCGTCTGGGCGTAGATCGGCCGACCGTGCTGACGGCCGAGCACCCTGCGGGTCGCGAACGTGCGACCGTCGCGGAGGTTCTCCACGTCGAAGATGATCGGCGCCCCCGGGTCGCCGGGCTGCAGGAAGTAGGAGTGCAGCGAGTGCACGACGTACGCCGGGTCGACCGTGCGGGCACCGGCGACCAGGGCCTGTGCAGCGACCTGGCCGCCGAAGACCCGCGGCAGCGCGGAGGGCAGCTGCCGCCCGCGGAAGAGGTCGTCGTCGATCGCCTCCAGGTCGAGCAGCGCGATCAGCTCGTCGGCGTCCTTGGGCATCGGCTCAGTCCTGCCCCGGGCCGTCGGTGCCCGGCTCGCCGGGGCCGTCGGGCCCCTCGGATCCGTCCAGGCCGGCGAGGAACCGCTCGAACTGCTGGCCGATCTCGTCGCCGGTGGGCAGCGGCTCGTCGTCGGCCAGCAGGTTGCCGCCGTTCTCCTCCGAGCGCGCGAACGCGTCGTACTGCTGCTCCAGCGCGGTGACCACGTCGGCCACCTCGGTGTTGGCGACCAGGTAGGCGGCGATCTCGGCGTCGCGGGCCTCGGTGTCGGTGCGCAGCGCGGTCAGGTCGACCATCAGCCGGCCGGCGATCTCGACCTGCTCCAGCAGCGCGGTCGAGGCTCGCGGGTAGTCGAGCTGGGCCAGGTAGTGCGGGATGTGGGCGACGAACCCCATCGCGGGGTGCCCCCACTCCCCCAGCCGCACCTCGAGCAGTGCCTGGGCGCTGCTGGGGATGCGCAGCTCGCCGCGCCAGGGGCTCTCGCCCACCAGCAAGTCGGCGTCGTTGGCGTGGTGGGTGATCGCGATCGGCCGGGTGTGCGGCACCGCCATCGGCACCGAGCCGACCGAGATGGTGCGGGTCACGCCGAACCGCTCGACGACCTCCTGCACGGCCCGGCAGAACGCCTCCCAGCGGTTGTCGGGCTCGGGGCCCTGCAGGAGCAGGTAGGGGGTGCCGGCGCTGTCGTGGAGCAGGCGGACCACGAGCCGCGGGGCGTCGTAGCCCTCGTAGTGGTCGCGGACGAAGGAGATCGCCGGGCGCCGGGCGCGGTAGTCGTGGAAGACGTCGACGTCGAAGGTCGCCACGACCGGGGCCTCCCCGGAGGTCTCGACCAGGTGGCGGGCGGCGCGGGCCGCGGCGTTGCCGGCGTCGAGGAAGCCGTCGAGGACCACGACCATGACCAGCTCGGCGGGGGCGTCGCCGGCCTGCTCCTCCGGGCGGTCGTCGAGGCCACGCACGTGGTCGACGATGTGCACCAGGCGGGATTCGGGGGACACGGGCGATGGTCCTTCCTGTCTTCAGCTTGCGGGGCCTTGCGGATCATCGCAGAGGTCCGGGGTCGGCCGTGGGTCCAGCACGGCGTGGTCCCCGGGTATTCCCATTGGTTACTGCGGGGTAACCTGTGCGCCGTCCGACCAGTCACCCCCAGCACCCCCGAACCAATCACCGAGCCATCAGAGGAGACCGTCGTGCCGACAGCGTCCCGACAGCTGCGAGAAGTCGTCTTCGTCGACGGCGTACGCACCCCCTTCGGCAAGGCCAAGGGCCAGTACGCCGAGACCCGCGCCGACGACCTCGTCGTCAAGTGCATCCGCGAGCTGCTCCGCCGCAACCCCTCGCTGTCCCCGGAGCGGGTCGACGAGGTCGCGGTCGCCGCGACCACCCAGATCGGCGACCAGGGCCTGACCATCGGCCGCACCGCCGCCCTGCTCTCGGGGCTGCCCAACTCCGTGCCGGGCTACTCGATCGACCGGATGTGCGCGGGCGCGATGACCGCGGTGACCACCACCGCGGCCGGCATCGCGTTCGGCTCCTACGACGTCGCCATCGCCGGTGGCGTCGAGCACATGGGCCGGCACCCGATGGGCGAGGGCGTCGACCCCAACCCGCGGATCGTCGCGGAGCGCCTGGTCGACACCGAGGCGCTGGTCATGGGCAAGACCGCCGAGAACCTGCACGACCGCTACCCCTCGATCACCAAGGAGCGGGTCGACGCCTACGCGGTGCGCTCCCAGAGCAAGACCGCCGCGGCGTACGACGCCGGCAAGATCCAGCCCGACCTGGTGCCGGTGGCGACCCGTTCGGCCGAGCTCGGCTGGGGCCTCGCCACCACCGACGAGCCGATGCGGCCGGGCACCACGATGGAGTCCCTCGCCGGGCTGAAGACCCCGTTCCGCGCCCACGGCAAGGTGACCGCCGGCAACGCCGCGGGCATCAACGACGGCGCCACCGCGGCGCTGCTGGCCGACGAGGAGACCGCCCGCGAGCTCGGCCTGCCGGTCAAGATGCGGCTGGTGTCCTATTCGTTCGTCGGTGTCGAGCCCGAGGTAATGGGCGCCGGCCCGATCCCCTCGACCGAGAAGGCGCTCAAGCAGGCCGGCCTGACCATCGACGACATCGACGCGTTCGAGGTCAACGAGGCGTTCGCGGTGCAGGTGCTGGCGTTCCTGGAGCACTTCGGCATCGCCGACGACGACCCGCGGGTCAACCCCTACGGCGGCGCGATCGCGATGGGCCACCCGCTGGCCTCCTCCGGCGTCCGGCTGATGAACCAGCTGGCCCGCCAGTTCGAGGAGCGCCCCGAGGTGCGCTACGGCCTGACCACCATGTGCGTCGGCCTCGGCATGGGCGCCACGGTCATCTGGGAGAACCCGCACTACAACGGAGACTCGGTGGTCGAGCCTGCCGAGACCATCACTGGAGGAGACGTCCGATGAGCGACCTGACGCCCTTGCTCGCCCGCGCCCAGGAGATCTCCTCCGACGCCGAGCGCGTCACCCGGGCACACCTGCGCAAGGTGACCCTGCCGCCGGTCGACGGCAAGCCTGCCGGCGTGATGGGCCTGATCACCCTCGACAACGGCGAGGACCACACCAAGCCGAACACGTTCGGCCCGCGGTCGCTCATCGAGCTGAACACCGCGATCGACGCCGCCCTCGCCGACGACGAGATCACCTCGCTGGGCGTGACCGGTAAGCCGTTCATCCTGGCCGCCGGCGCCGACCTGACCAGCATCTCCGGTGGCGGTCCCGACGCGGTGCGCGTCGTGGCCGAGCTCGGCCACGCGGTCTTCCGCAAGCTCGGCGACGGTGGCAAGCCGTCGTTCGGCTTCGTCAACGGCCTCGCACTGGGTGGCGGCCTCGAGGTCGCGCTGCACTGCGACTACCGCACGGTGATGGACTCCGCGCCGGCGCTGGGCCTCCCCGAGGTCATGCTCGGTCTCGTGCCCGGCTGGGGCGGTGCCTACCTGGTGCCGAACCTGATCGGCGCCGACAAGGCGGTCACCGTGATCGTCGAGAACCCGCTTAACAACGGCAAGACGCTCGGCGGCAAGGCCGCCTTCGGGCTCGGCCTGGCCGACGCCTGCTTCTCGGGCGCCGACTTCCTCGAGCAGTCGCTGCTGTGGGCGGCCCGGGTGCTGACCGGCGCCGAGACCGTCGAGCGGCCCGAGGTCGACCGCGGCGAGGCGTGGGACGCCGCCGTGGCGCGCGCCGAGGGCATCGTGCAGGCCAAGACCGGCGGCGCCAGCCCGGCGGCACGCAAGGCGGTCGAGCTGATCGCCGGTGCCAAGACCGCGACCCGCGACGAGGGGTTCGCCGCCGAGAACGATGCGCTCGAGGCGATGTCGCAGACCCCCGAGCTGCTGGCCAGCCTCTACTCGTTCGACCTCGTGCAGAAGCGCGCCAAGCGTCCGGCCGGCGCGCCCGACCGGTCGCTGGCCCGCCCGGTGGGCAAGGTCGGCATCGTCGGGGCGGGTCTGATGGCCTCGCAGCTGGCGCTGCTGTTCGTGCGCCGGCTGCAGGTGCCGGTGGTCCTCACCGACCTCGACCAGGAGCGGGTCGACAAGGGCGTGGGCTACGTGCACGCCGAGATCGACAAGCTGCTGGCCAAGGGCCGGATCAACGCCGACAAGGCGAACCGGTTCAAGGGCCTGGTCACCGGCGCCGTCGACAAGGGCGAGGTCTTCGCCGACGCCGACTTCGTGATCGAGGCTGTCTTCGAGGAGATGTCGGTCAAGAAGGCGGTGTTCGCCGACGTCGAGAAGGCGGTCTCGCCCGAGTGCATCCTGGCGACGAACACCTCCTCGCTGTCGATCACCGAGATGGCCGCCGACCTGGAGCACCCCGAGCGGGTCGTGGGCTTCCACTTCTTCAACCCGGTCGCGGTGATGCCGCTGCTCGAGATCGTCAAGGGCGAGCAGACCGACGACGCCGCGCTGGCCACCGCGTTCGCGACCGGCAAGGCGCTGAAGAAGACCACGATCCTGGTCAAGGACAGCCCCTCGTTCATCGCCAACCGGCTGCTCGGCCGGTTCATGAGCGAGGTCGGCCGGATCGCCGACGCCGGCACCCCGGTGCCGGTGGTCGACGGCGCGTTCGCCGGGGTCGCCCCGATGCCGCCGTTCGTGCTGCTCTCGCTGGTCGGCCCGGCGATCGCGCTGCACAACAACGAGACCCTGCACCGGGCGTTCCCCGACCGGTTCTACGTCTCCCCCGCCCTCCAGCGCGTGGTCGAGGCCCGCAAGGGCTCCTACTACGGTCCCGACGGCGCGATCGACCCCGAGGTCGAGGCGCTGCTGGAGAAGCCGGCGAACCCGGAGGTGCTCGACGCCGCCGAGGTGCGCCGCCGCACCCTGGCCGGGCTGGCCGAGGAGGCGCGCCTGATGCTCGACGAGGGCGTCGTCGCCGCTCCCGAGGACCTCGACCTGGCGATGATCACCGGGGCAGGCTTCTCGTTCTGGAACGGCGGACTGACGATGCTGCTCCAGCGTGAGGGCTTCGGCACGTTCCACTGAGTGCCGCGAAGGGGCCGGACCGCTCGGTCCGGCCCCTTCGTCGTCCCTGACACGGGCTCAGTAGCCGAGCCCGTGCCCGAACCCGAAGAGGTCGCCGGGGCCGTCCGCGCGCGGCACCGAGACCGGCAGGCGGCCGGCGGGGTCGACCTCGCCGAAGAGCACCCGGGCCAGCGACTCGACCTGGCTCGCGGTGTAGCCGTAGGTGGCGAGCACGGTCGGCGCATGTGGGAACGACGCGACGTCGTAGGGGTTGCGCACGGCCGCGACCACGACCGGGGTCCCCGTCGCGAGCAGCGCGCGCACCAGGTCGGCCTGGGCGGCGGCGTTCGCCGTCGGCCCACCGGTGGCCGGGTCGACCGCGTAGGCGTTGTTGGTGGTGACCACGACCAGGTCGGAGTCCCGCGCGGCCTCGGCGGCCGCGTCGATCGCCTCGGGCGTGGGCCGAGCGCCCGACTCGAGCACCTCGGTGGTCGCACCTCGCGCCTCGACGGCGGTCGCGAGCTGCTCGGTCGTGCTGGCGCCCCAGCCGGCGACGAGCACGTCGCGGGGTCCGGACGCCAGCGGCAGCAGCTCGTCGGCGTTGGCGATCAGCGTCGTGGTGCGGTCGGAGATCGACTGGGCGGCGGCGAGGTGCTCGGGGGCGCCCATCACCTGCGTGGCCGCGGCGGCGTCGACGAACGGGTCGCGGAAGAGACCGTGGCGGAACTTGTGCAGCAGGATCCGGCGCACCGACTCGCGGAGGCGCTGGCGGCTGATCTCGCCGCTGCGCACGGCGTCCAGCACCGCGGCGTACGCCGTGTCCATCTGCGGCGGGATCAGCAGCTGGTCGGCGCCGGCGAGCAGGGCCTGCACCGGTGCGACGTCCGGCGGGTAGGTGGCCGTCGCGCCGGCCATGTCGAGGGCGTCGGTGACGATCAGCCCGTCGAAGCCGAGCTCCTCGCGCAGCAGGCCGGTGAGGATCTCGTGCGACATGGTCGCCGGCACTCCCGGGTCGATCGCCGGGAGGACGACGTGGGCGGTCATGATCGTGTCGACGCCGGCGGCGATCGCGGCGCGGAACGGCGGCAGGTCGATCGCGTCCAGCTCGGCACGGGTGTGGGTGACCTCGGGGAGGCCGTAGTGGCTGTCGACTCCGGTGTCGCCGTGGCCCGGGAAGTGCTTGGCCACCGCGGAGACGCCGCCGGCGTGGAAGCCGCGGACCTGGGCGACCACCAGGTCGGAGACCAGGGACGGGTCGGACCCGATCGACCGGATGCCGATGACGGGGTTGTTCGGGTTGACGTTGACGTCGGCGACCGGAGCGTAGTCCTGGGTGACGCCGACCGCGGCCAGCTCGGTGCCGATCACCTTCGCCGAGCGGCGGGCGTCGGCGGCCGAGCGTCCGGCTCCCAACGCCATGTTGCCGGGCATCTGGGTGGCCGGCGCGCCGAACCGGGCCACCAGCGCGCCGCCCTCCTGGTCGACGGCGATCTGCAGCGGGACGCCGCGGCGCGGCGGCGCGAGTGCGGCCAGCTGCAGGCCGTTGGACAGGGAGGCGACCTGGGCGGGGCTGCCGAGGTTGTCGTCGCCGTTGCGGACCGTGAAGTAGATGACGCCGCCGGGGCGGTACTTCGCGATCGCCTCGGCCGGTGTGTCCACGCCGTAGAGGCGCTGGTTGACGGCCTTCGCCTCGTCGCTGACGGCGAAGGCGCTGCGTCCGGCCACCTCGATGACGAACAGCTGGCCGACCTTCTGCTTCAGCGTCAGCTGTCGCAGCACCTGGGTGACCTGGTGTCGGTAGCGCGTGTCCGCGGCGCGTGGTGGGTCGTCGGCCGCCGCCCGGTCGCCGTCGCCGGCCGTGGCCGCGGGAGGGGCGACGGTGGCGGCCAGGCCCAGGGACAGGCCCGCGACCAGGAGCCTCAGGGGCGTCCGGCCACGACGCGGGGACACCGACCGATCGGACATGGACGCCTCCCTCACCTGCCTCCATGCGGAGGCCGCTCCGACGCTAGGCGCCGGGCGCAGGGTCGAGGGCGGAAACGGCCGAAAACGGCTTCTCACTCCCGCGACCGCGTCCCTAGGGTGACTCCATGTCGTCCGTTGAGTCGTCGGTCAGGCAGGTCCAGGTGACGTTCGACTGTGCCGAGCCGGAGCGGGTCGCCCGCTTCTGGTGCGAGGTGCTCGGCTACGTCGTGCCACCGCCCTCGCCCGGGTTCACCTCGTGGGAGGAGTTCGACCGCTCGCTGCCGCCCGAGCACCAGGGCTCGGTGTTCGCCTGTGCGGACCCCACCGGCGTCGGCCCCCGCCTGTTCTTCCAGCGCGTCCCCGAGGGGAAGACCGTCAAGAACCGGCTGCACCTCGACGTGCGCGTCGGCACCGGCCTGGTCGGCGAGGAGCGACTCGCCGCTCTCGAGGCGGAGTGCGCACGCCTGCTTCCGCTCGGCGCCACGCGCGTGCGCCTCCTGCGTCCCGACGGCGTCAACGAGTCCTGCCTGGTCATGCAGGACGTCGAGGGCAACGAGTTCTGCCTCGACTGATCCCCCCGCGTGCGACCATGCTCGCGTCCGACCCGGAGTCCCTGGTTGGCACCGAGGAGGCAGCCAGATGACCGAGTTCATGCGCCACAGCGACGCGTTCACCTGGGCGATGGAGCACGACCCGCGGCTGCGCTCCACCGTGGTGACGATCCTGCGCTTCGACCGCTCGCCCGACTGGGACGAGCTGGTCTCGCGCTTCGACCGCGTGGCGCGGACGCTGCCGATGTTCCGGCGCCGCGTCGTGGACAACCTGCCCCCGGCACCGCCGAGCTGGGAGGACGACGCCGAGTTCGACCTCGGCTACCACCTCCGGCGGGTGACCGCTCCCCCGCCGAGCACGTTCGAGACCGTGCTGGAGATGGCCCGGCTCGCCGAGATGGCCGACTTCGACCGTGCCCGGCCACTCTGGGAGGTGACGCTGGTGGAGGGCCTGGAGAACGGCGAGGCGGCCGTGCTCGTCAAGCTCCACCACGCGCTCACCGACGGCGTCGGCGGGGTCGAGATCGCGATGATCCTCTTCGACCTCGAGCAGCAGGCAGCGGACCGGGGGCCCATGCCGCCCGACCCTGTGATCGTCGTACGACCCCCCTGGAGCGAGCTGCGCCAGCTGGTCAGGTACGACGCCGGCCTGGTCGCCGACCTGGCCCGCGCCGCGGTCCGGACGGGGCCGACGACCCTGCTCCACGGGCTGCGCCGGCCCGTGGACAGCGCCCGCGCGGCCGCCGAGCTCGCGGCCTCGGTCTACCGGACCGTGCGTCCGATCAACCAGACCGGCTCGCCGCTGATGCGCGAGCGCGGCCTGGGACGCCGCCTCGGGGTGCATCGAGTGCCTCTCGCCGAGCTGCGCGCGGCCGCCCGAGGCTCGGACGGCACCCTGAACGACGCCTTCCTCGCCGCGATCACCGGTGGCCTGAGGCTCTACCACGAGAAGCACGGCGTCGAGATCGGCGAGCTGCACGTCAACATGCCGGTCAACATCCGCGCCGACGGCGACCCGGTGGGCGGGAACCGGATCACGTTGATGCGCTTCGACCTGCCCATCGACGTGGCCGACCCGGCCGATCGGATCCGCGGGGTGCACGACCGCGCGAACGGGATCCGCAGCGAGGCCTCGCTCCCCTACACCCAGCAGATCGCGGGCGCCCTCAACCTCGCGCCACGGTGGTACATCGCCTCGATCCTGCGGCACGTGGACTTCCTCGCCAGCAACGTGCCCGGGATCCCGGTGCCGGTCTATCTCGGCGGCGCCGCCCTCACGATGCAGTACCCGTTCGGGCCTACGATCGGGGCGGCGGTGAACGTCACGCTGATGACCTACGTCGACACCTGCGCCATCGGCATCAACGCCGACACCACCGCGATCCCCGACTTCGACCTCTTCCACGAATGCCTGGTCGCCGGCTTCGACGAGGTGCTGGGCCTATGAGCCGTGCCACGTGGGCCAGGGCGCCCGCCGATCGGCTACGTTCGGCGGCATGGCATCTTCGGAGGCGAAGTTCGCACCGATCGGGGCCCTGCGGGGCGGATTGGCCCTGATGGTCCTCGGTGCGCTGATGGCCTGGGGCCCCATCGGCTCGGTCCCCAGGTGGGCCTGGCTCGCGACCCTGTGCGTCGGCGGGCTGTTGACCGCCGTCGCACTGGGCATCCGGACGCTGCGCGGGTAGCCGGCCGGGGGCTGCTCTCGAGGCCCGTCCATGGCGGGTCCAGTTGCGGTGACGACCTGACGCTCAGTCGCGATCCGGATGGTGGTGACCACGGGCATCCCGCCCAGATAGACGCCACGGTCGATTCGCCGCCTTTGGGACACCATCGATGCCTGGGATCACGCGGCCGTCAGCTGGGCCAGGAGTCCCCATCGAGGTCCATTTCGAGGTGCACCCCGGTGGGGCGCTCGGGGTAGATCTCGAGGCCTGGTGGTGCGGTGAGGATGAGGTCGGCCTCTTGCTCGGTGAGCGGATGGGTGCCTTGGTCGTCGACGAGCGCGCAGAGGCCGTGGGGGCTCTGCCAGAGGTAGCGGCCGGGGCCGGCGGATCTGCTGCGGTAGCCGCCATGGGTCTTCCAACGATGATGTCGTCGCCGTAGTGGGGCGGCGTTGTGGGGGCCGGTCTGACCAGGCGGACCACCCTCATCGGGCGGCTGGTAGGCGACGATGTGGTCGGCGTCGGTCTGATCACGGCTCGCAGCGGTCGCATAGGGGAAGACGTCGCCTCCGGCGAGGAGCCAGATGTGGTCCTTGAGCCGCTCGGGGTGCTCATAGGCATCGACCCGGGGTCGGGTGGCGAGGTCGAGGACCGGCTGGAGCTTGACGTCGGCGTGGCCCAGCAGTTCGGCGAGGGATTGGGCGAGCATCGGGCCCAGGCCTTCGACCCGGGCGATCCCGGCCTGCCTCTGGAGGGCGGCCTGGTGGAGGTGGACGAACACCTTCCCCCGCGGCCGTAGCGAGGCCAACTGCCGGGTGGTCAACGCCTTGAGGCGGTCGAGGGTGGCGTCGAGGTGCTCGGGCGCGTAGGCCGGGCGACCCGCAGGTCCGGCCGGCTCCTCCGGCTCCGCTCCCGCTTCCGCTTCCGGCTCGGGTTCCCCGGCGTTGTCGGCCTGCTCGGGGTAGGTGTGGTCCAGCAGCAGCTTCAACAGGTCGGCGGGTCGGGCGAGCCACCCGACGGCGAGGGAGCGGAGCTCGTCGTGGTTGTGGTCGTGGCCGTGCTCGAGGGCCAGGATGTCGGCCACCCGGTCGACGAGGGCGTCGAACCAGACCGCGTCGCCGGCGGTGACCTTGGCGATGATGTGGCGGAAGCCGTGCTCGTCGGCCTTCGACAGCTTGACGTAGCGCTCGTGGCGGGCGCGCTCACGGCGCTGGGTGTGGGCTTCGGGGTCGGCCTCGATGATCTTCGCCGCGACCAGGTCGAAGACCTTCCCGGGTGCGACCCGTCCGATCGCACGGGCGACGGCCCGATCCACCAGGGGCACCTTGTCGGCGGGGAGTCCGCGGGTCATCACCGCGACCCGCCGGGCGACCCAGGGCTCGGCGGCCAGTCGCTCCACGACGGCCCAGGTGTTGGGGAGGCGGTGGGCCAGGTCGAGGGTGTCGGCGATCAACGCCCGCGCGGTGGCGGCGTGGACGCGTCGGGCCATGCCGAACTCGGCGATGCAGTGATCACGGATCTCGGGGGTGCCGTCGCCGCCGGGTTGGGTCATCGGGTCCACCAGCCCGGCGAGCTCGTCGACGGCTTCCCGGACCGGTTCGCCGTGCAGGGCCGCCCAGTGCGCGGCGAGCCGCATCTCGGTGACCTCGGCGGCGCGGCGGGTGGTCATCGCCTCGGTAACCGCGGCCAGGGTCGCCCGCGCGTCGAGGCCGTCGAGGCCGGGGACCTCGTGCGGCTCGGGTCGCTGGGCGGTGGACATGGATCTAGTCTAGTTCGCACAAGTGTTCGATACAAGCCTCTCTTCACAGGGGTCTCGGCAGGCTCGACCACCGAGGGGGTCTCGGCAGGCTCGACCACCGGAGGCGGCTCGACCACCGGAGCGGGGGACGCTCCTATGTCCTGTCAAGGGCTGTGCCTGCTTCGAGTTGGCGGTAGAGGTCGCGGGCGATGTAGCGCTTGAGGCAGCGTCGGATCTCGCGGGGGTTCTTGCCCTGGACGGTGCGTCGTTGGGTGTAGGCGCGGGTGGTGGGGTCGTGGCGTTGGCGGGCGATCACGATGACGTGGAGTGCGCTGTTGAGGCGCCTGTCGCCGTAGCGGTTGAGCCGGTGGCGGGAGTGGACCTGGCCGCTGGTGGCCTCGATCGGGCTGGTCCCGGCGAGCTTGGCGAACGCGGCTTCGGAGTGGATCCGGCCGGCGTAGCCCCACGCACACAGCACGGTCGCGGCCACGATCGGACCGATACCAGGCTGTGCGAGCAGGTCGGGACGCCAAGACCGGACCAGGGTGCGGATCTCGCGTTCGTGCGCCTCGGCCTCGGCGGTGAGGACCTGGATCCTGCGCGCCCAGGTCTGCAGGCAGGCCACGGTGGTGGCTGTTTCGACATCGACCGATGCCCAGGCGGCGTCGGGACGGAGCCGGGCGGCCTTGGTGACCAGGGCCAGGGCCTTCAGGCCCCGGAACCGGGCGCGCACCGGCTCGGGTGCGAATCAGCACCGCTGAGAACAGCTGTCGGCGGGCATCGCCAGCAGCCTGGACCGCCGAGCGGCGGATCGCCAGTCGGGTCGCCAACGCCTGCCGTACCGCGGCCAGCTCGGCGTCCGGTCCCGCGCCGCGCGGGCTGCCGACCCGGCTCCGGGCGATCGCTTCACGGGCGGCCCGGATAGCGTCGGCGGGGTCGGACTTCACCCCGCCACGGCGGTGTGAGCGTTCGGGACGGTCCAGCTCGACCACGAGCTCCTCGAGCCCAGCCAGGTGGACCGCCAGCCCGCGACCGTGGCTGGCGGTGCCCTCGATCGCCCAGGCCCGCAGCGCGGCGTGCTCGAAGGCGACCTCCTCAGCGAACTCGACCAGCTCGGCGTACCCCTCGGCGGTCGCCTCGACGCTGATCTGGGCCAGCACCCCGCCGGTGCGGGCATCGACCGCGGCAGCGGCATGGGTCGCGACATGGGTGTCGACACCGATCACGACATCGACAACTTCGGACAGGTTCAGCACACTGGTCATGCGTTCTCCTTGAAACCCGGGGACGTGACGGTTCCGGTCTCGGCGGAGATTCAGCAGGACTGTGATGGGACACGAACGGCGCGCGAACGCCGAACGGTCAAGCTCCTGATCAGGCCATCACTCCGTCGGACCGGGGCCGGCGACCAGCAGCGGACAAGTCCCAGGCAAAGGCATCACGCCAGTCTCGGCACGGGTCACACCACCAGTCACCGGCCCCCACCCCACCACCGAGCGGGGCTCGACGGAAGACTCACAGTCTCGGCAAGCTCGACCACCGGGGCAGGCTCGACCACCGGGGCGGGGGTCTCGGCAAGCTCGACCACCGACGTCTCGGCAAGCTCGACCGCCGGGGCAGACGCGACCGGGCCCTCGCAACTCCGGCTTCCGGTCGTCCGCCTCGGCGGGTGCCGCTACCGCGCGCCGCCGCCGGCCGGGACGATCAGCCCCTCCGGAGCACGCCGCGGCGCCGGCGGGCACACGTCGACCGCGCCCGGCAGGCCGACGTCGACCGGCACCACACACCCCACCACCGGCGGTCGCGCCGGCGCACACGGACCCGGCGGCATCACAAGCGGGTCGCGTCGCCCGCCAGCGCGCTTCCCGTCGGTGTGGGTGACACCCACGGGCACCACACAGGAGACCTGGTCGTGGTCCCAGAACACCGGCCGCGCCGGGGCCCCGCCACCCACCTCCACCCGCAACGCCTCCGCGGGCGCCGGCAGGGCCAGCACCGCCGCCCCGACCAGCGCGAGCAGCGTCGAGCGGAGGAGCCTCATCCCCCGAGTATGCGCCGGTCAGCGCCGATCCGCACCGGGCATGCGGCAGGCTGGCCCGCATGACCTCGGAGGACGCCCGCGGGGAAGCTCCCCACCGAAGCCCGCTGCTGGAGTTCGACGACTCCCCCCGCGCGTTCATCGAGCCCAGCGAGCAGATCCGCCCCCGCGACGTCCCCGCGGCCTGCGTCGTGACGTTCTTCGGCGACTCGGTCCGCCGCCTGCTCGAGCGCGGCCAAGCCCAGGTGATCAGCGAGAACGCCTGGGAGGACGGGCCGCATCCGCTGCTCGAGATCGAGCACGAGGGACGCCGCCTCGCGGTCCTGCACTCCGGCGTCGGAGCTCCGCTCGCGGCCGGGCTGCTCGAGCAGGCCATCGCGATGGGCTGCCGGGCCTTCGTGGTCTGCGGCGGCGCCGGGGCCCTGGTGCCGACCATCACCCGCGGCCACCTGGTCGTGGTCACCGCCGCGCTCCGCGACGAAGGCACCTCCCACCACTACGCACCGGCCGGGCGCTGGATCGACGCCGACGCGGCTGCCGTCGCCACGCTAACCGCGACACTGCAGGGCCACGGTGTGCCATTCGTCTCCGGCCCCACCTGGACCACCGACGCCCCCTACCGCGAGACCCCCGCCAAGATCGCCGCCCGACGCGAGGAGGGCTGCCTCACCGTCGACATGGAGGCCTCCGCACTCGCCGCGGTCGCGGCGTTCCGCGGCGTGCCGCTCGCTCAGGTGCTCTACGGCGGCGACGACCTCTCCGGCGAGACCTGGGACCACCGCTCCTGGCAGAGCCAGGCAGAGGTCCGCGACAACCTGCTGGCCCTGGCCGGCTCGGCGGCGCTCCGGCTCGTGCCCTGACCCGGGCCCTCACGCCCCGGCGGGCACGCCGAACCACCTGGCGATCGCGCGCCCGGCCTCGGTGGCCAGCTCGTCGGCCGTGGTGCCGAACCGCTCCCCCAGCACCGCATCCACCTCGTCGTGGTGCACGGCGCCGACGTCGGCCACGGCGGCCAGAGCCTCGTACGGCGCACCTCGGCCGTGCTCCCTGGCCAGCACCCGGCAGGCGAACCGCGCCAGCGGGTAGTTGACCATCGGGTCGGCGTAGAACGCGCCGTCCGGCGGCATCGAGTCGATCCCGCCCCGCGCCGCGACGCCCGCTGCCCGCTGCACCCGCTGAATCCGCTCGCCCTGCCACGCGGCGTACTCCGCGACGCCCTCGACCAGCCACTCGGGCGCCTCCTTCTCCCACAGGGCCACGTGGGTCAGCTCGTGCCGCAAGACCACCCGCCGCCACCAGGTGCCTCGCAGCCCGGCCGGTGTCAGCAGGGCCCTCACGGCGACGGCCTCGCCCTCGGGTCCCAGCACCGGCAGCGCCATGCCGCCGTGCGCTCGCACCTCGGCCAGGTCGAGCCCCGCCGACGCGAACAGCCGCAGGTCGCGGAAGGCCAACACGACGGCCCCCTCGAGCCCACCCGGCACTCCCCGGTCGACGAACCGGCGGGCAGCCTCGGCCTCCGCCAGCAGCCGCGGCTCCCGGCTGCGGAGGGCCTCGTCCACGACCAGCACCACCCCGTCTCCGGCGACCACGGTTGTGCCCGGCACATCCCATGGCGCCACGACCACCTGCCCGGGCACGGGCCGGTCACGGGTCACCACCCACCGAGACCCGTCCGACCCGGACACCCGCCGCCACGACATTCGGCGCTCCCCCACCACCGGCTCCGGGTCGAAGCCGTCGAGGCGTACGCCAAGGTGCACCGCCGCCGCGAACCGGTCGAGGTCCTCCCCTGCCGTGACCGTGCCCAGCTCGTGGGTGACCTCGCCGACCGGCAGTCGGCGCAGTCGGTCGAACCACGCCAGCTGTCTGGCCCGGTCACCTCCGACCGTGCGCAGGAAGGCCCGGCGGTCGCCAGCCACCACCGCCGCCGCCCGATCCAGCAGCACGGCCTCGATCTCGGCTGCGGCTCCCGCGCGCGTGGCACTCGTCGCCGCAGCCGCGGGGGCTGGTGAGATCGGTGCCCGGCCGGCGTCACCCTCGGAGCCGCCGGAGCAACCCGCCCCGAGCGCCGCCACGAACGCCGTCACGGTCAGAGCCAGCACCGACGGCCAGCCGATCCCCCGAGATCGCATGGCGACACCCTAGAAGCAAGGCGAGCGTCGCGACCGTGCCCGCGCTCCGCGCCCGGACGCGATGCGGCAGGCTGGACCCATGACCTCGGTGCACGGTGGACCAGACGACGAGCAGGCGGGCGAGGCCGGTGAGCTCGGCGAGCGCCTCGGCAACTGGCTCGAGGGCCTGGGGCTCGTCGCCCAGCTGACGGCGGCCGGCCTGCCGTCCTTCCACCGCGACGAGCACGGCACCGCGGTGTGGACCGACCCCGGCACCGGTGGCCCGCTGACCCTCGACCAGTTGCGACAGCTCGACGAGCTGCTGCACCGCGAGGGCAGCGAGCCGGAGCACGCCGTCCCGGTGCCGCTGCTGCTGCTCGCCCGGCAGGCGCGGCTGCGCGCTGAGCTGTTGGCCAGCCGCTGGTTCGACTACGAGTCGCTGGCCGAGCTCCGCGACGCCTCTGTCAACGCCACCAGGTTCGCCGTGCACAAGGCAGCCGCCGCCCACCAGCTCCTGGTCGTCGCGGTCGACGAGCGCACGATCGTGCCGGCCTTCCAGCTCACCGCCCGCGGCGAGCTGCGATCCGAGCTGGCTCCGGTGCTGGAGCCGCTGCTCGCCGCCGGAACGGACCCCTGGCGGGTCTGGGCCTGGCTCACGCAGCCCGCGGCGCTGCTCGGTGGGCTCGTTCCGGAGCAGGCCGCCACCGATCCCGAGGACGCCGACCTGGTCCGACACGCGGCCGTGCGCCTGGCCGAGCGGGCCAGGGAGAGCTGAGCCAAAGCTGCGTTTGCCGCGGTCCCGCTCCGGGAACCTCCGGGTGTCCCATCACCTGAGCGACAAGGATCTCGCATGAACACCCGCACCATCGCCATCGCTGCCCTGGTCATCGCGGTCATCGTGCTGTTGGTGATCCTCCTCTGACCCGGACGGCAGATCAGCGCGCCGGCTCCCCGAACCACACCTCGCTGCGCACGATCTCGGCGAGCTCCTCGAGACTGAGCGCCGGCTCGTCGAGCAGCGGCTCGACGTCCTCGCTGCCGTCGGGGTTCTTGCCGTCGACGGCGTCGTAGGAGACAGCGCTGACGATGTAGCCGTGGTTCCACACCGAGACGCCGTGCGCCCGTGCGTCCGGGTCGGACGCGGGCCAGGTGAGCATCTCCAGGCCGGCGACGATCTCGCAGGTGGCCGTCGCCACGGTCGGCGCCTTGCCGCCTGGCCAGTCCGACTCGGGCGCGGCCTGCTGCGCGCAGCCGGCTCGCAGGAACGCCGGCTCGATGACCAGCGTGGTCAGGGTGCCGTCCCAACGGAAGTGCACGATGCGGTTCTGCTCGTCGTCGACGAGCGGGTGCAGCGGCCCCCGCACCACCGGCCCCGGCTCGCCGTCGGGCACCAACCCCGCGACCTCTGCGGGCATGTCGGAGGCGGCGACCGCCAGCGGCCGGTCGGGGCGTCGTTGCTGGGCCGGGGCGCTCGGTGCCGGGTCGGACGACGGCCCCTCTCCGGCCACCTGGCTTCCCTCGCGCGGCTCCTCCCCCAGACCGGGGAGCACGGCCGCGCCGAGAGCCACCGCGCCGACCGCCGCGCCGGCCAGCAGTCCGCTCCCGACCCTCCGTCCCCAGCTCGGCCAGCTCCTCGGCGAGGGACAGCCGCAGGTCGGCGGCCGCCACCTGGTCGGCGGCCGCCGCATCGGGCAGGCCGGGCAGATCGGCGTACGGCAGCTCCTGGCTGCTGCGACGGCGCCGCCCGCTGATGAACGTGCGGGTCAGCGTGGTCTGCGCATAGGCCGCGGGATTCTCGAGCCGTGGTCCGAGGCTTCGGTGCATGCGCACGTAGACCTTGGCGAGGGTCTCCTGCACGAGGTCCTCGGCCTCCGCCCGGTGACCGCACAGCAGCCAGGCGGAGCGATAGAGGTGCGGGGTCCGCGCCCGCGCGAACTCCTCGAACGCCTGGCTCATGTTCCTCCCGGATCGTGATGACACCTCTTCGACGCAGCTCACGACCCCGGTGTCACACCCGCCACCCGATTCTGCGGCATGCTGGAGGTCGGCCGACCCCGCGGAGGCACCCATGCGCCGTACGACGTCCCTGCTGCGTCCACTGCTCGCCCCCATCGCCGCGCTCACCCTCGCTCTCAGCCTCGCGCCGCCGGCCCCGGCTGCCCCGGCCGCCAGTGCCGGCAGCCCTGTCACCCAGGCGCCGACCGTCAAGGCCGGATCCGTCTCCGGCAAGACGTGGGTGCGAAAGGCGCAGCGCCGGCTCAACGAGCTGGGCTGCCAGGCCGGACCGGTCGACGGCGACGTCGGCACCTGGACCCGCTCCGCGGTGGTGCGCTTCCAGTCCCGTCACGGCATGGCGCAATCGGGGCGCCTCCGCGCACCGGTGCGCAAGCTGCTGCGATCACCGAAGGCGCAGCGCTGCGACGCCCGCCCGGTGCCGGCCGCGTCCGGTCGCGGCCGGCGGATCGTGATCAGCCAGGCCCAGAACTGGGTCTGGCTGGTCGGCCCGAAGGGGGCGGTGCTCGCCCAGGGCGGCGTCGTCGACAACCCCAAGGTGCTCGACAAGGGCCGGCACGTCACCGGGTCCTACTGCGGCCGGGCCGCTCGGATCCGGAAGAACACCACGACCAGCGGCACCGTGTGGCTCGACAACTTCGTCCGGTTCGCGCCCTGCGGCATCGGGTTCCACCGGATCCCCACCTACAAGACCACCGGCAACCAGATGCACGCCGACTACCTGCTCGGCACCGACTTCGCCACCTCGCACGGCTGCATCCGGCTGAGCCGGGCGATGTCGGTGCGCATCTGGAACTTCACCGCCAGACGGACCGTCGTCTGGGTGAAGTGAGACCCATGCGTCTCCGGCTCAGGAGGCGGCCGCACCGCCCGCCATGCCGTACGCCGCCAGCATCAGCGCCGCGGCCTGCTCAGCGAGCTCGCCGGCGCCCAGACCGAACCGGGACCGCAGCGCCTCGTCCTCGTCGACGCCTGGCCGGGCGAGTGTCTCGAGCAGCGACCACAGGACCGGCTCGCCGTAGTTGCGGGCGAGGTACTCGCACGCCCACCACGAGAGGCCGTAGTTCGCCGCGGACCCGCCCTCGTTGAACCCCGCATCGCTGGGCAGCCGAGGCGTCCCCTCGGCGGCCAGGTGCAGCGCCTCCGCCGAGACGACGCGGTCCTGCGGGGCCAGCGGGCGCACCGAGACGTACTCGGCCAGGCCCTCACTGAGCCACACCGGCGCCCGGTCGTCGCGCTCCCCCACCGCGACGTGCACCAGCTCGTGGCGGATCAGTCGCTCCCGCTCGCGGCCGGTGGCGCCCAGCATGCGGGGGTGGAAGACGATCCGGGTGGCCGCGGGCCGCTGGTCGTCGAGCTCTGACCACACCGGGAACGCCACCGCGTCGACCTGCTCCGGGTCGCCACCCGGGAGGTCGCCGATCGTGGAGAGGAACCGGGTGTCGGACAGCGCGTAGACGACCACCGACCGCGGCCACTCCAGCGGCACCGCCGCGGCCACGTCGGTCAGGCCGCGCTCCACGGCGGCCAGCAGCGACGGCGCGGCCCCGGCGCTCCCGGCGTCGAAGACGCCCAGCACCCCCGGTGCGGTGACCACCTCGACCGGCCCCAGGTCCCACGGGTCCGGACGCACGCCGTTGCGCTCCTCCCAGCCGGGGTCGCTCACCGAGGCCACCACGAACCGCCCACCGCCGGCAGGGGCGAAGCGGAACCGGTCCGGCGTCGCGACCGGCTCGTCGTCGAAGCCCTCGAGCTGCAGCCGCTGCTCGACCACCATCCAGTAGTCCTCACCCTCGCGCACCAGCGTGCCCGCGTCGACGCGGTAGCCCAGCCGACCGACCGGCAGCTGGGCCAGGTTGTCGAACCAGACCAGCTGGCTGCGGCGCAGCGCCGGCCGAGCCGCCAGCCCGCGGACGAACGCGCTCCGGTCGCCGCGGCGTACGGCGGCCGCGCGCTGTCGCAGGGCCGCCTCCAGCGCCTCGACCACGCCCTCCTGGGCCGAGGCAGCGGGCTGCTCGGCGGGCTCGTCGTCGCCGAGGATCGAGCAGCCGGCCGTCACGGTCGCCAACCAGACGACCAGCGACGTCAGCGCCGCGGGCAGACGGCGGCGCACCGCCTGCCGCCCTCCCGACGAGCCCGGTGGACCGGTGTGAGCGTCTCCCTCCCCGAAACGCTCAGACCGTGCGGTCGGCATCGACCGGGCCCTCGGCGAGGGCGGTGGGCGCCGCTCCGGTGATCTCCTCCACGATGCCGCGGGCGATCGTCTGGGCGGTGAGGCCGATGCGCTCGAGGATCGCGGCCCGCTTGGCGTGCTGGAGGAACTCCTGCGGGATGCCGTGGATGCGCACCGGCGTGGTCACGCCGGCCGCGGAGAGCGTCTGGAGCAGCACCGCGCCGCAGCCGCCCACCGTGCCGTTGTCCTCGATCGACACCACGAGCCGGTGCTCGGCGGCCAGCTCGACGATCGCCGGGTCGACCGGCATCACCCAGCGCGGGTCGACGACCGTGACGCCGATGCCCTGCGCGACCAGGCGGCCGGCGACGTCGACGGCGGTCTCGGCCATCGCCCCGACGGCGACGACCAGGACGTCCTTGGTGCCGCTGCGCACCAGGACGTCGGCGCCGCCGGCCCGGCCCACGGCCTCGATGTCGTCGGGGGGCGGGCCCTTCGGGAAGCGGACCACCGTCGGGGCGTCGTCGACGTCGACGGCCTCGTTGACCAGCTCGCGCAGGCGGGTCGCGTCGCGCGGGGCGGCCAGCCGCAGCCCCGGAACCACCTGGAGCACCGACATGTCCCACATGCCGTTGTGGCTGGCACCGTCGTCTCCGGTGACGCCGGCCCGGTCGAGCACGAACGTGACCCCGCAGCGGTGCAGCGCGACGTCCATCAGCACCTGGTCGAAGGCCCGGTTGAGGAACGTCGCATAGACCGCGACCACCGGGTGCAGGCCGCCCATCGCGAGGCCCGCGGCCGAGGTGGCGGCGTGCTGCTCGGCGATGCCGACGTCGAAGGTGCGCTCGGGGAACGCCGCCTGGAACTTGTCGAGCCCGACCGGGTGCATCATCGCCGCACTGATCGCGACGACGTCGTGGCGGCGGTGGCCGAGCTCGACCATCGTCTCGGAGAAGTGGTCGGTCCAGATCCGGCCCTTGGGCTTCTCCGCGCCGGTCTGCACGTCGAACGGCCCGGGCGCGTGGAACTGGTCCGCCTCGTGCCGCTCGGCCGGGTCGTAGCCGTAGCCCTTGCGGGTGATCGCGTGCACGATCACGGGGCCGTTGAACCGCTTGGCCTGGGCCAGCACCTGCTCCATCGCCGCACGGTCGTGCCCGTCGACCGGGCCGACGTACTTCAGGCCGAGGTCCTCGAAGAGGCCCTGCGGGGCGAGGGCGTCCTTGACGCCCTTCTTCATGGCGTGCAGCGCGTCGTACGCCGCGGGGCCGACGCCGGGGACCGCGTTGAGGCGGCGCTTGACCAGGTCGAGCACGTTCTCGTAGCGCGGGTTGGTGCGCAGCGCGGTCAGCGCCGTGGCCAGCCCGCCGATGGTCGGGGTGTAGGAGCGGCCGTTGTCGTTGACGACGATCACCAGGCGGCTTCGCCGGGCGATCGCGATGTTGTTGAGCGCCTCCCAGGCCATGCCGCCGGTGAGCGCGCCGTCGCCGATGACCGCGACGACGTGCCGGTCCTCGCCGCGGATCGCGTAGGCCTTGGCCAGACCGTCGGCGTAGCTGAGGGCGGTCGAGGCGTGCGAGTTCTCGACGATGTCGTGGTCGGACTCGGCCTGGCTCGGGTAGCCGCTGACCCCGCCCTCGCGGCGCAGGGTGCCGAAGTCGGCGGCACGGCCGGTGACGAGCTTGTGCACGTAGGCCTGGTGACCGGTGTCGAAGACGATGCGGTCGCGCGGTGAGTCGAAGACGCGGTGGACGGCGAGGGTCAGCTCGACCACGCCGAGGTTCGGCCCGAGGTGGCCGCTGTTGGTGGCGACGGTGCGGATCAGGACGTCGCGGATCTCGGACGCCAGCCCGGTGAGGTCCTCGTCGCTGAGTCCACGCAGGTCGCGCGGACCTGTGATCGACTCCAGGTGGCCCATGGGTTCTCCGATTCCTGCTGGCGGCTCGAAGTGCCGAGTCTATCGAGGGGGCCTCAAACCTCCATCACGGCGACGGCCCCCTCGTGCAGGCTGCCCAGCCACACCCGCCCCTCGTGTTCTCGGACCCCGGTGGCCATGTGGAAGGACGTGGCGGGGGCGTCCAGGTCGTGCACCAGGACACCCTGGTCGTCGTAGGCCATCACCCGCACGGTGCGCTTCGGCTTCGGCTGCAGCGGGGCGGGGATGCGGGTCACCTGGCGGCGCAGCCAGACCGGGCCGGTCTGGAGCCGCTCGACCACGGGGTCACGGGGGCTGGCGATCGTCACCCAGATCAGCCCGTCGCTGCCGCGGGCGATGTTGTCGGGATAGCCGGGCAGGTCTCGCACCAGGTGGTCCCGCTGGCCGGCGCGGGGCCCGGTGAGCCAGTGCCGGACGACCGTGCGCGCGCCGGTCTCGGCGACGGCGACGTAGTCCTCGCCGCGGCTCAGCGCGACCCCGTTGGCGAAGGCGAGGCCGTCGAGCACGACGTGGACGGAGCCGTCGGGGTCGCGCCGCAGCAGCCGGCCGGTGCGGGTGTCCTGGACGAAGTCGTCCTTCCACCGGTCGATGCCGAAGTGCTGCGAGGAGTCGCTGAACCACACGGTGCCGTCGGCGGCGACCGCCGCGTTGTTGCAGAACTTCATCGCTCGGCCGTCCACGGCTGGGACCAGCGACTCGACCGCACCCGTGCCGAGGTCGGCCACCAGCACCCCCCGGCGCGCGTCGCAGACGAGCAGCCGGCCGTCGGGGAGCAGTTCCAGGCCGAGCGGCCGGCCGCCGGTGTGGGCGACCCGGTCCAGCCGGCGGCCGTCGTGGCCGACCCGCCAGATCGCGCCGTCCTCGGTGCCGGTGAGCACCGCTCCCTCGTGCGGTCCGGAGCTGAGCACGACGACGTCCTCGGCGCCGGGGCCGGGGACGGGGTGGACGGTGAGCTCTCGGGTCTCGGGCACGCGGGTGGCTCCTCGGTCGTCGGCGCTGGTCGACGGACAGGATGGCAGCCGACCCGCTCCCGGTCGAGAGGTCCGGGCCGACGTCAGCGCACGCGGTCCCAGGCGGCCCGGCTGGTCTTGAACTGTGCGCGGCCCTGGTCGTCGGTGGCCACGTCGAGCACCGCGCCGCCCAGCTCCTCGGCGGCGACCGGGCCCAGGAACACGCGGGCGCCGTCGTCGTCGATCACCTCGTCGCCCGGCTCAGGCCCGGACACGGCTCTCACCCGGAACCGGTGTCGGCCGTCCCCGCGGGCGATCCGCAGGCCGGCCGTCCGGCCGTCGGCGTGGTGCGGTGGGATCCGCCGCAGCAGGTTCCTCGCTTGCTCGGTCAGGTGCAGCATGTGCGACCTCCTCGCTTGGGTCCTGTCCGACCACAGTACGCCGAGACCGAGGCGCGGCCCAGGGTCAGCGAAGCCGCCCCGGGGGGAGCTCCCGGCTCAGGTCCCGGTGCAGCCGGCTGCCCAGGAAGCGGGGAAGGATCGCCCGGGCGCCCGCACCGAGGTCGAGCCCGGGGATCGCGGTCGGGTCGACGAACACCATCTGGCGTCCCTCGTGGCACTCGACGTCGCCGTCGCCGAGGTCGACGGCGGCCGCGAACACGTGGACCTCGTGGGTGCGGCCGTCGCCGTGGTGGTCGACGTCGAAGACGCCGAAGGGCCGCAGGCCGTCGTCGCCGGGTGGCAGGTGCACGCCGGTCTCCTCGGCCAGCTCGCGGTACGCCGCGGCGAGGACGTCCTCGCCGGGCTCGACGTGGCCTCCCGGCAGGCCCCACTTCTCGGGGTCGATGAGCGGATGCTCGTCACGCTCCTGGAGCAGGATCCGGCCCCGGGCGTCGAGGAGGAGGACACTGGCGAACCGCTGCACGGCGCACACCGTAGCCGTCGGTGCCGCGGGGACGGTCTCTCGTGGGAGGCTCGTGCCGTGCCCCTCCCCTCGCTGTCCCGGCTCGCCGGGGCCCTCACCGGCGTCCTGGTGCTCCTGGCGACTCCGCTGCCCGCAGCTGCGACCGCCGGGCCGGATGCCGAGACCCCGTTGGCCGTCACCGGCTACGCGCTGCCCAGCCTGCGTCCTGCTCTGGTGCGGCGCGACGCGCACGGTCTGGCGACACTGACGGTGGTCGGCACCATGCTCTCCCCCGGCGGCGACGGGGTGAGCCGCCCCACCGCGGAGGTCCGGCGACTGCGCGAGGTGGCGCACCGGCAGGGGCTGCGCGCCGAGTTGCTGCTCAGCAACTGGAGCAACGCGCTGGGCCGCTTCGATCGCCGGGCGGCGCACCGGCTGCTGCGCAGTCGGGCGCACGTGCGCACGGTCTCGCGGCAGCTGGCCCGACGGGTCGTGGCGCAGTCCTGGGACGGTGTCAACGTCGACCTCGAGGGGCTCCGGCCCACCGACGGGGACGGGCTGGTGCTGCTGGTGCGGCGGCTGCAGCGCCGGATGCCGCCGGGGCGCGAGGTCTCCGTCGACGTCTCGGCCCGGACCACGCTGCGCGGCTACCGGGCCGCCGGCTACCGGCTCGGCGAGCTGGGCCGGGCGGCCGACGTGCTCCAGCTGATGGCCTACGACCAGCACGGCCCGACCTGGTCCGACCCCGGCCCGGTCGGCGCGCGGGCGTGGCAGCGGCAGTCGCTGGCCGCGATGCTGCGGCGGGTGCCCGCCGGGCGGATCGACCTCGGCGTGGCCGGCTACGGCTACACCTGGCCACCCGAGGGGGCCGGCCGCGAGGGCCGCAGCGTCACGGTCGCGGGCGCCCGGCGCCGGGTCCGCGCCGACGGCGCCGAGGCGGTCTGGCGGCCGAAGGCCGGAGAGTGGCGGGCCCGGCTCTCCGACGGCACGGTGCTGTGGTGGTCGGACCGGCGATCGCTGCGGCTGCGCCACCGGCTCGCGGACGAGCGTGGCCTGCACGGCCTCGCCCTGTGGCGGCTCGGGTCCGCCGACCCGCTGTGACCGACGGGGACCGACCCTCACAGCCGCGCGACGAAGCGACGGCCGCGCAGCGCCTCCTCGACCAGGCCGACGGCCCGACGCAGCCCCAGGAGGCGGGCGTCCTCGGCGAGCCAGGTCTGCACCGCGGCCTCGACCACGTCGGGGTCGGCGACGTCGCGCAGTTCGGCGCGGGCCTGGCTCAGCCCTCGCTTGCCGGCCTGCTGGCAGGCTTCGACGTGCAGCACGGCGAAGCGGGCCAGCACGACGCTGTGCCGCCGCAGCACCGGGTAGGAGCGGAACTCCGGGGGGCACAGGTCGAGGAGCCAGTTGACGGCGGTGCGCTCCCAGTCGGGCGCGTCTGGAGGACGGACTTCGCGTGGCCAGCCGGGCGGTGCGACGTAGGTGGGCATGCCGACCATCGTACGCCGCGATCGAACACCTGTTCGATCACCCTGAGGGGTGGCCGATGCGGGCCACGCCGCTGCTGGCCCGCACCACCAGCTCCGGTGGGATCAGGCGCGCGGGGCCGGGAGCATCGGCGAGGGCGGCCTGGGTGATCTCGATGGCGCGGCGGCCGACCGCCGCGAAGTTCTGCCGGACGGTGGTGAGCGGCGGGACCAGGAACGCCGCCTCCGGGATGTCGTCGAAGCCCACCACGCTGACCTCGGCCGGCACCGACCGGCCACTCTCCGCGAGGGCCCGCAGCAGTCCCAGCGCCATCTGGTCGTTGGCGCAGAACACCGCGCCGACGTCGTCGCGGCGAGCGATCTCCAGCCCCGCCTCGTAGCCGCTGCGAGCCGACCAGTCCCCCACCACCGGCTGCATTGCGCGCAGACCCGCGGCGGTCATCGCCTGCCGCCACCCCTGGAGCCGCGATCGGGCCTCGGTCCACGACTGGGGTCCGGCCAGGTGCAGGATCGCGGTGTGGCCGAGCTCGATCAGCAGCGAGGTGCCGAGCTCGGCGCCCGCCACCTGGTCGACACCGACGGTCCAGCGGGTCCTCGTCTCGTCGCCCTCGACGACGATGACCGGCGTGCCGCGCTCCTCCTGGGGGCCGACCGCCTCCAGTGCCTCGTCGGTGCCCCCGATCAGCACGATCGCCTCGACGCTCTGGTCGCGCAGGTGCTCGATGGCACCGAGCAGCTCCTCGCGACGCATGCTGGGCAGCTCGACCGAGCTCACGAAGTAGCCCGCGGCACGGCCGGCCGCCTGGATCGCGCGGTGCACCGTGCTCGGGCCCCAGTAGCCGGACCGGCAGCCGATGACCCCGATCGTCGCCGAGCGCCGGCTGGCCAGTGCGCGAGCGGCGGAGTTGGGACGGTAGCCGAGCTCCCGGATCGCGCGCAGCACCCGCTCGCGGGTCTCCGGGCGCAGGTTCGTCTGGCCGTTGACGACGCGGGAGACGGTCTGGTGGGAGACCCCGGCGAGACGGGCGACGTCGGCCATCACCGGCACCTTCTTGGTCTGCGCCCGCCGCGCCGCCTCGGTCACGGCTGGCGCCGGGAGGCGAATCGCTGGACGACGACGAAGACGAGCAGCAGGACGCCGGTGATGATCCGGATCCAGTAGGAGCTCAAGGTGCCGTCGAAGGAGATCAGCGTCTTGATGATGCCGAGCACGAGCACCCCCAGCAGGGAGCCCACCACATAGCCGCGTCCTCCGGTGAGCAGGGTGCCGCCGATCACGACGGCGGCGATCGCGTCGAGCTCCATCCCGATGGCGTGGAGGCTGTTCCCGGAGAGGATGTAGAGGGAGAACATCAGGCCCGCCAGCGAGGCGCAGAAGCCGCTGATCACGTAGACCCCGACCTTGGTGAAGGCCACGCGCAGGCCCATCAGCATGGCCGAGCTCTCGCTGCCGCCGATGGCGTAGACGGTGCGGCCGAACCTGGTGCGGGCGAGCACGTACGCCGCGACGGCGACGACGAGGAGGGCGACGACGGCGGTCCACCGCACGTAGTAGTCGCCGAACCGGATGGTCTTGAAGGCCAGCTGGGTGAAGGTCTCGTCGTTGATCGAGATCGACTCGACGCTGATCAGGTAGGTCAGGCCGCGGGCCAGGAACAGGCCGGCCAGCGTCGCGATGAACGGCTGGATGTCGAAGTAGTGCACGAGCAGGCCCATCAGGAGCCCCAGCAGGGTGCCGGTGGCCAGCACCGCCGTCATCGACAGATAGGGGGACCAGCCCATCTCGAGCGTCTTGGCGGCGATCATCGTCGACAGGGCGACGACCGAGCCGACCGAGAGGTCGATGCCGCCGGTGAGGATCACGAACGTCACGCCGACCGCCAAGACGATCAGGAACGCGTTGTCGATGAGCAGGCTGAGCAGCACCTGCGGGTCGCTGAACCCCTCGTAGCGGACCCCGCCGGCGCCGAAGAGCCCGACGAACAGCGCGAGGGTCGCGATCACGGGCAGGAAGCGGGAGGGCGGCCGGTAGCCCTTCACGCGGTCCCACGTGGACGAGGCGGCGGGGACGGTGGTGGCGCTCATGCTGCGATGCCCTTCGCGACGGGAACGGCCGGGCCCGGGGTGACGGACCTGTGTCTGCGGAACACCGACCGAGCCCGGGACGACTGGAGGAGGCAGACGGCGATGACGACGATCGCCTTGAACAGGTAGTTGACCTCCGAGGGGATCCCGATGTTGGGGATCGTGCGTGCCAGGGTCGCGATGAAGATCGCGCCGATGAAGGTGCCGGTCAGCGAGAACCGGCCGCCGGCCAGCGAGGTGCCGCCGATCACGACGGCGAGGATCGCGTCCAGTTCGATCCACAGCCCCAGGCTGTTGGCGTTGACGGAGTTGGTGTTGGCCGCGATGACCAGCCCGGCGATGCCCGAGCAGAGGCCGGAGAACGTGTAGACGGTCCAGGTGATGGTCCGGGAGCGGACACCGGCGAGCCGGCTGGCCTCGGGGTTGATGCCGACCGCCTCGATCAGCATGCCGAGGGCGGTACGCCGGGTGAGCACGGCGGTCAGGGCGAAGACGACGAGGGCGATGATGAACGCCAGCGGAAGCGTCAGCACGAACCCGGACGCGAGGTCGCTGAACCAGCCGTTGTTGGGCGTGGTGATCTGACCGTCGGTGATCGCCATCGAGATGCCGCGTCCGGCGACCATCAAGATCAGCGTGGCGATGATCGGCTGGATGCGCAGCACCGAGACCAGGAAGCCGTTCCAGGCGCCCAGGGCGATACAGGCGATGAGGGCGTAGGTGCACGCCATCACGGCGGTGGTCAGGGCCGCCTCGTCGCCGGCGCCGACGATGCGGGTGCAGGCGACTGCCGCGGAGATGGCCGCGATGGCACCGACCGAGAGGTCGATGCCGCGCGTGGCGATGACCAGCGTCATGCCGAGGGCGACCAGCATCACCGGGGCGCTGTTGCGCACGATGTCGACCACGTTGCCGTAGAGGTGGCCGTCCTGCATCCGGATGTTGAGGAAGGTCGGGGTGGCCACGACGTTGATCACCAGCAGCGCGACCAGCGCCAGGACCGGCCAGAGGAGCTGATGGCGCAACAGCCGTTGCACGAGGGTCGGGTTCTCAGGCACCTTCGGCCTCCTCCCGCTCGGAGCGGGACTCGCCCGCGATGATCCGCAGCACGTCGCTCACGTTGACGCCGTGGTTGGGCCGCTCGTCGATCTTGCGGCGGTCGCGCATCACGACCAGCCGGTCGCTCAGCCGCAGCACCTCCTCGAGCTCGGCGGAGATGAAGACGATCGAGATCCCCTGCGCGGCGAGCTCGGCGACCTTGGCCTGGATCTGGGCCTTGGCGCCGATGTCGATCCCGCGGGTGGGCTCGTCGAGGATGAGGATGTCGGGCTCGGTGATCAGCCAGCGGGCGAGCAGCACCTTCTGCTGGTTGCCTCCCGACATGTTCCGCATCAACGCGGTGGGGTCGGCGGGGCGGATGTCGAGCGCCTTGAGGTACTGCTCGACGAGTCGTTCGCGGGTGGCCTGCGGGATGGGACGCAGCCACCCTCTGGACGCCTGCAGCGCCAGGAGCATGTTGTCGGCGACGGTCAGGTCCTCGACCAGACCCTCGGACTTGCGGTCCTCGCTGGAGAAGGAGATCTTGCGGTCGATCGCGTGACGGGGGCTGCGCAGCCGTCGCCGCTCGCCGCGGATGGTCACGTCGCCGGAGTCGACGGTGTCGGCGCCGAAGAGCAGCCGGGCGAGCTCGGTGCGGCCGGATCCGAGCAGACCGGCCAGACCGACGACCTCGCCTTCGTAGAGCTCGAGGTCGGTGACCTCCAGCGAACCCTTGCGGCTGATGCCGAGGGCCTTGAGGACCGGCGTGCTCGAGGCGCCGGCGGAGGAGGACTGCGAGCGGTCGAGGCGTTCCAGCGTCTCGAGCTCGCGGCCGATCATCAGCTTGACCAGCTCCAGCTGCGGCGTGCCGGCGACCATCCGCTCGCCGACGAGCCGGCCGTTGCGCAGGATCGTCATCCGGTCGGCGATCTCGTAGACCTGGTCCAGGAAGTGCGAGACGAAGACGATCGCGACACCCTGGCCGCGCAGGCGTCTCATCACCTCGAAGAGCTTCTGCACCTCGTCGGCGTCTAGGCTCGACGTCGGCTCGTCCAGGATCAGCACCCGCGCGTCGACGTCGACGGCACGGGCGATCGCGACGAGTTGCTGGATGGCGATCGGGTGCTCGCCGAGCAGCGAGCCGGGGTCGATGTCGACACCCAGGCCGTGCAGCGTCTCGCGGGCCCTGCGGTTCATCTCCCGGACGTGGACGGCGCCGAAGCGACGCGGCTCGCGCCCGAGCAGCATGTTCTCGGCGACGGTGAGGTTCGGCACCAGGTTGACCTCCTGGTAGACCGTGCTGATGCCGGCGGCCTGCGCGGCCAGCGGCGACGAGAACGAGTGCTTCTCCCCTCCGACCAGCACGACGCCGCTGTCGATGCTGTAAACGCCGGTCAGCGCCTTGATCAGCGTCGACTTGCCGGCACCGTTCTCACCCATCAGCGCGTGCACCTCGCCGGCGTACAGCCGCACCGAGACCTCGCTCAGCGCCTGGACGCTGCCGAAGGTGATGGAGATGTCGCGCATCTCGATCACCGGTGCCCGCTCCACCGGCGGATCGCCGGCGCCCGTCTGCACCCGCGGGGCATCCATCTGCGTCATCTCTTCCTCTCCCTGGTGCGGCGGCGACGACCGCCGGGTCGGGCTCGTCCGCTGAAGGTCGGACGAGCCCGAGGACCGATCAGTACTGACGGTCCGGCAGAGCCTCCTTGGCCTGCTCCTGGGTGAAGGTGGTCTCCTCGGTCACGATCCGGGGCTCGACCTCCTCGCCGGCGACGACCGCCTTGGCGAGCTCCATCAGCTGGGGCCCGAGCAGCGGGTTGCACTCGACGATGAAGTTGATCTTGCCGTCCGCCAGGGCCTGCATGCCGTCCTTGACCGCGTCGACGGTGATGATCTTGATGTCCTTGCCGGGCTCGAGCCCGGCTGCCTCGATCGCCTCGATGGCCCCGAGGCCCATGTCGTCGTTGTGGGCGTAGACCACGTCGATGGTGTCGTCGGCCTGCAGGAACGCCTCCATCACCTGCTTGCCGCCGTCACGGGTGAAGTCGCCGGTCTGCGAGGCGGTGACCTCGATGGACGGGTCGGCGGCGATCGCCGTCGCGAACCCCTCGGCCCGGTCGATGGCCGGAGCCGCGCCGGTGGTGCCCTCCAGCTGGATGACGTTGATGGTGCCGTCGCCGTTGGTGTCGGCCTCTCCGGCGTTCTCGACCAGCCACTCGCCGGCCCGCTCGCCCTCGAGCACGAAGTCCGAGCCCAGGAACGTCTCGTAGAGCGAGGTGTCCTCGGAGTCGACGGCGCGGTCGGTGAGGATCACCGGGATGCCGGCGGCCTTGGCCTCCTGCAGCACCGCGTCCCAGCCGGTCTCGACGACGGGGCTGAACGCGATGACGTCGACCTTCTGCTGGATGTAGGACCGGATCGCCGAGATCTGGTTCTCCTGCTTGCCCTGGGCGTCGGTGAACTTCAGCTCGATGCCCTGAGCCTCGGCCTCCTCCTGGATCGAGATGGTGTTGGCGGTCCGCCAGCCGCTCTCGGCCCCCACCTGGGCGAAGCCCATGGTGATCTTGTCGTCCGAGCCTTCGGCACCACCGCCGCCGTCATCATCACTGCCGCACGCAGTGAGCGCGAAGGCGCTCAATGAGATCGCACTTGCCGCGATCAGGGTCCTTTTCAGCACTGGCCTGCTCCTCAGATCGACGGGCTGGATGGCCCTGTGACCGGTGTCACTTCTGTGACTGTGAGCGTTAACATAGACCCGCGTCAAGAGGCCTCGGGCCGAAACGAGAAGAATTGTGAGCGTTCACACTGAAGAACCGTCATGTGATCGTTCCAAGTCCGGAGAAAGCCCGGCGGAGGCCCCGGATCGGAGGCGTCAGCGGGCCACGGCGGCCGGTGCCGCCGTCGAGCTCCGCACCACCAGCTGGGGCGCGATCAGGTCGGCGGAGGGCTCCACCTCACCCGCGAGCGCCCGCACGGTCAGGTCGACCGCGGTGCGGCCGAGCACCGAGAACTGCTGACTGACCGTGGTCAGGCTCGGCCACAGGTAGACGGCCTCCGGGACGTCGTCGAACCCGACCACGCTCACCTGCCCGGGCACGTCCACCCCTCGCTCGTGCAACGCGTGCAGCAGGCCGAGCGCCATCGTGTCGTTGGCGACGAACACCGCGGTCACCGCGGGGTCGTCGGCGATCCGCTGCCCGGCGGCGTAGCCGTCCGCCGCCGACCAGTCACCGGTCAGCTCCGGCCCCGGCAGCAGGCCCCGGAGCTCGTGGGCCCGCTGCCAGCCCTCACGGCGCTGCCAGGCCTCCACCCAGTCGACGGGCCCGGTGACGTGGGCGACATGCCGGTGCCCGAGGTCGAGCAGGTGCTCGGTGGCCAGCTGGGCACCGAGGACCTGGTCGATGCCGGCTGCCAGCGGCTCTCCCGAGGCCACGCCCTGCACCAGCACGACCGGGACGGGCAGGTGGAGCGACCTGGCGCGGTCGATGGCGTCGCGATGCGCCACCGCGACGACCAGGGCCTCGACGGCCTCGTCCAGCAACCGGTCGACAGCGCTGTTGACGGCCCGTGTCGAGAAGTCCGAGACGCCGACCAGGGCGAGCTCGTAGCCCGCCGCGTGCCCGGCCTCCTGCACCGAGACCGCGATCATGCTGGGCCCGTGCAGGGCCAGGTGGGCCGAGATCATGCCGATCCGGCCGGACCGGTTGGTGACCAGGGTGCGTGCGGCGTTGTTGCGGCGGTAGCCGAGCTGCTCGATCGCCGCCAGCACCCGCTCGCGGGTCTCCTGCTTGACCAGCGGTGAGCCGTTCAGAACACGTGACACGGTCTGGTGGGACACCCCGGCCTCGGCCGCAACCTGGGTCATGCTCGGCCGCCGACGCGCGCCGGTCTGCCTGGATGCCGCCATGGTCGAATCGTAGGCTGCCGGCCCGACAGGCCCGCGCAGCCCCTCAGCCGTCGGCGAACCGCTGCTCGAGCTCGGCCAGCAGCGGGTCGCGGAGACCCACGCAGTCCAGCGCCCAGAACGGGTCGCAGTAGACCAGCGGACCGCTCATCCACGGTTCGTGACCGGGCAGCACGACGACCTGGAAGGCCGGGTCGGGGATCCTGGGCGAGGGCCGCGCGAAGCCGAGCTCGCTGGCCCGCACGAAGCCCAGGCGCCCGTAGTAGGCGGGATCGCCCTCGAGGAACACCGCGGGACTGGCCAACGACCGGGCCGCCTCGAGGGCGGCCGCCACCAGCGCAGCGCCCACCCCCTGCCGCTGGCGGTCGGGCACCACCGAGAGCGGGGCGAGCACCATCACCTCGACCAGCGCCTCGCGGGCGTCGACCCATGATCGGCTCAGCTGGGTGTGCCCGACGACGGCCCCGTCGACCTCGGCCACCAGGCTCACCTGGGTGTGCCCGGTGGCATCGAGCGCACCGACCAACTCGACGATGCGTGGTGCCTCGTCCGCGGTCACGCCCTCGGCACCGAAGGCCTCGAGGATGACGCGCTGGACGGCGGTGCGGTCCGCGGGCTGGGCCGGACGGACGAGCACGGACAGCGGATGCTGCGACAACAGGTGCCTCCTCGGAGACGGGGCTCCTTATCCTGCACTCATCCCGCTGGCCGCGCGATGGACGCACGGCCAGGGCGGCCACCGTGGCGGTGCAGGAAGCGAGACATGGGTGCGGCTCGTCCTAGGCGCCGGCAGCGACGAAGATGCAGAACGGGTGACCGGCCGGATCGGCGTAGACGTAGAGCGGCTCGTCGGGGTCGTCGGTGCGGTCCAGCAGCAGCCGCGCGCCGAGGGCGAGCGCGCGATCGTGCTGGAGCTCGAGGGTCTCGCGGTCGGGCACCGTGAGGTCGAGGTGCAGTTGCTGCGGGACCGTCTGGTCCGGCCAGGTCGTGGGGGTCTGCTCCGTCACCTCTTGGAAGGCGAGCCGACGCTCGCCACGAGGATCGTGCAGCACCAGCCAGTCGGCGTCGTCGGGCTCCCCGGGCGCCGGCGGCTCGTCGCCGGGGCGGTAGGCCCACCCGAGCAGCTCTCGATAGAACTCGGCCAGCGCGCGGACGTCGGTGCCGTCGAGCACCGTCTGCAGCAGCCGCGGGTGTGTGTCTCCCCGGTGCACGAGCTCGGTGCGCCAGCCGGCCTCGTCCTGGTGGGCGGCCGCGTGGACGGAGTCGGCGACGCGATCCGGGCTGAACGGTCCGTCGTCGGCCAGCACCCCGTCGACGGTCACGCACACCGCCCGGACCCCGTGCTCCCGCAGGGTGGCGTCGAGGCTCCGCACGAGGTTGCGCACCCCCGCCTTCTGGACGCCGAGCGAGGCCGCACCGTGCCAGGGCCGGTCGGCGGCCGCCGAGCCGGTGACGGCGACCCGGGCGCCCGGGCGCAGCCACGGACGCGCCGCCTGCACCGCGGTCAGCAGGGCACCCACCCCGACCGCGACGTCCGCCAGCAGGTCGGCCACCTCCAGCTGGAGGGGGTCCTTCTCCCGGAACGCGCTGGGGTTGAAGTGGAGCACGTCGATGCGTCCGAACCGCTCGCCGATGGCGGCCACCGCCTCGGTGGCGGCGACCGGGTCGGCCACGTCGACGACGGAGGCCACCGCCTCCACGCCGGCGTCGCCGAGCTCCTCGCTGAGCGCCGCCAGCGTCACGGCTGAACGCCCGAGCAGCGCGACGGCGTACCCCTCGCGGCCGAAGCGCCGGGCGACCGAGGCGCCGACGCCCGGGCCGGCACCCACCACGAGCAGGACCGGGGACGAGGAGTGCGTCGCTGCCGTCATGAGAACCGAGGCTAGCCACTAGTGCCGAGCGACCCGGACCGGACGGGTCGCAGGTCCCTATCGCGGGTCGGGCGGCAGCGGTACGAAGAGGGGGAAGTCTGCCGCGGAGGGGTCAACATGACCGACATCGTCGTACTCGGCGCAGGGATCTCCGGCCACACCGCCGCGCTGCACCTCGCCAGGTTGCTCGGGCGCAGGTCCACCCGGGGTCAGCACACGGTGACGGTGGTCTCGCCCAACTCCCACTGGAACTGGATCCCGTCCAACATCTGGGTCGGCGTCGGCAAGATGGGCAGGGACGACGTGGTCTTCCCGCTCGAGCCCGTCTACGAGAGGAAGGGCATCGACTTCCGCCAGGCGAAGGCGGTCGCTCTCCGCCCCGAGGGCGACGGCGAGGACCATCGCGGCGCTGTCGACATCGTCTACACCGGCCAGGGCCGAGTCGGCCAGGAGGAGCGCCTGCGCTACGACTACCTGGTCAACGCCACCGGCCCGCGCCTCCGGTTCGAGGCCACCGAGGGCCTCGGCCCGGACGGTCACTCGCTGTCGGTGTGCACCGCCGACCACGCGGTCGAGGCGGCCCGCGAGCTCGACGAGGTCGTCCAGCGGCTGCGCGCCGGCCAGGAGCAGACCCTGGTGGTCGGCATGGGCCACGGCACCTGCACCTGCGAGGGCGCCGCCTTCGAGTACGTCTTCAACGTCGACCACGTGCTGCGCGACGCCGGGGTGCGCGACCTGGCGACGCTGTACTACCTGACCAACGAGGCGAGCCTGGGCGACTTCGGCGTCGACGGCATGACGTTCGAGGATCAGGGGTTCCAGACCTCGAGCGAGCTGTGGACGGCCTCCCTGTTCCGCGAGCGTGGTGTGCTGCCGATCCTGGGCGCCCACGTCGAGCGCGTCGAGGAGGGGGTCGTGCACTACGAGACCCTCGACGGCTCCCACCACAGCCTGGACTTCGACTTCGCGATGCTGCTGCCGCCGTTCGGCGGGGTCGGCCTGGCCGCCTACGACGGGCAGGGCGGCGACATCACCGACGAGCTGTTCGCGCCGAGCGGCTTCATGCGGGTGGACGCCGACTACACAGCCAAGCCCTACGAGGACTGGCGGGCCGCCGACTGGCCGGAGACGTATCAGGTGCCCGTCTGGGACAACATCTTCGCCGTCGGCATCGCCTTCGCGCCTCCACACCCGATCTCCCGGCCGCGCAAGAGCAGCAGCGGCACCGTGATCGCCCCCTCCCCGCCTCGCACCGGGATGCCGTCGGGCGTGATGGGCAAGACCGTGGCGCTCACGATCGTCGATCGGATCCGCAGCGGGCCGTCGGCCCAGCCGCACCGGGCGTCGATGGCGAACATGGGCGCCGCGTGCGTCGCCTCCGCGGGCGCCGGCCTGCGCACCGGGTCCGCCGCGGCGATGACGATGATGCCGGTCGTGCCCGACTACAGCCGCTACCCGACCGGGCGGAGCCTGCGCGACACCCGCGGCGAGATCGGACTGGGCGGGCACTGGGTCAAGCTGATGCTGCACTACCTGTTCATCCACAAGGCCAAGGGACGCCCTGGCTGGTTCCTGATCCCGGAGTGAGGGCCATGACGAATCCGAGCCCACCCGCCCCCGACAACCCCCAGCCGGTCGCCGACCTGACCGGCGCGCCGCTACCGACCGAGGGGACGCTGCGGCGGCGCCGCAGCGTCCCGTTCCAGCTCACCCGGTTCGCGGTGTTCAACGCGCGGATCATGCGGATGGTGCTCAAAGGCAGCCACTGACCGGTGGGGTCAGCGGCCGCGCGGGTCACAGCCCGCTGGTCTGGTTGCGCACCGAGTTCGACTGCGCCCGCATGACGTCGTAGTTCGTGTTCGTGTCGACCGTCCTGTCGAACGGCTCTCCGGGGGCGGGCTGTTGCCCCGAGGCGAGCCGCTTCTTCAACTGGCTCGACTTCATCCAGTCGTAGCCGAGGTAGGCCGCCGTGCCGGCCGCACTGACGCCGACGACGATCCATCCGAGCATGGTGTCCTCCAATCGCTTGGCTGCTGCACCCTAGCCCTACCCCGGCGGCGATCGGCTCAACCCTGCAGGAAGCTGAACCGCACCTCGCGCCGGTCGTTGTCGACGTTGAGGTCGACCAGGCAGATGCTCTGCCAGGTGCCGAGAGCCAGCCGGCCGCCGATGACCGGCACCGTCGCGTAGGGCGGGATCAGGGCGGGCATCACGTGCGAACGCCCGTGTCCGCGGCTGCCGTGCCGGTGCCGCCACCGGTCGTCGGCCGGCAGCAGGTCGGCGAGGGCGGCCAGCAGGTCGTCGTCGCTGCCGGCACCGGTCTCGAGGATCGCGATGCCCGCGGTGGCGTGCGGCACGAACACGTGCAGCAGCCCGTCGCCCTCGCCGGAGCAGAACTCCTCGGCGTCACGGGTCAGGTCGAGCACCCGCTCGCGGTCGCCGGTGTGGTAGGTCGTGGTCTCCGAGCGCATGTCCCCGATGCTGCCACGCCCGCCCGCCCGCCCGGCCCTGCACGCTCAGTCGAGCAGGCTCAGCCAGCGGCCTGTTGGTGGCCGTCGAGGCAGGCGGCGACCAGCGACCCGAGCGTCGGCAGGTGGTAGCCGCCCTCCTGCACCAGCACGGTGGGCAGGCCCAGCGCACCGAGCAGCCGCCCGGTCTCGCGGTAGCCGTCGCGGCTGACCTGGAGCGGGCTCTCCGGATCGTCCGCGGCCGCGTCGACCCCCAATGAGATCACCAGCGCCGTGGGCTCGCGCGCGCCGGCCCACGACGCCAGCGCCGCCACGCCCTCCAACCAGATCTCGTCGCCGGAGCCCTCGGGAACCGGCAGGTTGCGGGTCGCTCCCCGGCCCGCTCCACCGCCGGTCTCCGACGCATGGCCGAAGAGGTGCGGGAACCAGCCGTCCGCGGGGTCGACGTGCACGGACCCGTAGAGCACGTCGGCCCGCTCCCAGAACACCGCCTGCGTGCCGTTGCCGTGGTGAGCGTCGACGTCGAGCACCGCCACCCGCGGATGTCCCGCCGCCCGCAGCGCCTCGGCCGTCACCGCGGCGTTGTTGAGGTAGCAGGACCCGCCGTAGCCGTCGCGGGTCGCGTGGTGCCCCGGCGGTCGGCACAACGCGTACGCCGCGGGCTCACCGTCGGTGACCAGGTCGACGGCGGTGAGGGCGCAGTCGACCGCGGCCCGCGCGGCCGGCCAGGTGCCGGGACCGACCAGCGTCATCGTGTCGTAGCAGAACGCCCCGGCCCGGCCGTGCAACGCGGTCGCGGGCGTGGGAGGCATCCCCTGGAGCAGTGCGGCGGTGGGGAAGACATAGGGCACCATCCGGTCCTGGCCCACGAGGTCGGCGTACGGTCCGGCGGCCCACTGCTCGGCGGCGGTGGCCAGGAACCGCAGCAGCTCCGGAGCATGCACCCGGGCCAGCGGCTCGTCGGAGTGTCCGCGCGCCGGGACCAGCGGGTGCCGCTCGCCCAGTGCGCCGAGGATCTCGTCGACCCGGCTCGGCACCTCGACCGCCGGGGTGGGCACCCCGACCCAGACCTCGTGCCGCGGGTCGTGCTCGCGGGTGGTGGGGCTCCACACGACCGGCATGCCCGTCGGCAGCGACGACGTCGCCGGAGATGTCCCGGGAGAGGTCATGGGCGGAACCTCCCTGCGCCGGGGCGGGGTTGCGGCATGATGCCCCCATGCCGCGCGCACGCGATCTCGGCATCGCGGTCGGCGCGATGCGCACCGGGCCGACCAACTCCGTGCTCGACATCGCCGGGGTCGGGGTCGGCCACGCCACCGTGCACCGCGACGAGCCGCCGCCGCCGGTCGGTCGGGGCCTGGCCCGCACCGGCGTGACCACGGTCGTGCTCGCCGAGGACGCCTACCTGCGGCCGCTCCCGGCCGGTGGGGCGGTGCTGAACGGGGCCGGCGAGTGCACCGGGTTCCTGTCGGCCGCGGAGTGGGGATCGGCCGAGTCGCCGGTGCTGCTCACGAGCACGCTCCAGCTGGGGCGGGTCTACGACGCCGCCTGCGAGGTGCTGCTCGAGCGTCACCCCGAGGCCGCCGACGACGTGCCGATCCCGGTGGTCGGCGAGTGCGACGACTCCTTCCTCAACGACTGCCGCCGGATGCAGGTCACCGCCCACGACGTGCGGGCGTCCTGGGAGGCGGCGCTGGCCGGCCGCGGGACCTCGGACCCACCGGCGGAGGGTGCGGTCGGTGCCGGCACCGGGATGAGCTGCTTCGGTTTCAAGGGCGGGATCGGCACCGCCTCCCGGGTCACCGACGACGGCCACACGGTCGGGGTGCTGCTGCTGACGAACTTCGGCAGGCGGCACGAGCTGGTGGTCGCCGGGCGGCCGGTCGGCCGGATGCTGGAGGACGCCGCACCCGCGGACCAGGCACCGTCGGGCCCGGACCGGCCGGCCGGTTCCTGCCTGGGTGTCGTGGTCACCGACGCGCCGCTCGACGGCGCGTCGTGCGCGCGGCTGGCCCGCCGGATCGGGCTCGGGCTGGCCCGCACCGGGTCGGTGGCCCACCACAGCAGTGGAGAGATCTTCCTCGGGTTCTCCACCGGGCTGCGCCTGGACCGCGACGGCCGGCGGATCACCGACCGGGCCCTGGTGACCGGGGCGGCCCTCGACCCGCTCTTCGCCGCCACCGTCGAGGCCGCCGAGGAGAGCGTGCTCAACTCGATGCTGGGCGCCGCCACCACGCACGGCCGCGACGGCCACGTCAGTCACTCGCTCCACGACCCGGCTCTGCTCCCGCTGCTGACGCGCTAGCCGATCCACCGGCGACCCCTCGAGCAGCCGCCAGGTGGCAGGCCACCACGTGCTCGCCGGTCGCCGGCAGCACCGGCAGCCGCGCGGTGCGGCAGCCGTCGTCGACGCCCGCGGCCGCGGCGGACCCGTCGGCCAGCGCCGGGCAGCGCGGGTGGAACCGGCAGCCCGCCGGGATCCGGGTCGGGTCGGGCACCTCCCCGTGCAGCACCACCGGCTCGAGGCGTCGGGACTCCGGCACCACCGAGAGCAGCGCCTGGGTGTAGGGGTGCTGCGGCCGGGTCAGGATCTCCTCGGTCGGCCCGGACTCCACGATCCGCCCGAGATACATCACCGCGGTCCGGTCGGCGATGTTCCAGGCCAGACCGAGGTCGTGGGTCACGACCAGCACCCCCAGGCCGAGCTCGGCGCGCAGCGTGAGCAGCAGCGCGAGCAGCTCCCCGCGGATCGAGGCGTCGAGGCTCGACACCGGCTCGTCGGCGATCAGCAGCTCGGGCGCGAGCGCCAGGGCGCCGGCGATCAGCACCCGCTGCCGCTGCCCGCCGGAAAGCTCGTGGGGGTAGCGCAGGAACAGCCGCTCGGGGGGACGCAGGCCGGCCGAGGACAGCGCGGCCGCGACCCGCTCCTCCTCGGTGCGGCCCTGGGGGTCACGCGTCGTCCGCCCGTGCAGGCGGAGGCCCTCGGCGACCGCCTCGTAGACGGTGTGCCGGGGATTGAGCGCGCCGGCAGGGTCCTGGAAGACCATCTGCACCCGGCGCCGGAACTCCTTCAGCTCCCGGGCCCGGCGACCGACCGGGGCTCCGTCGAGCAGCACCTCGCCCGCCGCGGGGCGCTCCAGACCCATCAGCGTGCGCGCCAGCGTGGTCTTGCCCGAGCCGGACTCGCCCACGAGCGCCACCACCTCACCGGAGCGCAGCGACAGGTCGACACCGTCCACGGCCGTCGCCGTCGCCCCGCCCTGACCGGTGAAGCGGACGACCAGTCCGCGGGCCTCGAGCAGCCGTGGCGCGCTCACGGCTCCCCCACCCGAATGCAGGCGGCCGCGTGGCCGGGCCGCTTCTCCTCCAGGGGTGGCACCTGCTCTCGACAGGCGTCCACGGCGCGTGAGCACCGCGGCGCGAACGAGCACCCGGACGGCAGGTAGCGCGGGTCGGGCGGGTCGCCGGGCAGGCCGGCGGGGGCGAACCGCGCCGCCGGGTCGCCCACCCGGGGGAACGCCGCCGAGAGCGCACCGGCGTAGGGGTGCAGCGAGGCCTCGAAGACCTCCGCCGCCGGCCCCTGCTCGACCACGCGACCGGCGTACATCACCGCGATCCGGTCGCACATGTCGGCGAGCACCGACAGGTCGTGGCTGATCAGCACCATGCCCACTCCCAGCTCGCGCACCAGACCGGACAGCAGCGCCAGCACCTGCGCCTGCACCATCACGTCCAGTGCCGTGGTCGGCTCGTCGGCGAGCACCAGCGCGGGCCGGCAGGCCAGCGCCATCGCGATCATCACCCGCTGCCGCTGGCCGCCGGAGAGCTGGTGGGGGTACGCCGCGGCGCGCGCCGCCGGCAGCCCGACCTGCTCCAGCAGCTCACCGACCCGGCTCGTCACGGTGTCGTCGGTGGCGCGCGGGTCGTGCACCCGCAGCGGCTCGGCGATCTGGGTGCCGACCCGCCGGACCGGGTTGAGGGAGTGCTGCGCACCCTGGAAGACGATCGACGCCCCGGCCCAGCGCAGCGCCCGCAGCTCGCCCCATCGCATCGTGAGCACGTCGGAGCCGTCGACCCGGACGGAGCCGCTCACCCTGGCCGAGGAGGGCTGCAGTCGCAGCACCGTGCTGGCCAGCGTCGACTTGCCCGACCCGGACTCGCCGGCGATGCCGAGCACCTCGCCCGCGTCGACCGCGAGGTCGACCCCGCGCACGGCGGGCACGTCGCCCTCCTCGGTGCGATAGGTGACCGAGAGGTCCTCGATCCGCAGCAGCCCGGTCACCGGCGCTCCCGCAGCCGCGGGTTCAGCACCGACTCCAGGGCCTGCCCCACCAGGGTGAACGACAGGACCACCAGCACCACGCACAGCCCCGGCGGCACGATGAACCACCAGGAGCCGGTGGTGATCGCGCCTACCTGGAAGGCGTCCTGGAGCATGGAGCCCCACGAGACCCGCGTCGGGTCGCCGAGCCCGAGGAAGCTGAGCGTGGTCTCGGAGAGGATCGCCACCGCCACGGTGAGCGTGGTGTTCGCGAACACCAGCGGCATCACGTTGGGCAGCACGTGGCGTGCCAGCAGGTGACCGTGCCCGCCGCCCAGCGCGCGGGACCGGTCGACGTACGCGCGCTGCTTGATCGACAGCGTCTGGCTGCGGATCAGCAGCGCCGTGCCGGGCCAGGAGGTCACGCCGATCACGATCGCGATGTTGACCAGCGAGCGGCCCAGCACCGTGGCCAGCACGATCGCCAGCGGCAGGAACGGGATCACCAGGAACCACTCGGTGAGCCGGAACAGCACCGCGCCCGGCCAGCCGCCGAAGTAGCCGGACAGCAGCCCCACGGTCGTGCCGATCAGGATCGAGATCACGGTGGCGAGCAGCCCGACCAGCAGCGAGATCCTCGAGCCCCAGATCAGCAGGGTCAGCACCGAGCGTCCGTTGTCGTCGGTGCCCAGGGGGTAGGCGCCCGACGGCGACTCCAGCACCCCGCCGGTGGCCCGGGTCACCGAGAGCCCGTCGGCGTCGGCGATCAGCGGGGCGGCCAGCGCCATCACCACGAAGAGCGTGAGCACGACGGCGCCGGCCATGCCCGAGCGGTTGCGCCGGAACTCGCGCCAGCCGTGCCGCCAGCTCTGGGCGCGGCGCCGGCGGGCCAGCCGCCGGGCCTCGGTGCCGGCGCTCACGTGCGCACCCGCGGGTCGAGGAGCCCGTAGAGCAGGTTGGCGGCCAGGTTGGCGACGATCACCGCTGCCGAGGCGACCAGGAAGACGCCCTGCAGCACCCAGTAGTCGGGCACCTCCAGCGCCTCGGTGGCGAGCAGGCCGAGGCCGGGGATCGAGAAGACCGTCTCGACCGTGATCGCCCCGGCCACCACGAATCCGAAGTTCAGCGCGACCACCGTGGTCGTGGGCAGCAGCGCGTTGGGGACGGCATGCCGGTTGCGCACCACCTTGTCGCGCAGGCCCTTGGCCCGGGCGGTGGTGAGGTAGTCCTCGCCGATCTCGTCGAGCAGCGAGCTGCGCATCACCAGCGCGTAGTCGGCCAGGTAGGCCAGCGTGAGCGTGAACACCGGCAGGGTGAGGTGCCAGGCGGTGTCGAGGACGCCGGCCAGGGAGCTCGGGTCGGCGTCGACCGAGCGCAGCCCGCCGGTCGGGAACAGCCCGGGCAGCGGACCGATGCCGACCGACAGGGCGGCGATCAGCAGCAGCCCCAGCCACCACTCCGGCATCGAGTAGACCGTCAGCGAGGCGCTGGTCGAGATCCGGTCCAGCGGCCCGCCACGGCGCCAGGCGGCGTGCACGCCCAGCCAGATGCCGATCAGCGCGGCGAACAGCGTGGCGGTGCCGACCAGCATCAGCGTCGGCCACAGCCGGTCCCAGATCAGCTCCGAGACCGGCACCCGGTAGCGCAGCGAGACACCGAGATCACCGGTGAGCGTGTTGCCGAGGAAGGTGAGGAACTGCTGCGGCAGCGGCTGGTCCAGCCCGTAGGTCTCGTTGAACGCGTCGAGCTGCTCGTCGGTGGTGAACCGGCCACGGCCGAGCGTCCGCGCGGGGTCGCCGGGCAGCACCCGGAACAGGAAGAAGTTCACGACCAGCACGAACCCCAGGCTGGCCAGGGACCCGGCCACCTTGCCGAGCGCGTAGCGGCCGTAGCCGCGCGGGCGGCCCGTGGCGGCCGGCGGCTCCAGGGCCGCCCCGACGCCGGGATCGGCGGCCGCGGGAAGGCTCACTCGCGGTCCTCGGCGGTGCCGCGGCGCCGCAGCGCGACCAGCGTCCCGCCGGCCAGGAGCAGCACCAGCGCGACTCCGCCGCCGACCAGGACGCCGGTGCCGATCCCGCCGTCGTCGGAGCCACCGCCGCCGCTGGCCTCGGTGGCGTCCGTGGCGCCGTCGCAGTCGCCGGCCTCGTCGGCGGGGCGCATGCTGCGGTAGCTGTGGGTGCCCTGCTGGAACAGCCACAGCCCGTCCGGGCTCGGTTGGGCCTGCAGGCAGGCGAACCGGTCGCTGCGCACCGCCTGGCCGGTGCTGTTGTAGACGGTCAGCAGGTAGGGCGCGTCACGGAAGACGATCTCCTGCATCCGGTGGATCTGCCCGACCCGGGTCTCGTGGTCCAGCTCCGCGCCCTGCTGCTCGAACAGCGCGTCGTACTCCTCGTCGCAGTACCACGAGTCCGACCAGGCGCCGAGCTGGTCGCAGGTCATGTAGCTGAGCATCGAGGTCGGGTCGGCGTCGACGAACCAGCCCCACTCGAAGGCGTCGAACGTGCCCTCGAGGATGATGTCGGTCAGCTTCGAGGACTCCACCGTGGTCACCTCGGAGTCGATGCCGAGGTCGGCCAACCACTCCGAGAAGTAGGTCATCACGTCGGTGGACGTGGCCGAGTCGACGCGCGCGAACAATCGCAGCGTGCCGATCGGAGAGCCGTCCGGCAGGGTCCGGCGGCCGTCGTCGCCCAGCGTGTAGCCGGCCTCGTCGAGCAGCTCGGCGGCGCGGTCCGGGTCGTAGGCGAGCTCCTCGGCGGGCGGCTCCCAGTGGTACTCCTCGTAGAACGGCGGCACGATCGTCGACCCGGCGCTCCCCGCGCCCTGGTAGACGGTGTCGACGAGCCGCTGCCGGTCGACGGCGAAGCCGAGCGCGTAGCGGAAGTCGGGGTCGAGCACGGCCGGGTTCGGGTCGCCGATCGGCTCGCCGGTCTCCAGGTCGATGGACCCGGCGTTGAACGCGATCTCGTCGAACCCGGGTGAGGCGGCGTTGCGGGCGAGGATGCCGTCCTGGCCCTCCAGCGACTTCACCTGGAGCGCGGAGATGCCCTCGACGTAGTCGACCTCGCCCTTGATCAGCGCCTGCACGGCGGGGTCCTCGCTCTTGAAGACCCGGAAGACCAGCTCGTCGACGTGCGGGGCGCCCTTCCAGTAGTCCTCGTTGGCCTCGAAGCGGTACGTCGAGCCGCCGGCGGTGCCCTCGACCAGCCGGAACGGCCCCGAGCCGACGACCGGCTGCCCGCCGGTCGGCTCGGCGGCGAACGTCTTCATCTCCTCGCCGTCCACCTCGCTCCACACGTGCTCGGGCACGATCGGGATCGGCACCAGCGGCAGCACCGCGTTAGGTCGCTTCAGCTCCAGCACCAGCGTGGTCGGGTCGGGTGCGGTGACCTCCTCGACCCCGGCCAGCCAGGATCCCCAGGTGGCCCGCTCGGGGCCCTTGCCGAGGACCCGCCCGTAGGTGAAGGCCAGGTCGTCGGCGGTGAGCGGCTCGCCGTCGGACCAGGTGACGTCGTCGCGGATGGTGAAGGTCCAGGTCAGGCCGTCCTCGGAGGTCTCCCACTCGGTGGCGAGGGAGGGCTCGACGGCGAGGTCGTCGACGGCCAGGTCGACCAGGAAGTCGTAGGTCAGCGCCCACATCTCGTAGGACTCCACCTCGATGCCCAGGAACGGGTTGAACGAGTCGACCTCGTTCATGATCGCGGCGGTGAAGCGGACCGGTTCGTCACCGTCCTCGGCTGCTGCGGCGACCGGCATCAGGACGGGGACCAGACCCCCGAGCAGCATGACGATCAGCAAGACCAGTGCGGGGAGCCGGCGCGGCGGCGTACCTTGTCGCGCGTGCCCGACCCCCAGCCCCCCGTGGCGGCGCGCCGCCCCCACGAGCACCGCGAGCACGGAGCGGTGCGGCCCGACGCCTACGCCTGGCTGGCCGAGACCGGCCGCCCCGAGGTGCTGGCGCACCTGCGCGCCGAGCGGGCCTTCTACGACCTTGCGTGTGCCCATCTGGGCCCCCTGACCTCGGTGCTGCGGGAGGAGATGGCCGCGCGGGTCCCGCCCGAGGAGATCAGTCCGGGGTGGCGGCGTACCCGCTTTTCCTACTACACCCGGCACCTCGACGGAAGCGACTACGCGCAGTTGGTGCGCAGAATTCACACGATTCGCGGAGATTCGGCAACGAATTCACAGGCGGATACCCCGAGTAACGACGAAATCCGCGCCCCTGGCATCGAGGTGCTGCTCGACGTGGCCACGCTGGGCGACGGCAGCGGCTACCTCGAGCTCGGGGTGACTCTGGTCAGCCCCGACGAGAATCTGCTGGCCTACTCCGTCGACACCGTGGGCGAGGAGGTCTACCGGCTCCGGTTCCGCGACCTGGCCTCCGGTCGCGACCTCGGAGAGGAGATCCCGCGCAGCTACTACGGCGGGGCCTGGAGCGCCGACTCCCGATGGTTCTTCTACACCGTGCACGACGAGGCCTACCGGCCGCACCAGGTGTGGCGGCACCGGATCGGCAGCTCCCCCGCGGACGACGTGCTGGTGCTCACCGAGCCCGACGAGTCCTTCGAGCTGCACCTGCGAGCCAGCCGCAGCGGCGAGGCGGTGATCGTGCTCAGCGAGAGCCGGTCGACCTCGGAGACCTGGGTCCTCGACGCCGGCGACCCCGAGCGGCAGGCGTGGTCGGTGGGCGGGAGGCGGCACGGAGTCGTCTACCGCGCCGAGCACGTCCGCGGGGCCGCATCCGGCGACCCCGGGCACCTGCTGGTCGTCACCAACGACGACGCCGAGGAGTTCCGGCTCGTACGCGCGCCCGTGCCGACCTCGGGTCACCAGGACGCAGGCAGCTGGACCACGGTCCGGCCCGAGGACCCGGCGGAGCGGGTCGAGCGGGTCGACGCGTTCGCCGGCCACGTGGTGCTCAGCGTCCGCACCGAGGCCGAGCACCGGTTGCGGCTGCTGCCCCTCGATGACCTGGCCGGACCCGGCATCGTGGTGCGCAGCAGATTCCCCGGCGGCGCCGTGCACCTGCTCCGCAGCACCGACTACGACGCCGGGCGAGTCAGCATCGATGACCGGTCCCACGTGCAGCCGTCGGTGTGGTGGTCGGTCGAGCTGGCGACCGGCCAGCAGACCGAGCTGGGCCGCCAGCTCGCACCGGGGCACGACCCGGCCCGCTACGTCACGGAGCGACGACGGGTCCTGTCGGTCGACGGCACGCCGGTGCCGGTCACCCTGGTCCGGCACCGCGACACTCCGCTCGACGGCACGGCCCCGGCGCTGCTCTACGGCTACGGCGCCTACGAGTACACCTTCGAGCCCGACTTCGACCCGGCGCTCCCGAGCCTGCTGGACCGCGGCGTCGTCTTCGCCCACGTGCACGTGCGCGGCGGTGGCGAGGGCGGCCGCCGCTGGTGGCTGGACGGGCGGCTGGAGCGCAAGCAGCACACCTTCGACGACCACCTGGCCGCGGCCGACCAGCTCGCCGGGCTCGTCGACGCGGATCGGATCGCCAGCCGCGGGCTCAGCGCGGGGGGCCTGCTGCAGGGCGCGGTCCTGAGCCAGCGCCCCGAGCTGTGGCGGGCCGTGGTCGCCGAGGTGCCGTTCGTCGACGTGGTCACCACGATGCTCGACGAGTCGGCCCCGCTCACCGCCAACGAGTGGGAGGAGTGGGGCGACCCGCGCCGGCCCGAGGACCACGCCTGGATGCTGGCCTACTCGCCGTACGACAACCTGCCGCCGGCCGGGCGGCGTCCGGACCTGCTGGTCACCGGCGCCCTGCACGACCCGCGCGTCGGGGTGCACGAGCCGGCCAAGTGGGTAGCGGCGCTGCGCGCGAGCGACCCGGACTGGTCGCCGCGCTGCCTGTTCCGCTGCGAGGTGGGTGCCGGCGCGCACGCCGGCCCGTCGGGGCGCTTCGGCCACCTGGCCTACGAGGCCGAGGTCGCGGCCTGGCTGCTCGACCGGCTCGGGGTGGCCGGCTGAGTCTGCCTACTCCCCCAGCGCTCGCTCGAGGCGCTCGACCTTCGCGGTCAGCTCGCCGGTGAACCCGGGCCGGATGTCGGCCTTGAGCACCAGCGAGACCCGCGGGGAGACGGCGGCGACGGCGTCGACGGCGCGCTTCACGACGGCCATCACCTCGTCCCACTCCCCCTCGAGGTTGGTGAACATCGCGTTGGTCTCGTGGGGCAGGCCGGACTCGCGGACCACCCGGACCGCGGCGGCCACCGCCTCGGAGACACCTCCGGTCTCGTCGCCGACGGACGGGCTGATGCTGAACGCCACGATCATGGCGTCACGGTATCGGGCACCTGACCGAGCGCCTGATCAGGTTGGTCGAGCTCGGGCAGGACCGTCCGCAGCCGGGCCAGGCCGTCGCGCGCCTGGGACTTCACGGTGCCGACGCTGATGCCGAGCACGGAGGCGGTCTCGCGCTCGGTGAGGTCGTCGAAGTAGCGCAGCACGATCACCGCCCGCTGCCGGGGCGCCAGGCCCGCGAGCGCCTGCCGCAGCACCAGCCGGTCGTCGGTCGGCTCGGTGTCGGCGGCGCGCTCGGGCACCCGGTCGGTGTGCACCTCGCGCCACCGCCGCCCACGCCAGCGCGAGACGTTCTCGTTGACGAGCACCCGGCGCACGTAGGCGTCGGGGTCGTCGGCGATCCGCCGCCACTTCGGCACCACCTTCAGCAGAGCCACCTGCACGAGGTCCTCGGCGTCGTGGTGGCCGCCGGTGAGCAGGTACGCCGTGCGCAGCAGCGCCGGCATCCGCGCCGCGACGTACTGCTCGAAACCGCGCTGGTCGGGCTCAGGCACGGAGCCTCCTGCGGGCCAGCAGGACCAGGACGACCAAGATCCCGGCTCCCACAGCGACCCCGCCGGCGACGTACCACGGGCGTCGCGGGTCGCGCGCGGTCGGCGGCTCCCCCGCCTCGACGAGGTCGTTCGCCCACAGGTCGGCAGCCAGCAGCGGCACCGAGATCACCCCGCCCCCGGCCTCGACGCGCTCTCGCTCGACGGTGCCGGTGACCACGTCGACGATGCGGACGTCCTGTCGGTCGTGACCCACCACGACGTGCCGGTCGTCGGTCCACCCGAGGAGCTGGCTGGGCTGGACGCCCAGGGACATCGGCTCGATGGCGTCGATGGAGGGACCGGCACGCAGCGCCCAGGGGCCGTTGCCCTCCGGGTCCTCGATCCAGGCCATCGCCCGGTCGTCGGGCCCCCAGCTGGCCTCGACTACGTCGCCGGGCAGCGTGACGGTGCTCCGTCGCCCCGAGGCGGGGTCGACTCGGTGGACGTCGCGTCCGCGCGACCACACCACGCCGGTAGGCGCCGATCCGAGCGAGGGCAGCCAATAGTGGCCGTCCTCCTCGACGGGGATTCTCTCCCCCGTGGTCACGTCCCAGGCCACCAGCCGGTCGCTGCGGCTGTCGTTCCCCGTGCGGGAGTAGTTGGTGAGCAGATAGCGCGAGTCGCCGCTGAACTCGATCTCGAACACATCGGTGCCCAGCGGGCGGGGGGCTCGGGGATCCTCGAGCTCGCGCACCTCACCCGTGAGGGTGTCCATCACCGCCCAGCCGGTCACCGATCGGAGCGCGACGAAGGTGTCAGATTCGGGGGCAGGCTCGTGTCGCACCCAGCCGAGCCAGCGCCCGTCCGGAGAGAGGGCGAACCACCCCACGAGGCTCTGCATCTCGACATCGGCCGACAGCTCCGGTTCCTCCAGCCACCGGCTCGTCCCGTCGACGGCGGAGACACCGAACAGCGCCTGCTCGCGCCGCTCACCGAACACCCCGTCGGGAAGATTGCGGTGCGCCAGGCCGACCGCGGCGAGCGGGCCGATCTGCCCGGCATCCGCGGTGCCGCGGGCCCAGGGATGGGGCGCGTGGACGGTGCGGGGCAGGTGGAGGTCGGCGGTGTCCCGGTCGGCGGGCAGCGGCTCTCCCGGCCCATTCCCGAGCAACGGCAGCATCCCCACCGACAGTGCGACCACCAGCGCCAGCAGTGCCGCGGCGGCTGTCGCGGTCCGCCGGCGGTGCAGCCGCCGCCCCCGCTGCCACAGGTCGCCAGGGTGCTGACGCAGCGGCGCCTCACTGGCCAGGTCGCCCAGTCGCTCCTGCAGGGTGGGCATGGGTCCTCCTCGGTCCGGTCTCACCCCTATCACGCGACGAGCGCTCCACAAGGAGGGGCCGGCGCCGGAAATCGCCAGGGCGCCGGCGACCAGGTGGTCACCGGCGCCCCGTGGCGCGTGCCGCTCAGCCCTTGAGCAGGCTGCGCAGGACGTACTGCATGATGCCGCCGTTGCGGTAGTAGGACGCCTCACCGGGGGTGTCGATGCGCACGACCGCGTCGAACTCCACGTCGCCGGCCTTGACCTTGACGGTCTTGGGGATGCGGCCCTCGTTGAGCTCGGTGACCCCGGTGAACGAGAAGGTCTCCTCGCCGGTGAGCCCGAGCGACTCGGCGCTCTGGCCCTCGGGGAACTGCAGCGGGAGCACGCCCATGCCGATCAGGTTCGAACGGTGGATGCGCTCGTAGGACTCGGCGATGACCGCCTTCACCCCGAGCAGCGCGGTGCCCTTGGCCGCCCAGTCGCGCGAGGAGCCGGAGCCGTACTCCTTGCCGGCCAGCACGACCAGCGGGGTGCCGGCCGCGATGTAGTGCTCGGAGGCCTCGAAGACCGAGGTCACCTCGCCGCCGGCGGTGAAGTCGCGGGTGAACCCGCCCTCGGTGCCCGGGGCCAGCTGGTTGCGCAGCCGGATGTTGGCGAAGGTGCCGCGGATCATCACCTCGTGGTTGCCGCGGCGCGAGCCGTAGGAGTTGAAGTCGCGCTGCTCGACGCCGTGCTCGGCGAGGTAGCGGCCGGCCGGGGAGTCCTTCTTGATGGCCCCCGCCGGGCTGATGTGGTCGGTGGTGACCGAGTCGCCGAGCTTGAGCAGCACCCGGGCGCCCTCGATGTCGGTGACCGGGGTGGGCTCGTCGGGCATCCCGTCGAAGTACGGGGGCTTGCGGACGTAGGTCGACTCGGGGTCCCAGGCGAAGGTCTTGCCCTCGGGAGTGGGCAGCGAGCGCCACCGCTCGTCGCCGGCGAACACGTCGGCGTAGGAGCTGTCGAACATGTCGGCGCTCACGGCCTCGCCGATCACGCGCTCCACCTCGGCGGGCGAGGGCCAGATGTCCTTGAGGAAGACGTCGTTGCCGTCGGAGTCCTGGCCGAGCGGGTCGGTGAACAGGTCGACGTCCATCGAGCCGGCCAGCGCGTAGGCGACGACCAGCGGCGGGGACGCGAGGTAGTTCATCTTCACGTCGGGGTTGATCCGGCCCTCGAAGTTGCGGTTGCCCGACAGCACCGAGGTGACCGCGAGGTCGCCCTCGTTGACGGCCGCGGAGACCTCGGGGATCAGCGGGCCGGAGTTGCCGATGCAGGTGGTGCAGCCGTAGCCGACGAGGTTGAAGCCGAGCTTGTCGAGGTACGGCGTGAGGCCGGCCCGCTCGTAGTAGTCGCTGACGACCTTCGAGCCGGGGGCGAGCGTGGTCTTGACCCACGGCTTGCGCTGCAGCCCCTTCTCGACCGCCTTCTTGGCCAGCAGCGCCGCCCCGATCATCACCGACGGGTTGGAGGTGTTGGTGCAGGAGGTGATCGCGGCGATGGTGACCGCGCCGTGGTCGAGGGTGAACTTCGTGCCGTCGGCGAGGGTGACCTCGACGGGGTTGCTGGGGCGTCCGCCGTCGCGCGGCGCGGCCGAGAGGTGGTCGCTCGGCGGCGCGGACTGGCCGTGGCCGTTCGTGGTGGCCGGGTCGGAGGCCGGGAAGGTCTCGGCGACCGACTCGTCGTACCCGTTCTCCTCCTCGCCCTCGACGTAGTCGGCGAGCGAGGCCCGGAAGGAGGCCTTGGCGTCGGTGACCTGGATCCGGTCCTGGGGGCGCTTGGGGCCGGCGATCGAGGGGACGACGGACGCGAGGTCGAGCTCGAGCTTCTCGCTGTAGCGCGGCTCGGCGGCCGGGTCGTGCCACAGCCCCTGGGCCTTGGCGTAGGCCTCGACCAGCTTCAGCTGCTGCTCGTCGCGGCCGGTCAGGCGCAGGTAGTCGATGGTCTGCTCGTCGATGGGGAACACCGCGATGGTGGAGCCGAACTCGGGGCTCATGTTGCCGATCGTGGCGCGGTTGGCCAGCGGCAGCGCGGAGACGCCCTCGCCGTAGAACTCGACGAACTTGCCGACCACGCCGTGCTGGCGCAGCATCTCGGTGATCGTGAGCACCAGGTCGGTGGCCGTGGAGCCCTCGGGGAGCTCGCCGGACAGCTTGAAGCCGACCACGCGCGGGATCAGCATGGAGACCGGCTGGCCGAGCATCGCGGCCTCGGCCTCGATGCCGCCGACGCCCCAGCCGACCACGCCGATGCCGTTGACCATCGTGGTGTGGGAGTCGGTGCCGACGCAGGTGTCGGGGTAGGCCTGCAGCTCGCCGTCGACCTCGCGGGTGAAGACGGTGCGAGCGAGGTGCTCGATGTTGACCTGGTGCACGATGCCGGTGCCCGGGGGGACGACCTTGAAGTCGTCGAAGGCGCCCTGGCCCCAGCGCAGGAACTGGTAGCGCTCGCGGTTGCGCTCGTACTCGATCTCGACGTTGCGCTCGAAGGACTCCGGGGTGCCGAACACGTCGGCGATCACCGAGTGGTCGATGACCATCTCGGCGGGGGCCAGCGGGTTGATCTTCGCGGGGTCGCCACCGAGCTCGGCCATCGCCTCGCGCATCGTGGCCAGATCGACCACGCAGGGGACGCCGGTGAAGTCCTGCATGATCACCCGGGCCGGGGTGAACTGGATCTCCTTGTCGGGCTGGGCGGTCTCGTCCCAGCCGGCCAGCGCCCGGATGTCGTCGGCGGTGATGTTGGCGCCGTCCTCGGTGCGCAGCAGGTTCTCCAGCAGCACCTTGAGGCTGAACGGGAGGCTGTCGACGTCGAGCCCCTCGCCGGTCACCGCATCGAGGCGGAAGATCTCGTACGACGTGCCGTCCACGTCCAGGGTGCTCTTGGCACCGAAGCTGTCCTGACTGGCCATCAGCCATCTCTCCTTCGCCTGCGCGGTGGTCGTCCGACCCATCTTGCCGCCGGTCGCGCCGACGGTCGAAGTAAGGCTCGCCTTGCCTGTACCCAGGCAACCATCTCTAATGTGTCTTGATATCAAGATACATGCCGGCGGGTGGATGCGCGAGCCGGCACTAGGCTGCGGGAGCGCCAGCCGCGTGGCCGGCGACGACCCTCGTGGTCGGACCACGCCCGTTCCGGACGCCATCGCACTTCAGGGAGTCTCAGGTGAAGGCCGAACAGCTCACCGCCGCGCTCGCCCACCACGCGGAGGGACCGTGCTGGTCCTCGACGTGGGGCGGACTGCGCTGGGTCGACCTGCTTGCCGGGGACGTTCTCTCCTTCGCCGACGGAGAGGTCGGGTCCGCGGTGGAGCGGCGTCACGTGGGGGATGTGGCCGCGTGCATCCGGCCGAGGCGACAGGGCGGCGCCGTGATCGCCGTCGAGCGGGGCTTCGTCCTCGAAGAGCCCGACGGGACGTTGCTGCCCCTCCCCCAGGTGTGGGCCAGCGAGCTGATCAGGATGAACGACGGCGGCTGTGCCCCGGACGGCGCGTTCTGGGCGGGCGGGATGGCCTACGACCAGTCGCCGGGCGTGGCGTCACTGGTGCGACTCGACCCTGACCTGAGCACGTCGACGGTGCTCGCGGACGTCACGGTGTCCAATGGCCTGGAGTGGTCACCCGACGCGACGCTCACCTACTACGCCGACACGGCGACCGGACGCATCGACTGCTTCGACTGGACCGCACCGACCACCCTCACCGGCCGGCGTGCGTTCGTCGACCTCAGCGACTTCGTCGACCCGGAGGTCGCCAACCCCGACGGGCTCACGGTGGACGCGGAGGGAGGGGTCTGGGTAGCGCTGTTCGGCGCCGGACAGGTGCATCGCTACTCCCCGGACGGAGAGCTGGATGCTGTGGTCGAGGTGCCCACCGGGCAGGTCACGGCCTGCACGTTCGGCGGTGACTCGCTGACCCAGCTCTTCATCACGACCTCCCGCGCAGGACTCGACCCTGACCACGACCCGTCGGCTGGCGCGCTGTTCACCGTCGAGCCGGGAGTTCAGGGCAGGCCCGTCCGTCCCTTCGCGGGCTGAACTCGGACCTCGCCCGCAGCTCGGTCGAGCGCCCGGACCTCGACCTCGTGGGCCAACATGATGGCCTGGCCCGAGACGGGGTCCATCTGGGCAGCGCCCCCGGGCACGACGGTGTTGACGTTGGCCCCGGCCAGGGCGCGGGCCCGTCGGGGCCCCGTGGTGGCGTGGCCCCAGCCGTGGGGCACGACGACGACACCACGGGCGACGTCGCCGGTGAGCGCCACGGTCACCTCGATCGCTCCGGCCGGGCTGCTGACCTCGATGCGCGAGCCGTCGGCGATGCCTCGCTCGGCAGCGTCGTCGGGGTGCAGCAGGGCGGTGTTGCCGTCGGGCTGACGGATGTGGGGGTTGTTGTGCATCCAGGAGTTGTGCGAGCGCCGATCGCGGCGGCCGACCAGCCGCAGCACACCGGTGCGGGACAGCGAGGCCTCGCTCGCCTCCAGGCGCGCCAGGTCGGCGACGAGATCAGCGGGGGCGAGGTCGACCAGGCCGTCGTCGGTGGCAACCCGCCTGCCGAGGAACGAGCCCGGCTCGGTCGCCGGGAGCAGCACGCCCTCGGGGTGGCGCTTGAGCTCGCCGAGCGTCGTCCGTCGTCCCCAGCGGAGGAGCACGGCCAGCAGGTGGTCGAACGTCACCTGCGGGCTTCGCGGCAATCGGCGCAGCAGCCGGTTGAGGTGCGGGAGGACGTGGGCTGCGGTCGTGCCGAACGGTCGTACCCCCGAGGCGATCGCCAGGTCGTAGAAGATCTGCCACTCGGTGCGGCGCTCGGCGAGCGGCTCGACGAGCGCCGGGGTCCACTGGGCGTGCGGCACGATCTGCAGTGACTGGTGGGAGGCCGGGAAGTCGCTGCGCTCGAGCATGTCGGTCGCCGGCAGCACGTAGTCGGCGTACGCCGCGGTCTCGTTGCGGTAGAGGTCGACGCTCACCATGAGGTCGAGTCGGGGCAGGGCGTCGGCCAGCGCACCGCCGGGCACCGAGTGCACCGGATTGCCCCCGGTCACGAAGAGGGCGCGGACCCGGTCGGGGTGCTCGGTGGTGATCTCGTCGGCGAGGGCGGCGACGGGGAAGGCGCCGGCCACGCGGTGCCAGCGACCGTCGGTGGTGCGATGCTCGTCGAAGCGACCCAGCCCGACCAGTTCGGCCAGTCGGAGGGTGTCGAAGGCGCCGCGCGGCACGAGCAGCCCGCCGCGGCGGTCGAGGTTTCCGGTGATCAGGTTGCTGCCCTGGATCAACCAGTAGGCCACCGACCCGAACGGGCCCATGTTGACGCCGGTCGAGCAGTAGAGCGCGGCCCCCTTGCCGCTGCCGGTCGAGGCGGCGGCGTACGAGGTCGCGAGGTCGCGGATCGTCGCGGCTGCGATGCCGGTGACCGACTCGGCGCGCTCGGGGGTCCACGGCGCGGCCGCGGCGACGAAGTCGTCGACCCCGCGGGCGACCCTGCGCGCCGGGGCGAGGTCGAGGCCGATCTCGTGCGTCAGCACGTGCAGCATCGCCGCGAGCAGGTAGGCGTCGGTGCCCGGGCGGATCGGCACGTGCTCCCCGACGCGCTTGGCCGTCTCCGTGCGCCGCGGGTCGACGATCACCACGCGACCTCCCCGGTCGACGACCGAGCTCAGCACGCCCGCGGCGTCGGCGACCTGGAGCACCGACATCTGGCTGACCAGCGGGTTGGAGCCCAGGCACACGAAGAGCTCGAGGTGGTCGAAGTCCGGCACGGGGTGCACGAGCGAGAGCCCGTACATCTCGGTCGACACGTGGAACTTGGTGTTGACGTCGATGGAGTGCGAGGCGAAGACGTTGGGCGAGCCGAGGGCCTCCACGTAGGCCGTGGACATGAGCGTGCCCTGGAGCGAGAAGAACGTCGGGTTCCCCTGGTACAGCGCCAGCGCCCGCGGTCCGTGCTCGTCGACGAGCGACCGCACCTTCGCGCCGATCTCGCTCAGCGCCTGCTCCCAGCCGATCTCGACCAGCTCGCCGTCGACGCGCTTGAGCGGGACGTCGATCCGGTCGGGGTCGTGGTGCAGGGCGCCGAGCCCGAGACCCTTGACGCAGCAGTAGCCCTGCGAGACCGGGTGGTCGCGGTCGGGGCTGACCTTGGTGACACGCTCGCCGGTCGCAGAGCCGTCGGGCTCGACCTCAACCACCAGGCCGCAGTGGACCTCGCAGATCCGGCAGAACGTGCGGACGCTACGGGTCACCGGAGTCTCCTGGGTCTCGGGGCGCGCTGGGTGCGGCTCGTCGATCGTGGATCGCGTCACCGCAGGTCAGAGTCGGTTCTCTCCAGCAGCGCGACGCACTCGACATGGTGCGTCATCGGGAAGAGGTCGAAGGCCCGCAACCCGCTCATGTTGTAGCCGTGCTCGGCGAAGATGCCGACGTCGCGGGCCAACGCGGCGGGGTCGCACGCGACGTAGGCGACCCCCCGCGGGGAGCGTGCCACCACCTGCTCCACCACCGGGCGCCGGGCGCCCTCCCGCGGCGGGTCGAGCACCACCAGGTCGAACGGCTCGTCGTACGCCGTCGCGAGGACCCGGTCGACCGGCCCGCGGGCGACCTCGGCGGCGCCGGCCAGGTTGGCCGCGGCGTGCCCCGCGGCCCGGCGGTCGGCCTCGACCGCGACGACCCGGCCGCCCGGACCGACGGCGTCGGCGAGGAAGCGCGCGAACAGCCCCACCCCGGCGTACAGGTCGAGCACCCGCTCCCCCGGCCGCGGCGCCAGCGCCGCGAGCACCGCCTCGACCAGCGTGGCGGGAGCACCGGGGTGCACCTGCCAGAAGCCGTCGGCGTCGACCTCGAAGCCGTGCACCGCACCCGCGGCGTCGACCCGCTCCACGACCGTGCCGCGCGCGGCGGCGTCGCGCGCGTCGCGGCGGGTGATCGGGCAGTCGTCGACCACGACCACCTCGCGCGAGCGGTGCTTGCGCAGCGCGCGCTCGCCGCGCGGGCCGCTGGCCCACTGCACCCGGGTGCGCCAGCGCAGACCCTGATCGACGTCGGCGGCCGCCGGGTCACCGGGCGGGGCGGGCACCGCCTCCACCTCGACCGGCACATCGAGCCCCGCCAGCCGGCTCAGCTGCTCGCGCACCACGTCGGCCTTGAGGCCCCGCTGCCGCTCCAGCGTCACGTGCTGGAAGTCGCAGCCGCCGCAGAGGCCGGGGCCGGCCAGCCGGCACGGCGCCGCCACCCGGTCGGGCGAAGCCTCCAGCACCTCGACCGCGTCGGCGCGCCAGAACCGGTCGCCCTCGGTGCCCTCGGTCACCTCGAGCACGATCCGCTCCCCCGGCAGGGTGTGCCGCACGAACACCACCCGGGTGCCCGACGGGCTCTGCTCGTCCGGCACCCGGGCCACGCAGTGCCCCCCATGGGCGACCGGTCCGACGACGACCTCGAACCGGGCACCCACCCGCGAGGCGCCACGCGGACGGCGGGCCCGGACCTGACGGCTCACCGCTGGATCTGCCGGCCGTTGGAGCGCACGTTGCCGCGGCGCAGGTCGCCGGCCATCACCCGGTCCAGCTCCCGCTCCTGACGGTCGCGGGCCAGCTCGGAGGAGCGCAGCTGGAAGGGCACCGAGATCACCATCACGCCCGGTGAGAACAGCAGCCGGCCCTTGAGCCGCAGCGCGGTCTGGTTGTGCAGCAGCTGCTCCCACCAGCGGCCGACGACGTACTCGGGGATGTAGACCGCCACCACCCCACGCGGGTTGGCCCGGCGGATCTCGGTGGTGTAGTCGATGATCGGCTTGACCAGCTCGCGGTAGGGCGAGTGCAGCACCTTCAGCGGGATGCCGGTGTTGCGCTCCTCCCACTCGTCGAGGAGCTTGTTGGTCGCCCTGTCGTCGGCGGCGACGTAGACCGCCTCGAGCACGTTGGGCCGCGACGCCTTGGCATAGGCCAGCGCCCGCAGCGTGGGCTTGTGCAGCTTCGAGACCAGCACGATCGCGTGCACCCGCGTGGGCAGGACCTTGTCCTCCTCGTCGGCGGCCAGCTCGGCGTTCACCCGGTCGTAGTGGGTGCGGATCGCCTTCATCACCACGAAGAAGAAACCCATCGCCAGGATCGTGATCCAGGCACCCTCGAGGAACTTGGTGATCAACACGATCACCAGGACCACCGCGGTGAAGGCCAGACCGACCGCGTTGATCACCCGGGAACGCTGCATCCGGCGACGCTCCACAGCATCGCGGGTCTGCTTCAGCGCACGGGTCCAGTGCCGGATCATGCCCAGCTGGCTGAGGTTGAACGAGACGAAGACGCCGACGATGTAGAGCTGGATCAGCCGGGTCACCTGGGCGTCGAAGGCCAGGATCAGGGCGATCGCCATGAGCGCCAGGAACACGATGCCGTTGCTGTAGGCCAGCCGGTCGCCGCGCGAGCCCAGCGCCCGCGGCATGTAGCCGTCCTTGGCCAGGATCGAGCCGAGCACCGGGAACCCGTTGAAGGCGGTGTTCGCCGCCAGCACCAGGATCACGCCGGTGATCGTGACCACCAGGTAGAACCCGGGCGGGAAGCCGTGGAAGACGCCGTCGGCGATCTGCGCGATCAGCGTGTGCTGGTCGTAGTCGGCCGGCACCGGCTCGCCGTCGCGCAGCAGCCGGTCGACGTCGTGGGGGTCGACGTAGCGCACGCCCATCTGCCGGGCGAGCACGATGACGCTGATCATCATCGTGACCGCGATCATGCCGAGCATCAGCAGCGTGGTGGCGGCGTTGCGGCTCTTGGGGCGCCGGAAGGCCGGCACCCCGTTGGAGATCGCCTCGACGCCGGTCAGCGCCGCACAGCCAGACGAGAAGGCTCGCGCCAGCAGCACCAGCAGGCCCAGCGTGGTCAGCGGCTCGTCCCAGTCGGGGGCCGGCGCGATCGTGAGGTCGGCGCTCTCGGCGTCGGGGAGGCTGCCGGTGGCCAACTGGTAGAGCCCGAGCAGGCACATGCCCAGCAGCGCGACCATGAACGCGTACGTCGGGACGGCGAACAGCGTGCCCGACTCGCGGATGCCGCGCAGGTTCATCGCCATCAGCCCCAACACGAGCGCGGAGGCGAAGGTCGCCTCGTGGCCGCTGATCGCCGGGATCGCCGACGCGGCGTACTGCGCCCCCGAGGAGATCGACACCGCCACCGTCAGCACGTAGTCGACGAGCAGGGCACTGCCGACGGTGATCCCGGCGGTCTGCCCGAGGTTGACCGTGGCCACCTCGTAGTCGCCCCCGCCACTGGGGTAGGCGTGCACCGTCTGCCGGTAGGACATCACGACCGCGGCGAGCACCAGCGCGACCGCGATGCCGACCTTCCAGGACCAGGCGTACGCCGAGACCCCGGCCAGCGACAGCATGATGAAGACCTCGTCGGGGGCGTAGGCCACCGAGGAGAGCGCGTCGCTGGCGAAGACCGGCAACGCGATCCGCTTGGGCAGCAGCGTCTCCCCGATCTGGGAGCTCCGGAGCTTGCGCCCGAGCAGGATCCGCTTGGACACATCGCCGACACCCACGAGCGGCAAGGGTACGCCCCCGCGGCCTGGGATACCGTGACGCCGTGCACGTCGTCATCATGGGTTGCGGTCGCGTCGGATCCACGCTCGCCCGCAGCCTCGAGGACCGCAACCACACCGTGTCGGTGATCGACTCCGAGCCCGACGCCTTCCGCAGGCTCGGCCCGGGGTTCAACGGCGACAAGGTGACCGGCTACGGCTTCGACCAGCAGGTGCTCGAGAAGGCCGGCATCCGCCGCGCCGACGCGTTCGCCGCCGTGTCCAGCGGAGACAACTCCAACATCATCGCCGCCCGGGTGGCGCGGGAGACCTTCGGCATCCAGCAGGTCGTGGCCCGCATCTACGACCCCGGCCGCGCCGAGGTCTACCAGCGGCTGGGCATCACCACGGTCGCCACCGTGAAGTGGACCGCCGACCAGGTGCTGCGCCGGCTGCTGCCGGCCGGCGCCGAGCCCGACTTCCGCGACATGTCCGGCACCATCCGGGTCGACCAGGTGCCGGCGCCCGAGCCGTGGATCGGGCACCGGACCATCGAGTTCCAGATGCAGTCCAAGAGCCGGATCGCCTGGATCGACCGGCTCGGCGAGGGCGTGCTCCCGAGCCGCGACAGCGTCATCCAGGAGGGCGACGTGCTGCATCTGGCACTGCGCGAGGAGAACGCGCCGCTGACCTACAAGGTCATCGCCAACGGCCCCGAGGAGCACGGATCATGAGAGTCGCCATCGCCGGAGCCGGCGCCGTGGGCCGCTCGATCGCCCGGGAGCTGATCCAGAACGGCCACGAGGTGCTCCTGATCGACAAGAAGGCCGAGTCGATCAAGCCCGAGCGGGTGCCGGACGCCGAGTGGCTGCTCGCCGACTCCTGCGAGCTCTCCTCGCTCGAGGAGGCCCGCCTCGACAAGTGCGACGTCGTGATCGCCGCCACCGGCGACGACAAGGCCAACCTGGTCACCTCGCTGCTCGCCAAGACCGAGTTCGGCGTCCCCCGCACCGTCGGCCGGGTCAACCACCCCAACAACGAGTGGCTGTTCACCGAGGCCTGGGGCGTCGACGTCAACGTCTCGACGCCGCGGATCATGTCGGCGCTGGTCGAGGAGGCGGTGACCGTCGGCGACCTGGTGCGGCTGTTCACCTTCCGCCAGGGCGCGGCCAACCTGGTCGAGATGACGCTGCCGGCCGACTCCCCCTACGTCGGCAAGCCCTCGGGGCTGATCCCGCTGCCCGAGAACTCCGCCCTGGTGACGATCCTGCGCGACGGCCAGGTCTATGTGCCCGACGCCGAGCAGCCCGTCGAGGCCGGCGACGAACTGCTGTTCGTCGTGCACGCCGAGTACGAGGACGAACTCGAGGAGCTGCTCGCGCCCAAGGAGCACCGGGCCTGACCGAGGCGTCGGCCCCGGCCGGTCAGCCGGTCGCGCGCACGGGGGTGCGGCCCCGGCCCAGCAGCCAGGCCATCGCGCCGAGGGCCGCCAGTTGCAGCGGCCAGCCCAGCGCCACCTTGAGCACGCCGAGGGCGCCGATCGCGGTGTCCGCGTCGAGGTAGCCGTGCTGCCCGCCCAGCCACACCGGTCCCTGGACGATCACCCGCACGAAGCACGGGAGAGCCAGCAGCCAGGTGAGCTTCGTGCACAGGCGGACGATCTGCCGGTCGGAGTGCCACGCTGTGGGGTCTCCGGAGACCGCGCCGACCATGAAGCCCACCAGCGGCCAGCCCACCAGGCAGGTCAGCGCCAGCACCACGGCGTAGCCGGAGTTGTAGAGGATGCCGGGCAGGAAGTAGGCCAGTGCCTGCTCCTCCTCCGAGCCGCCTCGCCGCGCCGAGAGGTAGACGAAGAACCAGCCGATGCCGATGCCGAACAGCGCGTTGACCACGAACTGGACGGTGGAGCGCTGCACCAGCCGGACGACCAGCAGCACGACCGCCGCGGCGACACTGACCACCAGGGCCGGGGTCAGCTCGCGGGTGGTCAGCCACAGCGCGGTGAAGACCAGCGTCGGCACGGCGGCCTCGACGATGCCGCGCCGGCCGCCCAGCGCATGCGCGATCTGGCCGCGGACCAACGCCTCGACCGTCTCGGCGGTCTGGGCCACCGGCGTGCCCGGCGGCGAGTCGGCCTGTGTCTCCGGGTTCGCGTCTGGGTCCGGCCCGGTCACGGGATGAGCTCGTAACGCGGGTTGTACATGGTCCGCGCTCCGTCGTGGACGCCGATCCGGCCCTCTACCTGCAGCGACCGGCCCGGGCTGATCCCGGCGATCCGTCGCCGGCCCAGCCAGACCACCATGATCACGCCGGTGCCGTCGTAGAGCTCGGCCTCGAGCGCCGGCACCCCGCCGCGAGGGCGCAGCGTCACGGTGCGGATCGCGCCGCGCAGCCGGACCCGCTCCCGGTCGGGAGCGGTGTCGATCGTGTCGAGGCCCGTGTCGCCGTAGGTGCGGCGCAGGTCGCGGGCGTGCTGGTCGCTGCTGCTCGCCCACTGTCTCAGGCTACGGCGCAGCCGCCCCTTCTCCTGACCCATGGCGGTGACAGTAGTGCCCCGGCCCCGGATCGCGGACACCAGCGTCACGCCTGGCGCGGGGCCCCGGGCTGCGGAGCAGGTGCGGCCGCACCCGACACCGGCTTCGCGCCCTCGGGGAGCTTCACCGGCAGCGGGTCACCGACCGGGCGCGGCCCCGAGCCGCGGCGCACCGCCACCCGGGCGATCGCGTCCTCCCACGACTCCCCCAGCTCGAAGTCGATCGCCGGGCGGCCGACGAGCGTGGCCCGCAGCATCCACCGGGACCCGTTGATCCCGATGAAGCGCGACGGCTGGGTGACCGTGCCCTCGCCCCGCTTCACGGTCAGCTGGCAGACCAGCTCGGTGCCCCACCGACCCTCGCGCTCGGTGGCGGTGCCGCCGCGCCGCGCCATGTCGGCGGCGATCTGCGGCCGCAGCTCCGACCACAGGTCGCCGTTGCGGGGCGCGGCGAACGCACGCAGCTCGAGAGCACCCTCCGGCGCCGCGAGCAGCACCGCCTGCACCTCGCCGGTGCGCTCGTCGACCTGCATGCGCAGCGAGCGCTTCTCGTCGGTGGCGATCAGCAGCGCACCCAGGTCGACACGCTCGACGCCGTCGTCGGGCAGCTCGTCGGCGTCGAACGGACCGCCCGCGAGCGCCCCGCCGGACGGCGACTCGCCCCCGTCGGCCTCGTCCGGGGTGGTCTGGGCTGTCTCGGGCGCGGACTCGCTCGACTTGCGACGGAACTTCACGCTTCTCCTCGGCCGAACTTGTCGGCCATCATCTCGGCACGGTGCACGGTGTCGGCGCCTGGCGGCGTCCGGGCGGAGCCGGCGCGCCGATCCTGCCAGGCTCAAGCGCGGCCGAAGCCTCCGGTAGAACCGTAACCCCCCTCGCCACGGGCGGACTCCGGGAGTGTCGCCACCTCGACGAATCGCACCCGCTCGAAGCGCTGCACGACCAGCTGGGCGATCCGGTCACCGCGCGAGAGCTCGATCGGCGCGACGGGGTCGTGGTTGACCAGCAGCACCTTGATCTCCCCGCGGTAGCCGGCGTCGATGGTGCCGGGCGAGTTCACGATGGAGAGCCCGTGCCGGGCGGCCAGGCCCGAGCGCGGATGCACCAGCGCGACGTAGCCCTCGGGCAGCGCCAGCGCCACCCCGGTCGGCACCAGAGCGCGTTCGCCCGGGGCCAGCGTCACGTCGACGGTGGTGACCAGGTCGGCGCCCGCGTCACCGGGGTGCGCGTAAGCCGGCAGCGGCAGGCCGGGGTCCAGGCGCACCGCGGGCACCGGCAGGTCGGGGGTCGGGGTCTGGTCAGGAGAGCTCTGCGCAGGCACGGCCCGGACCCTAGGCCATGGCGCCCACGCCGGGGATGGGAAACTTCGCCTCGTGAGCGGAGCAGAGCAGTACGACGAGCGGCTGGGCGTCCCGCTGCGCTGGTGGGTGCAGGGCACGATGCTGATCGCCACGTTCTGGATGGCGATGGTCGTGGCGATGCCGTTCACCTGGGCGTGCGGCTTCACCGCGCTGCTCCTGGGGCTGCTCGCCGCCTGGTTCCTCGGCTACGGCGCCGCCCGGATCACCGTCGCCGACGGCTCGCTGCGCGCCGGCCGGGCGCGGATCGAGGGCCGCCACCTCGGTGGCGCCGAGGCCCTGGACCCCGAGGCGACCCGCCGGGTGGCCGGTGTCGAGGCCGATGCCCGGGCCTACCTGCTGCTGCGGCCCTACCTCAAGCGCGCGGTGCGCGTGCAGCTGACCGACCCGGCCGACCCCACGCCGTACTGGCTGCTCAGCACCCGCCACCCCGACCGGCTCGCCGCGGCCGTCACCGAGCTGGTCGGCGCGAGCCGGCAGGGCTGATGGGAGTGGCCGAGGCCCCTGCTGGGTAAGGTCACCCCATGGCATCCGGAGGCTCGAAGGTGTGGTCCGTCTTCTCACTCGTCGCCGCGCTCGGCGCGGCCGCGATGGCGAAGAAGGGGGCCGACGCCACATGGAAGCTGGCGACCGGCAAGAAGCCGCCCGAGAACCCCGCCGACCCCGACGTGGAGATCTGGGAGGCCGTCGCCTGGGCCGCCGTCAGCGGCCTGCTCATCGGCCTGGCCCGGATGCTCGCGCAGCGCAAGGCCGCCGGCTACTACGCGCGCTCCACCGGCCACCTGCCCCCCGAGCTGCGCAAGGACGGCCAGTAGGACGCAGGAGGACGCGCTCGCGTCAGACGCAGTCCTTGCAGATCAGCTTCTCGGCGTCGGCCAGCTGGCTGCGGTGGTGGACCAGGAAGCAGCTCATGCAGGTGAACTCGTCGTCCTGCTTGGGCTTGACCTCGACCGCGAGCTCCTCGTGCGACAGGTCGGCGCCGGGCAGCTCGAACGACTCGGCGGCCTCCGCCTCGTCCTCGTCGACCTTGCCGGAGTTCTTGTCGTGGCGACGAGCCTTGAGCTCCTCGATGCTCTCCTCGGACTGGTCTTCCTCGGTCTTGCGCGGTGCGTCGTAGTCCGTCGCCATGTGGTGGTTCCTCACTCCTGAAGTTGCTGCCCGTTCCGTGCCCCAGTCGGCGCCAGATTGTGCACCATGGAACGATCAAAGCGCACACCGGACGGACGTTGTGCCCGATGAACAGTGGGTGACAGGGCGCTATTCCCAGCCTTGGTCCCAGCCCTGACACCCCAGGGCAGCGGGTCAGGTGGCGAGGTAGCCCGCCTCGGCGACCGCCTGGCGGAGCTCGTCGAACCCGTGCTCGGGCGCGCACACCACGGCCTCGCCGCCGCCGGCGCCCCGGGTGACCTCGACCCGGGCACCGGCCCCCCGGGCGACCAGCGCGGCCGCCGCGTGGTCCCAGAGGTTCACCCCCTCCTCGACGTAGCCGTCGAAGCGACCCTCGGCCACGTGGCACAGGTCGAGGGCGCACGAGCCGAACCGGCGGATGTCGCGCACCCGCGGCAGCAGCCGCACCAGCGCCTGCGCCTGCAGCTCGCGGACCCCGGCGTCGTAGGAGAAGCCGGTGGCGACCAGCCGCTGGGACAGCGGCGCGGGCCCGCGGACCCGCAGGGACCTCCCGTCGCGGGTCGCCGAGATCTCGCCGTCCGGGCGGACGAACGCGGCGTACTCGGTGCCGGCCGCGACGTCGATCACCACCCCGGCGACCGTGCCGGCCTCCGGCGCACCGGGGACGAGCACCTGGGCGGCCACCGAGACGGCGTACTGCGGGATGCCGTAGAGGAAGTTCACGGTGCCGTCGATCGGGTCGAGGACCCAGCGGACGCCGGTGCTGCCGGCGAGGTCCTCGCCCTCCTCGCCGTGGACGGCGTCGCCCGGCCGAAGCCGACCGAGCAGGCCGCGGATCAGCTCCTCGGCGGCGCGGTCGACCTCGGTCACCACGTCGGTGTCGCTGGACTTGATGGAGGCGACCGACACCTCCCCGCGTGCTCGGTCGCGCACCAGCGCCGCCGCCGCGCGCGCCACCTCGAGCGCGGTGGCGATCAGCTCGTGGCCCCCCGGAAGGCCCGCGTCCGCGGCCGCGGTCATCGGCCGCACAGGGCCGGCCGGTCCCCACGGAGGTTGGGGCAGCATCCGGGCGGGCAGGCGTCCCACATCGGTCCGATGCTGCCGACCGCGGGGCGGGAGATGCCGTCGGCGTCCGGTCCGCCGCGCTCCACCGCCGCGCGCTCCACCAGCAGGTCGCGCACCGCGGCCACGAACCGAGGGTCGGAGCCCGGCGTCGCCGAGCGGCGGGCCGGGAGGCCGAGCCGCTCCGCGGTCGCCATCGCCTCGGTGTCGAGGTCGTAGATGACCTCCATGTGGTCGGAGACGAAGCCGATCGGCACCATCACCACGGCCGGCACGCCACGCGCGTGCACGGCCTCGAGGTGGTCGTTGACGTCGGGCTCGAGCCACGGCACGTGCGGTGCTCCCGAGCGGGAGCAGAACACCAGCGCGTGCTCCCGGTCGACGCCGGTCTCCTGACGCACCCGGTCGACCACCTCGGCCGCCAGGCTCCGGTGCTGCTCGAGGTAGGCGCCGCCGTCGGGGCCGCTGCTGTCGTTCATCGCGGTCGGGACCGAGTGCGTGACGAAGACCAGCTCGGCCCCCGCCCGCTCCGGCTCGGGCAGGTCGGCCAGGGCCGCCAGCACCCCGTCGACCACCGGCTCCACGAATCCCGGGTGGTTGAAGTAGTGCCGCAGCTTGTCCAGCCGGGGTGCCGCGACACCCTCCGGGAGGGCCGCGACCGCGTCGAACAGGTTCTCGCGGTACTGCCGGCAGCTGGAGTACGACGAGTAGGCGCTGGTCATGAAGCACGCGGCCCGGGTGACGCCGTCGGCCGCCATCTGGCGCAGCGTGTCGGTCAGGTAGGGGTCCCAGTTGCGGTTGCCCCAGTAGACGGGGAGGTCGATCCCGGCCCCGGCCAGGTCGGCGCGCAGCGCGTCGAGGAACTCGCGGTTCTGGTCGTTGATCGGCGAGCGGCCGCCGAACAGGAAGTAGTGCTGGCCGACCTCCTCGAGCCGCTCACGCGGGATCCCGCGCCCCCGGGTGACGTTCTCCAGGAACGGCACGACGTCCTCCGGGCGCTCCGGGCCGCCGAACGACACCAGCAGCAGTGCGTCGTAGGGGCTCACGTCGGGGGCGGGCTGCTGCGTCGTAGGCGTCGAGGACATGGCCTCATCGTAGGAGCCCGGCGATCCGCGGGGATTGGCGGCGGGTCGCGGCGGGGTCCTACCCTGCGCCGGGAGAGAGGATCACGATGCTGTCGTCGTACCGCGGGGTGCTGGGCCACCCCGGCGCCCTGGCGTTCAGCCTCACCGGCCTGGTGGCCCGGCTGCCGATCTCGATGGCCGGCCTCGGGATCGTGCTGCTCGTCGCCGGCGAGACCGGCTCCTACGGCCAGGCCGGAGCGGTCTCCGCGGCGTACATGGTCGCCAACGCGGTGCTCGCGATCCTCCAGGGACGCCTGCTCGACCGGCTCGGCCAGCGGCGGGTGCTCGTCGTGGCCAGCGCCGTGTTCGGCGCCGCGATGGCGCTGCTGATGTGGGCGGTCGAGTCCGGCTGGCCGCCGGCCACCGCCTACCTGTTCGCCGCGCTCGCGGGTGGCTCGCTCCCCCAGGTCGGCTCCTGCGTGCGCGCCCGCTGGGCGTTCGTGGTCTCCCGTCCAGCCGAGCTGCAGACCGCCTACGCGCTCGAGGCGGTGCTCGACGAGGTGGTGTTCATCCTCGGCCCGATCGCGGTCACCCTGCTCGCCACCAGCGTGCACCCGGTGGCCGGTCTCACCGTCGGCGTGGTCGCCGGGGTCGCCGGCAGCCTGGCGTTCAGTGCCCAGCGACGCACCGAGCCGCCCGCGCACCCGCGCCGCTCCGAGAGCGGGCCACGGGCCGCGATGCCCTGGGGCACCGTGATCACGCTCGCGGCGGTCAGCGCCATGCTCGGCATCCTGTTCGGGGCGGCGGAGGTCACCACGGTCGCGTTCGCCGAGGAGCAGGGCCGGCCGAGCATCGCCGGCGGGCTGCTGGCCCTGTGGGCCCTGGGCAGCCTCACCGCCGGCGTCGTCACCGGCGCGATCACCTGGCGGCGCGGGCCCGCGTCGCGGGTGCGCTGGGGCTCGGTGGGCATGGCCGCGGCCATGGTGCCGCCGTACTTCGTCGACTCGCTCGCCGCACTCGGGCTGATCCTGCTGCTGGGCGGGCTCGCGATCGCCCCCACCATGGTGGCGACGCTCTCGCTGACCGTCGAGGCCGTGCCGAAGACCCGGGTCACCGAGGGGATGGCGATCATCCAGACCGGCATGGTCGCCGGGGTCGCCCCGGGCGCCACCATCAGCGGGTTCGTGATCGACCACTACGGCGCCGGCCCGGCCTACCTGGTCTCCGCCGCGGCCGGACTCGTGGCCGTGCTCGCGGCCCAACTGCTCCCCCGCGACCGCGACCTCGCCGGCCCGTCGGCCGAAGCGCCCGCCGACGCGGTGCCGACCCCCTAGGGTTCGGCGCATGCGGGAGTGGAGCAACTGGTCCGGTCTGGAGAGCGCGCGACCCGAGCGGGTGGTGCAGCCGCGCGATGTCGGCGAGGTCGTGGCCGAGGTGGAGCGGGCCCGGGCCGAGCGCCGCACCGTGAAGATGGTCGGCACCGGCCACAGCTTCACCGCGATCTCCGCACCCGAGCACACCATGCTGACCCCCGGCGGCATGACCGGGCTGCTCTCGGTCGACCGGGAGGCGATGACGGCGACCGCGTGGGCGGGCACGCCGCTGAAGGTGCTCAACGCCGAGCTCGAGCGGCTCGGGCTGAGCCTGCACAACATGGGCGACATCGCCGAGCAGACCCTGGCCGGCGCCACCTCCACCGGCACCCACGGCACCGGCGGGATCGCGGCCGGGCTCGCGGCCCAGCTGGCCGGGCTCGAGCTGGTCACCGGCACCGGCGAGCTGCTCCGGGCCGGCCCGGAGGAGAACCCCGAGGTGTTCGCCGCCGCCCGGGTCGGGCTCGGCGCCCTCGGCGTCCTCACCACGCTGACTTTCCGGGTCGAGCCGTCGTTCCTCCTCGAGGCCCGCGAGCAGCCGATGTCGTGGGCGGAGGCGCTCGGCTCCTTCGACCAGATGGCCGCGGAGAGCCACCACGTCGACATGTACTGGTTCCCGCACACCGACCGGATGCTCACCAAGCGCAACGACCGGCTCGACGCCGACCTGTCCGAGGCCGAGCCGGTCGGCCGGCTCCGCGGCTGGCTGGACGACGAGTTCCTCTCGAACACGCTCTTCGGCTGGCTGACCGCCGGAGCCAACCACGCGCCGCGGGTGATCCCGTCGATGAACCGGGTCAGCGCCCGGGTGCTCGGAGCCCGCACCTACAGCGACGTCGCCCACCGGGTCTTCACCTCGCCGCGACGCGTGGTCTTCCGTGAGATGGAGTACGCCGTGCCGCGCGAGGCCGGCCTCGACGTGCTGCGGGAGGCCCGGCGCCTGGTCGACTCCTCGGGGCTGCGGATCAGCTTCCCCGTCGAGATCCGGGTGGCGCCCGCCGACGACATCGCGCTGTCGACGGCGGCCGGCCGCGACTCGCTCTACCTGGCGTTCCACACCCACCGCGACGCCGACCACCGCGCCTACTTCGCGCTGCTCGAACCGATGCTGCGCGCCCACGAGGGGCGCCCGCACTGGGGCAAGGTGCACACCCTCACCGCCGCCGACCTGGCGCCGGTCTACCCGCGGTTCGAGGAGTTCCTCGCGCTGCGCGACCGGCTCGACCCCGACCGGGTCTTCGCCAACGACTACCTGCGCCGGGTGTTGGGCGACTGAGACACCGGATCGGCCGGAGTTCTCGACGGGCCGAACCTTTCCGGCCCGCCACCGCGTCGGGGAGGCAGGACGGGCCACCGGGACCCCGACCGCCGACCGAACCGACGAAAGAGGCCCAACGATGCCCCACGCTCCACGCAGGGACCGGTCGGAGTTCGGCGACTTCGTCGCCGCCCGCTCGCCGGCCCTGCACCGCGCGGCGTACCTGATGGTCGGTGAGGTCTCGCTGGCCCAGGACCTGGTGCAGGAGGCGCTGATCAAGACCTACGTCGCCTGGCCGCGGCTGCGCGACGTCGGCAACGCCGAGGCCTACACCCGCAAGGCGATCACCACCACCGCGATCTCGTGGTTCCGTCGCAAGGGCTGGAACGCCGAGCGCAGCACTGACACCCCGCCCGAGCGGATCCAGCCCGGCCACGCCGACGGCGTCGCCCAGCACCAGTGGCTGTGGCAGTGCCTGCTCGAGCTGCCGGTGCGGCAGCGGGCCGCGATCGTGCTGCGCTACTACGAGGACCTCTCCGAGGCCCAGACCGCCGAGGCGATGGGCTGCGCCGTCGGCACCGTGAAGAGCCAGGTCTCGGCCGGCCTCGCCAAGCTCCGCGACCGGCTGGGCGACGAGCCCGCCCTCGCCGAGCTGATCCCCACTCTCTCCTCAGGCAGGTGACCCTCATGACCGAGACCCTCAAGCAGCTCCTCCACGACCAGGCCGACGACGTCCGCTTCGACGCCGTCGACGTCGACACGCTCGTCCGCGCCGGGCAGCGCCGCGTCCGCCGCCGCGGCCTCGCCGTCGGTGCGGGAGCCCTGGCCACCGCGGCCGTCGTCTCCGGCGTGGGGCTGACCCAGCTCGGCGGTGACGGCGGCGCAACCGGCGTCGATGCCGCCGACGGCCTCACGACGGCCTCCGTCTCCTACGCCCGCGGCACGGTGATCCATGCCGGCTCCGACACCCTCGAGGTGGGACACCCGGTGCGTGCCTACGTGCGCACCTCGATCGGCTACGTGGTGGCCGACCCCGACGGCACGGTCTGGTCGGTGACCTCGGCCGGCACGACCCGAGTGGGCAGCACCGACCCCGATCCCGACCGGATGCGACTGGTCTCCGACACCGACGGCACCGTGGCCGGGTGGCTGGACACCGACGGCCACCCGGTCTTCCTCGACCAGGCATCCGGGGAGAGCGGCTTCCCCCTGGGCGAGGAGAGCGGCGAGGATGGCGCGGGCGTACAGGGCGTACGTGAGCTGTACGCCGTCGACGCCACCACGGCGTACTGGAGCGACGCCGGCGGCGTGATCCGTGCGGAGATCTCGACCGGCCAGGTCGAGCGGTTCGACGGGCCACCCGCGGTCGAGGGCACCGATGACGGCTACGTCATCGACGTCGAGGTCGGTCACGTCGCCCAGGCCCGCAACTTCGGCACCGAGATCGTGGTGCCCGGCGGTGACCCCGTGCGACTTCTCGAGGGCGGTGGCACCCAGGGCGACCTCTCGCACGACGGCCGCTGGCTCGCCCAGGACGCCGACGAGGCGATGGTCTTCGACACCTCCGACGGCAGCCGGGTACCCCTGGCCGGCGACTACGCGTTCGCGGCCGCGTTCGAGTGGCTCGACGACTCCCGGGTGGTGCTGATCGCCCAACGCAGCCAAGCGGCGCCGGTGCAGTTGCTCACCTGCACCGTCCCCGCGGGGACCTGCGAGGTGAGCGCCGAGCTCGCGCCCTCGTTCGCCGACTTCGACGGCGACATCGCGCTCCCCGTGGGCGAGCCCCTCGAGGACTGACCGGCCCGGACACCTACACGCTGGCCGGCCCCCGCGCCACCGGGGCCTGCCAGCGCCGGAACATCGCCAGCAGCCGCCAAGACAGGCAGACGAGCGCGGCGGCGACCGTCACGAGGTTGCCGGGCAGGTCCAGCCGGGTGCCGACCACGGCGACCGTGGCACCGGCCAGCGCCGGGATCGCGTAGAGCTCGCCCCGGAAGACCACCGGCACCCGCCCGGCCAGCAGGTCGCGCACCACGCCCCCGCCGATGCCGGTGACCATGCCCATCAGCGCCGCCGGCACCGGCCCCAGGCCGTAGTCGAGCGCCTTGAGCGCCCCCGCGACGCAGAACACCGACAGCCCGAAGGCGTCGAAGACGTTGACGGTCGTCTCCCGCTTCGCCAGCACGGGGTGGTAGAGGAACGTGAGCGACCCGGCCGCCACCGGGACCGCCAGGTAGCGCCAGTCCGACAGCGAGGCCGGCGGGGCGGCGCCGATGAGCACGTCGCGCAGGAAGCCGCCGCCCAGCCCGGTGATCCCGGCGAGCATCAGCACGCCGAACACGTCGAGCTCCTTGCGCACCGCCACCAGGCCGCCGGAGATCGCGAACACGAAGATCCCCACGAGATCGAGCACCACCAGGGTCGTGGGCTGGTCGGCGATCGGCACGTCCGGAGGCTACCGCCGCCGGTGTCGGTGCAGGCCACGCCGTCGCGATCCGTCGTCCGGTCGCCCCGCTGGCGTAGGCTCGCGACCACGGATCACCAGCAATCCTCGACCGACGCTCCACCGACCCACCCACCGACCCAGCCACCGGGCACCCGCCCGGTCCGACGTAGGAAGTTGCACCGTCCATGGCGCACCTGACGCTCACCGGCGTGAGCGACGACGGCCTGCGGTTGCGCCTGGTGGACGACGCGGGCACCGAGCACACCCTCGACATCGACGCCGGGCTACGCGACGCCGTTCGCCGCGCCCGCACCGGCCAGCAGGAGACCCAGATGGACAGCTCCCTCCGTCCCCGCGACATCCAGGCTCGCATCCGCGCCGGCGAGACCCCGGAGGCGGTGGCCGACGCGGCCGGCACCTCGGTGGAGCGGATCATGCCGTTCGCGCAGCCGGTGCTGGCCGAGCGTGAGCACGTCGCCGGCCGTGCCCAGCGCTCCTCGGTGCGCCGCCGCGCCGGCGAGCCGACCGGGCCGGCCCGCACCCTCGGCGAGGCGGTGACCTCGCAACTGCGCTCGCACCACGCCGACCCGGGAGCCGTCGAGTGGGACGCCTGGCGGCGCGACGACGGTCGCTGGGCCCTCACCGCGGGCTTCGCCGCGGGGGCCCGCAGCGGCATCGCCCGCTTCGCCTTCGACGTCCCCGGCAACTACGTGATGGTCGAGAACGACGACGCCCGCTGGCTGGTGGGCGACGAGGTCGCCGAGCCCGCGCCGGCCCGCGACGACCTCCAGCAGGTCCGCCGCAGGCGGCTGGCCGCGGTCGGTGACGAGCAGCAGCTGCCGCTCGGCGACGACGCGCTCGACCTGGTGCGCGACGAGGACCAGCCGGGTGAGGCGGAGGTCACCGCCGACGAGCCGCTCGAGGCGCTCCTCGACGAGGAGCCGGCCGGCGACGAGGCCACCGAGCGCGCGCTGCGCGACGAGGCCGCCGACGCCGCCGCGGAGCCCGAGCCGGCTCCGCGCCGCACCGTCCGCAAGCGCGGTGGCCGGGCCTCGGTGCCGAGCTGGGACGAGATCATGTTCGGCGGCGGCAAGCCCGAGTAGCCCCCGGGCTCAGCCGGTGGCCACCGGGCGCGAGGGGTCCGCGACCCACTCGCTCCAGCTGCCCGGATAGAGCGCCGCCGCCACCCCGGCCAGCTCCAGGGCGAGGACGTCGTGGGCGGCGGTCACGCCCGACCCGCAGTAGACCGCGACCGGTCGCTCGCCCGTCGCGCCTGCCGCGGCGTACCGCTCGCGCAGCTCCTGCGGTGACCGGAACCGGCCGTCGGGGCGCAGGTTCTCGGCGGTGGGCACGTTGACGGCCCCCGGCACGTGCCCGGCCACCGGGTCGACCGGCTCGGTCTCGCCGCGGTAGCGCTCCGCGGCCCGGGCGTCGACCAGCACTCCCCGCTCGGCCGCCGCGAGCACGTCGTCGACCTCCAGCACCGGCATCGCCCCCGGCCGGGCGGTGAAGTCGCCCGGCTCGACGGTGGCCGGCCCGGTCTCCACCGGTCCGCCGTCGGCCAGCCAGGCAGACCAGCCGCCGTCGAGCAGCCTCACGTCGGGGTGGCCGTGGTGGCGCAGCAGCCACCAGGCGCGCGCCGCCGCGTGCCCGGCCCAGTCGTCGTAGACGACGACCGTCCGGTCTCGGCGCACCCCACAGCGGCGCATCGCGGCCTGGAACCGCTCAACGGACGGCAGCGGGTGTCTGCCGCGCGGCCCCGGCGCCGAGGCCAGGTCGGCGTCGAGGTCGACGTAGGCCGCACCCGGCAGATGGCCGGCGGCGAAGAGCGGCTCGCCCGGCGGCCCGCCGAGGCGGTAGCGGACGTCGAGCAGGGTCACCTCACGGTGCCGACGGCGCAGCTCCGCGGTCGAGATCAGGGGTCCGGGCACGTTCCCATCCTGCACCAGCCCTCGGGCCGCCCCCACCGCTGTGGGAGGATCCTCCGTCGTGGCGGAACTGCACTTCTTCACCGGGACCATGGACTCCGGCAAGAGCACCCTGGCCCTGCAGACCAACCACAACCACGCCGCCCGCGGCCGGGTCGGGCGCATCTTCGTCACCCACGACCGCGGCGGTGAGGCCACGATCTCCAGCCGCCTCGGGCTGACCCACGACGCACTCGAGGTCACCGGCGACTTCGACTTCTGGCGCTACGTCGTCGACTCACTGACCCACGGCGCGCGGATCGACTACCTGATCTGCGACGAGGTGCAGTTCTACACCCGCGAACAGGTCGACCAGCTGGCCAAGGTCGTCGACGAGCTGCAGATCGACGTGTTCACCTTCGGCATCCTCACCGACTTCCGCACCCAGCTGTTCCCAGGCAGCGCCCGGCTGGTCGAACTCGCCGACCGGATGAACGTGCTGCAGGTGGAGGCGCTGTGCTGGTGCGGCAAGCGGGCCACCCACAACGCGCGCACCGAGAACGGCGTGATGGTCACCGAGGGTGAGGTGATCGTGGTCGGTGACGTCGACGCGGTCGACGGCGCCCCCGCGGGGCCGCCGCCCGAGGTGGCCTACGAGGTGCTCTGCCGCCAGCACCACCGGCGCCGGCTCACCGCGGCCCGGGCGAAGGCGGTCAGCCTGGCTCCGGACCCGCTGCCGTTCGGATAGCGGAGCTGCGTTCCCCTAGGACACCAGCATCGGGATCAGCATCTCCGCGGGCGTCAGCGACCCGTGCAGGCCCACCAGCTGGCGCTCGTAGGGGAAGTCCACCGACGACAGGACGGCGTGGTCACCGCGGGCGGCGACCACGACGTCACCGAGCCGGGGCAGCACCGAGGCGTCGACCGGGCCGAACCAGCCCCGACGGACCGCGGTCTCGCGGCTCATCACCTCGGCTCGCTCGCCGAGCACCTCGGTCCAGGTGGCGACGATGTCGTCGACGGCACCCCGGTGACAGTAGAGGTGACGGAACCTGGCCTCACCACCGAGCAGCGCCAGTCCGTCGCGCAGCTCGGGGTGCTCGTCGACGTCGAGGCGGCTCTCCTCGGGCGAGTCGACCATGCCGTGGTCGGCGACGACCAGCAGCCGGGTGTGCGGCGGCAGCGCCTCGCGCAGCTGCTCGGCCTCGGCGTCGATCATCGACAGCTGCTGCAGCCAGGCACTCGAGGACACGCCGTAGCGGTGCCCGGTCCAGTCGAGGTCGCCGTCGTAGAGATAGGTGAGCGAGGGGGTGTCCGCGGAGGCGGCGACGGCCGCCGCGATCCGCTCCCCCACCCGGTCGACGCCGACGAAGTCGGCCCCGCGATGCGCGGCGACCGTGAGACCGCTGCCCTGGAACTCGCGCTTGTTGACGACCGTCACCGAGACACCGGCCTCACGCAGACGGGAGAAGGCCGTGGCGTGCGGCTGCCACTGCACCGGGTCGATCTCCTTGTCCCACAGCAGCGCGTTGAGCAGGCGGTCGGTGCCGGGCACCCGGGAGGTGTAGCCCACCAGGCCGTGCGCGCCCGGGGGCAGGCCGGTGCCGAGCGAGGTCAGGCTGGTGACCGTGGTGGAGGGGACTCCGGCCGTGCCCGGCGACTGGTCGGCCAGCAGCGCCGACAGGAACGGCGCCGCGTGCGCGTAGCGGCGCAGCAGGTCGGCACCGAGGCCGTCGACGAGGAACACGACGTACGCCGCCGCGTCGGGAAGCAGCAGCCCCGACGGCCGTGGCCCCATCGGGGCACCGAGCGCCGCGGCCACCCCGGGCACGACGTCGCCGAGCGATCGCTCCCCGTAGGCCGGCTCGAGGAAGCCGGCCGCCTCGACGGGTGCGCTCACGCGGAGTGCGTGCGCGCGGAGAGGGCCTCGGCGAAGGCGAGCAGACCGGTCACCGCCTCGCCGCCGTCGGCGGCGGCGGAGACGCGCAGCGAGAAGTCGTCGGAGGAGAGCACGCCGGTGTAGCCGTGGTCGGCGTCGCACTCGGGGTCGCTGCAGCCCGCGGGCTCGAGGTCGACCCGGCTGACGCCGCCCCAGCCGATCGTCATCACGGCCTCGGCGGGCGAGGAGGGGCCGGACTCCGGCGAGGTGATCATCCGGGTCACCACGACCGACTTGACCGCGCTCAGCCGCACCGCCTCGGTCGAGGTCGAGGTGTAGGGCTCGGGCAGCAGGTCGTCACCCGCGTGCTCGTCGGTGTGCGCCAGGACCAGGCGGGTGGGGGTGAGCACCACGACGCTCAGGTGGCGGCGCACCTCGTCACGCTCGAACGTCGGCTCGTGGTGGACGAAGAACGAGACGACCTGCTCACCCGCGATCGCGGCGCTGACCCCGTCGGCCACGACCTCGGGGTAGTAGCCGGTGCGGTCGATGGCCGACCGCAGCTCGAGAGTCCGGTCACGGTCGTCGGTGGCACGGGCACTGCGCATGGGGGCAGTCTGGCATGCCGCGTTGCCACACTCGAAGACGCGGTCGGCCGCACCCGGCGCGTCGGTCAGAACTCGTAGCCGAGCTCGTCGAGGTCGCGGCGGAAGACGCGGGCCACCTGCTCGCGGGTCAGCGGGGTGTAGCGCTCGCGGTAGTCGACCTTCTCCTTGTTGGCGTTCTTCTGCGGCACGGTCTCGGGGGCGGGCAGGCCCAGGTGGTCGAAGACGTGCCGGATGTCGTCGGCCAGCGACTCGGTGCGGCCGATGAAGTCGACCTTGCGCTCGGCTGCGCTCAGGTAGTCGACCTGCGGGGTGCGCAGCCGCGGGAACTCGTCTGGCCCGCACATCACGAACTCGTCGAAGGAGCTGTAGCCGTAGGCGACCTTGCGCAGGTAGCCGTTGGTCAGCAGCTGCTTGGTCTCGCCCGGCGAGCCTCGCTCGGCGGCCGCACGGAAGCGGACTGCCATGTCGTACCAGGAGACCATCCGGGCCCACGGGTTGCGCACGAACCCGAACGTCCAGTAGCCGGCCAGGTCGGGCTCCTTGTGCAGGATCTGCGCGAGCGTGGCGTGCCGGTTCTTGCCGAGGTGGCGTCCGTCGGGCAACGCCTGCTCGAGCATGCTCTGCACGGTCACCCCGCCCGTCTTCTGGACGTGCACGAAGAGGGCGCGGCGAGCATCGGAGATCAACACGCCGCGATCCTAGTGCCGCGGTTGCCGGCTCAGCCGGGGATGGTGTCCCCGGGGACGGCGGGCATCCGTCGCACGAACCAGTCCGAGCGCGGGTCGGCCACCGGCTGCACCCGGGCCTCGGCGGTGAGCACGGTCGCCCCGTGGGCCCCGACGAGCACCAGCGCCAGCTCCAACGAGCTCACCTGGGGCAGGTCGTTCTGCAGCTGGGCGACCCGCAGGATCAGCCGCTCGATCTCGCCCACGTCGACGACCTCGCTGCCCCGGTAGCCGAAGAGCATCGGCGAGGACTTGATCTCGCGCACCATCGCCGCCGCGTCACGCTCGCTCAGCGGCGGGATCCGGTAGGCGCGGTCGCCGAGGAGCTCGGTGAGCGGCCCGGAGATGCCGAACGAGACCACCGGCCCGAAGAGCGGGTCCTCGATGCTGCCGATCGTGACCGGCACCCCGGGCGGGGCGTTCTTCTGCACCACGAAGCCGGCCTTCTCGGGGTCACTGATGATCTGCAGCAACGACTCCCACGCGTCGCGCATCTCGGCCGGGGTGTCGATGTTGCGCCACACGTGGGCCAGGTCGGGGCGCTCACGCAGGTGCTCGGCGGTGGCCTTGAGCACGACGTCCCAGCCCATCTCGCGGCCGGCCCGCTGGGCCTCGCGCAGCGTGGTGACCGGGCGGGCGGCCCACATCGTGATGCCGTAGGCCTCCAGCAGCTCGCTCAGCTCGGCCTGGCCCAGCGTGGCGCCCTCGGGGTGGGCCGCCAGCAGCTCGCGGACCAGGCGCCGGGCCCGCTCCTCGTCGACCTCGTCGGGCAGCGCCGGGAGGGCGTCCGCCGCGCGCAGCCACACGGCGTACTCGACGACGCGGGCCAGCGCGCGCACCGCCGCCTCGACCGCCGGGTAGGACGGGACGGACCCACGACCTGCCGTGGAGCCGGCGACGTCCGGCACCCGCAGCAGCTCGGGGACGCCCTCGGCTCCCAGGAACGTCGACACCAGCGGCTTGTCGGACTGCTCGCCCACCGCGGCCAGCACGTTCGCGACGTCCTCTCCGGAGACGTTCAGCGGCGGGATGTAGACCGCGACGACCGAGTCGACCTCGGGGTCGTCGATGGCGGCGTCCAGCGCGTCCTCGAAGTCCTCCGCGTTGGCCTCCGCGCCGAGCGCCACCGACTTGTTCACGACCAGGCCGACCGCCGCGGCCGCGTCGGCGGCGAGCAGGCCGAGCGCGTCGGAGTTGCCGACGATCGCCACCCGGCGGCCTCGCGGCAGCGGCTGGTGGGCCAGCAGCTGGGCGACGTCGAACATCTCCTCGAGCGTGTCGACCTGGACCACGCCCGCCTGCCGGAACATCGCGTCGACGGCCTGCGGCGGCGCGGCGATCTTGCGCACCGTGTGGCCCATCGGCACGCCCTGGGTGGTGCGGCCCGACCGGACCGCGATGATCGGCTTGCGTTGGGAGACCCGGCGGGCGATGCGGGAGAACTTGCGCGGGTTTCCGATCGACTCCAGGTAGAGCAGCACGACCTCGGTGGAGTCGTCCTCCTCCCAGTACTGCAGGAGGTCGTTGCCGGAGACGTCGGCCCGGTTGCCGGCGCTGACGAACGTCGACAGACCCAGCCCCCGGTTGTTGACCTTCTCCAGGATCGCCGAGCCGAGCGCCCCGGACTGGCAGAAGAACCCGGCCCGGCCGCGTGGCGGCATCAGCGGCGACAGCGAGGCGTTGATCGAGACCGCCGGGTCGGTGTTGATCACGCCCAGGCAGTTGGGGCCGATCAGCCGCAGCCCGTAGGAGCGGCACAGCCCGACCAGCCGCCGCTGCCGCTGCCGGCCCTCCTCGCCGGTCTCGGCGAACCCCGACGAGATCACCACCAGGCCGTGCACGCCCTTGGCGGCGCAGTCCAGGACGACGTCCTGCACGGCGTCCGCGGGCACCGCGACGATGGCGACGTCGACCTGGCCGGGGATGTCGGACACCGACGTGTAGGCGGGCATGCCGGAGACCGACGATCCGCTGGAGTTGACCGCGTAGACCCGGCCGGTGAAGTCGCCGGTGACCAGGTTGCGCACCAGCTGCCGGCCGATCGTCTCCTGGCGGCGGCTGGCACCGATCACCGCGACCGAGCGGGGGTTGAAGAACTTCTCGATCGAGGCGGCCTCGGCCCGGTGCTCACGGGTCTGCATCACCCCGATCGCGGTGTCGGTCGGATCGATCGGGAACTCCAGGACCAGCACGCCCTCCTCGTACTCGCTGACCAGCTGGTAGCCGGCGTCGCGGAAGGTCTGGATCATCCGCACGTTGTCGGGCAGCACCTCGGCGACGAACTTCTCGATGCTCCGCTCCCGCCCGGCCTGGGCCAGGTGCTCGAGGAGCAGCTGGGCGATGCCGCGGCCCTGGTGCTGGTCCTCGACCAGGAAGGCCACCTCGGCCTCGCCGGGCTTGATCAGGTCGTAGCGTCCGACCGCGATCATCTGCCCCGAGACGAGCACCACGAACGCCACCCGGTCGACGTGGTCGACGTGGGTGAAGCGCTTCACGTCGCGCTCGGAGAGGAACGGCATGGGGCTGAAGAAGCGGTAGTACTTCGACTGGTCCGAGACACGGGAGTAGAACTCGACGAGCAGCTGCGCGTCGGCGGGGGCGATCGGCCGGATGTGGGCGGTCCGGCCGTCGCGCAGCAGGACGTCGGCCTCCCAGTGCTTGGGGGCTGCGGGGGGCGGGGCTCCCGCCTCGTCGGCTGCCGGCTTCGAGGTCACGTCGCGAATCTAGGCCATGTCGCCCAAGTCCGTGGACTGCTGCGCGGCCATCACCCGCCGATCGGGCCGCTCGATCCTTCTCGACCCCACTGCGGCGTGCCCCGTCGGGGCTCGCGCCCGCCACCGGCGACAATGGCGCCATGGCACGGCGTACCCCACCCCAGGAGCTCCCCGAAGACTTCGAGGAGCACATCCTCGACATCGACGTCGGTGACGAGATGCGCTCCTCGTTCCTCGAGTACGCCTACTCGGTGATCTACTCCCGCGCGCTCCCCGACGCCCGCGACGGCCTCAAGCCGGTGCAGCGGCGGATCCTCTACACGATGAACGACATGGGCCTGCGGCCCGACCGCGGCCACGTCAAGAGCGCGCGCGTGGTCGGTGAGGTGATGGGCAAGCTGCACCCGCACGGCGACAGCGCGATCTACGACGCGCTGGTGCGGATGGCGCAGCCGTGGTCGATGCGGCTGCCGATGATCGACGGGCACGGCAACTTCGGCTCCCCCGACGACTCCCCCGCCGCGATGCGCTACACCGAGTGCCGGATGGCGCCGGCGGCGGTCGCGATGACCGCCTCGATCGACGAGGACACCGTCGACTTCAAGCCCAACTACGACTCCCGCGAGACCGAGCCGGCGGTGCTGCCCGCGGCGATCCCGAACCTGATCGTCAACGGCACCACCGGCATCGCCGTCGGGATGGCCACCAACATCGCCCCGCACAACCTGGTCGAGGTGGTGCAGGCGCTGCGCCACCTGATCCGGCACCCCGAGGCGAACGTCGACGACCTGATGCGGTTCATGCCGGGTCCCGACCTGCCCACCGGCGGCAAGATCGTCGGCCTCGACGGCGTGCGCGACGCCTACGAGACCGGTCGGGGCACGTTCCGGATGCGGGCCACCGCCCGGGTCGAGAGCATCACCCCCCGGCGCAAGGGCATCGTGGTCACCGAGCTGCCCTACGGCGTGGGCACCGAGCGGGTGGTCGAGCGGATCAAGGTGCTCGTGCAGGCCAAGAAGCTGCAGGGCATCTCGGACGTCAAGGACCTCACCGACCGGGCCAAGGGGCTGCGCCTGGTGATCGAGGTCAAGAACGGCTTCGTGCCCGAGGCCCTGCTCGAACAGCTCTACAAGCTCACCCCGATGGAGGACTCCTTCGGCATCAACACGGTGGCGCTGGTCGAGGGCCAGCCGCGCACCCTCGGCCTCAAGGAGCTGCTCCAGGTCTTCTTGGACCACCGCTTCGACGTCGTCCGCCGCCGCTCGGTGTTCCGGCGCACGAAGGCCGCCGACCGGCTGCACCTGGTCGACGGCCTGCTGATCGCGATCCTCGACATCGACGAGGTGATCGCGGTGATCCGCTCCTCGGAGAACGCCGCGGCCGCCAAGGAGCGGCTGACCGCCGTCTTCGACCTCACCGAGGTGCAGGCCGACTACATCCTCGACATGCCGCTGCGCAGGCTGACCAAGTTCTCCCGCATCGAGCTGGAGAAGGAGTCCGAGGAGCTGCGGCACACCATCGACGAGCTCGACGCGATCCTCGCCGACGACGCGCTGCTGCGTACCGTCGTCTCCGAGGAGCTGGCCGAGGTCGCCAAGACCTTCGGGACGCCGCGCCGCACCGTGCTGCTGGAGTCCGCGGGCGCGCCGGTGACCGCCGCGGCGCCGTTGGAGGTGGCCGACGACCCGTGTCTGGTCTACCTCTCCTCCAGCGGGCTCCTGGCCCGCACCGCCACCGACGAGGCCCCGGGCCAGGGCGAGGGCCGGGCCAACCACGACGTGGTGGTCTCGGCCGTCCGCGCGACCGCGCGCGGCGAGGTCGGAGGGCTGACCAGCCGTGGCCGGCTGGTCAAGATCGGGGTGCTCGAGCTGCCCCAGCTGCCCGGCACCGCCAACGACCCGCACCTGGCCGGTGGCCTCCCGGTCTCCGAGATCCTCGCGCTCGACGCCGGCGAGCGGCTGCTGGGTCTCTGCACGCTGACCGGCGACGGCCCCGGCCTGGCGCTGGGCACCCGCCAGGGCGTGGTCAAGCGGGTCAACCCCGAGGTGCTGGGCCGCGACGAGTGGGAGGTGGTGCGGCTGGCCGACGGCGACGAGGTCGTCGGCGCCCTCGAGCTGGTCACCGGCCGGGAGGCGCTGTGCTTCGTCACCTCCGACGCGCAACTGCTGCACTTCGCCGCCGACGGGGTCCGGCCGCAGGGCCGGACCGGAGGCGGCATCGCCGGCATCCGGGTCAACGCCGGCCAGCACGTCGCCTGGTTCGGCGCGGTCGACCCCGACGCGCCGGAGGGCTCCGTCGTCGTCACCGTCTCCGGAGCCTCCACCGCCCTGCCCGGCACCGAACCGGGCGCGGTCAAGGTGACCCCGTTCAGCGAGTACCCCGCCAAGGGCCGGGCCACCGGCGGGGTCCGCTGCCACCGCTTCCTCAAGGGCGAGGACACCCTGGTCTTCGCCTGGGTGGGAGCCGCCCCGGCGCGCGCCGCCGCGGCCAGTGGCGCTCCGGTCGACCTGCCGCCGGCGACCGGACGTCGCGACGGCTCGGGACTGCCCGGCAGCCAGCCGATCGTGGCCTGTGCGGGGCCGGTCGCCGCCCGCCCGATCGCCGGCGGCACCGCGACCGGCGGTGTGCAAGGGTGACGCCCATGAGCTCGCTGCGCTCCTCCCGCCCACCCCGTCGCCGCGCCGCCCTCATCGCGGTGGTCGCGGTCGCCCTCGCTCCGGTGCTGGTCGCCTGCACCGGCGACGTCGGCGGCGGGGACGACGACCGGAGCCCCGAGGAGGTGCTCGCCGCCGCCAAGCAGACCTTCGACGAGGCCGACGGCGTGCGCATCACACTGCGCACCGACGAGCTGCCCGACGGCGTCGAAGGGCTGCTCTCGGCGGAGGGCGTCGGCACCCGCGCCCCGGCCTTCGAGGGCTCGATCACCGTGCCGATCGGCGCGTTCGAGCCCGACGTCCCGGTGGTCGCGGTCGACGGCGTGGTCTACGCCCAGCTGCCACTCACCACCGGGTGGCAGGAGATCGACCCCGCCGAGTACGGCGCGCCCGACCCTGCCGAGCTGATGAGCCCCGACGACGGCTTCTCCTCCCTGCTCACCGCCACCGGCGACGTCGAGAAGGGTGAGTCGGTCCGCGGCGGCGAGGACAACGCCGAGGTGCTCACCGAGTACACCGGCACGGTGCCCGGCGACGTGGTCGCCCCGATCATCCCCAGCGCCTCCGGCGACTTCGAGGCGACCTACACCGTCACCGACGACGACGAGCTCCGCGAGGTGGTGCTGACCGGTGCCTTCTACGCCGACGCCGACCCGGTGACCTACACCCTCGGCTTCACCGACTACGGCGTCGAGCAGGAGATCACCGCTCCGTGACCGGGGCCCGGGGGGAGACCGGCCCCGGCCGCGCCGAGGGGCTGCTGCTCGCGCTGGCCGCGGTGGCGGTCGCGTTCGCCGCGGCCGACACCTACGTCGTGGTGCTGGCCCTGCCGGACATGATGACCGACGCGGGCATCCCGATCGACGAGCTGCAGCGCGCCGCACCGATCGTCTCCGGCTTCCTCCTCGGCTACGTGGCGATGCTGCCCCTGATCGGCCGGATCGCCGACCTGCGGGGCCGGCTGCCGGTCCTGGTCGCCGGCCTCGTGCTCTTCGCGTTCGGGTCGCTGGTGACCACGCTCGCCTACGACATGCCGTCGATGGTGGCCGGCCGGTTCCTCCAAGGGGTCGGCGGCGGCGGCCTGGTGCCGGCCACCCTGGCTCTGGTGGCCGACCTCTACCCACCCCACCGCCGCGCGGTACCGCTGGGGGTCGTCTCGGCCGTCCAGGAGATCGGCAGCGTCGTGGGTCCGCTCCTCGGCGCCGTCGTGCTGGCGCTGGCCGACTGGCGCGGCATCTTCCTGCTCAACCTCGCCGTGGGCCTGGCCCTGGCCGCCGCGGTGCGCGCCCTGGGCCGACGGTCCGGCTCCGCACCCGAGCCGGCTCCTGGCCGCTTCGACCTCCTCGGGGCGGTCTTCGGGACGGCGACGCTGCTCCTGGGCGGGCTGCTGTTCGTCCGCCCTCCCGACGTACTCCGCGACCTCTACTGGGGCCAGCTCTTCATCCCGTACGCCGGCGACGGACGGTGGCTGACCCCGCTCGGGCTGGCGACGGTCGCCGCGGCGCTGCTGACCCTGGCCCGCTGGCTGACCGCCCGGCGCCCGCTGGTCGACCTGCGCGGCTGGTGGGGGGCCGCGCGCGAGGCCGACCTGGGCGGGGCCACCCTGCTAGCGATCGCGCTGGGCGGCGTGGTGTTGGCGTTCGCGACCGCCGATCCCGAGATCCAGGTCTTCTCCGACCGCGGATGGTGGTACCTCCTCGGCTCCGGGCTGGCCGGCGCCGGATTCGTCGTGCACCTGCGGCGGGCGCAGGCACCGCTGCTCCCGCGCGGCGCGCTGCGGCGTACCCCCGCGTGGGGGGCGGTCCTGGTCAGCTTCTTCGTGGGCGCCGCGCTGATCGCGGCGCTGATCGACATCCCGCTCTTCGCCCGCACCACCGTGCACCCCGACTCCCAGCTCGCGGCCGCGCTGGTGCTGCTGCGCTTCCTGGTGGCGCTGCCGGTCGGCGCGGTGGCGGGCGGCTACCTCACTCGCCGCCTCGGGTCGGGGCCGGTCACCGCGGTCGGCATGGCGTCGGCCGCGGTCGGGTTCTGGCTGATGTCGCGCTGGGAGTTCGACAGCCTCGAGCAGTGGACGGCCACGATCCCGCTCGTGCTCGGCGGCCTGGGCTTCGGGCTGGCCCTCGCGCCGGTCAACGCGGCCGTCCTGGCGGCCACCGAGCATGCCGTGCACGGCGTGGTCAGCGCCATGGTCGTGGTGGCCCGGATGGTCGGCATGCTGGTGGGCATCTCCGCGCTGACCACCCTGGGGCTGCGCGCCTATTACGCCGAGCAGGCCGACCTGCCCCCGGCCCGGGAGGTGTGCGACGGGAGCACCCGGTGCGCGGAGTTCACCGACCTGATCCGGTCCGCGGGCATCGCCCAGGAGCACACCGTGTTCCTCGGGGCGGCGGTGTGCGCGCTGGTCGCCGCCGGGCTCGCCCTGCTGCTCTTCCGCGGTGCCGACACCCGCGAGATCGACACGGCCGAGTCGCTGCGCGCCGCCGGCTGAGCCTGAGGCCGCGCCTAGTGGCGCACGTCACGCCCATCCTTCGATCCCCGGGTGCACGCGCCGACCCGGTTTGGATACCTTCCGGCCATGACCGCCCCGGCTGACCTCACCCCTGGCCCCGACGCCGACTTCGACGACCTGCTCGCCGCGAACCGAGACTTCGCCGCCGACTTCGACCTCGGCGGCTTCGACGGCGTGGCTCGCGCCGGGGTCGCGATCGTGACCTGCATGGACTCGCGCATCGACCCGCTGCGGATGCTCGGGCTCGACCACGGCGACGCCAAGATCTTCCGCAACCCCGGCGGCCGCGTCACCCCGCAGGCGATGGAGGCGCTGGTGCTCGGCGTCCACCTGCTGGGTGTTGAGCGGGTGCTGATCGTGCCCCACACCCGCTGTGCGGTCGCCTCGAACACCGAGGCCGAGCTGCGCCGCAGGGTGACCGAGTCGGCCGGCCAGGACGCCTCGTGGCAGCCGTTCCACGTGATCGCCGACCAGGTCGCCGCGCTCACCGAGGACGTGCAGAAGGTCCGCTCGCACCCGCTGGTGCCCGAGACGGTCAAGGTCGCCGGCTTCGTCTACGACGTCGACACCGGGCTCCTGGACCGGCAGGCCTGATCGGCGTCACTCCGGCGAGGCTCGGCGAGCCTGCTCGAGTCGCGCACGCTCCTCCTCCTCGATCTCTCGCTCGCGCTGCCACCACAGCACGATGAGCCCGTTGACGAGCAGCAGGCTGCCGAGCACCGCGAGCACCCACGTGGCGTCGCCGTGCGTGTTCCAGCTGCCGCCGTCGCGCGGCTCGCCGGCTCCGTGCGCGACGATCGCGAGCAGCACCATCGTCACGCCCGAGGCGGTCATCAGGCGCCCGGCCAGGCGAACCACCTCGAGCATGGTGGTCACCAGGAGCTCGAGACGCTGATCGTCTCGTAGGCGGGCGGTATCTCGTCGCTGGAGAAGCAGTCCATCGCGGACGACTGGCCCTCGTCGAGCCGGTTGCTCGAGCAGGAGATCTCGGCGAGGTTCTCGGTGCCGTCCATCAGCTTGAAGGTGAGCGTGGCGCTGGAGCCGGCCCCGGGCAGGTCGTCGTTCTCGACGTTGGTGGCCCGCAGCCCCTTGATGGACAACCTGTCGTACTCGTCGGTGGCCACCCGCCAGCCCTCGTCGAACTCGAAGCCGTCGAAGGTGAAGGACTCCCCCTCGGCCACCTGCTGCGGCTCGGGCCGGGCGGTGGCCTCCTCGATGGTCTCGTCGATCTCGTTGACGAACAGGCCCACGAGCGCGAGGCAGCCGCCCAGACCGACCAGCAGCACGACACCGAGCCCGCCCAGGATCCACCAGACCGCCCGGGACTTCTTCGCCGGCGGTGGCTGGTAGTAGCCCGGCGGCTGCCCCTGGGGGCCCGGCTGCCCCGGACCGTACGGCGACCCGTAGGGCCCGGCGTACGGCTGCGGGGGCTGCTCGCCCCACGGTCCCGGAGCGGACGGTCCGTTCTGGTCGCTCATGAGTCCCCCCGAGTAGGCGCGATCGATGCGCGGACACGTTAGCAGCGAGGCTCCGCCGCGTCGCGCCGGAGCCCACAGGCCCGGATCGTCCCCGGATCAGGCGTCGAGCGCCTCGACGTCGACCTCGTAAGCCCCTTGCACGATGAACTCCTTGCGCGGCGCCACCTCCGAGCCCATCAACAGCTCGAAGACCTGCGCCGCGGCCTCCGCGTCGTCGACGGTGATCCGGCGGAGGGTCCGGTGGCGGGGGTCCATCGTGGTCTCGGCCAGCTGGTCGGCGTCCATCTCACCGAGACCCTTGTAGCGCTGGACGGGGTCCTTCCAGCGCACGTTCTTCTTCTTCAGCTCCGCCAGCCGGCGCTGCAGCTCGTCGTCGGAGTAGGTGTAGACGTACTTGTCCTGACCCTTCTTCGGGTTGGAGATCTCGATGCGGTGCAGCGGCGGCACCGCGGAGAAGACACGGCCCTCGGCGATCAGGTCGGGCATGTACTTGAAGAACAGCGTCGCCAGCAGGCAGCGGATGTGGGCGCCGTCGGAGTCGGCGTCGGCCATGAAGATGATCCGGCCGTAGCGGCGGGCCTCGATGTCGAACGTGCGCCCGGAGCCGGCGCCGACCACCTGGATGATCGAGGCGCACTCGGCGTTCTTCAACATGTCGCCGACCGAGGCCTTCTGAACGTTGAGGATCTTGCCGCGGATCGGCAGCAGCGCCTGGAACTCGGAGTTGCGGGCGAGCTTCGCGGTGCCGAGCGCCGAGTCTCCCTCGACGATGAACAGCTCGCTGCGGTCGTTGTCGCCCGAGCGGCAGTCGGCGAGCTTGGACGGCAGCGTCGAGGACTCCAGGGCGTTCTTGCGACGCTGGGTCTCCTTGTGCTGGCGGGCCGTGATCCGGGTCTTGGCCGCCCCGGCGACCTTCTCCATGAGCAGCTTGGCCTGGGCCTTCTGGGCCCGGTTGCTGCTGGTGAGGAAGGCGGTCAGCTGCTTCGCGACGATCTTGCGCACCTCGCTGCGGACCGCGGGCGTGCCGAGGATCTCCTTGGTCTGCCCCTCGAACTGGGGCTCGGCCAGGCGGACCGTGACCACCCCGGTGAGCCCCTCGAGCACGTCCTCCTTGATCACGTCGAGGTCGGCGGCGCGCAGCACCTTGGCCGAGCGCATGGCGTCGTTGAAGGGCTTGGTGAGCGCGGCCTCGAACCCCGACACGTGGGTGCCGCCCTTGGGGGTCGCGATGACGTTGACGAACGAGCGGAGCGAGGTGTCGTAGCCGGTGCCCCAGCGGACGGCGATGTCGACCACCAGCTCGCGGTCGACGTCCTGCGGGGTCATCTGTCCGTGGTCGTCGAGCATCGGGACGGTCTCGGTGAAGCTGCCGGTGCCCTGCAGGCGGAGCACGTCGGTGACCGGCTGGTCGGCGGAGAGGTACTCGACGAACTCGGCGATGCCGCCCTCGTGGCGGAACTTCTCCTCGACCGGGGTGTCGCCGCGCAGGTCGCGGATCACCAGCTCGAGGCCGGGCACGATGAACGAGGTCTGCCGGGCCCGGCCCAGCAGGCCCTCGAGTTCGAACGTGGCCTCCTTGGTGAAGATCTGGCGGTCGGGCCAGAAGCGGATGCGGGTGCCGCTGCGGCCCTTGGCCACCCGGCCGCCCTTGCGGGTCAGCCCCGAGCGCGCCTCGAAGCCCGCCCCCGGCCCGTCGGCGTCGAAGACTCCCGGGACGCCGCGGCGGAAGGACAGCCCCTGCTCGGACGGCGACCGCTGGACGTCGATGTCCATGCGCGAGGACAGCGCGTTGACCACCGAGAGGCCGACCCCGTGCAGCCCTCCGGAGGCGTTGTAGGAGCCCCCGCCGAACTTGCCGCCCGCGTGCAGCTTGGTCGCCACCACCTCGACGCCCGGAAGCCCGGTGCGGGGCTCCTTGTCGGTGGGGATGCCCCGGCCGTCGTCGTGCACCTCGGCGGAGCCGTCGGGGTGCAAGGTGACCTCGACCCGCTGGGCGTGGCCGGCCAGCGCCTCGTCCACGCCGTTGTCGATGATCTCCCACAGGCAGTGCATGAGGCCGCGGGTGTCGGTCGAGCCGATGTACATGCCGGGGCGCTTGCGCACGGCCTCGAGGCCCTCGAGGACCAGGAGGTGGGCGGCGTTGTACGTGCTGTCGATCGGAGGCTCCTGGCGCGGTGGTGGTGGCCGACGACGCGGGGCGGTCGCCGTGCCCGGGCACCCGAATCTACCCGCGCAGGCGCTAGGTCCGACGCAGGCACGCCTGGATCGGGCGAACCCCCGCACCGGGTCACGGACCGGCCGTGAGTGACGTCACGATGTGGTCACGACGCGCCGCCGTTTCGGCCATCCCCGGCGCGTCGGAACCGGCCAGGGGCCAGACTCGAGGGCGTGCGGCCCTGCCGGTCCGGACCAGTGTCGTCCGGCGCATGGAATCGGTCGGGCAAGGGAATCAGGTTCGTGATCAGATGGACGATCAGATAGGCGTGTCCGAGATTACGTGGCGGCGGGAATCTTGCAGTCTCCGGCTACGTTGAGCAAGACACCGAACGAACGACGAAATGAGGCCGATGTGACCACTGCACTTGCCCCCAGTGCGCCGCTGACCGCTGCGGACCGCTGTGACCGCTGCGGAGCCCAGGCCTACCTTCGCGTAGAGCTGCAGAGCGGCGGCGAGCTGCTGTTCTGCGCCCACCACGCGCGTGAGCACGGCGACAAGCTCAAGGAGATCGCGGTCGCCGTGATCGACGAGACGCACAAGCTCGGCAACTCCCCCACGCCCGCCCCGGAGCACTGACACCGCCCACCGACTGCCGCGACGGCCCCGAACGCAAGCGTTCGGGGCCGTCGCCGTCGTGAAAGGGTGTGGCCCGTGAGTCTCACCGAAGTCGTGGTCGCGATCGCGATCCTGATCGGCCTGGTCGGGATCCTCGTCCCCGTGCTGCCGGGCTCGATCCTGGTGCTGGCCGCCATCGGCGTCTGGGCGGTTCAGACGGGGGGCACCACCGCCTGGGGGGTGCTCGCCGCCGCGGCCGTGCTCCTCGCCGCCGGAACGGTCGTGAAGTACGCCGTGCCGGGCCGCCGGCTCAAGTCGGCCGGCATCCCGGCCTCGACGCAGTGGGCGGGCGCCGGGCTGGCGGTCGCCGGGTTCTTCGTCGTTCCGGTCGTCGGCATCTTCGCCGGCTTCGTGCTCGGCGTCTATCTCGCCGAGCGGCACCGTCTCGGCGCACGACTCGCCTGGCCGTCGACCAAGTCCGCGCTGGCCGCGGTCGGGCTCTCGATCCTCATCGAACTCGCCGCAGCGGTCCTGGCGACGCTCGTCTGGGTCGGCGGCGTGGTGGCCACCTGAGGACCACCAGCCCGGCTCACGCCTCCCGGTAGGGAAGCCCGCAGATCTCCAGCACCCGCTGGGCGATGCAGCCGCGACGCGCAACGAACTCGAGCTCGTGGCCGGCCTTGCGCGCGTTCTCGCGAGCCACGGCCAGCACCCCGACCCCCAGGCTCGGCAGGAAGTCGACGTCGTTGAGGTCGACGACCAGCGGGCGGGAGTAGCCTGCCGACTCCTTCTCCAGCGAGTCGCGCAGGGCGACACCCGAGAGCTCGTCGATGCTGCCGCTGATGGCCAGCACGCCGGTCTCGGCGTCGTACGCCGAACTGAAGGGCCGCTCGTCCACGGTTCCGGTCATCGTTCTCCTCCCTGGCGGTCCAGGGTTGTGGGGGGTGTCCACGGGCGCACTGCTCGGCCCGAGGAGGTCTCGGCAGGTCGGTCTGGGTCAGTCAAGGTAGTCGCGCAGCACCTGCGAGCGCGAGGGGTGGCGCAGCTTGGACATCGTCTTGGACTCGATCTGGCGGATCCGCTCGCGGGTCACGCCGTAGACCTTGCCGATCTCGTCGAGCGTCTTCGGCTGTCCGTCGGTCAGGCCGAACCGCATGCTCACCACGCCGGCCTCGCGCTCGGACAGCGTGTCGAGGACCGCGTGCAACTGCTCTTGCAGCAGGGTGAAGGAGACCGCGTCGGCCGGCACGATGGCCTCGGAGTCCTCGATGAGGTCACCGAACTCGGAGTCGCCGTCCTCGCCGAGGGGGGTGTGCAGCGAGATCGGCTCGCGACCGTACTTCTGGACCTCGATGACCTTCTCGGGGGTCATGTCGAGCTCCTTGGCGAGCTCCTCGGGCGTGGGCTCCCGGCCGAGGTCCTGCAGCATCTGCCGCTGCACCCGGGCCAGCTTGTTGATGACCTCGACCATGTGCACCGGGATGCGGATGGTGCGCGCCTGGTCGGCCATCGCGCGGGTGATGGCCTGCCGGATCCACCAGGTGGCGTAGGTCGAGAACTTGTAGCCCTTGGTGTAGTCGAACTTCTCGACCGCACGGATCAGGCCCAGGTTGCCCTCCTGAATCAGGTCGAGGAAGAGCATGCCGCGGCCGGTGTAGCGCTTGGCGAGCGAGACGACCAGCCGCAGGTTGGCCTCGAGGAGGTGGTTCTTGGCCCGCCGGCCGTCCTCGGCGATCCACTCCATCTCCTCGCGGAGCTTCTCGGAGATCTTCCCGCCCTTGGCCAGCTTCTCGTCGGCGAAGAGCCCGGCCTCGATGCGCTTGGCGAGCTCGACCTCCATCTCGGCGTTGAGAAGCGGCACCTTGCCGATCTGCTTGAGGTAGTCCTTGACCGGGTCGGCCGTCGCGCCGGCGACCATGACCTGCTGCTCGGGCTCGTCGGTGTCGTCGGCGGCCGAGACGACGAACGAGGCCTGCTTCTCGTCCTCCTCGATGGAGGGGTCGGCCGCGACGTCCTTCTCGAACTGCTCGTCGGGCAGGTCGGGCAGCACCTTCTTGCCGTCGGGGCCGACGGCCGGTGCCGCGGCGGCTTCCTCGCCGGCGGGCTGCGGGGTCGCAGCGGCCTTCTTGGCGGCCGCCTTCTTGGCGGGGGCCTTCGCCGCCTTCGCGGTGGTGGTCTTGCGGGTGGTCGTCGCCGCGGCCGCCCGGCCGGTGGTGGCCGGCACGTGCACGGAGATGCCCAAGCCGCTCAGGTGCTGCAGCAGCGACTTGAGGTGCCGCGGCTCGACGGCCGCGTCCTCCGAGGCCTGGCGCACCTCGTCAGGGGTGAGCGTGCCGGTCGGCTGGGCCCGCTCGATGAGGGCGGCGACGGCGGGATGCGAGAGCACCTCGGCGGGAATCTTGCGCGCGTTCGAGGACACGAACACCTCTCGTGAGCTGACTGGGAAACCGACGGTGGATCGAAGTTGGGCGCGGCGAGGCCCGGTGTCGTCAAGTGCCGCTCGGACCATTCTGCCACGGCGCCGGTGAGGCCGGACCACTCCCCCGGCCCTCGGGCGACGTCCGATCCGTCAGGTGGCCGCGGAGCGGGCGGCCGCCTTCTTCTGCTTCTTGTAGTCGCGCACCCGCTGCAGCGACTCGGCGTCGACGACGTCGGCCACCGACCGGTGACCCTCGAGCGCGTAGTCGCCGACCACCGCCTCCCACCCGGGCGGACGGACGCCGAGCTGCTTGGCCAGGAGCGCGACGAAGATCTGCGCCTTCTGCTTGCCGAAGCCCGGCAGCTCCATCACCCGGGCGAGCAGCTCCTCGCCGGTGGCGGCCTCGCTCCACAGCCGCTCGGCGCGGCCGTCGTAGCGCTGCTCGACGAGCGCCGCGAGCGCCTGGAGCCGGGTCGCCATCGAGCCGCCGTACCGATGGATCGCCGGGGGACGCCGGCAGAGCTCGGAGAACGTGTCGGGGTCGGCCGCGGCGATAGCGGCCGGATCGAGACTGCCGAAGCGCTCCAGGACCTTCGCCGGGCCGGCGAAGGCACGCTCCATCGGGAACTGCTGGTCGAGCATCATGCCGACGAGCAGTGCGAACGGCGACTCCTCGAGGACCTTGTCGGCCGCAGGGTCACCGGTGATGTGGATGGCCATGGGGGTCATCTTCGCGCACGATGCGGGGACCACCGGTGCGAGGGGCACCGGGGCGCCCTCGCACCGGGGACGTCAGTCGGCCTTGACCGCCAGCACCGGGCAGTGGGCGTCGAGCAGGATGCGCTGGGCGTTGCTGCCCAGGATCAGCTTGCCCACCGGGGAGCGACGACGCAGGCCGATCACGATCAGCTCGGCCTCGTTGGCCTCGGCGACGTTGATCAGGTCCTCCGCGGGCTCGAGACCCCGGACGAGCTCGCGGACCTCGAAGGGCAACCCCGTCTCCTTGAGCCGGCGCTCGACGTCCTCCATGTCGTTCTCGGTCTGGATCGCGGACTCGGCGTCGAACTCCCGCCCACCGCGATGGGAGTTCACCACGACCAGCTTGGCGCTGCGCAGCTTCGCCTCGTCGATCGCCTTCGCCAGCGCGGCCTCGCCCTCGGGCTTGGGCACGTAGCCCACCACCACGGTCGACATCGCTCTCCTCGTCTCGGTGCTCTCGTCGCTGTCGGGCCGGTCGGCCCACTGGGCACGTTATCGAATCCCTCCTGACGCCGTGCACTTGTGGACAACCGTGACGGTGTGTCGCCGCAGGGGAAGGCTGTGCCCATGACGGAGCGACCATGACCCGAGCGTCCCTCGACGAGATCGATCACGGCAGTGACGCCCGGCCCAGCCCCGAGGAGGGGTTCGACGTCGGGTGTGCCGGCATCGCCGCCGCCCTGCCGGCCGTCCGGCGGGCGGTCGTGCTCCGTCTCGGGCGCCCCGGCGATTCCGCCGTGGCGTTCGCGCTACGGCCCGGTGAGTCTTCCGACCACACGCTGCGTACCGATGTGGTGGCGGCCCTGCTGCGCCGCTGTCCGGCGGCCGACCCCTGGGTGTGGCTGACCCGCGACGGGGGCCACCAGGTCGAGGACTCCGACGCCGGCTGGTACGCCGCGGCCCGCGCGGCGTTCGCCGAGGCCGGCCGTCCGCTGCGCTTCGTCGTGGTCACCCCGGAGGGCTGGGTGCTTCGTGGGTGATGCTCGACGTGCTCAGTCCCAGGTGTGCACCGGCTCGTTGGAGTGCATCCGGTCGCGGTAGTCCAGGAGCGTGGCCCGCAAGGCGTCGAAGCGGTCCTGGTCCGCGCGCCCATGCATGCGGCGCACGAACCACTCCGCGCCGTTGGTGCCGGTGAGGCAACGCTGCTCGATGATGTCGAGCAGCCGGTCGCTCTCCGCCGCGTCGACGCCCCACGCAGCCAGCCCCTCGCGCGCCAACGGGAGCAGCCGCCGCAGCACCAGCTCGGTGGCGCGCACCTGGCCGACGCCGGGCCAGTAGACCTGGGCGTCGATGCCGTGCCGTGCGGCCAGGTGGAAGTTCTCCTCGGCGGCGCTGAAGGACATCTGGGACCACAGCGGTCGCTCGTGCTCGGCCAGTGCCCGCACCAGGCCGAAGTAGAGAGCGGCGTTGGCCATGGTGTCGACGACCGTCGGTCCGGCGGGGAGGACCCGGTTCTCGACCCGGAGGTGCGGGACTCCTCCGGCGATGTCGTAGACCGGGCGGTTCCAGCGGTAGACCGTGCCGTTGTGCAGCCGCAGCTCGGCGAGATTGGGCGTGCCACCGCCCTCGAGCACCTGGAGCGGGTCCTCGTCGGCGTCGGTCACCGGGAGCAACGCCGGGAAGTAGCGGACGTTCTCCTCGAACAGGTCGAACACCGAGGTGATCCACCGTTCGCCGAACCACACGCGCGGGCGCACACCCTGCGCCTTCAGCTCCTCGCCGCGGGTGTCGGTGGCCTGCTCGAAGAGCGGGATCCGGGTCTCGCGCCACAGCTCCTTGCCGAGCAGGAAGGGGGCGTTGGCACCCAGGGCCAGCTGGATGGCGCTGATCGCCTGGGAGGCGTTCCAGTAGGAGGCGAACAGCGCGGGAGAGGTCTGCACGTGCAGCTGGGTGCTGGTGCAGGCGGCCTCGGGCACGATCGAGTCGGCGGTCGTGGCCAACCGCTCGGGACCCGTGATGGCCAGCGTGATGTCTTCGCCGCGGGCGCCCAGGATCTGCTCGCTGAGCAGGTGGTAGCGCGGGTTGGGGCTCAGGCTCGCGGCCGTCATGTGCCCGTGGTCGAGGGTGGGCAGGATGCCGATCATGACCAGGTGCGTGCCGAGGTCGGCCGAGTGCTGCTCGGCGGCGTTCAGGCTGCGCCGCAGGCTCTCCTCGAAGCCGCTCAACCCGCGCTCGCGCAGCCGGGCCGGCGCCACGTTGATCTCGATGTTGAACTGGCCCAGCTCGGTCTGGAAGTCGGGGTCGGCGACCGCGTCGAGGACCTCGCTGCTCCTCAGCGCGGGGTCACCGCGCTCGTCGACCAGGTTCAGCTCGACCTCGAGCCCGGTCATCGGGTCGTCGGTGTCGAAGCGCGCCTCGCGCAGCATCCGGGCGAACACGTCGAGGCAGCGCCGCACCTTCTCGCGGTGTCGGGTGCGGTCCGCGCGGGAGAACTCCTGTGCCTCCACCTCTTCGCCCATGTCCGCAGCCTAGAAGACGGGTCCGAGGGCCCAGGCCCGCTCGCTGCGCTCGACCAGGTCGTCGACGACCCCGTCGATGCCGTCGCGGTCCTGGCCGGCGCTGCGCTCGAAGGCGGCCCGCTGCCGGGTCGCCCCGCCCCCGCGCAGCACGCGGGGCACGCCGTCCTCGACGACCGACAGGTCGCCGGCCTCGTCGAGCTCGCTGCCGACCAGCTCCACCAGGGACTCCAGCACCTCGCGGGCCGGACGCAGCTCGCGGCGGAGCGGGTGCATCAGCGTGTCGCCGAGGCCCCATCGGGCGGCGCGCCACTGAGCCCCTCGCAGCTGTTCGCTGCGCCACCGGTCCGCCGGTTCGCCGGCCGACCAGCCGCGGGCGGCGTGCTCGACCAGGGCCCGGGTCAGCGCGACGAGCAGACCGGCGTCGGCCGGGTCGGTGCAGACGTCGAAGACGCGCACCTCGACCGTGGGCTGTCCCTCGGAGAGTCGCGCGTCGAAGTAGAGCATGCCGCGGTCCCGGGCAGCGCCGCTGGCGAGCAGCCCGTCGGCCGCGGCGCGGTAGCCGGCCATCGACCCGAACGCCTCGGTGGGGCCGGCGCTGGGCCACCTGCCCCACACCTGCGAGCGCCAGGAGGCGTAGCCGGTGTCCCGGGACGCGGCGTACGGCGAGTTGGCGCTGACGGCGAGCAGCACCGGCAGCCACGGCGCCAGCCGGTCGATGACCGCGACTCCCTCGTCGTCGGAGCCGATCCCGACATGGATGTGCATGCCGCAGGTCCCGGCCGAGCGGGCCACCTCGCCGAAGGTGTCGACCATGTCGCGGTAGCGGTCGTCCGGGGAGACACGGGGATGAGTCAGCTCGACCGGCGCGATGCCGCACGCCACCGCCGCCAGTCCCGCCTCCCGAGCAGCCAGGCCGGCCGACCTGCGCGCCGCGCGGAGCTGCTCGACCGCGGCCGGCACGTCGGTGGTCGGGTCCGTGCGCGTCTCCACCTGGTGCAGGAACAGCTCCTGGTCGAGCTCGTCGCTCGCCGCCCTGGGCTCACGTCCGGCGCCGTGCTCGCGGTGGCCCTTCAGGACCTCCCGGGCCCGGGCGCTCACCTGGCGGGTGGCCGGGTCGAGCAGGAGCAGCTCCTCCTCGACGCCGACCGTGCGGATATCCATGGCGCGGGGGTACCCCGCGCCCGGCGCCCGCATCCGGGGCGGTGCGGGTCGGCTGTGTCACGGCATCAGGTCGCACGACGACTCACCGGTCCAGTTCGCAGCCCTGCTCGGCAGCCCGCCACGCCTCCTCCTCGAGGAGCTCGATCTCGTCGAGCCCTGCCCAGAGGTCGGCGACCGCCGAGGGTGGCACGGCCTCGGCCAGCATCCGCTCCAGCAGCGCCGCCATCGGGTCCGACTCCCCTGTCTCGGCGCCGGCCTCGGCGCCCCTGTCGAGCGCACACCAGGCCAGGGCCCCGTCGCCGGCCTGCCAGGCCGACCAGGCCAGCAGCAGGGCCGGGCCGGCGAGAGCCCGCTGCGGAGCCCGACGGAGCACCGTGGTCCACAGCGTGACGTGCTCGGACGCGGACTCCCGGTCGATCGAGCGCAGCAGGAGGTCGCGGGCGGACTCCTCGGTCAGCGCATCCAGCAGCGCCGCCGTCTCGGCGATGTCGGGCACGGAGCCGAGTGGCCGCTCGCCTCGCGCGAGGGCGGCTGCTCGCGCGAGCCTGGCCAGCTGCCCGTCGAGGCGGCGGCCGGCGTCGAGGGCGGAGCTCTGCCGCTCGATCTCCGCCAGTGCGTCGTCGACCGCCGCCACGAGCTCCGGGACCGCCGCGACCATGTCGGCCAGCTCGGTGCGCGAGCCGTGGGTGACTCGACCCAGGACCACCGACTCGACGAGGAACGGATGGGACGAGACGTCGTAGGGCACGCCGTGTCGAGGCGAACCGTGGCCGCCGGCGGGGCAGGTCCACCATCGGCTGCCGTCCGCGCGCAGCACCGGGAGCACGCCCACACCGGCCCGGCCGAAGTGCCGCTGCAGCGCCCCCGCCACTCGGTCGCCGAGCCGGCCGTCGGCGGTGTAGAGCACGAACGCGACGCGAGTCACCCGGTGCCGCCTGACCGGTCGCAGCAGCGTCTCGGCGAGCTCGTCGAGGGCGGACGCGTCGGTCGGGTCGGGTGCCGGGTCGGGCAGGTCGCAGCGAGCATGGAAGGGGCCTGGGGAGGAGCCGGCGGCGCCGAGCGTGATCATCACCGCCGACTCGGTCGGATGGAACCCCAGGAGCACCGGCACGGCGGCCAGGAGGTCCTCGGGGCTGCGGGCGGTCAGGGTCCGCCGGGGCTGGGAGTCGCTGGGCGTGGTCGTCATGGGACGACGGTGGCCCCGGCCACCCCCCGGCCGCAGCACCGCGCGGCTCGGCCTGTGGAGGACGGCGCACTCGAGGCGAGTGTGGAGAGAGCCGATCTGGGTCCGGCTGTGGGTGGCGGTGGGTGGCGGTGGGTAGCGTCCTCGACCGTGAGGATGCGGTCGACCGGCGCGGGGTGCCGAGGTGCGTGAGCATGCCTCGGTCCTCCACCTCGACCTCGATGCGTTCTTCGCCTCGGTGGAGCAGCGCGACAAGCCCTCGCTGCGCGGCAAGCCGGTCGTCGTCGGCGGGGTCGGTGGCCGTGGGGTCGTCTCCACCGCCTCCTACGAGGCTCGTCGCTACGGCGTCCGCTCGGCGATGTCGACCCGCGAAGCCAGGGCCCGCTGCCCGCACGCGGCGTTCCTGTCCGGCCGCTTCCATGCCTATCGTGAGGCGAGCCGCGCGGTGATGGAGCTGCTGCGCTCGGTCTCCCCTCTCGTCGAGCCGCTGTCTCTGGACGAGGCGTTCGTCGACCTCGAGCACGCCGGCCTGCCCGACCTCGAGGTCGGCACGGTCACCGGGCTCGCCGAGGAGCTGCGCGAGCGGGTCGCGGCGGTCACCGGAGGCCTGACCGCCTCGGTGGGTCTCGGCACCTCCAAGTTCATCGCCAAGGTCGCCAGCGACCTCGACAAGCCCGACGGGCTGGTGGTGGTCGCGCCCGGCACCGAGCGCGACCTGCTGCGCCCGATGCACGTCACGGTGATCCCGGGCGTCGGCCCGGCGACGGCCGAACGACTCCGGCGTGCCGGCATCCACACCGTCGCCGACCTCGAGCGGGTCGGCCTCGACGAGCTGGTCCAGCTCGTCGGGCGTGCCCACGGCCACGGGCTCCACGAGCTGGCCCGCGCCCACGACGACCGCCCCGTGGTCCCCGAGCGCGAGGCCAAGTCCGTGAGCGTCGAAGGCACCTACGACACCGATCTGGCCGACCGGCGGCTGATGGAGCACCTGCTGACCCGGCAGGCCGGCGAGGTCGCCGCCCGGCTGCGCAAGTCCGGCCTCTCGGGCCGCACCGTCTCGATCAAGGTGCGGCTGCACGACTTCACCACGCTCAGCCGCTCCACCACGCTGCCCTCCCCGACCGACCAGACGGCCACCATCTCCAGGCTGGCCCGGCGCCTGCTCGCCGACCTCGACACCTCCGGGGGCGTGCGGCTGCTGGGGGTCGGCGTCTCCGGCCTGGCCGACTGGGTCCAGGAGGACCTCTTCGGCGAGACCGCCGAGGAGCAGGAGCCGCTGCCCGAGGTCGACCTGCCCACGGACCGGCTGCGCGGCTGGTCCCCCGGCATGGACGTCGTGCACGCCGAGATGGGCCGGGGCTGGGTCTGGGGCTCGGGCCGGGGGGTGGTCACCGTGCGCTTCGAGACCGCCCAGACGCCGCCCGGGCCGGTGCGCAGCTACCGGGCCGACGACCCCTGCCTCACGGCGTGGCAGCCAGCCCCGCTGCCCGAGGACGCCGCACCGCCGGCGCCCGGGTGAACCGCACCGTCTGCCCGGGGCGCAGCTGGGCGCACTGCCACAGGTCGGCCCTCTCGACGACCGCGATCACCGGGTAGCCGCCGGTCGGGGGGTGGTCGGCCAGGAAGATCACCGGTCGGCCGTTCGGCGGCACCTGGACCGCACCGGAGACCATGCCCTCGCTGGGCAGCTCGCCCGGTCGACGGCGCCGCAGCCGGTGACCCTCGAGCCGCAGGCCCACCCGGTTGGAGTCGATCCCGACCGTGTAGGGCGAGGAGCAGAGCAGGTCGAGCGCGCCCGAGGAGAACCAGTCGAGCCGCGGGCCCGGGTGCAGCCGCAGCACGCCCGCGCTCGGCGGTGGTCGCGGCACCTCGTGTGCCGCGGGTGGCCCGGTCGGGTCGCCGAGCGGGAGGACCGCGCCGGGTGTCAGGGCCGGCGGGCCGACCCAGGCGAGGGTGTCGGTGGAGCGGGACCCCAGCACGGGTGGCACCTCGATCCCGCCGGCGACCGCGACGTAGCTGCGCAGCCCGACCGCGGGCGGCCCCACCTCGAGCACCTCGCCGGCGGGCAGGAACTCCGCCCGCCCACCTGCGCACGGCCGGCCCGCGATGCGCACCGGCCCGGATGCGCCGGTCACCGCCACCCATCGGCCGGCGTGGGCACGCACCGCCAGCCCGCCGAACGTCACCTCGAGCACGGCTGCCTCGGGCGGGTTGCCGACCAGCCGGTTGCCGAGGGCTGCCGCGGGCCCGTCGAGCGCACCGGCCCGGGGCACCCCGAGATGGGCCAGGCCCACCCGTCCTTGATCCTGCACCGTCGCCAGCGGGCCGGTACGCAGCACCTCCAGCGCGGCGGCACGACTCCCGGGAGCGGTCACCGGAACCACCGGCGGCGGGGCGTGCGGGGTCCCGGAGGGGCCGGCTCGCCCGCGATGCCCCGGCTCCCCGGGCGCCCGGCAGCGACCGGCGCCGAGACGGGCTCGCTCGCAGTGACATCGCGGAAGCGCACCCGGGTGCCGGGCGGCAGCAGTGCGGGCTCGATGCGCTCGGGGTCCCACAGCTGCTCGTCGGTGTGGCCCAGCACTCGCCACCCACCTGGGGACTCCCCCGGATAGATGCCGCACCAGGTGCCGGCCAGGGCGACCGCCCCGGCCCGCAGCCGGGCCCGCGGGGAGTCGAGCCGCGGGACGGCCAGCTCCTCGGGGAGCCCGGCGAGATAGGAGAACCCCGGCGCGAAGCCGCAGAAGGCGCTGACGAACTCGATCCCGGTGTGCCGCGCGACCGCGCCCTCGACAGTGGTGCCCCACAGCCCGGCGACCAGCTCGAGGTCGACGCCGTCGTAGGTCACCGGCAGCTCGACGACCCCGCCGCCGATCGGCACCGGGTCGCCCCGCCACGCGTCGAGCGCGGCGGCGAGCGCCTGCGGGTCGGCGACCTCCGCGAACAGGACGCTGGTCGCGGCGGGGACGATCTCGGCCGCGCCGAGAGCGCGCTCCCTGGCCCAGGCGGCCAGGGACAGCGCGGCTGTCGTGTCCGGGACCTCGACCAAGAGCGAGTCTGACCCCACCGAGTGGACGTGCACGGGTCAAGTGTCGCAGTCGGAACCGGTCGCGGAGGGCCGAAATGTGGACGTTGTTCGTCCGAGACTCGGACGCTCAGCAGCTGCGCAGGAGGTACCCGGCCCGCTCCAGCTCTCGGCGTACGGCCTGGGCGTGGGCGACGGCGCCCGGTGTGTCGCCGTGCACGCACACCGAGTGCACCTGGGCCGCCAGCTCGACCGCCCGGCGCGCGATCCGGGCAACGTCGGTCAGCACCGCCCCCGCGCGGTGGCGAGGGAGGAGGCGCCCATCGGGCCCGTAGCCGCGATCGGGGAAGCCCTCGTGGAGGACCCGGCGTCCGGCAGCTGCGGCCTTCTCCTGCAACACCCCCGGCATCGTCATCACCGGCAGTCCGGACCCGTCGAGCACCGAGCCGTCGAGCACCGCGGCCGCCTGCTCCTCGTCGTCGAGCACCCGGTGGTAGAGCGCGCCGTGCGGCTTGACGTAGCGCACCTCGACGCCGCTGCGGGCGGCCGCGTCGGCCAGCTCGCCCACCTGGTGGGCGATCTGCTCGCGCAGCCGCCCGTAGGGGACCTCCCTCGGGATCCGTCCGAAGTTCTCGCGGTCGTCGTAGGAGACCTGGGCGCCGATCGCGACACCGCGCCGCGCGGCCTCCGCGCAGACCTCGCGCATCAGCGCCGGGTGGCCGGCGTGGAAACCGCAGGCCACGTTCGCGCTGGTGACGACTGCGAGCAGCGCGGCGTCGTCGGTGACCTCCTCGCCGAGGTCGGCGTTGAGGTCGACGGCGCGCTCGGCCGGCGCAGGCTCCGAACCGGTGGTCACCGGCACACGCTAACCCCACGTCTCCTAGGGTCTGCCCACATGGAGCCACCTCTCGCCCCCCGTCGACCCGTCACCCGCGAGCTCCACGGCCGGACCCGCGTCGACGACTACGAGTGGCTGCGGGAGAAGGACTCCCCCGAGGTGGTGGCGCATCTCGAGGCGGAGAACGCCTGGACCCGTGAGCGGACCGCCCACCTGGCCGACCTGCGGACCCGCATCTTCGACGAGATCAAGGCCCGCACCCGCGAGACCGATCTCTCGGTGCCCACCCGCAGCCGCGGCCACTGGTACTACGGGCGCTCCTTCGAGGGCCGCGAGTACGGCGCCAGCTGCCGGGTGCCGGTGGCCGGCCCCGACGACTGGACGCCGCCGACCCCGGCGGACGACTGCGCCCCGGACCAGCCGGCGCTGCCGGGCGAGGAGGTGCTGCTCGACCTCGACGCCCTGGCCGAAGGCCACGACTTCTTCTCCCTCGGCGGCTCCGCGGTCAGCCCCGACGGCAACCTGCTGGCGTTCGCGGTCGACGTCGTGGGCGACGAGCGCTACCTGCTCCGGGTCAAGGACCTGCGCACCGGAGAGCTGCTGTCCGACGAGCTGACCGGCCTGCTGGGCGGCGGCACCTGGGACCGGACCGGGGAGAACCTCTATTACACGACCGTCGACGACTCCTGGCGGGCCGACAAGATCTGGCGACACCGGCTCGGCACCAGCCAGGACGACGACGAGCTGGTGCACCACGAGCGCGACGGCCGCTTCTGGGTGGGGGTCGGCCGCACCCGCAGCGACCGGTTCCTGGTGATCGCCTCGGGCTCGAAGACCACCAGCGAGTACCGCTTCCTCGACGCCGACGACCCGGCGGCCGGGTGGCAGGTGTTCTCGCCGCGCCGCGAGGGCCTGGAGTACTCCCTGGACCATGCCGTGCTGGGCGGCGAGGACCGCTTCCTGGTGCTGCACAACCTGACCGGGCCGGACTTCGAGCTCGGTGTCGCACCGGTCCGGCCGACCCCGCCCGAGGAGTGGACCGCGCTGGTCCCGCACGACCCGCAGGTGCGGCTCGAGGACGTCGACGCGTTCGCCGGGCACCTGGTGCTCCACCAGCGCAGCGCGGGGCTCACCCAGCTGCGGATCCTGGAGCTCGGGGACGACCCGACCACCCCGGTGACCGACGACTACCTGGTGCGATTCGACGAGGAGGTCTACACCGTCGGGTCGGGCGGCAACCCGGGCTTCGCCCAGCCCACGGTGCGACTGGGCTACACCACCATGGCGGTGCCGTCGTCGGTCTACGACTACGACGTGCGCACCCGCGAGCTGACGCTGCTGCGGCGTGCCCCCGTGCTGGGCGGCTACGACCCCGCCGACTACGAGGAGCACCGCCTCTGGGCCACGGCGGACGACGGCGAGCGGGTGCCGATCTCGATCGTGGCGCGCCGAGGGGCGCGGGGCCCCGCGGAGGCGCCGCGCCCGATCCCGGTGCTGCTCTACGGCTACGGCGCCTACGAGATGTCGATGGACCCCTACTTCTCCGTGGCCCGGCTCTCGCTGCTCGACCGCGGGGGTGCGTTCGCGATCGCCCATGTCCGCGGTGGCGGTGAGATGGGCCGGCGCTGGTACGACGACGGGAAGCTGCAACGCAAGCGCAACACGTTCACCGACTTCGTGGCCTGCGCCCGGCACCTGGTCGAGACCGGGTGGGCCGAACCGGAGACGCTGGTGGCCGAGGGCGGCAGCGCCGGCGGGCTGCTGATGGGCGCCGTGGCCAATCTCGCCCCCGACCTGTTCGGCGGGATCGTCGCCGCGGTCCCGTTCGTCGACAACCTCACGACGATGCTGGACGCCTCGCTCCCGCTCACCGTGACCGAGTACGACGAGTGGGGGAACCCGGAGGCCGACGCGGAGGTCTTCGACTACATCGCCTCCTACGCCCCCTACGACAACGTGGCAGCGGTCGACTACCCCCCGATCCTGGCCGAGACCTCCTTCCACGACACCCGGGTGCTCTACGTGGAGCCCGCGAAGTGGGTGGCCCGGCTGCGGGCCACGGCCGAGGGGCGCCGTGACTTCCTGCTGCGCACCGAGATGTCGGCCGGGCACGGCGGGGTGTCGGGCCGCTACAAGGCCTGGCACGACCGGGCCTTCACGCTCGCCTGGATCCTGGACCGGATGGGTCTCGCCGACACGCCTCCGGCCGGCTGAGCCGGAGCCGGGACCGCCCATCCGCCGATCGTTCCGCGACACGCCGCAACAGGGCGGGAACCGTCGACGGGTCGCCGCCGGGCTGAGAAGTGGCTGAGAGTTGGCTCGCCAGGCAACTCCCCGCCCGCGCCGTTCGTCGTTCAGGCATACGGGCTCACGTTTGAACCAGGAATCCCAGGGACACCGTGAGCGTTAGACGAGCGTGTGACGACGCAGCGGCGGCGGCACTGGTGCGAAGGAGGGGTCCCATGGCAACACGGACGGCGACGGCAGGGGTGCGAGAGATCGAGGGGCGCGACAGCGTCGGTCTCTACCTCGACGAGATCGCGCGCAACCCGCTCCTCGACGCCGCGGCCGAGGTCGAGCTCTCCAAGACCATCGAGGCCGGCCTCTACGCCGAGTCGCTGCTGCGTGAGGGCCGGGTCGGCCGCCGCAAGGGCGGCGCCCCGATGACCGCCTCCCAGGAGGAGCTGGAGTGGCTCGCCGAGGAGGGTCGCAAGGCGGTCGACACGTTCATCACCGCGAACCTCCGGCTGGTCGTCTCGATCGCCCGCAAGTACGGCCGCGCCCAGATGCCGATGCTCGACCTGATCCAGGAGGGCAACACCGGCCTGATCCGGGCGGTGGAGAAGTTCGACTACACCAAGGGCTACAAGTTCTCCACCTACGCGACGTGGTGGGTGCGCCAGGCGATCACCCGGGGCATCGCCCAGCAGGCGCGGGTCGTGCGGCTGCCCGTGCACGTGGTGGAGGAGCTGAACCAGGTCGGCGGCGCCCGACGCACGCTCGAGCGTCAGCTGGGCCGCGACCCGGAGCCGCAGGAGATCGCCGCCGAGCTCGGCATGGAGCTCGAGCGCGTCCTCGACCTGATGGCCTGGGGCCGCGAGCACGTCAGCCTCGACTCCCCCGTCGACGACGACGGCGACACCTCGCTCGGTGACCTGATGGCCCAGGAGACCTCCCCCGGCCCCGACCTGAACTTCATCGACGTCGAGTCCCGCGACCGGCTCAACAGCCTGGTGGGGCAGCTCGACGACCGGGCCGCCGACATCATCCGCTCGCGCTACGGTCTCGTCGACGGGCGCCAGCACAAGCTCGCCGACATCGGCGCCAAGCACGGCATCTCCGCCGAGCGGGTGCGCCAGCTCGAGCGGGAGGCGCTGCAAAAGCTCCGCCGCTTCGCCGACCCCGACCTGGCAGCCTGACGCACCCGACCAGGTCAGCCGGACCGCAACGCCTCGACGACCTCCGCGACCCGCTCGCGGAGGTCGTCGCGCGTCGCGGTGTTCTCCACGACGTGGGTCGCGATCGCCCGGCGCTGCTCCCGGCTGGCCTGCGCGGCGATCCGCGACTCGGCCTCCTCGGCGGTCCAGCCACGGTCGCGCACCATCCGGGCCACCTGCAGCTCGTGCGGGGCGTCGACGACCAGCACCGCGTCGAAGTCGTCGGCGCGACCGGTCTCGGCCAGCAGCGGGATGTCGTGCACGACCAGCGACCCGGGCGGCGCCTGCTCCTCGAGGGCCACGATCCGCTCGAAGACCAGCGGGTGCACGATCGACTCCAGCCTGCGTCGCAGCTCGGCGTCCGCGAACACCAAACGGCCCATGGCGGCCCGGTCGAGCTCCCCGTCCTCGGTCAGCAACTGCGGACCGAACGCCTCGACCACCGCCGCCAGCCCGGGCGTGCCGCGCGCGACCACATCCCGGGCCAGCTGGTCGGCGTCGATGACGACGGCGCCGAGCTCACGCAGCATGGCCGCGACGGTGCTCTTGCCGGAGGCGATGCCTCCGGTCAGCCCGACGCGCACGCTCAGCGCACCCCGGCGGTGTGCGCGGCGGCCATCCCCGCCACGAACCGGGCGTCGACCGAGGCGGTCACGTCGATGTCCTGCGGCACCAGCTGCAGCTCGGCGTCACCGCCGGCCAGCTTGGCCGCGCGGGTGAACGGGGCACTGGACTCCCCGATCGGGTGCAGCCCTTCGGCGAGCATGCCGGCCTCGGCGAGGGAGACCGGCACGATCGGTCCGAGCTTGAGGGCCTCCGCGTACGCCTGCGCCTTGGCCTGTGCGTCCCGCACGGCGCGGGTACGCGCGGCCCGGGCCAGCTCCTGGCGGCGGTGGACGGTCAGCGACCACTCGACGTACTCGACGTGGAACCCGGTGATGCCGGCCATGTCCGAGAGCCAGGCCGACATCCGCGCGAAGTCGCTGAACTTCACCTGCAGGTCGGTGCGGGCGTGGTGGACCAGGGGCAGCTGCACACCGTCCTTGTTCCACGGCCGGTTCGACCAGGTGCGGACGTCTTGGCTCGACCACCAGGTCACCGGCCCTCGGTCGGGCTCGTGCAGCGAGACGATGCTCGCCTGCACCACCGCGAACTGCTCGGCCACCGCGTCGTAGACCCGGCCCGCCTCGGGTCCCTCGAGCCCGACGCCGGCGTGCACCGTGGCGCGTTCGGCTGGGTGGAACTGGCGACTGGTGCCGCGAACGGTGATCTCCACGGGGGCCGGGGCGTCGGTCGGCGCAGTCGCCTGGTCGGAGGCGTGGGGTGAGGTCGAGGTCACCTCGCCACACTAGCCACCGCGTCGTCGCCGGTGGCCCGGCAGACCTCCTCCCACGGCGTCGGGCGCAGGCCCAGCTCCTCCTGGGCGGCCGAGGAGTCCAGGACGTAGGGCACCTCGAACTGCCACCGCGTGCTGCGCAGCTCGCGCACCATCGGTACGCCGAGTGCGAGCGCGTCCAGCATCAGGCGCGGATAGCCGCGGACCGCGACCGGCTTGCGCCCGACCGCGGCGCACATGTCGGCGATCGCCTGCCGCTGGCTGCGCGGAGCGTCGGTCGGCACGTGCCAGACCCGGCCGAGCGCGTCGGGACGGGCCGCGACCGCGGCCAGGGTGCGGGCGACGTCGCGCACGTCGGTCCACGAGTGCGGCTGGTCCGGGCTGCCGAGCACCCGGACCGGGCGTCCGGCGAGCGCCCGGGGCAGCACCCGGGTCACGTGTCCGTTGTCTCCGACACCCGGGCCGACGTAGTCGGAGCCTCGGACCTCGACGGCCCGGACCCGGCCGTCGCGGTGTGCGGCCAGGGCGTCGGCCCAGATGCGGGCGCGGAGCTCTCCCTTCGGATCGGTCGCCCGGTCCGGGAGCTCCTCGACCATCGGCTCGGTCACCGGACCGTAGGGATAGAGGTTCCCGGTGATGGCGAGCACCGCGCCGGAGCGTTCGGCGGCGGTCAGCATCGCGGCCGCCATCGGCGGCCAGTCACGGACCCAGGTCGTGTAGTCCGGGGGGTTGACGCAGTTGTAGAGGGCGACCGCCCCGTCGGCGAGCGCGGCCAGGGCATCGGCGTCGGTCACGTCGAGGGCGACCCGCCGGACCCCCGCCAGCTCGGGACCGCCGCCGGAGCGGCTGACCAGGACGGTCTGTTCACCGCGGTCGGCGAGCAGGCGGGCGAGCGAACGGCCGACCGGGCCGGCGCCGAGCACGAGATGGTGCTGCTGGGGGTTCATCGGGGCTCCTGAGACGAGTGGACGAGCGAGAGCAGCGCTCTCGAATCGAGACTGGCAGGACCTCGATCCATATGCAAGAGCAGTGCTCTCGTTTTTTGTCAGCGCTCTTGTCGTGCCAGGATTGCCGAGTGAGCACCGAGTCGCTGTCGCAGGGCGCCCGCGCCCGCGCGCGCGCCGAGATCACCAGGACCATCCAGGAGACCGCGCGCCGACACCTGGCCGAGGTCGGTCCCGCAGCACTCTCGCTGCGCGCGATCGCGCGCGACGTGGGCATGGTCTCCTCGGCCGTCTACCGCTACTTCCCGAGCCGCGACGACCTGCTCACCGCGCTGATCGTCGAGGCCTACGACGAGGTCGGCGAACAAGCCGAGCGGGCCGACCGCGCGTGCCACCGCGCCGACCTCGGCGGCCGGTTCGGCGCGGTCTGCCGAGCGGTACGCGACTGGGCACTCACGCACCCGCACGAGTACGCCCTGCTCTACGGCTCCCCGGTGCCCGGCTACCAGGCGCCACAGACCACGGTCGGGCCCGCCAGCCGGGTCCCGCTGGTGCTGCTGGGCATCGCCGCCGACGCCCAGCGAGCAGGTCCGGCCCCCATCGCTCCCGCCGTGCAGGTTCCCGACGCCGAGCGGGCGGCACTCTCGGGCATCCAGGTCCTTCTCGACGAGCCGATCAACGACTCGCTGCTCGCCCGCTGCCTGCAGTCCTGGGCGACACTCTTCGGCCATGTGTCGCTGGAGCTGTTCGGACACATGCACACCGCCGTACTCGACTACGACGCCCATTTCGAGCACGTCGTGCGGCAGCTCGTCGCCGATCTGGGGTTGGACCGATGAGCGACCTGCCACCCGGTGCCCGGGTCGCTCTCCTCGTGCCGGGCTCGCCGACCTTCCTCGACGTCGTGATGGCGCTCCTGGCCGAGGGCAGGTTCCCGATCCCGCTCGACCCGAGGCTCACCACCTTCGAGCGCCACCGGATCCTGGCCGGACTCTTCCCCGACCTGGTCGTCGACGACGAGGTCGGGCTGCGCGACCTGCACCTGCGACTGCTCCCCGACGGCGGCCCCGAGCAGCGCCTCCCCCGAGCCCGGCCGATGCACGTCACCAGCGGCACCACCGGAGTCCCCAAGGGAGTCGACAGCGGCCAGCTGAGCCGGGCGGACGCCGAGGCGCTGGTGGCGGAGGAGCGCGACCTGTGGGGATTCCGGCCCGACGACGTGAACCTGGTGCTGAGCCCGCTCTACCACTCGGCCCCGCTGCGCTTCGCGATGGGCACCCGCCTGGCCGGCGGCCGGGTGGTCGTGCCGGGACCGTTCGACCCGGCGAGGGTGACCGAAGCCATCCGCAGCGAGCGCCCGACCACCATGTTCTGCGTGCCCGCCCACCTGCAGCGGCTCTTCGCACACTGGGACGAGGTCGGCACCCCCGACCTCTCCTGCTTCCGGCTGGTCGCCCACGCCGGCGCGCCGTGCCCCGAGCAGGTCAAGCGGCGGCTCATCGAGGCCTTCCCACCCGGGACGACCTGGGAGTTCTACGGCTCCACCGAGGGTCAGTTCACCGCCTGCCCCAGCGAGGAGTGGCTGACCCGCCCCGGCACCGTCGGCCGGGCCAGGCCGGGACGCACGCTCCACGTCGACCCCGACGGCACGATCTGGTGCACCGTGCCGAGGCATGCCCGGTTCACCTACTACGGCGCCCCCGAGAAGACCGCGGCCGCCTGGCGGGAGACACCCGAGGGGCCCGCCTTCACCGTCGGCGACCTCGGCCGCCTCGACGCCGACGGCTACCTCTACCTCGACGGGCGGCGCGAGGACCTCATCATCACCGGCGGGGTCAACGTCTATCCGCTCGAGGTGGAGCAGGCGCTGCGCACCCACCCGGCGGTCGCCGACGCCGCCGTCTACGGCATACCGGACGAGCACTGGGGCCAGCGCGTCTGCGCGGCCGTGGTGCCCGCGCCTGGCGGCGACCTCGACGTCGAGACCCTGACCGCGTTCGCCCGCGAGCACCTGGCCCCACCGAAGCGCCCCAAGACCTGGACCCTGCTCTCCGACCTGCCCCGCACCCTCACCGGCAAGGTGCTGCGCGACCGACTCCCCGGGGCGGAGCCGCGTCGGGCGGACTGACGCTGACCCGCCACTCGTGGTCGGTGCTTGCGCGCTGACCTGCCACTCGTGGTCGGTGGTGCCTCGCTGATCTGTCACTCGTGGTCGGTGGTGCCTCGCTGACCTGCCACTCGTGGTTGGTGCTTGCGCGCTGACCTGCCACGCGCGGCTTTCCGCTGCGCGGGGCTTCGTGGTCTGCCTGACCTGGGGTCTGGTGGGTTGTGGTGGGTGGGGCGGGAGTCTGCGTCGCTCGCGCTCCCAGGGAGGGAGGGTGTGCGGCTTCGCCGCACTGACCCGACCAGGCGCGGCCGCGCAGGGGTTGGTGTCATCGCGGCGTAGCCGCGAAACCCCCTCCCACCCGCGGTCGGTGAGCCCGGCGCTGAGCGCGGGGTGGGGCGGCGGAGCCGGAGGGGGCCCCCGGACGGCCGTGGATGGGCCTGGCCCCCGCTCCGTGAGGAACGAGCGGAGCGGGGGCTTGGCCGGCCGGGGCCCCCTCCGGCGCAGCCGACCCGCCCCACCCACAACCACCCCAGGGCTCACCAGCACCACGACGCCCCGCGCAGCGGCACGCAGCGGTCGTCTCAGGAGGCTGCCTCGTCGGTACAGGTCTCGTCGCGGCAGGCGAACCGGCGGCGGTAGGCCTGTGGACTGAGTCCCCGGACCCTTCCGAAGTGATGGCGCAGCGTGGCCGCGTTGCCGAAGCCGACCTCGGAGGCGATCCAGTCCACCGAGCGGTCCGTGCGCTCGAGCAGCTGCTCGGCCCGCAGGACCCGCTGCCGGGTGACCCACGCGTGCGGCGTGGCGCCGACCTCGTCCTTGAACCGGCGGGCGAAGGTGCGGGGCGACATCACGGCCTGACGCGCGAGCGTGTCGACGTCGAGGTCCTCGTGCAGGTGCTCGACGATCCACTGCTGGAGCGGGCCGAAGGTCTCGCCGGCCAGGTCGGGGACGGGGCGAGAGATGAACTGGGCCTGACCACCGTCCCGCTGGGGCGGGACCACCATCCGGCGGGCGATCTGCGCGGCGGCGGCCGCACCGTGCTCCTGCCGCCAGATGTGCAGGCAGGCATCGATCCCCGCGGCCGTCCCCGCGCTGGTGACCACCGACCCGGCGTCGACGTAGAGCACCTCGGGCACGACGGTCGCCTCCGGGAAGCGGCGGGCGAGCTCATGGGTGTACTTCCAGTGCGTGGTGCAGCGGCGCCCGTCCAGCAGTCCGGCCTGCCCGAGCACGAACGCCCCGGAGCACACCGAGAGGATCCGCGCACCACGGTCGTGGGCCGCACGCAGCGCGGCGACGACCGGCTCGGGGGCCTCGAACGATCGCGGCACCGCGGGCACCGCGACCAGATCCGCGTCGGCGACCCGGTCGAGACCGTCGCTCACGTTGATCGAGAACCCCTGGGTGGTCTCGATCGCGCCGGGCTCGTCGGCGCAGACGGCGAAGTCGAGACGAGGGATGCCGTCGTCGGTCCGGTCCAGGCCGAAGGCCTCGCAGACGACTCCGAGCTCGAAAGGCGCGACTCCGTCATAGACGATCACGGCCACGTTGGTCAGCACAGGAGGAGTCTGGCACGAGGTTGGCAGGAAATCACCTATCGGCGACATTCCTGCCACTCGTGGCGTGATCAAAGCGGTCGCATGATTACTGCCATGATCTTCGTGTTCCTCCTCCTCGCGATCGCCGCGTTCCTCGCCGCGGCCGGCGTCCACCTCTCCATCCACGACGGCCGCGGTCCCGCCGGACCGCCCGCCTCCCACGAAGACCCCACCTTCCGCTCCCCGAGCGCGTGGTGAGTCGCCCCCCTCCCCCACAGACGACGAAGGGCCCGGCCACCCACCTGGGTGACCGGGCCCTCGTCTGTTGCTCAGTTGCCGCCGGTGAGCTTCTCGCGCAGCGCCTGCAGTGCCTCGTCCGAGGCGAGCGAGCCGCCGCCCTCCTCGACCACCACGTCGGCGGTGCCGCCGCTGGAGTACGAGGTGGCCTCGCCGGCCTCGGCCTCGGCCGCCTTGGCCTCGGCCTGCTGCTTGACGTGAGCCTCCCAGCGAGCGTGCGCCTTGGCGTACTGCTCCTCCCAGACCCCGCGCTGCTCCTCGAAGCCCTCGAGCCACTCGCCCGTCTCGGGGTCGAAGCCCTCGGGGTAGATGTAGTTGCCCTGGTCGTCGTAGGTGGCGGGCATGCCGTAGAGCGTCGGGTCGAACTCCTCGACGTCGCTGGCCGCGGCGGTCTCGTTCGCCTGCTTCAGCGACAGCGAGATCCGGCGACGCTCGAGGTCGATGTCGATGATCTTGACCATGACGTCGTCGTTGACCTGGACGACCTGCTCGGGGATCTCCACGTGGCGCTCGGCCAGCTCGGAGATGTGCACCAGGCCCTCGATGCCCTCCTCGACCCGGACGAACGAGCCGAACGGCACCAGCTTGGTGACCTTGCCCGGCACGATCTGACCGATCTGGTGGGTGCGGGCGAAGTGCTGCCAGGGGTCCTCCTGCGTCGCCTTGAGCGACAGCGAGACCCGCTCGCGGTCCATGTCGACGTCGAGCACCTCGACGGTGACCTCGTCACCGACGGCCACGACCTCGGAGGGGTGGTCGATGTGCTTCCAGGACAGCTCGGAGACGTGCACCAGGCCGTCGACGCCGCCGAGGTCGACGAACGCACCGAAGTTGACGATCGAGGAGACGACGCCCTTGCGGATCTGACCCTTCTGGAGCTGGGTCAAGAAGCCGTGGCGAACCTCGGACTGGGTCTGCTCGAGCCAGGCGCGGCGCGACAGGACCACGTTGTTGCGGTTCTTGTCGAGCTCGATGATCTTCGCCTCGAGGGTCTGCCCGACGTAGGGCTGCAGGTCGCGCACGCGGCGCATCTCGACCAGCGAGGCGGGCAGGAAGCCGCGCAGCCCGATGTCGAGGATCAGGCCGCCCTTGACGACCTCGATGACGGTGCCCTCGACGACGCCGTCCTCCTCCTTGACCTGCTCGATCGTGCCCCAGGCGCGCTCGTACTGGGCGCGCTTCTTGGACAGGATCAGCCGACCCTCCTTGTCCTCCTTCTGGAGGACGAGCGCCTCGACCTTGTCGCCGACGGCGACGACCTCGGAGGGGTCGACGTCGTGCTTGATCGACAGCTCGCGCGAGGGGATCACACCCTCGGTCTTGTAGCCGATGTCGAGCAGGACCTCGTCACGGTCCACCTTGACGATGGTGCCGTCGACGATGTCGCCGTCGTTGAAGTACTTGATGGTCGCGTCGATCGCGGCGAGGAAGTCCTCTTCGGAACCGATGTCGTTGATCGCCACCTGGGGGGCGTCGTAATCGGGAAGAGTGGAGATGGTGCTCGTCATAAGGGAGGCTGGACCTTCGTTGTGGGCAGAAGTCGTGCGGGCACGCGCGAGAAGTCGGTTTCACTACCGGTGGTGTCGTGCCCGGCGGCCCGCGAGGCGGGCACCGGGTCTGAACCGGGGCTGATAGCGAGCGAGAGTCCACTCCGTCCGGGACGCAGGCAGACTTCAGGCGCCTAACTACCCTACGCGGTCGCGCACGCCCTCGTCCAACCCGCCGGACAGGTCACCGCTCGCGAGGATCGAGCGCAGCAGCCGGTCGGCCCGGGCGGCCACCGGATTCTGCTCGCGGCGGGCGGACAGGTCGACCAGGGCCGCGAGGTCCGCGGCACGAGCCAGCTCCAACGCACGCCGCGGCTCGACGCCGCGCCGCGCGGCGTACGCCGTCAGCACCGCGTCGCTGAAGTCCGGATCACGCTCGAAGCGCAGGAGGTTGCCCAGGTCGGTGAACGGGTGCCCGGCGTGGGCGTACTCCCAGTCGACCAGCCCGGTGACCCGGAGCGTGTCCGGCGCGACGAGGAGGTTCTTGAGGTTGAAATCGCTGTGGACCAGACAGCTGCGACCCACCCCGTCCAGAGCCTCCTGCGCGCGGTCGGCCACCGAGCGCAGCGCGGCCACCTCCGTGCGGCCGAGATGGGCGAGCTGCGGGAGGAAGTGCTCGACCAGCTCGGGCACCCCGTCGAGTGCGTCCCAGGTGCCGATCGAGAGGTCGGCGTCCAGGAAGGGGCCGCGGCGCAGCATCGGCATCCCGCCCAGGTCGGCCAGGAGCACACCGAGGTTGCCACCCAGCCGCCGGCGGCCCTCGGCGCCGAGCGTCGGCAGCACCTCGTCGGCGCGGCGTCCGGGGAGCAGCTCGGTGATCAGCAGCGCGGGGCGCCCGGCGACCGGGTCGGCCCGGCGCAGCTCCAACACCCGGGGCACCGGCACCAGTCCGCTCACCAGTCGCAGCAGCGCGGCGTCGACCTCGGCGGCGGCGGCGCCCCGCAGGCTGTGGCCGGCATAGATGCGGACCACCGACTGCTCTCCGGGAGCGCCGGCGAGGAACGTCTCGCCGGACCAGCCACCGGGGAGCGGCACCAACGAGGTCCAGGCGTCGGCGACCCGGCCGGTCGCGCCGGGGTCCTCCGCAGCAGGCATGCCCCCGATGCTGCCAGGTCGATCCGGGGGCGGGTCACGGAGCCTCCCGCGGCGACCGCCGCCCGGCTACCGTCGGCCCATGGCGCTGCCCCGGCTCCCCCACGTGCCCGTCCCCGGACTGCCCGGACGCCTCCCAGAGGCTCTCCCGCACCTTGTGGTGCAGACCGTCACGCTCCCTGTCCGGCTCACCGTGGCAGCGACCAGGGCCACCCTCGCTCTCGGCGAGCTCGCCCACCCCGACGGACCGCTGCGCCGCCCCGGCGGGTACGCCGAGCAGCTGGTGCGGGTGATCGGCGAGCAGGGGTACGCCGCACAGCTGGTGGCTCGGCTGACCGACCTGCTCGACGAGGAGGCCGGCCCGGCGCGCCTGGCCGCCACCCTCAACGACCTGACCGCCCCGGACCGTCCGCTGGGTCGGATGCTGGCCCGCGACGGGGCGCTGGACCGACTGCTGGCCGAGGACGGCCCGGTGGTGCGCCTGCTCGACGAGAGCGGCGCGGTCTCCCGACTGATCGCCGAGGACGGCCCGATCACCCGGCTGCTGGCCGAGGACGGGCCGGTGGCCCGCCTGATCGCCGAGGAGGGAGCCCTCGAGCAGCTGGCCGCCGAGGGCGGCGTCCTCGACCGACTGCTGGCCACCGGCGGCGCCCTGGACCGGCTCACCGCCCCCGGGGGCGTGCTCGAGCGGCTGCTCGCGCCAGGCGGCCTGGCCGACCGGATGCTCACCGAGGACGGCTTCGTCGAACGGCTGGTGGCCGAGGGCGGCACCCTCGAGCAGCTGATCGCGCTCGGCGACACCATGGAGTCGATCCGGCCACGACTCTCCGAGCTGGCCGCCCTGGTGCCGGCCCTGGCCGACTCCGCGGAGTCCCTCGGCCGGGCGGTGGGGCCGCTCGGCGACCTCGCGGGGCGCATCCCGCTCACGCGGCGCCGCCTCCCCGGCACCTCCTGACGCCTCCGGGCGCAGTAATCTCCGTTCGTGGAACCAGCTGTGCAGCACCCGCCCGTGCGCGTCGAGCGCCGGCCGGTCGACGAGGCGGAGTCACGCCGGGCGAACGGCCCCGACTGGGACCGCTACGCCGACGAGTACCAGTCCACCCACGGCGAGTTCCTCGGTGACGCCGGCTTCGTGTGGGGTCCCGAGGGTCTCACCGAGGCGGTCGCCGGTGTGCTCGGGCCGCTCGAGGGGCGCGACGTGCTCGAGGTCGGCTCAGGCGCCGGCCAGTGCTCCCGGTGGATCCGCACCCAGGGCGGCCGGGCGGTGGGCCTGGACCTGTCCCACCGACAGCTCCAGCACGCGCGCCGCCTGGACCTCTCGACCGGGGTGAGCGTGCCGTCGGTGCTCGGCACCGCGACCGCACTGCCCTTCGCCGCGGCGTCCTTCGACGTCGTGTTCAGCTCCTTCGGGGCTCTGCAGTTCGTCAGCGACATCGACGTCGCGGTGGCGGAGACGGCGCGGGTGCTGCGGCCGGGCGGCCGGTTCGCGTTCTCGATCACCCATCCGACGCGCTGGATGTTCCCCGACGACCCCGGAGAGGCGGGCCTGGTGGCCAGCCAGTCCTACTGGGACCGCACGCCGTACGTCGAGGTCGACGACGCGACCGGCCTGGTCTCCTACGTCGAGCACCACCGCACCCTGGGCGACTGGGTGTCGTTGCTGGCCCACGCCGGCTTCGTGCTCACCGACCTGCTCGAGCCCGAGTGGCCAGAGCACCACGACCGCGTCTGGGGCGGCTGGTCGGCCACCCGCGGGCGGTTCACACCCGGCACCGCGATCTTCGGCGCCGACCTGCTCCGCCCGGCGGGGGCCTGACGGTCAGGCGGAGACCGAGACCCGCTCCTCGTCGCTGAGCGTGGCCTCCCTGCGGGAGCCGCTGGGCCGACCGGTCAGCAGCAGCCCGGCTCCGGCCAGCAGGCACAGTCCGCCGCCGATGAAGCCGATCATCGGCACGGTGCGCAGCATCAGGTCGAGGCCGGCGAGGTTCTCCTCGGCGTCGGCGATGGAGGTGGCGAGCTGCTCGTCGCTGAAGGCCAGCTGGATGGAGACCGCGCGGGAGCCGTCCTCGAGGTAGCGCTGCTGGTCCTCGGTCTGGTTGATGACCGCACCGGTGCGCGGCTCGACCCAGATCTCCTTGACGGTGTCGTAGGTGCCGGGGACGCCCTCCATGATCTCGATCGGCGCGTCACTGATCTCGACCTTGTAGACGTAGGCCTCGATGCCCTCGAGGTTCTCGGTGCGGTCGTAGGCGGCCGTCACTGCCTGCCCGGTGGTGCCGTCCCAGTAGGGGTAGTCCTGCTTCTCCGCGTCGAAGGGCCACTTGTTCACCAGGCCCTCGTGGGGAGTCGCGTCGGCCGGGAGCGTGTCGATGTCGTTGACCGCCTCGGCGCTCACCCTGTCGGTGGCGAACACGTCGACGTCGGCCTTGAACAGACGCTCGTCGCTGTCGCTGCTGCCGCAGTCGGGAGGGTTGCCCTGGTCGACGACCACGCAGACGGTGTTGACCCAGACGGCGGTCTGGTCGTCGGTGGCCTCGGCGTCGGTCTTGGTGACGCTGGTGGCCCGGATCGGGACCGGGTCGTCCTCGAGCTTCTGCAGGGTGCCGCTCAGCCTGGTGGTGGTGTTGACGTCCTCCGGAGTCTTCTTGATCATCCCCGGCGCCCACACGGTGGCCAGCACACCGGCGACCAGCAGGAAGCCGCCGAGGCCCAACAGGATCCGACCCGTGATGTTTCGCAATGCAGTTCCCTCCCCAGGAAAGTGATCGCAGCCACAGTAGCCCCGATCCGACGCATTTGTGCGGAAGGTCACATATTCCTCGGTGAGCGGTCAACGAGAAGTCCCGGTAGGTGGTGGCCGGGCGGAAGCACCGCTGATCCGCGGCGGCACTGTGGGACACTCGCCCGCGTGCCGCAGCCGTCCGCTCCCCTCGCCGTCACCCCGGCACACGGCTCGAACGTGACCGAAGGAGCGGTCGCCGACCGTCGCCCCGACGGTCGTGGCGAGTCCACCTGGGCGAGCGTCCCCAGCCGCGACCGCGTGCTGGTCGCGGCCGGGCTGCTCGTCCTGGTCCAGCTCGCCTTCCGGGCCTGGGCGCTCTTCCCGTCGTGGTTCTACACCGACGACTACCGGTTCCTGCACGACGCCACCGGCGCCGAGCTCGACCTCGACTACCTGATCACGCCTTTCGACAGCCAGTTCATGCCTCTGGGACGGGCGCTGGTCTGGCTGGTTGCCGACTCCGGGCACGTCAACTGGACGCTGGCCGCCGGCTCCACGCTGCTGATGCAGGCTCTGGCGAGCGTCGCCTGCGTCTGGATGCTGACCACGCTGTTCGGGGCCCGCTGGGAGGCTCTGGCGCTGCTGGCGCTCTACCTGTTCGGCGCCATGACGCTGCCGGCGCTCATGTGGTGGGCCGCGGCCCTCAACCAGATCCCGCTGCAGGCTGCGCTGTTCGCCTCCGTCGCCTGCTGGGTCCGCTATCTGCGGGGCGACGGGCTGCGTTGGCTGGCGTTCACCCTGATCGTGCTCGCCCTGGGCCTTCTCGCCTATGTGAAGACCGTGCTGGTCTTCGGCGTTCTGGCCTACCTGTTGCTCGCCTACTTCGCCGAAGGTGGCCCGATCCGGCGCACCTGGTCGGCCGTCCGGCGCTTCTGGCCGGCGGCGGTCGGCGCAGTCGCGCTCGGCGCGGGCTACACGGCGTACTACGTCACCCAGGTGCCGTCGATCTTCGCCGACGCCGATCGGCCGCTGGCCGGCAGTCTCGCCGAGCACATGCTCGGCACCTCCCTGGTGACCGGCCTGGTCGGCGGACCCTGGCAGTGGGACACGAGCAACCCGCCGGTCGCCCAGGCGGCGCCGCCTGACTGGGCGACCCACGCAGCGTGGGTCGCCTGCGCCGTCGTGGTCTCGGTGATCCTGCTCCGCAGAGAGCGCGCCGGACGCGCCCTCGTCCTCTTCTGCGGCTACGCGGCGCTGGCCTACCTGCTCGTGCTGACCAGCCGGGCCCCCGTGATCGGCGGCGACATCGGTCGGGAGTACCGCTACCTCACCGACACCGCTGCCATGGTCCCTCTCTGCCTCGGGCTGGCCACACTCGGAATGCCGGGAGCGCCCGGCAGCAGCGCGCCACGTCGGCGGCCGCTGCTGCTACTGGCACCGGGCAAGGGGGTCGTCGTGTCAGCGGTGACGCTGGTCTGCGCCTCCGCCCTGCTCAGCTCTCGCGCCTACGCGCTCGTCTGGCACCAGGACCACCCAGGCGCGGACTTCACCCAGCGCGTGATCGACTCCTTCGGCAACCGGACCAGCGCCGACCTGGCCGACCAGGTCGTGCCGCCGGAGGTCATCCCGGGCTACTCCTCGCCCTACAACCTCACCTCTCGGCTGGTTCCCCTGCTGGTCGACGACCCGCGCTTCCCCACCACCTCGGCGCGCTTGTCGGTCCTCCGAGGGGACGGCAGCCTACGCCCGGCGGAGGTCGACGCGGTCGCCGAGAGCCGCCCCGGCCCCGACGAGGACTGCGGTTGGGAGGTCGCCGAGAGCGCGACCACGGTTGCGCTCGACGCCCGCACCTTCGACTACGCCTGGTGGGTCGAGATCGACTATCTCGCCTCGACAGACACCGAGATGGCCGCGCGGATGGGTGACACCCAGCGGACGCTTCCGTTGCGCCAGGGGCTGCACACCCTGTGGACCCGCGCCGACGGCGAGCTCTCCTCGCTCACGTTCGGCGACCTGAGCGTCGAGGGCGCACGGGTCTGCATCGACCGTGTTCGGGTCGGCCTGCTCGACCCCGACCTGGAGCTCGAACCATGAGCCTGGAGTCGTCGGCCCCGCAGGGGCTCGATCCGCGGTTCCCCGCGTTGGACACACTGCGCGCGGTGGGAGCCCTCGCCGTGGTGACCACGCACGTCGGCTTCGAGTCGGGCGCCTACACCCGGTTCGGCGTCCTCGGCGCTGCGTTGTCCCGCCTCGATGTGGGCGTCGCGATCTTCTTCGTCCTCTCGGGCTTCCTGCTCTCCCGCCCGTACCTCGCGGCGGCCGTCGGGCACGGCACGCGTCCCCGCGCCGGCCGCTACCTGTGGCGCCGGGCACTGCGCATCCTCCCCGTCTACCTCGTCACCGCGGTGGCCGTGCTGGCGCTGACTCCCGCCAACGCGGGAGCCGATGCGCGCGACTGGGCGGTGACCCTGCTCTTGGCCAACATCTACCTCGACCCGATCCTGCCCAGCGGGTTGGCGCAGATGTGGAGCCTGGCGGTCGAGGTCGCCTTCTATCTCGTGCTTCCGCTCCTCATGCTCGCCGCGGTCGGGCGCCCCGGCCGCCGGCTCCGGACCGGCCGAGTGGTGGCGGTGCTCGCAGTGCTGGTCATGATCACCGTCTGGTGGCACGTCGACGGGGCCGCATGGGCCCCCGACGGCGACGCGGTGGCCACCCAGTGGCTGCCCGGCTTCCTCAGCTGGTTCGCCGTCGGCATCGGGCTGGCCCTGCTGCACGTCCTGCACGTGACGGGGGCTTCGGGACCGGTCGTGACGGCGCTGGTGACCGCGGGCCGACAGCCGGGAAGCTGCTGGGCGGTCGCCGCCGGGCTGATGCTGGTCGCCGCGACGCCGGTGGGTGGGCCGGTCCTCCTCGTCGCGCCCACCGCGTCGGAGTCGTTGGCGAAGAACCTCCTGTACGCCGGCATCGCGGGCCTCGTGGTGCTGCCGGCCGTCTTCGCCGGTCCCGACGGCGTCTTCGGCCGGGTGGCCGGGGCACCGTGGGCTCGACACCTCGGGCTGGTCTCCTACGGCGTCTTCTGCGTGCACATGTCGCTCCTCCACCTCCTGCGCGAGGCGATGGGATGGCCGCTCTTCGCCGGCAACTTCGTGGTGATGTGGGTCTCGACCGTGGCTGCCAGCCTGATCGTCGCGGAGCTCGTCTACCGGCTGGTGGAGCTGCCGGCCATGCGTTGGCGCAATCTCGACCCGCCCTGGCGCCGTCGGGGCCGGGGCTCGTCGGCCGCGGACACCACCACCGCCACGACGGAGAACAGCACCAGATACTGAGGCGGCATCGCCTCGCCCGCCCAGCCCTCGCTGCTCCCCCACGGACGCACGGCGTACCACGACGCCGCCACGAGCACCGGGGCGGCCAGCCACCACGCGTAGGTCGCGCGACGTCGCGCGCGCACCCCCACCGTCGACACGGCCGCGAGCACCCCGATCGCCAGGCCAGGCCAGCCCGCCAGCAGTCCGGCGCCGACCAGGGCGAGCACCAGCGCGGCCGGACCGGGCAGGGAGCGCGCGCCGGTGGGCGATGGCTCGGCTCCCGCGCGGCGGCGACGCACCAGCGTCATCACCATCGCCAGCCCCGCGGCGGCCAGTCCGCCTGCCAGCAACCCCCACCGGTAGAGCCGGTCCGGGCCGAAGTGCATCGCCACGACGCCGGCCGGATCGTCGGGCGGGAGCCAGAACGCCTGCTGCCATCCGTCCACGACGACCGGTTGCAGGGGGTCACCATCCAGAGAGGCGGTCCAGCCCGGGTTGGTGTTCGTCCGCAGTGCAAGGATCGCGTCGCCCTCGGCGGTGACGACCGATCGGCTCACCGGGTCGCTGGCCTCCACGACACGTTGACGCACCGTCGGTCTCGTGGCTGCGGCACCGCGGAGCCGGAGCACCACGGAGCTCACCTCGAAGGCGTCACTGTCGCCCGCGGCCACCACGGTCTCGCCCTTGCCCACGGTCACCGCGGAGGGCACCCGGACGGGTCGTCCACCAGCATCGCCCGCCGTGCAGGGCCGGGCCCGAACCGGGCGGCCCGACAGCAGGGCACGGTCGGAGGCGCTCACCGCGGTGCCCAACACCTTGCCGGCGACGCGAAGCCTGGGCCCGCTGTCGCACCCGCGGCGCACCGGGTCGGAGGACAGCTTCAGCGGCAGGTACGGGACGCCCGTGACCTCCAGCTCCCCGATGCCCACGCCGAGCTCGGTGCCGCGCTGGTCGAAGCCGAGCGAGCCGGTCGGCTCGGCATCCAGCACCGTGAGCCGCAGCCGGTCGGTCCGGATCGCGCCGATCGCCGCCCGCCCCTGGTCCAGGTCGACCGTCCGGCTCCCGGTCGGCCAGGTCAGACGCACCCGGGTGGGCAGCCGTGCGGCCGCATCGTCGTCGAGGCTCAACGAGATCGCGCGGACGGTCTGCGTCCCCAGCCAACTGACCTCGACGACCGGTTGAGCGTCGTCCACGTCGGCGATCCAGGAGGTCCCGGGATCGCCGTCGACGAGGGCCAGCGAGGTCGCTCGGGGATCGGGCACCGCCTTCGAGGACACCCAGACGTCGACCGGTTGGCGTCGCAGGATCAGCCGCTCCAGGGCTCGATCGGACCGGGGGTAGACCCGCACCGCGATGCCGTACTCGCCGCCGTCCGGCACGGTGAAGGCGCGACGAAGGCCGTGCGGCTCCTCGTCGGGGACATCCCGCCCCTGCGCGCATCGCAGCTCCAGGCCGACCTCGACACAACCGTCGCGCCGGTCGCGGTCGGCCCGGAGCACGATCGCGTCGGGAGATCCCCACTCTTCGGGGATCTCCGGAAGCACGAGGGTGCGTTGCACGGCGACCCCGGGCAGCGACACCTCGGCGAGGCTGATGGTCCGATGACCCGGCCCGGAGGCGTCCTCCACGCGCACCCGGTCGACCGGCTCGCTCGTCGGCAGCAGGACTTCACGTCGTTCGCCGGCGGTGAGCGCCACCGGCTCGCTGGCACCGGCGTCGGTCACGACACGGACGAGCTGGTCGCGGTCGGCATCCGGTCCACCGACCAGCACGACCTCGGGCAGCTCGATCGGCGTGGCCAGCTCCACCTCCCACCAGGCCCGGTCGTCCCGGGCGGCCCCCGACGTCCACGCGGTGTCCTCGGCGCCGTCCACCGCGGCGTACGGAAGGTTTCCCCGGCGGCTGCCTCCGAAGGAGATCGAGTCCGAGGCCGACGACGACGCCCGCAGCGCCGACGCGCCCTCGAGCCGGACCGTGGTCGCCCATCGGTCGTCGTCGCGATCCCGGTAGTCCCGCGCCGGGTTCCCCGTGCGGCGCCGGTCCCCCGGGGTCAGCACCGGCGAGTAGCCGTCGTGGATGCGCGCAAAGCTGCGCTCACGGGCTCGGAAGCCGTCGGTCAGCAGCCACCGGCCCGGAGGCTGGGCCAGCCCGGCTCCCTCGAGGTCCGCCGCGAGCACCGTCGGCTCGCCCGCAAGCAGTCGCAGATCCGCGAGGTCACCGAGATCCTCGGGACCGCCGACGACCACCGGGACCGAGGAGCTGGTGACCGCCGCGGTGTCCGAGCCGCTCACCGCGTAGACCTCGACGGCCGGGAACTCCGCCTGCCAGCCTCCGTTGACCACGACCCGCCCCTCGACGCCCTCCAGGTGCGCCTCGCCACCGACCAGGGGCCCGAAGGAGGCGACCAGGCCGATGCCGGGCGAGCGCGCGATCGCCTGGTGCACCGCGACCGGATCGGGGACGTCGTCGGAGCGCTCGAGGTCGTTGCGGACCACCAGGTGGCCGACCCCGGCACGGCGGAGCAGGGCGGTGAGACCCGGCGAGCCGTGGCCCTGGACCAGCCGATCCTCGATCGCGTCGAGGAGACGCACGTTCCCCGGTGGGGCGAGCGGCACCACATTGCGCACCGCCCAGGGGGAGTCGGCGAGGAACTGCAACGGCTCGTCCTGTGGCGAGCCCCAGGTGTACTCGGCGAACGGCGCTCCCGGGACGACCAGGGCGGTCCGCTGAGGATCACGCTGCGCCAGCCACTCGGCGGCCTCGTGCCAGTAGCCGGGCACCGCCAGCGTGGCACCGGCAGGCTCGACCCGGGTCTGCAGCGCCGGCGAGGCCGCACCCGCCACCGCGGCCACCGTCATCACCACGAACCCGTAGCGCTCGAGCCACGCGCCTGCGCCGACGTCGGTGGCGCGGGCGCGCGCGAGCTCGACGGCCCGGTCGAGCACGAAGCCCAGCCCCAGCACGAGCGGGAGCCGCACGATCGGGTCGAACTTGTGGACGTTGCGGACCGGCGAAAGGACCTCGTCGAGGGCCTGGGCGAGGTCACCGGCGAACCACCCCGCCACGGCGCCCTGGTGACCCGCGGTGACCATCACCAGCCCCACGAGCAGCGAGAGGGCGAGGAAGGGCCGGTGCGGCGTACGCCGGCGCACGAGCCCGGCGACACCGACGAGGAGCACGACTCCGCTGACCACCGGCAGGTACCAGGTCGTGACGAGGTCGTTGCCCGCCCGCGAGCGGGCGTCGATGTAGGGCACCCAGTTCGACGAGCCGCGCAGGGCGTCGAACAGGGTGGTGGGCAGCGTCGTCACCGAGCTGGTCTCGATGTAGTCCAGGAACGGTGGGCTGTAGGCGCCCATCACGAACAAAGGCACCAGCCACCAGAGGGTGCCCAGGGCGGTGAACAGCGGCCACCACAGCATCATCGCGCGGCGGCGCGGGCCCGGCTCCCGGGTGAGCAACCAGATCGCGCCCATCGGGATCACCGCGAAGGTCGCGGCCGCGTTGACGCCACCGACCATCGCGACGGCCAGCGCCGAGAGCGCGGCAGCGCGACGCGCAGAACCGCGCTGGGCGCCGAGCACCAACGGCAGCAGCACCCAGGGGGCGAGCGCGCTGGGCCAGGCCTCGATCGAGATCGGCCCCAGCGTCGTCAGCATCCGGGGGGACAGGGCGAAGGCGAGCCCGGCGACGATCGCAGCGAGGTCCGAACGCACCCCCAGGGCGCGCGCGACGCGGGCGGCGCCGGTGAACGCCACGCACACGACCAGCGACTGCCACAGGCGCTGGACGACCCAGCCGGGCAGGTCGAGCGCCGCCCCCAGCCAGAAGAACGGGCCCATCGGCCACAGGTAGCCGTAGGCCTGGTTCTGCAACTGGCCGAACGCCCCCTCGGCGTCCCACAGGTGCAGCGCCCGGGCGAGGAAGTCACCCGGCGCGACGGCCAGGTCGAACTTGGTGTCCGCCGCGAGGAAGCCGGGGTCCTGCACGAAGACCAGCCCGATCAGCAGCGAGCAGGTGGCGAGCAGTCGGAGCGAGAACCTGCTCATCGCTTGCGCAGGACGATCACGAGGTTCCAGGTGACGACCTCCCGCACCACCGGCACCCGCAGCAGCCAGCGCGACCACCACGGGTTGTAGCGCGGCGTCAGGTCGACCAGCTCGACGGCGCCGCCGTCGGCCTGCCTGCGAGCCCAGCGCAGCCCGTCGCGCACGGTGACCGCGAACAGCGACTCGCCGTAGCGGTTCTTCGGCTCGTGACCGTGCTTGCGGGCATAGCGGCGCCGCGCCCGCTGGCCACCCAGGAAGTGCCACGGCGCGGTCTCGTGGCCGCCCCAGGGGCCGAACCAGACGGTGTAGCTGAGGAAGACCAGCCCGCCGGGCTTGGTGACCCGCACCATCTCCTCGGCCATCCGCCACGGGTCCGGCACGTGCTCCAGCACGTTGCTGGAGTAGCAGACGTCGACGGCCCCGTCGCGGAACGGCAGCTGCATCCCGCTGCCGATCACCGTGCCCGCGGCGATCTCGCCGAGCCCGGCCAGCTCGCCCACGTCCGAGTCGAGGGAGAGGTAGGTGGCCCCGGCGGCCGTGAACGCGTCGCGGAAGTAGCCGGGACCGCCGCCGACGTCGAGGAGCGTGCGGCCCGCGAGATCGCCGTAGCTGGCGAGCTGACGGGCGGAGTCCTGCGCGAGGGCGGTGTAGAAGCGGGCCGGGTCGGGCTGCTCGTAGCGGAACTCACGCAGCAGCCGGACCGATCGGCGCAGCGTCGCCTGGTGGGGGGACGTCGGGCGCGGCACGCGGGCGACCTTACCCATCACCGGACGCTACCGTTGCGCCGATGCACGAGAGTGGGCATGGGACGGGGAGCACAGTGGACGCGCTGGACGGGCTGGCCGGCAAGCATGTGGCGTTCCTCAGCTGGCGCGACACGCACAACCCCGAGGGCGGCGGTGCGGAGCGCTACCTCGAGAAGATGGCCGCCGGACTCGTGGCCCGCGGCTGCCGGGTGACGATCTTCTGCGCCGCGCACGCCGCCGCGCCCCCCGACGAGGTCGTCGACGGGGTCCGGTTCGTACGCCGTGGCAACAAGCTCTCCGTGTACGCCGCCGGCATGCGCGCCCTCGCCCGGGGCGACCTCGGGCCCGTCGACCTGGTGGTCGACGTGCAGAACGGCCTGCCGTTCTTCAGCCGCCTGGTCACCCGGGCCCCGATCGTGGTGCTGGTCCACCACGTGCACCGCGAACAGTGGCCGGTGGTCTACCCGGGGCTGACCGGCCGGGTCGGCTGGTGGATCGAGCGGCGCCTCTCGCCGTGGCTCTACCGTCGCTGCCAGTACGTCGCGGTCTCCCAGGCCACCCGCGCCGAGCTGCGCGCCCTGGGCGTGCGAGGGCCGCGGATCGCCGTCGTGCACAACGGGACCGACCCCATCGTGCCGGTCGACCCGGGCAAGGCCACGTCGCCGACCGTCGCAGTCGTGGGCAGGCTGGTGCCGCACAAGCAGGTCGAGCACGCCATCGACGCGGCTGTGTCGCTGCGCGAGGAGTTTCCCGCCCTGCGCCTGCACGTCGTGGGGAGCGGCTGGTGGGAGGGCGAGCTGCACGCCTATGCCGAGACCGCCGGGGCCGGTGACACCGTCGTGTTCGAGGGGCATGTCGACGAGGAGCGCAAGCACGAGGTCTACGAGCGAGCCTGGGTGCTGGCCCTGCCCTCGCTGAAGGAGGGGTGGGGCCTGGTCATCGGCGAGGCCGGGATGCACGGCACGCCGGCCGTGGCCTACGCCTCGGCAGGCGGCACGCGGGAGTCGATCGCGGACGGCCGCTCCGGGGTGCTCGTGGAGACGCCCGAGCAGCTCACCGCCGCGTTGGGCCGGCTGCTTCGCGACTCCGAGGAACGGGGCCGACTCGCCGCCGGCGCCCGCGAGATGAGCCACTCGTTCACCTGGGAGCATGCCCAGCACTCGTTCGCACTGGTGGCGCTGGCCGCGATGGACGGCACCCCTGTCGACACCCAGGACCCCGAAGACCCGGCCGAGGTGCTCGGCCGGGTCGCGAGGTCGGGGTTCCGCCGCTGGCGGAGGAGCTAGCGGGCCACAGCGGGCCCGCCGGGCTCAGTCGGAGGTGCCGTACTCGATGACCGGCTGGTTGACGTTCGCCGGCGAGTCACCGCTCGGGCTGGTCTGCGAGCTCACCACACCGACGATGGTGGCGGTCGCGACGATGCCGCCGACGACGAGGCTGCCGAACGTGCTCAGGATCGATCCCACGATGTAAACCCTCCCTTGGTTTGAACCGAAGCGTAGCAGTGGCCACGGAAGGAGACTCACCACATTGGGATTTCGGTCACAACCCGGTGCCCCGAGACGCCGGTGCGGCCCTCCGGCGCCGTCGCGCCAGCCCGGCCGACACCAGACCGCCGGCCAGGGCACCGCCGTACGCTGCCCACGCGAGCACCGCGGCGGCGTACCAGCCGGTGGGGATGCGACGCTCGCGCACACCGTCGAGGGCCAGCACCCGCAGCTCCCCGGCGTCGAGAAGGGTCCGGCCCGCGGGTAGTGGGCTGCTCCCCGGCGCGGTCTCGTCGACCACGACCAGCCCGATGCCCTCGGCCGCGAGCGCCCGGGCGCGCGCGGCGGCGTCGGGCAGCGCCAGACCCGCCGCGACCCGAGCCACTCGCGGGTCCTCCCCCGCGACTGCGACGCCCGAGACCACCAGCTCGTCGCTGGCCACGAAGTCGGGGCTCAGGAATCGCCCGAGGGGGTCGAGCACCTTGCGGTGGTGGTTCCACTCCGGCTGGCGGTAGCTGGCCAGCGGCAGCAGCAGCACGTCGCCCTTCTGCCCGTCGGCCACCGCGGTCGCCACCGACTCCTGTGCCGCGACGTAGTCGGCGGGGAAGTCGGCCGGCCGCAGACGCCCGCCGAGCCCCCAGGCCGCATCGGGGAGCACGGTGACCGGCAGCACCACCAGCACGCCGGCGGCGACCAGCCGGGGTGCCCCGTCGCCGGGCAGGCGTCGAACCGCCTCCGCGGCGCCATGACCGGCGAGCACGGCGAGCAGGGGCGCACAGAGCACCAGCGAGCGGGCGCCGTCGCGCAGCACCCCGGCCCCCGGAAGCGTGGCGCCGGCCCAGGCGACCAGGTCGGGTGCCGCCCAGGTCAGTAGAGCTGCCCCGAGACCGAACGTCCAGCAGAGCCCGAACGCTACGAGGTCGCGCCGATCGGCGCTCGCCGACCAGGCCCGCCACCCGCCCCAGACGGCCGCGGTCACCAGGCCCAGGGCCACCCAGGACAGCGGACCCTCCCGCGAGGGCAGCACGACCTCGGCGTTCCACGAGCCCCCGAGTCCGAGAGCGGCCAGCGGGGCCGGCAGCGCACCCGAGCCGCTCAGCGCGAAGAGCGCCGCGCCGGCCCGGTCGGTCGTCGCGTCTCCGGTGTGGAGGAGTCCGGTGACCAGCCACGGTGCGTTCCCGGCCACCAGCAGCCCGCCCAGTGCGGCATCGCCGCGCGACCGGCCACGCCACCCGAACGCCAGCAGCGTGAGCGCCGTCGCCAGGCCGGCGCTCACGCTCAGGCTGCCCAGCGGCACCAGCACGAGCAGCAGGGGGAGCCCTCCACCGTCACGACGCCAGCGTCGAGCCGCCAGCGCCAGCCACGGCAGGACGGCGTACCCCACCAGCACCGGCCAGTGACCGATCGCGAGGCGCTCGGTCACCAGGGGGTTCCACTGGTAGATCGAGACCGCGACCAGGCGACCGGACAGCGACTCGGGCGGCAGCCACCGCGCCGCGCCGAGCCCCCCGACCACCAGAGAGGCGAGCAGCACCGCCTTCTGCAGCAGCCACCCGGGCACCACCTCGTCGACGACGGCGACCACGGCATCCGAGGGCACCGCCCGCGGCAGCCCGCTGCCCAGCCCCCAGAAGTCGGGCCGCATCGCCAGGTCCGGCACCCACACCATGTCGTAGGTCAACAGATAGCCGGAGCCCAGGGCCGGGCCCAGCAGCAGGACGGCGAGCAGCAGTGACCAGGTCGGAGTCACCCACCCATGCCAGCGCTTCACCCGCCGCTCCCCTCGCCCGCTCGCGACCCGCCTCGCGTCCTGCGCGGCACGAGCGATCCAACCATCCCCGACCTCGACCGGTTCGCCCCCGTAGGCTCGGGCCCATGCGGGAGGAGAACCGGGGCGGCTTCCGCTCTCTGCTCAAGGGCGGTGCCGTCATCGCTGTCGCGATGGGCGTGATGAACGTCGCGACCTACGGCTACACCGTGGCCGCCGCGCACCTGATCGGCCCCGAGCCGTTTGGCGCCTTCTCGGCGCTGATGGGGGTGCTGCTGGTGGTCAACGTCGTCTCGCTGGGGCTTCAGGCGACGGGGGCGCGCCGGATCTCGGCCGACCCCGACCACGTGGAGAGCATCGAGCGGATGGTCCTGGGAGTGTCCTACCGGGCGGCGCTCGCCCTCGGCGTGCTCTGTCTGCTGCTCGCTCCGGTTCTCAACGTCGTGCTGCGCCTGGACAGCCTCGCCTCGGCTGCCATGGTCGCCTTGACCGCCGCGCCGCTCACGATCATGGGTGGCCAGGCCGGGGTGCTGCAGGGTGAGCGCCGCTGGGAGCCGCTCTCTCTCGTCTACCTCACCCAGGGCGTGGCGCGGGTGGTGTGCGGCGTAGGTCTGATGCTGCTGTGGCGCACCGAGTTCGCGGCGATCCTCGGGGTGGCGATCGGGGCGTGGGTGCCGGTCCTGGTCGGCTGGCTGGCGCTGCGCCGTCCGCGCGGGACCGTGGCGCCGGCCGGCGTCCCCCACTCCGGGACCGAGCTGTTCAAGGAGGTCGCGACGAGTAGCCAGGCGCTGCTGGCCTTCTTCGCCCTGGCGAACTCCGACATCCTGCTGGCCCGGGCGGTGCTGGACCCCGACCTGGCCGGTCTCTATGCCGGGGGGCTGATCCTGGTGAAGGCGATCCTGTTCCTGCCCCAGTTCATCGTGGTCATCGCCTTCCCGTCGATGGCCAGCCGAGGAGCCTCGCTGGGCACCCTGGCCAAGTCTCTGACGGTGGCCGCGGCCATGGGTCTGGTCGGGCTGGGCGGCGTGCTCGTGCTGCCCGACCTGGCGTTGGTCTTCGTCGGCGGCGAGGAGTTCGGCGCGATCCGCGACGACCTCTGGCTCTTCGCGATCGTCGGGACGCTGCTGTCGATGGTGCAGCTGCTGCTCTACTCGGTGCTGGCCCGCCAGCAGCTGCGCGCAGTGCTGATGATCTGGGCGGCGCTCGCCGCACTGATGCTCTCTGCCTCCACCGTGCACTCGGTCACCTCGCTGGTCACCTTGGTCTGCACCCTCGACGGCCTGCTGCTGGCCGGCCTGCTCGCCAACGCCTGGCTCAGCAAGCCCGCGGCGGCGCCCAGCGAGGCCTCGGAGCGTGCCCGGGTCTGAACGCAGCCGAAGATGGCGGCCGGTCAGTGCGCCGCGTCGTGCCAGCTGCGCCCGGTGCCCACCGAGACGTCGAGGGGCACGGTCAGGTCGGCCGCGCCGCCCATCTGTTCGCGAACCAGCGCCTCGAGCGACTCACGCTCACCCGGCGCGACCTCGAACACCAGCTCGTCGTGCACCTGGAGCAGCATCCGCGAGCGCAGGCCCCCGTCGACGATCGCCTGCTGCACGCGCAGCATCGCCACCTTGATCAGATCGGCGGCCGAGCCCTGGATGGGAGCGTTGAGCGCCATCCGCTCCGCCATCTCGCGCCGCTGACGGTTGTCGCTGGTGAGGTCGGGCAGGTAGCGGCGACGGCCCATGATCGTCTCGGTGAAGCCGCTGCGCCGCGCCTCGACGACGACGCCCGCGAGATAGTCGCGGACCCCGCCGAAGGTCTCGAAGTACTCCTCCATCAGGCCGCGGGCCTCGCTCGGCTCGATGCCGAGCTGCTGGCCCAGCCCGTAGGCGGACAGACCGTAGGCCAGGCCGTAGTTCATCGCCTTGATCTTGGCCCGCATCTCGCTGCTCACCGCGTCGGCCGGCACGTCGAAGACCCGCGCGGCGGTGATCGAGTGGAAGTCGCGGCCGGACCGGAACGCCTCGATGAGCAGCTCGTCCTCGGAGAGGTGGGCCATGATCCGCATCTCGATCTGGCTGTAGTCGGCGGTCAGCAGGCACTCGTAGCCGCTGCCCACGACGAACCCCTCGCGGATGCGGCGCCCCTCCTCGGTGCGGACCGGGATGTTCTGCAGGTTGGGTTCGGTGCTCGAGAGCCGGCCGGTCGCGGCGATGGTCTGGTTGAACGTGGTGTGGATGCGCCCGTCGGGGGCCACGGTCTTCAGCAGGCCCTCGATGGTCTGCCGCAGCCGGCTCACGTCGCGATGGCGCAGCAGCGCCAGCAGGAACGGGTGCTCGGTCTTGACGAAGAGCTGCTGCAGGGCGTCGGCATCGGTGGTGTAGCCGGTCTTGGTGCGCTTGGTCTTCGGCATGTCCAGCTCGTCGAAGAGCACCACCTGGAGCTGCTTGGGCGAGCCGAGGTTGATCTCCTTGCCGATCACGGCGTAGGCCTCGTCGGCGGCCTGGCGCACCTCGGCGGCGAAGTGCGCCTCCAGCGCCTCGAGGTGCTCGGCGTCGACGGCGATGCCGGTCTGCTCCAAGGCGGCGAGCAGGTGCAGCAACGGCAGCTCGACCTCGGCCAGCAGCCGGGTGCCGCCGGCGGCCTCGACCTCACCGTCGAGCGCCTCGGCGAGGTCGATGACCGCCCGGGCGTGCAGCATCGCGGTCGCGGCGACCTCGTCGGTGGCTCCTGCGGAGCCGTCCACGGGCTCGTCGAAGAGCATGCCCTGGTCGTCGTCGACCTCACTGCGCAGCTCGCGGCGCAGGTGACGCAGGGTCAGGTCGGCGAGGTTGTAGCTGCGCTGGTCGGGCTGGACGAGGTACGCCGCGAGCGCGGTGTCGCTGACCAGGCCGGCCAGCGGCCAACCGTGGGCCGCCAGCGCCACCTCGGGGCCCTTCGCGTCGTGCAGCACCTTGGGCCGGGCCGGGTCGGCGAGCCATCGGGCGAGGCCCTGCTCGTCGTCGGGCGTCAGCGACGCCACGTCGACGTAGGCCGCCAGCCCGCTGGCGTCGGCGAGCGCGATGCCCTCGACGACCCCGGTGCCCGAGCCCCAGCCGCCGCGCACGTGGACGCCGACGTGCTGCGCCCCCAGCCCGGCCAGGAAGCCTTCGACCTCGTCGGGCCCCAGCCGACGCCCCGCGAGCTCGAAGCCGCCCTCCTCGACCGGGGCCTCCTCCTCGGGAGCGAGCGTCTCGATCGCGCGGGTGCGCAGTTCGCCGCGGATCTCCAGCTCGTCGAGGAGCGTCAGCGCGGAGTGCCTGTCCCAGGGGCGGAGCACCAGCTCGGCCGGCGCCGCCTCCAGATCGAGGTCGCAGACCAGCGCGTTGAGGTGACGGTTGCGGATCACGTCGCCGAGGTGCGCGCGCAGCGCCTCACCCTTCTTGCCGGTGATCTGGTCGGCGTGGGCGATCACGTTGTCGAGGCCGTCGAACTGGTTGAGCCACTTCGCGGCGAACCCCTGGCCGACGCCGGGGACGCCGGGCAGGTTGTCGGAGGTCTCGCCGACGATCGCGGCCAGCTCGGGGTAGCGGCCCGGGGGCACGCCGTACTTCGCCTCGACCGCCGCCGGCGTCATCCGGGCCAGGTCGGAGACGCCACGCATCGGGTAGAGCACGGTGGCGTCGTCGCTGACCAGCTGGAGCGAGTCGCGGTCACCGGTGAGGATCAGCACCTCCATGCCCTCGGCCACGGCACGGGTGGTCAGGGTGGCGATGATGTCGTCGGCCTCGAAGCCGTCCTTCTTCAGGAACGTGATGCCGAAGGCGTCCAGCACCTGCTCGATGATCGGCAGCTGGCTCTTGAACTCGTCGGGGGTCTTGTTGCGCTTGGCCTTGTAGTCGGCGTACTCGGCGAGACGGAACGTCTGGCGGGACACGTCGAAGGCCACGGCCACGTGCGTGGGGCGCTCGTCGCGCAGCACGTTGACCAGCATCGAGGTGAACCCGTAGACCGCGTTGGTGTGCTGGCCGCTGCCGGTGGAGAAGTTCTCGACCGGGAGCGCGAAGAACGCGCGGTAGGCCAATGAGTGGCCGTCGAGCAGGAGCAGGCGCGGGCGTGAGGAGGGCGTCTGGGCGGTCTCTGGCACGCCCGCGACTCTAGCCTCAGCCACCGACGTCCATGGACGGCCCAACCCCCGGCGCGGACTCGAGGGGGACTGCTCCACAATGGCCGCCATGAGTGACGACGCGCTGACCACCACCGAGGTCGAGGACTACCTGGCCACCATGCCGCACGGCATGGGACGACTCAACGAGAAGATGGGCGTCGAACTGCTCGAGGTGAGCGCCGAGCGCGTGGTCGCGCGGATGCCGGTGGAGGGCAACACCCAGCCCTACGGCCTGCTGCACGGTGGGGCCTCGGTCGTGCTGGCCGAGACGCTGGGCTCGATCGGCTCCGGCATCCACGGCATGCCCGACCGGGTGCCGGTCGGTGTGGACATCAACGCCACCCACCACCGTTCGGCTACCTCGGGCATGGTCACCGGCGTCGCGACCGCGGTGCACCTGGGCCGGCAGACGGCGAGCTACGAGATCGTGATCACCGACGAGCGAGGCAAGCGCGTGTGCACCTCCCGGATCACCTGCCAGCTGATCCCCGCGGAGCGCGTGGGGCTCTGACCCGGGCCGAGGGCCTCGACAACACGTCGGGCAGGCGCCGGCTCAGCGTCCAGGTGCCTGGCTCCGGCGCATCGAGCGGCGGGCGGCCAGGACCTGCGGCAGGTTGCGCCCCGCGCCGCGCTGGTGCGCGGGGCGCTGCGCGTTCAGCTTGGCCCGGACCGCGTGGGTGGTGGCGATCCGCAGCACCGCCTGCGGGCCGAGGCCCAGCCGGGCCATGAAGCGGTTGGCGTCGCGAGAGCCGGAGGACGCGGCGGTCGCCACGTGCCCCACCCCGAGCTCCTCGGCGAAGCTGACCGCCGACTCCATCAGCATCCGCCCGACGCCGTGCCTGCGGAACTGTGGGAACACGTGCGGTGAGATCGCCTGCACGGTCGGCTCGAGGTTGACCGGGGTGATCGTGGTGACCCGCAGGAAGACCGCGCCCGCCAGCTGACCGTCGTACTCGGCGACGACGAGCCGCTGCTCGGGCGATGCCTCGGCACCCTTGATGACCAACTCGAGGTCGGCCACCTGCTCCTGGGGATCGGCCCGGCGCAGCGCCTCGGACCACAGCTCGGCCAGCACCGGCGCGTCAGCCAGGTCCGCGCAGCGCAGCGTCACCGACGTTCGGCTCATGGGTCCCCCTGCAGGTTGGTCTGGTCGGTCGCGCGATCCCCCCCGCAGCGCACGGCACGGTCCCGAGTGTGTCCGCCTGCGCTCGCGCGCACCAGGTGATCCTCGGTGCGCGCTGAGGCGAGACTACGCTCCTGGGGCCCCGCTTGTCCCGGGGGTGCTCGTGACAGTGCAGAAGCCGGCCCGAGACGGGCTCAGGACTGGAGGATGCCGGTGTTCGTCGGCCTCGGAACCGCCGCCAACGTGGCCACCGTGCTGATCGGGGCCGGTGTCGGGCTCGCCCTCGGCAACCGGTTGCCCGTGCGCACCCGCGACGTCGTCACCGACGCACTCGGCCTCACCACGCTGCTCATCGCCGCGACCGCGGCGATGGCGGTCCTCGACGACGGTCTCGCCGAGGAGATCGGGTCGAGCGCACCGACGCTCGTCGTGCTCGGGTCGCTGCTCGTCGGAGGCATCGCGGGGTCGCTGCTGCGCCTGGAGCAGCGCGTGGAGGCGCTGGGCGGGTGGCTGCAGCGCCGTCTGGGCGGTGGCGACCGCGGCTCGGTCAGCCGGGAACGCTTCGTGGAGGGGTTCGTGGTCTCCTCGCTGGTGTTCTGCACCGGGCCGCTCACGATCCTCGGTTCACTCAACGACGGCCTGGGCAACGGCGCCGACCAGTTGCTGCTGAAGTCGGCCCTGGACGGGTTCGCCGCCGTGGCGTTCGCCGCGTCGTTCGGCTGGGGCGTCGCCGCCAGCGCGCTGACCGTGCTCACCGTGCAGGGATCGCTCACCGTCGTCGGGTTGCTGCTCGGCGACGTCCTCCCCGACGCTCACCTGTCCGCGGTCACCGCGACCGGCGGCCTGCTGCTGGTGGGGGTGGCCCTGCGCCTCCTCCGGATCCGCGAGATCCCGGTCGCCGACCTGCTCCCCGCCCTGGTGGTGGCACCCGCGCTAGTCCAGCTCGCGGCCGCGCTGCGGTGAGGAACCATTGACGTAACGGTTTGGTGACGACAAGGTGCCGGGGAGCAACGGGTCCCTGAGGTGGACCTACGGTGATGCGCTACGCCCTGCCTCCGGGGGTCGGGTGGCTGTAGTGCACCAATCGCGACAGAAAGGTTCACCACGTGAATCGCTCCAAGACCGCTTCCTGGGTGAAGCTGATGGCGGGCACGGCCGCCCTCACGCTCTCCCTCGCCGCCTGTGGCTCCGAGGACGACGACTCGCCGGAGGCCGAGGACACCCCGGCCGCCACCTCCGGTGAGACCGATTCCTCCGCGCCGGCCGGCGACTTCACCAACGACGAGTGCGCGGGCGGCAGCACCAGCGCCGACACGCTCAAGGTGGGCGGCATCCTGCCGCTGACCGGCAACCTGGCCTTCCTCGGCCCGCCCGAGGTCGCCGGCGTCGGCCTGGCCGTCTCCGACATCAACGCGGCCGGCGGCGTCAACGGCGCCGACGCCTGCCACCAGATCGAGGACTCCGGTGACACCACCGACCTCTCGGTCAGCACCGCCTCGGCCCGCACCCTCATCAAGGACAAGGCGTCCGTGGTCATCGGCGCCGCCTCCTCCAGCGTGTCGCTGAACTTCGTCGACCGGCTCACCGCCGCGAAGATCACCCAGGTCTCGCCCGCCAACACCGCGGTCGACCTGAGCGGCTACTCCGACTTCTACTTCCGCACCGCTCCCCCGGACGGCATCCAGGGCAACGCGCTGGGCTCGCTGATCTCCAGCGACGGCTACCAGAAGGTGGCCTTCCTCGTCTTCTCCGACACCTACGGCACCGGCCTGCGCGACGTCGTGCAGGAGACCGTGGAGGCCGGCGGTGGCGAGTGCACCTACGGGTGCAAGGGCGACGGCGACGAGTTCCCCGCCGGGCAGACCACCTTCTCCTCCGAGGTGAGCGCGGCGGTCAACTCCAACCCCGACGCCATCGTCATCCTCGCCTTCGACGAGACCAAGGCGATCGTGCCCGAGCTGGCCTCCGCCGGGTGGGACATGTCGGCGACCTACTTCTCCGACGGCAACACCGCCGACTACTCCGCGGACTTCGAGCCCGGCACGCTCGAGGGCGCGCAGGGCACCATCCCGGGCGCGGACGCCTCGGACGACTTCAAGGAGCGGCTGCAGGGCTGGAACCAGGCGGTGAACGGTGAGGAGCTCACCGACTACGCCTACGCCGCCGAGTCCTACGACGCCACCATCCTGGCCGCCCTCGCGGCCTACAAGGGCGGCGCCACCGACTCCGTGACGATCCAGCAGAACTACGCGGCCGTCTCCGGCGCCACCGACGGCGAGGAGTGCACGTCGTACGCCGACTGCACCGCCCTGCTCGACGAGGGCAGCGAGATCCGCTACGTCGGCCCGTCCGGCATCGGCCCGATCGACGAGGAGAACGACCCCTCGTCCGCGTTCGTCGGCATCTACACCTTCAACGCCGAGAACAAGAACGAGCTGACCTCCACGGTCGAGGGTCGCAAGTCCTGACCCACTCGCTCGACGCAGAAAGGCCCCGGACTCGCGTCCGGGGCCTTTCTGTCTGTCCGTGCGGTCAGTCGGCGCCGACCTCCTTGGCCAGGGTGCCGAGGTAGAGCTCGATGACCCGCGGATCGTTGGCCAGCTCACGGCCGGTGCCCGTGTAGGCGTCCCGGCCCTGGTCGAGCACGTAGCCACGGTCGCAGACCTGCAGGCAGCGACGGGCGTTCTGCTCGACCATCACCACGCACACACCGGTCTTGTTGATCCGGCGGGTGCGGATGAAGGTCTCGTCCTGGCGCACCGGCGACAGGCCGGCCGAGGGCTCGTCGAGCAGCAGCACCGACGGCTCCATCATCAGGGCCCGGGCCATCGCCAGCGACTGGCGCTCGCCACCGGACAGGGCGCCGGCGCTCTGGTTGCGCCGGTCGTGCAGGACCGGGAAGAGATCCCACATCGCCCGCAGCCGCTCCTGCATCTTCTTGGGCCGCAGGAACAGCCCCATCCGCAGGTTCTCCTCGATGGTCAGCGAGGGGAAGACGTTGTTGGTCTGGGGCACGAAGCCCACGCCCATCTCGACCAGCTGGTTGGTGCGCATGTTGGTGATGTCGCGCTCCCCCAGCGTCACGCTGCCGGAGTGCACCTTGACCAGGCCGAACATCGCCTTGAGCAGCGTCGACTTGCCGGCCCCGTTGGGACCGATGATGCCGACCATCTCGCCGGGGTAGGCGGCCAGGCTGCACCCGTTGAGGATGTTGACGCCGGGCAGGTAGCCGGCCACGACGTCGGTGGCCTCGACCACGGGCCGCTGGCCCGCGCTGTTCGTGGTGCTCATCAGCGCTCCCCCTCCTGATTGCGGGCCGCCTCTTCCTCGGCGACCTCCAGCTCGAGCGCAGCCGCGACGCCCTCGTCGAGCAGCGCGTCGTCCCCGAGGTCGGTCTCGTGGTGGGCACCGAGGTAGGCGTCGATGACCGCCTTGTCGGCCATCACCGTGTCCGCCGGCCCCTCGGCCACGATGCGGCCCTCGGCCATCACCACCACCCAGTCCGAGATGTGCTGCACCACGTGCATGTCGTGCTCGACGAAGAGCACGGTCATGCCGTCGTCGCGCAACGACTGGATGTGACCCAGCAGTGACTGGGTGAGCGCCGGGTTCACCCCCGCCATCGGCTCGTCGAGCATGATCATCGACGGGTCCGTCATCAGCGCCCGCGCCATCTCCAGCAGCTTGCGCTGCCCGCCGGAGAGGCTGCCGGCGTAGTCGTCGCGCTTCTCCAACAGCTTGAAGCGGTCCAGGAGCTCCTCGGCCTTGTGCCGCACCTCGCGCTCCTGCTGGCGCCACAGCGGGCGGAACATCGCCTTCGCGAGGCTCTCGCCGCCCTGGTCCTTCGCGCCGAGCATCATGTTGTCCATCACCGTCATGCGGCTCAACGCCTTGGTGAGCTGGAAGGTGCGCACCATGCCGGCCTTGGCGACGCTGGAGGCCGACGTCTTGTCGAGCGTCGCGCCGTCGAAGGCCCAGTGCGCGCCCTTGCCGGCCGAGGTGGGCCGGTCGAACCCGGTGATCAGGTTGAAGAAGGTCGTCTTGCCGGCGCCGTTGGGCCCGATCAGCGCGGTGATGATGCCGCGCTGCACCTCGAGGTGCTCGACGTCGACGGCCATCATGCCGCCGAAGCGGCGCTGGATGTGGTCGACGCGAAGGATCGGGTCGGGCTTGGCGGAGCCGGGGATCCGGTCGACCTGCGACATCATCTGCCGTCGGGCGGCGGGGTCCGCATGGCCGGCCGTGGCCGTGGTCTGCTCAGACATGGAACCGTAGCTCCCTCTTGTTGCCCAGGATGCCTTGCGGCCTGAAGATCACCAGCAGCACCAGCACGATGCCGACGACGATGTAGGAGAACTGCTCGGTCTGCTGGTCGCTCATGATGCTGTTCGGGACGTAGGCGCCCGACATCTCGCGCACCAGGATGCGCGCGGAGAAGAAGATGATCGCGCCCAGCACCGGTCCGAAGATGGTGGCCGCGCCGCCGAGCAGCAGCGCGGTGTAGGCGAAGAACGTCAACTGGCGACCCATCGAGTCGGCCTGGACCGATCCGGTGAGCACGTAGACCATGCCGCCCAGCGCACCGAACATGCCGCCGATGATCAGCGCCTGCATCTTGATCGCGAAGACGTTCTTGCCGAGGCTGCGGATCGCGTCCTCGTCCTCGCGGATGCCGCGCAGCAGGCGTCCCCAGGGGCTGCGCACCAGCAGGAAGACGATCAGGCAGGAGAGGCCCACCAGGCCCCAGGCCACCAGCCGCACCCACCAGCCGTCGACACTCGTGTTGGGCTCGCTCTGGGGGAAGGAGAAGAAGAGGGCCAGCACCATCACGACGCTGAGCACGGCGAGCAGCAGCTTCGGCGTGGCGGAGGTGCCCACCGTCGGCTCGTCACTCCCGCGGGACTTCATCCGCTTGGCGACCCACACGATCGCGGCCAGGGCGGCCAGCGCCACCAGCAGCCCCGCGATCCGGGCACCGGTGCCGCCGGCCTCCCGGTAGTTGAGGGGGAGCAGCGTCGTGCTGCCGTCGCCGAGGAAGGACAGCGAGATGAACGGCCCCTGGTAGCTCTTGCCGAAGATGCCCTGCGAGCCGCCGGTGAAGTCCTCGAAGGCGGCCAGTCGACCCGTGTAGCGGATGATCTCCGCCGCGGAGATCGTCACGATCGCCAGGTAGTCGCCGCGCAGCTTCAAGGTGGGCAGGCCGAGGATCAGCGAGAAGATCAGCGAGATCACCAGGCCGATGAGGACGGCGAGCGCCAACGGGATGTCGTGGGTGATCGAGATCGCCATGCCGTAGGCACCCAGCAGCATGTAGCCGGCCTGGCCGATGTTGAGCAGGCCGGTGAAGCCGAAGTGGATGTTCAGGCCGATCACGGCGATCGCGACCGCCGCGGTGTCCGGGGCGATGGCCTCGCTGACGACCGAGTTGAGGATGCTCAGGAAAGTGTCCATGGTGGCTCCTTCTCAGCCGACCCGCACTGCACGACCGAGCAGGCCCTGGGGCCTGACCATCAGCAGCAGGATGAGGATGACCAGCGCGACGGCGTACTTGAGGTCGCCGGGCGCGCCCAGCGGCCCGGCGAGCTCGACGACCAGGCCGATGACGATGGCGCCGACGAACGCACCGAAGGCCGTGCCGAGACCACCGAGCGTCACCGCCGCGAACAGCAGCAGCAGGATCTGCATGCCGGTGTCCCAGCGGATGCCGTTGCTGACCACCAGCGCGTAGAGCACACCGCCGAGCCCGGCCAGGCCGGCCGCGGCCGTCCAGACCAGGCGGATGATCTTGTCGACGTCGATGCCCGAGGCGGCAGCGAGGGCCGGGTTGTCGGAGACCGCGCGGGTGGCCTGGCCGATGCGGGTGCGCAGCAGCACGAAGCCGACCAGGCCGATCATCAGCAGCGAGATGCCCATCGCGACGAACGACATCTCGGTCAGCCGGACGGGGCCGATCTCGACCACGTCGAAGGTCTCGACGACGACCTTCTGCTGGGAGGCGCCGACGAAGAACTGGAAGGCGTACTGCGCGGCCAGGGAGAGGCCGATGGTCACGATCATCATCTGGGTCAGGCCCAGCCCGCGCCGGCGCAGCGGCTGCCACAGCCCGCGGTCCTGGAGATAGCCGGTGGCCGCGCAGATCAGCGTCGTCAGCACCACCCCGAGCCACAGGTTCAGGCCGCCGACGTTGACCAGCCCGTAGGCGACCATGCCGCCCAGCGTGACCTGCTCGGCGTGGGCGAAGTTCGACAGGCCCGTCGTGCCGTAGATCAGCGACAGCCCGACCGAGGCCAGGGCAAGCAGCAGGCCCAGCCGCAGTCCCTGGGCGATGCTCTGCGCGATCTGGTCGCCGAAGCTCGCGCCGCCGGCGTCGTAGTCGACCGAGCGGACGTCGAGGTCGGGAGCGACCGTCTGGCCCAGGCGGACCTGCACGAGGATGCTGCCCTCGGGGCCCTGGAAGCGCGGGGCGGGCTCGAGGATCTCGAGGTCGTCGGGGAGCGTCTCGGGGTCGACCAGCACGGCGTACTCGCCGGCCTCCTCGACCTGGAAGCTGAACTTGCCGTCAGCCTCGGTGGTCTGCGACTCGATCTCGGCACCGTCGGGGCCGAGCAGCGTCACCTCGACCCCCTCGACCGGGTTGGTGCGGTTGCCGACCGTGCCGTTGATGCACGCCGTCTGCTCGGGCTGCGCCAGACACAAGGTGGCGACGCTCGCCTGGGCGCTGCCGGCTCCGGCGACGAGGAGCACGAGCGGGGCGAGCAGCAAGCCCAGCAGGGCACCCACCACAGTCGTTCGTCGACGGAGGCCGGGTGGCCTCGGACATGCCTTCACGTGCGGTCTCCTCTCCCGCGCCCGGCTGGACGCTGCCCGGCAGTCTAGGGGGCACGGCCGTGAGGCTAGGCACACCTGCGGGTCGGCGACCGCGAGGTGACCAGGGCTTTACCTACTCGTGACCTGCGCGGTCGAAACGAGCGCGCTCGGCGGCTCAGCCTCCGGCGATCCCCGGCCCGTGGGCGATCACGCCGTCGGCGACCTGCCGCATCGACAGCCGCAGGTCCATCGCGGTCTTCTGGATCCAGCGGAAGGCGTCGGGCTCGGAGAGCTCGAGCTGCTGCTGGAGCACGCTCTTGGCCCGGTCGACGGCCTTGCGGGTCTCGAGCCGCTCGGTGAGGTCGGCGACCTCGCGCTCGAGCAGGGTCAGCTCGGTGAACCGGCTGACCGCCATCTCGATGGCCGGCACCAGATCGCTCTGCGAGAACGGCTTGACCAGGTAGGCCATCGCGCCGGCGTCGCGGGCCCGCTCCACCAGGTCGCGCTGCGAGAACGCGGTCAGCATGACGACCGGGGCGATCCGGGCCTGCGCGATCCGCTCGGCGGCCGCGATGCCGTCGAGGACCGGCATCTTCACGTCGAGGATGACCAGGTCCGGGCGCAGCTCCTCGGCCAGCTGCACGGCCTTCTCGCCGTCGCCGGCCTGGCCGACGACGTCGTACCCCTCCTCGGCGAGCATCTCGGCGAGGTCCATGCGGATCAGCACCTCGTCCTCGGCGATGACGACGCGGCGCGGGGTCGCGGAAGCGGGCTCGGTCACGGGCTCAGGCTAGCGGTCCGCTAGTCTCGATGCCCGCCAGCCCCGGTATTCCAATCGGCAGAGAAAATCGGCTCAAACCCGATCCAGTGTGGGTTCGAATCCCACCCGGGGCACTGTAGGACTGGCTGTGTCGGTGCCCGGACCCATCATGGCCGCGTGTACCCGGACCTCACCCGCCGCGCCGCCCTCGACGCACTCAACCGGGGCGTCACGATCTCGGAGCTGAGCCTCAGAACTGGCATCCATCGGTCGACGCTCCGGGAGTGGCGAGACCGCCCACGCCCACAGCCCGGCGCCTGCCCGACGTGCGACGGGGCAGAGCCGCCGACACGGGGCTACTCGGCGCTTCTCGGCTACTACCTTGGGGACGGATGTATCTCGGCTGCTGCCCGCTACTTCGCGTTGCGGATCGTCTGCGACGCGGCCTATCCCGGGATCATCGGCGATGTCACCTCGTGCATTCGGAGCATCCGCCCGGGCGCCCGGGTGCACCAGGTAGCAGCGCCCGGATGTGTCCACGTCCAGAACAACTGGAAGCACTGGCCCTGCCTCTTCCCCCAGCACGGCCCAGGGCGGAAGCACGAGAGGCCCATCGTGCTCGAACCGTGGCAGTGCGAGATCGTGGCGGAGCATCCAGGCCCGCCTCGACGAGCTGGTGGGGCCGAAGCGGTGACCCTGCGTCCTCCGCCGATCAGCTCGGCGGGTTGCGGTAGGCCCAGGCGGCGCCCTGCTTGGCGTCGCCCATCCGGTGCACGCGCAGGGCGTTCGTCGAACCGGGGATGCCCGGAGGGGCACCGGCCACGATCACGACCAGGTCGCCCTCGGTCACCCGACCGATCTTCAGCAGCTGCTGGTCGACCTGCGGGGCCATCTCGTCGGTGTGGTTGACCTGCGGCGTCAGGAAGGTCTCGATCCCCCAGCTCAGGGCCAGGTTGGACCGCACCCGCGGCTCCGGGGTGAACGCCAGCAGCGGCGTCTGGGGGCGCAGCCGCGACATCCGCCGCGCGGAGTCGCCGGTCTGGGTGAACGCCACGACGTACTTCGCGTCGAGCCGCTCGGCGACCTCGGCCGCCGCCTTGGCGATCACGCCGCCCTGGGTGCGCGGCTCCCACTGGAGATGACGGATGACCCGGCTGTGCTCGTCGGTCATCGCGTGGTTCTCGGTGGCCTCGACGATCTTGGCCATCGTCTCGACGGTGTGGATCGGGAACTCGCCCACGCTCGTCTCGCCCGAGAGCATGACGGCGTCGGCACCGTCGAGGACCGCGTTGGCGACGTCGGACGCTTCGGCCCGGGTGGGCTGCGGGTTGCCGATCATCGACTCGAGCATCTGGGTGGCGACGATGACCGGCTTGGCGTTCAGGCGCGCCTTGTCGATGATCCGGCGCTGCAGGAACGGGACGTCCTCGAGCGGGCACTCGACGCCGAGGTCGCCGCGGGCGACCATGAAGGCGTCGAAGGCCTTGATCACCTCGTCGAGGTTCTCGATCGCCTGGGGCTTCTCGATCTTGGCGATGATCGGGACCGAGATCCCCTCCTCGGCCATGATCGCCCGCACGTCGTCGGCGTCCTTGGCGTCACGGACGAAGCTCAGCGCGACGAAGTCGACGCCGAGGTGCAGCGCGAAGCGCAGGTCGGCGATGTCCTTCTCGGACAGCGCCGGCACCGAGACCGCCACGCCGGGCAGGTTGATGCCCTTGTGGTCGCTGACCGGCCCCCCGACCAGCACCTCGGTGTGCACGTCGGGGCCGTCGACCTCGCGCACCCGCAGGCGCACCTTGCCGTCGTCGATCAGGATCGGGTCGCCAGTCTTCACGTCGCCGGGCAGGCCGGCGTAGGTCGTGCCGGCGATGGTCTCGTCACCCGGCACCTCGCGGGTGGTGATCGTCCACGACTGGCCGCGGCGCAGCAGCACCGGCCCGTCGGCGATCTTCGCGAGGCGGATCTTGGGGCCCTGCAGGTCGGCGAGGATGCCGACGCCGCGACCGCTGGCGTCGGAGGCATCGCGCACGAGGCGATATCGCTCGGCGTGCTCCTCGTGGCTGCCGTGGCTCATGTTCAGCCGGGCGACGTCCATGCCCGCATAGACGAGCTCGCGGATGCGCCGCGGCGTCGAGACGGCCGGACCCAGGGTGCAGACAATCTTGGCTCTACGCACGGTCCGAGCCTACCCCCTCTTGGATCGTTCCAAGCATTCTTGGGGCGAACCGGCCCCCGGCCGGGCGGAAATGCGGACCGGCGCCCGCCCCGCTCTCGCGGGTGCGGGCGCCGGTGGACGCGTGTCGACTGCGCGCGGATGCTCAGACCACGAGCGGGCGCGCGGTCGGCGGGATCGGGGACGGCAGCGAGGTGGAGCCGGTCAGGAACCGGTCCACCGCGGAGGCGGCGGCCCTGCCCTCGGCGATCGCCCACACGATCAGCGACTGCCCGCGACCCGCGTCGCCGGCGACGAAGACCCCCTCGACCGAGGACATGTAGGCGTCGTCGCGCACCACGTTGCCGCGGGCGTCGAGCTCGACCCCGAGCTGCTCGACCAGGCCGGCCTTCTCCGGCCCCACGAAGCCCATCGCGAACAGCACCAGGTCGGCCGGGATCTCCCGCTCGGTGCCCTCGCGCTCGACGAGCTTGCCGTCGACGAACTCGACCTCGACCAGGCGCAGCGCCCGCACGTTGCCCTGCTCGTCGCCGAGGAACTCCTGGGTGGAGACCGCGTAGACCCGCTCGCCGCCCTCCTCGTGGGCAGACGAGACCCGGAACGTCATCGGGTACGTCGGCCACGGCTGCCCGGCGGGCCTCTCGTGCGGGGGCTCGGGCAGGATCTCGAGCTGGGTGATCGACGCCGCCTCCTGCCGGATCGAGGTGCCCAGGCAGTCGGCGCCGGTGTCGCCGCCGCCGATGATCACGACGTGCTTTCCGGTGGCCAGGATCTGGTCGGAGCCGTCCTGCGTGGCCGGCTCGCCGAGCGCGACCCGGTTGGCCTGCGGCAGGAACTCCATGGCCTGGTGGATGCCGGCGAGCTCGCGGCCGGGGATGCGCAGGTCGCGCGGCTCGGTGGAGCCGATCGCCAGCACCACCGCGTCGTACCGCTCCCGCAGCTTGGTGCCGGTGAGTTCGGCGCCGACGTCCACACCGGCCCGGAAGACCGTGCCCTCCCGGCGCATCTGGTCGAGGCGACGGTCGAGGTACTTCTTCTCCATCTTGAACTCGGGGATGCCGTAGCGCAGCAGCCCGCCGATCTTGTCGGCCCGCTCGTAGACCGCGACGGTGTGGCCGGCCCGGGTCAGCTGCTGGGCGGCGGCCAGGCCGGCGGGACCGGAGCCGACCACGGCCACGGTGCGGCCCGAGAGCCACTCCGGTGGCTGCGGCCGCACATAGCCGGCGTCGAAGGCCTTGTCGGCGATCGTCACCTCGACGTTCTTGATCGTGACCGGGTCCTGGTTGATGCCCAGCACGCAGGCGGTCTCGCAGGGCGCCGGGCAGAGGCGACCGGTGAACTCGGGGAAGTTGTTGGTCGCGTGCAGGCGCTCGCTGGCGCCCTCCCAGTCGTCACGCCAGACCAGGTCGTTCCACTCGGGGATCAGGTTGCCCAGCGGGCAGCCGGAGTGGCAGAACGGGATGCCGCAGTCCATGCACCGCGACGCCTGGGTGTTGATGATCGGGAGCAGCGCCCGGCCCATGCTGCCGGGGTAGACCTCGTTCCAGTCGTGCACCCGCTCGGGCACCGGACGCCGTTGCGCGACCTCGCGGCCCGCCTTGAGGAATCCCTTGGGGTCAGCCATGAAGCACCTCCATGATCCGGGCTGCGGTCTCGTCCTCGTCGAGGCCGTCCTCGAGGGCCTCGGCGCGCGCCTCCAGCACCCGCTTGTAGTCCGACGGCATGACCTCGGTGAACCGCGGCAGTGCGGCGTCCCAGTCGGCGAGCAGCTGCTCGGCGACTCCGGAGCCGGTCTCCTCGAGGTGCCGGGTCACCAGGGCCTTGAGCTCGACGGCCGCCTCGCCCTCCACCGGGCGCAGCTCGACCAGCTCGGGGTTGACCCGGAACGGCTTGAGGTCGAGCACCCAGGCAACGCCACCGGACATGCCGGCCGCGAAGTTGCGGCCGGTCCTGCCCAGGACGACCACCCGGCCGCCGGTCATGTACTCGCAGGCGTGGTCGCCCACGCCCTCGGTCACCGCGGACGCGCCGGAGTTGCGGACGCAGAACCGCTCCCCCACCCCGCCGCGGATGAAGATCTCACCGGACGTCGCGCCGTAGCCGATCACGTTGCCGGCGATGATCTGCTCGCTCGGCTCGAACGGGGCGGTGCGGTCGGGACGGACCACGATCCGCCCACCCGAGAGGCCCTTGCCGACGTAGTCGTTGGCGTCGCCCTCGAGTCGCAGGGTGATGCCGCGCGGCACGAACGCACCGAACGACTGACCGGCCGACCCCAGGAAGGTGAGATCGATGGTGCCGTCGGGCAGCCCCTCGCCGCGGTAGCGCTTGGTCACCTCGTGGCCGAGGATCGTGCCGACGGTGCGGTTGACGTTGCGGATGCGCACCTGGGCGCGCACCGGTTCGCCGTTCTCCAGCGCCGGCTGCGCCAGCGGCAGCAGCTCGGTGACGTCGAGGGACTTCTCCAGCCCGTGCTCCTGGCTGGTCACGTTGCGCAGCGCCGTGCCCTCGGGCAGCTCCGGCAGGTGCAGGATCGGCGACAGGTCGAGCCCGGAGGCCTTCCAGTGGTCGACCGCGCGGGCGACGTCGAGCGCCTCCACGTGACCGATCGCCTCGTCGAGGCTGCGGAAGCCCAGCTCCGCGAGGAGCTCGCGGACCTCCTCGGCGACGAACTCGAAGAAGTTCACCACGAACTCGGGCCGGCCGGAGAACCGCTCACGCAGCACGGGGTTCTGCGTCGCGACGCCCACGGGGCAGGTGTCGAGGTGGCAGACCCGCATCATGATGCAGCCCGAGACCACCAGCGGCGCGGTGGCGAACCCGAACTCCTCGGCGCCGAGCAGCGCCGCGACCACGACGTCGCGACCGGTCTTGAGCTGCCCGTCGGTCTGGACGACGATCCGGTCGCGCAGTCCGTTGAGAAGCAGGGTCTGCTGGGTCTCGGCCAGACCGAGCTCCCAGGGCCCGCCGGCGTGCTTGAGCGAGGTCAGCGGCGAGGCGCCGGTGCCGCCGTCGTGGCCGGAGATCAGCACCACGTCGGCGTGTGCCTTCGAGACGCCGGTCGCGACCGTGCCGACGCCGACCTCGGAGACCAGCTTCACGTGGATGCGGGCGCTCGGGTTGGCGTTCTTCAGGTCGTGGATCAGCTGGGCCAGATCCTCGATCGAGTAGATGTCGTGGTGCGGCGGCGGGCTGATCAGGCCGACCCCCGGTGTGGAGTGCCTGGTCTTGGCCACCCAGGGGTAGACCTTGTGGCCGGGCAGCTGGCCGCCCTCGCCGGGCTTGGCGCCCTGCGCCATCTTGATCTGGATGTCGTCGGAGTTGGTGAGGTACTCCGCGGTGACGCCGAAGCGTCCGGAGGCCACCTGCTTGATCGAGCTGCGCCGCTCGGGGTCGTAGAGCCGCTCGGGGTCCTCGCCGCCCTCACCGGTGTTGGACTTGCCGCCTAGCCGGTTCATCGCGATCGCGAGGGTCTCGTGCGCCTCCTTGCTGATCGAGCCGTAGGACATCGCACCGGTCGAGAAGCGCTTGACGATCTCGGAGACCGGCTCGACCTCGTCGATCGGCACCGGCTGCCGGCCGCTCGCCTCGGCGTCCTTGAACCGGAACAGGCCGCGCAGCGTCATCAGCCGCGACGACTGCTCGTCGACGGCCTGCGTGTACTGCTTGAACACGTCGTAGCGGCCGGTGCGGGTGGAGTGCTGGAGCCGGAAGACCGTGTCGGGGTCGAACAGGTGCGGCTCGGACTCCCCCTTCACGCTGCGCCGCCACTGGTACTCGCCGCCCGCCTCCAGCTGACGGTGCGCGGGCGCCAGGCCACCGCGGGGGTACGCCGTGGCGTGCCGCCGGGCGACCTCCTCGGCGATCGTCTCGAGCTCGATGCCGCCGAGCTTGGAGGTGGTGCCGGTGAAGTACCGGTCGACCACGGCCTGGGAGAGCCCGACCGCCTCGAAGATCTGGGCGCCGGTGTAGGACGCCACCGTGGAGACGCCCATCTTCGACATCACCTTCAGCACGCCCTTGCCGAGCGCCTTGACCAGGTTGCGCACCGCCTGCTCGGGCTCGGCCTTGACGTAGTAGCCCTCGCGGGCGAGGTCCTCGACCGACTCCATCGCCAGGTAGGGGTTGACCGCGGCCGCGCCGTAGCCGACCAGCAGCGCGACGTGGTGCACCTCGCGGACGTCGCCGGCCTCGACGAGGAGCCCCACCTGGGTGCGGGTCTTCTCGCGCACCAGGTGGTGGTGCACGGCACCGGTGAGCAGCAGCGACGGGATCGGGGCCAGCTCGGCGGTGGAGTGCCGGTCGGAGAGCACGATGATCCGGGCGCCCTTGGCGATCGCCTCGGACACCTCGGCGCAGATCTCGTCGATCCGGCGGGCCAATGCGGCACCGCCGCCCTCGACCTCGTAGAGGCCGCGCGAGACGTGGGTGATGAACCCGGGCATGTCGCCGTCGCGGTTGATGTGGCGGATCTTGGCCAGGTCGTCGTTGGAGATGACCGGGAACGGCACCACGACCTGCCGGCACGAGGCCGGCGTCGGCTGGAGCAGGTTCGCCTCCGGGCCGATCGTGCCGTTGAGCGAGGTGACCAGCTCCTCGCGGATCGCGTCCAGCGGCGGGTTGGTGACCTGGGCGAACAGCTGGCTGAAGTAGTCGAACAGCAGCCGCGGCCGCTCGCTGAGCGCGGCGATCGGGGTGTCGGTGCCCATCGAGCCGATCGGCTCGGCGCCGGTGTTGGCCATCGGCGTGAGCAGGATCCGCAGCTCCTCCTCGGTGTAGCCGAAGACCTGCTGGCGGCGGGTGACCGAGGCGTGGGTGTGCACCACGTGCTCGCGCTCGGAGATGTCGTCGAGGTGGATCAGCCCGGCGTGCAGCCACTCGTCGTACGGGTTCTCCCCGGCGAGCTCGGCCTTGATCTCCTCGTCCTCGATGATCCGGTGCTCCTCGGTGTCGACCAGGAACATCCGGCCCGGCTGCAGCCGGCCCTTGCGGACCACCCTGGCCGGGTCGATGTCGAGCACGCCGACCTCGGAGGCCAGCACGACCAGCCCGTCGTCGGTGACCCAGAACCGGGAGGGGCGAAGCCCGTTGCGGTCGAGCACCGCACCGATCTGGGAGCCGTCGGTGAACACCACGCAGGCCGGCCCGTCCCACGGCTCCATGAGCGTGGAGTGGAACTCGTAGAACGCCCGTCGCTTGGCGTCCATCTCGCCGTGGTTCTCCCACGCCTCGGGGATCATCATCAGCACCGAGTGGGGCAGGGAGCGTCCGCCCATGTGCAGCAGCTCGAGCACCTCGTCGAACGACGCGGAGTCGGACGCTCCGGGGGTGCAGATCGGGTAGAGCCGCTCGAGGTCGCCGGGGATGAGGTCGGAGGCCAGCAGCGCCTCGCGGGCGCGCATCCAGTTGCGGTTGCCCATCACGGTGTTGATCTCGCCGTTGTGGGCGATGAACCGGAACGGGTGGGACAGCGGCCAGCTCGGGAAGGTGTTGGTGGAGAACCGGGAGTGCACCACGGCCAGCGCCGAGGTCAGCCGCTCGTCGCGCAGGTCGGGATAGACCTCGTCGAGCTGGGCCGGGGTGAGCATGCCCTTGTAGACCAGGGTGCGCGAGGAGAGCGAGGGGAAGTAGACGTCGGTCTCACGCTCGGCCCGCTTGCGCAGGCAGAAGGCGAGCCGCTCCAGCGCCATCCCGGTGATCCGCACGCCGCGGCCGGCGACGAAGAGCTGCGCGAACGACGGCATCACACCGCGCGCGGTGGCCCCCAGCGACTCGGGGTCGACGGGGACCTCGCGCCAGCCGAGGACGTCGAGGCCCTCCTCGTGGGCGATCTCCTCGATCCGGCTGCGGGTCTTGGCGACCTGCTCGGCGTCGCCGGGGAGGAAGGCGGTGCCCACGGCGTAGGCGTGGGGCGGGGGGAGCTCGATGCCGAGCTCGGCGGTCACCTCGCGCAGGAACGCGTCGGGGACCTGGATCAGGATGCCCGCGCCGTCGCCCGAGTTGGGCTCGGCGCCGGCCGCGCCGCGGTGGTCCAGGTTGAGCAGGGCGGTGACGCCCTGCCGCACGATCTCGTGGCTGGCAACGCCGGTCAGGGTCGCGACGAAGGCCACACCGCACGCGTCGTGCTCGTGGCTGGGTTCGTAGAGGCCCTGCGGCGGCGGGAACGCGTGCGGATAGGGCACCGGGTTCTCCCGTCGTCGTCTGTGCCGTCCGGACACACAGGGTCGAGCCCTGGGCGTGGCCGGAGGTGCGGCAGTGGGAAACAGATGTTGGCTGCAGGGACGACATTGGCCCACGCGGTCGCGTCAGGCTATCACCAGGCGCCGGCTGCGAGCACCGCCCCGACTTCGGTGGAGAGGCAGGTCACGGCGCGGGTTCGGAGCCGTCGGGGGCGTCGGGGGCGGCGCCGTGCTCCCCCTCGTCGGCCTCTGCCCGCGCTCGGCGGGTCCGCACGGACTCCTCGCGCCCCGGGTGCCGCCGGCTGCTCAGCAGCAGGTACGCCGCCGCGGCGGCGAACAGCACGATCGAGGTCCAGACGTTGAAGCGCAGCCCGCCGACGTCGGCGAGCTCGACGCTGTCGATGCGCAGCGACTCGATCCAGCCCCGGCCGGCGGTGTAGGCCATCACGTAGAGGGCCATCACCCGACCGTGGCCGAGCCGGAACCGGCGGTCGGCCCAGATCACGAACGCGAAGGCCACGAGGTTCCAGGCGAACTCGTAGAGGAACGTCGGGTGGAACGTGGTGCCGACCTCGAAGACCCGGCCGGCGGGCCAGTGGTCCGGGTCGATCTCCAGGCCCCACGGCAGGTCGGTGGGGCGTCCGTAGAGCTCCTGGTTGAACCAGTTGCCCCACCGCCCGATCGCCTGGGCGACCAGGACGCCGGGCGCGAGGGCGTCGAGCAGCGGTGGCAACCGGATGCCCTTGCGCCGGGCGCCGAGCCACACCCCGACCGCGCCGAGCGCGATCGCCCCCCACACCCCGAGGCCGCCGCGCCAGATGTAGAGCGCCTCCCACGGGTTGTCCCCGTCGCCGAAGTAGCGGCCGCTGTCGGTGAGCACGTGGTAGATCCGGCCGCCGACGAGTCCGAACGGCACCGCCCAGACCGCGAGGTCCTGCACCTCCCCGGGCTGGCCGCCGCGAGCCACCCAGCGCCGCTCGCCGATCCAGATCGCGGCCACGATGCCGAGGATGATCGACACGGCGTAGCCCCGGATCGGGAACGGTCCCAGGTACCACGTGCCGGTGTCGGGGCTCGGGATGGAGAGCAGCGTCACCAGCCCGGTCGACAGCTCGGTGGTCAGGGTCATCGGGGCTCCCGTCAGCCGGCGTCGGCGAGCAGTGTGTGGATGTCGTCGGCGAACTCGGCCGAGGTGGTGTCCTGGCTCCAGAGCAGCGGCGCCCGGTCGGTGTCGTCGATCGCGGTGACATGAGTGCTGTGGGCGTCGAGGTCGCGACCGCCGCTGGGCAGCTTCTCCCCCTCGTCGACATAGACCGCCAGCGGCTTGCCGATCGCGGCGATCGTCTCCAGCTCGCCGGTGAGCCCGATGAAGTCGGGGTCGAACCGGTCGAGGTAGTCGCGCAGCACCTCGGGGGTGTCCTGCTTCGGATCGGTCGTCACGAACACCACGTCGACCCGCTCCCGGTCGGCGTCGTCGAGCCGGTTCATCGCCTGCGCGAGCGAGGCCATCACCAGCTGGCAGACGTCGGGGCAGCTGGTGTAGCCGAAGAAGACGAGCGTGAGCGGCTTGTCGGTGTCGTCGACCAGCGAGAACGGCTCGCCGTCGGTGTCGGTGAGGGGGGTGGCCAGCACCTGGTAGGGCTCGTGGGTGGCGCCGTGCAGGCCCCCCTCGGCGTCGGGCTCGTCGCCGCCGCAGCCGGCCAGGAGGCCGGCGAGCAGCAGCACCGCGGAGATCGCGCCGGCGGTGCGGCCGACCCGCGAGCCTTCACCCACGCCGTACCCCGTTCGCGAGCTCCTCGGTGAGCGCCCGCAGTGCCGCCAGGCCGGCGGCCCGGTCGTGCGGGTGGTCGAGCAGCGTGCGCACCAGGGCGGAGCCGACGATGACGCCGTCGGCGTACGACGCCAGCTCGGCGGCCTGGTCGCCGCTGCTCACCCCGATGCCGACGCCGATCGGCAGGTCGGTGGTCGCCCGGGTGCGGGCCACGAGCGGGCCGGCGAGGTCGCTGGTGGTGGTGCGGGCCCCGGTGACGCCCATGACGGCGGCGGCGTAGACGAAGCCCCGGCTGGCCGCGGTCGTCATCGCGATCCGCTCGTCGGTCGAGGAGGGGGCGACCAGGAAGACCTTGTCGAGGTCGTGCGCGTCGGCGGCGGCGATCCACTCGGCCCCGCTGTCGGGGGTCAGGTCGGGGGTGATCAGGCCGGCCCCCCCGGCGGCCGCCAGGTCGGCGGCGAACCGGTCGACGCCGTAGCGCTCGACCGGGTTCCAGTAGGTCATCACCAGGGTCGGGGTGCCGGTGGCGGCGACCGCCTCCACGGTGCGCAGCACGTCGGCGACGCGCACGCCCCCGTCGAGCGCCTGCTGGGCGGCGGCCTGGATCGTGGGCCCGTCCATGACCGGGTCGCTGTAGGGCAGCCCGATCTCGATGACGTCGCACCCGGCGTCGACCATGGTGGTCAGCGCCTCGATGCCGCCGGCGACGTCGGGGAAGCCGGCCGGTAGGTAGCCGACCAGTGCCGCGCGACCCTCGTCTCGGGCGCGGGCGAAGGCGGGGGTGACGCTCACCGCCGGTCTCCTGTCTGCTCCTCGCCGGGCTGTCCGACCGGCTCCTCGGTGACCTGCTCGGGGTCGCCGAGCCCGAACCACTCGATCGCGGTGCCCATGTCCTTGTCGCCCCGGCCGCTGAGGTTGACCAGCAGCGTGGCCTCCGGCCCCTTCTCGGCGGCCAGCTGCTCCGCGACGCGCAGCGCCCCGGCGATGGCGTGGGCCGACTCGATCGCGGGGATGATGCCCTCGGTGCGGCTGAGCAGCGCCAGCGCGTCCATCGCCTCGGCGTCGGTGACCGGCAGGTAGCTGGCCCGGCCCGTGGCGGCGAGGAAGGCGTGCTCGGGCCCGACGCCCGGGTAGTCGAGGCCGGCCGAGATCGAGTGGGACTCGACGGTCTGGCCGTCCTCGTCCTGCAGCACGTAGGTGCGGGCGCCGTGCAGCACGCCCCGCTCGCCGGCGCCGATCGTGGCCGCGTGGCGCGGCGTGTCGACGCCCTCGCCGCCGGCCTCGAAGCCGTAGATCGCCACGTCGTCGTCCTCGAGGAAGGCGGTGAACAGCCCGATCGCGTTCGAGCCGCCGCCCACGCAGGCGGCGATCGCGTCGGGGAGCCGGCCGTAGCGGTCCAGGCACTGGGCCCGGGCCTCGTCGCCGATGCCCCGGGTGAAGTCGCGGACCAGACTCGGGAAGGGGTGCGGTCCGGCCGCGGTGCCGAAGAGGTACGCCGTGTGGTCGACGCTGGCGACCCAGTCGCGCAGCGCCTCGTTGATGGCGTCCTTGAGGGTGGCGCTGCCGGACTCGACGGGCACCACCTTGGCGCCGAGGAGGTTCATCCGGGCCACGTTGAGCGCCTGGCGGCGGGTGTCGACCGCGCCCATGTAGACGGTGCAGTCGAGGCCGAAGTAGGCGGCCGCGGTGGCGCTGGCCACGCCGTGCTGGCCGGCGCCGGTCTCGGCGATGACCCGGGTCTTGCCCATCCGCCGGGTCAGCAGCGCCTGGCCGAGCACGTTGCGGATCTTGTGGGCGCCGGTGTGGTTGAGGTCCTCGCGCTTGAGCAGGATCCGGCAGCCGACCTTCGCGCTGAGCCGCTCGGCCTCGTAGAGCGGGCTGGGACAGCCGGCGTAGTCGCGCAGGATCGCGGCGAACTCGTCGGTGAAGGCCGGGTCGGCCATCGCGTCGTGCCAGGCCTCGGTGAGCTCGTCGAGCGCCGCCACGAGCGCCTCGGGCATGAAGCGTCCGCCGAACCCGTCGACGGGGCCGCCGAAGAAGCCTCGCTCGTCGGCCTCGAAGCGCGACGCCTGGTGGCCGGTCATCGGGTCTCCCCCTCGCTGAGCGGCGTCGCGTGCCGGGTGAGCCCGGTCATCGCGCGGACCGCGGTGGTCGGGTCGCCGTCGCGCACCAGCGCCTCGCCGACGAGCACGGCGCGGGCGCCCTCGTCGACGTAGCGCTGCACCTCGTCGGGCGAGAAGATGCCGGACTCCGCGACCAGGACCCGGTCGTCGGGCACCATCGGGGCGAGCCGGCCGAACACGTCGGGGTGGATCTGCAAGGTCTTGAGGTTGCGCGCGTTCACACCCACCAGCTCGGCGCCGACGGCCACGGCGCGCTCGGTCTCGGCCTCGTCGTGCACCTCCACGAGCACCGCCATCCCCAGCTCGCGGGCCTGGTCGTGCAGGCGGCGGAGCAGGTCGTCGGGCAGCGCCGCCACGATCAGCAGCACCAGGTCGGCTCCCGCCGCCCTGGCCTCGACCAGCTGGTACTCGGTGACCACGAAGTCCTTGCGCAGGATCGGCACGTCGACCGCGGCACGCACCGCGCGGAGGTCCTCCAGGCTGCCGCCGAAGCGGCGCTGCTCGGTCAGCACGCTGATCGCGGCCGCGCCGCCGGCGGCGTACTGCCGGGCCAGCGCCGCGGGGTCGGGGATCTCGGCGAGGGCGCCCTTGCTGGGGCTGTGCCGCTTCACCTCGGCGATCACGCTGCTGCCGGGGGCGCGGAAGTGGGGCATCGGGTCGCGGGGCGGGGCGACGTCGGCGAGCGAGGCTCGCAGGTCGGCGAGGCCGAGGGCGGCCTCCCGCACGGCGAGGTCGTCGCGCACTCCGGCGACGATCTCGTCGAGCACGGACATGGGTCCTCCGGGCGAGGGCGGTGGCGGTTCAAGGGCGCTCCGAGTCTGTCACGCGACCGGTCCCGCCCCGACTCCGGCTCCGGACCGCGGAACCGGACCGTGATGTCGTGGCTCTCTCCGCGAGGCGAGGTTTGGGAGACCGATCGGCTCGGTAGGGTCCGGAGGCAATCGATCTCTAAGGGGAGACCATGAGCTACACAGACCCGCCGCCTCCTGGGTCCGGCGACCAGTACGGCCAGGGCCAGTACGGCCAGGGCGGGGATCAGTACGGCCAGGGCGGCTACGGCGGCCAGCCGCCGCAGTACGGCATGCCCACCGACCAGGGTGGTGCACCCAAGAGCTCCGGCAAGGCGATCGCCTCGATGGTGACCGGCCTGGTCGGGCTGCTGACGCTGTGCTGCGGCTTCTTCGTGGCCAGCAGCATCGCCGCGATCGTGCTGAGCTTCCTGGCCAAGAAGGACATCAAGTCTTCGAACGGCCAGCTCAAGGGTGACGGCATGGCCCTCACCGGCCTGATCACCGGCATCATCGGCGTGGTGATGGTGGTGATCTCGATCATCCTGGTCGCGACCGGCGCCATCGACACGAACTTCGAGTACAGCACCTCGTAGTCAGCGCCGACGCAGTGCAGGAGGGCCGCTCCCGTCGGGGCGGCCCTCCTGTCGTCGGTGGGCTCCTCGGATGCCGGACCGGGGCAGGACCCGGGGCTCAGGGCGCGAGCCAGCTGCCGGCGGGCAGGTTGCGCAGCACGCCGAACAGCACGCCGACCGTGCAGAAGGCGACGGTGGCGATCGTGATCAGCCGGGCGTCGGGCTCGCGCGATCGGCCGACCCACCGGTCCCGAGCCCAGCTGACCAGCAGCAGCACCACGACCGGAATCGTCAGCACCAGCAGCAGGTTGCTCGACGCGGCGGCGGCGATGTCGCCGTTGGTGAGGTCGTTGACCGCCCGCAGCCCACCGCAGCCGGGGCACCAGAAGCCCAGGGCCGCGCTGGGGCAGAAGCCCCACGACCCGCGCTCGTGCGGGTCGCGCAGGTGCAGCGCGACAGTGGCCAGGGCCAGCCCTCCGATGGTGGCCGACGGGGCGACCATCCGGCGCCACCGGGGCGGCACCGGCTCGGGACGCGGCGCGCGGCCCACGTGCGGGGCCTCGGACAGCTGGCTCATCGCACCTCCTGCGTCGCCGGGTGGAGCCGGTGGGACCGGCGGGTCAGTGACCCTCATCGTTGAGACCCATCTTGGCCATCACCGCGAAGACCACAAGGGCGGCGACCGCGATGCCGGCGCCGACATAGAAGACCGTCATGTTCACCGGGCTCATCATCAGCCCCACCGAGCCCACGACGAAGCCCACCATCGCCACGCTGACCCCGGTCCACGCTGCGGGGGTGTTGCCGTGGTTCTGGGACATCTGTGCTCCTTCTGCGGGGGTGTGCGTGCGGGCGCGCGGCTGCTGGTCCGTGCTCGCGCAGGTGGGGCCAGTGTAGGGGCGGGCGCGCGTCGGCGCCTCAGGCGGTCGGGTCCTCGCCCTCGTCCATCGCCCGCCACAGGTCGAGGCTGCTGGGCGCTCCCTCGGGGGCGGCGTCCTTCGGCGCGCCAGCGCCGACGGCGCCCGGCGCGTCGTAGCGGCGTCCCATCTCCGGCCACGAGGGCGCGAGTCGCACGGCGGCCACGGCGGCGACCAGCGCGATCAGGGCTCCCGCGCCCGTCGCCCAGATCCATCCGGTCCGAGAGACGTCGGGCGACTCCACTCCGAGCGAGGTGACCGAGTCGCGGACACCGTCGGGCACGTCGGACCAGCCGACAGCCACAGCCGCCAGCACCGCCACGGCGGCCAGCGCGGCCAGGACGGCGACCGCGCGGCGGAACCGGCCGCGGGTCACCAGCAGCACGCCCCAGCAGGCGAGGGCCACCAGGGCGAGGGCCCCGGCGGCCGGCGACTCGCCGACGCCGGTGCCCGCCGCGACCTGCACCAGGCTGTCCCCGGCGTGGCCGCCACCCTCGGCGGTGGCCCAGGTGCGGTGCCCGGCGAGTGCGGCGAGCCCGGCACCGGCCAGCCCGGCCAGCACCACCGGTCCGAACGTGCGCCGCCCCGCAGCGGGGTCAGGCACCCCGACGCTCCGGGCCGGGCAGCAGGTCGGCGTCGAAGCAGGTGCGGTCGCCGGTGTGGCACGCACCGCCCTCCTGGTCGACCTTCACCAGCAGCGTGTCGCCGTCGCAGTCGAGGCGCACCTCCTTGACCCACTGCACGTTGCCGGAGGTCTCGCCCTTGACCCAGTACTCCTGACGCGACCGCGACCAGTAGGTCGCCCGGCCGCTGGTCAGCGTGCGATGCAGGGCCTGGTCGTCCATCCAGCCGAGCATCAGCACCTCACCGGTGTCGTGCTGCTGCACCACGGCGGGCACCAGCCCGTCGGCGGTGCGCTTGAGCCGGGCGGCGACGGCGGGGTCCAGAGAGCTCACTCCCCCAGTATCCCGGCCCCCGGTCAGCGCCGGACGACGACCCGCACCACCTCGCGGTCGCGCACCACCAGCGGGCTCCCCGGATAGACCACGCGGAGCGAGTGCCTGCCGGCGCGCAGGCCGCGCAGCACCACCACCGTGCGGCCCTCGACCAGGCGCGCCCGGGCGAGCCGGCCCCCGTCGTGGCGGCGTACCAGCACCCGGCCGGGCACGGGTCGCACACCGGGGGCGGTGACCCGGATGCGTAGCCGGGCGCTGCGGGCGGCCGCCTCCGCCACCCGCGCCCGCACGGTGGCCCTGGTGCGCACGAGAGCCGCGGCGGTGGTGCGGGTCGCGGGCTCGCGGTCCGGGTGGGTGTAGGTCACCCGGGCGGCCAGCGACCCGCCGACGTCGCGGCGGCGCGGGGTGTAGGTCGGACCGTCGGCACCGGGCAGCGGCGAGCCGTCCAGCAGCCACTGCACCGACGCCGCCGCGGACGCCGGCTCGATGCGGCCGGTCTCGACACGCAGCGTCCGCCCCACGCGGGGGCCGGCGGTCAGCCGCGGGTCGTCGAGCACCGCCACCTCGCCGTCGCCGCCCGGAGGCGGAGTCGTGGTCGTGACCGGGGCGGTCGCCGCCGAGGTCCGCGACATCGACCCGTCGTCGGAGCGGGCGATGACCTGGACCGCGATCTCACGGCCGACCTGGTCGCTCGTGGGGACGAAGACGTCTCCGGTGGCGTCGGGGATCTTCGACCCGTCGGCCAGCCACTGGTAGAGGTAGCGCCGAGGCGGACTGCTCCACTCCCCCGCGTCGGCCTCGAGTCGAGCGCCGACGACCGGTCGGCCGACGACCGCGGGCATCAGCCGGTTGCCGAACGGGGCGGTGCCCGGGATCAGCACGGTGGCCCGGGTCGGTTTCGCCCGCGCCGTCGCCGACTGGCCGTCCGCGGAGGCGGTGACCCGCACCGTGTAGCGGGTGCCGGAGTCGAAGGCCGGGATGGAGTAGCTGCGGCTGGTCGCACCGACGATCCGCCGCCCGTCGGCGAGCCACTGATAGGTGAGCCTGACGCCCGCGGGCTCCCAGGTGCCGGGCTCCGCGGTGAGGGTCGAGCCCGCCTCGGCCGCACCGCGTACCCACGGCCCGCGCACCGGCGCAGGCACGTCCGCCGCGGTGGCCGGCGGCGGCGCGGCCACCGCGAGCGTCAAGGCCAGGGAGAGCGCGAGCAGGCCGGCGGCGAGGCGGTAGGGCGCGTCCATGCCGACTCAACGGCGCAGACGCCGCCGGGGTTATCGCCGGAGACCACGGCGGGCTGGACCACCGCCGCCCCGCCGCGGCGCGGTCACCGGGCGCTGCCCTGCTGGGCCACCCAGGAGGCGTGCAGGCGACCGTAGACCGTGTCGTCCTGCGTGACGAGCTCGGCATGCGGACCCCGCTGCACCACCTGGCCGCGGTCCACCACGATCACCTCGTCGGCGCTCTCGGCGGTCGAGAGCCGGTGCGCGATGGTCACCGACGTGCGTCCGTCCATCAGCCGCTCGAGGGCGCGCCCGATGCGCATCTCGAGAGCCGGGTCGACCGCGCTGGTGGCCTCGTCGAGGACCAGCAGGTCGGGGTCGGCGAGCTGGGCGCGGAGCAGGGCGACCAACTGCCGCTCACCTGCCGAGAGCGACTCGCCGCGCTGCCCGACCCGGGTGTCGAGCCCGTGGGGCAGGCCCGCGAGCCAGTCGCCGAGCCCGAGCTCGTCGGCGGCCTCGGTGATGTCGGCCGCCGAGGCGTCGATCCGGCCGTAGCGCACGTTGGCCGCGATGGTGTCGTCGAAGAGGAAGCCCTCCTGCGGCACCAGCACCACACTGCGCCGCAGCGAGGAGGCGGCGATCTGCCGGACGTCGACGCCGTCGAGCAGCACCGCTCCTTCGGAGGGGTCCATCAGCCGGGTCAGCAGCTTGGCGAACGTGGACTTGCCCGAGCCGGTCTCGCCCACGATGGCCACCCGGCTGCCGGCGGCGAGGTCGAGGGTGACCTCGCGCAGCACCGGCGGCCCGCCCGGATAGGCGAACGAGACCTGCTCGAACCGGACGTCGACGGGCCCGTGGGGCAGCTGGTGCCCCTCCGGGCCGGGGTCGACCAGGTCGGCAGGGGTGTCGAGGATGCCGATCACCCGGCGCCAGCCCGCGACGGCGTTCTGGGCGTCGGTGAGGATCTGCGTGCCCATCTGCACCGGGCTGACGAACAGGGTCACCAGGAACGCGAACGCCAGCACCTCGCCGGCGGTGATGTCGTCGGCGAATCCCAGCCAGATGCCGACGATCAGCACCCCGGCGTTGGCCAGCCCGGCGGAGACCCCGCCCAGCGAGAACGAGAACGCCGTGAACCCCTGCGCGCGCGTGCTGGCCTGCCGGTGGGCGTCGATCGCCTCGTCGATGCGCCGCTGGGTGCGCGCCTCGACGGCGTAGGAGCGGACCACCGCGGCCCCCACCACCGGCTCGGCGATCGCGGACAGCATGATCCCGACCTGACGGCGCACGGTGCCGTAGGCGGCCGACAGCTTGCGCTGGAAGTAGCGCAGGGAGGCGAACAGCGGCGCGAAGCAGAGCCACACCACGAGCGCGAGCTGCCAGCTGTAGGCGACCATGACGACGGTGGCCACCAGGACCTGCCCGATGCTGACCACGAACAGCAGTCCGCCGAAGACCAGGAACTGGCTGACCTGGTCGACGTCGCTGGTGACCCGCGAGACCAGCGCGCCGCGCCGCTCGGTGTTCTGGGTGAGCAGCGGCAGGTCGTGCACGTGGCGGAACGCCTTGACACGCAGTGTCGCCAAGCCGCGCTCGGAGGTGCGGAACAGCCGGCTGGTCATGGCGTACGACGCCCAGCTGGTCACCGCGAGCACCGCCAGCGCCGCGAGCCCCATGCGCACGGTGAAGCCGACGTCGGGACCGCCGGGCCCGCCCAGACCGCGGTCGAGGGTCTGCTGGACCGCGATCGGGACCACGACCTGCCCGACCGAGGCGAGCACTGCGAGCAGGAGCGTGACCCAGAGGCCCTCGGTCAGCTCGGGCGAGTGCCGCAGCCCGCTGCGGATCGTCTCGAGGGCGCCGCGGTCCTCGCCGGTCTCCATCCGGGTGCCGGAGGCGCTCGGTGGGGCGGACGTGACGCTGCTCATGAGGGCTCCCCGGCCAGCTGCTCGTGCTGCTCGTAGGCGTTGACCAGGCGGGCGTAGCCGGGGCTGCGGGCGAGCAGCTCGGCGTGGGTGCCGCGGTCGACGACCCGGCCGCCCTCGAGGTGGACGACCTCGTCGGCGAGTCCGATGGTGGCCTTGCGGTAGGCGACCACGACCAGGCTGGTGCCCGAGCCGACGCCGGCCGAGCCTGCCGAGGCCCGCAGCGCGCCGAGGATGCGCGCCTCGACCTCGGGGTCGACCGCGGAGGTGGCGTCGTCGAGGACCAGCAGCCGGGGGCGGCGTACCAGAGCGCGGGCCAGCGAGATCCGCTGGCGCTGGCCGCCGGACAGCGAGGTGCCGCGCTCGCCCAGCTGGGTGTCGAGGCCGTGCGGGAGCGCGGCGACGAAGCCGTCGGCCTGGGCCACCCGCAGGGCCGCCCAGACCTCGTCGTCGGTGACGTCGGCGCCCAGCGCGACGTTGCCGCGCACGGTGTCGTCGAAGAGGAACGCGGTCTGCGGCACCACGGCCACCGCGCGGGCCAGCTCGCCGGCGCCGAGGTCGCGCAGGTCGACGCCGTCGAGGAGGATGCGGCCGGTGTCGGGGTCGAAGAGCCGGGCCAGCAGCATGGTGAGGGTGCTCTTGCCCGAGGCGGTGGCCCCGACGACCGCGACGGTGCGGCCGGGCTCGACCTCGAACGCGACGTCGGTCAGCAGCGGCTGCTCAGGGTCGTAGGCGTAGCCGAGGTGCTCGATCCGGAGGTGGGCGCCGCCTGCCTCGGTGACCACGCGCCGGTCGCCGAAGGCCATCTCGCCGGTGGCGGCGAGCACCGAGGTCACCCGGCGGTAGCCGACCACGCTGCGTGGGAACTCTCCCAGCAGCCAGCCGAAGGAGCGGATCGGGAACGTCACGATCGTGAGCAGGTAGGCGACGGTCACCACGTCGCCGGCGTCGGTGGCCCCGTCGAGGACCCGGGAGACGCCCACGGCGAGCACCACCAGCACACCGATGTTCGGGAGCGCGGCCAGGGCCGGGTCGAACGCGGCGCGGTAGCGGCCGGCGCGGATGTTGACGTCGCGCAGCTCGCGGGCCTTCGCGGCGAACCGCTCGGTCTCCTCGCCCTCGCGGCCGAGGGTCTTGACGACCATGGCGCCGTCGAACGACTCGTGGGCGACCTCGCTCAGCTCGGCGCGCAGCTGCTGGGCCCGGGTCATCAACGGCGAGGCGAAGCGCTGGTAGGCGAGGTTGGCGGCGATGACGGCGGGGAAGACCAGCACGCCCACGACGGCCAGGACGAGGTCGGCGGCGAACATCTGCCCGATGGCGATCACCATCATCGCCAGCGTGCCGACGGCCATCGGCAGCGGCGCGATCGGCGCCCAGGCCGCCTCGACGTCGGAGTTGGCGTTGGAGAGCAGCTGGCCGGTCGGGTGCCGCTGGTGCCACTCCATCGGCAGGGTGAGGTACTGGCGGGTGACGGCGCGGCGGGTGTGGGCCTGCATGCGGTACTGCATGACGCCGGCCCCCAACCGGCGGGCGACGATGCCGACCGCGCGCAGGATCGCGACGCCCAGGAACAGCGCCAGCACCCCGACCAGCACCCCGCCCCCGATCTCACCGTCGCGGAACGCCGGGAGCACCGCGTGGTCGGTGGCCCAGCCGAGCACCCAGGCGTCGGCCACGGTCAGCGCACCGAACAGCAGGCTGCCGAGTGTCGAGAGGGTGAAGATGACCGGCTCGCGCTTGATCGCGACCCAGAGCACGCCGAAGCCGTCGCGCATCGTCGCGCCTCGTTCCTGCACAGCCAGCCCCTTCGTCGTCGGCCCCGGGGGCGAACCGGGAGCGCGGTCAGGCTATTCCCCGCCACCGACTCCCCCGGCCGGCTCCCCCGGGGCATGGCTAGGGTCGCTCCATGGACACGCCTTCGTTGGCCCGCCGCGAGCGCCACGACCTGTGCGACCTGGCCCTGGTCGTCGGCGAGGATGCCCCCACCCTGTGCGAGGGGTGGCAGGCCAAGGAGCTGATCTGCCACCTGCTGGTGCGCGAGACCCGCCCGTTGGGCGCGGCCGGCCTCGTGGTGCCGGGGCTCGCGAGGCTGACCGACCGCTCGATGGCGCGGATGGCCCGGCACGAGTACGCCGTGCTGGTCGAGCGGCTGCGCGACCCCGGCCTCACGCCGTACGCACTCCCCCCGGTGGAGCGGCTGGCCAACACCGCCGAGTTCTTCGTCCACCACGAGGACCTGCGCCGTGGCCAGTCCGGCTGGGAGCCGCGCACGCTCGACGCCGCCGACGAGCGCCGACTCTGGGCGATCGCGCGGATGATGGGCCGGATGCAGGTACGCCGCGCCGGCGTCGCCGTGCGGATCGTCGACCCCGGCGGGCCCGGCCGGCCGGGCTCCGCCGCCGACCTGGGCGGCAAGGGCGAGCGGGTCACCGTGGCCGGAGCCCCCTCGGAGCTGGTGCTGTTCCTCTTCGGCCGCGACCAGCTGCACGGGCTCGAGTTCGAGGGCTCGGAGGGCGCGGTCGCCACACTCAAGGGCGCCTCGTTGGGGTTCTGACCGGTTCCGGCGTGGGCAGGGCGGTCCCTTCGTCCACCTCCTCGGGAAGTTCGTCCCTGTGCCCCACGGACGCCCGTTGGCACAGTCGGGAGCATGGCGAGCACCCTCGGCCCGGACGAAGGGAGCGGCTCGGAGCCCCCCGTCCCCACGCCGCTGCGCCTCGACAAGGCCCTGGCCCGGTCCGGCGCGGGATCGCGACGCGCCTGCGGGAAGCTCGTCGTTGCCGGGCGGGTCCGCGTCGACGGCCGTGTGGTGACCAACCCGCTGGCCCCCGTCTCGCCGGCCACGTCCGAGATCACCCTCGACGGGACCGCGCTGCACCCCGCGACGGACCTGACCTACCTCGTCGTCCACAAGCCGCCGGGCGTGGTCTGCGCCATGCACGACCCGGACGGCCGGCCGTGCCTCGGCGACCTGCTCGGACCTGACCGACCGGGCCTGTTCCACGTCAGCCGGCTCGACGTCGACACCTCCGGCGTCCAGATCCTGATGAACGACGGCCAGCTCGCCGCGCGGCTCACCGCCCACTGCGCCCCGCGCACCTACCTGGCCCAGCTGCGCGGTCCGGTGCCACCAGGGCTGGAGCGCCGCCTGCTCGACGGGGTCGAGGTCGACGGCACGCGGGTCCGGGCCGACTCCTTCCGGTCGGTGGTCGACTCTCCGCGCACCAGCCTGGTCGAGATCGGCCTCCATGAGACCGTGAAGCGCGGCGCCCGCCGCCTGCTCGTCGCCCTGCACGATCCGCCGGTGCGCATGGTGTGCGTGCGGGTCGGGCCGGTCACGCTCGGCAGCCTCGAGGTGGGGCAGGTGCGCGACCTGAGCCGCGAGGAGGTGTGCGCCCTGCGGGCGATGGCCGAAGGGGACCAAGGTCCTGGTGCCCCCGGGTCCGACTCCTCTGCCGAGGTCGGCGCGCCGGACGGACAGTGAGGACAGCGCGCAGACGTGGACCGCCGACCGGTCGCCCACCATCCGCTTCCAGGATCGGTGCACCGTGTCACCCCACCTGCGCGCTCTCTCATGCCTGCGCCGTCCCTGGAGGAGCATCCAGCTCCCCGACCGGGAGCGCACCGCTAGGAGAGAGCCACAACCATGGCCAAGATCGTCAACTCGTGGAACGACTTCGACCCGCTCAAGCACGTCATCGTCGGCCGCGCCGACCACAGCTGCATCCCGCCGGAGGAGCCGGCCACCTCGGAGAAGGTGCCGATCGACAGCCCGATGCGCGGCTCCTGGGGTCCCCGGCCGCTGGAGACGGTCGAGAAGGCCAACGCCCAGCTCGACAACCTGGTCAAGGTGCTCGAGGAGCGCGGCGTCAAGGTCGACCGGCCGACGCCGCTGCAGTGGAACGCCCCGGTGATCACCCCGGACTTCCGGACCGACTCGATGATGACCGCGATGCCGCCGCGCGACGTGCTGCTGACCATCGGCAACGAGATCATCGAGGCCGCGATGTCGTTCCGCTGCCGGTTCTGGGAGTACCTCGCCTACCGGCCGCTGCTGGAGGAGTACTTCAACGAGGACCCCGAGTTCCTGTGGAGCCAGGCGCCGCGCCCGCGGCTGAGCGACGCGTCGTACAAGCACAACTACTACGACGAGCAGATCTCGCTGGAGGAGCGCCTCGAGCGCACCGCCAACAAGGACTTCGTCACCACCGAGAAGGAGATCCTCTTCGACGCGGCGGACGTGCTGCGGCTCGGCAAGGACCTGTTCATCCAGCACGGGCTGACCACCAACCGCAAGGCCATGGAGTGGTTCAAGCGCCGCTACCCCGAGTTCCGCGTCCACGCCGTCAACTTCCCCGGTGACCCCTACCCGATCCACATCGACGCCACGTTCGTGCCGCTGCGGCCGGGCCTGATCATCAACAACCCGCACCGCCGCCTCCCCGACGAGCAGCGCGCGATCTTCGAGAAGAACGGCTGGGAGATCGTGGACGCCGCGCAGCCGGCGCACAGCGAGCCCCCGCCGCTGTGCTACAGCTCGGTCTGGCTGTCGATGAACTGCCTGGTGCTCGACCACAAGACCGTGATCGTGGAGGGCTCGGAGGTCTACCAGCAGGAGCAGATGGACAAGCTCGGGATGAACGTGATCCCGATCGACTTCCGGGACGCCTACCCCTTCGGTGGCGGCCTGCACTGCGCCACCGCGGACGTCTACCGCGAGGGCGAGCTGCAGTCCTACTTCGACGACGTCGACTTCGGTGACGTGACGCTGGTGTGAGCCGCGGGCGGCCGGGTGCCACCGCACCCGGCCGCCCCGCCCCCGAACCAACAAGGAAGGGGTCCGATGACCACCACCTCCGTCCCGAGAACCGGGGCGACCGGAGCCTCGGGCGAGCTCCACGTCAACAAGAACCTCGGGTTCTCCACCATGGTGGTCTCGGCCACCCTGATGGGCTTCGTCGGCTACTTCGCCCGGCACATCGAGACCACCGGCGACGTGATCGCGTTCTTCCGGATGCTCGCCGGCGCGACCGGCTGCTTCCTCATCCTGGTCTTCGCCCGTCGGCTGCCGGCCCTGCGGTCGGTGCGCCTCTCCCCGGCGATGATCGTCGGCGGCATGGCACTGGGCACCTGCCTGGCGGCCTACGTCTCGGCCACGAAGTACACCTCGCTGGCCAACGCGGTCTTCCTCATCTACACCGGGCCGCTGATCTCGGCGATCCTTGCCGCGATCTTCCTGAAGGAGAAGATCAAGCCGCTGACCGCCCTGTTCCTCGGCCTGGTCTTCGTCGGCATGATCTTGATCCTCGGGCTGGTCAGCATCGACGGCTCGGGCGTCTCGGTGGGCCTGTCGTTCTCCGGCGACACCGTCAAGGGCGACATGCTCGGGCTGCTCTCGGGCGCCGGCTACGGCCTGTTCCTGTTCCTCTCCCGCTACCGCACCGATGTGCCCAGCGACGTCCGCGGCTTCTACAACTTCGTGTTCGGAGCCGTCGGCATCGGCATCATCTTCATCTTCAGCGGGCCCAGCCTGGCGGAGATGGACGGCTCGAGCTGGGTGTGGCTGGCCACGATGGCAGCGCTGATCGGGTTCGGTGCGCTCGGCCTGCTGACCGTGGCCGGCCGGCACCTCACGGCCGTGCAGCTGTCCACGGTCTCCTACTGGGAGTGCGTGGTCGGCGCCGGCGTCGGCGTGGTGGCCTTCTCCGAGTCGCTGTCGGCCATGCAGGTCATCGGCGGTGCGTTCATCATCGTCGGCGGCATGGGCGAGGTCGTCGCGAGTCTGCGGCGCACCCGTGGTCGGGGCGGCCTGATCGCCGACGATCCGGCCTCGAACGCGCGGACGCCGGTGTAAGAGGCGAGCGGCGGTGAGCGGCGTAGGCGTGACCACCCGGGAGACCGGTGGCCGGCAGGGCGATCGTGGGGCGCTGCGGAAGGCGGCCACGGCCTGCTTCATCGGCAACTTCGTCGAGTGGTTCGACTACGCCGCTTACGGCTACCTCGCCACGGTGATCGCACGGGTCTTCTTCCCCGACTCCGACGCGACCACCGCGCTGTTGGCGACGTTCGGCGTGTTCGCGCTGTCGTTCGTCGTCCGCCCGATCGGCGGGATCTTCTGGGGCCACGTCGGCGACCGGCACGGCCGCCGGGCGGCGCTGTCGGTGTCGATCCTGATCATGACGTTCGCGTCGTTCTCGATCGCACTGATCCCCAGCCACGCCACGATCGGGCTGCTGGCCCCGGCCCTGCTGCTGGTCGCCCGGCTGGCCCAGGGCTTCTCGGCCTCGGGTGAGTACGCCGGGGCGTCGGCGTTCCTGGCGGAGTACGCCCCCGAGGGGCAGCGCGGCCGCTACACCAGCATCGTGCCGGCGAGCACCGCCACCGGGCTGCTGTTCGGGTCGCTGTCGGCGGCGCTGCTGCACGGCCTGCTCGACGACCCGGCCCTGGAGAGCTGGGGCTGGCGGCTGCCGTTCCTCCTCGCCGCGCCGCTGGGCCTGATCGGCCGCTACATCCGGCTGCATCTCGAGGACACCCCGCGGTTCTGCGAGATGCAGGCCCGCCGGGAGCAGGCCCCGGCGGACGAGCACGCACCGATCCGGCTGCTGCTGACCGAGCACCGCCGGGCGGTGGTGATCGCCTTCGGCGTCACCTCCCTGAACGCGGTCGCCTTCTACCTGCTGCTCAGCTACCTGCCGACCTACCTGACCACCGAGCTCGACGTCAGCGAGACCGAGGCGTTCACGTCCTCCACGATCGCGCTGGCCGCCTACATCGCGGCCATCTTCGGGATGGGCCGGCTCTCCGACGCCCTGGGCCGACGCACGATGCTGGTCGCGGCCTCGGTGCTGTTCCTGCTCGCCTCGGTCCCGCTGTTCGTGCTCGCCGGCCAGGTCGGCATCGTCGCGTTGATCGGGATCCAGGTGGTGTTCGGGGTGATGCTGACGATGAACGACGGCACGCTGCCGGTGTTCCTCTCGGAGATCTTCCCGACGTCGGTGCGCTACAGCGGCTTCGCGTTCAGCTTCAACTCGGCCAACGCGCTGTTCGGCGGCACCGCTCCCCTGGTCGCCACCTGGCTGATCTCCGTCACCGGCAGCGTCCTGGCGCCGGCCTGGTACCTCACCGGCATCGCCCTCCTCGCGCTGGTGGCCATGCTGGCCAGCCGGGAGACGGCGCACGAGGCCCTGCGCGACTAGGGCATGTCTCTCGAGTCCGTGGCCTGGCCGAGACTTGGGAGACACACCCAAGCCCGTGATTGCGGCCGGTGGCGGCGTCCGGACTACGATTCGCGCTCCGCCCCGAGAGGACCCACCACATGGCCACTGACTACGACGCATCGCGCAAGACCGAGGAAGAGCAGAAGGAAGAGAGCCTGGAGGCTCGTCGCCTGACCTCGGGCGAGCAGGACAAGAGCTCCGGCAAGGTCGACGAGGACGAGGCCGAGCTGGCCGAGTCGTTCGAGCTCCCGGGCGCGGACCTCTCCCACGAGACTCTCGACGTCGAGGTCACGCCCAAGCAGGCCGACGAGTTCACCTGCACCCGGTGCTTCCTGGTCCAGCATGTGTCTCGGCGGGACGCGGCCGGGGTCGACGTCTGTCGCGACTGCGCCTGAGCCTCGACGCCCCCGCGTCGGGTCAGAGGAACTGCGTGGGGTCGAACTCGTCGATCGGGATGATGCGCACGCGTGGCAGGGCCGCGTTGAACGCGCCCACGTCGTACTCCAGGTCGAAGGCCTCGAGTCCCTGCGCGGCCAGCCCGGCGAAGCCCTGGTTGCGGAACTCGCCGAAGCCGACGACGCCGACCCGCCGTCCGTCGAGCAGGTCGTCGAGGTGGTCGACGAAGTCGCCGTCGTTGCTGACCAGGACCACGTCCGCCTCGCGGCGGCCGATCTCGTCGAGCGTGCGCTGGATGGCGATGTCGACGACCTTGTCGCCGGCCGCCCCCGACAGCGGGATCGGCTTGTAGCCGATCGCGAGCAGGGCCTGGACGAACGCCATCGGCAGCTCGTTGTTCGCGGCCAGGAAGAACAGGCCGCTGGCCTGCTGCCCCCAGCGCTCCTCGACGAACTGCAGGAGCCGCTCCCACCGCGGGCGCTCCTCGGGGCGGGGCCGTCGCCCCAGGATCGAGGTGCCGAGCGTGGCGTCGATGTTCTCTCCGTCGACCAGGACATACGTGGTGCGCGGCGCCTCGTCCATGCGTTTCTCCTATGTCAAGCAGCGGTCGCGAGTCCAGTCGCGGCCGCTGCTTGGTCGGTGATCAGGTGGTTGAACACGATGCGGGCGAGGCGTCGTTTGAGGCAGCGCAGGGCCTCGGGGGTGGACATGCTCTCGGCCTTCTTCTTCTCGTAGTACGTCTTCCCGAGCCCGTCGAGCCGGATCTGGGTGATCGCGATGCGGTGGATGGCGGCATTGAGCTGGCGGTTGCCGGATCGCGTGAGGCGCACTCGCCCCCGGGTATTGCCCGACCAGACCGGGATCGGCGCGATCCCCGCGTGCCTGGCGAACGCAGCCTCGGACCTGAACCGGGTCACACCGGCGGTCTCACCGACGATCTTGGCCGCAGTCAGTGGCCCGCAGCCGGGCATCGCCAGCAGGGTCGGCGCGACATCACGGACCCGGTCGGTGATCCGTCGCTCGAGCCCGTTGATCCTCTTCGTGAGGTCGACAATGTCGGCCAGCTCGTCGCGGGCCAGCTCGGCCACGATCCCGTCGAACCGGTCGAGCGCGGCAGCGAGTGCCTGCTGGTGCGTGGCCAGGTCCAGCGACCGTTCCGGCGGCGAGATGCCCGGGTCGAGCTCGTGGACCCGCCACAGCAGCCGGTTGATCGTGGCGGTGCGGTGCTTGACCAGGTCATCACGCCGGTCGACCAGCAGCTTCAGCTCCCGCGAGACCTCGTCGTGGGCCGCGACCGGGAGGTCCGGCTCGCGCTGCGCAGCCCGGGCGACCGCGAGCGCGTCGATCGGGTCAGACTTCCCGCGAGTGCGGGCGACACGGCGCTGCTCGGCCATCATCTTCGGCGGCACCCGCACCACCGACTGACCACTGGTCAACAGGTCCCGCTCCAGCCGCGCAGAGAGGTGACGACAGTCCTCGATCGCCCACAACACCTCCCCACCGAACCGCTCACGCACCCAACGCACCGCGACCTGGTGACCCGCGGTGGACGCCGCAACGGTCTTCGACCCGACCTGGCGGCCGACCTCGTCGACCGCGACGAACGTGTGCGTCCGCTTGTGCACATCGGCACCAACAACAACCATAGAGGCTGCCTCCTTCACCTTGATCAAGTGACTGGATGGTTGGGCCGGTCGGCGGACACATCTCTGTGGGGGCGATGCCACGCTCCTATCAAGTCACGCCGGCCGGTCCGTCACACCCGGCGTCGGCAAAACACATGCCCGCCAGACCGAGGTCGGCAAGGAGGCTACGAGCCAGACACCAGGTGATCAGGATCCAACCAGCCGCAACAGCGGCAGGAGAAGCCTCACACTGAGAGGAGGCTACCGGGAGCGGCTGTCATGACCGCCCTGGCCGCACCCCTCCTCGTGCCCGACCCGGGCCTCCCGGACGACGGGACCAAGCCCGAGTCGAGGACCGAGACCCGGGCTGCGACCTGATCGCGGAGGTCCGGCGCGAGCTCTCGCTCCGCCCGGCTATCGTCGCCCCGTGCCGACCCCGCGCCTGCGCCACACAGCCCGGGCGCTGCTGCTCGACGCGGACGACCGCCTCCTCCTGGCGCGGCACGACCTGACCGCTCGTCACGCGGGGCGCGTGCTGTGGGCCCCGCCGGGCGGCGGACTCGAGCCGGGCGAGACACCGGTGGACGCCGTCCTGCGAGAGCTCGTCGAGGAGGTCGGCTACGAAGCGACCGCCCACGAGGTCAGGCACGTGTGGCACCAGGTGGTGGTCTCACCGGCGTACTCGGCGAGCTGGGACGGGGCGGTCCACGACTACTTCCTCGTGCGGTGCACAGCGTTCACCGCACTGGGCTCTTCTACTCCAGAACAGCTGGATGACGAGGGCATCACGGAGTTCCGCTGGTGGACGCTCCCCGAGATGGACGCGCTGGCGGCTCCCGAGGTGTTCGCTCCCCGGCTGCTGCCCCAGCTGCTCCGGGAGCTCATCGCGGGCTCGGCGGAAACCGTCCCCATCGACATCTAGCCGGGTCCGTCCGTTCAGCCCCGATGTCGGCGCGGCACGAGGAGCCGCACTGCGCGAGACGGCCCGGCACCGCCCTCCGTGCTGGCCCGCACCGTGAAGCGGTGCCACCCGGGCGAGAGCCGGCGGTAGGAGACGACTCCGCCGCCGTAGGACGGCGGGGCCGAGAAGGTCGATCTCGGCTTGCGGCCGGGGGTGGTGACGACGTACCGCACGCAGCAGCTGCCGTGCAGCTCCGGCGTGCGCCATGCCACCAAGGCCCTCCGCGCACCGGTGAGCCGAGCGGTCAGCCGTCTCACCGGACCAGGGGGGATGGGGCCGAGGACCGTGGTGGTGAGCTCGCTGGTGTTGCCCTCGAGGTCACGGGCGTAGAAGGTGATGTCACTCGTCCCGCGAGGCACCTCGACGCTGAGGGCATAGTCGACGGGGAACACGACGTCGTTCCCATAGGGCCGGAACCAGCCGTACGGCTCGAAGCCGGTGCCGTCGTCGAAGACGTGCTCGGTCAGCACCTCGTCGCCGATCCGCGCTCCGAGCACGGCCAGATCGTCGCCCGGCTGAAGGTCGCCGAAGACCTCCGCGTACACGCGACGACAGCTGGTCTCATCGTCGTGACAGGGGTTGAGCCCGATCTGCGGTGCGGTGGTGTCCGGGGCCTCGTCGGCCAGCGCGACTCCCGTGGGCAGCGAGACGAGTGCTGCAGTCAGCAGCGTGAGCACCAGCGAGCGCGTCACCCGATCGATCACCGACTCAGCCTACGGCGGTCGCGGCCGGGGCTTCCCCGCAACGGCGCCAAGAGAGGCACTCCCCGTTGTCCTGCGTTTCGCGCGCATTCTCGTCGAAGAGACTGCGTGGCGGGACCACTCGCGTCACCGGCCCCCGCCACCGCACCATCCAGTCCACCGTTCCCACCTACCGGGGCCGAACCCCAGCCGGCCCCGAACAGCCTGGCTGCCCGCCCCGCCGGAGCCCTACGGTTGTTGCATGAACTCGCCCAAGGAGCCCGTGCCCTTCGAGATCTACGAGCCCGGCGTGTTCCTGCACGGCACCAAGGCCGATCTGGCCGTCGGCGACCTGCTCACCCCCGGCCGTGGCTCGAACTTCGAGGACGGCCGGACGATGAACCACATCTACTTCACCGCCACCCTCGACGCCGCCACCTGGGGCGCCGAGTTCGCCGCCGGTCCCGGCCGCGGCCGGATCTACCTGGTCGAGCCCCTCGGCGACTACGAGGACGACCCCAACGTCACCGACAAGAAGCTCCCCGGCAACCCCACCCGGTCCTTCCGCTCCCGGCAGCCGCTCCGCGTCGTCGGCGAGATCGAGCACTGGGTTGGCCATCCACCCGAGCAGCTCCAGGCGATGCGGGACGGCCTCGCCGCACTCCGAGAGCGTGGCGAGGCCGTCATCTACGACTGATGTGTGGCCGACCGGCTCATAGGTCAACGGACATAACGGCCCTCCGGCCCCGCGAACTGCCCCGATCGAGGTCCTTATGTCCGTCGCGGTACGAGGACGACGTCGCCGTCTGCGTCGGTCTTGCCCCGTGACCCGCCTAGTGTCCGCCTCGACCCGGCACCGGCGCCCCATCATGGGCCGATGACTTCCGGCGTCCTGCGTGGTCCCTACTCAGTCCTGTCACCCACACCGAAGCCTGGAGGCGCCTTGAAGCTCTTGCTGACGTCGGGCGGCGTCACGAACCCCAGCATCCACTCGGCGCTCGTGCGGCTGCTCGGCAAGCCGATCGACGAGTGCCGCGCCCTGGTCGTCCCGACCGCGCAGTGGGGCCACCCGATGTGCGGACCGTCGTCGGTGCGGGGGCTGGTCGCCGCGGAGCCCGCGTGGAGCCACTCCACCGGCCTGGGCTGGGGGTCGCTCGGCGTGCTCGAGCTCACCGCCCTGCCCAGCATCGGCGCCGAGCGGTGGGTGCCCTGGGTCCGCGAGGTCGACGTCCTCCTGGTCGACGGCGGCGACGCGACGTACCTGTGCCGCTGGATGCGTGAGTCGGGGCTGGCCGACCTCTTGCCGACGCTCCCTGAGACCGTCTGGGTCGGGGTGAGCGCCGGTAGCATGGTGCTGACGCCCCGGATCGGCGACTACTTCGTCGAGTGGCCGGCCGCGGCCGACGACCGCGCCCTGGGGGTCGTCGACTTCTCGATCTTCCCGCACCTGGACCTCTTCGAGACCAACACCATGGCTCACGCGGAGCGGTGGGCCGCCAAGCTCGGCGGCCCGGCCTACGCCATCGACGAGCAGACCGCGATCGCGGTCGTGGATGGCGAGGTGGAGGTGGTCTCCGAAGGCCGGTGGACGGCGTTCGGTCGCTAGCTGGTCCGTGTGCGCCCCGGGGGGAACGCCGCCGCGGCTGGCCCGCCGGTTGGCGCCTCACGAGCTGCTGCTGACAGGTGGCTGGGAGCTGGGGGCGAACCACCCCGAGTCATCGCGGCGGAGGCGGAGGGGCCCCCGACGGCCGTGGATGGGCCTGGCCCCCGCTCCGTGAGGAACGAGCGGAGCGGGCGGTTTGGCCGACCCGGGCCCCCTCCGACGCAGCCGCCCCACCCCGCCCACGGGCTCACCAACACCACGAAGCCGAGCACCGACACCCCGACGAGATCGCCCACCCCGAGTCATCGCGGCGCAGCCGCGAAACCCACCCCTCCCGGGGTCGGTGAGCCCGACGCCGAGCGCGGGGTGGGGCGGCGGAGCCGGAGGGGCCCCGAGGCCGTGGATGGGCCTGGCCCCCGCTCCGTGAGGAACGAGCGGAGCGGGTGGTTTGGCCGAGCGGGCCCCTTCGGCGCAGCCGACCCACCCCACCCACACGCAACCGGTCCTCACCAGCACCACGAAGCCCCGCGCAGCGGAAACCCCGCCAGACCCGAGCGACACCCGGCGAACCGCACCACGACCAGCCGTGACATCGCGGCGCAGCCGCGAAACCCCCTCCCACCCAGGGCCGGTGAGCCCGGCGCGGACGGGGGGGGGGGCGGCGGCGCCGGAGGGGCCCCGAGGCCGTGGATGGGCCTGGCCCCCGCTCCGTGAGGAACGAGCGGAGCGGGCGGTTTGGCCGAGCGGGCCCCTCCGGCGCAGCCGACCCACCCCACCCACAAACCACCCCGGGGCTCACCAGCACCACGAAGCCCGCGCAGCGGCGACCACCCCCACCACGAGCGACAGGTCAACACCCCCAGACCCAGCACGAGCGACAGGTCAGCGGGTGAACATCGACCACGAGTGGCAGGTCAGCGCGCGAACACCAACCACGAGTGACAGGTCAGCGTCCCACCATCAACCACGAACGGCGCGACCGCGCCTCAGCGGACCGGGTGACCGGCGTCGGCCAGCGCCTGCTTCACCTCACGAACCCGCAGCGTGCCGAAGTGGAACACCGACGCCGCCAGCACCGCGTCGGCGCCCGCGTCGACGGCCGGCGGGAAGTGCTCGACCCGGCCGGCACCACCCGAGGCGATCACCGGGATGCTCACCTCGCGGCGCACCAGCCGGATCAGCTCCAGGTCGAAGCCGTCCTGCGTGCCGTCGGCGTCCATCGAGTTCAGCAGGATCTCCCCCGCCCCCAGCTCCGCCGCACGGGCCGCCCACTCCACGGCGTCCAGTCCGGCCGACTTGCGGCCACCGTGCGTGGTCACCTCGAACCCGGACGGCGTGCCCGCACTCGAGCCCTCGGCGACGCGTCGCGCGTCGACCGACAGCACCAGCACCTGGTTGCCGAACCGCTCGGCGATCTCGGCGACCAGCTGCGGCCGGTGGATCGCCGCGGTGTTCACGGCGATCTTGTCCGCCCCGGCGCGCAGCAGCCGGTCGACGTCGTCCACCGACGAGATGCCTCCCCCGACCGTCAACGGGATGAAGACCTCCTCCGCGGTGCGCGAGACGATCTCCATCGTGGTCGCGCGCCCCTCGTGGGAGGCGGAGATGTCGAGGAAGGTCAGCTCGTCGGCACCCTCCGCGTCGTAGGTGCGGGCCAGCTCGACCGGATCACCGGCGTCGCGCAGCTGCTGGAAGTTGATCCCCTTGACCACCCGGCCGGCGTCGACGTCCAGGCACGGGATCACCCGGACCGCGAGCGTCACCGCGATCCCCCACGGTCCGCTGGCAGGGTCAGCGCCAGCGCGTCCTCGAGGGTGAACCGGCCCTCATACAGGGCCGTGCCCGCGATCGCGCCTTCGACACCGACCGGGACCAGCCCCATCAGCGCCTCGATATCGGCCAGCGTGGTCACCCCACCCGAGGCCACCACCGGACGGTCGGTCGCCGCGCAGACGTCGCGCAGCAGCTGCAGGTTGGGCCCCTGGAGCATGCCGTCCTTGTTCACGTCGGTGACGACGTAGCGCGCACAGCCCTCGGCGTCGAGCCGGGCCAGCGTCTCGTAGAGGTCGCCGCCCTCGGAGGTCCAGCCGCGCGCCGCCAGCGTGCGGCCGCGCACGTCGAGCCCGATCGCGATCCGGTCGCCGTGCTCGGCGATCACCCGGGCGCACCACTCCGGCTGCTCGAGCGCGGCGGTGCCGATGTTGACCCGAGTGCAGCCGGTGGCCAGCGCGGACGCCAGCGACTCGTCGTCGCGGATGCCCCCGCTCATCTCGACCTTGATGTCGAGCTTCCCGACGATCTCGGCCTGCAGCTCACGGTTCGAGCCGCGCCCGAACGCGGCGTCGAGATCGACCAGGTGCAGCCACTCGGCCCCCGCGTCCTGCCACCGGCGCGCCGCCGCCAGCGGGTCGCCGTACGCGCGCTCGGAGCCGGCCACACCCTGGGACAGCTGCACCGCCCGCCCCTCGGTGATGTCGACGGCGGGCAGCAGCTCGAGGTAGTCGCTCATGGTTCCTTCGCTTGTCTCGGGGGTACGTCGGTCGCTACAGCGACTCGACCCAGTTGCGCAGCAGCGCGGCGCCGGCGTCACCGGACTTCTCGGGGTGGAACTGGGTGGCGGTGAGCGGGCCGTTCTCGACGGCGGCGACGAACCGGTCGCCGCCGTGCTCGGCCCAGGTGACCAGCGGGGCGACGGTGCGGTCGTTGGTCTGCAGGGTCCAGTCGCGCACGCCGTAGGAGTGCACGAAGTAGAACCGCTCGTCCTCGATGCCGGCGAACAGCCGGCTGCCCGCGGGCACCTCGACGGTGTTCCAGCCCATGTGCGGCACGACCGGCGCCTGCAGCCGCTCGACCACGCCCGGCCACTCGTCGCAGCCCTCGGTCTCGACGCCGTGCTCGACCCCGCGCTCGAACAGGATCTGCATGCCGACGCAGATGCCGAGCACCGGGCGCCCGCCGGCCAGCCGCCGGCCGATCATCTCGTGCCCGCGGACCGCGCGCAGCCCCGCCATGCACGCGGCGAACGCGCCGACACCCGGCACCAGCAGCCCGTCGGCGTCCTGCGCCGCCTGCCGGTCGGCGGTCAGGGTCACCTCGGCCCCGGCACGCTCGACCGCGCGCACCGCCGAGCGCAGGTTGCCGGACCCGTAGTCGAGGACGACGACCTTCTTGGTCAAAGTGAGCCCTTGGTGCTGGGGACCCCGGTCTCCCGCGGGTCGAACGCCACGGCGTCGCGGAACGCCCGCGCGAACGCCTTGAACTGGGTCTCGACGATGTGGTGCGGCTCGCGGCCGGCCAGCACCCGCACGTGCAGCGCGAAGTGGCCGTGGAACGCGATCGACTCGAAGACGTGCTGGGTCAGCGACCCCAGGTAGGCCGGCGTCGAGCCGCCCAGCTGGACGTACTGCTGGCCCTCGGGCTCGCCGGTGTGCACGCAGTAGGGCCGCCCGGACACGTCGACGACGGCCTGCACCAGCGCCTCGTCGAGCGGCACGGTGGCGTCGCCGAAGCGGCGGATGCCCTGCTTGTCTCCGAGCGCCTGGCGCAGCGCCTGCCCGAGCGCGATCGCGGTGTCCTCGGTGGTGTGGTGGGCGTCGATCCAGTGGTCGCCTTCGGACTGCACCGTCAGGTCGACCAGGCTGTGTCGGGCGAACGCGGTGAGCATGTGGTCGTAGAACCCGATGCCCGTGGAGACGCTGTGCCGGCCGGTGCCGTCGAGGTCGACCTCGACCAGCACCTTCGACTCGCTGGTCTGCCGCTCGATCCGTGCGGTCCTGCTCATCGCTTCTCCTCAACAACTGCGGACAGGGCGTCCTTGAACGACATCATCTCGCCTGCGGTGCCGATCGAGACCCGCAGCCATCCCTCGGGCCCGACCTCGCGGACCAGCACCCCCCGGTCGACCAGCGCCTGCCACACGGCGTGCCGGTCGTCGAAGGTGCCGAACAGCACGAAGTTCGCGTCGCTGTCGGCGACCTGCAGGCCCCGCTCCCGCAGCCATCCGACCGTGCGGTCGCGCTCGCCGCGGAGCTCGTCGACCTTGCCGAGCAGCTCGGGTGCGTGGCGCAGCGCCGCCAGCGCGGCGGCCTGGGTGACCGAGGAGAGGTGGTAGGGCAGCCGCACCACGCGGATCGCGTCGCAGATCGCCGGGTCGGCGGCCAGGTAGCCCAGTCGCAGCCCGGCCCCCGCGAACGCCTTGCTCATCGTGCGGGTCACCACCAGGTTGCGGTGCGTGGGCAGGAGCTCGAGCGCGCTCGGCGTGCCGGCACGGCGGAACTCGATGTAGGCCTCGTCGACCACCACCAGACCGCTCTCCCCCACCGCGGCGCACAGCGCGGTCACGGCCTCGGGCTGCAGCGCGGTGCCGGTGGGATTGTTGGGCGAGGGCAGCAGCACGACGCTCGGCCGCTCTGCCTCGACCAGCTCACGCGCCAGACCGAGGTCGAGGCTGAAGTCGTCCTCCCGCCGGCCCTGCACCCAGGCGGTCGAGGTGTCACGGGCGTACTCGGGATACATCGAGTACGTCGGGGCGAAGCTCAGCGCCGTGCGCCCCGGACCGCCGAAGGCCTGCAGCAGCTGCAGCATCACCTCGTTGGAGCCGTTGGCCGCCCACACCTGCTCGACCGACACCCCGTGCGGGGTGTCGCGGGAGAGGTAGGCCGCCAGCGCCGTGCGCAGCTCGACGTGCTCCCGGTCGGGGTAGCGGTTCAGCCCGGTGGCCGCCCGACGCACCGACGCCGCGATGTCGTCGGCGCACTCCTCGGACGGCCCGTAGGGGTTCTCGTTGGTGTTCAGCTGGACCGGCACCTGGTCCAGCGGCAGCTGCGGGGCGCCGTACGGCTGCAGGCCACGCAGCTCCTCGCGCAGAGGAGGGAAGGTCATGACAGTCCTCGTCAGTCGGCGAAGCGCACGCGCACGGCGGCGCCGTGGCCCGGGAGGTCCTCGGCGTGGGCCAGCGTGACCACGTAGTCGGCCACCTCGGCGAGCGCCTCGCGGGAGTAGTCGACGACGTGCACCGACTTGGTGAACGCACGCACCGAGAGCCCGCTGCTGTGGCAGGCGCACCCGCCGGTGGGCAGCACGTGGTTGGAGCCGGCGCAGTAGTCGCCGAGGCTGACCGGGGCGTGCGCGCCCACGAAGACGGCGCCCGCGTTGCGGACCCGCGCGGCCCAGGCGGGCGCGTCGGCGGTGTGGATCTCGAGGTGCTCGGCGGCGTAGGCGTTGACCACGTCGAGGCCCTGCTCGAGGTCGTCGACCAGCACGATGCCCGACTGGGGACCAGCCAGGGCGGTGCGGATGCGCTCGACGTGCTTGGTGACCGACACCTGCTTGTCGAGCTCGGCCTCGACCTCGGCGGCGAGCCGCTCGCTCGGGGTGACCAGCACACTCGCGGCCAGCGGGTCGTGCTCGGCCTGGCTGATCAGGTCGGCGGCGACGAACGACGCCTCGGCCGTGTCGTCGGCCAGGATCGCGATCTCGGTGGGGCCGGCCTCGGAGTCGATGCCGACCCGGCCCTTGAGCAGGCGCTTGGCGGTGACCGTGTAGATGTTGCCCGGCCCGGTGACCAGGTCGACCTGGGCACAGGGGCCGACGCCGTAGGCGAACATGGCGATCGCCTGGGCACCGCCGACCGCGTAGACCTCGTCGATGCCGAGCAGTGCGCACGCCGCCAGGATCGTCGGGTGCACGGCACCGCCGAAGTCCTTCTGCGGCGGGCTGGACAGCGCGATCGACCGGACCCCCGCGGTCTGCGCGGGCACGACGTTCATCAACACGCTGGAGACCAGCGGAGCCAGACCGCCGGGCACGTAGAGACCGACCCGGTCGACCGGGACCTTGCGGTGGACGACCGTGGCGCCGGGACCCAGCTCGGTGACGGCGTCGCGCTCGAGCTCGCGCTCGCAGGTGGCGCGCAGCCGGCGGATCGACTCCTCGAGGCCGGCCCGGATGGCGGGGTCGAGCTCGTCGAGCGCGCGGCGCATCGCCTCGGGCGCGACCCGGATGTCGTCGACGGCGACGCCGTCGAACCGCTCGCCGTACTCGCGGATCGCGTCGAGCCCGCGGGTGCGCACCGCCTCGCAGATCTCATGCACCGCCGGCACCGCCGCTTCGACGTCGAAGTCGGCTCGGGGCACGGCTGCCCGGTAGTCGACCGTGGTCCGGTCGGCTCCGCGCAGGTCGAGGCGCTGGATCATGGGTCCGATTCTACGGGCGTGGGGCACTAGGGTCGGCGGGTGACCACGACGCTGCCCCTGTTCCCGCTGAACACGGTCGTCTTCCCGGGGGTCACCCTCCCGCTGCGGGTCTTCGAGGACCGCTACCGAGCCCTGGTGCACCACCTGCTGAGCATCGAGGACCCCGCCCAGCGGGTCTTCGGTTCGGTGGCCATCCGGGAGGGCTACGAGGTCGGCGACCACGGCGCCCAGTCGCTCTACCGGGTGGGGTGCCGGCTGCAGCTCACCGACGCGGAGCCGCGCCCCGACGGAGGCTTCGACATCGTCGCCGTCGGCCGCGACCGGATCGAGCTGGAGCGGCTCGACACCTCCGGGGAGTTCCCGGTGGGCCACGTCACCGAGCGCCCCGATCCGGACACCGCCGTCGTCGACCAGCTGGCCGAGCGGGCCCGGGCCACCTTCACGGCGTTCCGGGCGGCCCTGGTCGACCTGCGCAGCGACCCGTTCAGCGGCACCCTGCCCCGCGACGCCACCTACCTCTCGTGGACCCTCGCGGCGACCGCTCCCCTGCCCCTGCACGACCGGCAGGCTCTGCTGGAGGCCGAGGACGCCGGCGTCCGGCTGGCGATGGTCACCGACCTGCTGCGCGCCGAGCTGCAGGCGATGAACGTGATCCCGTCGCTGCCGGCGACCGAGGTGGCCCGCACCCGCTGGTCGCCGAACTGAGCGAGAAGTCCAGGAGGACGCGATCTCCAAGAACCGGAAGGCACCCGGCGGCACCCCCGCGACCGTCGCGCTCACCCGCGCGGGCGTCGCGTTCACCCTGCACGAGTACACCCACGACCCGCGCTCGGGCTCGTTCGGGCTCGAGGCGGCGGCGGCGCTCGGGCTCGACCCCGCCCGGGTGTTCAAGACGCTCCTGGCGAGCCTCGACGGGCGGCTGGTCGTCGGGGTGGTGCCGGTCTCGGGCCAGCTCGACCTCAAGGCGCTCGCCCGGGCGCTCGGCGGGAGCAAGGCGGTGATGGCCGAAGTCGCCGCCGCCGAGCGGGCGACCGGGTACGTCGCGGGTGGGATCTCGCCGGTCGGCCAGCGGCGAGCGCACCCCACCGTCGTCGACGTGACGGCGCTCGACCATCCCACCGTGTTCGTGTCGGGTGGCCGGCGCGGCCTCGACCTGGAGATCGCGCCGGCCGACCTGGTGCGGGTCACCGCGGCGGTGACCGCGCCGATCCGGCGCTAGTTGGTGGTCAACCGCAGCACGCCGTGGGTGACCGCGTCGTCACCCTCACCCTCGAGCCAGCCGCTGAGGCCGACGCCGGCCAGCGGCTCGAGGTTCTCCCGAGCCGTGTCGTCGTCTCCCGCCATGTTGGCCAGCCAGTCGCCGGCGTCGAAGTTGACGAACATCAGCGAGCTGGCGTCGTCCTCGCGCACCACGTCGCGGAAGACGTCGGAGTCGCCGAGGTCGCCGTCGTCGAGGAGCCGGCTGCGGTAGGTGTCGTCCGGGCCGATCGCCACGTAGCCGTCCGCGCTGTCGGAGACCAGCACGGCACCCGAGTCGCCCAGACCGTGCATCTTGTCGAGCACGGACTCGATCTCGTCCGCCTCACCCTGGATCTTCACGCCGATCGGCAGGCCGGAGCCGTCGGGGCTGGAGAAGAACGCCTCGGGGTCGAAGTCGCCGCCGACCGCCACGGCCAGCGCCTCGCCCGCCAGGGTCTCGGCGTCCTCGGGAAGCTCCATGCCGGTCATCGCGCTCATCTCGGCGAGCATCTGGTCGGCCGAGAGTCCCGAGGCCTGCTCGGCCTGCTCCAGCACCTGACCGAACCATCCCTCGGCGAACGCCACCGCGAACACCGCCCCGGTGTCGCCCGGCAGGCCGCTCACCAGGTCGCCGACTCCGTCGTCGGAGTAGACCATCGCCTGGGAGGCCCCCGCGTTGCCGGCGACCTCGAGCTCGACTGCTCCGTCGTCGAACCGGAGGGTGGCTGCCGCACCGCCGAAGTCGGCTAAGGCTCCCTCGAGCAGCTCGGGGTCGAGCTCCTCGCCGTCGAGGCCGGGCAGCGGCTCGTAGGACCCCTCGTAGCCGTCGTCGTAGCCGAACGGCATCGCCTCGCCCGGCAGGGCCCCCATCCCGAACGGGTCGGCGAGCTCGCCCGCCAGGTCGGCGAGGTAGCTGCCGGCCTCGGCGGCGACATAGGCGCTCATCACCCCGGCGTCGCCGGCCTCGCCGGTCCAGCGCTGGAACTGCTCGTCATCGGCCAGCGAGGCGTCGGCGGCCTCGTCGACGACCCCCTGGGCGAACTCGTCGGTCTCGGCGATCACTCCCCAGTCGCCCTCGACCGCGAACCCGATCTCCTCGCCCGCGCACTCGCCGAGCGCTGCGACCCCGTCCTCGGCGGCGGTGGCGTCGTCAACCTGCAGCACGAACACCGGCGCGGGGCCCTCGGCGCCCTCCACTGCGGCGATCGCCATCCGGTCGCCCAGCCACGGCTCGATGTCGGCGTCGTAGTCGAGCCCCTCACAGCCGCTCTCCGCCTGGATCTCCTCGAAGATCCTCCGGCGCAGGTCGTCCTCGGCGTCCATGTCGAGCTCCTCGCGCAGGGCGGGGAACTTCTGCAGGGTGCGCAGCGCCTCGACCTTCTGCGCTCCCTCGGGGTCGAGGTCGATGGCGACGTAACCGAGGGTCCCGGCGGGCAGCGCCTGGGCCGGTTGCGGTCCGGAGTCGAACCACCACCATGCCGCCCAGGCGGCGCCGCCGACGAGCGCCACCGCACCGACGACTCCCCCGGCGGCCAGCCAGGTGCCGACGCGGCCGCGGCGCCGCGGCCGCTCGGGGCCGCGGGTGAGGTACTCCGGAGGCGGCCCCGACGGTGGCGGGCCTGACGGCGGCGGGCCCGACGGAGGCGGACCCGACGGCGGCATCGACGGTGTGTTGCTGGACAAGCGGACCCCCAAAGACCGGGCGGGCGATCCCCGCCGTGTGCGCTCGAGCGGCAGGCAGCCTACCGGGTCCGGCGGTCGAGCAGCAGCAGGTAGACCGCGGCCAGGCCGCTCAAGGCCCCCACCGGGAACGCGGCGAACGGGGTGCGGCCGGTCACCGACAGGTCGTCGGGGATCCGGGTGCCGTCGTCGGCGACCCGGGCGAGCTCGTCGGGGTCGCCGGGGCCGAGCTGCACGCCGACCTGCCACATCAGCCAGGCGGCGAGCCCGGCTCCCAGCGCCACGGCGACCAGCGTGAACACCTCGGCCCGGTGGAACAGGTGGGCACACAGCGCACCGAGGACGAGACCGCCGGCCAGCGCCACCACCACGTAGGTGGCGGTGCCGGAGAATGCCTCGCGCAGGCCCGCCTCGTTGGTGTACCAGACACCGCCGGAGGCCACGCCGTCGGCCGGCTCCCACCACCACTGCCACAGGACACCGCAGAGCGCCCCGCCGAGAGCGAAGAGCGCGAGCACCGCACAGATCTCCACCATCACCCTGCCCCACCCCGCCGGGGCGGGGTCGGCGGGCGGGCCCGAGAACGCGTGCACGGTGGTCAGCTGGTCAGGCATCCGGGGCCCAGCAGCTGCTTGAGGTCGGCGAACAGCGCCGGGCTCGGGGTGACCCGCAGCCGGTCGTCGAGCCGCATCACCCGGGTCGCCTCCCGGGTGAGCAGCCGCAGCCGGACCTCGGTGACGCCCGGGTGGGTGACCAGGACGTCCTTGAGCTGCTCGACGACGGGGGGCGTGCAGCGGGTCGACGGCAGCGAGATCACCACGGGGCCGGACGGACCGTCGGAGATGTCGGGGACGCTCACCTCCTGGCCCTGCAGCTCGGGCTGGTCCTTGCTGCGGGAGAGCCGGCCCTTGACCGTGATGATGTTGTCCTCGGCCAGGTGCGGAGCGGCCAGCTGGTAGGAGCTGGGGAACAGCAGCACGTCGATGGCGCCGTCGAGGTCCTCGAGGGTGATCATCGCCCACGCGTCGCCCCGCTTGGTGATCTTGCGCTGCACCGAGGTGATCAGGCCGCTGATCGTGATCACCGACCCGTCGGGGCGGTCCTCGTCGAGCATCAGCTGGCCGATCGTGCAGTCGGTGCCGTTGGCCAGCACGTGCTCGAGGCCGAGCAGCGGGTGGTCGGAGACGTAGAGGCCGAGCATGTCGCGCTCGTGCGCGAGCAGCGTGGACTTGTCCCACTCGTCGATGTCGGGGATGTTCACGCTCACCCCGAACGAGCCGCCGTCGGAGTCGTCGAGGCCCCCGAAGAGGGAGTCCTGGCCGATCGCCTCGTTGCGCTTGATGTCGACGTACTGGTCGACGGCGGTCTCGTGGATCGCCACCAGGGCCCGGCGCCGATGCTTCATCTCGTCGAAGGCCCCGGCCTTGACCAGCGACTCGATGACCCGCTTGTTGCACACGTGGGCGGGCACCTTGCCGAGGAAGTCGTTGAAGTCGACGAAGCGGCCCTTCTCCTCACGCGCCCGGACGATGCCGTCGACGACGTTGGTGCCGACGTTGCGGATCGCGCCGAGCCCGAACCGGACGTCGTTGCCGACCGGGGTGAAGTTGTTGGCCGACTCGTTGACGTCGGGAGGCAGCACCTGGATCTTCATCCGGCGGCACTCGTTGAGGTAGATCGCCGACTTGTCCTTGTCGTCCTTGGTCGAGGTCAGCAGCGCGGCCATGTATTCGGCTGGGTAGTTGGCCTTGAGGAAGGCGGTCCAGTAGGAGACCAGCCCGTAGGCCGCGGAGTGTGCCTTGTTGAAGGCGTAGTCGGAGAACGGCAGCAGGATGTCCCACAGCGTCTTGACCGCGGCCATCGAGTAGCCGCGCTCCTTCATGCCGGCGCTGAAGGTCTCGAACTGCTTGTCGAGCTCCGCCTTCTTCTTCTTGCCCATCGCCCGCCGCAGCAGGTCCGCCTGGCCGAGGCTGTAGCCCGCGAGCTTCTGGGCGATCGCCATGACCTGCTCCTGGTAGACGATCAGACCGTAGGTCTCCCCCAGGATGTCGGCGAGCGGCTCGGCGAGCTCGGGGTGGATCGGCTCCACGGGCTCGCGGCCGGTCTTGCGCCGGGCGTACTTGTTGTGGGAGTCGGCGCCCATCGGACCAGGTCGGTAGAGCGCGCCGACCGCGGAGATGTCTTCGAAGGTGTCGGGACGCATCGAGCGCAGCAGCGCCCGCATCGGCCCGCCGTCGAGCTGGAAGACCCCCAGGGTGTCACCGCGCTGGAGCAGCCGGAACGTGGCCTCGTCGGTGAGCGGGAGGTCCTCCAGCACGATGGTCTCGCCGCGGTTGGCCTCGATGTTCTTGACCGCGTCGTCGAGGACGGTGAGGTTGCGCAGGCCGAGGAAGTCCATCTTGATCAGGCCGAGGCCCTCACAGGTGGGGTAGTCGAACTGCGTGATCATCGCGCCGTCGGCGGGGCGCTTGAGCAGCGGGATCACGTCCTCGAGCGGCGCGCGCGACATGATCACGCCGGCGGCGTGCACCCCCCACTGCCGCTTGAGCCCCTCGATGCCGATCGCGGTGTCGACCACCTTGCGCACGTCGGCGTCGCCGTCGTAGAGGGAGCGGAACTCGCCGCCCTCGGAGTAGCGCTTGTGCTCGGGGTCGAAGATCTGCTGGAGGGGGACGTCCTTGCCCATCACCGCGGCCGGCATCGCCTTGGTGATCCGGTCACCCATGGCGAACGGGTAGCCGAGGATGCGCGAGGAGTCCTTGACGGCCTGCTTGGCCTTGATCGTGCCGTAGGTGACGATCATCGACACCCGGTCGTCGCCGTACTTGTCGGTGACGTACTTGATGACCTCGCCGCGCCGGCGCTCGTCGAAGTCGATGTCGAAGTCGGGCATGGAGACCCGGTCGGGGTTGAGGAACCGCTCGAAGATGAGCCCGTGCTCGAGCGGGTCGAGGTCGGTGATCCGCATCGCGTAGGCCACCATCGAGCCAGCGCCGGAGCCGCGGCCGGGGCCGACCCGGATGCCGTTGTTCTTGGCCCAGTTGATGAAGTCGGCCACGACCAGGAAGTAGCCGCTGAACCCCATCTGGGTGATCACGCCGATCTCGAAGTCGGCCTGCTGGCGCACCGCGTCGGGGACGCCGTCCGGATAGCGCCGCTCCAGTCCGCGCTGGACCTCCTTGACCATCCAGGAGTCCTCGGTCTCGCCCGGAGGACACTCGAACTCGGGCATGTAGGTGCCGATGCCCTCGGTGAACTCGACGTCGCACCGCTCGGCGATCCACAGCGTGTTGTCGCAGGCCTCGCGCAGGTCGTAGCGGTCGGCCCAGAGCGCGCGCATCTCCTCGGGGCTCTTGATGTAGTAGCCGTCGCCGGAGAAGGCGAAGCGCTGGCCGGGACCGTCGCCGGCCGGGATGTCCATCGTGGAGCCGGAGTTGATGCACAGCAGGTGCTCTTGGGACTTGGCGTCCTCGCGCATCACGTAGTGGGAGTCGTTGGTCGCGATCATCGGGATGTTCAGGTCGCGACCGAGCCGGAGCAGGTCGTCGCGGACCCGGTTCTCGATGTCGAGGCCGTGGTCCATCAGCTCGAGGAAGTAGTTCTCGCGACCGAGGATGTCCTGGAACTCGCCGGCCACCTTGCGGGCGGCGTCGTACTGGCCGTAGCGCAGGTGCACCTGCACCTCGCCCGAGGGGCAGCCGGTGGTGCCGATGATGCCGCGGGAGTGCTGCGCGAGGAGCTCGCGGTCCATGCGCGGCTGCTTGAAGTAGCCGTCCTTCCAGGCGCCGGTGGAGAGCCGGAACAGGTTGTGCATGCCCTCGGTGGACTCGCTGAGCAGCGTCATGTGGGTGTAGGCGCCGCGCGCGGAGACGTCGTCGGGTCCGCCATCGTAGAAGTTGACGCCCTTGCGCTCGAAGCGGGAGATGTTGGGGGTGAAGTAGGCCTCGATGCCGATGATCGGCTTGACCCCGACGGCCTTGCACGAGCGGTAGAAGTCGTAGGCGCCGAACACGTTGCCGTGGTCGGTCATCGCGATCGCCGGCATGCCCAGCTCGGCGGTGCGGTCCGCCAGCGCCCCCAGCCGAGCCGCACCGTCGAGCATGGAGTACTCGGTGTGGACGTGCAGGTGGACGAAGCTGTCGGAACCAGAGGCCATGGTCGCGAGCGATCCTTCGAGCGGGGAGAGAACGGGGGCAGGCAGCAACGACCGGGCAGCACCGGGCGGGCTTCTGGGGGAAGACCGTCAGACTACGCGATCGCCGGGCCCGATCCTGGCAGCCACCGCCGACAGCCGCCGCGGTGACGCCGGTGTCACAGCGGACGCGTGCCGGCCCACTCGACCCGGATGTCGGGGGCCCCTTCCTCGTTGGCGGAGCCGTCGGTGCGCTCGGTCTCGACGAGGCCGTGGCGGCGGTAGAACCGCCGCGCCGACTCGTTGCTCTCGAAGACCCACAGCCCGAACCCGCCGGGGCGTCGCTGCTTGACCACCTCGAGCAGCACCGAGCCGATGCCGCGCCCGGCGGCCTCGGGTGCGACGTAGAGCGAGTCCAGCCAGTCGTCCTCGACGACGGCGTAGCCCACCAGCGCCGCGGCCTGCTCGGCCACCCAGAGCTCGCGCCGGGACAGGTCCCAGCCGGCGACATAGGCGCGCACCTCGTCGGGCGGGTGGACGCCGTGGGGCATGGCCGGGTACGCCGCCTCGCGCGTGCGCAGGTAGAGCTCGGCGACCGCTGGGAGGTCCGCGGGGTCGCCGGGGCGCACCGTCAGCTCGCCCGGATCGGCCTCAGGCGCCATCTCGGACGATCTCGAGCGCGTGGGCGAGGTCGTCGGGGTAGCCGGACTCGTACTCGACGTAGTCGCCGGAGTCGGGGTGTTCGAACCCGAGCCGCACCGCGTGCAGCCACTGGCGCTCCAGCCCCACCCTGCGGGCCAGCACCGGGTCGGCTCCGTAGGTCAGGTCACCCACGCACGGGTGCTTCAGAGCGGACATGTGCACCCGGATCTGGTGGGTGCGCCCGGTCTCGAGGTGGACCTCGAGCAGGCTCGCGAACCGGTGCGCCTCGAGGGTGCGGTAGTGGGTGACGCTGTGCCTGCCGTCGGCGCGCACCGCGAACTTGTAGTCGTAGCGGGGGTGTCGGGCGATCGGGGCGTCGACGGTGCCCTCGAGCGGGTCGGGGTGCCCCTGCACCAGCGCGTGGTAGGTCTTGTCGACGGTGCGGTTGCGGAAGGCGTTCTTCAGCAGGGAGTAGGCGTGCTCGGACTTGCAGATCACCATCACCCCCGAGGTGCCCACATCGAGGCGCTGCACGATGCCCTGGCGCTCGGAGGCGCCGCTCGTCGCGATCCGGAAGCCGGCACCGGCCAGGTGCCCGGCGACGGTGGGGCCGGACCAGCCGGGCGAGGGGTGCACCGCCACCCCGACCGGCTTGTCGATCACGACGATCGAGTCGTCGTCGTGGATGATCTTGATCCCCTCGACGATCTCGGGGACGAGCTCCATCTGCGCCACCCGGGGGATGCTGACCTCGAGAACCGCCCCGGGCAGCACCCGGTCGCTCTTGCCGACGGTGCCGCCGTCGACCAGCACCAGGTCGGCGGCGATCAGCTCGGCCGCCCGAGTGCGGGAGAGACCGAACAGGCGAGCCATCGCGGCGTCGACCCGCTCGCCCGCGAGCCCCTCCGGCACCGTCAGCACGCGGTGTTCGCTCTCGGTGCTCACCGGGTCTCCTCGCTCGGATCGTCGGTCGCGCCGGCCTCGTCGTCGTCGTGGCGACTGCCGTCGACGCGGATGCCGCGGAACGCCTGGACCAGGATCAGCCCCGCGGCCGCGTTGATGCAGATGTCGGCCACGTTGAACACCGGCCAGTTGGGCAGCATCAAGAAGTCGATCACGTGACCGCGCAGCGGGCCGGGGGAACGCAGCAGCCGGTCGGTCAGGTTGCCGGCGACACCGGCCAGGAGCAGGCCCAGGCCCACCGCCCACAGCCGGCTGCCGACGCGCCGGCTCAGCCACAGCACCACCAGCACGGCCGTGATCGCCACACACGAGAGGACCACGGTGTACTCGGTGCCGGTGCTGAACGCGGCCCCCGGGTTGCGGGTCAGGTGGAGCACCAGCAGGTCGCCGACGACCGGGACGTCGGGCTCTCCGGCCAGGTGCTCGACCGCCAGCACCTTGGTGACGACGTCGATCAGGTAGGCGGCCGCCGCGACGGCGGCGAAGGCGAGACGCAGCCGACCACTGGTCGCTGGCCTCGTCGGCGTGCCGGCCGGGTCGCTCAGCGACGTTCCTCGCGCTGCTTGCATGTCATGCACAGTGTGGCACGGGGGAAGGCCATCAGCCGCATCTTGCCGATGGGCTGACCGCAGGACTCGCACTGGCCGTAGCTGCCGTTCTCGATGCGCTGGAGGGCTCTGTCGATCTGCGCGATCTTGTCGCGCTCACTGGTCAGCACGGAGAGCTCGTGGTCGCGCTCGAAGCTGCTGGCGCCGACGTCGGCCTGGTCGTGACCGGCACCGTCGCCGGAGTCTCGCATCAACCCGGAGAGCTCCGCCTCCTGCTGCTCGAGGAAGGCCACGCTGTGCTCGCGCTGCCCGTGCAGCTCGTCGAGGACCTCCTTCAGCTCCGCCTTGGTCCAGGCCTCCTCCCCCTCCTTGACCACGAGGGCGGATGCGGACCCCGCGGAGCGGCCGTTCGTCGGGGAGGGCGCCTTGTCGGCCGCCGGTGCGGTGTTCTTCGCGGTGCTCTTCGCGGAGGCCTTCACTGGTGCCGCCTTCGTCTGCTCGGGGGTGATCTCTTGCCTGCTGCTCGTCGCCGCTCTCGCCGCGGACGTCTTCTTCGCCGCAGCCTTCTTGGCCGCGGTCTTCTTCGCGGCCGTCTTCTTCGCCGGAGCCTTCTTGGCCGCCGTCTTCTTCGCCGCGGTCTTCTTCGCCGCGGTCTTCTTCGCCGCGGTCTGCTTCGCCGCGGTCTTCTTCGCCGCGGTCTTCTTCGCCGCGGTCTGCTTCGCCGCGGTCTGCTTCGCGGGAGCCTTCTTCGCGGCGGCCTTCTTGGCCGGGGTCTTCTTGGCCGGGGTCTTCTCGGCGGGCTCGTCGGGAGCATCGGCCTGGTCGGCGGCGGGGCGCCGACGACCGATCACCCGGAGCGCGGCCGAGGCCGCCTGACCTGCGAGCGACTTGCTCGTGCTGCGTGCCATCCGAACGTGGCCTCCTGAGTCGATGTGCCCGGAGGGTAGTCCGTGAGCACGGTCGGTCCAAACCGCCACGCGGGAAATGCGCGACCGACCGGCACCCCGGAGGGGCCGGTCGGTCGGCGTGCAGCGTTCGACTCAGGTCAGCTCTCGTCCTCGCCGAGGATCGAGCGCAGCCGCTTCGGTGCCGGCTGACCATCACCCGGAGGGGGCGTCTCGGAGGTCCCGCCCAACACCTCGAGCTGCTGGGAGAAGTAGCTCTTCAGGCGGGAGCGGTACTCGCGCTCGAAGGAGCGCAGCGTCTCCACCTCGCCGTTGAGCTTGTCGCGCTCCTTCTCGAGGTCGCCGAACATCTGCTGGCGTCGCTCGGCGGTCTCGGAGTCGAGCATCTGGGCCCGGGTGCGGGCGTCGGACTCGAGCCGCTCGGCCTTGGTCTTGGCCTCGGACTCGAGCCGCTCGGCCTTCGTGCGAGCCTCCCCGACGATCTTGTCGGCCTCGTTCTTGGCCTCTTCGACCAGCTCGTCGGCGTTGCGCGTGGCGATCTCCAGCAGCCGCGCCGCGGCGTTCGACGCCTGAGGGACGGTCTCGACCCGGATCGTCTCGACCGGGCCACCGACCACGGCCGCTGCCGGGGCGGGAGCAGGAGCAGGGGTGGGCACCGGTGCCGGCTCGGGAGCCTTCTGCTCGACCGGGGCGGGGGCGGGTGCCGGGGCCGCGGCGCCGCCCTGGACGGCCGCGAGCTTCGCCCGGAGGTCCTCATTCTCCTTCGTCAGCCGCGCCAGCTCGGCCTCGACCTCGTCGAGGAACTGGTCGACCTCGCCCATGTCGTAGCCCTCGCGGAGCCGGACGGGAGTAAAGCGCTTGTTGCTCACGTCCTCAGGCGTCAGCGGCATGACCTCACCCATTCATAGATCGTCGAAGGGAACACACAGAACAACTTTCCGTCGAACAATAGCGCCTGCCGTGGGACTGGTGTGACTCGCGGCGGAACCCGGCCGTCGATGCCCGGGCCGGCGTCCCGGCGACGCCAGGCCTCACAGCATCGTGTTCCCGACCACGGTCAGCAGGATGTAGGCCACGAGCATCACGATCAGGAAGCTGAGATCGAGTGCGAAGTTGCCGATCCGCAGCGGCGGGATGATCCGGCGCAGCGCCTTGATCGGCGGGTCGGTCGCGGAGTACACCAGCTCCAGCAGCACCAGGAGCGGCCCGCTGGGCGTCCAGGAGCGCGCGAAGACCTGCACCCAGTCCACGACGAAGCGCACCCACAGCAGACCGATGAAGGCCCAGAGCGCGAAGTAGAGCGGGATACCGACGGCGTTCACGTGAGGCTGCTTCTTCCGACGAGTCAGGACTGATGGCCGGGGCGGCACCGAGGCCCCGGGGAGGCAAGCGTAGGGGGCCGGCCCCAGGGATCCCTAACGGCCGGCGCCCGGGTCTGCCCCGGTCAGCTCTGGTTGAAGAAGCCGCCCTCGGCGATGCGGCGCTTGTCCTCGGCCGCGACGGTCACGTTGGGCGGGGAGAGCAGGAACACCTTGTTGGTCACCCGCTCGATGTCGCCGCGGGTGGCGAAGATCAGGCCGGCAGCGAAGTCGACGAGCCGCTTGGCGTCGGCGTCGTCCATCTCGGAGAGGTTCATGATCACCGGCGTGCCCTCGCGGTAGTTCTCACCGACCAGCCGCGCCTCGTTGTAGGTGCTCGGGTGCAGGGTGACGATGCGGGACAACTCAGCGACCACTCCGGTGGGGCCCGGGGCCGTGCGACGGCGCTCGGACAGGTCGGACACAGGGGCAGGGCGGTGCTCTCGCACCTTGGGCGCACGGTTCGCCGAGGCGACCGGCGCGGTCTCCTCGGTGTGGTAGTCGTCGCCGTCGTACTCGTCGTACCGGCCGGTGTCCTCGAGCAGGCCGAGGTACTCCCCGATCCTGCGCATCGCGCCGCTCATGAGTGTTCCTCCGGAACTTCCGGCGCCCTGGTCGGGGCGCGCTGTGACGGTTTGGACCCTACTTGACCCGTGGCCTCGAACCGAGGACCGCGGAGCCTATGCGTACGTGTGTCGCGCCGGCCCGGAGCGCGTGCTCCAGGTCGCCGCTCATGCCTGCCGAGAGCCAGGTCGCCTCGGGGTGGTCGATCAGCAGCTCGCGGTGGTGTGCGGCCAACCGGGAGAACGCCTCGGCCGGGTCGGAGTCGAGCGGGGCGACGGCCATCAGGCCGCGCAACCGCAGGTGCGCCGCCGCCTCGACCGCCGCCGCCAACTCGGGCAGCTCGGAGGGCGGCGCGCCGAACCGGTGGTCGGCCTCGGGCGGGTCCAGGCTCACCTGCAACAGGCAGTCGATCGCCTCCGGCCGCGTCGCGGCGCCGCGCTCGAGCGGGGCGACCAGCTTGCGACGGTCGAGCGACTGCACGACGTGGGCGTAGCCCGCGACCGCAGCCGCCTTGTTGCTCTGCAGGCCGCCGATGAAGTGCCACCGGAGCCCGAGGTCGGCGCACTCGGCGGCCTTCTGCTCGGCCTCCTGGTGACGGTTCTCCCCCACGTCGGTGACGCCCAGCTCGGCGAGCAGCCGCACGTCGGAGGCGGGGAAGAACTTGGTCACCACCACGAGCCGCACCTGGCCGGGGTCGCGGTCCACCTCCGCACAGGCCGCCGCGATCCGGGCCCGGACCCGGGCGAGTCGGGTCGCGATCTCCTCGCGCCGGCCGGACGGCGTGCTCACGACGCCTCCCGGCCGGCGCGCGGCGGCGAGCGCCGGACCAGTCCCGCGATCCGACCGGCACGGCCGCTGTCGCGCCGGTGGGAGTAGAGGTGGTCCGACTCGAGGGTGCAGGCCGAGACGTCGACGACGGTCACCGGCCCTCCGGGTGCGGCCGCCAGTTGCGCGCGGACGCCGGCCCCCAGGTCGAGTGCGGGGGTGCCCCACGAGGTGGTGGCCCGCGACTGGGGAACCGCGGCGAGCACCTCGCGCTGCAACTGCTCGGGCACCTCGTAGCAGGCGCCGCACACGTGCGGCCCGATCCAGGCGGTGACCGGGCCGGCTCCGAGCTCTCGCATGCGCACCACGGTGGCGGGCACCACGCCCGTCAGCACACCCTGGCGGCCGGCGTGGGCGGCGCCCACCACTCCGGTCTCGAGGTCGGCGAGGAGCACCGGCACACAGTCGGCGGCTCGCACCGCGAGCACCGCGCCGGCGCGACCGGTGACCACGCCGTCGGCCTCGGGGCGAGCACCGGCCTGCCCTCGGCTGCCGTCGTCGACGTGCACCGTGGCGCCGTGCACCTGGCGCAGGTCGACGAGGTCGTCGCCGGGAGCGAAGTCGGCCAGCACCCGGCGCAGGTTCTCGGCTCGCGCCGCCGGGTCGTCCGCACCGTCGACCGCGAGGTTGAGCGAGGCGAAGGGTCCCTCACTGACGCCGCCGTGGCGATCGGTGAAGGCGACCTCGACCACCCCGCCGTCGCCGGCGGGGTGGCTGCTGCGGTGGTGGTACACCTCGGAATGCCGTCCGGGACCGACGCTCGCGCCTACTTCAGGAAGTCCGGGACGTCGAGGTCGTCGTCGTCGAACTCCACCTGGCGCGGCGCCGGCCGGGTCTGCGCCGGCGCGGTGCGCTCGGGAGCGGGCCGTGCGGCCCCCTGGCCCGCGGCGCCGGACTGCGAGGGCCGGCCCGGCTGACCGCCCTGGCCGGACTCGCCGCGAGCGCCGGCGAACACCGGCTCCTTCTCGCGCTGGTCCTCGCGACGGGTCGCCGCCGCCTGGGCCACGGCACGGGTGTCGTCGGGCGCAGCCGGGGCCGCGGCCTGACGGGGCTCGCGGCGCAGCACCGTGCCCTCGTCGCGACGCTTGGGCTGACCACCGTCGAACCCGGCCGCGATCACGGTGACGCGCACCTCGTCGCCGAGCGCGTCGTCGATGGTGGCACCGAAGATGATGTTGGCCTCCGGGTGCACGGCCTCGGCGACCAGGGCGGCCGCCTCGTTGATCTCGAACAGGCCGAGGTCGGAGCCCCCGGCGATCGAGAGCAGCACGCCGTGGGCCCCGTCGATCGAGGCCTCGAGCAGCGGGCTGGAGACCGCCATCTCGGCAGCCGCCACGGACCGGTCGTCACCGCGCGCCGACCCGATGCCCATCAGGGCGGAGCCGGCGTTGGCCATCACCGACTTCACGTCGGCGAAGTCGAGGTTGATCAGGCCGGGGGTGGTGATCAGGTCGGTGATGCCCGAGACGCCCTGCAGCAGCACCTGGTCGGCCTGCTTGAACGCGTCGAGCATGGAGACGTTGCGGTCGCTGATCGAGAGCAGCCGGTCGTTCGGGATCACGATGAGGGTGTCGACCTCCTCGCGGAGCGCCGCGATCCCCTCCTCGGCGGAGTTGGCGCGGCGACGCCCCTCGAAGGCGAACGGACGAGTGACCACGCCGATGGTCAGTGCCCCGAGCGAGCGGGCGATGCGCGCCACCACGGGCGCGCCGCCGGTGCCGGTGCCGCCGCCCTCGCCGGCGGTCACGAACACCATGTCGGCGCCCTTGATGACCTCTTCGATCTCCTCGGCGTGGTCCTCGGCGGCCCGGGCACCCACGTCGGGGTTCGCGCCGGCGCCGAGGCCGCGGGTGAGCTCGCGGCCGATGTCGAGCTTGACGTCGGCATCGCTCATGAGCAGGGCCTGGGCGTCGGTGTTGATGGCGATGAACTCGACGCCCTTGAGCCCGACCTCGATCATCCGGTTGACGGCGTTGACGCCGCCGCCACCGATGCCCACGACCTTGATGATGGCCAGGTAGTTCTGCGCTGCTGCCACGGCAGGTTCGCCTCTCGCTGATCGTGTCCGAGGAGTCACGGACGTCGGTTGTCGTCCAGGTACAGGTGCGACGGGGCGACAACCCTTACCCTCAGCCTGAGGGTTATAGTTATGTCAACCTCGTCGTGGGAACGACAGTAGGGAACCGACGGCCCCGGATCGTGGCGACACGCCCGGGTGTCGGCGGGACTTCGCTCGCGCCCGGCCCGGAGACGTCCCCCGACCGCTCACCCGCAGAGCGCCGGCTGCGCACAGGTGGTCGGCTGACCGGGCACCGACACGTCGTAGATCGGCCCGGGCTTGCTCAGCAGGTGCGCCAGCACCTCCGCCTTCTGCTCGGACTCCTCCGCGCTCCCCCAGCGGACCGTGCGCCCGTCGGTGAGGGCGAGCGCGATCGCGTCGACGGTCTCGATCTCGACGTGCTCGACCAGCTCCGCGATCTCGGCGGGCAGCGCGGCGATCACCGACGCGCCCTCGCTCAACGCCGCCGAGGTGGTGCCGGACCGGGTCAGCACCCGCGGCAGGCCCTCGGGCGGGTCGGCGTAGTCACGGAAGACGACGCCGTCGGCGTCCATGCCCCGCAGCCGCCCGCCGAGCTCGACCACGGCCACGGCTACCCGCTCCTCCACGACCACCAGCACCTGGTCCGGCCACTGTCGCGAGACCTCGGCGGAGCGCACCGGTGCGAGCGCCTCCACGCGGGCCTCGACACCGGCGAGGTCGACGGTGGCGACCGGGTCGCCCGTGGGCACGGCCGCGGCCGCCCGCACCTCCTCGCGGGAGAGCAGGTCCGTGCCCCGCACCTCGACGCCGGCGACCGACAGCCAGGCCGAGAAAAACACCGCCCACACCGCCGCGCCGACGACCCCCAGGAGGGCGACGCCGGCGACCACCGGCTTCCAGGTCAGCCAGCGGCGGGTCCACTGCCGCCGGGCGAACCGGCGGCGCGTGCGCTCCGACTCCGCCTCGGGAGGGCGCCGGGTGGAGGAGCGACGGGTGCCGCTGGTCACCGAGTCCCGTCCTCCGCCTCGTCTTCGGCGGCCAACCGGGCGAGCAGCCGGGGGCCGACCTGCGTGACGTCGCCGGCGCCGAGCGTCAACACCAGGTCACCGGCGCGGGCTCGCCGGGCGAGCTCGGCCACCGCGTCGTCGAGCCCACCGACCGAGGCGACCCGCTCGGGGGGCAGCGGCACCGCATCGGCCACCAGGTCGCCGGTCACCTCCGGGTCGGCCTCCTCGCGCGCGAGGTAGACGTCGAGCACGACCACCTCGTCGGCGGCGCCGAGCGCCTCCCCCATCGCGGGACCGAAGAGCCGGGTGCGCGAGACCAGGTGCGGCTGGAAGGCGACCACCAGGCGCCCCTCCCCCGCGACCGAGCGACCGGCCTGGAGGTCGCCGGCGATCTCGGCGGGATGGTGCGCATAGCTGTCGTAGACGCGCACGCCGGCCGCCTCGCCCTTGCGCTCCATCCGGCGGCGGGTGCCACCGAATGCCTCCAGCCCGGCACGCAGCCGGTCGAACGGCAGGCCGAGGCGCAGGCCCACGGTGAGCGCCGCGAGAGCGTCGAGCACGTAGTGGCGTCCGGGGATGCGCAGCGTCACCCGGCCCAGCTCGCGGCCGCCGTCGACGACCGTGAACACCGAGGTGGTGCCGGCCAGTACGACGTCGCGCGCCCGGACCTCCGCGTCCGCGGACTCCCCCACCCCGACCGTGCTCACGCCCCGTTCGCGCGCCAGGCGAGCCAGCTCAGCCGCGCCCGGGTCGTCGACCACGCAGACCAGGAAGCCGCCGGGCCGGACCCGGTCGACGAACTCGGCGAACGCCGCCCGGTAGGCCTCCTCGGTGCCCCAGTTGTCGAGGTGGTCGGCCTCGACGTTGGTCACGACGGCGGCCCAGGGCTCGTAGACCAGGAAGGCCCCGTCGCTCTCGTCGGCCTCGGCCACGAAGAGCTCGCCGCTGCCCTCCGCGGCGTTGGTGCCGCGGTCGGCCAGGTCGCCGCCGACGGCGTACGTCGGGTCGGCGCCGGCGGCCTCCAGCGCGACGGTCAGCAGCGAGGTCGTGGTGGTCTTGCCGTGGGTGCCGGCCACCGCGAGCACCCGGCGCCCGGCCATCACCGCGGCCAGCGCGGCCGAGCGCGGCAGCACCCGCAGCCCGCGGCGTACCGCCTCGGCGTACTCGGGGTTGTCCTCGCGGACCGCGGTGGAGACCACCACGGTGTCGGCGTCGCCCAGCTGCTCGGCCGCGTGCCCGAGGTGGACCCGGGCCCCCGCCTCGCGCAGGGCGGTCAGCGTCGGGGAGTCGGCGCCGTCGCTGCCGCTGACCGGCACGCCACGCGCGAGCATGATGCGAGCGATCGCAGACAGGCCGGCGCCGCCGATGCCGACGAAGTGCACCCGGCCGAGCCGGTCGGCCGGCAGGATCCGGTCGGGAACCGGGACCTTCACCGCCGGCTCCCGGTCTCGAGCACGATGCGTGCCAGGTGCTTGTCGGCGTCACGCGGGATCAGCCCGGAGGCGGCTCGGCTCATCGCGGCGAGGCGCTCGGCGTCGGCCGCCAGCCCGGGCACGGTCGCGGCGACCCACTCGGAGCTGAACGCGGCGTCGGAGACCAGCAGTGCGCCGCCGGCGTCGACGACCGGCCGGGCGTTGTGCTCCTGCTCGCCGTTGCCGATCGGCAGCGGCACGAACACCGCGGGCACCCCGACCGCGGCCGCCTCGGTGACGCTGTTCGCGCCAGCCCGGCAGACCATCAGGTCGGCGGCGGCCAGCGCGAGGTCCATCCGGTCGACGAACGGCAGCACCACGTAGGGCGGTCCACCGGGCACGGCCTCCGGGTGCGCCTCGCCCTTCGGACCCACCACGTGCAGCACCTGCACGCCCGCCTCGCCGAGCACCCGAGCCGCCGCGGAGACCGACTGGTTGAGCCGGCGCGCACCCTGCGAGCCCCCGGTGACCACCAGCGTGGGCCGGTCCGGGTCGAGACCGAAGAACGCGCGGGCCTCGGCCCGGCGCGCGGACCGGTCGAGCGAGGAGATCATCGTGCGGATCGGGAGGCCGATGTGCTCGGCCCCCCGCAGCGGGGTGCCGGGGAAGCTCACCGCCACCCGCGTCGCGACCCGGGCCCCGACCCGGTTGGCCAGGCCCGGCAGGGCGTTCTGCTCGTGCACCACGATGGGGAGCCGGCGACGGCGGGCGGCGAGGTAGGCGGGCACCGATACGTAGCCTCCGTAGCCGACCACCACGTCGGGCCGGACGCGGTCGAGCACGTCGGCGGTCTGCCGCACGGCCTCGCGCAGCCGGGCGGGCACCAGCAGGAGGTCCTTGCCGGGCTTGCGCGGGAGCGGCACCGGCGGCACCAGCTCGAGGGGGTAGCCGGCCTCGGGGACGACCCGGTTCTCGAGACCCCGAGGGGTGCCCAGACAGGTCACCTCGGTGTCGGGGGCGAGCCGGCGCAGGGCGTCGGCGGTGGCGAGCAGGGGCGAGGTGTGTCCGGCGGTGCCACCGCCGGCGAGCAGGACGCGCATGATGTCGGCGACCCTACGAGATCCGGTCCGGGCGCCGGCGAGCGGACAGGCCCGCGGACTGCCGGCGCCGGGCGGCCAGCGCCCGAGCCGCCTCGGGCTCGCGCCGGGCGAAGCCGATGACCAGGCCGAGGGCGACCAGCGAGGGCAGCAGTGCCGACCCGCCGTAGGAGACCAGCGGGAGCGGGATGCCGATCACCGGCAGCAGCGCCAGCACCATGCCGACGTTGATGATCATCTGGCCGAGCAGCCACACCACGACGCCGAAGGTCGCATAGCGCACGAACGGGTCCTGGGTGCGTCGCGCCACCTTCAGGGCCGCGTAGGCGATGGTGAGGAACAGCCCGATGACCAGCAGGGTGCCGATCAGGCCCAGCTCCTCCCCCAGCACCGCGAAGATGAAGTCGGTGTGCGCCTCGGGCAGCTGCCCCCACTTCTGCTGGCTGGCGCCGATGCCGCGCCCGAACCAGCCTCCGGAGGACAGCGCGTAGAGGCCGTGGGCCGGCTGCCAGCCGGCGTCGTGGTAGTCGGCGAACGGGTCGACGAAGTTGGTCATCCGGGTCACCCGCTCCTGGTCGAGCGTGGCCAGCCCGAGCGCGAGCACGCCCACCACGGTGATGCTGAACCAGAACAGCTTCGCCGGGGCGCCGACCACCCAGAGCAGCCCGAGCATGATCGCGAAGAGCACCAGTGCGGTGCCCAGGTCACGCCCGAAGACGACCAGCCCGGTGGCCAGCGCCAGGCCCGGCACCACCGGCACGATCACCTCGTGCAGGCTGCCGAGCCGGCGCTCCTTGTTGGCGTAGATGTGCGCCGCCCAGAGGATCAGCGCGAGCTTGGCGATCTCGGAGGGCTGGATCTGCACCGGGCCCAGCGCCAGCCAGTTCTGGTTGCCGTTGACCTCCACCCCGATGAGCGCGGTGAGCAGCAGCAGCACCAGCGACAGCGCGTACGCCGGGTAGGCCAGGCCGCGGATCAGCCGGAGCGGGAGCCGGCTGGCGATCCAGGCGCAGGGCAGGCCGATCAGCACCCACATCAGCTGCCGCGTCACCACGGCGTAGGAGTCGCCGTCGTGGACCTTGTAGGAGTAGACGCTGGAGGCGCTGAGCACCATCACCAGCCCGATCGTCAGCAGCAGGGCCGAAGCGCCGAGCAGCAGGTAGTAGGCGGTCAGCGGACGGTCGAGCGCCTCCCGGATCGTGGTGGTCGCGCGCCGCGCCGCGGCGAGCCAGGCGCGTGGCGACGGACGGGTCCGCGTGGGCGACGCCGGGGGCGGGTCGAGCGGGCGGGTGCCGGGGTCCACCGCGGTCATCGGCTCTCCCCTCGACTCCGGTTGCTCGCGTCGAGGTCAGCCAGCACTGTCCTCGACCCTCCTCCTCACGGCCGCGGCGGGTCTCGTCCACCGTGGTCACCAGTCTCACCGCCGTCGACCACGATGACCGGCACATCCGGCGCGTGTCGCGAAAGGGTGTCGACGGTGAGGTGTCAGCCGGGGCGGAAGGAGCGCAACCCGTCGCGAACGGCCGCCTGGGAGACGCCGTGCGCCCGGGCCAGGGCGGCGGCGGCGAGCGCGTCGGCGACGAAGTGCGGAGCGGAGGAGGCCAGGTCGCCGATCGTGCAGAGCTCGGCGGCGCTGGTCTCGCGCTCGTCGATGAACGCCCGGTCGGCGAGGATGTCCTCGACGACGCCGACCATGCCGACGCCGGGCATGCCGAGCGTGAAGCCGATCGCCCGTGCGCCCTCGACGACGTCGGCCTCGCGCACCAGACGCTCGGTCTCGGCGTCGGCCGCGTTGTAGACGCAGACCCGCTGCACCTGCTCGTAGATGCGGCCCATGTCGCTCGCGTAGGCGGCCACGGGGTCGGTGCCCTGCTCGGCACCGAGCTCGGCGTACCAGCCGAGGTGGTCCTCGGCGACGTTGAGCACCGCGGCCGCCTCGGCGCTCATCGACTCGGTGTGGTGCAGCTGGAGGCTGGACAGCTCGACGGCCATCACGTCGTACGGCGTGGGGTCCATCACCGCCTCCACGATCGGCAGCCCCGCGTCTCCGACCGCGATGCTGCGCAGCCCGGCCGCGCGCAGGATCGCGTCGAGCAGCTGCACGGTGGTGGTCTTCCCCTTGGTGCCGGTGACGGCCAGCCAGGGCGCGGCGTGCTCGGGGTCGCGAAGGCGCCACGCGAGCTCGACCTCGCCCCACACGGGGACGCCGCGGGCCCGCGCCTGCGCGAGCAGCGGAGCGGAGGGCCGCCAGCCGGGCGAGGTGACGACCAGGTCGACGTCGTCGGGCAGCGTGGCGGTGCTGCCCTCGCCGAGCCGGATCGTGGCGCCGAGCACCTCGAGCAGCTCGGCCTTCTGGGCGCGTCCGTCGGTGTCGTCGGCCGACTCGTCGAGCGCGGTGACGTCCGCGCCGAGGTGGAGCAGGTTGTCGGCGGCGGCGAAGCCGGAGACGCCGAACCCGGCGACGACCGCGCGCACGCCCTCCCACGAGTCGCGACGACCGAGCAGGCGTGGGTCCGGGCTCATCGACGTCGGCTCATCAGACGCCGGCCACCCACTCCGCGTAGAAGATGCCCAGGCCGGCCGCGACGCAGATGCCGGTGATGATCCAGAACCGGATCACGACGGTGACCTGCTCCCAGCCGAGCATCTCGAAGTGGTGGTGGATCGGGGCGATCCGGAACACCCGCCGGCCGGTGCCGGTCAGCCGCTTGCTGATCTTGAAGGTGGCCACCTGGAGCATCACCGAGGCGGTCTCCAGCACGAACAGCCCGCCCAGGATCACCAGCAGCAGCTCGGTGCGGGTCATCACGGCGAACCCGGCGACCGCGCCGCCGAGCGCCAGCGAGCCGGTGTCGCCCATGAAGATCTGGGCCGGCGAGGCGTTCCACCACAGGAAGCCGAAGCAGGCTCCGGTGATCGCCGCGGCGACCACGGCCAGGTCGAGCGGGTCGCGCACCTCGTAGCACTGGCTGCCACCGGCGGTGCCGCAGTACTGGTTGAACTGCCAGATGTTCACGAGCATGTAGGAGGCGAAGACCATCACCGAGGCGCCGGCGGCGAGTCCGTCGAGCCCGTCGGTGAGGTTGACCGCGTTGCTGAAGCCGGTGACCAGCAGCCAGACCAGCAGCAGGACGACGGCGGTCGGCATGGTCCAGCTCTCGAAGTCGCGGATGAACGACAGGTGCCGCGAGGCCGGCGTCTGACCGCGGTCGTCCTCGAGCCACGGCGCCAGCGCCAGCAGCCCGAAGACGACCGCCACCACGGTCTGGCCGATCATCTTGGCCTTGCTGCGCAGGCCCAGGCTGCGCTGCTTGGAGATCTTGATGAAGTCGTCGAGAAAGCCGACCAGCCCCATGCCGGCGAACAGGAAGAGCAGCAGCAGCGCCGACGCCGACGGGGGGCTATGGGTGATCAGCTTCGCCCCGAAGTAGCCGGCCACCGTGGCCAGGATGATCACGACGCCGCCCATGGTCGGCGTGCCGCGCTTGGTGTGATGGCTGGTGGGCCCGTCGTCGCGGATCTCCTGGCCGTAGCCCCACTTGGTGAACTGGGTGATCGCGACCCGGGTGCCGAGCAGGGAGATCAGCAGGGCCAGGCCGCCTCCGAACAGGACGGCTCTCATGGCGTGCTGGTTCCTCCCTCGAGACCCGATGCATCTGGCTGACCGGCTGACGTTGCGGCCGGCTGGAGCAGCCCGTCGGCCACGACCTCCAGGGCGGCACCGCGCGAGGCCTTGACCAGGACCACGTCCGCGGCCCCGGCATTCTGCCTCACCCACGACAGCGCCTCGTCACGGGCCTCCACGGCGACGGCCGTGCCCGACCAGCCCGGGGTGGACCGCGCGCCCTCGGCGATGCCGGCGGCTGCGGCGCCCACCGCGACGACCGCGCCGACGCCGGTCTGCGCGGCGTACCGGCCGACGGCCTGGTGCTCGGCATGGGCGTGCTCGCCGAGCTCGCGCATCTCGCCGAGCACGGCCAGGGTGCGCCGGCCCCGCCGCCCGCCGATGGTGGCGAGCGCGTCGAGCGCGGCGGCCATCGACGCCGGGTTGGCGTTGTAGGCGTCGTTGACGACCAGCAGCCCGTCGGCCCGCTCGTGCAGCTCCATCCGCCAGCGCGACGCGGCGGTGGCCCGGCCCAGTGCCTCGGCGACCTCGCCGAGCGACAGCCCGGCGGCCAGCGCCATCGCCGCGGCCGCGGCCGCGTTGGCGGCCTGGTGCGCGCCGGTCTGGGTCAGCCGGACCGGCGCCCACGCCCCGTCGTGGCCGAGCTCGAAGGAGGGCCGGCCCAGGTCGTCGAGCTCCAGGCTCCGCCACGAGACGTCACCGGTGCGACCGAACGTGAGCACCCGGGCCCGGGTGCGGTCCGCCATCGCCGCGGTGAGCGGGTCGTCGGCGTTGAGCACCGCCGTGCCCTCGGGTGGCAGCGCCTCGACGATCTCGCCCTTGGCCGCCGCGATCGCCTCGCGGCTGCCGAACTCGCCCAGGTGTGCGGTGCCGACGTTGAGCACGGCCGCGATCGAGGGCGGCGCGATGCCGCACAGGTAGGAGATGTGGCCGATGCCCCGCGCCCCCATCTCGAGCACCAGGTCGCGGGTGCCGGCGCTCGCCTGGAGCGCGGTCAGCGGCAGCCCCAGCTCGTTGTTGTAGCTGCCGGCGGTCGCGATCGTCGGACGGGAGGAGGCCAGCACCTGGGCGAGGTAGTCCTTGGTTCCGGTCTTGCCCTGGGACCCGGTCAGCGCCAGCACGGTGAGCCCCGCACCGGTCAGCCGGTCGACCACGTGGCGGGCCAGCCGGCCCAGCGCCACGACGGGGTCGGCCACCACGACGGTCGGCGCCGCCGTCGGTCGGCTGCCGAGCACGGCGTGTGCCCCCGCGGCGTGCTCGTGGCCGTCGGTGCGCTCGCCCACGACGGCGACGAACAGGCCGTCGGCGACCGGCGTGCGGCTGTCGAGGTACGCCGGCCCGGCCACCACGCGCGCCGCGTCACCGGGGGCTGCGTGCAGGGTGCCGCCGACCACCTCGGCGATCTCGGACAGGGTCATCGCGATCATGGCCTCGAGCACTCCTCTCGCAGCACCTCGGCCGCCACCTGCCGGTCGTCGAACGGGTGCACGACGCCGGCGACCTCCTGCCCGGTCTCGTGGCCCTTGCCGGCCACCAGCACGATGTCGCCGGGCCCGGCCCGCCGGACCGCGGCGCGGATCGCCTCCCGCCGATCGCCCACCTCGAGCACCTCGGCGTGCGGTGCCGGCGCGCCGCGGGCGCCGGCCAGCAGCGCCGCGCGGATCGTGGCGGGGTCCTCGCTGCGCGGGTTGTCGTCGGTGACCACCAGCACGTCGGCCAGCCGCGCGGCGAGGTCGCCCATCACCGGGCGCTTGCCAGGGTCGCGGTCACCGCCGGCGCCGAGCACCACCAGGAGCCGCCCGCTGGCGAGCGGACGCAGCGTGCGCAGGGCGGCCTCGACGGCGTCGGGCTTGTGCGCGTAGTCGACGACCAGTGCGAAGTCCCGGCCGGTCTCGACGGTCTCGAGCCGGCCGGGAACGCCGGCGCCGCGCCGGATGCCCTCGGCGACGGCTCCAGCGTCGAAGCCGGCCTCGGCACAGGCCGCGACCGCGGCCAGGGTGTTCGCGACGTTGAAGTCGCCGGGCAGCGGACAGCCCGCCGGGACCCGGAGGCCACCGGGGCCGAGGACCACGAACTCGGAGCGGTCCGCGTGGAGCACGACGTCGGCCGCCCGCCAGTCGGCGTCGGCGCCGGCAGCGGAGAAGGTGCGCGTCGGGATCGTCGACTCCCGCGCCAGCCGCCTTCCGTGGGCGTCGTCGACGTTGACCAACCCCAGCCGCGCCCGCTCGGGGGTGAACAGCGACGCCTTCGCCGCGAAGTAGTCCTCCACGTCGGCATGGAAGTCGAGGTGGTCGCGGCCCAGGTTGGTGAACACCGCCACGTCGAAGACGATGCCGTCCACCCGCCCCAGCACCAGCGCGTGGCTGGAGACCTCCATCGCGCAGGCGCGGACCTCCCGCTCACGCATCGCGGCGAACAGGCCGTGCAGGTCCGGCGCCTCCGGGGTGGTCAGCAGCGATGGCACGTCCTGGCCGGCCACTCGCGTGCCCACGGTGCCGACCACCGCGGCGGTCACGCCGGCGCGCTGCAGGCCGTCCTCGGCGAGCCGGGTCGTGGTGGTCTTGCCCTGGGTGCCGGTGACGCCGATCATCGCCATCGCCGTGGCCGGCTCGGCATAGACCCGAGCAGCCAGCCGGCCGAGCACCGCCCGCGGCCGCTCGACGACCAGGATCGGCACCGCCGGGAGCCCCGACCCGCTGATCCGGTCCGCACCGGCGGCGTCGGTGAGCACCGCCACCGCCCCGGCGTCCAGGGCGGCCGCGGTGAAGTCGGCGCCGTGGGCGCGGGCCCCCGGAAGCGCGGCGTACAGGTCGCCGGGGAGGATCCGCTGCGAGCTGAGGCTGACCCCGGTGACCGAGACCCCGGCCGGCTCGCCGATCACCCGCGGCTGTCCGCCCAGCGCCGTCACCACATCGGCGAGCGGGGTGTGCGGGGGACGACTCGGCCGCGTCGCCGGGCGTCCGGTGGGGGTCGACTCGGGCAGCTGGCTCACCACCCGGCGAGGTTACCGCCGACGGGCTTCCCACCCGGGACGGCGTGCGGGGTGCTCACCACTCGACCGGCAACCGCGACGGGCGGGTGTCGGTCGGCGGCACGCCGTAGCGGCGCAGGGCGTAGCTCATGATCTTCGCGAACGCCGGACCGGCCACCGAGCCACCCCCGCCACCGTTCGTGGGTGCCTGCACGACCACGTAGACGGTGAACCTCGGGTCGTCGGCGGGCGCGAAGCCGGCGAACGAGACCGTGAAGGTGCCGTCGTAGCCGCCGTCGCCGGCCCGCTGCGCGGTGCCGGTCTTGCCGGCGACGCGGTAGCCGGGCACCTGCGCGGCCGGCGCCACCCCGGCCTCGGGGTCGACCACCCGCTCCATCATCAGCATGGTCTGGTGCGCGGCCCGCTCGCTGATCACCCGCGAGGTGACGGCGGTCTCGGTGCCGACCTCGGCGCCGTCGTCGGTGGTCGCAGCGCCCTGGACCAGGCTCGGTGTGATCCGGACCCCCCCGTTGGCGATCGTGTTGACCGCCGCGGTCATCTGCAGCGCGTTGACCGCCAGCGCCTGGCCGAACGCGATGCGGTCCTCGGTCTGCTCGGTCCACATGCTCCCGGCCGGGAGGATGCCCTGGCTCTCGCCGCGCACGCCCACGCCCGTCCTCTCACCCAGGCCGAACGCGCGTAGGTAGCGGCGCAGCTCGCCGGAGCGGAACCGGTCGGCGGCCAGCACGGTGCCGATGTTGGAGGACTTGGCCAGCACCCCGGCGAGCGTCAGCCGGATCCTGCCGTGGTCGAACCAGTCGCCGATGGGGCGGTCCTGACGGAACAGGGTGCCCGGCACCGTCAGCCGCGTGCGCGGCGTCACCAGCCCGGCGTCGATGAGCGCGGCCATCGTGAGCACCTTCTGCACCGAGCCCGGCTCGTAGGGGGCCTGCATGGCCCGGGAGCCGAGGTCCTCGTCGGGCGCCTCGAGCGGGGTGTTGGCGTCGAAGGTCGGGTAGTCGGCCAGCGCGAGCAGCTCGCCGGTGCGCCGGTCCATCACCACCGCGACCCCCGACTCACCGCCGGAGCTCACGACGGTCTGGCGCAGCACCGTCTGGGTGAAGAACTGCAGGTCGCGGTCGATCGTGGTGTGCAGGTCGGCGCCGTCGACGGGGTCCTGGACGGTGTTGTCGCCGAGCGGGATCCGGTTGCCGCCGCCGACCTCGTAGCGCGCGGACCCGTCGCTGCCGGCGAGCAGGTCGTCGAAGGTGCGCTCGAAGCCGCCCAGCGCCTCGTCGGTGCCCAAGAACCCGACCAGGTTCGCCGCGACCTCACCCGCCGGGTAGGCCCGGACCGGGTCACGCCGGGTGTCGAGACCCTCGAAGCCACGCTCGGCGGCGGCGGCCAGCACGTCGGTGGCCAGCGTGGCGGGCACCCGCCGGGCGATGTACTCGAAGCGGCTGCCGTCCTCGCGGAGCTTGGTGAGCGTCTCGACGTAGTCGACACCGAGCCGGCGGGCGAGGAAGCGGGCGATCTCCGGAGCCCGGTCGACGGTCATGAAGGGGTCGGCGACGACCATCAGCCCCTCGACGGACTCGGCGAGAGGCTCCCCGTTGCGGTCGACGATGTCGCCGCGCGCCGCGGGGAGGACCACCTCGACGGTGCCCTCGGCGGCCGCCATCTCGGCGTACGCGCGCGGGTCGACGCCCTGGAGCTGGACCAGGCGGCCGGCGAAGACCGACAGCACCATCGCGATGACCACGAAGCCGATGCGCAGCCGGAGCTGCGGTGATCCGCGCAGGCCACCCACCGGGCGGCCCTGCGGGCGACTGCGAGGCACCTGGGCTCCTCGGGTTGGGTCGGACTGGATCGGCGGATCGGGCGGGTGCCCTGCGGGTCAGCGGCGGGCGGAGCGGGGACCGTCCTGGGACTGCTGTGACTGCTGGGACTGCTCCTGGGACCCATTCCTACCTTGCCCACGTGTCCCGGACGCGGCGTTGTCTCCCGTGTCGCCCGAGGAGTTGCGAGTTCCCTCCCCGGCTCCGTCACCGCGACCGTCCCGGTCACCGGGCAGCTCACCCTCGGGCGGCTGCACGATCGTCACCTCGGGCGCCGGGTCGAGGACCTCGGGCATGGCCGGCGGCACCGGCTGCAGGGCCAGCTGCCCGGCAGCCGCCGTCGGCTCACCCAGCACCTCGCCGTCGCCCAGCTGGAGGAAGAGCGGCGCGCCCGGCTGCACCATGCCCATCCGCTGCGCCCGCTCGGCCACCCGCTGCGGGTCCCTCAGCCGCTCCAACTCCATCTCCAGCGTCTGCTGGCGGGCGGCCAGGTTCGTCGCCTGCCCCTCCAGCGCGGTGGCGGCGAAGGACGCCTGCTGCATCGAGGTGTTGAACAGCAGCAGCCCGATCACCCCGCCGAGCATGACCAGGCTGACCAGGATCACGAACGGCACCTTGGGCGCCTGCACCCGTGCCCGCGGCACCACCGTGAGCCGGGCCCGCTCGACGGCCGCGCCGGCCAGTCGGGGCACTCGAGAACGGACCTGGACGGCAGGACTGCTCATGAGCTGGCTCCTCGGGTGCTCGGACGGACTCGTTCCACGGCGCGCAGTCGCACCGAGGCGGCTCGCGGGTTCTGCTCGATCTCGGCGGCGTCGGCCTTCTCGGCCCCCCGGGTGACCAGGCGCAGCGCCGGCTCCTGTCCGGCCGGGACGAACGGCAGGTCCTCGGGGACGTGGCTGCGGGTCACCTCGGCGAAGGCATGCTTGACCAGCCGGTCCTCGAGCGAGTGGTAGGCCTCGACCACGACCCGCCCGCCGACGCCGACGGCGTCGATGGCGGCGGGCAGTGCCCGGCGCAGCACCGCGAGCTCGTCGTTGACCTCCATCCGCAGCGCCTGGAAGGTCCGCTTCGCCGGGTGCCCTCCGGTGCGCCGCGCCGGCGCCGGGATCTCGGCGTACAACAGCTCGACCAGCGCGGCGGACGTCGCGAACGGCTCCCGCTCTCGACGACGCACGATGGCAGTGGCGATCTTGCGGGCGAACCGCTCCTCGCCGAAGTCGCGCAGCACCCGGGCCAGCTCGGCCGCGGAGTAGGTGTTGAGCACGTCGGCGGCGGTCGGTCCGGTCGTGCCGTCCATGCGCATGTCGAGCGGAGCGTCCTCGGCGTAGGCGAAGCCGCGCGCGCGGACGTCGAGCTGCATGGACGAGACGCCCAGGTCGAACAGCACCGCGTCGACGCTGAGCAGGCCGACCCGGTCGAGCACCTCGGGCAGCTCGTCGTAGACGGCGTGCACGCCGACGAACCGGTCGCCGAACTCGGCGAGGCGCCGTCCGGCGAGCTCGAGCGCCTGGGGGTCCCGGTCGATCCCGATCACTCGCGAACGGGGGCATCGGGTCAGCACCGCCTCGCTGTGCCCGCCGAGGCCGAGGGTGGCGTCGACGAGCACGGAGCCGTCGCGATCGAGGCTGGGGGCGAGAAGGGCGACGACCCGGTCCAGGAGGACCGGTTCGTGAGCGGGAGCCATGTCGGTACGCCGTCCGCCGCCGTCAGCTGCCCAGTCGCAGCAGCAGCACCAGCACGCCCGCGGTCGCGACCGAGGTGACGGCGGAGAACGCCATCAGGACCAGGGCCTCGTAGGCCTGCTGTCGCACCCGGCGACGCGAGCCTCCCACAGCCGACCGGGCGGCCGGGTGGGAGATCGGTGTGATGCTCATGGTGGTCGACCCCGCTCGGTGTGCATTGGTGGCGCGTTGGTGGTGCGTGCGTGAGGCGTCTTCGGGTGTGCGGCGTCCCCGCAGGGCCAGGTCCCGGCCCGCTCCCAGGGGAAGGTGCGCTCTGGAACCGGGGAAGGTGCCCCAGAGTGCGGTGGGAGCGGGCGTGGACCTCGCCCTGCGGAGGGTGGTCGGGTCAGCCGGAGGGACTCGGCTCCTCGTCGAGCTCGGCGAACTTGTGCTGCGCCGCGGCGGAGTACTCCCGCCAGCGGTCGGGGTTCCAGATCTCGATCCGGTCCATGACGCCGATCACGACGACGTCGCCGCTGAGCGAGGCGTAGTCCCGCAGCGAGGCCGGGATGCCCACCCGGCCCTGCTTGTCGGGCACTGCCTCCTCGGCCCCCGAGAAGAGCATCCGGGCGTAGTCCCGGGCACCTCGCGACGTCATCGGCGTCGCCTGGGCCCGACGGGCCTCCTCCATGAAGACGTCCTGGGGCCACACGACCAGGCAGTTCTCCTGACCTTGTGTCACCACGAGCCCCTCCACGAGTCGTTCCCTGAACTTCGCCGGGAGGAACAGCCGCCCCTTGTCGTCCAACTTCGGGGTGAAGGTGCCCATGAAGAACATCGGGCACCTCCTCGGCTGCTCCTGCGCAGCTCCTCCACTGCGCTCCACCTTAAACCACTTTCCCCCACCGTCAACCACCGAAGGCGTGTCTCGGGCACCGATTTCGGCCCGTTCCGCCCTCGCCCGCTCCGGCGTGTCCGAGATCCGGCTCGAGGTCAGAGACCGCGCCCCAACCACTCGCAACTCACATCCGTGCAGGTCAAAGCGGATATCGGCGGCGCCGACGCCGGGGTCGACGGGACCAGGCGGTGGCCGGGTGGAGCGTGGTGGAGGGCGGCGCGCGCCAGGTGGGGGAAGGTGGAGCGCCGGTGGAGGATCCGCCTCACCCAGTCGCTTCTCCGGGTCCTTCGGCAACCGGGGCGCCGTTCGCGACGTCGCACGATCATGTGGAGAGCGGGCGGGTTGCGGCCTCCACTACGGTGGTGGGAACACCCGGATGGCGCTCGCCGCGCCCGGACGGGCCGAACGGGGAAGGATCGGACGTGGGATCGCCGAGCAGCGGAGGGGCCGACCTCGAGACCCTGGCCAGGGTCGTCGACCGGGTCCGGCAGAACATCGAACGCGTCATCGAGGGCAAGCCGGACGTCGTGTCCGCCAGCCTGGTCGTGCTGCTCGCCGGCGGGCACCTCCTGATCGAGGACGTGCCCGGCGTCGGCAAGACCATGCTGAGCAAGGCCCTGGCCCGCAGCATCGACTGCACGGTGCGCCGCATCCAGTTCACCCCCGACCTGCTGCCCTCCGACGTGACCGGGGTGTCGGTGTTCAACCAGAACACGCGCGAGTTCGAGTTCCGCCCCGGCGGGGTGTTCGCCAACATCGTGGTCGGCGACGAGATCAACCGGGCCTCCCCCAAGACCCAGTCGGCGCTCCTGGAGTGCATGGAGGAGCGCCAGGTGACCGTCGACAGCACCACCTACGTGCTCGAGCAGCCGTTCATGGTCGTGGCCACTCAGAACCCGATCGAGATGGAGGGCACCTATGCGCTCCCCGAGGCCCAGCGAGACCGCTTCATGGCGAGGGTCTCGGTCGGCTACCCGGTCGAGGCCGCAGAGCTCGCGATGATCGCCACCCACACCGGGGCCAACCCGCTCGACGACCTCGAGCCGGTCACCGATGCCGGCGAGATCCGCAAGCTCAGCGGCATCGTCGGCCAGGTCCACGTCTCCGACGCGGTCCAGCGCTACGCGGTCGCCCTGATCTCCGCCACCCGGCGCACCGATGACCTGACCCTGGGTGCCTCGCCCCGCGCCACGCTGCACCTGGTGCGGGCAGCGAAGGCGTACGCCGCCATGCAGGGGCGCGACTACGTCCTGCCCGACGACGTGCTCACCCTCGCCCAGCCGGTGCTGGCCCACCGCCTGCTGCCCAGCGTCGAGGCCGCGATGAGCGGACGGTCCACGACCGCCATCCTCGACCGCCTGGTCGCCGGCGTGCCCGTGCCCGACAGCTCCCGGGTCTGAGCGAGCGGCGCCGATGCGGGAGGCACTGGCCGGCCTGACCATCCGTGGCCGCTCGTTCGTCGCCGCCGGGGTGACGGCGGTGGTGTGCGCGGTGCTGCTCGGCCAGCCGGCGCTGACCCGGGTCGGCGTACTCGTGCTGGCGCTGCCACTGATCACCGCCGTCGTCATCGGCCGCAGCCGCTACCGCCTGGCCCTGGTGCGCACGGTGACGCCGCAACTGGTCGCGGCGGGGCAGCCCGCGCGGGTGAGCCTGACGTTGACCAACGAGGGGCGGACGCCGAGCGGTGTGCTGCTGCTCGAGGACCAGGTCCCCTACGTGCTGGGCACGCGTCCGCGATTCGTGCTCGAGGGGATCGGTCACGGCTGGCGCCGTCACGTCACCTACCAGGTGCGCTCCGACGTGCGCGGCCGCTTCGAGATCGGGCCGATGAGCGTCCGGGTCAGCGACCCGTTCGGTCTGGTCGAGCTCGGCCGCGCCTTCCAGACGATGGTGCCGCTCACCGTCACCCCCCGCACCGTCGCGCTGTCGGCCATCCCGCTCGGCGGCGGCTGGACCGGCTCCGGCGACAACCGGCCCCGGGCCTTCGCGGTCGGCAGCGCCGAGGACGTCACGGTGCGCGAGTACCGCCAGGGTGACGACCTGCGTCGGGTGCACTGGCGCAGTTCCGCTCGCGTGGGCGAGCTCATGGTGCGCCGCGAGGAGCAGCCGTGGCAGTCACGCGCGACGCTCTTCATCGACAACCGCAGCCGGGCCCACCGCGGCCAGGGTCTCGCCTCGTCCCTCGAGGCGGCGGTCGCCGCCGCCGCCTCGATCGCGGTGCACCTGAGCCAACGCGGCTTCGCGGTGCGGCTGGTCACCGCCGCCGGCGAGGATCCCGCGAACGCCTGGCACTCCCGCGAGGCCGCCTTGAACACCGGCCCGCTGCTGGAGTCCCTGGCCGTCGTCCAGCCACTCAGAGCACCCGCGCTCGACACCGGTTGGCTCGGCGAGAGCACCGGTGGCGGGCTGCTGGTCGCCGTGCTCGGCTCGATCGAGCAGCACGACCTGCCGGTGCTGCGCCGGATGCAGCACCACACCGAGGCGGCGCTGGCGATCGCCCTCGACGTCGACGCCTGGGCCCACGGCGCGACCTCCGAGGCGACGCCCACCGCGGCCGCCGGCGCCGTGCCCGTGCTCGCCAGGCATGGCTGGCGAGCGGTGGGGCTGCGACCGCGCGACCGGCTCCAGTCGGTGTGGGAGGAGCTCGGACGAGTGCAGGCCGGTGGGGTCCCGTCCCGGCACGCGGAGGCGGCCCGATGAGGCGCACCGGCTTCGGTCTCGCGCTGGCGATGGGCCTCACTGCGGCGGGCACCACCTGGGTCGCGACCACCTCGTGGAGCGGCTTCACCGCCGAGCCGGACCGCTACCTGATGCCGCTGCTGTGGCTGGCCCTGACGGTGGCCGGCTCCGGCGCGCTGGCCCGGTGGGTGCGGCTGCCCCGGCCGCTGGTCGTGCCGCTGCAAGTGCTGGCCACGCTGCCGGTGGTGTCGCTGACGTTGACCGGGAAGCCGCTCCCCCTCGGTGACGGCTGGGTCGAGCTGCGCAGCGCGATCGACCTCGCGGTCGAGTCCGCCAACCGCTACGCGCCCCCGGTGCCCGCCGACGCGCCCGGCGTGCACCCGTTGCTGGTCCTCGGCGGCTGGGGCTGTCTGCTGCTGGTCGACCTGCTGGCCTGCACCCTGCGGCGGGTGCCGCTCGCCGGGCTGCCGCTGCTCGCCGTCTACAGCGTCCCGGTCGGGCTGCTGGGCGGTGCCCTGGGCTGGTGGGGCTTCGCGCTCACCGCCGCGGGCTTCCTGCTCCTGCTCTACCTGCACGAGAGCGACGAGGTGAACCGCTGGGGGCGCGGGCTCGACGGCGAGGGCGTGGCTCCGGACGCGGCGAGCTTCGGCGTCCGCACCGGGGCCGTGCGCGCCAGCGCCGGCACCATCGGCGGGGCGGCCACGGCGCTCGCGGTGGTGGTCCCCGCCTTCGTCCCCACCTTCGGCATCCACGTCTTCGACCTCGGACGTGGCGACGGTGGCGACTCCGAGATCACCATCGAGAACCCGATGACCGACCTGGTCCGCGACCTGATCCGGGGCGAGAACGTGCCGCTGATGCAGGTGCGCACCAACGATCCGCGGCCGGACTACCTGCGGATCGGGGTGCTCAACCACTTCTCCGGCGAGGAGTGGACCTCCGGTGACCGGCAGGTCCCCGACGACCAGGTCGCCGAGGGACAGATGCCGGCGCTGGACGGGGTCGACCCGTCCGTGCCGCGCACGCTGTACAGCTACCAGGTGCAGGTGACCGACGACTTCGAGTCGACCTGGCTCCCGACCCAGGCACCGATCAGCCGGATCCGAGCCGAGGGCGACTGGCGCTACGACGAGGCCACGATGGACTTCCTGGCCGCCGACGAGGACCTCACCACGGCCGGTGCGGCCTACAGCATGACCGCGGTCGAGCTGGACCTCTCCTCCGAAGCGCTGGCCTCCGCGCCCTCCCCTGCCGGAGAGATCGGCCCCGAGTTCACCGCCCTGCCACAGGCCCTGCCTCCGGTGGTGCGCAACCTGGCGGCCGAGGTGACCCGCGACGCTCCCACCCGGTTCGAGAAGGCCGTCGCCTTGCAGCAGTGGTTCCGTGAGGACGGCGGGTTCGAGTACGACGTGAGGTCGGCGCCCGGCAACGGCAGCAACGCGCTGGTCGAGTTCCTCTCCGACGACGAGGAGGGCCGCATCGGCTACTGCGAGCAGTTCTCCTCCGCGATGGCGGTGATGGCCCGCGTCGTGGGCATCCCCGCCCGGGTGGCGGTCGGCTTCCTCGAGCCCGCCCGGATCGGCCCCGGCCTCTGGGAGTACAGCGCGCACGACATGCACGCGTGGCCGGAGCTCTACTTCCCCGGCTCGGGCTGGGTGCGCTTCGAACCGACGCCGCCCGGACGGGCCGAGGACACACCCTCTTACACGACGCAGACCCTGCCCGGGGTCGATCCCACGACGGGGCCCACGAACCTGCCGAGCGCCGGGAACCCGCGAGACGACGAGGTCGCGAGCCGAGGCCCGGAGGAGACCCCCGAGTCGGCAGCGGTCGTCGACGACGAGAGCGAGTTCCCGTGGGGGCCCACCGCCGGCGCGGCCGTCGTCGTCGTCCTCGGCGCGCTCGCTCTGCTCCTGCCCCGCGCCCGCCGCTCCCGGCTCCGCCAGCGACGACTCCACGGCTCCCCCGAGGAGGCGTGGGCCGAGCTGCGGGCCACCGCCACCGACCTGCGCCTGCCCTGGCCCGAGGGCCGGTCACCACGGGCCACCCGCGCCTGGCTGGTCACGATGCTCGGCCGTCCCGTCGACGACCTGACGCCGGCCCGCCCGGCCCGCGGCCCCGACCAGGCGCCCGATGCCGTCCTCGCCCTGGACCGCATCGTCTCGGCGCTGGAGCGGCTGCGCTACGCCCGTGCGGTCGAACCCCACGTCGGCGCGTTGAGCGCCGAGGTGACGACCTGCGTGGCCGCCCTCGAGGGCGGCGCCACCCAACACGCCCGCCGGTTGGCCACCTGGTGGCCGCGCTCGGTGCTGAACTGGTCGGCGCTCGCGGTGCGCCGCCAGCCGCCGACGCCGATGGAGACCCGCTACGGCGGCGTGGTCGACCGCGTGGGGTGAGGCACCGCTGCGCGGGGCTTCCGCTGCGCGGGGCTTCGTGGTCTGCCTGACCATCTGGGCTGGTGGGTTGTGGGGAGTGGGGTGGGGGTCTGCGTCGCTCGCGCTCCCGGGCCGACAGGGACGATGCCGTCATGGACCGGCCCCACCTACAGCAGGGCGCGCGGGTTCACCGTGGGCTTGGAGTGTGGGGCCGGCCCACAACGGCTTGTCTTTAGCGTCCCGGCAGCGCGGCGCCTCCGACCCCCACCCCACCCGCGCAGGCGCCGGCCCACTGGCCCGGCGCCCCCGGGGAGGTGAGGAGTGCGCTTCGCGCATGACCCGGCCGGCCCAGGCCCGTCGAGTGGGCGAATCCCGGGTGCTGAGAGACATCGCGGCGTAGCCGCGAAACCCTCTCCCACCCGGGGTCGGTGAGCCCGGCGCCGGGCGCGGGGTGGGGCGGCGGAGCCGGAGGGGGCCCCCGGACGGCCGTGGATGGGACTGGCCCCCGCTCCGTGAGGAACGAGCGGAGCGGGTGGTTGGCCGGCCGGGGCCCCCTCCGGCGCAGCCGACCCGCCCCACCCACACACGCCACCGCAGCTCACCAGCACCACGCAGCCCCGCGCAGCGGAAAGCCCGCCGCGCAGCGGCGGACCACCACCCCGGGCGACACTCAGCCCACGATGTCGCACAGGGGCGAGACCCCCAGCGTTCAGAGGCCGCCGTTCTCCCGGCGGCGCCGCCACCGCTCTTCCATGCGCTCCATGAACGAGGACTGCGCGGCGGCGGGACGGTGGGGGGTCTTGCGGGAGCGGCCGGAGCGGCCCTTGCGGCCGCCGTCGATGACGGTGAACCCGCGGGAGGGGTGGGCCGCGGTCGGGTCGGCGGCGACCGCATGGCTGCCGCGGAGGGCGGCGAGCCCGACGTAGGCGGAGCCGAGCATGATCACGAAGCCGACGATGCCGATCGTGAACCCGGTCGGCCCGGGGTCGGCGATCACGCCGGTCATCAAGATGGCGATGCCGGCGACGAACGCGATGCCGGCGAAGACCGCGCGGCGTCGGGCAGTGCGTCGCAGGGTCGTGCCGCGCAGGGTGGAGGCGAACTTGGGGTCCTCCTCGACGAGCGCGCGCTCCATCTGCTCGAGCAGTCTCAACTCCTCTTCGGAGAGCGGCACCGTGTCCTCCAACGCACTCTTTGCCTTCGCAGCCAGCGGAACCCCACGACTGGCTGTCCTCCAGTCTAGGTGCCCCCCCGAGGACAGGGTAGGCACGATCGACAAATTCGTGTTCCTTGCTTCGCCACCTGGTCCCCGCCGCGACTGTCCCGCAAACCTCCGGCCGGCGTGTCGGCCCCGGTCTTGGCCTTCGTCAGCCGAGCAGGCTGGCCGGACGGACCGCGGCCGGGCCGAACCGCCGGGTCGCCCGGTCGACGGCCCGGTCGGCATCGGACCAGCCGTGCTCCCGCTCGTCCAGCGTGAGCTGGTGGTGCACGCTCTGCCGCGGGACCAACCCCTCGACCCGGACCCCCACCAGCCGGAGCCTGGCCCGCTGCAGCCCCAGGGCGTCGTAGAGGCGGGTGGCCGCGCGATAGACCTCGACGGTGACGTCGGTGGCCTCCGGCAGGGTGCGGGAGCGGGTGATCGTGGTGAAGTCGGCGAACCGCACGGTGATCGTGACGGTGCGGCCGGCCACTCCCGCGACACGCATCCGGCCGGTCACCTTCGCCGAGAGCCGCAGCAGCTCGCGCAGCACCACCTCGCGGTCGTCGACGTCACGACCGAAGGTCTCCTGCGCACCCATCGACCGGTCGGGGTCGTCGTCCATCCGCCGCGGGACGATCTCGCGGCGGTCGGTGCCCCAGGCCAGCTCGTGGAGGTGCCGGCCGAGGCTGTCGCCCACGGCCCGCTGCAGGGTGCGCAGCGGGGTGTGCGCCACGTCGCTGACGGTGACCAGGCCCAGCCGGTGCAGCAGGGCCCGAGTCTGCTCGCCCACCCCCCACAGCTCGCCCACGTCGAGCGGGTGCAGGAACGAGGTGATCGCGTCGGGAGGGACCACCAGCACCCCGTCCGGCTTGGCCCGCCGGCTGGCCAGCTTCGCCACCGACACCGAGGCCGCCACCCCGACCGAGCAGGTGATGCCCTGCTCGTCGTGGATCGCAGCGCGCAGCTGTTCGGCGATCTGCACCGGCGACCCGAGGCGGCGCGCGGCGCCGCGCACGTCGAGGAACGCCTCGTCGGAGGAGACCGCCTCGACCAGCGGGGTGACCCGCCGGAAGCACTCCATCACCGCCGAGGAGACCTGACCGAACAGGGTGTGGTCGGGCTGCACCACGACCATCTGGGGGCACAGCCGCCGGGCCCGGGTGGCGGGCATCCCGGAGCGTACGCCGTGCTGGCGGGCGTGGTAGTTGGCCGAGAGCACGACCCCGCGGTGGCCGCCCCCGACCATGACCGGCAACTGCTGCAGGTCGGGCCGGTCCCGCAGCGCCACCGAGGCGTAGAAGGCGTCCATGTCGACGTGCAGGATCGGCGTGCCGTTCACCTGGGCCCCCCGCAACCACCCGGGCCGCCCGGGCCGCCCGGATCAGCGCGCCAGCACGTGCAGCTGCGTGGCGAGGGGGAGGTACTCCGGCCGCTCGGCGACGGCACGCTCGAGGTCGACCAGGGCTGCCGTGGCGCCCGGCTCGAGGTCGAGCAGCGACCCCGGGACCAGGTCGGCGAAGACCCGCACGCCGTGGACCGAGACCGGGTCGAAGCCGGTGTCCTCGAGCAGGTCGGCGATCTCCTCGGCGGTGAACCGGCGGCCGGTGCGCCCATGGGCGTCACCGGCGGTCGCCGGGTCGAGCAGGGCCAGCGCCTGGCCGAAGTGTCCGGCCATGGCGCGGGCCAGCACCGCGGCGTGTCGCTGGGCCACCACCAGGCTGAGCGCGCCGTCGGGGCGCAGCACCTCACGCAGAGTGCCGAGCCCGGCGGCCGGGTCGACCACGACCTCCAGGACGCCGTGGCACAGCACCACGTCGGCGCTGTCGGGGCCGACGAGGTCGAGCAGGGTGGACAGGTCGCCCTGCTGGCCACGGACCTCGACCCCGAGCTCGCGGGCCCGGCGGTCCAGGGACGCCAGCGCGTCGGGACTGGGGTCGACCACCGCGACCCGGTGGCCGAGCTCGGCCACCCGGACCGCGAGGCCACCGGTGCCGCCGCCGATGTCGAGCACGTCGAGCACCGGACCGTCCGGGCGGCGCTCGAGGACCGGGCGCAGTGCCTCCCACACCACCGTGGTGCGGGCGGCGTTGCGACGCTCGCCAGGCCGTTCGGCGCCACGGGCGTCGGAGAGGGAGGCAGGCATGGCCGCCAGCCTAGTGCTTGCCGCTGGAAGTTCGTCGGGGGTGGCCCGTGCCCGAGTGCCGCCGTCATCCGGGGCTCCCCGGGCTGCGGTGCCAGAGCTTGCGGCCCACCTCACGGGCGTCCTCGCCGGCAGGTCGGACGTCGGCGTACGGGGAGAGCTTGAAGCCACTGGAGTGCACCAGCACCCGGCGTCGGCCCATGCCACCGGCTGCGCCCGCACCGCGGTCGGGAGGCTGGGCCACCACCGGCCGGGTCGATCGGCTCTCGGCAGCGCCGGCAACGGCGTGAGAACCGGCCGCATCGAACCCGGCGGGAGCCGCCGCCATCTGCTCCCGGACCGCCGCGAGGCCGGCCTCGGCCGAGGGGGCGGACCGCCACAGGGTGTGCAGTTCGGGCAGCTCCCAGCAGCCGGTGGCCCGCAACGACACCCCCCGCCGGCCGGTGCGGCGCAGCTCACCGCGCACCACCAGCAGCCAGGAGTGGAACACGGTCGCCGCGTAGGGCCCCTGGGCGTCCTCGAAGAAGGTGGCGTCGACCGGACCGGTGCCGTCGTCGAGGGTCAGGAACACCACGCGGCGCCCGGAGCGGATGGGTGGCGTCTGGGTGGCCACCTTGACCCCGGCCACCAGCAGCTCGGACCGGCTCCGGCGACGCAGGAGGTCCTTGCTGCGGGTGACGCCGAGGGCGTCGAGGAAGCCGTCGTAGGTCTCGACCACATGGCGGCTGGCATCGAGCCCGAGGATCTCCAACTCGGCCCGCATCTTCTCCTCGGGGCTCAGCTCGGGGAGGCCGGAGACCTCGCCCTCCCCCGGGGTGTCTCCGAGGTCGAGCGCCAACTGCACCGAGGTCACCGGAGCCGGCGGCGCGCCGGCCCGTGACTGGGCCGCGGCGCGGGCCCACACCCCCGGCTCGGCCAGCGCGTGCCGTTCGGTCGCCGGAGCCGTCTCACGCTCTGCCGGCTCGGTGCTGTTGCGCGCCGCGGCGTCGTCCGCCCGGGTGCGGGCCGGGGTCACGGTGGCCCGGCGCCGGGCCAGGCCCCGGCCGCGCCCGGCGCGGTCGGCGGCACGGGCGTTCCGGTCGAGCTCGGCGACCTGCAGCAGCAGGTCGCGCCGGGTCACCTGGCCGCGCCGGCTCACCCCGCGGTCACCCGACCCGAGGTCGTAGACCGCGTCGAAGCCACCTGCCAGCACCAGCCGCTCGACCACCGGGCGGGAGACCCGGGCGCGCTGCCAGAAGTCGCCGAGCGAGTGGAACGGCCGCGCCGTGACCACCCGGTCGACCTCTGCCGCGCTGATCCCCTTCACTTCGGAGAGCGCCAGCCGGATGCCGTAGCGGGGCGCCTCGTCGGCGGCGTCCTCGGCAGGCAGACGTTCGACGCGGTAGTCCCGGTCGCTGGCGTTGACGTCGAGGCCGAGCACGGCCACCCCGAACTGGCGGGCGTCGTCGAGGATCAGCCGCTTGGGGTACATGCCGGGGTCGTGGGTGAGCACCCCGGCCAGGAAGTGCGCCGGCCAGTGCGCCTTGAGCCACGCGGACTGGTAGGTGGGCAGGGCGAACGCCGCGGCGTGGGCCTTGCAGAACCCGAAGGAGGCGAACGACTCGAGCACCCGCCACACCGTCTCGACCACCGGCAGCGGGTAGCCGCGACCGAGGGCGCGGGGGAAGAACCAGTGCCGCACCTGGGCCATCCCCTCGACGTCGCCGAGCGCGCGCCGGGCCTCGTCGGCCTCGGCGTTCGTGACGCCGGCGAAGGTGGCGATGATCTCGATGACCTGCTCGTGGAAGACCACCACCCCGTGGGTCTGCTCGAGGATCGGGCGCAGGTCGTCGTGGAGGTAGGCCGGCGGCCGCCAGCCCTGCTTGGCCTCGAGGTAGGGAGTCACCATGTCGCTCTTGACCGGCCCGGGGCGGAACAGCGAGATGTCGGTGACGATGTCGGTGAAGCTCTCGATGCCGGACTTGCCGACCAGCTCACGCTGGCCCGGCGACTCGATCTGGAAGACCCCGAGGGTGCGGGAGGAGGAGATCATCGCGTAGGTGTCGGGGTCGTCGAACGGCACCTGCTGCTCGTCGTCGATGTCGAGGGCGACGTCGTCGACCCGGCGGATCTCGGTGACGGCGTGCGCCATCGCCGACTGCATGCGGATGCCGAGCACGTCGAGCTTGAGCAGGCCGAGGTCCTCGACGTCGTCCTTGTCGAACTGGCTCATCGGGAAACCGGCGTAGCTGGCCTCGACCGGCGTGCGGTCGAGCAGGGTGGCGTCGGAGAGCAGCACGCCGCACGGGTGCACCGCGACGTGTCGGGGCAGTCCGTCGAGGCGCTCGACGAGCTGGAACATCAGGTCGAGCCGGCTCTCCCCCAGCCCACTGGCCCGCAGCTCGGGCAGCTCGCGCAGGGCGGTGCGGGCGTCGCGGGCCCGGATGTGGGGGAACGCCTTGGCGATCGCGTCGACCTCGCCGGGCGGCATGCCGAGCGCGGCACCCACGTCGCGCACCGCGTGGCGAACGCGGTAGGTGTCCATCATCGACACGCACACGCAGCGCTCGCCGCCGTAGCGGTCGAGGATGCGCTCGTAGACCTCGGTGCGCCGCGCCGACTCGACGTCGACGTCGATGTCGGGCAGCGCCTGGCGCAGCGGGGAGAGGAACCGCTCCATGAGCAGGCCGTGCCGGATCGGGTCGACCCCGGAGATCCCGAGCAGGTAGTTGACCAGGCTGCCGGCGCCTGACCCCCTGGCCGCGACCCGCACCCCCATCTCGCGGATCAGGTCGGTGACGTCGCCGACGGTGAGGAAGTACGACGCGTAGCCGAGGTCGCGGATCAGGCACAGCTCGTCGTCGAGCCGCTTCCAGACCACCTGTTTGGGGCCGGAACCGTAGCGGTCGCCGATCGCCCCCTCGCAGCGCGCCCGCAGCAGCCCGTCGGCGCTGTGGTCTCGGGTCAGGGCACCGGAGGCGAGCTCGAACTCGGGGAAGTGGACCTCGCCGAGACCGAGGTCGGCCCGCGGGTCGAGCGCACACCGGTCGGCGACCGTGCGGGTGCGCGCCAGCAGCCGCAGCGCCTCGCGGGCCGGGTCGCCGAGGCCCGAGGCACGGCAGATCTCCTCGGCGACCTCGGCCATCTGCTTGCCCGAGAGCAGGCGCCCCTCGGCGTTGCCCCGGTCGACGTGGCGACGGTCCAGCGCCACCAGCCGCCGAGCCGCGTCGAGCACGTCGGCGGTGACCGCGTCGCGACGGTCGGCGTAGCGGACGGCGTTGGACAGCACCGTGCCGAGGCCCGCCTGCCGGGCGACCCCGGCCATCCGGGCCGCGTGGGGGGTGGTGCCGGGCCCCCACGAGCCGTCGCGGCCGGCCGGCAGCCGGTGGGAGACGAGCTCGACGAGCAGGTTGGCGGACGGGACCAGCTCGCGCCAGGGCGCGAGCGCGGCCAGCGCCAGGTCGGCACGGCGCCGGGTGACCGCCGAGCCCAGCTCGGACCCGGGACCCAGCAGCACCATCAGGTCGCCGGCCGCCAGGGGCTCGGCCAGCTGCTCGGCGAGCAACCCCAGGTCGAGGACCGGGCTGCCGCGCTCGCCGGCGAGGTGGGTCGCCGAGACCAGCCGGCACAGGGCCGCCCATCCGGCCCGGCCGCCGCGCCCACCGGCCGAGGCCAGGAAGGTGACCCGGGGCAGCCTGGCGTCGCGGAACGCCCCGCCGCGCACCGGCGTGCGGGGCCTGGCCGGCGCCGAAGCCGGACTCGAGACCAGGGTCGGGCGGTAGGCGAGGTCGACTCCGAGCAACGGGCGGACCCCGGCGGCCAGGCAGGCCTTGGCGAACTTCACCGCCCCGTAGGTGCCGTCGCGGTCGGTGAGGGCGAGGGCGTCCATCTCCTGCTCGACCGCCCGCTCGACCAGCACCTGCGGGTGGGAGGCGCCGTACTGCAAGGAGTAGCCCGACGCCACGTGCAGGTGGACGAAGGGGTCAGGCGACACCGGTCCGAGCCTCGCTCCGGGTGGCTCGGCCCGCGGGGACCGCGAGGCGCTCGGCACAGGGCACATGGGGGACCAGGCCGAGCGCCTGCTCCACCACGGCGAGGAAGCGGTCCGCGTCGCGGACCAGGTCGTCGGCCTCGCGCTCGCTGACCGCGCGGGTCGAGCCGGCCTCGGCCGCGGCCCGCTTGGCCGCGCCCGCGGCGAAGAACCGGGCCCACTCCTCCAGCTCGGGGGCGACCTCGGTGAGCAGCACCCAGGCGTTCTTCTGGGGGCGGCGCCGGGCCGGCGCCGGCCGGGCCCGCGCGGCCAGCAGCGCGGCCGCGGCCCGCAGCGCCGCAACGTGCGCGCAGGCGTAACGGGTGGGGATCTCGTCGGCGGCGATCGCCTCGTGCAGCGACTCGGCGGCCCGGGCGAGGTAGGAGTGCGTGGTCGCCGGGAGTGCGTAGGGGTTGGTCATGGCGAGCCCTCTCAGTCCGTGCAGCCGAGGAGCTGCCACCGACCCTCGGCCCAGTCATAGGAGAGCTCGAAGACCCCCTCGCGCCCCTCGACCCCGGGACCGGTCGCCCCGCGGCCGGCCTCGACCCGCCACAGCTCGCGCTCGACGAGCAGGTCGCCCAGCGGCGTGGGGCCGGGGTCGTCGGCCCCGAGCACCGCCCGCGCCCCCGCGGACTGCCACCACGGACCGGTCTCCACCCAGTGGGCGAGCACCGCGCGCACCTTCCACAGACGACCGCGCCACAGGAACTGCTCCGGCCCCTCCACTCCGGTGACCAGCCCCTTGCGCACCTCGACCGGGTCGTCGTACCGCCTCATGCCGCCTCCTCCAGCGTCATCAAGGCGGGGGTCGGGTCAACCCCCACCGGCGAAGGTGTTCGAACATTTGTTCGAACGACTTCACCGTACACCTCACCACCGACCGGACGTCAAGGCCCCGGCCGGGGCGGTGCAGCGGCTGTGCACTGCGGAGGGGGACGACTGTCAGGAAGGGCGTCAGGAAGGGCGTCAGGAAGGCTCGCCGGCGGGCTCGTGGGGAGCCTGCGGGTCGTCCAGTCGATCGTCCTGGGCGGCGCGCCGGCGGTGCCAGGCACCGGTGACGTAGGCCGTGGTGTCGCGGTGCCAGAGGAACCACAGCAGCGCCACTTCGAGCACCACCGAGACCACCGAGAGCACCGAGAAGACCGACGGCATCCGGGTGCGCAGGATCGCCAGCGTGGAGACCGCCACCAGGACGACGGTCACGGACAGCGTCACCCTCGCCCAGTGGTGGCCACTGCGGAAGAACGCGGCGAGCACCGCGATCAGCAGCACCATGACGACGAACAGCACCAGCACCACCGGCACGAACGCGGGGGTGATCGGCTCGGCCTTGAGCGCCTCCAGCCCGTCGTGGGCCAAGATGCTGCGCGCGCTGGCGTTGCCCTCCGCCCAGGCCCGGACGATCTCGTCCTCGAGCACCACGGTCAGCACCGCGACCACGGAGGCCAGCAGCAGCAGCGCCCCCAGCAGCTGCATCGCCCGATCGACCGAACCCGGTCGCTGCCGACCCATGTGCGCTCCTCTCCGAAACCCCACGACGAACCCGAACTCCCCATGGTCGCACCCTCGCTAAGGTCGCGGCCATGAGCACAGACCGTCCAGACGAGCACTCGCGTGAGCACCCGAGCATCACGCACTTCCGTGACGAGCACGGCAGGCGTGGCGGGGCCGGTCAGATCGTCATTCTGCCCGACTCGGTGCACACGGCCGCGCTCGCCGCCCAGGCGCTCGGCTGCGAGGTCGGCGCGATCGCCAACAGCCTGCTCTTCGACGCCGCCGGCACACCGGTGCTGATCCTCACCTCCGGGGCCCACCGGGTCGACACCGCCAAGACCGCGGCGACCCTCGGCCTGCCCCGGCTGGACCGGGCCGACGCCGCGTTCGTGCGCCGCCACACCGGGCAGGCCATCGGCGGGGTCTCCCCCATCGGCCACCCCTCCCCGATCCCGACCTACCTCGACTCCTGGCTGCGTCGCCATCCCGTCGTCTGGGCGGCCGCCGGCCACCCGGCAGCGGTGTTCTCCACGACGTACGACGAGCTGGTCGCCCTCACCGGCGCCGCCGAGATCGACGTCGAGTAGGAGGGACTCGTGGAGATCTGGCTCAACCCCGCCTGTTCGAAGTGCCGCTCCGCGGCGGCCGAGCTCGACGCGGCCGGCATCGACTACACGGTCCGGCGCTACCTCGACCGACCGCCGACGCCCGAGGAGCTGGCCGGGGTGCTCGACCGGCTCGCGCTCGAGCCGTGGGACCTCGCCCGGCCGAAGGAGACCCGCGCGGCCGGCATCGACCTCCCCCGCGACGCCGCGCACCGCGATGACTGGCTCACCGCGCTGAGCCGCCACCCGGAGGCGATCCAGCGTCCGATCCTCACCGCCTCCGACGGCACCACCGTCGTCGGCCGCGACCCCGACGCGCTGGCCCGCGCGATCGCCGCCGAGAGCTGAGACGGTCCGTGGAGTCCCTCGCGCTCTCGTTCACCAGCGGCTGGGCCAGCGGCGTCAACGCCTGGCTGGTGGTGCTCGTGCTCGGTGTGACGGATCGGCTCGGCGACGTCGAGGGGATCCCCGACGTGCTCGGCCGGTGGGATGTGCTGGCCGTGGCCGCAGCCCTGTTCGCCCTGGAGTTCGTCACCGACAAGATCCCCTACGTCGACTCCACCTGGGACGCGATCTCGACGGTGATCCGCCCGACGGTCGGCACGGTCGTCGGAGTGCTGCTGGCCGGCGAGGCCGACTCGTTGGAGCAGGCGGTCTCCGGTGCGGTCGGCGGAGGTACGGCGCTGCTCTCGCACGCGGTCAAGGCGGGCAGCCGGCTGGCGATCAACACCTCCCCCGAGCCGGCGTCCAACCTGCTGGCCAGCGTCGCCGAGGACGTCGCGGTGCTGGCCGTCGTGTGGTTCGCGATCGAGCACCCGCGCGCCGCGGCAGCTGTCGCCGCGGTGCTCCTGGCGGCCGGGCTGGTCGTGCTCTACCTGCTCGCCCGGCTGGTGCGCCGCGGCTGGCGGCGCTGGCGGCACCGTGGCCGGGCCGCACCGGGCCCCGCCCCCGGCCCCCGGGCCGGACCGTAGGCTGCGCGCCATGGCACGGGTCGTGGTCGTCGGCGGCGGCTTCGGCGGGCTCGCCGCCGCCGCCCGCCTCGCCAAGCTGGGGCACGAGGTGACGCTGCTCGAACGGTCTGCGGCCCTGGGCGGCGCGTTGAGCAGCGTGAGTGCGGGGGGCTTCACCTGGGACGCCGGACCCTCCGCGACGCTGCTCCCCGCGGTCGTGCGCGACCTGTTCCGCAAGTCGGGCCGCCCGCTCGAGCGCGAGCTGGAGCTGACCCCTCTCGACCCGCTGCGCGAGCACCGGTTCGAGGACGGCACCTCGGTGCGGCTGCCCGGCGGCTCGCGCGCCGCCCAGCTGGCCGCGTTCGACGAGCTCGGCCCCGGCCTCGGGCAGCGCTGGGTCGACCACGTCGCGTCCTACACCGAGGTCTGGGAGGTGCTGCGGCGCAACTACTTCGAGGTGCCCTGGACGCCGGCCGCGCTGCCACCCGAGGTCGCGGCGCTGCTGGACTCCCGCGAGATGCTCCACCGGCGGCTCCGCCGCACCTTCAAGGACGAGCGGCTGCGCATGGTCGCCGCCCATCCGTTCCTCGCCGACGGCCACCAGCTGCGCGACGTGCCCGCCTGGGCCGGTCTGACGGCGTACCTCGAGCAGCGGTTCGGGGCGTGGACCGTGCCGGGCGGGCTGGCAGCGCTGGGCAGGGTGCTCGGCGAGCGGATGGTCACCCGGGGCGTCGAGGTGCGGCTCGGCGTGCCCGCCCTGGACGTGGTGGTGCGGGAGGGCCGGGCGGTCGCCGTCGCCACCGCCGGCGGCGAGGTGGACGCCGATCTGGTCGTCTGTGCTGTCGACCCGCGGCAACTGCCCGCCCTGGCCGACCACGTGGCCCGCACGATGCCGGCCATCCCCCCGGTCGTGGCGCATGTCGGCCTGGAGGGCGACCTGCCGGAGCTGCCGCCCGAGGTGGTCCTGCACGGCGACCCGACGCTGGTGGTCCGCACCGGTGGCACCGCTCCCCCGGGCGCCGCGGCGTGGACGGTGCACGCCCGCGGCCGCCTCGCCGAGGACGTGCTGCGGGCCCTGGCCCGGCACCGGCTGGACGTGCGCGCCCACGTCGTCGAGCGGCTGGACCGCTCACCCCGCGACCTGGTCGAGGCCTGGGCGGGCTCGCCGCTGGGGGTGCTGTGGCAGGGCCGGGGCACCGTGCGCCGCCGGCTCGGACCGACCACGCCGGTGCCCGGGGTGTACGCCGTCGGGGCGCACGCGACCCCCGGCAGCGGGCTGCCGTTCGTCGGGCTCTCCGCGGCGCTGGTCGCCCAGCTCGTCGGCCCCACGTGAGTCGAGGCCCAGCCCGACGGTCCGGTCCGACGGCTCAGGCGGTCACGTTCAGCGCGGCGAAGATCTCCAGCGTGGCCTTGGACCGGTTCAGCGTGTAGAAGTGCAGGCCCGGCGCCCCGCCGGCCAGCAGCTCCTCGCACAGCTCCGCGGCCAACGCGATGCCCTCGGCGCGCAGCGCCACCGGGTCGCCCTCGTGGGCGGAGATGCGGCGCACCACGCGCTCGGGGACCTCGCAGCCGATCAGCTCGCCCTGCCGCCGGATGGCGTTGAGGTTCAGGATCGGCATGATGCCGGGCAGGATCGGGATGTCGACGCCGCGCGCACGCACCCGCTCGACCAGCCCGAAGTAGTCGTCGGCGGAGAAGAACATCTGGGTCACCGCGAACGCCGCACCGGCGCGGGCCTTGGCCACCAGGACGTCGGCGTCCTGGTCCAGCGAGGTCGCCTGGGGGTGCCCCTCGGGGAACGCGGCCACGCCGACGCAGAAGTCGTGGCGGGCGCGGGCCAGCGTGACCAGCTCGGAGGCGTAGTCGAGCCCGCCGGGGGTGGCCGTCCACGGTGCCCGGGGACCCTCGCTCGGGTCACCGCGCAGCGCCAGCACGTTGTGCACGCCGGCCTCGGCGTAGGCGTCGAGGATCGACTCGAGCTCGGCGCGGGTGTGGCCGACGCAGGTCAGGTGTGCCAACGGGGTCAGCGAGGTCTCGGCGGCGATCCGTCCGGTGACCCGGACCGTGGTGTCGCGCGTGGAGCCACCGGCGCCGTAGGTCACCGAGACGAAGGTCGGCCGATAGGGCTCCAGCGCCCGGATCGCCCGCCACAGCTGCTCCTCGCCCTCGGCGTCCTTGGGTGGGAAGAACTCGAACGAGAACGAGCGCCCGCCCTCGCGGAGCAGGTCGTCGATGCCGCGGCTGCGGTCTGGTGCCATGGGCTCGATCCTAGGGATCACTGCCCGCTGCCCCTGGCCCTGTCCACACAGCGGCAGCCACTAGGCTCCCAGGGTGAGTCCCACCTCCCCAGCACCGGATCCCGTCGAGCGGTCGGCAGGTTCCACGGAGCCGGTCTGGGACGCCGCGGCGTTCCGCGCCGCGGTGCAGGTCGAGCTCGACGCGTTCTTGGACATGCAGGGCCAGCGGCTCACCGCGCTCGGCCACGACGCCGAGCGGCTCCTCGACGAGGCCCGCCAGGCGGTCACGGGCGGCAAGCGGCTGCGCGCGGCGTTCTGCGCCTGGGGCTACCGCGCGGTGCGTCCGCAGCCGGCCGACGAGGCGTCGCTGGTGCGCGCCTGCGCCGCGCTGGAGCTGCTGCACGCCAGCGCCCTGGTGCACGACGACTTCATGGACGCCTCCGACACCCGGCGGGGCCGGCCGGCCACCCACCGCCGCTTCGAGAGCGAGCACCGCGGCGTGCAGTGGCGCGGGGATCCGCAGCAGTACGGCGCCGCCGCGGCGATCCTGCTCGGTGACCTGCTGCTGAGCTGGTCCGACGAGCTGCTCCGCCGTTGCGGGCTGCCGCTGGCCGACGTCGGTCCGGCCCTGGAGGTCCTCGACCTGTGCCGCACCGAGGTGATCGCGGGCCAGTTCCTCGACGTCTCGGTGCAGGCGCGCGGCCGCGCCGACGTCGACACGGCGATGACCGTGCTGCGGTTCAAGTCCGCCAAGTACTCCATCGAGCGGCCGCTGCACATCGGAGCCGCCCTGGCCGGGGCCGACGGCGCGACGCTCGCCGCACTGTCGGGCTTCGGACTGCCGCTGGGCGAGGCGTTCCAGCTGCGCGACGACCTGCTCGGCGTGTTCGGCGACCCCGACGCCACCGGCAAGCCCGCGGGCGACGACCTGGTCGAGGGGAAGCGCACCGTGCTGGTCGCCCTGGCGCTCGACGCGGCCGCGCCGGAGGACGCCCTGCTGCTCGACCGGTCCCTCGGCAACCCGCTCGACGAGGCCCAGGTCTCCCGGCTCCGGCAGGTGATCGACGACAGCGGGGCCCGTCAGCAGGTCGAGGACGCGATCCGCGGGCTGACCGCCCGAGCCCTCGAGGCCCTCGACCGGGCTCCGGTCGACGCTCATGCCCGGGCGGCACTGCGCGAGCTGGCCGAGGCCGCGACGCAGCGCACGGTCTGATCCGGCCCCCGGGCCGGACCGTTCAGGCGCGGGTCAGAGCAGTGCCTGTGCCCGCCGCTTGACCTCCGAGCCGCGGTTCTCGCGGAGCGCGTCGATGGGGCGGCCCGGGTAGTCGTCGTCGGTGAAGATCCACGCGATGCACTCGCGGTCGTCGTAGCCGGCGTCGTGCAGCAGCGTGAGCAGCCCCGGCAGGCCCTTCACCGGCAACCCGTCCTGGACGAAGTCGGCCGGTACCTGCTGGCCGGCGCCGGGCGCGGGCACCGCGGCGGCCAGCTGGTGCTCGCGGATCATCGTGCGGACCTTGGCCACGGTGACGCCCAGCTGACGGGCGGCCTCGGCCCAGTCGATCCAGTCGGGCACGAGCGCGGCGAGGTCCGCGTCGGCGAGAGGTGCGGTCATGCCGCCAGTCTCCCATCCGCGCCCCAGAGGGGGCCCGGCGGCGCCACGCCGGGAGCGTCGGACCGCGCGGCGACCGCGCCGGTCCGTACCATGGGCGGGTCGGATCCTTCCCCGTCCGGCCGCAGGAGGGTCGCCGTGCAGCCAGATCGCCATGCCCAGCCGGGCACCGGCGCGCGCCCAGCCGACCCCGGCAACGGACAGCTGCCCCCCGGCCACCTGCTCGACGGCCGCTACCGGATCGGCCCGCGGATCGCCCGCGGCGGCATGGCCAGCGTCTACGAGGCCACCGACCTGCGCCTGGACCGCACCGTCGCGGTCAAGGTGATGCATGCCGGGCTCGGCGACGACGAGGAGTTCGCGGCCCGGTTCGTGCGCGAGGCACGGGCTGCTGCCGGGCTGTCCCACCCCAACGTCGTCTCGGTCTACGACCAGGGCCGCGACGCGGGCGTGGTCTACCTGGCCATGGAGCTGGTCTCGGGACACACGCTGCGCGACGTGATCCGCAAGGAGAGCCCGCTGTCCCCGGCGCGGGCGCTGGCCCTGCTCGAGCCGGTGCTCTCGGCGCTGGCGGCCGCGCACCGGGCCGGCTTGATCCACCGCGACATCAAGCCCGAGAACGTCCTGATCGCCGAGGACGGCCGGGTCAAGGTCGCCGACTTCGGGCTGGCCAAGGCGATCAGCGCCGACACCCAGCACACCGTGACCGGCGGGGTCCTGATCGGCACCGTCTCCTACCTCGCCCCCGAGCTGGTCGTCGACGGCAAGGCCGACGCGCGCGCCGACGTGTACGCCGTCGGGGTGCTGCTCTACGAGCTGCTCACGGGCCGCAAGCCCCACCAGGGCGACTCCCCGATCCAGGTCGCCTACAAGCACGTGCACGAGGACGTGCCCCCGCCCTCGCGGGAGGTCCCCGGGCTGCCCGCCTACGTCGACGCCCTGGTCGCCCGCGCCACCGCCCGCGACCGCGTCCACCGCCCGGCCGACGCCGGGGTGCTGCTGCACCAGGTGCACCGGGTCGCGCACGCGCTCGCCGAGGGCGTCGACGACGATGCCGACCTCACCGCCGACCTGACCCCGCTGCTCCTCGCCGGCTCATGGCCCGACGCCCCCGAGGCCGACGAGCGTGACGAGGTGCGCAGCGACACCGCCGAGCTCGGCGAGGCCCCGGTCACCGAGCCGCTCCGGCGCGCGCCCGCACCGGCATGGGACGACGACGAGATGGCGGCCCTGCTCGGGCCGTCCCGCGCCACCACCGCCGTCGCGGTGCCCGCCGACCGCACGCGCGCCGTCCCGGCTCGCCCCGCCTCCCCACCCGGCTCTCCTCCGGCCGCGCCGCCCGCGCGCCCCGCGGCCGGGCCGGCCCGGCCCCGCCGCTCCCGCCGCGGCCCGCTGCTGCTCGTGCTCGCCCTCCTGGTCGTCGCGGCCGTGGGCGGCGGCGCCTACTGGTTCGGCTGGGCCCGCTACACCTCCACACCCGGGGTGATCGGGCTCGCCGAGGCCGCCGCCGTCGACCGGCTCGAGGCCGCCGGCCTGAGCGCCGAGCTCGGCGACCCGGCGTACTCCGAGACCGTGCCGAAGGGGAGGGTGATCAGCACCGACCCCGAGGCCGGGGCCCAGGTGCTCGACGGGGGCACGGTCACGCTGGTGCTCTCGCTGGGCAAGGAGCGCTACGACGTGCCCAAGCTGGCCGGGCTGACCCGCGGGGAGGCGGAGGCCGAACTCACCGACACCAGCCTGACCCTGGGCCAGGTGGTCGAGCGGTGGTCCGAGACCGTCCCCGAGGGCACGGTGATCCGCAGCGACCCCGCGCGGGGCACGACGCTGCGGCCCGGCACCGCCGTCGACCTGGTGGTCAGCAAGGGCCGCCGGCCGATCCCGGTCAAGGACTGGACCGGCAAGGACGCCGACCGCGCGACGGCCGCGATGGAGAAGCGCGACCTGGTGGTCGAGGTCACCGGCGAGGAGTACTCCGAAGTCGTGCCCGAGGGCCACGTGATCTCCCAGGACCCGACCTCCGACACCCTCTTCAAGGGCGACACGGTCTCGCTGGTCGTCTCCCTCGGCCCGCCGCTGGTCGAGGTGCCCAGCCTGGTCGCGGTCGGCGTCGACGAGGCCACCCAGCGGCTGAAGGACCTCGGCTTCGAGGTCGACGTCGAGAACTCCTCGGCCTACATCGGGCTCGGCTACGTCTACTCCAGCGACCCGGGTGCCGGCGAGATGGTCCCCAAGGGCAGCACGATCACGCTGTTCCTCGTCTGACCCCGGGACGACCCAGGTCACACCGCCGCCGATTCCGTCCGGCACCGCTCGCCGCACTACCGTTTCGGCCGTGCCCGACCCGCTCGACGACCCGCCTCCGGACCCGGCTGCCCGCAACCCGATCGGCACCCACGTCCTGGTCGGCAAGGGGCTGGTCGCCGGCGCTCTCGCCTCCGCCGAGGAGCTCGGCTGCGAGACCTTCCAGGTCTTCGTCGGCAACCCCCGCGGCTGGGCGCTGAGCCCGGGCAGGCCGGCCGAGGACGAGGCGTTCGGGGCCGCGACGCGCGAGCGGGGCATGCGGGTCTTCATCCACGCCCCCTACCTGGTCAACCTCGGCTCCCCCACGCCGACCACCTACGAGCGCTCGGTGGCCTCGGTGGCGCACAACCTGGTCCGGGCCGCCCAGATCGGCGCCGAGGGCGTGGTGGTGCACACCGGGTCGTTCGTCGACCCCGGCACCGACGAGGCCGAGAGCCGGGCGCGGTACGCCGCGGCGATGCGGCAGGTGCGCGACGGGCTGCTGCCGGCGCTCGAGGCCCTCGGCGACGGGCCCGAGGCACCGTGGCTGCTGCTGGAGCCGACCGCCGGCCAGGGCCGCTCGCTGTGCGCCGGGGTCGAGGACCTGGCGCCCTACCTCGACGCGCTCGACCACCACCCGCGGGCCGGCATCTGCCTCGACACCTGTCATGTGTTCGCGGCCGGGGCCCCGCTCGACGAGCCGGGAGGCGCCACGGCAACCGTCGACCGGGTCCTCGAGATCGGCGGCCCGGGCCGGCTGCGGCTGGTGCACGCGAACGACTCGATGGACGTGCGCGGCGCCTTCAAGGACCGCCACCAGCGCATCGGCGAGGGGCACATCGGCGCCGAGGCGTTCCGCGAGCTGTTCGCGCACCCGGGTCTGGCCGGCGTCCCGTTCGTGCTCGAGACGCCCGACTCGCGCACCGCCGACAACCGCGACATCCCCCTGCTCAAGCGGCTGCGCGCCGAGGCGCACACCGGCGCGTCGGTGTGAGCCGGTGACCACCGACGCGGCCCCGCGCCGCTCCTCGCTGCTCGCCACCGCCGCGCTGCTGTCGGTGACGGCGATGTGGGGCTCGACGTTCTTCCTGATCAAGGACCTGCTCGACCGGGTCCCCACGCTCGACTTCCTCGGGGTCCGGTTCCTGATCGCCGGCCTGGTGATGCTCCTGGTCGCCCCCCGCGCGGTCGCCCGGCTCTCCCCCGAGGCCCGGCGGCACGCCCTGGTGCTCGGGCTGGTCTACGGCGTCGCCCAGATCCTGCAGACCGCGGGCCTGGCCCACACCGCGGCCTCGGTGTCAGGGTTCATCACCGGCATGTACGTCGTGTGCACGCCGCTGTTCGCGGCCCTTCTGCTGCGCACCCGGATCACCGCGCTCACCTGGGGGGCCGTCGGGCTGGCGACCGCCGGCCTGGGCGTGCTCACGCTCGAGGGGTTCGCGGTCGGCTACGGCGAGGCGATCACGCTGGTCGCGGCGATGCTCTACGCGCTGCACATCGTCGGGCTCGGGGCCTGGTCGACGGCCCGCGACGCGCTCGGCATGTCGATCGTGCAGCTGCTGGTGATCGCCGTGGTGTGCCTGATCGGCACCGCCCCCGACGGTCTGGTGCTGCCCGACAACACCCGAGACTGGCTCTCGGTGGTCTACATGGCGCTGTTCGCGGGGGCGCTGGCGATGCTGGCCCAGACCTGGGCGCAGGCCCACCTGCCGCCCACCCGCTCGGCGATCATCATGAGCATGGAGCCGGTGTTCGCGGCCTTCTTCGCGGTGCTGCTGGGCGGGGAGTCGACCACCGCCCGGATGGTGACCGGGGGCCTGATGGTGCTCACCGCGATGGTGGTCGTCGAGCTGGTCCCCCGTCGCAAGGTGGAGGCCGAGGTCACCCACCTCGCGGTCTGATCCCCCTCCCCCGTCCGCATCCTGAATGCGGGTGCGGTCGCAGGCACCGGTCGTCTACCGTCTGCTGCGTGACGCGGACCTATCTGTTTGGACACCGGCCGGGCTCTCCCGTGCCGGGCGTCCTCGCGTAGGCCCGCCCGCACCCACACCGACGCCCCGGCTGCACCCGGGGCGTCTTCTCATGTCCGGGGTCGGGTCCGGGCAACCGAGAGAGGAACAACCATGGTCGTGGTCATGGCGCCGGACGCCACCGACGAGGACATCGCCCACGTCGTCGCGCGCGTGGAGGGGGTGGGCGGCGAGGCGAACGTGTCCAAGGGCGTGGTGCGCACCATCATCGGGCTGGTCGGGGACATCGACTCCTTCCACCACCTGAACCTGCGCACGCTGCGCGGGGTCGCCGACGTGCACCGGATCTCCGACCCCTACAAGCTGGTGAGCCGCCAGCACCACCCCGAGCGCTCGACGGTGTGGGTGGGGCAGCCGGGGCGGCAGGTGCCGATCGGGCCGGCGACGTTCACGTTCCTGGCCGGCCCGTGCGCCGTCGAGACCCCCGAGCAGACGCTCGAGGCCGCGCGGATGGCCAAGTCCGCGGGGGCGACGATCCTGCGTGGCGGTGCCTACAAGCCGCGCACCTCGCCGTACGCCTTCCAGGGGCTCGGCGTGCGCGGCCTGGAGATCCTCGCCGACATCCGGGAGGCGACCGGCCTGCCCGTGGTCACCGAGGTCGTCGACGCCCGCGACGTTCCGGTGGTCGCCGAGCACGCCGACATGCTGCAGATCGGCACCCGCAACATGGCCAACTTCGGGCTGCTGCAGGCGGCCGGCGAGGCGGGCAAGCCGGTGCTGCTCAAGCGCGGGATGACCGCGACGATCGAGGAGTGGCTGATGGCGGCGGAGTACATCGCCCAGCGCGGCAACCTCGACGTGGTGCTGTGCGAGCGCGGCATCCGCACCTTCGAGCCGTCCACCCGCAACACCCTCGACATCTCCGCGGTGCCGGTGGTGCAGGCCACCAGCCACCTGCCGATCATCGTCGACCCCTCGCACGCCGCGGGCCGCAAGGACCTCGTCGTGCCGCTGTCCCGGGCGGCGATCGGGGTCGGCGCCGACGGCATCATCGTCGACGTGCACCCGACCCCTGAGACCGCTCTGTGCGACGGGCCGCAGGCGCTGCTCGGCAACGACCTGCGCGAGCTGGCCCAGGCGGTACGCCGGCTGCCGGAGCTCGTGGGCCGGGCCGAGGTGGCGGTGCGCTAGAGACCGGCGAGCACGGCGGCGGCGCGCTCGGCGTCGTCGCGGGTGACGTCGAGGTGGGTGACCAGGCGCAGGGTGGTCGGGCCGACGGTCGCGATCCGCACCCCGGCGTCGGCGGCGGCCGCGACCACCGCGGCCGCGTCGGCGCGCTCCCAGACCACGATGTTGGTCTCGACGGTGGCCGGGTCGACACCGACGGCCTCGGCGAGCAGCCGGGCGTGGGCGTGGTCGTCGGCGAGCCGCTCGACGTGGTGGTCGAGGGCGTGCAGGCCGGCGGCGGCGAGGATGCCCACCTGGCGCATGCCGCCGCCCATCCGCTTGCGGTGCACCCGGGCCTCGGCGACCGCGTCGGCGCCGCCCACCATCAGCGACCCGACCGGGGCGCCCAGCCCCTTGGAGAGGCAGACCGCCAGCACGTCGGCGACCGCGCCGTAGTCGCGCAGCGACACCCCGGTCGCCACGTGGGCGTTCCAGATGCGGGCACCGTCGAGGTGCACGCCGGTGCCCACGCCGGTGGCGAACTCGCGCAGGTCGCGCAGCTCGGCCAGCGGCTGCACGGCTCCCCCGGCGAAGTTGTGGGTGTTCTCGATCGAGATCGCCGCGGTGGCGACGAAGAACGGCCCCATGTCGGGCGCGAACAGGCGCCGGATGGCCGGGAGGTCCAGCTGACCGCGCGGGTGGATCCAGGTGCGCATCGTCAGGCCGGTGAACGCGCCGTGGGCGCCGAGCTCGGCGCGGGCGATGTGGGCGCCGGCCTCGCAGAGCACCTCCTGCCCGGGCCGCACCAGCGACCGCACCGCGAGCACGTTGGCCATCGACCCGGTCGGGGTGAACAGCGCGGCCTCGTGGCCGAACAGGTCGGCGACCCGCTCCTCCAGCCGCCGGACCGTGGGGTCCTCGCCGTAGACGTCGTCGCCGACCTCGGCGCGCGCCATCGCCTGGCGCATCGCCTCGGTGGGACGGGTGAGCGTGTCGGAGCGGAGATCGATCATGAGAGGTCGATCACCGCAGTCAGGCCTTGCGCAGCATCTCGGCGACGAGGAAGGCCAGCTCCAGCGACTGCACGCGGTTCAGCCGCGGGTCGCAGACCGACTCGTAGCGGTGGCCGAGGTCCATCTCGGCGAGCTCCTCGCCGCCGCCGACGCACTCGGTGACGTCGTCGCCGGTGAGCTCGACGTGCAGGCCGCCGGGCCAGGTGCCGAGGGAGCGGTGCACGTCGAAGAACCCCTGGACCTCTTCGATGACGTCGTCGAAGGCGCGGGTCTTGTAGCCCGAGCTGGCCTCGAAGGTGTTGCCGTGCATCGGGTCGCAGACCCAGGCGACCTCGATGCCGGAGGCGGTGACCTTCTCGACCAGGTGCGGCAGCCCCTCCCGGATCTTCTTCGCGCCGAACCGGGTGATGAACGTCAGCCGGCCCGGCTCGTTCTCGGGGTTCAGCTTGGCCGCGAGCGCCAGCGCGTCGTCGGGCGTCGTGGTGGGGCCGAGCTTGACGCCGATCGGGTTGCGGATGTGGCTGAGCAGCTCCACGTGGGCGTTGTCGAGCTGGCGGGTGCGCTCGCCGATCCACAGGAAGTGGCCGGACACGTCGTAGGGCAGGTTCGTGCGCGAGTCGATGCGGGTCAGCGCGTGCTCGTACTCCAGGACCAGCGCCTCGTGGCTGGAGTGGAAGTCGACCCGGTGGAACTCGTCGGGGTCGGCGCCGATCGCCTGCATGAACGTCAGCGCCCGCTCGATCTCGGCGGCCACCTGCTCGTAGCGCTGGCCGACCGGCGAGGTGCGCACGAAGTCGGTGTTCCAGGTGTGCACCTGACGCAGGTCGGCGTAGCCGCCGGTGACGAAGGCGCGCACCAGGTTCAGCGTCGCCGCCGACGCGTGGTAGACCTCGACCAGGCGCTGCGGGTCGGGCACGCGTGAGGCCTCGGTGAAGTCGTAGCCGTTGACCGCGTCACCGCGGTAGGCGGGCAGCGTGACCCCGTCGCGGGTCTCGAAGTCCGACGAGCGGGGCTTGGCGTACTGGCCGGCCAGCCGGCCGAGCTTGACCACCGGCACCGACGCGGCGTACGTCAGCACCACCGCCATCTGCAGCAGCACCCGCAGCTTGTTGCGCACGTTGTCGGCGGTGACGCCGGCGAAGGTCTCGGCGCAGTCGCCACCCTGCAGCAGGAACGCCTCGCCGCGGGCGACCGCGGCGATCTTGTCCTTCAGCTCGTCGCACTCGCCGGCGAACACCAGCGGCGGCATCGTGCGCAGCCGGGTGACCGCCGCGCCGACCGCGTCAGCGTCGGGGTAGGTGGGCTGCTGGGCCGGGCCGAGGGCGTGCAGGGAGGACAGGGAGGGGATGGCGCTGCTCACCGGTCAAGGGTACGCGCGCGGCAGCGGGCGACCCGAACCGGCGAGCGGCGGCGAGATCCGGGGCCCGCGTCGGCGTCGGTCAGCGGTCGAGGTGCTCGATGTCGCGGAAGCCGGTCTTCTTGGCCCGCAGGCCGCGGTTGGCCAGCCAGGTGAGTGCCCACAGCACGATGCCGATGGCGAGCAGTCCGGCGGCGATGCGGTACTGGATGTAGTCCTCGGAGTTGCGCGCCCAGGGGCCCACGAGGAACGCCGAGAGGATCGCCCCCAGCCACGGGATCGCGGTCGGCGCGCGGAACCCGCGCCCGGTGCGGTCCCGGCGCAGCACCAGGCAGGCGACGTTGACCGCGGTGAACACGCACAGCAGCAGCAGTCCGGTGGTGCCGGAGAGGGCCGAGACGATGCCGGACTCGCTCTGGGTGCGCACATAGACGATCAGCCCCATGGCCAGGGCCGTCGTGAACACGATGGCGGTCCAGGGCGAGCGGCGGCCGGGGAGCACCTTGCTCAACACCGGCGGCAGCACCTCCTGCTTGGCCATACCGTAGACGAGCCGGCTCGCCATCAGCATGTTGATCAGCGCCGTGTTGCCGACCGCGAAGACCGTGAGGAACGGGAAGATCGTGTCGATCGGGACGCCCGGCGCCCCCACCTTGACGACGTCGAGCAGGATCCCGGCGTCGGGGTTGGACGGGTCGGTCAGGTCGCCCGCGGGGATGACCATGATGACCGCGACGGCGACGAGCATGTAGAGCAGCGCGCACAGCCCCAACGCGGTCAGCATGATGCGGGGGAAGGTGTGCTCGGGGTCCTTGGTCTCCTCGACCATGTTCACCGAGTCCTCGAAGCCCACCATCGCGAAGAACGCGATCGTCGTGGCCACGGTGACGCCGAGGTAGAGGCTCTTGTCCTCCGGTGTCTCGAAGGCCACCAGCCGCGACACCTCGCCGTCGCCGCTGCCGATCGCCCAGAAGCCGATCAGGATGACCGTCGTCAGCGCGGCCAGCGAGATCGAGGTGAGGACGACGTTGAACTTCACGCTCTCGCCCACGCCGCGCAGGTTGACCGCCGACACGATCAGCATGAACACCAGCGCCGCGACGAGCGAGGCGACCTCGCCGGTGGGGACGCCACCGACGACCTCGTCGAGCCCGATGAGGAAGTTGGAGGCGAGCAGGCTCGAGGACGTCGAGGCGCTGGTGATGCCGGAGCAGGCGACCGTGAAGGCGACCAGGAACGTGACGAAGTGGAGGCCGAACGCCTTGTGCACGTAGAGCGCGGCCCCGGCGGCCTGGGGGTACTTCGTGACGAGCTCGAGGTAGGAGAACGCGGTCAGCGTGGCGATGCCGAAGGCGAGCAGGAACGGCAGCCACGCCAGGCCGCCGACCTCGCCGGCGATCTTGCCGGTGACCGCGAAGATCCCCGCCCCGATGATGTCGCCGACGATGAACAGGAGCAGCAGCCCCGGCCCCAGCACCCGCTTGAGCTCGGGCCCGGGGTCGGTGGCCTCCACCGGTGCGGTGCGCTCTGCGGTCATGGCGGCCCCCTGTCGCGGATGTCGGGCTGCAGGCACGGTGCCCCGTCCCGACCACGTTCAACCGCCGCACGCGAAGGCGCCGCGGCGCCTCCCCTCGAACACGAGGAGGCGCCGCGGCGTGGTGTCTGTGTCGAGCCGACCTACACGGGGTCGCCCATCGGCTGGCCGATGGCGGCGAGCAGCTCGCCGAACCACGGCACGGAGGTGTCGAACACCTTGCCGCCCTTGATCCGCGGGAACTCGCAGACCCGCAGCTCGTCGCCGGCGTCCTCGTCGTGGCCGACCACGCCGCTCTCGCCACGCAGCGCCGCCTCGACCGCGAGGTCGGCGCAGGCGTGGATCAGCTCGAGGTCCTGCTGGTTGGGGGCCGCCGAGCGGGAGAAGTAGCCGCTCTTCTGCACCATCTTCTTCTCGGCACCCACCATGTGCCCGAACTGCTTGCCGAACCAGGCGCCGGGGTTGATCGTGTCGATCTTGACGTGGCCGAAGGCGTCGCGCTTGGGCTCCTCGCCCTGGGCGAGCATCTCCTCCACGATCGTGGAGACGCCGGCACCCTCGGAGAGGAAGATGTTGACGCAGCCGGTCTCGTCCATGATCGCCTTCAACCGCTCGGCCTCGGCGGCGATGTCGAAGGCCAGCTCCGGCACGTAGACCGCGTGCACGTCCCAGTTGCGCTGGGTGTTGTCGCCGAAGCCGGAGAACTCCTGCTGGGTCAGCCACTCGCGGTACTTCAGCGCGGTGGCGGCGGTCAGCCAGCCGCAGTTGCGCCCCATCACCTCGTGGATAATGAGCATCCGCGGGTTGGAGGAGTGCTCGGCGACGATGTTGCGGGCGAACAGGGCGCCCTGCTCGGCGGCCGTCCAGGCGCCCAGCGACTGCCGGATCGGGACCACGTCGTTGTCGATGGTCTTGGGCAGGCCGACGACGGTCAGCTCGTAGCCGTTCTCATGGAGGTACGCCGCGAGGTCGGCCGCGGTGGTGTTGGTGTCGTCGCCGCCGATCGTGTGCAGCACGTCGACGCCGTCCTTGGTCAGCTGCTCGGCGGCCACGTGCAGCGGGTCCTGCCCCTCGGCGACCAGCCCGCGCTTGACGCAGTCCTTGACGTTGGTGAGCTTGACCCGGCTGTTGCCGATCGGGCTGCCTCCGAAGCGGTGCAGCAGGTGGGCCTGGGCCCGGTCCTCGGGGGTGACGGTGACGTACTCCCCCTGCAGCAGCCCGGCGTACCCGTTGCGGTAGCCGATGATCTCGATCTCCGGCTCCAGCGCGGTGTAGCGCTCGATCAGGCCTCCGACGGCGGAGGACAGGCAGGGGGCCAGGCCACCGGCGGTGAGGAGGGCGACGCGACGGACGGTCATGGGGATCGTGGGTCCTTCTGGTCGAGGGCCACGGCGCGGTGGCTCCGGATTGGATCGTTCACAGACGCAGCCCAGACTACGGCTCCGCCGGCCCCCGAGCCAGGGACTGAAGTCCCCTGCGCCGGCGGTCCGAGGTCGATGTCGGACATCGACGCACCGGACCTCACTAGGGTGCGGTCATGACGTTCTCGATCGTGGCCAGGTCAGCCGACGGAGAGTCGTGGGGGGTGGCCGTCGCCTCGAAGTTCCTCGCGGTCGGGTCGGCCGTGCCCGCCGCGGTCGCCCAGGTCGGGGCGATCGCGACCCAGGCCGACGCCAACGTGGCCTACAAGGGCATCGCGCTCTCCCACCTCGACGAGGGAGCCACCGCCGAGGTGGCGCTGCAGCGGCTGCTGGAGGAGGACGACGGGCGCGAGCACCGCCAGGTCGGCCTGGTCGACGCGGAGGGCAACGCGGTCTCGCACACCGGCGCCGAGTGCCTCGACTGGGCCGGCGGCCGCACCGGGCCCGGCTACGCGATCCAAGGCAACGTGCTGGCCGGTGAACACGTGGTGGCCGCCATGGAGGCGGCCTGGGAGGCCTCCGACCCGGCGGCCCCGCTGGCCCGGCGGCTGCTCGCGGCGCTGAGCGCCGGCGACGAGGCGGGCGGCGACAAGCGCGGCCGGCAGTCGGCCGCGCTGCTCGTGGTGCGCGACGGCGCCGGGTACGCCGGGCTCGACGACATCGCGGTCGACCTGCGGGTCGACGACCACCCCGCTCCGGTCACCGAGCTGGCCCGACTGCTCGAGCTCAACGACCTCTACCTGACCGCCTCCACCGAGGCGGAGAAGGTCGCGGTCACCCCCGAGCTCGAGGCCGAGCTGCAGGCGTTCGCCGAGGCCCACGGGCACCGCGACTTCGCCGCCTGGGTCGGCACCGAGAACTACGAGATGCGGGTGGCCCCCGACCTGGCTTGGATCGACGAGCGGGTGCTCGCGGTCGTCCGGGAGACTGCGTGAGCGCGGGGCGCGGCTCGGTGCTGGCGATCGACGCCGGCACCACCGGGGTGACCGCGCTCGTGGTCGACGCAGGTGGCCGGATCACCGCCCGCGGCTACCAGGAGTTCGCCCAGCACTTCCCGCGGCCGGGCTGGGTCGAGCACGCGCCGGAGGAGATCTGGCAGGCCACCCTCGAGGCGGTCCGCGAGGCGCTGTCGCGCACCGACGCCGCCGAGCTGCGGGCGGTCGGCATCACCAACCAGCGCGAGACGGTCGTGCTGTGGGACCGCGAGACGATGGGCTCGCCCCGGCGCGCGATCGTCTGGCAGGACCGGCGTACCGCCGAGATCTGCGAGCGGCTGCGCGGGGAGGGCCACGAGGACCGGGTGGCCGAGCTCACCGGCCTGCGGCTCGACCCCTACTTCTCCGGCACGAAGCTGGCCTGGCTGGCCGAGCACGAGCCGCACACGTGGGCGCTGGTCGAGTCGGGGCGCTACGCCGTCGGCACGGTCGACTCCTACCTGGTCGCCCGGATGACGCGCGGCACCTGGCACGTCACCGACGTGTCGAACGCGTCCCGGACGCTGCTGTTCGACCTGTCGACCGGCGACTGGTCCGACGAGCTGTGCGGCCTGTTCGGCGTCCCCCGCGACGCGCTGCCCGAGCTGGTGCCGAACTGGGGCGAGGTGGCGACGACCGATCCTCGCTCGTTCCTCGACCTGGAGCTGCCGATCGCCGGGCTGGCCGGCGACCAGCAGTCGGCGCTGTTCGGGCAGACCTGCTTCGACGTCGGCGACACCAAGTGCACCTACGGAACCGGTTCGTTCATCCTCACCAACACCGGCACCGAGCTGGTGCGCTCCGACGCCGGGCTGTTGACGACCGCCGCCTGGCGCTCCCCCGGCGGCGAGCTGACCTACGCGCTCGAGGGCGCGATCTTCGTCACCGGGGCCGCGGTGCAGTGGCTGCGCGACGGGCTGCAGGTGGTCGGCTCGGCCGGCGAGACCGAGGCGATCGCACGCACCGTGCCCGACACCGGCGGGGTGGTCTTCGTGCCCGCGTTGACCGGCATGGGCGCCCCGCACTGGGACCCCCACGCCCGCGGCACGATCGTCGGGATCACCCGCGGCACGACCCGCGCGCACCTGGTGCGGGCCACGCTCGAGGCGATCGCCTTCGAGGTCCGCGACGTGCTGGAGACGATGCCGGGCTGGGAGCGCGACGCCCCGGGCCAGGATGCCGAGGGCGGCATGACGTCGCTGCGGGTCGACGGCGGTGCCTCGGCGAACGGGCTGCTCTGCCAGTTGCAGGCCGACCAGATCGGTCTGCCCGTCGAACGGCCGCGCCAGCAGGAGACGACCGGGCTGGGGGCGGCGTTCCTGGCCGGGCTCGGCACCGGCGTGTGGGGCTCGACCGACGAGCTGCGAGAGACCTGGGCTCTGGACCGCCGCTTCGAGCCGGCGGGTGATCGGGAGGCCCACGACGCCGCCCACGCCCGGTGGCTGCGCGCGGTGGAGCGGGCCAAGGGCTGGGACGAGTGACCGGTCAGTCCCCGTCGCCGAGCCGCTGCAGAGCCTCCGCGGCCGCGTCGCGGGCCTGTTGCGCCTCCGCGGCCGACTCCTCCGCCTCGGCGCGCACGTCCTCGGCGTCGCCGAGCTCGTCGTCCACGGCCTCGTAGCGCTCCTCCAGCTCGGCGAGCCTGACCCGGACCTCGTCGATCTCGGCCTGCACCTGCATGCCCAGCGCCTCGAGCCGCTCGACGTCCGCGACGGCGTCGGCCAGCGCCTGCCGGGCCTGGGCGAGCGCCTCGTCGGCGGTGTCGAGCTCGGCCTGTGCGGCCTCACGGGCCTTGCGGTCGGCATCGGGGTCGGGGACGACGTGCAGCTCGGGCCGCTGGGCCGGCTCGTCGGTGACCGGCGTCGCCTCGTGGCCGAGCGCCTCGGGGAGCGCCACCGCGTCGCGCAGGTCGGCGGCCTCCACCCCGGTCGCGGAGAGCGCGGTCACGAGCAGGCCGCTGCGCAGCGCCCCGGCACAGCCCTCGTCGACCATCGCCGCGGTGAGGGTGCCCTCGACCTGCTCGGCCACGGCGTCCGTGACGCGCTGACCACGCTCCTTGGCGATGCGGCGGGCCTGGGTGGTGACCGCCGCGGTCAGCTGGCGCCGCTGCCGGGTGAGCTGGCGCAGCTCGTCACCGGCCAGGTTGGCCTGGGCCTCACGCAGCGCGCTCCCCACCGACAGGACCTGGTCGACCTGCTCGGCGTCGACACGCACCAGCAGGTTCAGCACCCAGGCGGCCAGCGACGGCTTGCGCAGGGCCTTGACCCGCTTGGCCAGGTCGGCGTCGCCGCCCTTGATCTCCTTGGCCCGAGCGTCACGGACCGGGGTGAACTCCGCCAGCGGCAGGGCGTAGAGCTCGTCGGCGATCCCGAGGAGTGCTGAGCCGGCGGCCATGACCGGGAATCGTAGGGGGCGCCTCAGTCGTCCTCGTCGAGGCCCTGCTCGATCGCGTAGCGGGTCAGCTCGACGCGGTTGTGCAGCTGCAGCTTGCGCAGGGTGTTCTGGACGTGGTTCTGGACCGTGCGGTGCGAGAGCACCAGACGCTCGGCGATCTGCTTGTAGGACCAGCCCTTCGCGACCATCTTGAGCACCTCGGTCTCACGCTCGGTGAGCTGCTGACCCGGCGGCTCGCCCGGACCCGCGCCGCCCTCGGCCATCCGGCGGAACTCGCCGAGGACCAGGCCGGCGAGTCCGGGCGTGAAGACGGTGTCGCCGCGCGCCACCCGGCGTACCGCGTCGAGGAGCTCCTCGCGGGAGGCGGACTTCACCAGGTAGCCGGTGGCGCCCGCCTTCACCGCCTCGAGGACGTCGCTCTGCTCGCCGGAGGCCGAGAGGATCAGCACCCGGGCGGAGGGGTCCTGGCGCAGCACCTCGGCGGTCACCTCGACGCCGTTGGGCGCCGGGATCTGCAGGTCGAGCACGACGACCTGCGGCCGGGCGGCCGGGAAGCGGGCCAGCGCCTGCTGGCCGTCGGCGGCCACGGCGACGACGTCGAAGCCGGCCGCCGCCAGGTCGCGTTCGACGGCGTCGCGCCACATCGGGTGGTCGTCGACCACCATCACCCGCACCGGCGCCGCCGTCGGCGCTGCCCCCTCGACCATGCCCGCACCCTACGAGACGGTCGGGGGCGGAGCCTGGTAGCGCCCGCGGCGGTGCGTCAACGGGGGCGCGTCGTCGTCGCCGATCGTGACCTGCTCGACCACGCAGGTGACCAGGTTCGACCAGCCCACGGTCGCGGTTGACTCGACGGCGACGCCGGCCCAGGTGGCCGCATCGGCGAGCCGCGGCCCCCAGGTGGTGTCCACGAACTCCGTCTGGCGGAACGGTCCGCCAGGAGCCGGAGCCACCCCGGCGAAGGCGTCGGCGAGGTCGCGGTGTGGCCAGGCGAGCAGCGACACGACGGCGCGACCGGTCCGTGCGAGCTCGTCGGCGAGGTCGGAGTCGGGGTCGACCAACGCCAGCAGCCGCGCTGGCTCGCCGTTCGCGACCATCATCGAGGTCACCGTCAGGCCGGCTCGCCGATCGTCGTCGCCCGCGGTCCAGAGGGTCACGGAGCCGCCCAGCCGGCCCCGGAACCTGCGCACCGGGTCGGGCGTGGGGTCGGCGAAGGGATGGCCGCTGTGGATCGTCACTTTGGTGAGGCTAGTCGGCGCGCGGGCGGCAGCCCGCACCGGCAGACCGAAGCTCAGTCGTTGGGCCAGTCCCCGCTCGGATCGATCAACACGTCGACGCCGGCGGGCCCGGGGAGATAGATCTCGAGGCCGGGTGGGGCGGTGAGGATGAGGTCGGCCTCTTGCTCGGTGAGCGGATGGGTGCCTTGGTCGTCGACGGGCGCGCAGGGGCCGTGGGGGCTCTGCCAGAGGTAGCGGCCGGGGCCGGCGGATCTGCTGCGGTAGCCGCCGTGGGTCTTCCATCGATGATGTCGCCGGCGTAGCGGTGCGCTGTTGTGGGGGCCGGTCTGACCGGATGGACCACCCTCATCGGGCGGCTTGTAGGGGACGACGTGGTCGGCGTCGGTCTGATCACGGCTCGCAGCGGTCGCATAGGGGAAGACGTCTCCGCCGGCCAGCAGCCAGATGTGGTCCTTGAGCCTCTCGGGGTGCTCGTAGGCGTCCACGCGAGGTCGGGTGGCGAGGTCGAGGACCGGCTGCAGCTTCACGTCCGCATGCCCGAGGAGCTCGGCCAGGCACTGGGCGAGCATCGGGCCGAGGCCTTCGACCCGGGCGATCCCGGCCTGCCTCTGGAGGGCGGCCTGGTGGAGGTGGACGAACACCTTCCCCCGGGGACGGAGCGAGGCCAGCTGCCGGGCGGTCAACGCCTTGAGGCGGTCGAGGGTGGCGTCGAGGTGCTCGGGGGCATAGGCCGGGCGGCCAGCAGGCTCAGCCGCCTCCGCCTCGGGCTCGGGGTCGTCGTCGTGCTCGGAGTCGGCCTGCTCGGGGTAGGTGTGGTCCAGCAGCAGGCGCAGGAGGTCGGCGGGTCGGGCGAGCCACCCGACGGCCAGCGAGCGGAGCTCTTGGTGGTTGTGGTCGTGGCCGTGCTCGAGGGCGAGGATGTCGGCGACCCGGTCGACGAGTGCGTCGAACCAGACCGCGTCGCCGGCGGTCACGCGGGCGATGATGTGGCGGAAGCCGTGCTCGTCGGTCTTGGAGAGTTTGACGTAGCGCTCGTGGCGGGCGCGTTCACGCCGTTGGGTGTGGGCTTCGGGGTCGGCCTCGATGATCTTCGCGGCGGTCAGGTCGAAGACCTTGCCGGGGGCCACCTTGCCGATCGCCTTCGCCACGGCTCGGTCGACCAGGCCGACCTTGTCGGCGTCGAGGCCGCGGCTCATGACTGCGACCCGGCGGGCGACCCAGGGCTCGCAGCCCAGGGCTTCGACGACCTTCCAGGTGGCCGGGAGGCGGTGGTGCAGGTCGAGGGTGTCGGCGATCAGCGCTCGGGCGGTGGCGGCGTGCGTCTGCCGGGCCATTCCCAGCTCGGCGATGCAGACCTCTCGGATTGCAGGCGTGCCGTCGCCGCCGGGGTGGGTCATCGGGTCCACCAGCCCGGCCAGCTCACCGACCGCTTCGCGGACCGGTTCACCGTGCAGGGCCGCCCAGTGCGCGGCGAGGCGCATCTCGGTGACCTCGACAGCCCGCCGGCCCGTCGTCGCGTCGGTGACCGCGGCCAGCGTCGCCCGCGCGTCGAGATCGGCGATCTCATGCGGTTCGGGGTGCTGGTCGGTGGACATACGTCGATTCTAGTTCGCACAGGTGTTCGAGACAAGGGAGTCTTCACAGGTCTCTGCAGGCTTGACCACCGGACAAGCTCGACCGCCGGGAGGGTCTCGGCAGGCTCGACCACCGGGCTCGCGAGGCTAGGGCCGGCTCCCAGCGTCCGGCAGCATCGCCGGGCAGCTGTCACCCGGAGCGGTGGCCAGCTCGAAGTGCCACGCCTCGTTGGCGAAGGTCCGGCACAGCCCGTAGGCGGCACCGTGCTCGCCGAGCCAGGCCGCGGCCCGTGGCGGACCGATGTCGACGGCGTCCCCGGTCACATGCTGGGAGGTGTCCGGAGTGGCGACCCAGCGCAGCGCCTCCTCCTCGCTGCCGTGCTCAGCAACAGCCTGAGCGAAGAGCTCCTGCTGGTGCGCCCGGCTGCGCCACCCGCTGTTGACGCTCAGCGTCACCCCGTCGCGCTCCGCATCGTCGGCCGCGGCCTGGACGGCCGCACGCAGCTCGGGGTCGAGGCCCGCGATCGTCGAACGATCGGTGTCGAACGGACTGATGCGCCCGTCGAGCGGGGCACGGCCCTCCGACCACATCGGCACCAGAGTGTCCGGCGCCGGGTCGGCGGCACACCCGAGGGTGACCAGCGCGACGGCGAGCGCGAGGCCCGAGCGCCAGCGGCGGAGCCGGCGCGACGGGAGAGGTCGAGGCAGTGGATCTGGCACACCATCGAGGCTGGCAGCGGAGGCGCTCCCGGGCCTCCACCCCAGGTGCCGAGCCCGTCGACCTGCGGCCAGACCTCGTCATCCTCTGGGTCAGCCGGTGCCCTCCAGCGGAACCGTGAGCACCCACTCGGTGCCGAACGAGCCCGTGCTCAGCTCGGCCGTGCCGCCGAGGTCGGCCAGCCGCCCTCGGACCGACTCGCTGACCCCGAGCCGGCCGTCGGCCTCGGCCGCGGCGAGCCGCCCCTCGGGGATGCCGGGGCCCTCGTCGCGCACCGACACCTCGACCCGGTCGGCGAGCGCCTCGAGGAACACCCACGCCGGCGCGCCCGGCCCCACGTGCCGCTCGACGTTGTCGAGGCAGGCCCCGACGGCCGCGACCAGCTCGGTGGCGACCGGCGCTGGCAGCGGCACCGGGCCGGCCGGGCCCGAAAACGTCACGTTGCCGCGCCGCTCAAGGGCGGCGAGCTCGCGCACGAGGTCGACCGTGCCCGATGCCCGCTCCGCCGAAGTGGCGTCCTGGGCCCGGATCAGGCGACGCAAGGCCGCCTCCTGCTCGCCGGCCAGCCGGCCGAGCTCCGCAGCGTCCCCACCCAGTTCGCGGCCGCGCCGCTGCACCAGCGCCAGGACCTGCAGCACGCCGTCGTGGACCGCCCGAGCCAGCCGGGCCCGCTCCGCGGCGGTCGCCGCCGCGCGCTCGGCGGCGTCGCGCTCGGTGGCCATCCGCTGCAACGACTCGCACATGTAGCCCACCACCGGGCCGCCCACCAGGATCAACAGCACGTTGCCGTAGATGGACTGCGTCAGCTCCTGCCGGATCGCCACATCCGTGGCGGCCAGCAGCGCCGCCGCGACCAGGCCACCGATCCAGCGCCAGTGCACCGCCCATGCCAGCAGCGACGCGGCGATCCAGAAGCCCGGAACGGTGGCCGAGAACCCCTCCCCCTTCGCCCAGGGGGTCAGCACCAGCAGTGCCTCGGCGACGGCGAGGTCGGCCACCAGCAGCCACGCCCGGCGGTGCCGGGGCACGGCGTACGCCGCGGTGGCCACCGCGGTCCAGAGCACCATGCCGGCCACACAGACCGCCGCCAGCACGGGACGTTGGAAGTCGTCGGCGCCGTAGAGCGCCATGCCGACCGCGTTGAGCAGCATGACCGCCCGCAGCACGGCCAGCGCCCGGAACAGCCGGTCCTCGACCGCCTCCGCACCGCCGCGCGCGGGCGGCACAGCCCGCAGGGTCAGGACGCCTTCTTGTGCTCGTCGGCGGCCGTCTCGCGCTCGAGGCGCTTGGCCTCCTCCTTGGCGCGGGCGGCGTACATGTCGACGTACTCCTGACCGGAGAGCCGCATGATCTCGTACATGATCTCGTCGGTGATCGAGCGCAGGATGTAGCGGTCGTTCTCCATGCCCTCGTAGCGGGAGAAGTCCAGCGGCCGGCCGAACCGCACCACCGGTCGCGTGATCGACCCGAACTTCTTGCCGGGCGGGGCCACCACGTCGGTGCCGACCACCGCCACCGGGATCACCGGCACCTTCGACTCCAGCGCGAGCCGGGCCACCCCGGTCTTGCCGCGGTAGAGCCGACCGTCGTGGGAGCGGGTGCCCTCGGGGTAGATGCCGAACAGGTCGCCCTCACCGAGGATCCGCTTGGCCGCCGACAGCGCACCCTCGGCCGCCGAGCCGCTGGTCCGGTCGATCGGCACCTGGCCGGAGCCGGAGAAGAACTGCTTCTGGAACCAGCCCTTGATGCCGGGGGTCGTGAAGTACTCCGCCTTGGCCACGAAGGTGACCCGCCGCGGCAGGGTGAGCGGCATGAACAGCCAGTCGGCGTAGGAGAGGTGGTTGCTCGCGAGGATCGCCGGGCCGTCCTCGGGCACGTTCTCGATGCCCTCGACCTGCGGCCGGAAGACGACGCGCAGCCAGGGGCCGAGCGCGACCCACTTGAGGAACCAATACAGCACCGCGCCACCTCCACCACGCCACCACGGCCGACCTCGACCGGTCACCGGCACCCGATGTCCGGACGGGCGAAGCCTAGGGCATGGCACCATCCCGGCCACCGCCGCCGCCGCTGGCGGAGCCACGTCGCCGCGACGCCGCGTCGTGACGTGCTGCACAATGCGGCCATGCCGTCCCGGTCACCCCGCCCGTCCCCGCCCGCCCTCCACCCGCTGGCCAGCCCGCTCACCGTGGCCGCCCGCCCCGAGCTGACCGGCGGCCGCCGGATCGGCGTGCTGCTCAGCCACGGGTTCACCGGGTCCCCGGCGTCGATGAAGCCGTGGGGGGAGCACCTCGGGTCCCTCGGGTACGGCGTGGAGGTGCCGCGCCTGCCCGGGCACGGCACCACCTGGCAGGAGATGAACCGCACCACGTGGGCCGACTGGTACGGCGAGGTCGCCCGCGCCTTCGACAAGCTCTGCCTCGACCACGACGCCGTCGTCGTCGGCGGGCTGTCGATGGGCGGCGCGCTGGCGCTCCAGCTCGCCGCCGACCACCCCGACCGGGTCGCCGGCGTGATGGTGGTCAACCCGGCCCTGGCCACGAAGCGCCGGGACGTGAAGCTGCTGCCGGTGCTCAAGCTGCTGCTGCCCTCGATGCCGGGCATCTCCAACGACATCAAGCTGGCGGGCGCCGACGAGCACGCCTACGCCCGCACCCCGCTCCGCGCCGCACACTCGATGTTCAGCGCCTGGCCGGCGCTGGTGGCCAGCCTGCCCCGGATCACGGCTCCCCTGCTCTACTTCCGCTCGACGGTCGACAAGGTCGTCGACGAGCTCACCGAGCCGCTGGTCACCGGCGGCGTCTCCTCCTCGGAGGTGACCGTGCGCCGGCTCGAGAACAGCTACCACGTCGCCACGATCGACAACGACGCCCCGCAGATCTTCGCCGAGTCCGCCGAGTTCGTCGCGCGCGTCGCCGCGGGCTGACCGGGCACCGGTGGCCGACTACCCTCGAAGCGTGCAGCCCGACAGCGAGGACGAGGCCTGGCGCGCGATCGTCGAGAACTACGGCGAGCGACCCGACCTCGACCCCGACGACCCGCCTCCCGCGGCCACGGCGCCGGACCCGGTCGAGCCGGCCGAGGACCACCGGCTCGACGACGACCCGTGGCCCGAGGAGCGCTTCGTCCCGCCGCCGCCACCGCCGCTGCCCCACCCCTCACGTGACCGGATGGCCGCCTGGGTCGGCGTGTTCGGCTCGCCCACGGTGCTGCTGGTGTGTCTGGTGCTCGGCATCGAGCTGCCCACACTGATCGCGTTCGGCCTGGTGGTCGCGTTCGTCGGCGGCTTCCTCTATCTGGTGCTCCGGATGCCCCGCGGACCGCGCGACCCCTGGGACGACGGCGCCCAGGTCTGAGCGCCTGCGACGTGGCGGCCTCGTCAGGCGGCAGCGGCGCGGGCCAGGTCGGCGGCGCCCACGACCCCGGCCTCCGGCCCGAACCTGGCCCGCAGCAGCGGCGGGATCCGTCGGTGCGGCGCGGCGACCAATGACCGGTCGAGGGCGGCACGAGCCGGGTCGAGCAGCCGGTCACCGGCCGCCGACACGCCGCCCCCGACGACGACCAGGTCCGGATCGAACGCCGCCACCAGGTTGGCCAGGCCCACGCCGAGCCAGTCGCCCACCGAGGCGAACGCCTGACGGGCCACCAGGTCGCCGGCCTCCGCGGCCTCGGTCACCATCGGACCGACCAGCCGCTCGGGCACGCCCTCGCACATCTCCTCCAGCATCGTCGGCTCGACCCCCAGACGGGAGCGGGCCCGGCGCACCAACGCGTTGCCGCTGGAGTACTGCTCCCAGCAGCCGCGCCCGCCGCACTCGCACTCGCGGCCGTCGGGCACCACCTGCATGTGCCCGAACTCCCCCGCCAGGCCGTTGCGGCCGCGGTGCACCCGCCCGTCGAGCACCAGTGCTCCGCCGATGCCGGTGCCCATCGTCACCAGCACCGCGTCGGCGACGCCGCGCGCCGCGCCGTACCTCAGCTCGGCGCGGGCCGCGCAGTTCGCGTCGTTGTCGAGCGCGACCGGGACTCCCCACAGCTGCTCCAGCCTGGAGCGCACCGGATCGCCGCGCCAGGGCAGGTGCGGGGCGAACACCACGCGTTCCGTGGCCGCGTCGACGAACCCCGCCGCCGCCAGGCCGACGCCGGCGAGGGAGCGGCCGTCGGCGACCTCGTGCACCGCCTCGGTCAGGGCCTCCTCGACCAGCCGTGCCTCCACCCGACGGCCAGGGGTGGTACGCCGGGCGGTCCGCAGCACCGCGCCGCTCTCGGCCACCTCGGCCGCGAGCACCTTGCTGCCGCCGATGTCGACGCCGACGAACACCCCCGTGGACAAGCGCGACCCCTCAGCGGCGGGCCAGGTCGGCGGCGCCGATCAGCCCCGCGCGGTTGCCGAGCCGGGCCGGACGGATCTCCAGGGCCGGGTCGTGCCGGTCCTCGACCAGCTCGCGGTGGAAGGCCTCCTTGGCCGGACCGAGGAGCAGGTCGCCGGCCTCGCTGACCCCGCCGCCGACCGCCACCACCCGCGGGTCGAGCACCTCGGCCAGCGACGCGACGCCCTCGCCCAGCCACCGGCCCAGCTGGGCCAGCAGGCCGAGGGAGAACGGGTCGCCGTCGCGGGCCAGCTCGGTGACCAGCGGTCCGGTCACCTGCTCGGCGTCGCCCCCCGCGCGCGCCAGCAGTGCCTCGGAGCCGGGGATCCCGGACGCCACGCCGGCACGCGCCTCGCGCACCAGCGCCGACCCGCTGGCGTACTGCTCGAAGCAGCCGGACTTGCCACAGCCGCAGGTGAGCCCGCCCGGCACCACCCGCATGTGGCCGATCTCGGCGGCGACGCCGAAGGCGCCCCGGTAGAGCCGGCCGTCGAGCACCAGGCCGCCACCGACGCCGGTGCCGACCGTGACCAGCAGGAAGTCCTCGACGTCGTGTCCGGCGCCGTAGCTGAACTCACCCCAGGCGGCCGCGTTCGCGTCGTTCTCGACCACCACCGGCAGGTCGAGCCGGCTCTCCAGGTCGGCCTTGAGGTTCACGTCGCGCCAGGCCAGGTTGGGGGCGAACAGCACCGTCGACCGGGCCTTGTCGATGTAGCCGGCCGCGCCGACGCCGACCGCCTCGACCTGGTGGCGGGACGCGAGCTGCTTGACCACGCCCGCGATCGCCTCCTCGATCGCGTCCGCGTCGCTGGCCGGCGACTCGACGCGCAGCTCCTCGAGGACCGTGCCCTCCTCGTCGACCACCCCGCCGGCGATCTTGGTGCCGCCGACATCCACGCCACAGGCGAGGCTCATCGCTCCCCCTCCAGATCGGTCTCGTCATCCAGGTCGATGTGCTCCACCCCGGACTCCCGCGGCCGCCCCTGGGGCACCTGGGTGGCCAGCGCGCCGGCGGCCGCCTGCAGCAGCGAGGACGCCGCGGCGCTCAGGTGCGCGCGCACCTCCGGGCTGGTGCGGCGTACCAGGTGCACGGTGCGGCAGATCGGGCAGTAGGTGCACTCGGGCGCTCCGGTGGCCAGGTGCTCGTCGACCGTGCCGGCCGCCCGGACCACCTGCTCGCCCAGGCCGGCCACACCGGAGGCGACCTCGGGCTGGAACGCCTGCGCCCAGTCAGCCAGCGCGCCGAACAGCTTGGTGGCCTCCTCGGCGACCGAGCCGATCGGCTCCCGGTCGTCGGGATCCTGATCGTGGGGGTCTGTCACCTGGTCTCCTGCTGGACGGTGTCGGCGGCGCCCTGGAACCGGACGCGCAGCTCACCCCGCTCCACGCTCGCCCCGGCGACGCGCAGGCGCGCCAGCGCGGTGGGCAGGGTGAGGACACGACGATACGACCCCACGGTCACGACCAGATCATCGCCGTGGCGGGCCAGGTCGACCTGGTCACGCGAGACGTGCGGCAGAGCGAGGTGCAGCAGCTCGCCTCCGGCGGTCCGACTGACCCGGAACGGGCCCTCTCCGGTGGGTGCCGCCAGCGGATCGGACCCGGCGTACAGCTCCGCGGCCAGGTCGGCCAGCGCCGTCACGCCGACCGGCTCCTCGGGGCGGTAGACCGAGCGCCATACCGGCAGCCCGCGGAAGGACTGCTCGACCTCGAGGAGCACCCGGTCCTGCGCCCGGACCCAGCCGGACCGCCAGTCGTCGGCGCCCTCGGCCGGGAAGACCCGGTTGGCGACCACGCCGTCGACGCGGTAGCCGAACAGCGACAGCGAGGTGTAGGAGCGGCGCGCCTCCGCGAGCACGATCCCCTCCGGGGTGAGCACGATGCGCACGCTCGCCTGGGGGCCGGCCAGCAGCGACCGCACCTCGTCGAGCTCGGCGTGCAGTCGTTCCACGGCGCCGAACACGCCGCCGCCGGGCATCGGCACGCCGGCCGCACGGGAGAGCACGGGTCGCAGCGCGGTCACGACCCGCTGCTGGGTGGGGAACACCCGCTGCATGTACCAGCCCAGGGCCTCGGGGAGGGCGAGCAGCCGCAGCGTCTCGGCCGTGGGCGCGCAGTCGACGACGACGACGTCCCAGGCACCGGAGCCGGCGTGCAGCCGCAGCTCGAGCAGGGCCAGCACCTCCTCGGCCCCCGGCAGCACCGTGAGCTCCTCGGCCGCCAGCGGGTCGACACCTGCCGCGTCGAGCACCGAGAGCAGGTAGTGCTGGATGTCGGCCCAGGACTGCTGGAAGCGCAACTGGGCGTCGACCTGCTGCACGAACAGCCGCTCGGCCACCTGGGTGGGCTCCGCACCGACCGGATGGCCGAACGCGTCGGCCAGCGAGTGCGCCGCATCGGTGGACAGCACCAGCGTGCGGTGGCCGGCGGCCGCGGCCAGGGCAGCGGTGCCGGCCGCGACGGTGGACTTGCCCACCCCGCCCTTGCCGGTGAACAGCAGGATGCGCACGTCGTCGGGTCCGTCGGAGGCCGGCGGTCAGCCGAGCGACTCGACGCGCTTCTTCAGCCCCCGCAGCGCGGTGTCGATCAGGATCTTCTCGCCCTTGCGCTTGAGCATGCCGATCAGCGGGATGGAGACGTCGAGGGCCAGCCGGTAGGTGACCTCGGTCGACCCGCTCGGCAGCTCACGCAGCAGGTAGGCACCGTCCAGGGCCTTGAGCATCTTGCCCTCCAGCAGCGTCCAGGTGACGCCGCGGTCGCCGTCCCAGACGTACTCGAGGGTGTACTCGTCGCGGATCGGCGACACGTCGAGCTCGAAGTAGACCTGCTCGGCGCGGCCCTTGGCCGGACCCGAGTCGAAGGTCGAGACCACGTCGGCGCGGGTGACGCCCTTGGCCCAGTGGGGGTACTCGTCGAAGCCCGCGATCACCGCCATGATGTCGGCGGGGGCGGCGTCGACGACGATCGACGAGGTGGTCTGCTCGGCCATCGCGGGTCCTCACAAGGTCATCGGGCAGGCGCGTCGGCGTGCGCACCGGGACGCTCGGGCTGCGAGCGTACCGGATGAGGCGGCACCGCTCTCCGGAGGTAACCTGCGGGAAAACCCCCCACCAGGAGGCATTAGTGCGTGAGTTCTCCACGCCCCTGACGATCGAGGTCCCAGCGACGGGCAACCTCACCGATGACGTGGTGACGAACGCGCGCGAGGCCCACGACGAGATCGGCTTCAGCCGCAGCACCGAGCACGGCTGGGTGGACGTCACCTACGGGCAGTTCCAGGCCGAGGTCAGCGCCGCCGCGAAGGGCCTGATGGCCGCCGGCGTCGAGGCAGGAGACCGGGTCGCGCTCATCTGCAAGACCCGCTACGAGTGGACGCTGCTCGACTACGCCATCTGGTTCGCCGGCGCGGTGACCGTGCCGATCTACGAGACCTCCTCCGCGGAGCAGATCGAGTGGATCCTGCGCAACTCCGGAGCGAAGGCCGTCGTGGCCGAGGGACCCGAGCACCTCAGCCGGATCAACGAGGTGCGCGAGGGCCTCACCCATCTGCACCACGTCTGGTCGATCGCCGACAACGCCGTCGAGGTGCTCTCCCGGCTCGGCGAAGACGTCGGTGACGACGAGCTCGAGAAGCGCCGCACCCAGGCCACCCCGCTCGACGTGGCCACGCTGGTCTACACCTCCGGCACCACCGGCTCTCCCAAGGGCTGCATGCTCACCCACGGCAACTTCATGTTCGAGCTCGGCGTCGCCGTCGACGAGCTCGAGCGGCTCTTCGACACCGAGGGCGCCTCGACCCTGCTGTTCTTGCCGTTGGCCCACGTGTTCGCCCGGATCATCCAGGTGGGCTGCATCAAGGCCCGGGCCCGGCTCGGCCACAGCTCCGACATCAAGAACCTGCTGCCCGACCTGCAGGAGTTCAAGCCGACGTTCATCCTCGCCGTGCCCCGGGTCTTCGAGAAGGTCTTCAACACCGCCTCCCAGAAGGCCACCGCCGACGGCCGCGGCCGGATCTTCGACCGGGCGGCCGAGATCGCGATCGCCTACTCCCGAGGCATCGAGAGCGGCCGCCCGTCACTGGCGGTGCGCGCCCAGCACTCCGTGTTCAAGCGACTCGTCTACGGCAAGCTGCTCGACGCGCTCGGCGGCCAGTGCGAGTTCGCGGTGTCCGGCGGCGCCCCGCTCGGCGAGCGGCTCGGCCACTTCTACCGCGGCATCGGGGTGACCATCCTGGAGGGCTACGGCCTCACCGAGACCACCGCCGCCCTGAGCGTCAACCTCCCCGACGCCATCAAGATCGGCTCCGTCGGCCGGCCGCTGCCCGGCACCGCGGTGCGGGTCAGCGACGACGGTGAGCTGCTCTTCCGCGGTGGCCAGGTGTTCTGCGGCTACTGGGAGGACGAGGAGGCCACCGCCGCCGCACTGGAGTCCGACGGCTGGTTCCACAGCGGCGACATCGGCGAGGTCGACGACGAGGGATTCGTGCGGATCACCGGCCGCAAGAAGGAGATCCTGGTCACCGCCGGCGGCAAGAACGTCGCCCCCGCCGTGCTCGAGGACCGTCTGCGGGCCCATGCCCTGGTCGACCAGTGCATGGTCGTGGGCGACGGGAGGCCGTTCATCGCCGCCCTGGTCACCCTCGACGCCGAGGTGCTCCCCGTCTGGGCCGAGGCGAACGGCAAGAGCGGAGCCCTCGACCGACTGGTCGACGACCCCGACCTGCTCGCCGAGATCGAGGCCGCCGTCGAGGACGCCAACAAGGCGGTCTCGAAGGCCGAGTCGATCCGCAAGTTCCGGATCGTGGAGGCGGCCTGGACCGAGGAGGGCGGCCAGCTCACCCCGAGCCTGAAGCTGAAGCGCAACGTGGTGATGCGCGAGTTCAAGGACGAGGTCGCCGCGCTCTACCTGTGACCCGCCGCGGGCGAGACGCGGTGTGACCAGGGGCACGCCGAATGGGCGCATTTCCCGCGCATAGGGCGAGGTTTCCCTAACATGTGCCCCGGCGGTGTCGAAGTCTCGGTCGGGAGCCCTTCGGCACCGTTGTGCATGGGTGCGACAGTCAGCGAAACGTCAGCGGGTCGAGTGGCTTCCCGGCACGGTCGGCGAGGCGGAAGGGCTCGGGTATGGATCGACGCAGGATTCTCCTCCTGGCGGCGGCGCTGGTCGCCGCGCTCGGAGCCGCCCTGGTCTTCGTCTACGTCCAAGGGGCCGACGAGCGGGCCGAGGCGCGCTTCGAGACGGTCGAGGTGCTGCGCGCCACCGCCCAGATCCAGAAGGGCGAGTCGATCGAGGACGCCCTGGCCAGCGGCAAGATCGCGCTGCAGCCGGTGGTGTCGGACCAGCGGCTGCCCAGCGCCCTGCAGGACGCCGCCCAGCTCGCCGGCAGCGTGGCCCTGACCTCGGTCTTCCCCGGCGAGCAGATCATCCCCGAGCGGTTCGGCACCCCCGCCCAGGCCTCCTCGCAGACCTCGCTGCAGATCCCCGACGGCCAGCTGGCGATCTCGGTCAACCTCACCGACCCGGCCCGCGTCGCCGGCTTCGTCAACCCCGGCTCCGAGGTCGCGGTCTTCCTCAACGGGGCCGACCAGACCACCGGCCAGGCCTTCACCCGGCTGCTGCTCGAGCGCGTCACCGTGCTCGGCGTCGGCTCCACCACCCCGGTCTCCACGACCACCACCGACCAGTCCGGCGCCCAGACCACCGAGCAGCTGCCGCGCACCCTGCTCACCCTCGCCCTCACCCAGGCCCAGGCCCAGCGGGTGCTGTTCGCCCAAGGCAGCGGCGAGCTCGCGTTCGCGCTGCTCACCACCAAGAGCACGGTCCGCCCCGACCCCGGCGTCACCGCCGAGAGCCTGTTCGAGTGAGCCTGGATGCCTGTCCTCGTCGAACCTGAGAGCACCACCGTCGCGACGCTGATGCCGGCGCTCCCCGCCGGCTCCCACGCCGTCGACTCCCCCCGGCCTCTCGAGGCGTGGCTCACCCAGCACACCGAGGAGTACGTCGTGGTCCTCGGGCCGCACGTGCCCCTCGAGGAGGCGCTCGCGACCTGCGAGGAGCTGCGCATCTCCCGTCCCACCGTCAGCGTGGTGCTCGTCCGCGAGTCGCTCGACACCCACGTGCTGGCGGCCGCGATGAAGGCCGGCGCCCGCGACGTGGTCCCCCTCGACGACCCCGCTTCGGTGGGCGCCGCGGTGGGCCGGGCCCATCAGCTGTGGGTGGCCCTGCGCGGCCCCGGGGGCGCCCGGCCCAGCGGCCAGGTCGTCACGGTCTTCTCCCCCAAGGGCGGCGTCGGCAAGACCACGCTCGCGGTCAACCTCGCGCTCGCCCTCGGCGCCCACGGCGCCCGCAAGGTCTGCCTGGTCGACCTCGACCTCGCCTTCGGCGACGTCGCGATCACCCTGCAACTGTTCCCCACCCACTCCATCGAGCACGCGATCGGCGCCGAGGACAGCCTCGACCCCGGCATGCTCGAGGGGCTGCTCACCCGGCACCCCGACTCGTTGATGGTGCTCGCCGCCCCCGCCCACCCCGACGCCCGGGAGCGGGTCACCGCCACGCTCGTGGCGCGGACCCTGCGCATCCTGCGCGAGGAGTTCGACTTCGTCGTCGTCGACACCGCACCGGCCTTCGACGAGCAGACCCTCACCGCGCTCGACGAGACCGACGAGTGCGTGCTGGTCGCCACCCTCGACGTGCCGACGCTGAAGAACGTCAAGGTCGCCCTGGAGACCCTCGACATGCTCAACATCGCCCGCGGCCACCGCCACCTGATGCTCAACCGTGCCGACGACCAGGTCGGCATCAGCGCCGACAAGGTCGAGGCCATCCTCGGTCTGCCGGTCACCGCGCGGATCGCCACCTCCGTCGAGATCGCGGCCGCCACCAACGCCGGCACCCCGATTGTGCTCGGCAAGCCGGAGCACCCCTCCAGCCAGGCCATCCGCAGCCTCGCGACCCGCTTCGCCGGAGAGGTCGCCACCCCGCCCGCCACCGCCCACGGCGCCGGGCTCGGCACCCACACCGCCGAGCCCGAGCGGAGCGGCCGCCGATTCAAGCTCCGGAGGTGACCCGATGAGTCTGGCCGACCGTCTCGCCGCCGCCCGCCGGGAGGCGGAGCAGAGTGGCCGGCACGCCGGTGCCGGCGCCGAGACCACCCCCGGCCCCGCCGCCGGGGACCCGGCGACGCCCGCCGGCGCGCCGACGCACGCGGCCGTCGTACCGCCTCAGCCGGCGGCGCCGACCGAGCCGGCCAAGCCGGCCAAGCCCGCCGAACCGAGCGGCGGCTCCCGCCGCTCCTTCACCAGCCAGCAGCACGACCGGCTCGAGGAGCTGAAGTCCAGCGTCCACGGCCAGCTCCTCCGGCAGCTCGGCCCGCACCTCTACGACGCCGACATGGACCAGGCCGAGCTCGACCAGCAGGTGCGCTCGGTGCTCGCCGAGGTGCTCTCCTCCCAGGACCGACCGCTGAGCAGCAGCGACCGGGCCCGGGTCACGCAGGAGATCACCGACGACATCCTCGGCTACGGCCCGATCGAGCCGTTCCTGCGCGACCCGGACGTGTCCGAGGTGATGGTCAACGGGCCGGCGTCGATCTGGCTGGAGAAGCGCGGCCGGCTGACCCCCGCCGACGCCCGCTTCGCCGACGAGGACCACCTGCGCCGGACCATCGACAAGATCGTCTCCCGCATCGGGCGGCGCGTCGACGAGTCCAGCCCGATGGTCGACGCCCGGCTGCCCGACGGGAGCCGGGTGAACGCCGTGATCCCGCCGCTGGCCGTCGACGGCTCGGCGCTGACGATCCGCAAGTTCGCCACCGACCCGCTGACCGACGAGGACCTGGTGCGGTTCGGCTCGCTGACCCCGCAGACCCGCGACTTCCTGGCCGCCTGCGTCCGGGGCCGGCTCAACGTCATCGTCAGCGGCAGCACCGGCGCCGGCAAGACCACCACGCTGAACGTGCTCTCCTCGTTCATCCCCCACGACGAGCGCATCGTCACGATCGAGGACGCCGCCGAGCTCCAGCTCAAGCAGGAGCACGTGGTGCGACTGGAGTCGCGGCCCTCCAACATCGAGGGCAAGGGCGCGGTGCACATCCGCGACCTCGTCAAGAACAGCCTCCGGATGCGGCCGGACCGGATCATCGTCGGCGAGGTGCGCGACGCCTCCGCGCTCGACATGCTGCAGGCGATGAACACCGGCCACGACGGCTCGATCTGCACGCTGCACTCCAACGGCCCCCGCGACACGCTCTCGCGGATGGAGACGATGGTGCTGATGGCGGGCATGGACCTGCCGGTGCGGGCGATCCGCGAACAGGTGGCGTCCGCGGTCGACCTGATCGTGCACCAGACCCGGTTCAAGGACGGCACCCGGCGGATCACCCACATCACCGAGGTGGAGCGCATGGAGGGCGACATCATCACCCTCCAGGACATCTTCGTCTTCGACCAGACCGCCGGCTTCGACGCCGAGGGGCACAGCCTCGGCCGACTCAAGGCGACCGGCCTGCGGCCGCAGTTCCTCGAGAAGATGGCCTACGTCAACGTCACCGTCGACCCGCTGCTGTTCCTGCCGGAGCGGAACTGATGCGCGCCCTCCTCGCCGCGACGGCCGGGCTCCTCTCACTGCTGCTGGTCGGCGCCCCGGCCGCGGCCGACGACCCCACCGGGGCCTCGATCGCGCACGTCGAGGTCCGCAAGGCCGGGCTCGAGGTCCTCGTCTCGGTGCCGGCCGGCGCGGAGGTCCGGCTCGACCAGGTCACCGCCACCGTCGACGGCCGGGACGCCGCTGCCGAGGCCGTGCGGGCTGCGTCCTCGACTGCCGTACGCCGCACCGCGGTGCTCGCGATCGACACCAGCAGGTCGATGGCCGGTGCCCGCTTCGAGGCGGCCCGAGCCGCTGCCGCGGCGTTCCTGGCGGCGGTGCCGCCCGACGTCGAGGTCGGCATCGTCACGTTCGCCGACGAGGTGTCGCAGGCATTGCCGCCCACCGTCGACCGGGCCGAGGCGGCGGCGGTGCTCGACCAGCTCACACTGAGCCGGCAGACCCGGCTCTACGACGGCGTCCAGGCCGCGGTCGCGATGGCCGGAGGCGAGGGCCAGCGGTCGGTGCTGGTGCTCTCCGACGGCGCCGACACCACCGGCGTCGACGTCGCCGACACGGTCGCTGCGGTCTCCGAGGCGGAGGTCCTGCTCGACGTGGTCGCGCTCGAGCAGACCCCCGAGTCGCTGGCCCGGCTGGAGGAGCTGGCGGCCGCCGGAGCCGGCACCGTGGTCGAGGCCGACCAGGACGCCCTCGTCGCCGCGTTCGACGCCGAGGCGGCCGTGCTCGCCCGCCAGCTGCTGGTCAGCGTCGACGTCCCCGACGACGTGACCGGCACCGAGGCGACGCTCCAGATCACGCTGCCCGCCGGCGGGGAGCCCCTGGTGGTCCAGGCGTTCACCACCGTGCAGCGCCACAAGCCACAGGCGCCGGCCGTCGCGCCACCGGTCGTGGCCGACGACACCGGGTGGGTGCCCCCACGCTGGCTGATGTACGCCGGTGTCGGCGTCTTCGGTGCCGGCCTGCTCGCCCTGGCCGTGCTGCTGGTGCCCGGACGCCGCGCGGAGCTGTCGATGGCCGACCGGGTCGCCCGCTACGCCGACACCACCACCACCGAGCAGCCCGGCCACCGGGTCGACGCCGAGCAGGCGCTGTCCCAGGCCACCGACGCCGCCGCCCAGGTGCTGAACCGCAACAAGGGCCTCGACGTGCGGATCACCCGCCGCCTCGAGGCGGCCGGCAGCGAGCTGAAGTCGTCGGAGTGGCTCCTGGTGCACACCGGCGTCGTCGTGGTCGCCGGGCTGCTCGGGCTGCTCCTCGGCGGCGGCAGCCTGCTGCTCGGCATCGTGTTCCTCGCCCTCGGTGCCATCGGGCCGTGGGCCTGGCTCGGGCTGCGCCGGTCCAAGCGCCGCAAGGCGTTCAACGCCGCGTTGCCCGACACGCTGCAGCTGATGTCGGGCTCGCTGTCGGCCGGGCTGTCGCTGGCCCAGTCGGTCGACACGGTGGTGCGCGAGGGCGCCGACCCGGTGTCGGGCGAGTTCAAGCGGGTACTCGTGGAGACCAGGCTGGGCGTGTCGCTCGAGGAGGCCCTCGACGGGGTGGCCGAGCGGTTCGACAGCAAGGACTTCGAGTGGGTGGTGATGGCGATCCGGATCCAGCGCCAGGTCGGCGGCAACCTCGGCGAGCTGCTCGACACCGTCGCCGCGACCATGCGGGAGCGGGAGTACGTGCGGCGTCAGGTCTCCGCGCTGGCCGCGGAGGGCAAGCTGTCGGCGATCGTGCTCTCGGCGCTGCCGCCCGGGTTCCTGCTCTATCTCGTGGTCAGCAACGGCGACTACGTCGCGCCGCTGTTCTCCGATCCCCGCGGGTGGGTCATGCTGGGCGGCGCGACCCTGTGGCTGGGCGTCGGCGTGTTCTGGATGAGCCGCGTGGTGAAGGTGGAGGTGTGAGATGACGATGCTCTTCCTCCTCGGCCTGCTGCTGGTCGGTGTGGCCCTCGTGCTGGTCGCTGCTGCCCTGCGCGACGACGCCGAGGCGTCGGGGGTGGGCCGCTCCCTGGCGCTGGTCCGGGCGATGGGCTCGGCGCCCTCCGAGCTCACCCAGGAGCTGGAGCGTCCCTTCGGCGAGCGGGTGCTCGAACCGCTGCAACAGCGCGCGCTGCGGGTGGGCCGGCGGTTGACGGGGGCCGACTCGGCCGACCGGATCCGCCGCAAGCTCGACCTGGCGGGCAACCCGCGCGACTGGAGCGTCGACCGGGTCGTCTCGGGCAAGGTCATCGGCGCGGTGTCGCTCTGCCTGGTCGGCTTCGCGCTCTCTCTGGTCTTCGGCGTCGAGCTGCCGATGCGGGTGGTGATGGCGCTCGGCGGGGCGGCTCTGGGCTTCTTCGTGCCGGATCTCTACCTCTACCAGACCGCCTACGACCGGGCGGCCCGCTTCGAGCGCGACCTGCCCGACGCGATCGACCTGCTCACGATCAGCGTGGAGTCGGGCCTCGGGTTCGACGCGGCGCTCCAGCAGGTGGCCCGCAACACCGAGGGCCCACTGGCCGAGGAGTTCTCCCGGGTGCTCCGCGAGATCCAGATCGGGCAGGGCCGCTCCGGCGCGCTGCGTGCGATGGCCGAGCGCACCAACGTCGCCGACCTGCGCTCGTTCGTCGGCGCGATGGTGCAGGCAGACGCCTTCGGCATCCCGATCTCGCAGGTGCTGCGGGTGCAGTCGAGCGAGATGCGGGTCAAGCGCCGGCAGCGGGCGGAGGAGAAGGCGCAGAAGGTGCCGGTCAAGATCACAGTTCCGCTGATCTTCTGCATCCTGCCGTGCCTGTTCGTCGCGGTGATGGGCCCTGCCGCGCTGAGCATGATGGACAACTTCTGATGCGACCCTCGCCGCTCTCCGTCGTCCGGCTCGCCGGAGCGGCGAGGGCGTTCGCCGTCCTGGTCCTGTTGGTCCCGGTCTTCTGGTCGGACGACTCGACCGCGATGGGCGCGCTGGGCGCGGTGGCCGCGCTGTGGCTGCTCTGCCAGGTGTTCGACCGCCGCGCCGACCGGCTGCTGCGCCCACTGGGGGTGCTGGAGCCGGCCCTGGTCGGCGTGCTGGCGGGCTACGCCCTGCAGAGCTCCTACGCGATGCTGGGGGCGCTCGCCGTCCCCCCGTTCACCGCGGGCCTGCGGGGAGGACTGCGCGGCGTGGCACTGGCGATGGCGAGCCTGCTGGGCGGCTTCGTCGGCACCGGGCTGCTGCTGTTCGGCCGGTTCTCGGACGAGCAGGTGAGCGAGCTGGCCACCTGGTCGTTCACCGGCCTCGGCCTGGGCCTGATCGCCAGCTTCGTGCACTCCGCCCTCCGGCGCACCGACGACCCGCTCGGGCCCTACCTCTATGCCCAGGACCTGATCCGGCAGTTGATCGGGCTGACCGGAGGCCTCAGCTCGGGGCTGGACCCGAAGACCCTGGGCGGAGCGATCCTGAGCGCCGTGCTCGACGACCTGCCCGCGGCGACCGTGGCGCTGCACGTGCCACGCGGCGACGGGCTGACCCCGCTGGTCACCAAGTCCGTCGACAGCGACATCCAGCCGGCCCCGGCCGACGGCGTGGCCGCCCGGGCCTGGGCCGAGGGTCGGCCCGTCGAGGTCGGCGCCGAGTTCGCCTTCCCACTGCTCAGCGAGGGCAAGCCGACGGCGGTCGTGGCCGGACGGCTCTCGGATCAGCTGGATCTTGGCCGCCTGGGGCTCCCGGAGCGCAGCCACCGGCTGATGCGCCGACTGGAGTCGAGCGCGGTGCACCTCGACACCGCGCTGATGTTCGACGCCTTCCGCGACGCGGCCACCGCCGAGGAGCGGCGCCGGCTCTCCCGCGAGATGCACGACGGGATCGCCCAGGACATCGCGTCTCTGGGCTATCTGATCGACGCGATCGCGGCCCGCGAGGAGTCCTCGGAGCAGCGCGAGCGCATCGACCTGCTGCGCGGCCAGGTGACGCAGATCGTCGCCGAGGTGCGCCGCTCGGTGATCAACCTGCGCACCAGCATCGGCGAGAACGAGAGCCTGGGCACCGCGATCGGCTCCATCGCCCGCAACCTCAGCCAGGTCTCGGGCACACCGATCCACGTCACGCTCGACGAGCGGACCACGCGGCTGCGGCCCGAGGTCGAGGCCGAGCTGTTCCGGATCACCCAGGAGGCGATCAACAACGCCGTGCGGCACGCCGGGGCCAGCCGGATCGACGTGCACTGCCAGGTGCAGCCGCCGGCCGCGCGGATCACGGTGGCCGACGACGGCCGCGGCCTGCAGGCTGGCCGTGACGACTCCCAAGGCCTGGAGATCATGCGGGAGCGGGCCCGGCTGATCGGCGCCGAGCTCTCGATCGGGGCAAGCGACCGCGGCGGGGTCGCGGTCTCGGTGCGGTTGGGCGAGCCGCCGGCTGCGGATCCGTCCCGGGACGGCACAATGGCCGGTGGCCGAGCGACCGACGACCCCCACAAGGTGAGTGCATGACCGAGCAGTCGATGACCCGTGTGCTGCTCGTCGACGACCACGAGCTGATCCGCAACGGCCTGGCGGGCGTCTTCGACCTCGAGCCCGACATGAGCGTCGTCGGCACCGCGGCCTCGGTCGCCGAGGCGCTGAGCACCTATGCCGAGCTGCAGCCCGATGTGGTGGTCGCCGACCTGCAGCTCCAGGACGGCACCGGCCTCGACATCGTCCGGGCGATCCGCCGCGAGAGCGACCGGGTCGGCATCGTGATCCTCACCATGCACTCCGGCGACGACCAGATCTTCGCTGCGATGGAGGCGGGGGCCTCCGGCTTCGTCGGCAAGGACGCCCCCTCGACCGAGGTGGTCAAGGCCGCCCGGCACGCGAACGTGTCCCCCCGCTCGTTCGTGTGCGCCGGGCTGGTGCAGGCGATGGTGCGGCGCAGCACCGGCGAGTCCAGCCGGCTCTCCGAGCGCGAGCACGAGGTGCTGGTGCTGCTCGCCGACGGTCTGGGCGCGGCGGCGATCGGCGAGCGGCTCTATCTCTCGGAGTCGACCGCGAAGTCGCACATCGCGCGGATCTACCAGAAGCTCGGCGCGGCCAACCGGGCCCAGGCGCTGGTCACCGCGATGCGGATCGGGCTGCTCTCCTCGGTGCGACCCACCGACCTCTGAGAGCCCCGGTCGCCTGGGGTGCCCTGGCCCGTTCGGGCTAGGCGGATTCGGCCGTTGGGCTGGTCAGGTCCGGCGCCGGCCTGCCGATCATTCTCGATGACCGGCTCGGCGCCCCCCGCGGAGCCACACCTCTCGAGGAGAACCCAGTGATCCAGTACCTGCGCATCCTGCTCGCGCCCTACCTGCCCGACCGCGACGACGAGCGCGGTGCCTCGGCCGTGGAGTACGGCCTGCTCGTCGCCGGAGTTGCGGCCGTTATCGTCGTCGCGGTGTTCCTCTTGGGGGACTACGTTGGAGGCGCTTTCGACGACACCAACACCAAGCTCGAGCAGGGTGGCGTTGTCGAAAGGCCCTGATCGTCCGGTGGCTTGACACCGGCCATTGCTCGAACCCCACACATCGCTTTGACGAGGCCCAGACGCGAACGTGACGACGGGTGACTCGAGAACCACCAATGCAGTAGCGCCGGTGGGGTGGGGTCGGCCAGTGACCTCTGCGCCAGCCGCCGCTGGACGGCGACGAACGCCTCCGGGTCCTGCGTGACCCGCAGCGCCTCGACGTCGGCCCGCAGCTCGATCCGCCGGCTGATCCCGTTCTCGATCGGCGCGGCGAGCAGTGATCCGACCGCGAAGAGCGCCAGCAGCAACGGCACGACGGCCGGCCCCATCGGGGCCGGCCGTCGTCGTTGCGCCCCGAGCACCACCAGCGCAAGCAGCCCCGCGGCCGCAACGACCCCGGCCGCGCCGAGCACCGATCCGACGACCACGTCTTGGTGCTTGGCGTGGGCCAGCTCGTGCGCCACCACCGAGAGCGCCTGGTCGGCCGGAAGGTCGTCGACCAGCGTGTCGTAGAGCACGACCCGGCGGGTGTTGCCGAAGCCGGAGACGTAGGCGTTGAGCGTCGTGGTGCGACGGGACGCGTCGACGACCAGCACGTCGTCGAGCGCCACCCCCTCGGCCTCGGCGACCTCCAGCACCGCCGTGCGCAGCTCGCCGCCGGGCAGCGAGTCGAAGTCGTTGAAGATCGGCTCGACCAGCAGCGGATAGCCGAACGACGCGACCAGCACGAAGGCGCCCAGCAGCCCGCCGACCACGGCGGGCCAGGCCCGGCGCCAGCGCCGGGCGACCGCCAGCACCACCACGAGCGCGACGCCGGTCACCATGATCGAGAGCGCCTCGCTCTTGGCGAGGTCGACCGCGAACCCGTCCCACGACTGCGTCGAGAGCCCGTAGTCGAGGCGGTGCTGGCGCTGCGCGACCGCGAACGGCAGCGTGACCAACCGGCGCAGCAGCTCCACAGCCGCCACCGCCAGCAGCGTCTGGGCCCACCACGGGCCCGGGAGCCGCTGCACCAGCCGCTGGCCGTGCCGGCTGAACCCGAGGAAGCACACGAACGCCAGCGACACCGCCAACGACCCGTAGCTCCACACCCGCGCCCACCGGGAGAACTGCTCGGCCCGCTCGATCTGCTCAGGGGTGAGCACGTCGGTGGCAGGCACCGGCTCCAGCGGCCCTCCGGGGATCGGATCCCACGGGACCAGCCACACCGCCAGCGCTACGAACAGTGCCCCGCCCACGAGCGCGGCCCACCGCGCGGTGACCTGGCCGGGTTCGCGGTCGGTGCTCACCCGGCCAAGTCTCGCAGGCGCTCCTGCCACAGCCGGGTGAGGTCGGCCTCGGTCAGCCCCGTCTCGTCCCGCAGCACCCGGCCGAGCGGCTCGCCGCCCTCGACGCGTCGGTAGAGCCCGACCAGCGCCTGCTCTCCCGCGCGCTCGGCCAGCAGCACGCAGGCCTGCCAGGCCGCTTCGTAGGTGGCGCCCAAGTGGCTCCGGGTGGTCTCGAACTCAGCCGGGCCGGGGAGCGCCGCGGGCGGGCCGTCGCGCCGGACCTGCTCGATGATCTGCCCGGCGGTGGTGCGCAGCGGCAGGTCGACGTCGCGCAGCGCGACGTAGTCGGCGAATCCCTCGGCCAGCCACAGCGGCAACACCGCCTGGGCGGCGCCGGTGGCGACGTGCACGGCCTCGTGGCTCATCACCACCTGCGCACCGGTCGGACGCAGCCCGCCGAAGACGGCCGGGTTCACGAACACGTGCACCGGGGCCTCGGGCGCCAGCGAGCCGTCGACGCTGGTGGTCACCGCCGCGATGCCGTCGTAGGTGCCCGGTGCCGCCGCCAGGGCCTCGTGCAGCTGCCCCGGGTCTGCGGGCACCTCCACCACCAGCCCGCCGCGCCACCCCGGCAGGACGCGCCGCACCACCGTGACCGCGCGCCGTGCCCACGCGGCGTACCGGTCCGGTGACTCGCCGCCCGCGGCCAGCACCAGCGTGCCCGGCCCGCGGCCGACCTCGAGCGGGCCGGTGAACCAGAGGGGGGTTCGGCCGTCGCCCCCGCCCACGGACGTGACCAGCACCCGGCCCTCGTGCAGGCGGAACCCGAAGGTCACCTCGCTGCGGGCCGCCGTTCGGTAGAGGCCGGCCAGCCGCCAGCGCACCTCCACGGCCGCCTGCCACGACCCGTCGGCTCCGGCGGCCGCCTCGTCGACGTAGCGCAGGTCGAGGTCGCGCAGCCGCAGCGCGACGCCGTTGTCGACGACGGCGGACAACAGCGCGCGAGCCGCGTCGTCGGCACCGAGGACGGCACCCGCCGGGGTGTCCCCGCCCTCGATGGCCCGCTCCAGCCGCTCGACCGCCTCGGCAGCCAAGGCAGGCGCGGACCGTTCGCCGTCGGTTCGGTCGCCCGGGGCGACGTAGGGCTGCTCACGCTGCAGCCACCAGGCGCCGGCGAGCACGGCCACCAGGAACAGCGAGAGGCCGGCCACCCACCATCGGGGGCGACCGGCCTCGGCGCGGTGCGGGTCAGCCAGGGCGGACCGCACCCACGTAGGGCATGGAGTAGAGCGGGGACACCACGACGCCGGTGCCCGGGTTGGCGGCGTGCACGATCATGCCGTTGCCGATGTACATGCCGACGTGGCTGATCGGGCTGTAGTAGAAGACCAGGTCGCCGGGCTGCAGCGCGCTCGCCGCGATGTGCGGGCCGCTGCCGTACTGGGCGCTGGAGGAGTGCGGAAGCGCCACGCCTGCCTGGGCCCAGGCCATCATCGTCAGGCCGGAGCAGTCGAAGGCGCTCGGGCCCGCGGCGCCGTAGACGTAGGCGTCGCCGACCTGGGCCATCGCATAGCCGATGGCCGCGCCGGCGCGGCCGGAGGTCGACACCGAGCTGGGCATCCGGTCGGTGTCGCGGGAGAGCAGCGCCTCGCGCTCCTCGGCCTCGAGCTCGGCGAGGAGCGCCTCGGCCTCGGAGTGCTTCTCGTCGATCTCCTGCTTCTCCTCGGCCAGCTGCTCCTTGAGCTCGCCGACCTGGGCGATGCGGTTCTCGGTGGCCGAGCGGCGGATCTCGAGTGCCTTGGCCTCGGTGGCGAAGCTGTCGTAGCGCTCGCTCTGCAGGTCGTTGTAGGCCGACATCGTGGAGAGCTGCGCGAGGAACGCCTGGGGGTCGTCGGAGACGACGACCTCGCCCACGGCGGAGAGCCCCTGGCCTTGGTACTGGTCGATCAGGGACTCCTGGACCTGCTCGCGGACCACGTCGAGCCGGGCGCCCTGGCGGCGCTGGTCGGCGCGCAGGGAGCGCAGGTCGCCCTGCAGGTCGGCCAGCTCGAGCCGGACGTCGTTGTAGCGCTCCGAGGCCTGCTCGGCCTCGTGGTAGAGCCGGTCGACGCGGGCCTGGACGTCCTCGATCTCCGGCTCGGCGCCCGCGGGGGCGCTGGGCACCAGGCCGACGGTGGCGACCAGGGCGAGACCGGACAGGGTGGGGATGAGTCGCTTGCGACCGTTGAGCACGAGCGCGCGGTCTCCTTGCTGGTGTCGTACGCCTACCGGGTGAGCTGACGGGTTCGGGCACGACTTGCCCTACGCCCGATCCTCGGCGGCCTGCGAACAGACCACCGCCTCGCGGGCGATTCACCCCAGGTGGGTTGGTTCCCCGGTTCTCGGTCCACCGGAGTGGGCCGAGACTCGACGCGGTGCCCGCGTGGACCGGTCGGACCACTCTCACGAGCACCTGGGAGCAGGTTAATCGGGATCGCCGGACGCTGCCCAATCTTCACCGGGTCGTGAGCGGTGTTTCTCGACATCCGGGCCAACCTTTGCCGACCCGCCGCCCCATCAGCCCCACGGGTCACACCGGCCCCGCGGCGGGCTGGCGTCTCGGGCATCAGGCGGACTGCACGTCCGGACCGTCGACCGGCCGGACCAGCCGCAGCGGCGGCACCAGGCCGCTCTCGGCCAGCACCTCCAGCGCGCGGCGCTCGTCGTCGTCGAACGCCAGCTCGGGAGGTGGCCCGAGCAGCACGGTCACCACGCAGTCACCACAGGCCGGGCCGCGCACCACGCAGGTGTCGCAGTCGATTCGCGTCGTCATGGCGGACACGCTGACAGGCACCGCCGACATCGGGTCTGGATCCCGGTCCCCCGAGGGCGGACCCATTGGGCCCGGCTCACCCGCTGCGGGTCAGCAGCCCCTGGAGCGCAGCGGCGCTGACCACCCGCGCACCCGAGGCGGCAGCGTGGCGGGCGACCTCCTGGTCGTCGGAGACCACCATCACCACGCGCCCGGGAGGCTCGGCCGCGACCAGGTCGCGGATCACGTCGTCGGCGATCACCCCGGGCGGGCTGAACAGCACCCTGACGCCACGGGGTGCGGGCACCACCGGCCGACTGGTCGCCGCGGCGGCGTCGAAGACCACGGTGGTCTCCGCCCCGGTGCGCGCCACCAGCGGGGCGAGCCCGTTGACGAGTCGCAGCCGCTGGGCCTCCAGCGAGGAGGCCGGCCAGGCGCTCTTGCTCACGTTGTAGCCGTCGACGATGAGCCGGGCCCGAGGCAGGGCGAGGTGCTGCTCCACGATGGCCGGGCTCGCCGACGGCGTGCGCGGGCGACCCCGGTCGGTCCCGTCGGCGGCAGCGGCCAGCTCCGCCTCGACCCGGTCGCCGGGCGCCCCCGTCGCCGAGGGCAGCGCCAGCTCGCGGCGCAGACCGGAGGCGGCGTCGATCACCGTGTCGAGCAGCAGCCTGGCCCGGAGAGTGGCCTCGTCACGCTCGACCCGGGAGGTCCGGCGCGCCACCTCGACCTGGGCCTCCAGCCGGGCGACCTCGGCGCGCAGCCGACGCAGCTCCTTGTCCTGGGAGCGCACGGTCGCCTCCGCACGGGCGAGGGCCTCCTCGTCGGCGGCGACCCGATCGGTGACCTCGGCCCGCGCCGCGCGCTCGGCGACCCGTGCCTCGCCCAGCTTGCGGCGCAACGAGGAGTTCTCGCGCTTGAACTCCGCCACCTGCTCGCGGTGGGCACTGCGCAGGTCGCGGATCGTCTGCTCGGCCTGGCCCAGCTTCTCGCGCAGCCGCGCGACCTGCTCGGCGTCCACCGCGCCCGCACCTCGCGCGGTCGACGCCTCGACGGCCTCGGTGAGCCGCTCGCGCCATCCGTCGCCGCGGACCAGCCAGGCCCGAGCCGCGCGGTCGACCGGGTCGGGAGAGAGCTCCTCCGGCCCGACCTGCACGCCCACCCGGCGACGCAGCTCGGGGTCGCGCAGCGCCGACAGGATCGCGCTCTCACCGGCGCGGGCCCGACGGGCGGGGGCGAACGCCGCCACCTTGCGCAGCGAGGCCGGAAGGTCCGCCACCGAGGGGAGCACCTCGGCGGCCAGGGCGGCGACGCGGGCCCGCACGGACGCCGGCAGCTGACCGATCGCGACCTCGGAGGTCTCGGTCATCGCAGACTCCTCCCTCCGTGGTCCGACGCGCGGTCGCGCGGCAACGCCTGCTCCCCCGTGCAAGTCCTGTCAGACAGACCCTAGTCCGCGCGCCGCCGCCGCGATGTCGGCGCCGACATCTAGCGTCACCGGCATGAGCACCGCCGTTCAGAGTGCGCCGCCCCGGTGGGAGTCGCAACGCACTTTCGACGAGCTGGGGCGGCCGCTGCGAGAGCTGACCTTCTGCGTGGTCGACCTCGAGACCACCGGAGGCTCGGCCCAGGGTGGCTCGCGCATCACCGAGATCGGTGCGGTGAAGGTCCGCGGCGGCGAGGTGCTCGGCGAGTTCCAGACGCTGGTCAACCCCCACACCGAGATCCCGGCGTTCATCGCGGTGCTCACCGGCATCAGCAACTCGATGGTCGCCGACGCCCCGCCCATCGAGTCCGCGCTGCCGGCGTTCCTCGAGTTCGCGGCCGGCTGCGTGCTGGTCGCCCACAACGCCCCGTTCGACGTCGGATTCCTGCGCTACTTCGCCGAGGAGCAGGGGCGGCCGTGGCCGCCGTTCGAGGTGCTCGACACCGCGCGGCTGGCCCGGCGGGTGATCACCCGCGACGACGCCCCGAACTGCAAGCTCTCCTCGCTGGCCCGGGCATTCGGCTCCGCCACCACCCCCAACCACCGCGCGCTCTCCGACGCCCGGGCCACCGTCGACGTGCTGCACGGCCTGATGGAGCGGCTGGGCGGCCTGGGGGTGCACACCCTCGAGGAGCTGCAGACGTTCTCCTCCCGGGTGACCACCGCCCAGCGCCGCAAGCGGCACCTGGCCGAGGCGCTGCCGCACGCTCCGGGGGTCTACCTGTTCCGCGACGACCGGGCCCGGGTCCTCTACGTCGGCACCTCCGGCGACCTCCGCACCCGCGTGCGCTCCTACTTCACCGCCTCCGAGACCCGCTCGCGGATGGGCGAGATGGTCGGCCTGGCCGCCGAGGTCACCGGCATCGAGTGCGCTACCGCCCTCGAGGCCGAGGTCCGCGAGCTGCGGCTGATCGCCGAGCACAAGCCCCGCTACAACCGGCGCTCCCGGTTCCCGGAGAAGGTCCACTTCGTCAAGCTCACCCGTGAGCCCTGGCCACGGCTCTCCCTGGTGCGACGGGTGCTCGACGACGAGGCCGACTACCTCGGCCCGTTCTCGTCGAAGAAGGCCGCCGAGAAGTGCCTGGCCGCCCTGCACGAGACCTTCCCGGTGCGCCAGTGCAGCGACCGGTTCGGCCGGAGCCCCGCGCGCACCCCCTGCGTGCTGGCCGAGATGAACCGCTGTCTCTCCCCCTGCGACGGCTCCGTCGACCACGACGCCTACGCCGAGGTGGTGCGCCAACTGCGCGACACCCTGCTCCGCCGCCCCGACGAGGTGGTCGAAGCGGTCAACCGCCGGATGGCCCTGCTCGCCGACGACGAGCGGTTCGAGGAGGCCGGTGTCCACCGCGACCGGTTGGCCGCGTTCATCCGCGCCGCGGCCCGCACCCAGCGCCTGACCGCCCTGACCCGGTGCCCCGAGGTGGTGGCGGCCCGCCGCGACGACGACGGCCGCTGGGCCGTGCACGTCGTCCGCCACGGCCGCCTGGCCGCGGCCGGGGTGATCCCCCCGGGCGCCGACGCCCACCGCTACGTCGCCGACCTGCGGGCGTCGGCCGAGACCGTCTCGCCCGGCCCCGGCCCGGTGCCGGCCGCCAGCGCCGAGGAGACCGAGCGGGTGCTGCGCTGGCTGGAGTCGCCGGGTGTCCGCCTCGTCGCCGTCGAGGGCGAGTGGACCTGCCCAGTGGGCGGGGCCACTCGCCACCTCGCCCTCCACGACGCCGTGGCCGCGTCGCGGTCCACGCTGGTGCCGTTCGCGGAGCGGCGCGACCTCGCGCCGGCGCACCAGCCGGCACGCTGACGATGGGGTCTGCTGCGCGTCTCCTGGATACGCTCAGCCCATGATCACCGCCATCGTGTTCGTCAACGCCGACGTCGCGCGCATCCCCGAGGTCGCCGAGGCGATCGCCGCCCTCGAGGGCGTCACCGAGGTCTACTCCGTGACCGGCCAGATCGACCTGATCGCCCTGGTGCGGGTGCGCCGGCACGAGGACGTCGCCACCGTGGTCGCCGACCGCCTCAACAAGGTGCCCGGCGTGCTCGAGACCGAGACCCACATCGCCTTCCGTGCCTACTCGCGGCACGATCTCGAGGCCGCGTTCTCACTCGGACTCGACTGATCCGGTGGACTTCCTCGCCGACCACTGGCTCGACATCCTGGGATGGGCCGGCAGCGCCCTGCTGGTCTTCTCCCTGCTCCAGGCCCGGGTGCTGCGGTTCCGCACCCTCAACCTGGTGGCCTCGTTCACACTCGTCGTCTTCAACGCCCTGATCGAGGTCTGGTCGATGGCGGCGATGAACGCCGTCCTGGTCGCGATCAACGCCTGGTTCATCGCCCAACTGGTGCGGCAGCGGCACGACGAGCAGACCTTCGACGTGCTCGAGGTCGGTCCGCGCGACGAGTTCCTGCGCCATACGCTCCGCGTGCACGGCGCCGACATCCTGCGCTTCCAGCCCGACTTCCTCTTCGACCCCGAGGAGCCCGGGGTGCACGCCTTCCTGGTGATGAGGGGTGATGAGACCGTCGGTGTCGTCGTCCTGCGCGAGGACGGCGACATCGCCCAGGTCGAGCTCGACTACGTCACTCCGCGCTTCCGCGACTTCTCCCCCGGCGAGTTCGTCTGGCGTCGCAGCCGGGTGCTGCGCGACCTCGGGTTCCGTCGCGTCGTGACGCCGCCGAACATGGTGGGCGCCTACTACGAGAAGGTAGGCTTCCGCAGCCACGGCGACCGCTTCGTGCTGGACCTCTGAGCGCTCAGGCGGCCGAAGCGGCCACCCACCGCTCCAGCACCGCCAGCGCGGCGCCGGAGTCGATGGCGGCGCGGGCCTTGTCGATGCCGGCCGCCAGCGCCTGCTCGACAGGCTGACCGGGTGCGTCGTGGACGGCGAGTGCGGCGCCGGCGTTCAGCAGCACCGCGTCGCGCACCGGCCCCGGCTCCCCCTCGAGCAGGCGGCGCACCACCCGTGCGTTGTGCTCGGTGTCGCCGCCCCGCAGGTCGCCCGGCGTGGCCCGGGCGATGCCGAAGTCGGCGGCGTCGAGCCGCGCCTCGGCGACCTGCCCCCGCGAGACCACCCAGACCGAGGAGGTGGTGGTCGTGGTCAGCTCGTCGAGCCCGTCGTCGCCGCGGAAGACCCACGCGTCGACGCCCCGGCGGGCGAAGACCCCGGCCATCACCGGAGCCATCGAACGGTCACCGCAGCCGATGGCCTGCGCCTGCGGCCGCGCGGGGTTCGCGAGCGGGCCCAGGATGTTGAAGGTGGTGCCGATGCCGAGCTCCTTGCGGGGCACGGCGACATGCCGCATCGCGGGGTGGAAGGCGGCGGCGAAGCAGAACGTGATGCCGACCTCACCGAGCAGCTCGGCCACTCGGGTGGGCGGCAGGTCGAGCCGGATGCCGAGGGCCTCGAGCACGTCGGCGGAGCCGGACTTCGACGACGCCGAACGCGAGCCGTGCTTGACCACCCGGGCTCCGGCCCCGGCGGCGACCACCGCCGACATCGTCGAGATGTTGACCGAGAAGGACCGGTCGCCGCCGGTGCCGACGACGTCGAGCACCCGGCCCTCGACCGCGAACGGCGTGGCCGCGGCATACATCGCCCGGACCAGACCGTCGACCTCCTCGACGGTCTCGCCCTTGGCCCGCAGCGCCACCGCGAAGCCGGCCACCTGCGCCGAGGTGGCCTCGCCGGCGAGGACCTCGCCCATCGCCCACGTCGTCTGCTCCACACTCAGGTCGCGGCCGGCGACCAGGGTGCCGAGGACGTCGGGCCAGCTGGACGCCGGTGCCGGATCAGCGTGCCGAGAGGCAGGGGTCAGGTCAGAGGCCACGTCAGGCGGGGACCCGCGAGCGCAGCAGGCCGATCACGGTCTCGGCGAGCTGGATCGGGTCGAGCGGGTGCGGCACGGCCGCCTCGGCGCGCGACCAGGTGGCCAGCCAGGCGTCCTGCGGCCGTCCGGTCAGCACCAGCACCGGCGGGCAGTCGAAGATCTCGTCCTTGAGCTGCTTGGCGATGCCCATGCCACCGGCCGGGGCGGCCTCGCCGTCGAGGATCGCCAGGTCGATGTGGCCGGCGTCCATGTTCGCGATCACGACCGGCTCGGTCGCGACCTCGACGTACTCGAGCTCGGGCAGATCGGGGTGCGGGCGCCGACCCAGCGCCAGGATCACCTGCTGCCGGGTGTTCACGTCGTCGCTGTAGACGAGCACCTTCAGCGGGGCGGTCTTCGAGTTCGCGTCGGTCACGGCCCCGATGCTACCGCTCCGTGCCGGTGTCGACCGGACCGCCCGCGGCTCCCGCGGCCGCGGCGCGCTCCCGCGCCTCCAGCCGGTCCAGTCGCCGATCCTCCCGGACCGCCTCCTTCATCGACGAGCGCACCCACTGCACGAACAGCACTGCGAAGAACGCCAGCGCGATCAGGTCGCCGCTGCCCCACAGGATGCCGCCGGCCAGGTGCTGGTCGTCGAGCGGGTCGGGCAGCCACGCGCCCATGGGTCCGGTGTGCAGCGACGGGTAGTGGTCCCCGCCGAGCAGCTCCTCCTGGTCCATGATCGTGATCCCCAAGAACGCGTGGAACGGCAGGGTCAGCAGGATCAACAGCATCCGGAACGGATAGCCCACCCGGCCGGGCACCGGATCGACGCCCATCAGCGGCCAGAAGAACAGCGTCCCGACCAGCACCAGGTGCACGTGCATCATCTCGTGCACGTAGGTCGAGCTCAGCGACGCCTCGTACCAGCCCGAGAAGTAGAGCGCCCACGGCGAGACGATGTAGAGGACCAGCGTCAGCGGCGGGAACGAGAGCACCTTGGCGACCCGGGAGTGCAGCACCGCCAGCAGCCAGGCGCGAGGCCGGCGCGGCAGCGTGCGCAGGGCCAAGGTGACCGGGGCCCCGAGGGCCAGCGCCAGGGGGACCAGCATCGACAGCACCATGTGCTGGACCATGTGCACGCTGAGCAGCGTCTCGTCGTAGGCGGCCAGACCCGACCCGGTGGCGAGGTAGAAGAACCCCATGCCGGCGCCGACGAACGCGATCGTGCGCCCCACCGGCCAGCGGTCCCCGCGCCGGCGCAGCGTGGCCACTCCCCAGAGGTAGACGCCGGCGATCCACACCGTCAGGATCGTCGTGAACGGAGCCCACGACCACTGGGTGAAGAACGTGTCGAACCCGAACGGAGGCAGGTTCGTGGAACTATCCAGGGCGAGCGGTGAGACGGGGAAGAGGCGAAGGTCCTGCACGCTGTGAACCTTATGACCACGATTCCCAGGGGGTCGGGGTGCCCTTCGAACGGAGCCAGGACATAATGACGCCCGTGGCGAGCACAGCAACCATTCCTGCATCCCGTCTGCACGGGCACCATGACCGACCGAGCATGGTCAGTGTCGGGACCATCATCTGGCTGTCCAGCGAGTTGATGTTCTTCGCGGCGCTCTTCGCTGCCTACTTCACGATCCGGTCGGTGAGCCCGGAGCTGTGGGCCGAGAACACCGCCGTCCTCGACGTGCCGTTCGCCTCGGTGAACACCACGATCCTGGTGCTCTCCTCGCTCACCTGCCAGCTCGGCGTGTTCGCCGCCGAGCGCGGCCAGGTCGGGCGCACGGGCTCGCTGCTCTCGGTCAAGGGCTGGGGTCTGCGGGAGTGGTTCGTCCTCACCTACATCATGGGCGCGGTCTTCATCGCCGGCCAGGCGGTCGAGTACGCCAACCTGGTGCAGGAGGACATCACGATCCAGGACTCCGCCTACGGCACCATGTTCTATCTCACGACCGGTTTCCACGGGCTGCACGTCACCGGCGGCCTGATCGCGTTCCTGTTCGTCCTCGGCCGCACCCTGCTCGCCCGCAAGTTCACCCACGAGCAGGCGGTGAGCGCGATCGTCGTCTCCTACTACTGGCACTTCGTCGACGTGGTGTGGATCGGCCTGTTCGCGACCATCTACCTCATCAAGTAGTCCCCCGGGCTCGCCCGAACCGCCTCCCGTTCCCGACCCGGCCCAGATCCCGGACCAGACCAAGGACTGATCGTGCGTTTCCTGAACCGCTCCGCAGGACGGCTCTCCCGGCACCGCCGGGGCCCGCTCGCCGGGCTCGTCGTCCTGCTGCTCGGCCTGCTGATGACCGGCGGCCTCTACGCCGCCCTCTCCCCCGCCCAAGCGGAGGAGGCCCAGACCGACGCCGAGCTCGTGGCCAAGGGGAAGGAGCTGTTCCTCGTGGGCTGCTCGTTCTGCCACGGCCGCAACGCCGAGGGGGTGCTCACCCAGAACGGCAACCAGCTCGGTCCGTCGCTGGTCGGGGTCGGTGCGGCCGCGGTCGACTTCCAGGTCGAGACCGGCCGGATGCCCATGGTGCGTCCCGGCACCCAGAACCCGCCCAAGCCCGAGGCCTACGACGACGAGGAGACCGCCGCGCTCGCCGCGTACGTCGCCTCGCTCGGCCCCGGTCCGGCGATCCCCGCCGAGAGCGACTACAGCATCGACGGGCTCAGCGGTGAGGAGCGGGAGGCCGCGATCACCCGCGGTGGCCAGATCTTCCTCACCAACTGCACCGCCTGCCACAACTTCGCCGGTGCGGGCGGCGCGCTGCCCCGCGGCCGCTGGGCGCCCAGCCTGCAGGGTGTCTCCGAGAAGCACATCTACGAGGCGCTGCTGACCGGGCCCTCGCAGATGCCGGTCTTCTCCAACGGCAACCTCTCTCCCGAGGAGAAGCGCGACGTCATCGCGTACCTCAAGAGCCTCGAGGAGCAGCCGTCCTACGGCGGCTTCACGCTCGGCCAGCTCGGTCCGGTGAGCGAGGGCGCCGCCGCGTGGCTGCTCGGCATGGGCACCATGGTCGGCTTCGCCGTCTGGATCGCCGCCCACACGACCCGCACGAGCAAGAAGAAGGTGGACGCGTGAGCGAGCACACCTCCGACAACCTGCCGGTCGGACCGTCCGGCGAGGAAGAGCCGATCGCCAACCCGGGCCTGCCCGAGCACACCTGGCGCCCGACCGACGTCGACGCGAAGGCCGAGAAGCGGGCCGAGCGACAGGTCGCCTTCTTCTTCGCGCTCTCCGCGATCTGCGCGGTGCTCTTCGTGGTCGCCTACTTCTCCCTCGACGTCGGCGACAACTGGGACACCTTCCTCGGGCTCGGCGCCAGCAACCTCGCGCTCGGCACCTCCCTGGGCGGCGCCCTGCTCTTCATCGGCATCGGCGTGATCCAGTGGGCCCGCAAGCTGATGGGCGACCACGAGATCGTGGAGATGCGGCACCCTGCCCGCTCCTCCGACGAGGACCGCGAGGGCACGCTGGCCGCGCTGGCCGCCGGCCTGGAGGAGTCCGGCATCAGCCGCCGTCCGCTCGTGCGCAACTCGCTGCTCGGCTCGCTGGCGATGCTCGGCCTCCCCGCGATCGTGGTGCTGCGCGACCTCGGCCCGCTGCCGGGCGACGTCTACGACGACGAGGAGTACGAAGGCGCCGGCCTGGAGCGCACCGTCTGGAAGAAGGGCATGCGGGTCGTCCGCGACGTGATCGGCACCCCGATCAAGCCCTCCGAGGTCGAGATCGGCGACCTGATCAACTGCGAGCCCGCGATCCTCTTCGAGACCGACGAGGAGGGCGAGCCGCTCCTGCACGGCGTCGAGGTGCAGATCGCCAAGTCCAAGGGCGCGGTGATCCTGGTGCGCATGGAGCCGGGCGACATCACCCACGGCGAGGGCCGCGAGAACTGGGCGGTCGACGGCATCGTGGCCTACTCCAAGATCTGCACCCACGTCGGCTGCCCGATCTCGCTGTACGAGCAGTCCACCCACCACGTGCTCTGCCCCTGCCACCAGTCGACCTTCGACCTGGCCGACAGCGCGCGGGTGGTGTTCGGGCCGGCTGCCCGGGCGCTCCCCCAGCTCGCGCTGGAGGTCGACGAGGAGGGCTACCTCGTGGCGCAAGACGACTTCAACGAGCCTGTGGGCCCGAGCTACTGGGAGCGTGACTCCGAATGAGTGTGGACACCAGCAAGGTCGCGACCACCAACGCGACCACGCCCGCCACGGGTGCGAAGAAGCCCGGTCGCGGCGGTGTCGTCGCGAACTGGGCCGACGAGCGCCTCGGCCTCGGCGGGCTGATGAAGAAGAACCTGCGCAAGGTCTTCCCCGACCACTGGTCGTTCATGCTGGGCGAGGTCGCCCTGTGGAGCTTCGTCGTCCTGCTGCTGAGCGGTGTCTTCCTGACGCTGTGGTTCAACCCCAGCATGGGCGAGATCGAGTACCAGGGCTCCTACGACCAGTTGCGCGACATCCCGATGTCGGAGGCGATGGCGTCCACGCTGCACATCTCCTTCGACGTCCGCGGCGGTCTGCTCATGCGGCAGATCCACCACTGGGCGGCGATGCTGTTCATCGCTGCGATGTTCGTGCACCTGATGCGGGTCTTCTTCACCGGAGCGCACCGCAAGCCGCGCGAGCTGAACTGGGTCATCGGCAGCCTGCTGCTCCTGCTGGGCAGCCTCGAGGGCTTCACCGGCTACTCGCTTCCCGACGACCTGCTCTCGGGCACCGGCGTTCGCGCCGCGGACGGCTTCATGAAGTCGATGCCGGTGGTCGGCACCTACATGTCGTTCTTCCTCTTCGGTGGCGAGTTCCCCGGCGAGTCGATCATTCCGCGGCTCTACATCGTGCACGTGCTGCTGATCCCGGGCCTGTTGCTGGCGCTGATCGCCGCTCACATGCTGCTGCTCGTCTACCACAAGCACACCCAGTGGCCCGGCCCTGGCCGCACCGAGCAGAACGTCGTGGGCTTCCCGATGCTCCCGGTCTACATGGCCAAGGCGGGCGGCTTCTTCTTCATCGTCTTCGGCGTCACCGCGCTGATGGGCGCCCTGCTGTCGATCAACCCGGTGTGGAAGTACGGCCCCTACGATCCGTCGAAGGTGACGGCGGGCTCGCAGCCCGACTGGTACATGGGCTGGCCGGATGGGGCGCTGCGCATCATGCCCGGCTGGGAGTCGAGCTTCTGGGGCACGACCTGGTCGTGGAACGTCTTCTTCCCGATCATCGTGCTGCCGGGCCTGATGTTCACGATCCTGCTGCTGCTGCCGTTCATCGAGAGCTGGATCACCGGCGACAAGCGGGAGCACCACCTGCTCCAGCGCCCCCGCAACGCCCCCACGCGGACCGCCGTCATGGTCGCGCTGATGACGTTCATCGGTGCCCTCTGGGCGGCCGGCGGCAACGACATCTTGGCGATCAAGCTGCACCTGAGCATCAACCAGATCACCTACTTCATGCGGGCGTTCGTGTTCGTCGGCCCGGTGCTGGCGTTCATCATCACCCGCCGCTGGTGCATCTCGCTGCAGCGCAAGGACAACCAGGACCTGCTCCACGGCTTCGAGACCGGCGTGATCCTGCGCTCCCCCGAGGGCGGCTACACCGAGCGGCACGCTCCGCTGCCGAGCTCGCGCCAGTACACCCTCACCGCGCGCGACCGCGGCACGGTCGACGCCGAGGCGCCCGGGCCGGACCCCAGCGGTCTGGCCCCCAAGCAGGGCCGCCTCTCCGGGCTGCGCCGACGGCTGAACACGATGTGGTACGCCGACGACGTGGCCAAGCCCACCCGCGAGGAGCTGGAGGAGGCGCACCACCACGCCGAGCACGAGCACGAGCTGCAGGCTCCGCTCGACGGGCACGCGGCCGACGGCCACCAGTTCGACGGCCACCACGCCGTGGAGGGCGAGGAGCTGCGCCCCCGGCACTGATCGGCACCGAGCGCGGCAATAAGAGGCCCCGGACCATACCGGTCCGGGGCCTCTTGCCGTCTCCAGCGCACTCCCGGGCCGTGCTGAGGAGACCGGCGATCAGCTGAGCGCGGACCCCCGGCGGTAGTCGGCGAACGGGAGGTTCCAGTCGCCGTAGCCGTTCTCGAGGGTCATCGGCCGGTCGGTGCCGGTGTATTCGACGACGTCACCGCGTTTGGTCATGGCGTAGAGCCAACCGGCGTCCGCGGTGCTCAGCCCGGTGCAGCCGTGGGAGACGTTCGCGTGGCCCTGGGAGCCCACCGACCACGGCGCCGCGTGGATGAACTCGCCGGAGTAGGTGACCCGCATCGCCCACTGCACGTTGTCGATGTCGTAGGCCTCCGCGCTGCCGGCGGGGATGCCGACGGTCTCCGAGTTCATCCGCTTGCTGTCGAACTTCTCGATGATCACCTTGGTGCCCGACCGCGTGGTGAAGCCGGGCTTGCCGGTGGTGATCGGGATGGTGCGCAGCAGCTCGCCGTCGGAGAAGACCTTCATCTGGTGGGTCTGGGCGTCGACGCGATAGATGTTGGCGGAGCCGACCTCGAAGTCGACCTGACGGTCCTCCTGGCCGTAGATGCCGGCGCCGGCGTCCACGCCGTTGACGTCGACGTCGACGCTGACCTGGGTGCCCGGCTGCCAGTAGCGCTTCGGCCGCCAGTGCACCTCGTGGTCGCTGATCCAGCGCCAGGCGCCGGGCTGGCGCGGCGTCGAGTCGACGCTGAGGTGCTCCTCGATGCTCGCCCGGTCGGTGACGGCAACGTCGAACTGCACGATCACCGGCATGCCCACGCCGACGGTCTCGCCCTCCAGCGGCGCCACCGACGGGTAGGTCTGCTGGTCCAGCGTCAGCGCCTGAGTGGTGAAGCTGGACCTCTCGACGAGCCGCTCGCCGTCGTCGCCCTCCCCCACCGCCTCGATCGTGTAGGTGGTGCCGGGCTCGAGCAGCTCCGAGGCCCTCCAGGAGCCGCCGTCAGCGGTCAGCTCGCCGGGCAGGGCGCCGTCCGCGGAGGTCACCCGCACCCGGCGCAGCGTCGCCGACTCGGCGGCCACCTCGACTCGACGGTCGACGGGGACTCCCTGGGCGCCGCGCCGGACGTTGGTGCGCAGCTTCCCGGGCTCGCCGGCCTCGGGCGCCGCTCGGTCGCCGGCCTCGGCGTCCGGGCCCGGCCGGCTGCCGGGCTCGGCCGAGCCGGCGTCACAGGCGGCCAGGCCGCTGACCAGCAGCGCGGTCGCGGCGGCGGCGAGCCCGCGCCGGGTGCGCTGGGACAGGCCGGACACGTGGCGGGTCGACGAGGTCGACGGCATGGAGAATCCCCCCGGAGGCGAAGCGGACGGTCGGGGGCGCCCCGACCAGCCCAGGGTAGCCGCGGCCGCCGACGATGCGACAAACCCCGCGTCACCGCGGACGCGGTGGCGCGGGGTCGGTCCCGTGCTGAGTGGTGCGGATCAGTGGGCGTGCTCGCCGCGGTAGTACTCGAAGACCCAGCCGGCCAGGGCGATCGCACCGAGCCCGCCGCCGATGATCACCAGCCACCAGGCGCCCATGGCGACCGCGTAGGTCATCGTGGAGAACGCCAGCGCGCACCACAGGGGCCACCACGAGTAGGGCGGGAAGAACCCCAGCTCACCGGCGCCGTCGGCGATCTCGCCGTCCTTGCGGTCCTCGGGGCGCTCGTCCATCTTGCGAGCGTGGAAGCCGAGGTACATGGTGACCATCGCCGCGAGCAGGAAGGTCATCGCCAGGGCCGAGGTGCCGGTCCAGTCACCGCCGTGGTCACCGGCCTCGGTGATGAACCAGTACGCCGGGGTGACCAGCGCGAAGAAGATCGCGCAGATCGCGAACATCCAGGTCTCGATCTTCATCGGATGTCGCCCTCCTGGTCACGGTCGGTGTGGGTCTGGGTGCGCTCCTTGAGCATCGTGTCGCGCCCGGAGACGTCCGGCGCGTCGGCGAACCCACCGTTGCGCTCGGCGTCGTTCTCCTGCATCTCGATCGCGGCGACCTCGGGGTGGTGCAGGTCGAAGGCCGGCGACTCCGAGCGGATGCGCGGCAGCGTGACGAAGTTGTGCCGCGGCGGCGGGCTGCTGGTCGCCCACTCCAGCGAGCGGCCCCAGCCCCACGGGTCGTCCACGTTCACCATCGGCGAGCGGGCCGAGACGTAGACGTTGTAGAGGAACGGCACCATCGACGCGGCCAACAGGAACGACCCGACGGTGGAGACCTGGTTCAGCGTGGTCCAGCCGTCAGCGGCGAGGTAGTCGGCGTAGCGGCGCGGCATGCCCTCCACACCCAGCCAGTGCTGGATGAGGAAGGTGGCGTGGAAGCCGAGGAACAGCATCCAGAAGTGCAGCTTGCCGAGCCGCTCGTCGAGCATCCGGCCGGTGAACTTCGGCCACCAGAAGTAGAACCCGGCGAACATCGCGAACACGACGGTGCCGAACACCGTGTAGTGGAAGTGCGCGACCACGAAGTAGGAGTCGGACACGTGGAAGTCGAGCGGGGGGCTGGCCAGGATGACGCCGGTGAGACCGCCGAACAGGAAGGTCGTCAGGAAGCCGATGGACCACAGCATCGGTGTGTCCATCGATAGGGATCCGCCCCACATCGTGCCTATCCAGTTGAAGAACTTCACTCCGGTGGGCACCGCGATCAGGAACGTCATGCCGGAGAAGAACGGCAGGTCGACCGCGCCGGTCACGAACATGTGGTGGGCCCAGACCGCGACCGAGAGGATCGCGATGGCCAGCGTCGCGCCGACCAGGCCGATGTAGCCGAAGATCGGCTTGCGGCTGAAGACCGGGAGGATCTCGGTCACGATGCCGAAGAACGGCAGCGCGATGATGTAGACCTCCGGGTGGCCGAAGAACCAGAACAGGTGCTGCCACAGGATCGCGCCGCCGTGCGCGGCGTCGAACACGTGGGCCCCGAGCTGCCGGTCGGCCTCGAGCATGAGCAGCGCGCCACCGAGGACCGGGAAGGCGATGAGCACCAGCAGGCTGGTGATCAGCGTGTTCCAGGTGAACATCGACATGCGGAACATGGTCAGGCCGGGAGCACGCATGCAGATGATGGTGGTGATGAAGTTGACCGCACCCAGGATCGTGCCGATGCCGGCCATCCACAGACCCATGATCCACAGGTCGCCGCCGGCCCCGGGCGAGCGGACGGCGTCCGAGAGAGGCGTGTAGGCGAACCAGCCGAAGCTCGCCGCGCCGCCGCGGGTGAGGAAGCCGGAGGCGGCGATCAGGCCGCCGAAGAGGAACAGCCAGTAGCTGAACATGTTCAGCCGCGGGAACGCGACGTCCGGCGCGCCGATCTGCAGCGGCATGATCACGTTGGCGAAGCCGAAGAACAGCGGCGTCGCGAACAGCAGCAGCATGATCGTGCCGTGCATGGTGAACAGCTGGTTGTACAGCTCCTCGTTCACGACCTGCGAGCCGGGGTAGGCCAGCTCGGAGCGGATCACCAGCGCCATCAGGCCGCCGAGGAGGAACCACACGAAGGAGGTGACGAGGTACATCTTGCCGATCAGCTTGTGATCGGTGGTGGTCATCAACGTGACCAGCTGCCGCCCCAGCGGCTTGCGCTCGGGGTAGTCGGCCATCCGGGCCGCGGTGGTCGTCACTTGCCCTCTCCCTCGGGGTTGTCGCTCTCAGGGGCACCGACCTGCGTGTCGGCGCTCTCGCCGCCGATCAGCGGGTCCTCGGTGACCTGGCCGGCCTCTTCGAGCTCGGCGAGGTGGGCCTCGTAGTCCGCGCGGGAGACGACGGCCACCGTGAACAGCATCCGCGAGTGGTAGGCGCCGCAGAGCTCGTAGCACTTGCCGGCGTACTCGCCGATCTCGGTGGGGGTGATCTGGTAGGAGTTCACCCGGCCCGGGATGACGTCCATCCGCATGATGAAGCCCGGCACACCGAAGTTGTGCACCACGTCGGGCGAGTGCAGCCGGAACTCGGCGACCTCGTCGACGGGGAGGTAGAGCGTCGGGATGTCGTTGCCGGTGCCCACCGTGTTCAGGTAGCGCTCGGCCTCGCCGTCGCCGTCCTCGTCGACGTTGTAGTTGAACGTCCACGACCACTGCTGGCCGGTGACGTCGACGACGACGTCCGGCTCGACCTTCTCCAGCACAGCGTTCTGGGTGGTGACGGTGGCCTTGAAGAACACGACCACCATCAGCACCGGCGCGATCGTGTAGAAGATCTCCAGCGGGAGGTTGTAGCGCGTCTGGACCGGGACCTCGTCGTCGCTGCGGCGGCGGAACCGGACGATCACGAAGATCGTCAGGCCCCAGACCAGCAGGCCGACCAGGAGCGCCGCGATCCACGCGCCCTGCCAGAGGGCGAGGGTGTGCTCGCCCTGCTCGCTCACCGGCTCGGGCATGGCGATGCGCTTGACCGCACCGGTCTGCTCCTCCGAGCATCCGGCGAGCAGTACGACGGTGGCGCCGAGCACGGCCAGCAGGGTCATCCGGCGCACGAGCCCGGGCTTCCTGGCCGAACGCCTGGGGAGTTGCAGACCCACGAACGAGCCTTCCTCTCAACGGTCACGGATACCGCCGAACCTTAGCCGAATCGCCTCCGGTCGAGGTGACTGGGGCCCCCGGTACCTTCAGCATGTGACAAATGCCCCTGGCGGTCCAGACCCCACCGGCGCTCCGGGCTCCCGCGGCGACCGCGCCTCCGGCCGGTCGGGCTACCTCGACGGCGCGTCGTCCGAACCGCTGCACCCGGCTGCGCGCGAGACCCTGCTGGCCGCGCTCGACCAGGGGTACGCCGACCCGCGCCGGCTGCACGGACCGGCCCGCTCGGCGCGCCTGCTGCTCGACAACGCTCGCGAGGTGGTGGCCAGCCTACTGGGCGCCCGCCCCGACGAGGTCAGCTTCACCCCTTCCGGCACCGACGCGGTGCACCGCGGGCTGCTGGGCCTGTGGCGGGGACGATCCCGCCAGGGCTCGAGCGTCGTGCACAGCGCCGTGGAGCACTCCGCGGTGCTGCACGCGGCCGACTGGGCCGGTGCCGAGCGGGTGTCGGTGCCGGTCGACGTCCTGGGGCGGCTGGACCTGGGGGCCTTCGCCGCCGCGGCCGGGGCGCCCGGCGTGGCGGTGGCCGCCGTGCAGAGTGCGAGCCACGAGGTCGGCACGGTGCAGCCGGTGGCGGAGGCAGCCCGCGCGGCCGGGGAGGTCCCGCTGTTCGTCGACGCCTGCGCCTCGGCCGGGCGCCTGGACCTGCCCGAGGGCTGGGCGGCGGCCGCGGCCTCGGCGCACAAGTGGGGCGGGCCGGCGGGCGTCGGGGTGCTGCTGGTGCGCAAGGGGGCTCGGTGGCGCAACCCGTTCCCCGGCGACGACAGGGTCGACGAGCGGACCACCGGGTTCGAGAACGTGCCCGCCGCCCTGGCGGCGGCCGCCGCCCTGCAGGCCGTGGTCGCGGAGCGTGCGGTGGTCGCCGACCGGCAGCGGCGACTGGTGGACCGGCTGCGCACCGCGGCCGCGGCGCTGCCGGACGTGGAGGTGGTGGGCGACCCCGAAGACCGCCTTCCCCACCTGGTGACGTTCTCGTGCCTCTACGTCGACGGAGAGGCACTGGTCACCGAGCTGGACCGGCGTGGGTTCGGTGTCGCCAGCGGCTCGGCCTGCACCGCGGCGACCATGACGCCGAGTCACGTGCTCGAGGCCATGGGGGTGCTCACCCACGGCAACGTGCGGGTGTCCGTGGGTCGCGGCACCCGGCCGGAGGACGTCGAGGAGCTGTGCCGGGTGCTCCCCGAGGTGGTGGCCGGGTTGCGGGCGCAGGTGGGCCTGTGACGAAGCCGGTCGCCCGGGAGCTCGACTGCCGCGGGATGCTCTGCCCGCGGCCGATCATCGAGCTGGCCAGACACATCGACAGCGTCCCTGTGGGGTCGGTGCTGGCGGTGGTCGCCACCGACGTGGCCGCGCGCACCGACGTGCCCGCCTGGTGCCGCATGCGCGCGCAGGAGTACCTCGGCGCTGAGCCGGCCGGCGACGGCGGGACCCGCTATCTGGTGCGACGGGTGAGCTGAGTCCGGGTCAGGGTCAGCGGATGGTGGCCAGGTGCGGCGCCACGTCGGCTGCCGCCTCGGCACCGTAGGAGTGCTCGACCCGGGCGCGGAACTGCTCCGCGGTGAAGGAGTACTCCTGGGTGCCGACCGTCTCGACGACGTAGGCGGCCAGCACGCAGCCGACCTGGGCGGACCGCTCGAGGCCGACGCCCCACTCGGTCGCGGCCAGGAAGCCGGCCCGGAACGCGTCACCGACGCCGGTGGGCTCGACGGCCGTCACGTCGCGAGCGGCCGGGAGCTCGATCGGCTCCTCGCCCGCCCGCAGCACCCGCACGCCGTCCTTGCCGAGCGTGGTGACCTGGACGCCGACCCGGTCGAGCACCTCGTCGGCGGACCAGCCGGTCTTCTGCTCGATCATCGCCGACTCGTACTCGTTGGAGAACAGGATGGCCGCGCCGTCGATCAGCTGCCCGATCAGCTCCCCCTCGCCGAAAGCCAGTTGCTGGCTGGGGTCGGCGATGAACCGGAAGCCGCGCTGACGGCACTCCTCGGTGTGGCGCAGCATCCCCTCGGGGTCGTCGGCGCCGATCAGCACGTAGTCCGGGTCGCCGACCTGGCGCACGATCGGGCCGAGCTCGATCAGCCGGGCCTCGGCCATCGCGCCGGGATAGAAGGAGGCGAACTGCGCCATCGTGGTGTCGGTGGTGCACACGAAGCGGGCGGTGTGCCGGGTCTCGGAGATGTGCACGTGGCTGCAGTCGACCCCGTGCCGCTCGAGCCAGGAGCGGTAGTCGGCGAAGTCCTCGCCGGCCGCGCCCACCAGCACCGGCTGCAGCCCGAGGCGGGCGAGGCCGAAGCAGATGTTCGGCGCCACTCCCCCGCGGCGGATCTCGAGGTCCTCGACGAGGAACGAGACCGACAGCTTGTCGAGCTGGTCGACCACCAGCGAGTCGGCGAACCTGCCGCCGAAGGTCATCAGATGGTCGGTGGCGATGGAGCCGGCGATCAGCAGGGACACGGACCGGAACACTACCTGCCGGTACTGCTGGGACTACCCCGCGGTAGCCCCTAGCGTCGAGGACATGACCACGATGCGCACCCCCACGAACCACTCCGCGGGGCACCGCCTCGCCTACGACGACGCCGACTCCCCCAGCGCCATGCATGCCGACTGCGAGGCCGCGGAGCGCAACCTCGGGCTGGATCGGCTGCACCGGATCGCCGTGGCCGCGTCCGCGCCCCCGCCGAGCATCCGCTTCGCCGACTACCCGCGTGAGGTGGCCAAGCCGCAGATCGAGATCTCCGAGGCCGCCGCGCGCCTCGCCGGGGCTCTGCACCTGCACCTGGACTGATCGCAGCCGCGGCAGCGGATGCGATCGAGGGTGGTTGAGCAGCGACCGCGACCGAGCTTGCGAGGTCGCGACGGAGCGTGTCGAAACCGCAGCCGCGGCAGCGGATGCGAAACAGCCCCCGTCCGAGCGGACGGGGGCTGTTCTCGTTGCTGGTGTCAGTGGTCGTGTCGGTGGTTGCGGCTGCCTTTCGGCTCACCGGGTCTCGACACGCCGGTCACGGCCTCGTTCTTCGGCCGTGCGGCTCGCTCGACCACCAACGATCGGGTCGGCTGCGCCGCCCCGATCAGTGGAACGAGTCGCCGCAGGCGCAGGAGCCGGTGGCGTTGGGGTTGTCGATCGTGAAGCCCTGCTTCTCGATCGAGTCGACGAAGTCGATCATCGCGCCGTTGAGGTAGGGCACGCTCATCCGGTCGACGACCACGGCCACGCCGTCGAAGTCGGTGACGACGTCGCCGTCGAGGGTGCGCTCGTCGAAGAAGAGCTGGTAGCGCAGTCCGGAGCAGCCGCCCGGCTGCACCGAGATGCGCAGCTGCAGGTCGTCGCGACCCTCCTGCTCGAGAAGGCTCTTCACCTTCGCGGCCGCGACCGGGCTCAGGTTGATCTGGTCGGTGCGACGCTCAGTGGTGGTCTCCACCTGCTCGGTCATGTGAGTGGCTCCCAGGTAGGTGCGGGTGTCGGTACTCGCACAATCGTCGCACACCCGCGGTTATTCCTCCGCCGGCGAGCCGTCGCCGGCAACGCGCCGGCAGATCAGCGGGACCAGGTGCGGGCCACCCGCGCCGCGAGCTCGGCGAGCGCCTCCGCGGGCTGCGCGAGCGCCCGCTCCTCGCCGACCAGGTCGACGACGGCGTACGCCGACTCGACACCGAGGGCGCGCATCTCCCGCGAGCCGACCAGGACGCGGCCGGCGAGCGCCACGCAGGGTCGCAGCGCCTCCGCGGCGACCTCGGCGACGCCGTAGGGCACCTTGCCGGAGCGGCTGGAGAAGTCGAAGGCCCCCTCACCGGTGACCACGAGGTCGGCGGCGCGGGCTCGCTCGGCGAGCCGGACCACCTCGGCGACCATGGCCAGGCCCGGTCGCCGTTGCGCGCCGAGCAGCAGCAGCGCGAACCCGAGCCCGCCGGCGGCGCCGGCGCCCTTCTCGAGAGCGAGCCGTCGGTCGGTGACGGCAGCGAGGGCCTCGAGCCGGCCGTCCACCGCTGGGAGTCGCTCCTCGGGGATGCCCTTCTGCGGGCCGAAGGTCTTGGTGGCTCCGAAGAGGCCGGTCAGCGGGCTGTCCACGTCGGTCGCGGCGACCAGCTCGACGCCGGCGACGCGGGCGCGCGCCGCGGTGAGGTCGACCTGGGAGAGGCCGGCCAGCCCGTCGGCGCCGGCGCCCAGGTCGGCGTCCGCCGTCGCGCCGAGGGCGGCCAACAGTCCCGCTCCCCCGTCGTTGGTGCCGCTGCCGCCGAGCCCGAGGACGACCCGGTCGACGCCGGCGTCGAGGGCGGCCGCCAGCAGCTGTCCGACGCCGGTGGTGGTGGCCTGCTCGCCGCGCTCGCCGCCGGTGAGGTGGATCCCGCAGGCCTGGGCGGTCTCGAGGTAGGCGGTGCCGCCCGCGACGAGCAGCGAGGCGGGCACCGGGTCGCCGAACGGCCCGTCGACGGTGACCACGAGCAGCTCGCCGCCGAGCGCGGTGTGCATGACGTCGACGAACCCGGGACCACCGTCCGCCATCGGCGCCAGGTCGAGCTCGTCGGCCGGCGCCTGTCGGCGCCACCCGGTCGCGATGGCCTCGGCCGCCTCCACCGCGGTGAGGGTGCCGGCGAACTTGTCCGGGGCGACCAGGATCCGCATGCGCACATCCTGCCCGTCCCACACATTGCCTCGACGCCGACCCGTCACTGATTCCCGCAGACACGCCGTGTCGCGGGGAAGGATCGACGCCTCGGCGGGCGGACCGGGCTCGGTAGGCTTCTCCACGATGAGCTCGACCGACGACGGACCGGCCCCGACGATCCGGCCGATGACCGAGGCCGACGTGCCCGCCGCCGAGCGGATCAGTGCCGAGGGCTTCTTCGAGCTCGACACCCGGATGGCTCGGCCGTCGTGGCCGGCGCCGCAGCCCCGCTCCGCCGAGGGCGCCCGCACCTGGGAGCGCCGCACCAGACACCTCGTCCGCACCGACCCCGGGGGCTGCTGGGCGGCCGAGGACGGCTCGGGGCTGCTGGGCTTCGCCACCTCGTTCAACCGGGAGCTGCTGTGGTGCCTGGCCACCTACGTCGTGCGCCCGGGGCTGCAGGGCCGGGGCGTGGGCCGACAACTGCTCGAGGCCGCGCTGCATCACGGCCGGGGTTCGCTGCGCGGGATGCTCTCGGCGTCGGCCGACCCGAAGGCCGCGCGCCGCTACCGGCTGGCCGGGTTCGACCTGCACCCGCAGATGTTCCTGGAGGGCACGGTCGACCGGTCGGCGATCCCCGTGGTCGAGAAGGTCCGCGAGGGCTCGATGGCCGACTTCGAGCTGATGGACTCGGTCGACCGGCGCACCCGCGGCGCGGCCCACGGACCCGACCACCCCGTGATGCTGGAGAGCTGGCGACTGCTCGTCTCCGACTCGAGCACCGGCTCCGGGTATGCCTACGTCGACGTCACCGGCAACGTCGCGGTGCTCGCCGCCACCAACCGGCGTACGGCCACCCGTCTGCTGTGGGCCACGTTGGCCGACGCGGGCGAGCAGGTGTCGATCCGGCACGTCACCGCCGCCAACCAGTGGGCGATCGACGTCGGGATGGCGGCCCGCCTCGAGCTGCACGCCGACGGCTACCTGGCGGTGCGCAACATGGCGCCGCCCGCGCCGTACCTGCACAGCGGCGCCCTCCTGTGAGCCTCCGCGTCGCATGTCGCGGGGGTGGGACGCCGAGCCGAGCGCGTCGACGCGGCATACGATGACGCCATGACGACCGTGGACCTGCCGCTGCTGCCGCTGGGACGCGGCGCCGATCCGCTCTCCGAGCGGGGCGTCGAGTGTCCCGGCGACCTGCCGCCCGCCTCCGACCCGGCCCTGGTGGCGCGCGCCCGGGCCGCCAAGGACGCGCTCGGCGAGCGGGTGTTCGTGCTGGGTCACCACTACCAGCGCGACGAGGTCATCGCGTTCGCCGACGTCACCGGCGACTCGTTCAAGCTGGCCCGCGAGGCGGCCGCCCGCCCCCAGGCCGAGTACATCGTGTTCTGCGGCGTGCACTTCATGGCCGAGTCCGCCGACATCCTGACCACCCCCGAGCAGCAGGTCGTGCTGCCCGACCTGGCCGCCGGCTGCTCGATGGCCGACATGGCGCGGCTGGCGCAGGTCGAGGACGCCTGGGACGCGCTCGCCGACGCCGGAGTGGTCGACTCGGTGGTCCCGGTGACCTACATGAACTCCTCGGCCGACATCAAGGCGTTCTGCGGGCGCAACGGCGGGGTGGTGTGCACCTCCTCGAACGCGGAGGTCGCCCTGGAGTGGGCGTTCGAGCAGAAGCCCGACGCGAAGGTGCTGTTCTTCCCCGACCAGCACCTCGGCCGCAACACCGCCGTGCTCCAGCTGGGCCTCTCCCTCGACGACTGCGTCGTCTGGAACCCGCTGCGCCCCCACGGCGGGCTGACCCCCGAGCAGCTGCGCGCGGCGAAGATGATCCTGTGGCAGGGCCACTGCTCGGTGCACGGGCGGTTCTCCCCCGACGTCGTCGACGAGCTGCGCGCCTCCGTGCCGGGCATCAACATCCTGGTGCACCCCGAGTGCCGCCACGAGGTGGTCACCAAGGCCGACCTGGTGGGGTCGACCGAGTTCATCATCAAGACCATCGAGGCGGCACCGGCCGGTTCGAGCTGGGCGATCGGCACCGAGCTGAACCTGGTCAAGCGGCTCGCCGACGCGCACCCCGACAAGCAGATCGTCTTCCTCGACAAGACCGTGTGCTACTGCTCGACGATGAACCGGATCGACCTGCCGCACCTCGTGTGGGCGCTCGAGTCGCTGGCGCAGGGCACCGTCGTGAACCGCATCGAGGTCGACCCCGAGACGCAGAGGTGGGCGCTGGTCGCGCTGGAGCGGATGCTGGCGCTGCCCGGTCGCTAGTGCCGGCGGCCCCCGGGGCTCACAGCCCCGGCGCACCCCAGATCGCCAGCCACCGGGAGAGCTCCCGCTCGACCGGCAGCTCCCCGGCCAGCGCGTCGCGGACCTGGATCTCGGTGAGGTTGTCCCGCTGCTGCCGCCCGGCCGGGGCGAAGGGGTAGAACGTGCCCTGCTTGTAGAGGTAGACCAGGCCCACCCGGCGTCCGGTGGTGTCGGCGAACGGCACCAGCGAGCAGAGCAGCCCGGGCCCGAAGCCCTCGGCCTCGAGCGAGGTGTTGACCGCGTGCAGGTCGGTGACCAGTCCGCCCACGTCGACGGGGCCGGCGGCCGGCTCCGCCTCGGTGCGGTCGACGACCAGCCACGTGTAGCCGAAGTCGTCCTGGCTCACGCTCACCTCGGGGGCGTCCGGCGCCGACCGCAGCAGCCGGAGTACGTCGTCCTGGGTGTTGCTGAACGCGGCCCCGCCGGCCGCGCGGAAGCAGACGGCTCCCTCGCCGGTGGGCCGCAGGCCCAGGGTGGTCTCCAGCGTCACCGCCGCACTCGGCACCAGGAACAGCGCATCGAGGTTGGCCTGCTTGGGGCGGGAGCGCCCGAGGACCGACTGCCAGAATCCCATGTCGTCGCTCCGGGCCTCAGGCCGTCGGCCGGCCGAGCTCGGCCTGGATCCGGGCGAGCTGCTCGAGTCGCTGCTCGAGGCTGGGGTGGGTGGAGGTCAGCGTGCGCAGCGAGACGCCGCTGATGGCCGGGGCGAAGAAGAAGGCGTTCATCGACTTGGTCGCGCGCAGGTCGCGCTGGGGGATCGTGTTCATCTCGCCGGTGATCTTCTGCAGCGCCGACGCCAGGGCCTGCGGCTTCATCGTCAGGTAGGCGCCGGCCCGGTCCGCCGAGAGCTCGCGGTAGCGCGAGAGCAGCTTGAGCAGCAGGAAGCTGATCACGTAGGTGACCACGCTGATCAGCAGCACGACCAGCCACACCGGGAGCGCGCTGTTGTTGTTGCCCCGGCGGTTGCCGCCGAGGAACGCGCCGTAGCGCGAACCCTGGGCGAGCATGCCGGCCACGATGCCGGCGGAGGAGGCGACCGTCATCACCAGCACGTCGCGGTGCGCGACGTGGGACAGCTCGTGGGCGAGGACCCCCTCCAGCTCCTCGGCGCTGAGCGTGCGCAGGATGCCGGTGGTCACGCAGACGACCGAGCGGTCGGGCGAGCGGCCGGTGGCGAACGCGTTGGGGATGGCCATGTCGGCGATCCCGACGCGGGGCTTGGGCATGTCGGCCATCGCACACAGCCGGTCGATCATGCCGTGCAGCTCCGGAGCCTCCTGCGGGGAGACCTCGCGGGCCCGCATGGCACGCATCGCCACCTTGTCGGAGGAGTACCACTGGTAGAACGCGATGCCGATGCCGGCGAGCCCGATGAACGGCACCAAGGCGCCGTAGCCGCTGCTGCCGGCCACGAGCATCAGGCCGACCACGAGCACGACCAGCAGCAGCCCGAGCAGGAACATCACCAGCGTCATCCGGGCGGTCAGACCACGGTCGGGGAGGAAGCGGGTGCGTGCCATGCCATCAGTCTCCCGGGTCCGCACAAGCAGTCGCGACCGGCCCCCGCGACGAGCGGCCGGCCGGGCACCGGTGGGATCAGCCGGGGATCAGCCGGGGATCAACCCGTCGTCGCGCATCATGTCGCGCACCTCGTCCAGGGTGGCGTCGGCCGGGGGAAGGATCAGGTCGGACTCGTCGAGGCTGTCGATCGCGTGCGGCGAGGCGACGCCGCGCACCTCGGTGAGGAGCTCGCCGAGCGCGGCCGCGAACGCGGTCTCGTCGCCGGCCTCGACGGCCGACTCGACCGCCGCGTCGAGCTCGTTGAGCCGGTCCAGGAGGGTGTCGGGCACGTCGAACTGCCCCTCGCCCAGGATGCGGATGATCACCGGGCACCGTCCTCGGTGGAGCGGGGCTCGGCCACCGGCTCCTCGCTGAGGATCTCACCGGATCCTTCGATCGCCTCCGGTGCCTTGGGCGCCGAGAGCCCCTTGAGCCGCGCCAGCTCGGCCTCGACGTCGGCCTGCGAGCTCATCGACTCCAGCTCGCGGGAGATGTCGTCGCCGGCGCTCACCGCGGTCATGTCGTCGAGGGCACCGGTGGCGATCAGCTCGTCGATCGCGCCGGCCCGGGCCTGCATCTGCGCCGTCTTGTCCTCCGCGCGCTGGACCGCCAGGCCGACGTCGCCCATCTCCTCGCCGATGCCGGAGACCGCCTCGTTGATGCGGGTCTGAGCCTCGGCGGCGGTGTAGGTGGCCTTGATGGTCTCCTTGCGGGTGCGGAACGCCTCGACCTTGGCCTGCAGCCGCTGCTGGGCGAGGACCAGCTTCTCCTCCTCGCCCTGGAGCTGGGCGTGCTGAGCCTGGAGCCCCTGGATCTGCCCGGCGAGCGCGGACTTGCGGGTCAGCGCCTCGCGGGCGAGGTCCTCGCGTCCCACCGAGATCGCCTTCTCGGCCTGGCCCTGCAGCTTCGCGGCCTGCTGCTCGAGCTGGTTGACCTGGAGCTCGACGCGCTTGCGGCTGGTGGCCACGTCGGCCACGCCGCGGCGTACCTTCGAGAGCAGGTCGAGCTGCTTCTGGTAGCTGTAGTCCAGCGTCTCGCGGGGATCCTCCGCGCGGTCGAGGGCCTTGTTGGCCTTCGACGAGAAGATCAGCTTGATCCGCTTCCACATGCTCATCGCTGGGGGTCCCTCTCACAGACGTGATCGATCGCAGGCACCGGCACGGCGCGTCCGATGGTGCATGGCTGCAGCCAGAGCCAACCCTAGGCCCAATCGCCAAGCATGGGGCAAGCACGGGCGCAGCGGTCCGGACGGTGCGGTCGTGGGCGCCCTGGAGTATCGACCCCCACCGCAGACCCCGCCGCAGCTCTCACGCAGTGGCCGCGGCGGGCCGGGCCGGCGGATAGGCTGGGACCGACCCGCCCGTCCGTCCCGTGAAGGCCCCCGTGTTCCGTCGCAGCAAGACCGAGACCCCCGCCCCCGCCGAGCAGCAGGCCCTGGCCCGACCGGGAGCCAAGGGGCGCCCGACGCCGACCCGCAAGGAGGCCGAGGCGGCCGCCCGGGCCCGCGCCAAGGCACCCCGCACCCGCAAGGAGCTGGCCCGCGCGCAGCGCGCGGCCCGGGCCGAGCAGTCCCAGAAGGCCCGGGCGGCGATGAAGGCCGGCGACGAGCGCTACTTCCTGCCCCGCGACAAGGGCCCGATGCGCCGCTTCGTGCGCGACTTCGTCGACAGCCGCTTCTCGTTCATCGAGCTGATGATCCCGCTGCTGGTCGTGACGATGATCCTCGGCTACTCCGGCAACGCCCGGCTGGCCGGCATCGGCAACACGGTGCTGATGGGCACGATCCTGCTGATCGTCATCGACATGGTGGTGATCCGGTTCCGCTTGCGCCGCCAGCTGGCGCGCCGCTTCCCCGGCGAGAGCCCGAAGGGCACCACCTACTACGCGATCACGCGTGCGCTGCAGATGAAGTTCATGCGGCTGCCGAAGGCCCAGGTGAAGATCGGCCAGGAGCTGCCCGAGCACTACCGCTGACCCCCGCGCAGCAGTGCCCGGGCTCGACGCCTCCTAGAAGTCGCGCGAGGCCGGTGACTGGGTGCGGGCCGGGTCGCGCTCGACGACCGGGTCCAGCACCTCGTCGATGCGGGCCATCAGCTCGGGCTCGAGCCGCACCCCCGCCGCCGCGACGTTGTCGGTGACCTGCTCGGGACGGCTCGCGCCGATGATCGCTGTCGACACCGACGGGTTCTGCAGCACCCAGGCCACGGCCAGCTGCGCCATCGTCAGCCCGGCGTCCTCGGCCACCGGGCGCAGCTGCTGCACCCGCTCGAGGACGTCGTCGCGCATCCAGCGGCCGATCATCCCCGCGCCGCCCTTCTCGTCGGTCGCCCGGGAGCCGGCGGGCGGCGGCTGACCGGGGAGGTACTTGCCGGTGAGGACTCCCTGGGCGATCGGCGACCACACGACCTGGCCGATGCCGAGCTCGTCGCTGGTGGGCACCACCTCGGCCTCGATGACCCGCCAGAGCATGCTGTACTGCGGCTGGTTGGAGACCAGCGGGATGCGCAACTCGCGGGCCAGCGCGTGGGCGGCGCGGATCTCCTCCGCGCGCCACTCCGAGACGCCGATGTAGAGCGCCTTGCCTTGGCGGACGACGTCGGCGAAGGCCTCCATCGTCTCCTCCAGCGGCGTCTCGTGGTCGAAGCGGTGGGCCTGGTAGAGGTCGACGTAGTCGGTGCCGAGCCGACGCAGCGAGCCGTCGATCGACTCCATGATGTGCTTGCGCGACAGGCCGTGGTCGTTGTGCCGGCCTGGCCCGGTGGGCCAGTAGACCTTCGTGAAGATCTCCAACCCCTCGCGGCGTTCGCCCTCGAGCGCCTTGCCGAGCACCGTCTCCGCGGCGGTGTTCGCGTAGACGTCGGCGGTGTCGAACGTCGTGATGCCCTCGTCGAGGGCGCGGCGCACGCAGGCCAGAGCGGCGTCCTCCTCGACCTGCGAACCGTGTGTCAGCCAGTTGCCGTAGGCGATCGCCGAGATCTTCAGGCCGCTGGCTCCCAGGTTGCGAATCTCCATACCGGCGAGAGTAGCCACGCGGGGGTCGGGTCGGCCGGGCACCCCGCGGGCGTGATGCGCCGGGCTCGAGACGATGGGCCACAATGGGCCCGGTGACCTCCTCCCCCACCGCCGATGTCTCCGTGCGCGTCGCCTGGGCCGACGACGCGCCCGCGATCGCCGACCTGCAGCTGCGCACCTGGCAGCGGACGTACGCCGGGGTGCTGCCGGCCGACGCGCTGCCGGACGTCGAGGCGGTGACCGAGGCCTGGCGCGGCTCCCTGGCCCGGCCCTCCGACGCCCGGCATCGCGCGCTGGTGGCGCTGGAGCGCAACCGGGTGGTCGGTCTGGCGGTCACCGGCCCGGCCGGCGACCCCGACTGCGACCCGGTCGCCGACGCCGAACTCGCCGAGTTGGCGGTCGACCCCGACGAGCAGCGCCGCGGCCACGGGTCGCGGTTGCTCCAGGCCGCGGTCGACACGATGCGCGCCGACCGCTTCCAGCGGGCGGTGCTGTGGAGCGTGGCCTCCGACGACGCGCTGCGCGCCTTCCTGACCGGGGCCGGATGGGCCCCGGACACCGCGCACCGCGAGCTCGACCTCGACGGTTCGGGCCAGGTGCGGGTCAAGCAGGTGCGGCTGCACACGGTCCTGTAGGGCCACCTTCCCTGCACCCGCTCGGCCGGCGGGTTTGGATCGTTCACTTGATTTGTGGCCGCGTTCGGCGACGATGGGTGGGCTGGCATGCCCCCGAGACTCGGGCGGCATGGAGCCCGGAAAGAACTGGTGGCGTCAGATGCTCGGTCCGCTTCCCCGTCTCTACCGCTCGCTGATCGTGGTCACGATCGTGGCCCTCGGGGTCGCCGCCGGCGCCTGGGTCGCCTACATGACCGCCCTGCCCGTAGCCGCCTCGGTGGGTGCCTGGCTGGGCGCCGCCGCGGCTGCTCTGGTGGCCTACGCCGTCGTCCACGAGTCGCACCGCGACCTGCAGCCCCACACCGTGCGCTCCGCACGCCGCCGCTGACGCCCAGCGATCTGCGGCCCCCGTCCCGCCCCGGATCGGTGCGGGACGGTGACGGCTGGCTATCGTCGCCGGGTGCTCGAGGATCCCGGCCCGTCCATCCCACCTGAGGAGCGGGCGGGCATCGTCCGCGACGGTCTCGGCGTCGGCGTCGCGACCGGCGCCTACGGGGTGTCCTTCGGCGCCGTGTCGGTCGCCGCCGGCCTCGACGTCTGGCAGACCTGCGTGCTGTCCCTGGTGATGTTCACCGGAGCCTCCCAGTTCGCTCTGGTCGGGGTCCTGGCCTCGGGTGGGAGCGCCCCGTCGGCCGCTGCCACCGCACTGCTGCTGGGCACCCGCAACACGCTCTACGGGCTCCGGCTCGCTCCGCTGCTGGCGTGGAGCGGCTGGCGGCGTGCCGCGGCCGCGCACCTGTTGATCGACGAGTCCACGGCCATGTCGGTGAACCGGCGATCGTCGCCGACCGCCCGGCTGGGGTTCCTGAGCACCGGCCTGGCCGTCTTCGTGCTCTGGAACGCGGCCACCCTGCTCGGGGCGGTGGCCGGCAACGCCCTGGGCGACCCACGCACCTACGGCCTCGACGCGGCGGTCGGCGCAGCCTTCCTGGCCCTGCTGTGGCCCCGCCTGCAGGGGCGCGCTGCGGGGCAGGAGCGGGTGGTCGCCGTCGGTGCGGCGGCGGTCGCCCTGGCTGCGGTCCCCCTCGTGCCGTCCGGCGTGCCGGTGCTCGCCGCCGGCGCGGTAGCACTGCTGGTGGGGGTGCTGCGCCGATGAGCGACCTGTCGCCGTCGACGGTGTGGACGCTGGTGCTGCTGGCCGGCGCCGGCTGCTACCTGCTCAAGCTGGCCGGCCTCTCGGTGCCGGCCGCGGTGCTCGACCGACCGGCCGTCGCCCGCGTGGCGAGCCTGCTGCCGGTCGCGCTGCTCTCCGCCCTGGTCGCGGTCCAGGTGCTCGAGCGGGACTCCTCGCTCACACTCGACGCCCGGCTGGCCGGCCTCGCCGTGGCCGCCGGGCTGCTGCTGCTCCGGGCGCCGTTCCTGGCCGTCGTCGGCGGGGCGGCGTTGGCGGCGGCCCTCGTCCGCCTCCTGTGAGACCGAGTCTCGGTCCAGTCGACGCACGAGGGCCCCGCACCGATCGGTGCGGGGCCCTCGCGGAGAGTGGCCGGGGTCAGGCTCCGGCGCCCGCCGGGGACGGGCTGACCTCGCCCAGCACCCGGCGTACGTCGGCGGCGGACCGGGCGGCCTCGAGCTCGGCGACCCGCTCGGGGTCGGCGAAGACCCGGGCGATCCGGCCGAGCAGGGCCAGGTGGTCGTTGCCGGTGCCCGCGATGCCGATCACGAAGCGGACCTCCTTGCCGTTCCAGTCCAGCGGCGCGCCGTAGCGGACGAACGAGAGCGCGGTGCGGTGGATGGATCCCTTGGCCTCGTTGGTGCCGTGCGGGATCGCCAGCAGGTTGCCCATCGCGGTCGACACCGACCGCTCGCGCTCGTGCATCGCGTCCACGTAGGCGTCGCTGACGGCCCCGACGTCGACCAGCAGCCGGCCGGCCTCGGTGATCGCCTCGTCGCGGGTCGCCGCGCGGCCGGACAGCACCACGGACTCCTCCGCCAGCAGGGTGCCGGACCCTGCTGCCTCCTCCTCGGCGACCGCCGCGCCGGCGCGGCCGTTGGTCCGCCCGAGCAGCTCGACGATCTCGTCGTAGCGCGGGCTGGCCATGAAGTTGTCGACCGAGACGTGCACCGCGTCGGGCGTCTTGAGCCGGGCCCGGTCGGTGAGGTCCTGGTGGCTGACGACCAGGTCGGCGTCGGAGGTCAGGTTCGCGATCGCCTTGTTGACCACGCTCACGTCGGCGTAGCCCGCGTCGCGGATCTTCTTGCGCAGCACCGAGGCGCCCATCGCCGAGGAGCCCATGCCGGCGTCGCAGGCGAAGACGATGTTGGTGATCGCACCCTGCTGGCCGGCGGTCCCGAGCAGGGCCGCGGTGGCGACCGACGACTTGCCCTTGAGCGCCTCCATGTGGGCGGTGGCACCGACCAGCTCGTCGTCCGCCTCCTCGGTCTTGTCGATCTTGAGCAGGAACGCGGCGACCACGAAGGTCACGGCGGCGCCGGCGAGCATCGACAGCGTCACCCCCAGCACGCTGTTGCCCGGCGTCTGGGCGTAGACGGCGATGACCGAACCCGGTGCCGCAGGGGCGCGCAGGCCGCTGTCGAAGACCACGTTGACGAAGACCTGGGTCATGCCGCCCGCGATCATCGCGACGATCAGCTTGGGCTTCATCAGCACGTAGGGGAAGTAGATCTCGTGGATGCCACCGATGGCGTGGATGAGGGCCGCGCCCGGGGCCGACGCCTTCGCCAGGCCCTTGCCGAACAGGGAGTAGGCCAGCAGCAGGCCGAGACCGGCCGCCGGGTTGGCCTCGAGCAGGAACAGGATCGACTTGCCGTTCTCGAAAGCCTCGTTGGTGCCGAGCGGAGTCAGCACGCCATGGTTGATGGCGTTGTTGAGGAAGAGGACCTTGGCCGGCTCGATGAGCACCGAGGTGAACGGCAGCAGGTCGTTCTCGACCAGCCACTTCACCGCGTCACCCGCACCGTTGCTGATGCGGGTGAGGATCGGGCTCATCGCGAAGAACCCGAAGGTCGCGAGCAGCAGACCCCAGATGCCGGCGGCGAAGTTGTTGACGAGCATCTCGAAGCCGGGCTTGATCTTGCCGTCCCAGATGGCGTCGATCTTCTTCATCGACCAACCACCGAGCGGGCCCATGATCATCGCGCCCATGAACATCGGGATCTCGGTGCCGGCGATGACGCCGAACGTCGCGAGCGCGCCGACGACGCCGCCGCGGGTCTCGTAGATCATCTTGCCGCCGGTGTAGCCGATCAGGATCGGCAGCAGGTAGGTGATCATCGGGCCGACGATGCCGCCGCCCGCGTAGTCACCCCAGCCGCCGATCTCGGCGACCCAGCTGTCCGCGCCGTCCCAGGCGTCGGTGAGCCCGGTGATCCACCCCTTCTCGATGAACAGGGCCGTGATCAGGCCCCAGGCGATGAAGGCACCGATGTTCGGCATGACCATGTTGGACAGGAACGTGCCGAACCGCTGCACGTGCACTCTGGTCGACGTCCGCGACGTCGGTGTCTGCGTGGCTGTCGCCATGCTCTCTCCTCAGGACTTCCAGCGCGCGCTGGTCGTGGTGTCGCCGACCGCGCCATCTCCCGGCTGTGACGCCTGTCATGCGAATCTGTGATTGCCTGTATATTCCCACAGAATCGGGCATGTCAAGGGAGGTTCCCAACATGATCGAAGATAAATGCAGAGAAACGGTGCTACCGTCGTCGGGCAGCCGACCCGATCCGAGCAACTGAGGAGACCCATGAAGGCCCTGCGCTTCTATGCACCCGAGGATGTGCGCCTCGAGGACGTGCCCGAGCCCGTCTGCGGACCGGACGAGGTCAAGCTCAAGGTCCGCAACTGCTCGACGTGCGGCACCGACGTCAAGATCCTGCACAACGGCCACCAGAACCTCACTCCGCCGCGCATCATCGGCCACGAGATCGCCGGCGAGGTCGTCGAGGTGGGCGCCGAGGTGAACTCCACCTACGGCAGCGACTGGCAGGCCGGCGACCGGGCCCAGGTGATCGCGGCGGTGCCGTGCGGTGACTGTCACGAGTGCCGCAAGGGCTGGATGGCGGTCTGCCAGAACCAGACCTCGGTCGGCTACCAGTACGACGGCGGGTTCGCCGAGTACATGATCGTGCCGCGCCAGGTGCTCAAGGTCGACGGTCTGAACCGCATCCCGGACGGCGTCGGCTACGACGAGGCCTCGGCCGCGGAGCCGTTCGCCTGCGCGATCAACGCCCAGGAGCTGCTCGGCATCGAGGAGGGCGACACGGTCGTGGTCTTCGGCGCCGGCCCGATCGGCTGCATGCACATCCGCATCGCCCGAGGCGTGCACAAGGCAGGACCGGTCTACCTGATCGACGTCAACGCGGACCGGTTGAGGATGTCGGCCGACGCCGTACACCCGGACGAGGTCATCAACGGCGCCGAGGTGGACGTGGTCGAGCGGGTCATGGAGCTGACCGGTGGGCGGGGCGCGGACGTCATCATCACCGCCACCGCCGCGAACGTCACCCAGGAGCAGGCGATCGCGATGGCCGCACGCAACGGGCGCATCTCGTTCTTCGGCGGCCTGCCCAAGACCAACCCGACGATCACCTGCGACTCCAACGTCGTGCACTACCGCCAGCTGCACATCCACGGCGCCAACGGCTCCGCGCCCGAGCACAACAAGCGGGCGCTGGAGTACATCGCCTCCGGCCAGGTGCCGGTCAAGGACCTGATCACCGAGCACATCCCGCTCGAGCGCGTGCTCGACGCGTTCTCGATCGTCCAGAACGGCGCCGCCATCAAGGTCACGGTCGAGCCGTAGCCGACGGAGTCGGCTACGGCGTCCGACCGGGAGGTTGAGCGAGCCGTAGCCGGCTGAGCCGGCGAAGCCGGCGTCAACGGCGAAGGTCGAGGAGCGTCGGCGCACACCCGAGCGAAGCGAGGGAGTGCGCGACGCGTCTCGAGACCCGGTGAGGTGCCCGCCGACGACGACCCAGACGAGGGGGGGCTCGGCAAGCTCGACCACCGGGCGAGCGAGGGTCTCGACAAGCTCGACCGCCGAGCACAAGCTCGACCGCCGAGCACCCGAACAGGGCGGTGACCATCCGGTCACCGCCCTGTCGGGTCCCCTGGTGCGGCCCGGAGCGAGCCCCCGGGTCAGCCGACGCCGACCGCACTCCAGGCCGCAGCCACCGCGCTCTCCTGGGTGCTGCCGGCGCCGTACAGGTCACGGGCAGCGCTGAGCGTCGCCGTGCGGGCTCCGGCGTAGTTGGTGCCGGAGGTCATGTAGACGTTCAGGGCACGGAACCAGATCTTCGCCGCCGCGTCGCGTCCGATCCCGGCGATCGTCGATCCGTTGCAGGTGGTCGAGCTGTGCGTGGTCCCGCCGATCGTCTTGGTGCCCGACCCCTCGGCCAGCAGGTAGAAGAAGTGGTTGCCGACCCCCGAGGAGTAGTGCACGTCGAGGTTCTTGGTGTTGCTGCTCCAGCAGTTGGGGGAGCTTCCGTCGGCGATCGGGTTGTCCATCCGCCGGAAGCCGGTGTGGTCGGCGAGGTCGAACTCCTCGCCGATCAGGTAGTCACCGGGGTCGTTGACGTTGGCGGCGTGGAACTCCACGAGGGTGCCGAAGATGTCGGAGGTCGCCTCGTTGAGGCCGCCGCTCTCGCCGGAGTAGGTGAGGTCGGCGGTGTTCTCGGTGACCCCGTGGGTCATCTCGTGTCCGGCGACGTCCAGGGACACCAGCGGGCCGTACTCGACGCCGTCACCGTCGCCGTAGGTCATCTTGGTGCCGTCCCAGAACGCGTTGACGTAGTCGTTGCCGTAGTGCGTGCGGCTATAGGACCCTCTGCCGTCGCCGAAGATCCCGTTGCGACCGTGCACGTTCTTGAAGTAGTCCCAGGTGACGTCGGTGCCGTACTGGGCGTCGACGCCGGCGGACTCGCGACTGCTGGTCGATCCGTTGCCGAACACGGCGTCGGTGCCGCTGTAGGTCGCCCCGGTCTTGCAGCCGGCCCCGAAGAGCTGGCAGAAGAACGAGTCCGTGCCGTTCGCGAGGTCGGTCGTGTAGGTGCCGCCGCGCGTGGGGTCCTTCATCGTGTATGTCGACCCCGACTGGGTCAGCTGGAGGGGCACCGTGCCGCTGTAGAGCGAGTGCCCGGTGCCGTCGACGGTCCGGATGTGCTCCTCGCGACGCAGCACCGCTCCGGTGCGGGCGTCGACGAAGGTGGTCATCCGGCTCGGTGTGCCGTCGGTGCGGCGTCCCGCGGTGGCGACCGCCCAGGCGAGCCGCGGCCGGCCGCTGAGCGTCTCGACCACGAGCTCCGCCTCGCCGCCGGCCCGCTGCCGACGGATGTCGCGGGTCTCCGCTGCCGGCGCGAGGGCCCGCCGCTCGGCCCGGTCCGCGGCGATGCGGGGGGTGACGCCCACGCGGACCGCGGTGTCGAGGGTCTGGCTGACGCCCTGCCACTGGCCCTCGGCGCCCCGGTGCACGACCAGGTCGCCGCCCACCACGTCCAGCCCGCGGTAGCGGCGGTCGATGCGGGTATGGGTGGTGCCGTCCCGGTCCGCCAGCGTCGCGGTGGGCCGGAAGCGGGTTCCGGCGCTGGCGTGGGCGGCGGCGGGGTGGTCGGTGAGGGCCTGGACGGCCGTCCGGCCCTCCGGCCGCCGGTCGGCCGGTCGCTCGCTGCCGGCGGCTCCCGCGGACTGCGCCCCGAGGGCGCCGGCGGCGAGCGCCGCGGCCGCGGTGAGGGCGAGGGTTCTGCGCATGTGCTGTCCTGTCTGTCACGACGTCCCGAGTCGAACGTGCGGCAGAGCATCGCGGAGCACACCCGCAGCGGGAAGAGCCGGTGGGACTCAGGTTCGTGCAGCGCAGATACCTGCAGAACTTCGACCGGCCGGGGCTGTGGTCAGGCCAGGTCGAGGAAGTGTTCGAGCCCCACGGTGAGCCCGGGGTGCGCGGCGACGGCTCGGACCCCCGCCAGGACGCCGGGGGTGAACGAGGCCCGGTCCAGGGAGTCGTGGCGGATCGTCAGCGTCTCCCCCAGGCCGCCCAGCACGACCTCCTGGTGAGCCACCAGTCCCCGGATGCGCAGCCCGTGCACCCGCACCCCGTCGACGTCGGCGCCGCGCGCTCCCTCCAGCGCGGTGCTGGTGGCGTCGGGGATCGGCCCACAGCCGGCCTCGCGACGGGCGGCGGCGATCAGCTCGGCGGTACGCCGGGCGGTGCCGGAGGGCGCGTCGGCCTTGTCGGGGTGGTGCAGCTCGACGACCTCCACCGACTCGAAGAGCGGGGCGGCCTGGGCGGCGAAGCGCATCATCAGGATCGCTCCGATCGAGAAGTTCGGGGCGATCAGGACGCCGGTGCCCGGGGACTCGTCGAGCCACCCACGCAGCGTGTGGAGCCGGGCCTCGTCGAAGCCGGTCGTCCCGACCACGGCGTGGATGCCGTGCCGCACGCAGTAGGCGAGGTTGTCCATCACCACGTCGGGGTGGGTGAAGTCGACGACGACCTGGGCGCGTTGCTCGACCAGCTGCGAGACGTCGTCACCGGCGTCGACCTCGGCGACCAGCTCGACGCCGGTCGCCGCGCGGACAGCTCGGCAGACCTCCGAGCCCACCTTCCCTCGCGCGCCCAGCACTCCGACCCTGATCGCCTCAGTCACACCGCCGACCTTAGTCGGGATGGCCGGCGGCTCGCCGAGGAGGCTCCTGACGCCGCCGGTCACCACCACGCCGACCCGGGTCTGGCAGGCTTGGCCCCATGGTGCTGCAGACGATTCCGCCGCGGATCCGGTGGGCGGTCGACTTGATGGACGTCCAGCCCGCCGACCAGATCCTGGAGATCGGCTGCGGTCCCGGCGCGGGTGCGGAGCTGATCTGCAGCCGGCTCGAGACCGGAAAGCTGTTCGCGATCGACCGTTCCGAGTCGGGGGTGGACCGCACCCGGCGACGCTGCGCCCGCTACGTCGAGGCGGGGCGGCTGACCGTCCGCCAGATCGACCTGGCCACGCTGCGGGTCCCCGTGAAGCGCCTGAACAAGGTGTTCGCGTTCAACGTGAACCTGTTCTGGGTGCGCGACTGCGCCGACGAGGTCGCGTTGCTGCACGAGAAGCTCCAGCCCGGCGGAGCCATCTTCCTCTTCTACGAGGTCAAGTTCCCCGACCAGGTGGCCACGATGGTCGAGAAGGCCAGCGGGGCGCTGGCCTCCGCGGGATTCCGGGTCTCGGTGGTCGAGTCGAAGTCGCCTGCGGTGATCGGGCTGATCGGCCGTCGTTAGGCTATAACCTAATGATTGAACATCATTAGATCAGAACCTGATACCGTGCTTCACTGGAGGTGGACCGGATGACCGTGGCCGTGCTCACCGTCGACCAGCGCCGGAGCCGCACTGAGCCGGACCGGGTGCCGCAGATGATCGACCGGATGGCGGGAGTGCCGCTCGACCGCCCGCTGCAGCGCACGGTCGGCGACGAGTTCCAGGCCGTCCTCACCGATCCCGCGTCGCTCCCCCTGGTCCTCGAGCCGTTGCTGCGCGACGGGGGGTGGCATGTCGGGCTGGGCTTCGGCGAGGTCGAGCGGCCACTGCCCGACAGCACCCGGGCCGGCCGCGGGCCGGCGTTCGTGGCCGCCCGCGAAGCGGTCACCGCGGCCAAGAACAGCCCCTGGCACCTCCGGCTCGCCGGTGACCGGCCGGGCGTGCGACCCCTCGAGAGCGCGATCTGGCTCTGGGCGGCCGTGCTGGCCCGCCGCACGAAGAACGGCTGGGAGGTCGCCGACCTGGTCGACGAGGGGCTGACCTACGAGGAGGCCGGCCGGCGCCTCGGGATCAGCCAGTCCGCGGTCAGCCAGCGCGCCCAGGCCGCCGGCATCGTCGAAGGACGTCGAGCCCGCGAGCTGGTCGGCTACCTGGCCGGCCAGCTGCTCGACGAGGCGGACCGATGAGCCCCGAGGACCTCGGGGCCCTGGTGCTCGTGCTGGCCACGGCCGCCACGATCGCGGCGGGCGCCGCCTGGACCCGCGCCGGCGCCGCGGTCTGGACGCCGGCCGCGGCGTGCCTGCTGGGTGCCGCGGCCCTGGTGGCCGCGGCCCCGGAGGACGTCGTGCTGTCCGGGTCGACCGCCCGCACCGCACTGGTCACCGCGGCCGCGCTGCTCGCCGTCCTCGGCGGCGGACCGGTGACCACGACGGTGTTCGGCCTGGTCGACCGGCAGGACCGTGGCGCTCCCGACCTCCGCCGGTCCGAGACCGTGCTCCGCGGTGGCGCGTGGATCGGTGCGCTGGAGCGCGCCGGGGTGTTCGTGACGCTGGTGGCCGGCTGGCCCGAGGGCGTCGCCGTCGTGCTCGGCCTCAAGGGCCTGGGCCGCTACCCCGAGCTGCGCAGTGGCGAGAACACCGGAGCGGCCGAGCGCTTCATCATCGGCACCTTCACCAGCGTGCTCTGGGCTGCCGCGTGCGCCGGCCTGGTCCGCCTGCTCCTGTGACCCCTTGCCCGCGCGGGATCGCGGTCAGGCGTGGGCGGCCCCCGGGCCGACGACCGCCAGCACCTCCGGCTGACCGAACACGTCCCGGGCGATGCTGCGGATGTCGTCGAGCGTGACCGCCTCGATGCGGGCGATCACCTCGTCGATGCCGAGCAGCTGGTCGTAGACCAGCTCGGCCTTGCCGAGCCGCGACATCCGGGACCCGGAGTCCTCGAGGCCGAGCACCAGGCCGCCGCGGAGCATCCCCTGGCCGCGCACCAGCTCGTCTCCGGTGATGCCCTCCGTGGCCACCCGGGCCAGCTCGGCGCGGACCGTGGCGAGCACGTCGTCGAGCTTGTTCGGCAGGCAGCCGACCGACACCCCGACCAACCCTGAGTCGGCGTGGTGGCTGGCGAAGGAGAAGACGGAGTAGGCCAGACCGCGGCGCTCCCTGACCTCCTGGAAGAGCCGGCTGGAGGTGCCGCCGCCGAGGGCGGTGTTCAGCACGCCGAGCGCGAACCTGCGGTCGTCGTTGCGGGTCACGCCGCGCATCCCGAGGACGACGTTGACCTGCTCGAAGGGGCGCTCGGCGAACACCGCACCGGGCGTCACGGTGCGGGCGCGGACACCGCCGCGCGGCGGCACCGGGGGCTCGTCGCCCTCGAGGAAGCCGTTGCGCCCGAAGGCCGTCCGCACCTGCTCGACCACCGTGTCGTGGTCGAGGTGGCCGGCCGCGGCGACGACCATGTTGGCGGGGCGGTAGTGCCGCCGGTAGAAGCGGCGGATCTGGGCCCGGGTCAGCGCCTCGATGCTCGCCTCGGTGCCCGCGATCGGGCGGCCCAGGGGAGACTCCTCGCCCCACGCCTGGGCGGCGAAGAGGTTGTGCACCACGTCGTCGGGGTCGTCGTCGTGCATGGCGATCTCGTCGAGGATGACGTCACGCTCGGCCTCCACGTCGACCTCGAGCAGCGTGGAGCTGGTGATCATGTCGCCGAGGACGTCGACGGCCAGCGGGAGGTCCTGGTCGAGCACCCGGGCGTGGAAGCAGGTGTACTCCTTCGCGGTGAAGGCGTTGAACTCCCCGCCCACAGCGTCGAGTGCCACCGAGATGTCGAGGGCGGAGCGCTCGCGGGTGCCCTTGAACAGCAGGTGCTCCAGGAAGTGCGAGCAGCCGTGCAGCGTGGCCGTCTCGTCGCGCGAGCCGACCCCCACCCAGACCCCCACGCTGGCCGAGCGGGCTCCGGCCATCTCCTCGGTGACGACCCGCAGGCCGCCGGGCAGCAGCGTACGCCGCACGCACGAGGTCACCCGCCCCTCGCCGTCGTGGACGGTCTGCAGGGTGTGGGTGGAGCCGGGCTCCTGGGCCGCAGTCGCGGCGGAGAGCCGCGACCGGCCGGCAGGAGCCTGCCGGCCGGTCGTGGTGGTGCGTCGGGAGACCACGGGTGGGTCAGTCCTCCTCGGTGGCCTCGGTGGCCTCGGCCGAGCCCTCGTCCTCGACGAACGGGACGAGCGAGAGCTTGCCCCGGTCGTCGATCTCGGCGATCTGGACCTGGATCTTCTGGCCCACCGAGACGACGTCCTCGACAGCGTCGACCCGCTTGCCGCCGGCCAGGGAGCGCAGCTTGCTGATGTGCAGCAGGCCGTCCTTGCCGGGCATCAAGGAGACGAACGCACCGAAGTTGGTCGTCTTCACGACGGTGCCGAGGTATCGCTCGCCGACCTCGGGCATGGTCGGGTTGGCGATCTGGTTGACCGCCGCCCGGGCCGCCTCGGCCGCCTCGCCGCTGGTGGCGCCGATGTAGATCGTGCCGTCGTCCTCGATGGACAGCGACGCGCCGGTGTCGTCCTGGATCTGGTTGATCACCTTGCCCTTGGGGCCGATGACCTCGCCGATCTTGTCGACCGGGATCTTGATCGTGATGATCCGCGGCGCGTGCAGCGACATCTCCTCGGGCTCGTCGATGGCCTCGGCCATCACGTCGAGGATGGCGTGCCGGGCGTCGCGGGCCTGCTTGAGGGCCGCGCCGAGCACCTCGGCGGGGATGCCGTCGAGCTTGGTGTCGAGCTGCAGCGCGGTCACGAAGTCGCGGGTGCCGGCGACCTTGAAGTCCATGTCGCCCATGGCGTCCTCGGCGCCGAGGATGTCGGTCAGCGCGACGTACTCGGTCTTGCCGTCGACCTCACCCGAGATCAGGCCCATCGCGATGCCGGCGACCGACGCCTTCAGCGGGACACCGGCCTGCAGCAGCGACAGCGTCGAGGCGCAGACCGAGCCCATCGAGGTCGAGCCGTTGGAGCCCATCGCCTCGGAGAGCTGACGGATCGCGTAGGGGAACTCCTCGCGGGTGGGGAGCACCGGCAGCAGCGCCCGGCGGGCCAGGGCGCCGTGGCCGACCTCGCGCCGCTTGGGGGAGCCGACCCGGCCGGTCTCACCGGTGGAGAAGGGCGGGAAGACGTACTTGTGCATGTAGCGGCGGTGCTTCTCCGGGGAGAGCGTGTCGAGCTGCTGCTCCATCTTGAGCATGTCGAGGGTGGTGACGCCGAGGATCTGGGTCTCGCCGCGCTCGAACAGCGACGAGCCGTGGACCCGCGGGATCAGGCCGACCTCGGCGTGCAGCGGACGGATGTCGGCCAGGCCGCGGCCGTCCATGCGCACCTTGTCGCGCAGCACGCGCTCGCGCATCAGCGACTTGGTCAGCGAGCGGAAGGCCGCGCCGATCTCCTTCTCGCGCCCCTCGAAGTCACCGCCGATCTTCTCGAGCAGGGAGGACTTGACCGCGTCCAGCTTCTCCTCGCGCTCCTGCTTGCCGGCGATGACCAGCGCCGCGGCGGTCTCGTCCTTGGCCGCGGCCTCGACGGCGGCGTAGACGTCGTCGTCGTAGTCGAGGAAGACCGGGAACTCCTGGACCGGCTTCGCGGCCTCCTTGGCGAGCTCGGCCTGCGCCTCGCACAGCTGCTTGATGAACGGCTTCGCGGCGTCGAGGCCCTCGGCCACGATCTCCTCGGTCGGCGCCTGCGCGCCCCCCTCGACCAGCGGGATGACGACCTCGGTGGCCTCCGCCTCGACCATCATGATCGCGACGTCGCCGGTCTCGGTGACCCGGCCGGCGACCACCATGTCGAAGACGGCGTTCTCGAGCTGGCTGTGGGTCGGGAAGGCCACCCACTGGCCCTCGATCAGGGCCACGCGCACGCCGCCGACGGGACCGGAGAACGGCAGGCCGGAGAGCTGGGTGGAGATCGAGGCCGCGTTGATCGCGAGCACGTCGTAGGGGGTGTCGGGGTCGAGCGCCAGCACCGTGATGACGACCTGGACCTCGTTGCGCAGGCCCTTCTTGAAGGTCGGGCGCAGCGGCCGGTCGATGAGGCGGCAGGTGAGGATCGCGTCCTCGCCGGGGCGACCCTCGCTGCGGAAGAACGAGCCGGGGATCTTGCCCGCGGCGTACATCCGCTCCTCGACGTCGATCGTCAGGGGGAAGAAGTCGAAGTGGTCCTTGGGGTGCTTGCCGGCGGTGGTCGCCGAGAGCAGCATGGTGTCGTCGTCGAGGTAGGCGGTCACGGAGCCGGCCGCCTGCCGGGCCAGCAGCCCGGTCTCGAACCTGACGGTCCGCTTTCCGAAGTTGCCGTTGTCCAGCACGGTCTCGACGGCGGAGATGACGGGTTCAGTCAAGGGTTCATCCCTGTTCTGTTCGCGGAGCGATCCGCGGCGTCCCGCTCGTGGTGGCGGGTGGTCCCTCGAGGATCCCCCGCCGGTGATGCACTCCCCCACCGCGGTGGGGGGGCCGGTCTTCGATCGAGGCCCGCAGCGACGTCGACGCCCACCTGAGGTGGACGGCCGCCCTGAGGGCCACTACCGAGGACCGGGCCAGAACGTGCGGGTCGCTCCTGGTTGTCTTCATTCAGTTGGATCGGTCCGAGCCTATCGGTCCCGTCCCGGTGAGCGACGAACGCTGGACGCCGCGGCGAGCGCGACGTCCAGCGTCAGGCGTGCGCTGGGTCGCTCAGCGACGCAGGCCGAGCCGCTCGACGATGGAGCGGTAGCGGTTGATCTCGGTCTTCTGCAGGTAGTTCAGCAGCCGGCGACGCTGGCCCACCAGCAGCAGCAGACCACGACGGCTGTGGTGGTCGTGCTTGTGCTGCTTGAGGTGCTCGGTCAGGTGGGCGATGCGGTGGCTGAGCAGCGCGATCTGCACCTCGGGCGAGCCGGTGTCGCCCTCGGTCGTGGCGTACTCGGCGATGATCTTCTTCTTGGTCTCCGCGTCGGTACCGATCGACATGCGGGCTCCTTCCGGCCCTCGCGGGCTCTCTCGCTGCGCGGCGCGCCGGGGCCTGTTCACCCGGGCACTCTGGATCCGCGGCCGTTGGACGGCAGTGGTGTGACAGTCGCCCGCAGCCCTCGCTCGTGGACCGAGGTGGACGCGGACAACCGCCCAAGGCTATCGCGGCGCCGGAGGATCACCCAATCCGGTCCGCGCCGCCGCCGAGAACCTCCCGGACCGCCTCGCGCGCACAGCGGGGGTCGGCCGCGGCGAGCGCCGCCTCCGCGGCCTCCTCGCACTGTCCCGACGACACCGACCCCAAGAACGCCCCGACCGGACGGACCGCGGCGGCCGCCATCGACAGCGAGGTCACCCCCATGCCGACCAGCGCGGCCGCCAGGGCCGGGTCCGCCGCGGCCTCGCCGCAGACGCCGACCGGCTTGCCGGCGTCGCGGCCGGCGTGGGCGGTGATCGCGATCAGCTGCAGCACGGCCGGCTGCCAGGGGTCGGTGAGGTGGGCCAGGTCGCTGGCCATCCGGTCGGCGGCCATGGCGTACTGGGTGAGGTCGTTGGTGCCGAGCGAGAGGAAGTCCACGACCTCCAACATCCGGTGCGCCAGCAGGGCCGCACTCGGGATCTCGACCATCACGCCCGCGGTGAGCCCACGGCCGTGGACCCGCTCGGCGAAGTCGGCGGCCTCGCCGACGGTCGCGACCATCGGCGCCATCACCCACGTGGGCGTGCCGGTGCGCTCGGCGGCCAGCGCGATCGCGTCCAGCTGCCGGTCGAGCAGGCCGGGGTTGTCGAAGGCCAGCCGGAGCCCGCGCACGCCCAGCGCCGGGTTCTCCTCGCCCGGGTGGGTCGCGAACGCCACCGGCTTGTCCGAGCCCGCGTCGAGGGTGCGGACGACGACGTGGCGCTCGCCACCGAACGCGGAGAGGACCTCGGCATAGATCTCGGCCTGCTCCTCCACCGAGGGCTCCTCGGCCCGGTTGAGGAAGCACAGCTCGGTGCGGAAGAGACCGACGCCCTCCACGGGGGCTCCGGCCGCCGACCGGGCGGAGTCGCCGTCGGCCACGTTCGCGAGGACCTTCACCCGCGCACCGTCGGCGGTCGCGCCCGGGCCGGTCCAGCCGGCGGTCGCGGCGCGGGCGGCCAGGTCGGCGGCGACCTGCTCGCGAGCCCGGTCCGGGTCGGCCGTGGTGTCGATGCGGCCGGTGGCGCCGTCGACGAGCAGCGGCGTGCCCGGCACGGTCGCGAGCGCGCCGGCGACGCCGACCACGCACGGGATGCCCAGTTGCCGGGCGATGATCGCGGTGTGGCTCGTGGGCCCGCCCCGCTCGGTGACCAGCGCCACCACCAGGTTCGGGTCCAGCCCGGCGGTGTCGGCGGGGGCGAGGTCCTCGGCGACCAGCACGGAGGGCTGGTCCGGAGTGGGGACGCCGGGCTCGGGCTCCCCCGCCAGCCGGGCCAGGGTGCGCCGCTCGATGTCGCGCAGGTCGGTGGCCCGCTCGGCCATCAGGCCGCCCATCTGCTCGAAGACCCCGACGAACTGCTCGACGGCCGAGTGCAGGGCGTCGGTGATCCCGGTGCCGGCCCGCAGGTGCTTGCGCACGGCGCCGCGCAGTCCGCGGTCGCGCGCCAGCCCGGCGCTGGCGGTGAGCACCTCGGTCGCCGCGCCGGACGCCGCCCCCGCCCGGGCCTCGAAGCCCTCGGCGACCGCCTGGGAGGCTTGGTCGTAGGCCGCGAGCGCGGCGTCCGCGTCGGGGAAGCCCTGCGCCTCCAGCCGCGCCACGGCCTCGGCCGCGACCTCCTGGCGCACCACCAGCGCGGGGGCGTAGGCCAGGCCCGGGACGACCGGGGTGCCGCTCAGGGTGGCGCCCCCGCGCCCGGTGGATCCACGGGGGCCAGGGGAGCCGGTGGGGGTGGTATCGGTGACCATGATCACGAGTTAACGCCGAAGTTCCTTGACAGTCAACACAAACGGGACTAAAACAACAGATACACAGATCACCGGGAGGACGTGGATGTACGCCGAGGAGCGCCAGCAGGCGATGGCCCAGCTCGTGGCTGCGCGGGGCCGGCTCTCGGTCGCGGTGCTCGCCGAGCAGTACGACGTGACGACCGAGACCGTGCGCCGTGACCTCTCCGCCCTGGAGCGGATGGGTCTGGTCCGGCGCGTCCACGGCGGCGCGGTGCCCGCGAACAGCCTGGCCGTCATCGAGTCCGGGCTGGGCGAGCGGGACGCCGCCAACACCGCCGAGAAGGAGCGGATCGCCAAGGCCGCCCTCGACCTGCTCCCCCCGGCCGGGGCCACGGTGCTGATCGACGCCGGCACCACCACCGCCCGGCTGGCGATGCTGCTCCCCCGCGACCACCGGCTCGTGGTCTTCACCCACGCCGTGCCCGTCGCGGCCCGGCTGGCGACCTACCCGCAGGTCGAGCTGCACCTGCTCCCGGGCCGGGTGCGCCGCACCACCCACGCGGCCGTCGGCACCGACACCGTCGCGGCGCTGGCCGACCTGCGCGCCGACGTGGCGTTCCTCGGCACCAACGGGCTCACCGTCGCGCACGGCCTCTCCACCCCCGACCGGGACGAGGCCGCGACCAAGCGGGCCCTCGTGGCGGGAGCCCGCCAGGTCGTGGTGCTCGCCGACGCGAGCAAGATCGGCCAGGAGTCCACGGTCCGGTTCGCCGGCATCGACGACATCGACGTGCTCGTCACCGACTCCGGCGTCGACGCCGAGGAGCAGGCAGAGCTGGCCCAGGCCGGGGTCGAGGTCGTGATCGCGTGATCCTCACCCTCACCCCCAACCCGAGCCACGACCGCACCGTCACGCTCGGTGAGCCGCTCCAGCGCGGCGCTGTGCAGCGCGCTGAGTCGGTGGTCTCCCAGGCCGGGGGCAAGGGCGTGAACATCTCGCGAGCCTCGGTCGCCGCCGGCATCCCCACCATCGCCGTGGTGCCGGCCGATCGCGACGACCCGTTCGTCGTCGAGCTGCTCACCGCCGGCATCGACTGCCGGCCGGTGCCGCCCGCCGCCGGAGGGCTCCGCGTCAACATCACGATCTCCGAGCCCGACGGCACCACCACGAAGCTGAACAGCCCGGGCCCGGTGGCGACCCAGGAGGTCCTCGACGACCTCGCGACCTCACTGCACCACCGCGCGGGCGCGGCCGACTGGGTGGTGCTGGCCGGGTCGCTGCCCCCGGGCACGCCCGACGGCTGGTACGCCGACCTGGTCGAGGCCCTGCGCGACACCGGGGCCTCGGTGGCCGTCGACACCAGCGACGAGCCGCTGCGCGTCCTGGTCTCGCGGCTGCCCCGGAGCGCCCCCCACCTGATGAAGCCGAACGCCGAGGAGCTCGCCTCGTTCACCGGCACCGAGGCCGCCCGGCTGGAGGCCGACCCGGCCGCGGCCGCGGCCGCGGCCGGCACGCTGGTCGATCGGGGCGTGGCGGTGGTGCTGGCGACCCTCGGGGCCCGGGGCGCGGTGCTGGTCACCGCCCAGGGCGCCTGGCACGCCGAGCCGCCGCCCGTCGAGGTCGTGAGCACCGTCGGCGCCGGCGACTCGAGCCTGTTCGGCTACCTGCTGGGCGAGATCCGCGGCCTCCCCGCGCCGGAGCGCCTGGCGCTCGCGGTCGCCTACGGCAGCGCCGCCGCCAGCCTGCCCGGCACCACCATCCCCCGGCCCAACCAGGTCCGACCCGACCTCGTGACCGTCCACGACCTGTCCCTGACCGGGGTCTGAGTGCCCCTGCCCGACCCGTCGCACCGCCCCAGGCACCATCAGCCGCCCTCACCAAGGAGAGCCCATGCCCACCAAGACCGTCGTCGTCGGCTCCACCGTCGGCCTGCACGCCCGTCCTGCCTCGATCATCTCCGAGGCGGCCGGCGAGCTCGACTCCGAGGTGCTGATCGGCCTGCCCGGTGACGAGCCGGTCGACGCCAGCTCGGCGCTGCTGATCATGACCCTGGGGGCCGGGTTCGGGGCGACCGTCGAGGTGTCGGGCGACAGCCAGTCAGACGTCGACGCGATCGCCGCGCTGGTCGAGAAGGACCTCGACGCCTGAGGTCGTCCGATCCACGGCCGCTGGGGCCGGCCGGGCGGGCCACCAGGCCCGGTCGCCGAGCAGCACCAGCACCGCCGGCAGCATCACCAGGCGCACCAGGGTCGCGTCGAGCAGGATCGCGACGCTCAGCGCCACCCCCATCATCTTCATCTCGAGCATCGACAGGGTCGCGAAGATCGCGAACACCGACACCATGACCGCGGCGGCGCTGGTCACGACCCCGGCGGTGTCGGCGATGCCGCGGCGCACCGCGAGCCGCGACGGCACCCCGGCGTCGACGAGCTCACGGACCCGGCTCAGCACGAACACGTGGTAGTCCATCGACAGCCCGACCAGCACCACCAGCACGAACACCGGCAGCCAGCTGATCACGAAGCCCGGGCTGGTGAAGTCGAGCAGCCCCTCCAGGTGGCCGTGCTGGAACACCAGCGTCATCAGCCCGAACGCCACGCCGACCGAGGCCAGGTTCAGCGCCGCCGAGACCAGGGCGATCGGCACGCTGCGGAACGTCGTGCCCATCACCAGCAGGGTCAACAACAGCACCAGGCCCACCACCACCGGCAGCCGCTCGCGCAGCAGGCCGGCGAAGTCGACCGAGGACGCAGCGTCGCCGCCGACGGCCACCTCGGCACCGGCCACCCCGGCCACCGCGGCGGGGGCGAGGTCGGTGCGCAGCAGCTCCAATGCCTGTTCCACGCGCGGGTCGGACTCGTCGTACGGCATCGAGAGCAGCAGCAGCGAGGTCTGTCCGTCCTCCGAGACCCGCACCGGCACCTCGGCTCCGTCCAGCAGCGGCGAGGCCGCCGCCCGCTCCTCGAGCCCGAGCAGCGCCTGCTCGACCTCGGCACGCTGCTCGCGAGGCGCGTGGACGACGACCTCGGCCACGGTCCCCTCGGAGGGGAACGCCGTGGTGATCGCGCGCAGGGTCTGGACCTCGCCGATCGAGCCGGGCAGCGTCTCGAGGCTCGAGCTGTGCGTCTTCATGCCGAGCACCGGCCAGGCCATGGCCCCCACGGCCAGCACGGACACGGCCAGGGCGGCCACGGGGTGCCGCACCACCGGTGTCAGCAGGCGGCCGCTGACGCTGCCACGACGGACCCGGGAGGTCAGCCGCCACAGCAGCGGCACCCGCGGCCGGTCGACCCAGCGGCCCAGCCTGGCCAGCAGTGCGGGCAGCACCGTGATCGACCCGAGCACGGCGATCGCCACGACCAGGATCGAGCCGACCGCGAGCGAGTTGAACGTCGCGTCCCCGAGCACGAACAGCCCGGCCATCGAGCAGATCACCGCACCGCCCGAGACCAGGATGGCGTGCCCGGAGGTGGCGGCCGCGATCTCGACGGCGTCGAGGTGGGTGCGGCCCGCGGCCCGCTCCTGCCGCTCCCGCTTGAGGTAGAACAGCGAGTAGTCGACGCCCACGGCCATGCCCACCAGGACCACCATGCTGGTCACGGTGGGGTCGTTCGGCACCAGGTGCGAGATCGGCACCATCAGCCCGATCGTCGCGGCCACGCTCGTGGCCGCGAGCAGCACCGGCAGTCCCGCCGCGATCAGCGCCCCGAAGGCCAGCAGCATCAACAGCAGCGTGACCGGCACGCTGGTCAGCTCCGCGGACCGGAGGTCGTCGGCGACCCGGTCGTCGATCGCACCGTCCACGGTGAGCTCTCCGGCCTGGCGGACCACCAGTCCGGGATGGGCCGCGGCCACCTCCTCGGTCGCCGCGACGATCGGGCCGGCGTCCTCCAGGTCCGGGTCGAGCGTGACCGAGACGAGCAGTGCGTCACCGCCGCCGCCCACCATCGGTTCGGACACCGCGTCCACCCCGGCCAGCGTGCCGATCGCCGCGGCGAGGTCGGCGGCGGCCCTGCGGGCCTCGCCCACGTCCAGGGGGCCGGAGCGGGCGGTGATCAGCACGCTCTCCGACGGCGGCTCCTCGAGGCCGGCCTCGGCGACCAGCGCCTCGGCTCGGCCGGACTCGCCGTGCCGCCAGTCCTCGTCCTGCGCCTCCTGGGTCGAGACCAGCGAGCCCGCGGCGACGGCGGCCACCACCAGCACCAACCACCCCAGGATCGCCCGCCACGGGTGCTGGGCGCTCCACCGGGTCGCCCGCAAGGGAACGGCGGACAGCGATCGCGGTCGGGACATCGACGGCTCCTCTCGAACTGCCGGGCGCGTCCCGGCTGCACGATCCAGCCAACCGCCGTCGGGGCCCGCCGTCAGGGGCGTGCACCCCCCGGCACGAGGTGGTGCTGGCACCACCGCGCCGGCCGCCCTGGTGCGCGAGGATGGAGCGGTGAGCAGCATGGCCGGCAGCGAGCACGACTCCGGAGGAGAGCCCTCCCGACCCGGCCCGCTCCGGCTCACCGGCTACGCCGCCGAACAGCTGCTGCTGCTGGTCCCCCTGCTGGTCACGCTGGTGCTCGTGCTGGTCGGCGCGCTGCTCGTCGTGGTCTGGATCGGCATCCCGCTGGTGATCGCGGGGCTGGCCGCGCTGCGCGCGATCGCGCAGCGTCAGCGTCGGGTCGCCGCCCGGGTGCTCGGCTCGCCGGTCCCCACGCCGTACCGCCCGCTGCCCCCGCACGGGGTGCTCCCCCGGCTGCGCACCCGGGCCGCCGACCCGATGACCTGGCGCGACCTGCTGTGGCTGCTGTGGGCGATCAGCTACGGCTGGGTGCTCTCGCTGGTGGTCGTGGTGCTGCTGCTCGCCGTGGTCACCGGGTTCCTCTGGTGGTTCGGGACAGGCCCGCTGCTGCGCATCCGCGCGCTGGTGGACCGCGGCCTGCTCACCTACGGCAGCACCGAGCTCCTCGAGCGCCGGGTGCAGGTGCTCGCACAGAGCCGCGCCGACGTCGTGGACCACTCGGCAGCGGAGCTGCGCCGCCTCGAGCGCGACCTGCACGACGGACCCCAGGCCCGGCTGGTGGCCCTGTCGATGAGCCTCGGCATGGCCGAGGAGATGTTCGACGACGACCCCGAGGCCGCCCGCCGCAGGGTCGGCGAGGCACGCCAGGCCACCACCGCCGCGCTCGGCGACCTCAGGTCGCTGGTGCGGGGCATCCACCCACCGGTCCTGGCCGATCGGGGCCTCGACGGCGCGGTGCGGGCGCTCGCGCTGGACCTCACGATCCCGGTCGACGTCACCGGCGGCGTGCCGGGCCGGGCCCCCGCACCGGTCGAGTCGGCGCTCTACTTCGCGGTGGCCGAGTGCCTGGCCAACGCCACCAAGCACGCCCGCCCCACCCGGGCTGGGGTGCACCTGGAGCACCGCGACGGGCTGCTGCGGGCGACGGTCACCGACGACGGCATCGGCGGCGCCGACCCCGACCGCGGCACCGGTCTGCGGGGAGTCGCGCGCCGGTTGGGCGCCTTCGACGGCAGGATGGAGGTGTCGAGCCCCGGCGGCGGGCCGACCGTCGTGTCGTTGGAGGTCCCGTGCGCCTTGCCCTCGCCGAAGACAACGCACTCCTCCGGGCCGGCCTGACCCAACTGCTGGAAGGTGGCGGCTTCGAGGTCGCGCGGGCCGTCGACCACGCCGACGACCTCGCCGCCGCGCTCGCCGACCCCACCCTCGACGGTGCCGTGCTCGACGTCCGGCTTCCCCCGTCGTACACCGACGAGGGCCTGGTCGCGGCCGTGGCCGCCCGCCGGGAGCGCCCGGCGTTCCCGGTGCTGGTGCTCTCCCAGTACGTCGAGCGGCTCTACGCCCGCGAGCTGCTGGCCAGCGGTGCCGGGGCGGTGGGCTACCTGCTCAAGGACCGGGTCGCCGACGTCCGCGACTTCCTCGAGGCGGTACGCCGGGTGCTCGCCGGCGGCACCGTGCTCGACCCGGAGGTGGTCGCCGCGATCATGGCGCACCACCGCGAGGAGCCGCTCGACCGGCTCTCGCCCCGGGAGCGTGAGGTGCTGGCGCTGATGGCCGAGGGCCGCTCCAACGCGGCGATCGCGCACCACCTGGTGGTGACCGAGAAGGCCGTGGCCAAGCACATCAACAGCATCTTCACGAAGCTGGACCTGCCGCTGGACTCCGACGACCACCGGCGGGTGCGGGCCGTGCTGGCCTGGCTCAGGGTGTAGCGGAGGGCCCGGAGGGTTCCGGCGACTGCCGGTCGCGCAGGCACAGGTAGACCGCGCGCACGCCGACGGCACGCTCGAGCTCGCGCACCACGCTGCCGAAGAACTGCGCTCGGTAGGTCTCGTCGGTGACCGTCGACACGGTGAGGTAGAGCGCCGAGAACGCCGCGAGGAACAGCGAGACCTGGAACAGCGGCACCGACACCTGGGAGAGGTAGGGGAGCGAGCGGATGTCGTCCTCGGGGATGCCGGTCCAGCCCGACTGCAGCTCGGTGTCCATCACCAGCCCGCCGAAGACCAGGAAGAACACCAGCACGGAGAGCACCAGCAGCAGCACCTGGACGGCCTGGACGATCACCAGCACCAGCACCAGGTTCCAGCGCTCGAAGCCCCGCACCTCCGCGTAGGAGGCCGGGTCGGCGCCGGGGTCGTCGACCAGGTCGCGACACACCTGCTCCAGCGGGGTGCCGGCGCAGGCCCGCAGCAGGAAGTCGTCGTCGACCGCGTCGTCGGTGCGGTCGACCTCCTCGGGGAGCCGGACGAGCAGGAACGCGCCGGCCATCAGCCCGAAGAGCAGCGCGACCAGCCACAACGTGCCGGGGCTCAGGTCGGCGGCCATCTGCCAGGCCTCCCCGTTGATGAACAGGAACGTGACGAACAGCAGCAGCAGCGGCAGCGCCCGGGTCATCATCGGCAGCAGGGTGCGCAGGCTGCCGAAGGTGCGGGCCAGCGCCCAGTGCACGATCGGACGCGCGTTGAGCGTGGTGAGGGCGTACCAGAGGCCGGCGAGCACGGCGAGGGTCACCACCGTCGCCGGCGCCACCGTCGCCTGGTCGCCCGACCAGGCCAGCGCCCCACCGGCCGCAGCCGCCACGAGCACGACCACCAGGAGCAGCGGCACGGCCCGGCGCGGACGCAGCCCCTCGCGGGCCCCCCGCCTCTGCTCGGGCACGAAGTAGGAGAGTCCGTGGCGCAGGAACCACGCGTCGGTCGCGGCGACGACCGACGCGACACCCCGGTCGTCGGGGGTCAGGCTCACGTGGGCGTCTCGAGCAGGTCGCGGGCCCGGCGGACGTCGTCGTCCATCTGCTCGACCAGCTTCGGCACGGACTCGAACGCCACCATGCCGCGCAGCCGGTCGACGAACGAGACCTCCACCTCCACCCCGTAGAGGTCCAGGTCGTCCCGGTCGAGCACGTAGCTCTCGACGCGTCGCTCGCGGACGCCGTCGAAGGTGGGGTTGGTGCCGACGCTGATCGCCGCCGGGAACCTCTCGCCGGTGTCCAGCCGCCGCAGCCACCCGGCGTACACACCGTCGGGCGGGACGGCGGTCAGCCCCCCGGTGGGCACGTTCGCGGTCGGGTAGCCGAGCTCGCGACCCCGCTGGTCGCCGCGGACCACGACGCCCCGCACGGAGTAGGGGCGGCCGAGCGCCTCGGCGGCGCCGGCCACGTCACCGGCGGCCAGGCAGGTGCGGACGTAGGTGGAGGACCACACCTGGGGACCGCCGTCGAGGGCGATGCCGTCGACGGTGAAGTCGTCGCGCGCCCCCTCCTCGCGCAGCGTTGCGACGTCACCGGCCGCGCGATGCCCGAACCGGAAGTTGGCGCCGACGACGACGGCCGCCGCGCGGAGCGGATCGACCAGCACCCGCTCGACGAACTCCCGCGGCGTCCACCCGGCGACGTCCCGGTCGAAGGGCAGCGCGAGCACCGCGTCGGCACCGGCCTCGCCGAGCAGCTCGGCGCGCAGCTCGAGCCCGGTGAGCGTGGTCGGGGCGTGCTCGGGCCGCAGCACCGCCATCGGGTGCGGGTCGAACGTCACCGCGACCAGCAGGAGGCCGCGCTGGTCGGCGACCCGGCGGGCCCGCGCCAGCACCTGGCGGTGGCCGAGGTGGACGCCGTCGAAGTTGCCGACGACCACCGCGGTGCGGCCGAGGTCGGCGGGTACGTCGTCGAGCGAACGCCAGATCTGCACGCCGCACACCCTACTGAGCAACCTCACACGAACACGGCGACGGCCCGCGCCTGGCCACCACGCGGCTCGTAGAGAGCGAGGAACTCCCCGGTCGGGGCGAACAGGGCCGTGAGCCCGTCGAGGGGCACCCCGAGGGCCCGGCCGAACCGGACGTCGGCGGCCTGGGTGGGCTCCAGGTCGAGCGTGCGGAAGCCGGCGCGCGCGGCGTCGGCCAGCGGCAGCACCGCGCTGCCGTCGGCGAACGCGTCGGCGAGCTCGTCGAGCGTGTGGGCCACGTCGAGCCGGTAGGGACCGACGGCGGTACGGCGCAGCGCCGTGAGGTGGCCGCCGACGCTCAGGGCCGCTCCGGCGTCGCGGGCGATCGCCCGCACGTAGGTGCCGCTGGAGCAGCGCAGCGAGATGTCGACGTCGAGGTAGTGGTGGCCGTGCTCGACGACCCGACGGACCTCTCCGACGGTCAGCTCGTGCACGGTGACCGGCCGGGGCCTCAGCTCCACCTGCTCGCCGTCGCGCACCCGTTGGTAGGCCCGCTTGCCGTCGACCTTGATCGCCGACACGGCCGTCGGGACCTGCTCGATGTCGCCCACGAAGCCGGCCAGCACCTCACGCACTTGCTCCTCGTCGAGATCGGCGGTCGAGGAGGTGGCCTGCACCTCTCCCTCGGCGTCGTCGGTGGTGGTCGACGCACCGAGCCGGACGGTGGCCTCGTAGGCCTTCTCGGTGAGGGTGAGGTGGCCGAGGAGACGGGTGGCCCGCTCGACGCCCAGCACCAGCACCCCGGTGGCCATCGGGTCGAGGGTGCCGGCGTGGCCGACCTTGCGGGTGCCGGCCAGCCGCCGCACCCGGGAGACCACGTCGTGGGAGGTGATGCCGGCCGGCTTGTCGACGACGACCAGCCCGGAGGCCTCACTCACCGCTGTCGGTGGTGCTCTCGTCCGGCTCGTCCTCGCGCTCGGCGTCGCGTGGCTTCTTGTAGGGGTCGGGCTCGCCGGCGTAGGCCTCGACCCGACGGGCCGCGACCTGTTCGTCGAGCTCACGGGCCCGGGCCAGGACCTCGTCGAGGTGGCGAGCGCTCTCGGGCAGCGCGTCGGCCACGAAGGTGAGCGACGGCGCGTGCCGCATCGCGAGCTGCTTGGCGACCTCGGAGCGCAGCACGCCCTTGGCCGACTCGAGCGCCGCGGCGGTCGCGGCGAGCGCGGCCTCGTCGTCGCCGCTGGTGTCGAGGACCGTGTAGAAGACCGTCGCCTGCTGGGAGTCACCGGAGACGCGGACGTCGGTGACGGTGACGAAGCCCAGCCGGGGGTCCTTGATCCGTCGCTCGAGCATCTCGGCGACGATCACCTGGATCCGGTCGGCGATCTTGCGCACCCGGGGGTTGCTCATGGTTCCTACTCTCACACAGGCTGTCACACAGGCATGGACACCGCTCCCCGGCGCCAACGGCGCCGGGGAGCGGTGGTGGATCGATCAGGCGGGGTTCAGCCCCGGGGGATCTCCCGCATCTCGAAGGCCTCGACGATGTCGCCCTCCTTGATGTCCTGGAAGTTGCGCAGCACCAGACCGCACTCGAAGCCCTCGCGGACCTCGGAGGCGTCGTCCTTCTCGCGCTTCAGCGAGGCCAGGTCGAGGTTGTCGGCCATCACCTTGCCGTCGCGGATCACGCGCACCTTGGCGTTGCGTCGGATGAGGCCCGAGGTGACCATGCAACCGGCGATGTTGCCGATCTTGGACGAGCGGAAGATCGCGCGGATCTCCGCCTGGCCCAGCGTGGACTCCTCGAACTCGGGCTTGAGCATGCCCTTGAGGGCCGCCTCGATCTCCTCGATCGCCTGGTAGATGACCGAGTAGTAGCGGATCTCGACACCCTCCTTGTCGGCCATCTCGGTCGCCTTGCCCTGGGGCCGGACGTTGAAGCCGATGATGATCGCGTCGGAGGCCGCGGCCAGGTCGACGTTGGTCTCGGTGATCGCACCGACGCCGCGGTCGATGACGCGCAGGGTGACCTCGTCGCCGACGTCGATCTGCGACAGCGAGTCCTCGAGCGCCTCCACCGAGCCGGACACGTCGCCCTTGAGGATCAGGTTGAGCTCCTGGCTCTCGCCCTTCTCCATGGAGGCCATGAAGTCCTCGAGCGTGCGGCGCACGCGACGCTTGGCCTGCATGGCCGCCCGCTCGCGCGCCTCGCGCTTCTCGGCGATCTGGCGGGCCATCCGGTCGTCGTCGACGACCAGGAAGTTCTGGCCCGCGCCGGGCACCGCGCTCAGACCGAGGACCATCGCCGGACGCGCCGGGGTGGCCTCGGTGAGCTCGTTGCCGTGCTCGTCGAGCATCGCCCGCACCCGACCGTGGGCCGGACCGGCGACGATCGAGTCGCCGACCCGGAGCGTGCCGCGCTGGACCAGGACCGTGGCGACCGGACCGCGACCGCGGTCCAGGTGCGCCTCGACCACGAGACCCTGGGCGTCCTGGCCGGGGTTGGCCCGCAGGTCCAGGGACGCGTCGGCGGTCAGCACGACCGCCTCGAGCAGCTTGTCGAGGTTGAGCTGCGACTTGGCCGAGACGTCGACAAACATGGCGTCGCCGCCGTACTCCTCGGGGATCAGGCCGTACTCGGTGAGCTGGCCGCGCACCTTGGTCGGGTCGGCCTCGGGCTTGTCGATCTTGTTGACCGCGACCACGATCGGCACGCCGGCGGCCTTGGCGTGGTTGAGCGCCTCGACCGTCTGCGGCATCACGCCGTCGTCGGCCGCCACCACGAGGATCGCGATGTCGGTGGCCTGCGCACCACGGGCACGCATGGCGGTGAACGCCTCGTGACCGGGGGTGTCGATGAGGGTGATCCGCCGCTCGTCGCCGTCGACGTCGGTCATCACCTGGTAGGCGCCGATGTGCTGGGTGATGCCACCGGCCTCCTTCTCCACGACGTTGGCGTGGCGGAGCGCGTCGAGCAGCTTGGTCTTTCCGTGGTCGACGTGGCCCATGACCGTGACGACCGGCGGCCGGACGACCAGGTCGGACTCGTCGCCCTCGTCCTCGCCGAACTCGATGTCGAAGGACTCCAGCAGCTCGCGGTCCTCGTCCTCGGGCGAGACCACCTGCACGACGTAGTTGAGCTCCTCGCCGAGCAGCTCGAGTGTGGCGTCGTTGACCGACTCGGTCGCGGTGACCATCTCACCGAGGCCGAACAGCATCTGCACCAGCTTGGCCGGGTCGACGTTGATCCGCTCGGCGAAGTCGGTGAGCGAGGCACCACGGGGCAACCGGACGGTCTCGCCGTTGCCCTTGCGCACCCTCACATCGCCGACGGTCGGGGCCTCCATGGCCTCGAACTCCTGACGACGGGCCCGCTTGGACTTGCGGCCACGCCGCGAGGGGCCGCCGGGGCGGCCGAAGGCGCCCTGGGTCTGACCACGCTGGCCGGGGCGACCGCCACCGGGGCGACCGCCGCCGCTGGGCCCGAAGCCGCCGGGGCGGCCCGGAGCACCGGCACCGGCGCCACCCGGGCGACCCGGCGCACCGGGACGACCGGCACCGGGGCCGCCGCGACCGGGAGCGCCCGGACGACCGGGACCACCCGCGCGACCGGGGCCGAAGGCCGCAGGGGACTTCGGCATCATCGCCGGGTTGGGACGAGGCATGCCGGGGCGGCCCGGAGCGCCACCGGCCGGGGGGCGCGGCGGGCGCTGATCGCCGGCGCCGGCGCCGGCCGCCGGAGCCGCGGGGCCGCGGTCGGCGGAGGGAGCCGGACGGCGGCCCATGCCCTGGCTGGAGGAGAACGGGTTGTTGCCCGGGCGGGGGGTGCCGCCCGGCTTCCCGACCGGCCGAGGGGCCGGCGGGCGCGGAGCCGGGGACTTCGCGGCGGGGGCGCTGGGCGCCTCCGGGGCGGCCGGAGCCGACGCCGCCGGAGCCTCGGGCTCGGCGGGCGGCTCGGGGGCCTTCGCCGGACCGGGGCGCGGGCCGGGGCGGGCCGGTGCGCTGGGCGCAGCCGGTTCGGCGGCCGCCGGTGCGGGCTCCGGAGCCGACGGAGCGGCCGCCGGGGCAGGAGCCTCGGCCGCGGCCGCGGCGGCCGGCTTGGGAGCGGCCGGCTTGGCCTGGGGCTTGGGGGCCGCCGGGGCCGGAGCCTCGGCAGCAGGAGCGGACGACGAGGCAGCCTTCAGCTGCTCGCCGAACTGCTTCTTGAATCGCATCTCGACGGGGGGTTCGATCGTCGAGCTCGCCGACTTGACGAACTCCCCCATCTCCTTGAGCTTCTCGAGAACGAACTTGCTCTCGACGCCGTACTGCTTGGCGAGCTCGTGAACTCGGGTCTTGGCCACGCTTCTCCTTCTGGCCTCGACCCTGCTCCTCGAGCTCGGGGTGAGACCGTTAGTGGTTGTGCACGCTCATCGGGAAGTACTCATCGAGTGCTCATGAGCTGCTGCTCCAGCTTCTGTCGGTCGGTCACTGTCGGTCGGCGAGCGCTGCCACGTAGTCGGCCACCGGCGCGCTGGGGAGCCCGGCCGGGACCCGGAGGGCCCTGCCGAACGCCTTGCGGCGCACCGCGAACTCATAGCACTCGGGGCTGGGGTGCAGGTGTGCTCCCCGCCCGGGTGCGGTGCCGCGTGGATCGGGCATCACGACCGGGTGGTCGTGGATGTCCGAGCCGACGGTCACCCGTAGCAACTCGCTCTTCGGGGCCCGCTGACGACACCCCACGCACGTGCGGACAGGCTCCGGACGGGCATGAGGCAAGCGTTGCTGGACCACCGTTGAGCAAGTCTAGCCAATGCCCGCTGGTACGCCGAACCGGGGCTTTCGAGGCGCTCGTGCGGTCGCCGCGCGCGGCGCGCCCGTGGTCGCCGCCCTGCGCCCCTCACCGGGTCCACGCGCCGCCCTCGTGCCTCAGGCGTCGCTGCCCGGCTCATCATCGGAACGGATGTCGATGCGCCAGCCGGTGAGCCTGGCCGCCAGCCGCGCATTCTGGCCCTCCTTGCCGATGGCCAGCGAGAGCTGGAAGTCGGGCACCACGACCCGCGCCGACCGAGCCGCCGGGTCGACGACCTCGACCGAGGTGACCCGCGCCGGGGACAGGGCATGCGCGACCAGCTCGGCGGGGTCGTCGGACCAGTCGACGATGTCGATCTTCTCGCCGTGCAGCTCCGACATCACGTTGCGGACCCGCTGCCCCATCGGGCCGATGCAGGCTCCCTTGGGGTTGACCCCCGGCGCGGTGGACCGGACCGCGATCTTGGTGCGGTGGCCCGCCTCCCGCGCGATCGCGGCGATCTCGACGGTGCCGTCGGCGATCTCGGGGACCTCCAGCGCGAACAGCTTCTTGACCAGGTTGGGATGGGACCGGGAGAGCGTGATCTGGGGACCCCGCATGCCCTTGCGGACCGACACCACCAGGCACTTGATGCGGGTGCCGTGCTTGTAGTTCTCGCCGGGCACCCGCTCCCCCGCGGGGAGCAGCGCCTCGAGCTTGCCGAGGTCGACGAGCACGTCGTCGGGGTTGCGGCCCTGCTGGATGATGCCGGAGACGATGTCGCCCTCCCGGCCGGAGAACTCGCCGAAGCGGATGTCGTCCTCGGCGTCGCGCAGCCGCTGCAGCATGATCTGCTTGGCCGTCGTGGCGGCGATCCGGCCGAAGCCCTCCGGGGTGTCGTCGAACTCGCCGACGGCGTTGCCCTCGTCGTCGAGCTCGGTGGCCAGCACGGTGACGTGTCCGCTCTTGCGGTCCAGCTGCACCCGGGCACGCTCCCGGGCGCCCGGGGTCTTGTGGTAGGCGGTGAGCAGCGCCTGCTCGATGGCCTCCACCAGCACGTCGAAGGAGATCTCCTTCTCCCGCTCCAGCATCCGCAGGATGCTCAGGTCGATGTCCATCAGGCGTCACTCTCCCCGGCCTCGGGGCCGGACTTGCGGTTGAACTCGATCTGGACGAGCGCCTTGGCGACGTCGGCGAGGGCGACGGTGCGCCGGGAGCCCTCGACGTCGAGGACCGCGCTGTCGTCGTCGGAGCCGACGATCCGCCCGGTGACGGTGTCGCCGTCGGTCAGGGTGACCTTGACCAGGCGGTCGTGGTTGCGCCGCCAGTGGCGCGGCAGCGTCAGCGGCCGGTCGACGCCGCGGGAGGTCACCTCGAGCGTGTAGGGCTGCTCCCCCATGACGTCGCTGTCGTCGAGCACCCGGTTGATCTCGCGGGTGGCGTCGGCGACGTCGTCGAGGGTCACCCCGCCGTCCTTGTCGACGGCGATCCGCAGGATGCGGCGCTTGCCTGCGGGCGTGGTCTCGACCGCTTCGACGTCCAGACCCAGGGCGGCCAGTGGCTCGGCCAGCTCCTCGGCGATCTGGCGCCGGACGGTCTCCTGGTCGGCTCTGCTCACGAGTAGCGCCTCCGGTGTTCTGTTGTGGCCCCGCAGACGCGGCGGCCGGACCTCGTGGGCCGCGGGTGGCGGCTCGTCGACGAGGATAGCCGCTCGAGGCGGGGCCGAGTCACCCCGCCGTCGCGGCCACGGTCACCTGCCCGAGAGCTGCCCGGCGGTTCGCCGACGGCCGGCTCCCGGTCGGGAACGGATAGGGTCCGGGCGTGCCCGAGGAGCTCCAGGACCCGCAGGTCGCGCCGGTCAGGACGGCGACCCGTCGGGCCCTGCTCGGCGGGTCGGCCACCGTGGCCGCGGCGGGTGTGCTGGGCGGCTGCGACGCCGGCGACCTGACTCCCGGCGCCGACCCGGAGCCGGGCAGCGTCGAAGCCGAGGTGGACGCCGACACGCTGCTGGTGGAGGAGGTCCTCTCCGACGTGAGGTCGCTCGCGGGGTGGGCCGCGGCCGCCGCCCGCCGTCACCCACGGAGCCGGAGGCACTGGGCGCAGCTCGCCGCCATGCACGAGGCGCACGCGGCGGCGCTCACCCCCGACGAGGCCGACCCCGCCGCCCCGCCCGGGACCCCGGCGCCGGGCCGGGTCCCGGCCGCGGCCGCGGCCGCGCTCCGAGCGGGCCGGGCGCGCGAACAGGCCCACCAGGACCGCCTGGTGGCGGCCGCCGCGGCCGCTGGCAGCGGGCGACTGGCCCGGCTGTTCGCCTCGATGGCCGCCGCCACGGCGCAGCGGCTCGCGCTGTGGCCCGCCTCGTCACCCTCCTCCGGCGCCGGGGGGCGGTCGTGACCGCCCGGGCCGCGCTGCAGACCGCACTGGCCGCCGAGCACGCCGCGGTCTACGTGTACGGCGTGCTGGGCGCCCGGACCTCCCGGTCGGCGCAGCCCGAGCTGCACGCAGACCTCACGGCGGCGTACGTCGCCCACCGCGGCGAGCGGGACCGGCTGGTGCGGGCGATCCGCGACCTGGGTGCCGCGCCGGCGGCTGCCGAGCCCGCCTACCAGGTGCCGGAGCCGCTGGACGGCCCGGCGGTGGTGCGCGGCGTCGCCGCGCAGCTGGAGAGCGACTGCTCGTCCACCTGGGGGTGGGTGGTGGCCGGCACCGAGGACGCACTGCGCGCGGAGGCGGTGTCGGCGCTGATCAGAGCAGCGGTCCGCGAACTCGTCTTCCGGGGAACTCCCGAGATGTTCCCCGGAGCTGACGAGCACGCGGACCGCTGAGGCCCTGGACACGGAGCCCTGAGGGTTCCGCCCGATGTGGGGACCGGCGGTGACCCTCGAACACAACTGTGCAACGAACTGCGTACTTCTGCGAGCCGGAACGGCCCTCAGGTCTGTGCAATGCAGAAATCTGCAACGCCGGTCAGGCCCAGCCGCGGACCACCGGCAGCACCTCGGCCAGACGGTGCACCACGGCGTCCGGCTCGCCCTCGGTGTGGCCGCGCTGCTCGTCGGGGATCGTGCTCAGCGGGATGTGGATGGTCCGCATCCCGGCGTTGCTCGCTCCCCAGACGTCGTCGAAGAGCCGGTCCCCGACGTAGACGCACCGTCGCGGATCGGTGGCGCCGACCGCCTCCATCGCCGCGGCGAACGCCCGGGGAGACGGCTTGGTCCAGGGGATCTCGCTGGTGTAGACGTCGCCGTCGATCAGGTGACGGACCCCGTCGCGCTCGAAGAACCCCTCGTGCCAGGCACGCGGCCAGATCGTGTTCGACAGCACCCCGACCCGCACGCCGTCGGCCCGCAGCCGCTCGAGCAGCGGCCCGGCCTCGGGGTCGGTGAGCGTGTGGGGCTCCCAGAAGTCGTAGTAGGCGGTGAGCAGCCCCGGGTCGTGGTCGAGACCCGCCTGCTCGAACAGGTCGGCGACGGTCGCGCTGCGCTGATGGTCGCGGGACCAGCCCCAGACCGTCGCCCCCGCCTCGTGCAACCGGGTGCGCGACACCTCGACGTCGTGGTCGGCGTCGACGACCGCCTGGGCCAGCGCCAGCGACTCCGCGTGGAAGTCGACGTCGTGCCAGCGGGTGAGGGTGCCGCCCCAGTCGAAGATGACCGCCTCGATGCCCGTGCCGGCGCGGTCAGCCACGCAGCACGCCCATCAGGTGGTCCACCACCTCGTCGACCGCGACGTTGTCGCGCTGTCCACTGCGCCGGTCCTTGACCTCGACGACCCCGTCGGCGAGGCCCTTGCCGACCACGACGATCGTCGGCACGCCGATCAGCTCGGCGTCCTTGAACTTCACGCCCGGGCTCACCTTGCCGGTGCGGTCGTCGTAGAGGACCGTGACGCCCTTCTCGTCGAGCTCCCGGGCGATCCGCTCGGCGGCGGCGAAGACCGCCTCCTCCTTGCCGGCCGCCACCAGGTGGACGTCGGCGGGGGCGACCTCGCGAGGCCAGACCAGGCCGAGCTCGTCGTGGGTGTTCTCGGCGATGGCGGCCACCGCGCGGGAGGCGCCGATGCCGTAGGAGCCCATGGTGACCGTGACCAGCTTGCCGCTCTCGTCGAGCACCTGGAGGCCGAGCGCGTCGGCGAACTTGCGGCCGAGCGCGAAGATGTGGCCCATCTCGATGCCACGAGCGGTGTGCAGGGTCCCGTCACCGTTGGGACACGGGTCACCCTCACGGACCTCGGCCGCCTCGATGGTGCCGTCGGGAGTGAAGTCACGGCCCGCGACCAGATCGATCACGTGACTGCCGTCGACGTCGGCCCCGGTGACCCAACGCGTGCCCTCGACGACCCGCGGGTCGACGAGGTAGCGGATGCCGGACTCGTTCTTCTCCCCCAGCACGCCGGGGCCGATGTAGCCCTTGGCGAGGCTCGGGTGCTTCTTGAACTGGGCCTCGTCGAACGCCTCGATCTCGGCCGGGTAGACCTGCGCGTCCAGTCGCTTGAGGTCGACCTCGCGATCGCCCGGGACGCCGATGGCCAGCGGTTCGCGGGTGCCGTCCGGGTGGTGCAGCAGGACGAGGACGTTCTTGAGGGTGTCCGCCGCCGTCCACGGGCGATCGTCACGGGGAAACCGCTCGTTGAGGTGGTCGACCAACGTCTCGATCGTGGGCGTGTCGGGCGTCGCCTCCGCGTGGGCCGGTGGTGCGTCGTCGTACCCCACCGGCGTGGGCGCGGGCACTCGGACGGCCTCGACGTTCGCGGCGTAGTCGCAGGTGGAGCAGCGCACGTAGGTGTCCTCGCCGTTGTCGGCGCGGGCGAGGAACTCCTCGGACATCGAGCCACCCATCGCGCCGGACATCGCGGAGACGATGACGTACTCGAAGCCCAGCCGGTCGAAGATCCGGATGTAGGCGTCGCGGTGCTTGCCGTAGCTGGCCTCGAGACCGGCGTCGTCGACGTCGAAGGAGTAGGAGTCCTTCATCACGAACTCGCGGCCACGCAGCAGACCGGCGCGGGGCCGGGCCTCGTCGCGGTACTTGGTCTGGATCTGGTAGATCGAGAGCGGGAGGTCCTTGTAGGAGGAGTAGAGGTCCTTGACCACGAGGGTGAACATCTCCTCGTGGGTGGGCCCGAGCAGGTAGTCACCGCCCTTGCGGTCCTGGAGACGGAAGATGTTGTCGCCGTACTCGGTCCAGCGGCCGGTCGACTCGTAGGGCTCGCGGGGCAGCAGCGCGGGGAAGCTGAGCTCCTGGGCGCCGATCGAGTCCATCTCCTCGCGGATGATGCTCTCGATGCGGCGCAGCACCTTCAGGCCGAGCGGCAGCCAGGTGTAGATGCCGGGCGCGGCACGACGGATGTAGCCGGCCCGCACCAGCAGCCGGTGGCTGGGCACCTCGGCGTCGGCCGGGTCCTCTCGCAGGGTACGCACGAAGAGGCTCGACATCCGCAGGACCCGGGGCTGACTCATGCGGGTCAGGCTACTGGCCGACCTCCCGAGCCGACGAACCAGTTCCGCCGGATCCGGCAGGCCCGGGCGGCACCGCCGTCGCAACCTTTCTCCGCCGGATCGCATCGAACCAGGTGACGCCGGGACCTGCCCGGCCCGACGCACCAGGAGACACCGTGCGAGCTCGTCCCGTCCGCGCGGCCGCCGCCCCGCTGGCCGCTCTGACCCTCACGCTGGGGCTGCTCGGCCCGGCCGCCGCGGCGACCGCCGTCGAGATCCGCCCCGCCCAGCTCGAGCGCGGCGAGGACATCGCGGTCCCGCACGTCGAGGGCAGCACGATCGTCGACGGCGACCTCCGCATCGACGTCGGCACCCCGTACGTCGGCCTGCTCGGCACCTCCGGGGAGGACTACGTCGTGCTGGCCTCCGGCTCCGAGCAGTGGCGCGGCGCCCGGGCGCTGCGGGTGCGCCCGGACGGCACCACCACGGTGCTGGTCCGGCGTGCTCCGCTCGGCCGGGTGCACCTGTCCGAGGACGGCGCCACGCTGGCGCTCGCCCGCAGGGCCGGGGACGGCGGCAGCCGGCTCCAGGTGTTCGACACGACCAGCGGCGAACGGCGCGCCGAGCGCCGGGTGCGCGGCTACGCCGACGTCCTCGACACCGACGGCGGGCAGGTGCTGGTCAGCTCGTGGCGGCCTCGCAAGACCTACCTGTGGCGGACCGGGCCGGACCGGCTGCGCAGGGTGCTGGGCAAGGCCGCCTACGCCGGCGACCTCGGCCTGGACCGGGTGGCCTGGTTCGGCCGCGACCCCTACTCCGGCGGCTGCTCGATCGTCGCGCAGGTCACCGATCCCGAGCAGCGGGTGTGGCGCTCCTGCCGCGACGCGGTCGAGTCGTGGTCGCCGGACGGCACGCGCATGCTCACCATGCACAAGCTCACCGACGGCGTCGGCCCGTCGGAGGTGTCGCTGCGCGAGGCGGACGGAGCCCGGCTGGCCCGGTTCACCGTCGACGGCTGGTTCAGCAGCCTGGCCTGGGAGGACGGCGAGACCGTGCTGCTGGGAGCCAACGCCCACCGCCGCTTCGCGACCGTGCGCTGCGACGGCGAGACCTGCGAACGTGCCTCGGACCTCGAGCCGGCGCATCCCGCCAGGGTGGGCTGATCGCCTCAGCCCTCTCGGGCCGCGCGGAGGGCCACCCGGATCATCGGCAGCTGGAGCGGCAGCCGGCCGTAGGCGATCGCCTTGAACCGGGTGCTGCGGGTGCGGCTGGCATCGGCGGCCATCTTCACGTTGCCGGGATAGACGGCCAGCAGCAGCGCCGCGCTCGCCCAGCCGGCGGCCCGTCGGGTGCGCGGGGCGGCGAGCCCTGCGGCGCAGGCCAGCTCGGCCACGCCACTGCCGAGGATGACTTCCCGGTGTGCCGGGACCCAGGCCGGCATCAGCGGCTCGAAGACCTGGGGCCGGACCAGGTGGATGGTGCCGCTGGTGGTGAACAGGGCGGCCAGGGCGAGGACGCCGGCGCGTGGTTTCGTCACGGGGTCACGGTAGCCGGGTCAGAACATCACGGTGGAGAACCGGGCGGTCTCCTGGAACCCGACCCGGGCGTAGGCACGGCGGGCGGGCTCGTTCCACTCGTTGACGTAGAGCGAGACCACCGGGGCGATCTCCGCGCGGACCAGGTCGACCACCGCCGCCATGCCGGCGACCGCCAGCCCCTCGCCCCGGCGGTCCGGCGGCACCCACACGCCCTGGATCTGCGCGGCGTACGGCGTGGCACACGCGACCTCGGCCTTGAAGACCAGCCGGCCGGCGTCGAACCGGGCGAACGACCAGCCCCGGTTGAGCAGCTGCAGCACCCGGGCCCGGTAGAGGTCGGCACCGCCCCCCGCCTCGGGCGAGACCCCGACCTCCTCGGTGTACATCGCCACACACGCCGGGTAGAGCTGCGCCAGGTCGTGCCGGGTCGTCCTCCGGACGCGGGGGTCCGGCTCGACCGCCGGAGGCCCGGAGATCTGCAGGTGCGGCTGCTGCCAGCGGATCGCTCGGGGTCGCCCCCACGACGCGGCGACGCCGTTCCAGAACGTGCGGACCGCCTCGTGCGGGCCGACGATGGTCGAGACGGTGCGCCCCCGGGTCAGGGCGCGCTCGGCGAAGGCGCGCGCGTCGTCGACGCTCGCCTCGACCGGGACCAGGTTGGCGCCGACATGGCAGGCCGCGATCAGCTCGCCGTCGGCGAACCGGCCCCAGACCTCTCCCCCGAGCCAGCGCGGCTCGAGGTTGGTGGTGCGCGCCCGGTAGTCGCTGAACACGTTCACGACCGGATCCCGCCTGGCCAGGGCCAGGAAGGCGTCGAGGTCCGGCGCCCCGAGGGGCCGGATGCCGTGACGGGTCGTGAGCACGTGGGGACTCTAACCTCTGGGCCCACACCATGTTCCCCGGCGGACCACCGGGGCCCCGCCCGCGCTACGACACCGTGACGGCGGCCTCGGCGCCGTCGACCGGCTCCATGTCCTCGGCGAGGCGCATGGCCTCCTCGATCAGCGTCTCCACGATCTGCGACTCGGGGACGGTCTTGATGACCTCGCCCTTGACGAAGATCTGCCCCTTGCCGTTGCCGGAGGCGACACCGAGGTCGGCCTCCCGGGCCTCGCCGGGGCCGTTCACGACGCAGCCCATGACGGCCACCCGCAGCGGCACCTCGAGCCCGTCGAGCCCGGCGGTGACCTCCTCGGCCAGCTTGTAGACGTCGACCTGGGCCCGCCCGCAGGAGGGGCAGGAGACGATCTCGAGCTTGCGGGGGCGCAGGTTGAGCGACTGCAGGATCTGGATGCCGACCTTGACCTCCTCGACCGGCGGCGCGGACAGCGAGACTCGGATGGTGTCACCGATGCCGCGGCTGAGCAGCGCGCCGAACGCGGTGGCCGACTTGATCGTGCCCTGGAACGCCGGCCCCGCCTCGGTCACGCCGAGGTGCAGCGGCCAGTCGCCCTCGGCCGCGAGCAGCTCGTAGGCGCGCACCATCACGACCGGGTCGTTGTGCTTGACCGAGATCTTGAAGTCTCGGAAGCCGTGCTCCTCGAAAAGGCTCGCCTCCCACTTGGCCGACTCCACCAGAGCCTCGGGGGTCGCCTTGCCGTGCTTCTCCAGCAGCCGCGGGTCGAGCGAGCCGGCGTTGACGCCGATCCGGATCGAGGTGCCGTGGTCCTGGGCGGCGCGCGCGATCTCCTTGACCTGGTCGTCGAACTTGCGGATGTTGCCCGGGTTGACCCGGACCGCCGCACAGCCCGCCTCGATCGCGGCGAAGACGTACTTGGGCTGGAAGTGGATGTCGGCGATGACCGGGATCTGCGACTTCGAGGCGATCGCCGGCAGCGCCTCGGCGTCGTCCTGGCTGGGGCAGGCGACCCGCACGATGTCGCAGCCGGACGCGGTCAGCTCGGCGATCTGCTGCAGCGTCGCGTTGACGTCGGCGGTCAGCGTCGTGGTCATCGACTGCACCGAGACCGGGTGGTCGCTGCCGACCCCGACCTTGCCGACCTGGATCTGGCGGGTCTGGCGGCGCGGGGCGAGCACCGGCGGCGGGGCCGCGGGCATGCCGAGACTGATGGCGGTCATGCTCCCCAGGTTACTGGCCGGGACAGCGCAGACCCGACTCGGCGCGGGTGACCTGGCTCCCCCGGGCGGGCGGCTCACCCGTAGATGCTGACCGGCACCACGAGGTCGCCGACGATGAGCACGACGCCCATCACCATCATCGCGCTCGCCACGACGTAGGCCACCGGCAGCAGCTTGGCCGCGTCGACGTAGCCGGGGTCGGGACGGCCGCGCAGCCGGGCCAGGCCGCGGCGGACGGCCTCCCACGAGGCGCTGGCGATGTGACCGCCGTCCAGCGGCAGCAGCGGCAGGAAGTTGAACATGCCGATGAAGAAGTTGAACCCCGCGATCAGCGACAGCAGGAACACGGTCTTCTCCACGACCGGGAACGTCTCGTGGGAGACCGTCTCGCCGGCCAGCCGGCCGCCACCCACGATGCTGACCGGGCTGTCCTGGGCGCGCTCCTCGACCCCGACGATCGCCTTCGCCACACCCCAGACCTTGACCGGCAGCGTGCCGAGCGCCTTGACCGTCTCGACCGTCATGTCGCCCATCCGGTCGAGCGTGAACAACGGACCGCCGGTGGTGACCTCGACGTGCGTGGTCGGCGTGACCCCGAGGAAGCCCACCTCGCGCAGCGTCTCGCCGGTCTCGTCGACCGGCCGCGTCTCCACGGTGGTGCTGGTGGTGCCGGTCAGCTGCGCGCCGTCGCGCTCGTAGCCGATGACCGCCTCGCCGTCCTCGTTCTCCCGGATCAACGTGCGCAGCTGCTCCCAGTCGGTGATCGCGGTGCCGTTGAAGCTGAGGATCTCGTCGCCCGGGCGCAGCCCGGCCTGGTACGCCGGCGCGACCGGGTCGCCGGTCTGGCAGTCCGTGCGCTGCTCGGCATAGGGGATCACGCACTTGGACACCGAGTCGATGACCGGTCGCCCGGCGTCCGGCTCCTGGGAGCGCTCGCCGTAGAGGCCGAAGATGCCCCAGAAGATGAAGAACGCGATCGCGATGTTCACCGACGGGCCGCCGGCCATCACCACGATCTTCTTCCACGACGACAGCTTGTAGAAGAGGCGCTCGGAGTCGCCCGGGCCGACCAGCTCCCACTCCGCGGCGCGAGCGTCGGAGATCAGCTGGGTGAACATGCCGGTGTTGGACTTGCGGACCCGCACGACCTGGTTGCCGTGCTCGTCGACGGTGACCTCGTCGGCCAGCTGCTCCGCCCCGGGCGGCAGCATGCCGACGATCTTGACGTAGCCACCGAGCGGGATCGCCTTGACGCCGTACTCGGTCTCACCGACCTGCTTGCTCCACACGGTGGGGCCGAAGCCGATGAAGTACTGGGTGACCTTTCCGCCGAACTTCTTCGCGGGGATCATGTGGCCGAGCTCGTGGAGGCCGATCGAGAGCAGGATCGCGACGACGAAGATCACCACGCCGAGCAGGTAGAACAGGGCGGTCATGCGGTGGGGGTCCCTTGCTGCGGTTCGGTGGTGGTGACCAGGCGCGCAGCCTCTTCGCGCGCCCAGGCGTCGGCGGCCAGCACGTCGTCCACGGTGAGGCCCACCGCGGACTCGGCGCCGTCGCTGCTGTCCTTCGAGGGTACGTCGTGGCTGCGCAGGACCCGGGAAATTGTCGCAACGATCTCGGTGAAGCGCAGTCGGCCCGAGCGGAAGGCCTCCACGCAGACCTCGTTCGCCGCGTTGAACACCGCCGGTGCGGTGCCGCCACGCTCACCGGCCGCCCGCGCCAGGGCGACCGCCGGGAACGCCTCGTCGTCCAGGGGGTGGAACTCCCACGTCTCGGCCCGGGTCCAGTCGACGGCCGGGGCCGCATCGGGCACCCGGTCGGGCCAGGCCAGGCCGAGAGCGATCGGGATCAGCATCGTGGGCGGGCTGGCCTGCACCAGCGTGGAGCCGTCGACGAACTCGACCATCGAGTGCACGACGCTGGTCGGGTGCACCACGACCTCGATCGCCTCGAACGGCACCCCGAAGAGCAGGTGCGCCTCGATCACCTCCAGGCCCTTGTTGACCAGCGTGGCGGAGTTGATCGTGATCACCGGCCCCATGTCCCACGTCGGGTGCGCCATCGCCTGCTCGGGGGTGACCTCCTCGAGCTCGGCCCGGCTGCGCCCCCGGAACGGCCCGCCGCTCGCGGTCAGCACCAGTCGGCGTACCTCGTCGCGGCGTCCGCCGCGCAGGCACTGCGCGATCGCGCTGTGCTCGGAGTCGACCGGCACGATCTGCCCGGGGCGGGCACGCTCGAGGACGAGCGGGCCGCCCATCACCAGCGACTCCTTGTTGGCCAGCGCGAGGGTCGTGCCGGCGTCCAGGGCGGCCAGGGTGGGGCGCAGGCCGACCGCCCCGGTGATGCCGTTGAGCACCACGTCGCAGTCCATCGACGCGGCCGCGACCGATGCCTCCTCGCCGAGCCCGGAGAAGGCCGGGGCGAACTCGTCGACCTGCCGCTGGAACCGGTCGGGGCTCGAGCCGCCGGCGGTCAGGCCGACCACGCGGAACCGATCGGGGTTGGCGCGGACCAGGTCGAGGGCCTGGGTGCCGATCGAGCCGGTGGAGCCCAGGACGACGACGTCTCGGCGGCGGTCGGTGCGTTGCTCGCTCACCGCGGCATCCTCTCAGGAGCGGTGCCGGCCACCGCCCCCGCCGCCACGGGCGGCGGCCCGACGTTCGTGGAGCACCGCGTTCAGCTCGCCGCCGACCAGCAGCGCGATGCTGAGCAGGTAGACCCACATCAAGACGATGATCCCTCCCCCGAACGCGCCCAGGACCGGGTTGCGGTCGCCGACCAGGCGCAGGTAGAGGGCGAACCCGGCCGACGCCAGCAGCCACAGCGTCGACGTGGTGACCGCACCCGGCAGCTCGGCTCGCCAGGCTCCGCGCCGGTTCGGCGCCTGCCGGAACACCACCACCAGCCACAGCGTGACCAGCGCGAAGAGCACGGGCAGTCGCAACAGCCACCAGCCGGTGGTGAAGGCATCGCCCAGACCCACCGTGTCGGCCACCTGCTCACCCCGGCCGAGCAACGGGCCGACGACCACGACCGCGAGGGTGAGGACCACCACCACGACGGTGGCCAGGCCCAGCCCCAGGCCGAGCAGCCGCCGGCGCAGCCAGGTACGCCGCTCCGAGACGCCGTAGGCCTGGTTGAGGGCGTCGATCACCACCGACCAGGCGCCCGAGATCGTGAGCAGCGCGCCGAGGGTCGCGAACGTCAGCAGCCCGCCGTACTCCCCCGCCAGCACCGCCTCGACGCTCTCGACCACACCACCGGCACGCTGGGTGAGCACCAGCTCGAGGCTGCTGATGACCCGCTCCCGGATCCGGTCGGCGAGGTCGGCGCCCACCAGCGCGTCGAGGTAGCTGGCGAGCCCGGCCACGACCAGCAGGCCCGGGAAGACGCTGAGCACGGTGAAGAACGCGATCTCGGAGGCCAGCCCGAGGGCCCGGTCGCGCCGGATCTCCCGGACCAGGCACGCGACCGGCTCGGGCACGCGCGAGCGCAGCCGCTCGAGCCGGGCGCGGAGGGATCGCATGGGCGCCCGGTACCCAGGCCGCTCCTCGGTGAGCGGGAGTGAGTGACTCAGGGGTGCTCGGCAAGCCAGGCCTGCGCGAGCCGCTTCGGCGCCCGGTCGAGCCAGGCATCGGTGACCAGCTCGGCTAGCTCGTCGGCGGCGACGGTCTCCAGCCGGACCAGCACCGCGGGGTAGCCGTCGAGGTGCGGGATCGAGAAGAACACGTCCGGATCGCTGGCCAGGAGCGCGGCCTTCTCGGTCTCCCCCGCCACCCGGACACCGAGGATCTCGCCCTCCGGGATCTCGCGGCCGAGTCGCTCGAGGGCCGCGACGTCGCTCGTGCGCAGCGGCCGCTCCCAGACGAACCCCTTGCCCTGCACGGTCCACATCACCGCGCCCCAGGAGACCTTCTCGCCCGTGTCGGGCAGCGCCAGCGCCAGCCGGCGTACGTCGTCGAGGCCGGGCACGATTGCCTACTCGTCGTTGAGCGCGGCGTGCTGGTCGACGTTGCGCCCGGCGAACGGGTCGGGGAGGTCCTCGGGGTCGACCGTCGCGACCGTCTGCTCCACGCGCGGCCCGGTGGGCAGCGCCGTGAACCTGCCCTCGGCCAGCCCGGCCCGGGCGCTCTCGTCCTGCGGCGAGGTCGTCATCGAGGCAGCGTAGCGATCCTCGGCCGCTGGCGTCAGGTGGTCGCCGCGAAGGCCTCCGCGACCACGTCGAACGCCTCGTGCAGCAGCTCGTCGGTGATCGACAGCGGCGGCAGGAAGCGGAGCACGTTGCCCCAGGTGCCGCAGGTGAGCGTCACCACGCCGTGGCTGTGGCAGTAGGCCGAGACCGCCCCGGCCCGCACCGGGTCCGGGTCGGTCGTGCCCGGATGGCACAGCTCGACGGCCATCATCGCGCCGCGGCCGCGGACCGCGGCGACGACCGGGTGCTCCTCGGCGAGCCGTCGCAGCCGTCCCGCCATCACCTCGCCGACGGCGCGGGCGCGCGTCGTGAGGTCGTGGCGGCGCATCTCCTCGATCGCGCCGAGCGCGGCGGCACAGGCGAGTGGGTTGCCGCCGTAGGTGCCGCCGAGCCCGCCGACGTGCACCGCGTCCATCAGCTCGGCCCGGCCGGTGACCGCCGCGAGCGGGAGCCCGCCGGCGATGCCCTTGGCGGTGGTCACCAGGTCAGGCACGACCGCCTCGTGGTCGCAGGCGAACCAGTCGCCGGTGCGGCAGAAGCCGGACTGGATCTCGTCGGCCACCAGCAGCACGTCGCGCTCGGCACACCAGCGGGCCAGCGCCGGCAGGAAGCCGGGCGCGGGCACGACGAACCCGCCCTCGCCCTGGATCGGCTCGATCACCACACAGGCGAGGTTCGCCGCGCCGACCTGCTTGTCCAGGACGTCGACGGCCCGGGCCGCGGCCTCCTCGCCGGAGAGCCCGTCGCGCAGTGGATAGGACATCGGCGCCCGGTAGACCTCGGCGGCGAACGGCCCGAAGCCGCTCTTGTAGGGCATGCTCTTCGCGGTCATCGCCATGGTCAGGTTGGTGCGCCCGTGGTAGGCGTGGTCGAACACCCCGACTGCGTCCCGGCCGGTGGCGGCGCGGGCGATCTTCACCGCGTTCTCGACCGCCTCGGCGCCCGAGTTGAACAGCGCCGACTTCTTCGCGTGGTGGCCCGGGGTGAGCTCGGCGAGCTGCTCGCAGACGTCGACGTAGCCGTCGTACGGGGTGACCATGAAGCAGGTGTGGGTGAACGCCGCGGCCTGCTCGCGCACCCGCTCGACCACGGCCGGCGCGGCGTTGCCGACGGTGGTCACGGCGATGCCGGAACCCAGGTCGATCAGCGAGTTGCCGTCGACGTCGACCAGCACGCCGCCACCCGCGGCCGCCACGAAGACCGGCAGCGTCGTGCCGACGCCGTCGGCGACGTGGGTGCGTTTGCGCTCCAGCCGCGTGAGCGACTCGGGGCCGGGGATGTCGGTGACCAGCCGGCGGCGCTGCGGCAGGGTCGGTCCCCCGGGGCTGGTCGGTGAGGCGGTCATGCGTCGAGCTCCTTCATGCCCCAGGGGCTGCCGTAGGCGGTGAGCAGGTCGAGGAACGGCACGGCGTCGAACGCCTCGGGGCCGAGCACGCCGGTGCCGGACCAGACACCGGTGGCCAGGAGCTCGAGGGCGATGACCGGGTTGATCGCGGTCTGCCAGACCACACACTGGTGGCCGTACTCGCGCATCGTCCACTCGTTCTCGACGACGTGGTAGAGGTACGTCGAGCGGGGCGCGCCGTCCGTGCCGGTGCCGGTGACCCACAGGCCCGCGCAGGTCTTGCCGGTCATCCGCGGTCCGACGGTGGCGGGGTCCGGCAGCACGGCCGCGACCACGTCACGGGGGCTCACCTCCACCCCCTTCACCCGCACCTTCTCGGTGCGGTCGAGCCCGAGCGCGTGCAGCACCTTCAAGACGTTGATGAACTCCTCCCCGAGGCCGTACTTGAAGGTCGCCCGCTTGCAGTCGATCCACCGCGGCATGAGGAGCACCTCCTCGTGCTCCACGTTGACGCACTCGACCGGCCCGATCCCCTCCGGGAAGTCGAAGACCTCGGGCTCGGAGAACGGCGCGGTGGTGTGCCAGTCGCCGTCGGCCCAGATCACCGGCGGGTTGAGGCACTCCTCGATCGTGGTCCACATCGAGAACGACGGCGCGAAGATCTCGTTGCCCGCCTCGTCGGTGACCTTGAGGTTGGCGCCGTCGCGGGTGCCGAGCTCGTCGATCTCGGCGAACAGGTGGTCGGCGGCGTACCGCGCGAACACGTCGGACAGGCCGGGCTCGACGCCGATCCCGACCAGCGCGAGCCGGCCCGCGGCCGCCCACTCCTCCGCCCGGGCGAACTGCTCGTCGCCGAGCTTCACCCCGGTCCTCTCGTACGGCGCCTCGGGGTGCGGCTTCGACAGCGACATCGCCATGTCGAGGTAGTCGGCGCCGGCGGCGAAGGCGCCGTCGAAGACCGGCATGTCGAAGACGGGGTCGACGGCGTTCAGCACGTGGGTGATGCGGTGCTCGCGGCACAGCGCCGCCACGGCGTCGGCGGACGACGCGTCGACCTGCGCGGCGGCGTACCGCGGGTCGGTGGCCGCGGCCCGCTCGGCCTTCGCGAGGTCGTGGTCGGCGACCACGATCGCCTCGAAGAAGTCGCGGCGGGCGGCGATGGCGGCGAAGGCGGCGCCGACGCCGCCGGCGCCGACGAGCAGGATGCGCATGGGTCTCCGTTCTGTTGCCTACTCGGTCTGAGCGTTGCGAGATCGGTGCGCTGCCAAGGCGGCGCCACGAAGGCGGCCCTCAAGCGAAGCGGGCCGTCGAGGGCCGACAACGCAGCCAGGTGCCGCGTTTCACGGCGCCTACTCCCCGATGAACGACATGACGTGCTTGATGCGCGTGTAGTCCTCGAGGCCGTACATGGAGAGGTCCTTGCCGTAGCCGGAGTGCTTGAACCCGCCGTGGGGCATCTCGGAGATGAACGGGATGTGGGTGTTGATCCAGACGACTCCGAAGTCGAGGCCGCGCGACATCCGCATCGCGCGGGCGTGGTCCTTGGTCCAGACGCTCGAGGACAGGCCGTACTCGACGCCGTTGGCCCACCGCAGGGCCTCGGCCTCGTCGGTGAACTTCTGCACGGTCATCACGGGGCCGAAGATCTCGGTCTGGATCTGCTCGTCGTCCTGCCGCAGGCCGGAGACGACGGTGGGCTCGTAGAAGTAGCCGACGCTGCCGTGCCGCGCACCACCGGTCTGGAGGGTGGCGTGGTCGGGAAGCCGGTCGACCATGCCGCTGACCCGCTCGAGCTGGCTCTGGTTGTTGAGCGGGCCGTAGTAGGTCGCCTCGTCGGCCGGGTCCCCGGTCGGCATGCCCTTGGCGGCCTCGGTGAGCGCGGCGACGAACTCGTCGTGGATGCCGGCCCCGACGAGCACCCGGGTGGCCGCGGTGCAGTCCTGGCCGGCGTTGAACAGGCCGGCGCCGGCGATGCCCTCGGCCGCCTTCTCGATGTCGGCGTCGTCGAAGACGATCACCGGAGCCTTGCCACCGAGCTCGAGGTGCACCCGCTTGAGGTCGCCGGCCGCGGAGCCGGCCACCTCCATGCCGGCGCGCACCGACCCGGTGATCGCCACCATCTGCGGCGTCGGGTGGGCCACCAGGCGGCGGCCGGTGTCGCGGTCTCCGCACACGACGTTGAGGACGCCGGGGGGCAGGAACTCCTGGCACAGCTCGGCGAGCAGCGTCGAGCTGGCGGGCGTGGTGTCGCTGGGCTTGAGCACAACGGTGTTGCCGGCGGCCAGTGCCGGCGCGATCTTCCAGATCATCATCAGCAGCGGGTAGTTCCATGGTGTCACCTGGCCGACGACGCCGACCGGCTCGCGCCGGATCCACGAGGTGTGGTCGGCCAGGTACTCCCCCGCCGAGCGACCCTCGAGGACGCGCGCGGCGCCGGCGAAGAACCGGAAGTGGTCCCACGCGTAGGGCATCTCCTCCGACATGGTGACCCCCAGCGGCTTGCCCGTGTCGCGGCACTCGACGGCGTTGATCTCGTCGGCTCGGGCCTCGATGGCGTCGGCGATCCTCAGCAGCGCCCCGGCGCGCTCCTGCGGGGTGGTGCTGCCCCACGACTCGAAGGCGCGGGCCGCGGCGGCGTACGCGCGATCGACGTCCACGTCGTCGGAGACGGGGGCGGTCGCGTAGGTCTCGCCGGTGGTGGGGTCGACGACGTCGTAGGTCTCGCCCGAGGCGGCGTCGACGAGGTGGCCGTCGACGACGTTGCGGAAGGTGGTCTCTGGCATGGCCGGTCTGCCTCCGGGTGTGGTGGTCGGGTGGCGAGAGCCTAGTGGTGTCGACAGCGTTCTGACCACGGATCCGGACGTGGATAGCCGGACGTGTTTCGATTTCGCAACACAGAACCAGCCTTCACGACTGATTCACTTGCTTCGGGTGCGTCTGGCGGTCACCATGGACCCATGCACCCGGACTACGACCACCTGCAGCGCGCCGCCAAGGACCACCTGTGGATGCACTTCACCCGGCACGGGTCCTACGCCGAGGCGGACGTGCCCGTGATCGTGCGCGGTGAGGGCAGCTACATCTGGGACGCCAACGGCAAGCGCTACCTCGACGCGCTGGCCGGGCTGTTCGTGACCCAGGTCGGCCACGGCCGCACCGAGCTGGCCGAGACCGCGGCCGCCCAGGCCAAGCAGCTGGCCTTCCACCCGCTGTGGTCCTACGCCCACCCGACCGCGATCGAGCTGGCCGAGAAGATCGCCGGCTACGCGCCCGGGGACCTCAACCGGGTGTTCTTCACCAGCGGGGGCGGCGAGGCCGTCGAGACCGCGTGGAAGCTGGCCAAGAACTACTTCAAGCTGGTCGGCAAGCCGCTCAAGCACAAGGTGATCAGCCGTTCGATCGCCTACCACGGCACCACCCAGGGCGCGCTGTCGATCACCGGCCTGCCGGGGCTCAAGCAGCAGTTCGAGCCGCTGGTGCCCTCCACCTTCCGGGTGCCGAACACCAACTTCTACCGGGCGCCCGAGCGGACCGACGACCTCGAGGCGTTCGGCCGGTGGGCCGCCGACCAGATCGCCGTCGCCATCGAGAACGAGGGCCCCGACACGGTCGCGGCGGTCTTCCTCGAGCCGGTGCAGAACGCCGGCGGCTGCTTCCCGCCGCCGCCCGGCTACTTCCAGCGGGTGCGCGAGATCTGCGACGAGCACGACGTGCTGCTGGTCTCCGACGAGGTGATCTGCGCGTTCGGCCGGCTGGGGCACATGTTCGGCGCCGACCGCTACGACTACCAGCCCGACATGATCACCGTCGCGAAGGGGATCACCTCCGGCTACTCGCCGCTCGGCGCGATGATCGCTTCCGACCGGCTGATGGAGCCCTTCCGCACCGGCCGGGAGATGTTCGCGCACGGCTACACGTTCGGCGGTCACCCCGTCTCGACCGCGGTCGGCCTGCGCAACCTGCAGATCTTCGAGGACGAGAGGCTGCTGGAGCGGGTGCGCGAGAACGAGGGCACCTTCCGGGCCACGCTGGAGCGGCTCAAGGACCTGCCGATCGTCGGCGACGTGCGCGGCGACGGCTTCTTCTACGGGATCGAGCTGGTCAAGGACAAGACCACGAAGGAGTCCTTCACCGACGAGGAGTGCGAGCGGCTGCTCTACGGCTTCGTCTCCAAGCAGCTCTTCGCCGAGGGCCTCTACTGTCGCGCCGACGACCGTGGCGACCCGGTCGTGCAGCTGGCTCCGCCGTTGATCTGCGGCCCCGAGCACTTCGACGAGATGGAGCAGATCCTCCGCGTGGTCCTCGACAAGGCGGGGTCGTTGATCTGACGCTGACCCGCCACTCGTGGTGGGTGATCCGGCGCCGACCCGCCACTCGTGGTCGGCGACCCGACGCCGACCCGCCAGCCGTGGTGGGTGATCCGGCGCCGACCCGCCACCCGTGGTCGGCGACCCGACGCCGACCCGCCACCCGTGGTCGGCGACCCGACGCCGACCCGCCACCCGTGGTCGGCGGCCCGGCCCTGACCCGCCACCCGTGGCGGCTCGCTCAGCCCTCGCCCCACCAGTCCAGGACCCGGAGCGCCCGCAGCGTGGTCCACCGGCTGGGGCCCGGGCCCTCGAGAGAGAGCCACTGCCGACCCGGCCACGGCCGGTGTCGCGGCCAGGCGCCGTCGGTACGCCGCGCGGCACGGACCGCCTCGACGGCCTCGGCCGCCCGCTCGTCCGGGGCCACCTGCGCATCGGCCAGATGCTCGAGGCCGCGCAGCACGTCGTAGTGCCACTGCGGCGGGAACGGGAACCTCAGGTACGCCTGGTCGACGACCTCGCCGGTCCGGTGCGAGCGGAACATCCGGTGCCGCAGCAGGAACTCGCGGCCGGCCGCGAGCGCTGCGGCGACCTCCGCATCGTCCGGTGACCGGTGCTGCTCCTGGAGGCACTCGAGCACGCTGATCGTGGTGTGGAAGGAGCCGTGCCGGGCGCCGCGGACGGTCTCGCAGTTCCACCCGCCGTCGGGAAGCTGCTCGCCCACCAGCCAGTCGACGGCCGCCTGCGCCCGCGGGTCGGCGTACCCGAAGGTGTCGGTGAGGAGCACCACCATCGCGGTGATGCAGGTCTCCGGCGCCCGCACGGTCTTGGCCAGGTTCAACCCGCCGCCGTCGAAGAACCGGGCCGCGTCCCACAGCACTCGGCATCCGGCCAGCGCCCCGTCGTGCCCCGCCGGCAACCCCAGCCTGCGCAACAGCAGCAGCGTGTACGTCGTGGAGGTCCACTTCGGGCTGTAGATCGCGCCCGCCCAGCGGCCGTCGGAGTCCTGGCGGCTCAGCAGCTCGGCGCCCCACCCGCATGTCGCGACCTCGTGGCGCGCCTGCTCGATCTCGGACGGCGCTGCGCCGAGATGCGCGAGGGCCTGCCACCGGATGGCCGGGTCGCCCTCGAGCAGCCAGTCGAACAGCGCCTCCCGGGAGCAGGGTCGTCCGGCCACGCGACCACTCTGGCGCAGGAGTCCCCTGCTGGCTCCCGAACTCGGTCGGGCCGAGCTCGAAGTGGTCGAGATCACCACGAACGGCAGGTCAGCGTCTCCCCACCCACCACGAACGGCAGGTCAGCGCCACCCCACCCACCACGAACGGCAGGTCAGCGCCACCCCACCCACCACGAACGGCAGGTCAGGTGTGCTGCGGGAAGCCGAGGTCGATGCCGGGGCGGGGGGCGGCGGGGTCGGGCCAGCGCGAGGTGACGACCTTGCCGCGGGTGTAGAAGTGGACGCCGTCGAGGCCATGGGCGTGGGTGTCGCCGAACAGCGAGGCCTTCCAGCCGCCGAAGGAGTAGTAGGCCATCGGCACGGGGATCGGCACGTTGATGCCGACCATGCCCACCTCGACCTCGCGCTGGAACCGGCGCGCGGCACCGCCGTCATGGGTGAAGATCGCGGTGCCGTTGCCGTAGGGGTTGGCGTTGACCAGCGCCAGCGCGTCGTCGTACGACGCCACGCGCACCACCGAGAGCACCGGGCCGAAGATCTCCTCGTCGTAGACCGGCGTGCCCGGCTCGACCCGGTCGAAGAGCGTCGGCCCGAGCCAGAACCCGCCCGCCTCCCCGTCGGGCGCCACGTCCCGCCCGTCGACGACGAGCTCGGCGCCGGCCGCCACACCGGCCTGGACCAACCCGGCGACCCGGTCGCGGTGGGCCCCGGTCACCAGCGGCCCCATGTCGCAGCCGCGGCGCCCGTCACCCGTGCGCAGGCCGGCGATCCGCTCGGCGATCAGTGGCACCAACGAGTCGGCCACCGGGTCGACCGCCACCACGACCGACACCGCCATGCACCGCTCCCCCGCTGAGCCGAACCCGGCCGACACGGCGGCGTCCGCGGCCCCCTGCAGGTCTGCGTCGGGCAGCACGACCATGTGGTTCTTCGCGCCGCCCAGCGCCTGCACGCGCTTGCCGTGCCGGGTGCCGGTCTCGTAGACGTAGCGGGCGACCGGGGTGGACCCCACGAACGAGACCGCCTTGACGCCGGGGCTCGCCAGCAGCGCGTCGACCGCGACCTTGTCGCCCTGGACCACGTTGAACACGCCGGGCGGCAGTCCGGCCTCGGCCCACAACTGCGCCATCAGCAGGGACGCCGACGGGTCCTTCTCGCTCGGCTTGAGCACGACCGCGTTGCCGCAGGCGATGGCCACCGGCACGAACCACAGCGGCACCATCACCGGGAAGTTGAACGGAGAGATCACCGCGACCACGCCGAGCGGCTGGCGGATCGAGTAGACGTCGACGCCGGTCGAGACGCCGTCGCTGTAGCCGCCCTTGAGCAGGTGCGGCGCCCCGCAGGCGAACTCCACGACCTCGAGGCCGCGCTGCACCTCGCCGAGCGCGTCGTCGAGGACCTTGCCGTGCTCGGCGGTGATCGCGGCGGCCAGCTCGTCGCGCCGGCGGTGCACGGCCTCGCGGAACGCGAACAGCACGGAGGTACGCCGCGACAGCGACGCCGCGGCCCACTCGCGGCCGGCGGCCGCGGCGTCGGCGACCACGGCGTCGACCTGCTCGCGGGTGGCGAGCTCGACGCGGCCGGTGACCCGGCCGGTCGCGGGGTCGTGCACGTCGCCCCACCGATCCGACCCCCCGGACCACGGTTGGCCACCTCGCCAGTGACCGATCCGGTCAGGCTCGTCGGCAATGGTGGCGGCGGGGTTCATCGCGCTCTCCTCGGTCGGGGGTCGGGGGTGGGGGTCATCCGTGCTGTGGTGCGGCGACCCGGTCAGGAGTCGAACCCCATGCCCAGCCGGTCCAGCATCCGCAGCCAGGCGTTGCGTCGACCATCGTGCCGGTCGGCCCGGTCCAGGGACCAGCGGGTCAGCGCGACGCCCGCCGACCGGGCCGGCTCGGGCGGGAAGGGCAGCGGGCGCTGGCGCACCATCCGCAGCCGGGTGCGCTCGGTGTCGGCGCCGTCGAGGTGGTCGAGCATGACCTGGGCGCCGAACCTGCTGGCCGCGACGCCCAGCCCGGTGTAGCCGAGCGCGTAGGCGGCCCGCCCGTCGAGGGCTCGGCCGAAGAACGCGGAGAACCGGGTGCAGGTGTCGATCACGCCGCCCCAGCGGTGGGTGAACCGCAGCCCTTCGAGCTGCGGGAACGTCGTGAAGAAGTGCGCGGCGAGCAGCCGGTGGGTGGCGTCGCGCTGCTCGAGGGTGCGGTCGATGCGGCTGCCGTAGTGGTAGATGGCGTCGTAGCCGCCCCAGAGGATTCGGCCGTCCCGGGTGAGCCGGTAGTAGTGGAACTGGTTCGCGGCGTCACCGACACCCTCGCGGCCGGCCCAGCCGATCGCGGCGCGCTGCTCGGCGCTCAGCGGCTCGGTCATCAGCACGTAGTCGTAGACCGGCACCGTCATCAGCCGCAGCCGTCGCAGCAGCGGCGGGAACGCGTTGGTGGCGAGCGCGACGCGGCCGGCCGTGACCGTGCCCGGTCCGTCGGCGCCGTCGGTGGTCAGGCGCACCCCGCCGCCCGCCTTCGACAGACCGGTGACCCGAGTGCCCTCGTGCACGGTGACACCGGCGTCGCGGCAGGCCCGGCGCAGCCCCCAGGCGAGCCGAGCCGGCTCGACCAGCGCGGTGCCGTGCGGGTCGCTCAGCGCACCGAGGTACGTCGGGGAGTCGAGGCGGGCGCGGGTGGCCTCGGCGTCGAGCATCTCCACGTCGTGCCCGGCGGAGCGCATCTCGCCGGCGAGCTCGGTGAGCTCGGTGAGCTGGTGGGCGGCCGTGGCGACGGTGAGCTCGCCGGTCTGCTCCCAGCCGCAGTCGATGCCGAGGTCGGCGACGGTGCGCCCGATCTCGGTCAGGTTCTCGACGCCGAGGCGGTCGAGCCGGGCGAGCTCGTCGGGCCAGCGCTCCATGCCGTTGGAGAACCCGTGGGTGAGGCTGGCCGCGGCGAAGCCGCCGTTGCGGCCGCTGGCCTGGCTGCCGCAGACGTCGGCCTCGAGCAGCAGCACCGACCGGCCGGGGTGGCGCTGCCGGGCGAGCAGCGCGGTCCACAGACCGGTGTAGCCGCCGCCGACGACGACCAGGTCGGCCGCGGCGTGGCCGCTCAGCGGCGGCAGCGCCTCGGGTCGGGCGGGATCGTCGAGCCAGTAGACGGCCGGCGCGGCGTCCGCCAGGGCGGTTCGCGCCGCTGCGGCCCCGGGAGCCGCACCGGTGCGGGTCACCGGCCCGCGCGTCGCCGGGCGCGCAGCTCGCCGGCGAGCACGATCGCGATCGAGAGGACGAGCATCACGGTGCCGACGACGTTGACCTGCATCGGCACCCCGCGCTGGGCCACACCCCAGACGTACATGGGGAACGTGGTGGTGTTGCCGGCGTTGAGGTTGGTGATGATGAAGTCGTCGAACGACAGCGAGAAGGCCAGCAGCGCGGCGCCGAGGATGCCGGGGAAGACCAGCGGGAACGTGACCCGCCAGAAGGTCTGCGCGGGAGTGGCGTAGAGGTCCATCGCGGCCTGCTCGAGGGTGTCGTCCAGCCCGGCCAGCCGGGCGCGCACCGCGACGATCACGAACGAGAGGCAGAACATCACGTGGGCGACCAGGATCGTCCAGAAGCCGAGCTGGCCACCCAGACCCGAGGCGACGAACAGCGCCAGCAGCGAGGCGCCGAGCACGATCTCGGGAGCCGCCATCGGCAGGAAGACCAGCAGGTTGGCGGTCGAGCGGCCGACGAACCGGTGCCGCACCATCGCGAACGCGGCCAGGGTCCCGAGCAAGGTCGCCAGCACGGTGGCGAGGAGGCCGATCTCGACGCTGCGTACGACGGCGTCGCACATGCTCGGCTCGGCACAGGGGTTGAGCCAGTTGTCGATCGTGAACCCGTCGAAGCGGTAGATCAGGCGGCTGTCGGGGTCGTTGAAGCTCATCAGGACCACGACCGCGATCGGCACGAACGTGTAGACCAGCACGAGCAGCCCCAGCAGCAGCACCAGGTGCTCGCGCACCCAGCGTCCGGTCGTCCCGGCGGGCCGGCTCACAGCAGGTCCTCGGTGCCGGCGCGGCGGACGTAGACCAGCACCATCATCAAGATGCCGCCCATCATGATCACCGACAGCGCGCCGGCGGCCGGATAGTCGTTGGCATCGGTGAACAGGCTCTGCACGACACCGCCGACCATCCGCTGGTTGGGGCTGCCGAGGAGCTGGGCGTTGATGAAGTCGCCGGCGGCCGGGATGAACGTGAGCAGGGTGCCGGAGACGACGCCGGGCAGCGAGAGCGGCCAGGTGACCTTGAAGAAGCCCACGAACGGGTTGGCGTAGAGGTCGCCGGAGGCTTCGATCAGCCGTGGGTCGATCTTCTCGAGGCTGGCGTAGAGCGGCAGCACCATGAACGGCAGGAAGTTGTAGGTGAGGCCGGCGACCACGGCCACCGGGGTCGCCAGCAGCCGGCCGTCGTCACCGAGGAGGTGCAGGAACTGCAGCGTCTCGACGACGAAGCCGTCGTCGGCGAGGATCAGCTTCCACGACAGCGTGCGCACCAGGAAGCTGGTGAAGAACGGTGCGACCACCAGCACCAGCAGCAGGTTCTTCCAGCGCCCGGCCTTGAACGCGATCGCGTAGGCCAGCACGTAGCCCAGGACCAGGCAGAACAGGGTCGCGAGGCCGCCGTACCACAGCGAGCGCAGCAGCGGCTGCCAGTAGTCGCGCACCGCGTCGACGTAGTTGCCGAACTCCCAGGTCATCTCGTAGCCGCGGAAGTCCGAGCCGCTCGGGTCGAACAGGCTGGTGGCGACGAGCGAGTAGAACGGGACCACGAAGAACAGCAGCAGCCACAGCGTCGCCGGCAGCAGGAGCAGGTAGCCGGTCAGTCCCCCACGCCGGCGCGAGCCTCCCTGCTCCGGGGGCTCGGCCTCGGCGGTCGGCAGCGCGTCCACCAGCGGCGGCGGCTGCGCCGTGCTGGTCACTCCTCGCCCTCCTCGGCGCCGGCGTGGGCGTCCTGGCTGATGTCGAGCAGGAAGGCGTACTCCGGCCGCCAGCTGAGCTCCACCGGCTCCCCGTGCCGGAAGATCCGGTGCCGCCCGGTGTTCTGGGAGAAGACCTGGAGCTCCTGGCCCCAGGGCATCCGGACGAGGTACTGCGTGCTGACCCCGACGAAGCTGACGTCGCTGATCACCCCACCGGGGATCGTGTTGCCCGGCGCGTCGAGCTCCTCGCCGGGTTCGCCGATCAGCACCTTCTCGGGCCGGATGCCCACCCACCCGCGGTCGCCGTCGGTGTGCGCCCGGGCTGCCGGCACCGAGACCGTGATGCCCTGCATGTCGACGGACACGACGTCGGCGTCGCGACGCAGCACGCGCCCCTCGATCAGGTTGGACTGGCCGAGGAAGTTCGCCACGAAGGTGGAGCGCGGGTTCTCGTAGAGCTCGGCGGGCGCACCCATCTGCTCGATCACCCCGGCGTTCATGACCGCGACGGTGTCGGCCATGGTCATGGCCTCCTCCTGGTCGTGGGTGACGTGCACGAACGTGAGGCCGACCTCGACCTGGATCCGCTTGATCTCGATCTGCATCGCGCGACGCAGCTTGAGGTCGAGGGCACCGAGCGGCTCGTCGAGCAGCAGCACCTCGGGCTCGTTGATCAGGGCCCGGGCGAGTGCGACCCGCTGCTGCTGGCCGCCCGAGAGCTGAGCGGGCTTCTTCTTCGCCTGGCTCTCGAGCTCGACGAGCTCGAGCATCCGGTGCACGGCGTCGGCGACGTCCTTGCGCTTGCGGCGGCGCAGACCGAACGCGACGTTCTCGAAGATGTCGAGGTGCGGGAAGAGCGCGTAGTTCTGGAACACCGTGTTCACCGGGCGCCGGTAGGGCTTGGCATAGGTGATGTCGTGGCCGGCCAGCTCGATCGCGCCCGACGTGGGCGTCTCCAGGCCCGCGACCATGCGCAGCGTCGTGGTCTTGCCACACCCCGAGGGGCCCAGCAGCGCGAAGAAGGAGCCGCGCGGCACGTCGAGGTCGAGCGTCTCCACGGCGGTGAACCCACCGAAGCGCTTGGTGACCTGCCGCAGCCGCAGCCCGTCGTACGCCGTCTCCTCGCCCGCGGCGGGCACGGCGCCGCCGCCTGGGCTCTGCTCAGCCACCTGTGACATCGGACCAGTCCCTCTCGTACTCGGTGGTCTGCCGGTCGTCGAGCGGCATGAAGTCGAAGGTGTCGGCCAGGAAGTCGGCGTCGGGGAAGATGAGCTGGTTGTCGACCAGCGAGGGGTCGATCTTCTCCATCTCCTCCCGGGCGCCCTCGACCGGACAGATGTAGTTCACCCACGCCGCGAGCTTCGCCGCCACCTCGGGCTCGTAGTAGTAGTCGATCCACTTCTCGGCGTTCGCCTGGTGGGTGGCGAGGTTCGGCACCAGCATGTTGTCGCTCCACAGCGACAGGCCCTCCTCGGGCGCGACGAAGCGGATGTCGGGGTTGTCGAACTGGGCCTGGATCACGTCGCCGGACCAGGCCTCGCAGGCCACGATGTTGCCGGCGGCGAGGTCCTGGATGTACTCGTTGCCGGTGAAGGCGCGGATCTGCCCCGAGGCCACCACCTCGCGGAGCCGTTCGATCGCGGCGCTCCACTGCTCGGGGGTGAAGTCGTCGGGGTCGGCGCCGACGACCCGCAGCAGGAACGCCATCGTGTCGCGCATCTCCGAGAGCAGCGTGACGCGGCCCTTGAGGTCGGACCTGGTCAGCAGCTCCTCGAAGCTCTTGATCTCGCCGGTCTTGGCGGCGTTGTAGGCGATGCCGGTGAGGCCGGACTGCCAGGGCGCGTGGTAGCTCAGGTCGGGGTCCCACTGCCGGCCCCGGAGTGGCTCGATCAGGTTGGCGTGCAGGTTGGGCACCCGGTCGGCGTGCAGCGGCTGGATCCAGCCCAGGCCGACCATCCGGGCGGCCATCCAGTCGGTGAGCATCATCAGGTCGCGGTCGATCGGGTCGCACGAGCCCAACTGGTTGCGGACCTTGGCGTAGAACTCGGCGTTGTCGTTGACGTCGTCGGTGTAGTCGACGGTGATGCCGGTGCGCTGCTGGAAGACCTGGAGGGTCGAGGTCTCCTTCTTGCGCGGGTCGATGTAGGCCGGCCAGTTCGAGATCACCAACGAACGGTCACCGGCCGACTCGTCGTCGGCCCGGCAGGCGGTGGGGTCCTGCTGGGCGCCCGCGACGTCGAAGAACGGCAGGTCGAGCGCGGCGATGCTGAGACCGCCGACGGCGAGACCGCCCGCGGTCTTGAGCAGCCGCCGGCGTGACACCCGGCCGCCCCGCTGGACTGGTGGCATCCACGACCTCCCTCCGAACCCTACGAGCAGTGCGACGGATCGTTGCACGCATGGGCGGTCTCGACAAGCGATCCCGTCGAGACGAAACATGTTCGCAACGAAATCCCTTGCGCCCACGCCTGGGCCACGTTGACCGGCCTGGTCCAGCCTGGGAGCATGCGGGCCATGAGCCGCAAGTCCAACGGGGGGTCGATGCACCTCGACGAGGTCTCGAAGGCGATCATCGCCCAGCTGCAGCAGGACGGCCGCCGCTCCTACGCGGCGATCGGCAAGGTGGTCGGCCTCTCCGAGGCGGCGGTCCGGCAACGGGTGCAGCGGCTGATCGAGGGCGGCGTGATGCAGGTGGTCGCGGTGACCGACCCCATGGAGATGGGCTTCGCGCGCCAGGCGATGGTGGGGGTGCGGGTGGCCGGCGCCCTCGATCCGGTCGCCGACGCGGTCGCCGAGCTCGACGAGGTCGACTACGTCGTGATCACGGCCGGCTCCTACGACCTGCTGGTCGAGGTGGTCGCGGAGAGCGACGAGCACCTGCTCGAGGTCATCTCCGAGCGCATCCGGGCGGTGCCGGGCGTGGTGAGCACCGAGACGTTCATGTACCTGCGGCTGCGCAAGCAGACCTACGCCTGGGGTGTGCGCTGAGCCGCTCCCCCGCCCCCGCCGGCTCCGCCCCGGCCGGGTACGCCGGCCTGTCACTGTGGCACGCCACCGCGGACGACTTCTGGACGCCGCGGCCCGCCCTCGACGGTGACCTCGAGGCCGACGTGGCCATCGTCGGCGCGGGCCTGACCGGCCTGTGGACCGCCTACTACCTGGCCCGGGCGCGGCCCGAGCTGCGGGTGGTGGTGCTGGAGGCCGAGGTGGCCGGCTTCGGCGCCTCGGGGCGCAACGGCGGCTGGTGCTCCGCACTGTTCCCCGCCTCCCTCGACTCGCTGGCGACGACGGCCGCCCGCGCCGGCGCTCCCGATCCGCGGGGCGCCGCGCTGGCCCAGCACACGGCGATGCGCGAGACCGTGCACGAGGTCGGCCGGGTCGCCGCCGAGGAGGGCATCGACGCCCAGCTCGCCCGCGGCGGCACGATCACCCTCGCCCGGAGCGCAGCCCAGCTGGCGCGCGCCCGGCAGGAGGTGGCGCACGCCCGCGCCTGGGGCCGCGACGAGGACGACCTGCGGCTGCTCGACGCCGAGGCCGCGACCGCGATGCTCGCCGCGACGGCGACCCGGGGAGCCACCTACACCCCCGACTGCGCGGCCCTGCACCCCGCCCGGCTGGTGCGCGGCCTGGCCCGCGCCGTCGAGCGACACGGGGTGCGGGTCGTCGAACGGACCCGGGTCACCGCGATCGCACCGACCCGGGTCGCCACCGAGCGCGGCACCGTGCGGGCCGGCACCGTGATCCGCGCGACCGAGGGCTACACGCCCCGCCTACCGGGTCTGGCCCGGGCGGTGGTCCCGGTCTACTCGCTGGTGATCGCGACCGAGCCGCTGCCGCCCGAGGTCTGGGCGCGGATCGGACTGAACCGGCGCGAGACCTTCGCCGACCACCGCCACCTGATCGTCTACGGCCAACGCACCGCCGACGACCGCCTCGTCTTCGGCGGCCGCGGAGCGCCGTACCACTTCGGCTCCCGCGTCCGTCCCGGCTTCGACCGAGACGAACGAGTGTTCGCCCGCCTCTACGCCACGCTGCTCAACCTGTTCCCGGTGCTCGTCGGCACCCGGGTGAGCCACGCGTGGGGAGGGCCGCTGGGCATCCCCCGCGACTGGTGCGCCTCGGTCGGGCTCGACCCGGCCACCGGGCTGGGCTGGGCCGGCGGCTATGTCGGTGACGGGCTGTCCACCACGAACCTGGCCGGCCGCACCCTGCGCGACCTGGTGCTCGGCGAGGACACCCCGCTCACCCGGCTGCCGTGGGTCGGGCACCGCTCCCCCGCCTGGGAGCCCGAGCCGCTGCGCTGGCTGGGCATCAACACCGGGCTGCGGGCGATGGGCCTCGCCGACGCCGAGGAGTCGCTGACCGGCCGCCCGAGCCTGCTCGCCCGGGCGGTCGCCCCGCTGCTGGGGTGAGCCTGGCCCCGCCGGTCAGTCCAGGCCGTTGGCCGCCGTCCGCGCCGGCCGCTCGCCGGTGCGCAGCCACGCGGTGAAGAAGCCATCGAGGTCCTCGCCGCTGACCTGCTCGGCCAGCGTCTCGAACTCCTCGCTGCTGCCGTTGCCGCCGCCCTGCTCAGCGACCCAGGTGCGCACGATCGTCCAGAAGTCGTCCTCACCGACCCGGTTGCGCAGCGCCTGCACCGTCATCGCGCCGCGGTAGTAGACCGCGCCGGAGAACAGCTCGTGCATGCCCGCGCCCGGGTCGGCGATGTGCTGGCGCCAGAAGCCGGCGTCAGCGGGCGTCGAGCGGTACGCCGACCGCAGCCACCCGTCCGCCGTCTCGCCGCCGTGGGTCTCGGTCCAGTACTTCTCGAAGAACGTCGCGAAGCCCTCGTTGAGCCAGATGTCGCGCCAGTTCTCGACCGCGACGTCGTCGCCGAACCACTGGTGCGCGGCCTCGTGGATGACCGTCGGCAGATCGGCCCACTGGCTGTAGGTGGGCCGGGTCTGGTTCTCCAGCGCGAAGCCCGCCGGCAGCACGGTGTAGACCCCGCCGGTGGTCGAGAACGGGTAGTCGCCGACGTGCTCCTCCAGCCACGCCACGACGTCGTCGTGGCGCTTCATCATCCGCAGCATCCGCGCGCGGTTGTCGGCCCGCTCGGACACCGCGACGACCCAGGGGCGACCCGCGGCGTCGGTGCCGCGGTCGACCACGAACGAGCCGGCGGCGAAGAACGCCAGGTAGGGGGCCATCGGCTCGGTGGCCCGCCAGTGCGTCGTCGCCAGTCCGTCCCGCACCGTGCGACCGACCCGCTCGCCGTTGGCGACCACCTGCTTGCCCTTCGGCACGGTCACGTGGATGTCGAGGGCGGCCTTGTCACGCGGGTGGTCGTTCGCGGGGAACCACCACGGCGCCATGTGCGGCTGGTTCATCGTGACCACCTCGCGACGGTCGGCCAGCCAGTTGGCCTCGCCGTTGTAGCGCAGCTCGCCGGGCCGCCCGGCGTACCGCACGCGGACGACGTACTCCTGGCCGGCGGTCACGGCGGCGTCGATCACGAGCTCGTGACCGCCGCCTGCCTTCTCGAACGGCACCTCCGCCCCGTCGACGCTCACCTTCTGCACCGGCAGCAGCAGGTCGAGGTTGAACCCGGACAGGGTCTGGGTTGCCGTCAACGTCACGTCGGTCCAGCCGGAGAGCCGGCCGCGGGCGAAGTCGTAGCGGTCGTGGACGTCGTAGTGGGAGACGTCGATGCCGCCGTTGCCGTCATGGGGGTAGTAGGAGTCGCCGATGCCGGCCGCGCCGTGCGGCGCGTCCTCCCGTGCCATCGCCACGGCGGCGGGGGCGAGCCCGACGAGCAGGGCGGAGGCGGCCAGGCCGGCGGTGAGACGGCGGCGGGCGGAGGAGGTCGCGGCGGTGGAATCGATCAGCACAGCGAGAACCTAACGGGCCACGACCGGGGCGCGCGGCCGAACGCACGCATGCGCGGTATGGCGCACCCCTCCCCGCCCACGGAAAACCGGTTGCCGGCAGACCGCGGTAGGAGCCAGAGTCGGTGGTGAGTGCCCGGCGTCGCGCCGGTGCCCCGTTCGAGAGGAGCCGTGACATGTCGATCGCTGCCTTCGGCCTGCCCGAGTCCGGCCACTCTCTCTCGAACCACTGGAGCACCCACCGCGATGACCCGCGACCCTCGTCCGTCCCTGACCCCTTCCTCCCTGCCTGACCCGGACCAGCCCCCGCCCGGGCCCGTCGACCAGTCGGCCCACGCCGTCCCGTCCGACTTCGCGGACAGCGACCTCGACCCCGCGTTCGTCTTCGACTTCCGCGCCTACGACGACCCGGGCGACGGCCAGCGCTGGTCGACCTGGTTGAGCGTCGAGCCGTTGTGCCGTGGCCCCGAGCCCCGTCCGGAGTGGGTGGTGACCTCACAGGGCGCCGTGGACACCGACCTGGGCGTGCTGAAGACCGGCAAGGAGGCCGACGCCCACCTGGTGGAGCGGGCCGTCCCCGGCTCCGACGCCGTCGGCGAGAGCGTCGTCATGGTGGCCAAGCGCTACCGGGGCGAGGAGCACCGCACCTTCCACCGCTCCAGCTCCTACACGGAGGGCCGGCGCACCCGCAACAGTCGCGATGCCCGGGCGATGGCCAAGAAGACCGCGCACGGCCGAGCGGTGGCCGCAGGCCAATGGGCCTGGGCCGAGTGGCAGGCTCTGCTCCGCTGCCACGAGCTGGGCCTGCCGGTGCCCTATCCGGTCCAGATCGACGGCACGGAGCTGCTGATGGAGTGGATCACCGTCGAGCGCGACGGCGTGCTCGAGACCGCTCCACGGCTGGCGCAGGTGCGTCCGGACCGAGCGCTGCTGGGCTCCTACTTCGACCAGGTGCGGGAGGTCCTCACCGAGCTGGCCCGGCACGGTCTGGTGCACGGCGACCTGTCGGCCTACAACATCCTGGCCGCCGACGACCGGCTCGTGGTCATCGACCTGCCCCAGATCGTGGACCTGGTCGGCAACCCGGCGGGGCCGGACTTCCTGCTGCGCGACTGCGCGAACGTCTGCGCCTGGTTCCGCGGTCGAGGCCTGGACGTCGACGAGCACGAGCTCTTCGGGGAGCTGCTGGCCCAGGCGTACTGACGGGCCGACCATCCCGAGTCCTCCTGGCCGAGCGAGCGCCGCGAGCTGCACGCTTTCCCGGCGGGTAGGTTCGGCGGGTGAGGCGAACACGAGGGCGTGTGGTGCACGTGGAGTCGCTGGCCGACTTCGACCGACGGATCGGGTCCGGCGCCCGCACCCTGGCCGGGTGGCGGGTGCGGGGGCTGGACCTGTCCGGGCGCGGCGAGGTGCTCGACCGCTGTCACGTGGCCGGTGCCTCGTTCCTCGGTTGCACGCTCTCCGCCGGCCAGGGCAGCCGGCTGATGGCGGCCGGAGCGCTGGTGCTGCCGGCGATCCCCGACGTGCCGGTCGACGTCTACCGCAGCCGCCTCTACACCGCCGAGGAGCTCTACGCGGCGAGCGGAGGGGGCACCAGGTACGCCGGGTCGCTCGACGGGCGCGCCTACGCCTGGTCCCAGCACGCGTTCGACCCGGCCGAGGCGATGGCCCAGTCGCTGCACGACCACGCGATCGACCAGGCTCTCGAGGCGTGGCTTCCCGGTCGGCGGGTGGCCGGCGTGATGGGCGGTCACGCGCTGCACCGGGGCTCGGCGGGCTACGCCGCGGCCGCCCGGCTCGGTCGTGAGCTGGGCCGAGCCGGCCTGGTCGTGGCGACGGGCGGCGGCCCCGGGGCGATGGAGGCCGCCAACCTGGGCGCCCGGCTCGCCGGCGTCGCCGACGGTGACCTCGCCACCGCCCTCGACGCGCTCGCCGCCGTGCCGTCCTACCGGCCCGACATCGACGCCTGGGCGCGGGTCGCGTTCGAGGTGTGCCAACAGCATGGAGCGACGGGCGAGACCCTGGGCATCCCCACCTGGCACTACGGGCACGAACCGCCCAACGTGTTCGCGACCCAGGTGGCGAAGTACTTCCGCAACGCGGTCCGCGAGGCGATCCTGGTGCAGATCTGCGACGCCGGGATCGCGTTCCTGCCCGGCGCCGGCGGCACCGTGCAGGAGATCTTCCAGGACGGCTGCGAGAACTACTACGCAGACGAGAGCTCGGTCGCCCCGATGGTGCTGGTCGGCGAGCGCTACTGGACCGAGGAGGTCCCGGCGTGGCCGCTGCTGCGCTCGCTGGCGCAGGGCAGGCTGATGCAGCAGCGGGTGCACCTGGTCGACAGCGTGCAGGACGCCGCCGCCCTCCTCGCCGCCGATCACCAGGCGTAGTCCTCGTCCGGGTCGTCGGGGTCGTCGGGGTCGTCCGGCTCGTCGGGGTCGTCCGGCTCGTCCGGGTCGTCCGGATCGTCTGGGTCGTCGGGGTCGTCGGGCTCCGGCGGCGGCCGGTCGCGGCGCTGCTCGTCGCGCTGTTGGGCGCGACGGTCCTGCTCCTCGAGCCGTTCGATGCGCTCGCGCTGCTCGGCGTCGAGCCGCTCCCGGCGCAGCCGCTCACGCTCGGCCAGCGCGTCGCGGATCTTCTCGGCCAGCCGTTCGTCGGTGGTGCGCGACTCCTCGGTGACCTCGGGCGCCTCCTCCAGCACCCGCTCGGTGCAGCGGCCGCCCGCCAGCGCGGAGCGGGCATCGCGCCAGGCGTCCTCCGCGGCGTTCGAGCCGGGGCTGCGTGCCTGGTCGCCGAGGCGTTCGCGGGTGAGCGCGATGTTCAGCCGGACCAGGCACTCGTGGTCCGCGGGCACCTCCCGGAGCGCGTCCTGGTAGTCCTCCAGCGCCGAGTCGAGCTCGTCGAGCCGGAAGTGCGCGTTGCCCTCGTTGAACGGCGCGATCCAGGGCTCGACCGCCCCGAGCCACCGGTTGGCGGCGAAGTCACCGCGCGCCTGCCGGTAGTCCCCGTCACGGTAGGCCGAGAGCCCGGCGTCGTTGCGGGCCAAGGTCACCAGCAACCCCGTGGCCACCACCAGGGCGGCCACCGTGGGCAGCAGTCCGGCCAGGAGCAGCCGGTTGCGGCGACGCTGCCGTGGCGACGCCGCCCACCGGCCGTTCATCGTCGCCTCCGCAGCCGCCGGGCCTCGTGGAGGTCCAGCCAGGAGCGCCGCAGCTCGACCAGTAGCAGCGCCAGCAGCGGCAGGCCCAGCACCCAGACGAGCTGCCGGGAGCCGGCCCCGGTGACGCGGATGAGTCGGGCCGGCGGCGTCGCCGCCTCGACCAGGGCGTCGATGTCGAGGCGCTCGCGCGGCACGTAGGTCACCCCCAGCTGGTCGGCCACCGTGCGCAGGTTCTCCTGGTCGCGACGCGACACCGCGGGCGCACCGGTGGTCACGTCGGGGACCAGCACGGATCCGTCCTCGGTGAGCGGCATGGTGGCGCCGGCGTCGGTGCCGTAGCCGACCACCGCGCCACCGTCCACGAGATCGTCCAGCGTGGTGAACGACTGTTGCTCGCCCGACCGGGTGTTCTCCCCGTCGCTGGCGAAGACCACCACGGTATGCCGGTCGGGGTGCTGCCTGCGAGCCCGCTGCAGCACTCGCGACATCAGCTCCAGCGGCCGGTCCACCCGCGACCCCACGCCCTCGGCCGGGTCCTCGCGCCGGAGGGACCGCAGCGTCTGGGCGAAGGCCCGGTCGTCGGTGGTGAACGGGAGCGCGAGCCGCGCCTGCGACCCCCAGGTCAGCACCGCGAGCCGTTCGTCGCCGAACCGCTCGCCGAGCCGGGCCAGGTCCTCGCGCAGCTGGTCGAGCCGTGACTCCCCGCCGCCGGCATCGGGGGCCGACATGCTCACGGTGCGGTCGACGACGAGCAGCAACTGCTGCTCGCGGCGCTCCTCGTACGCCGGCGCGGCACCGGCATAGCCCGGTCCCAGCAGCGCCACCGCGACCACCACGACGACGGCCGCTCGGGCGCCCCAGACGCGCCCGCCGCCGGGCCGGGGATCGCGCCGCCAGGCCAGTGCGAGCAGCGCCAGCCCGGCCACGGCACCCACGAGCACCGCGAGCGCGGGCAGCAACGGCTGCCAGGTCAACCCCGCGGCGCCGGTCATGGTCGCCTCCCCACGGCGGACACGAGCACGAACGCCAGCAGTCCCGCCGCGGCCAACGCCAGCGCGCCACCCGGCTCGTCGAGCATGACCTCGCGCGGCGGCTCCGCGAGACGCCGCCGCTCCAGTCGGTCGACCCTGGCCACCACCCCCGCCACCGCGGACTCGCTGTCGAGGAACGACAGCGTCCCGCCGGTGCGCTCGACGGCCCGGCGCAGCTCGCGCTCGGCCGCCGGGTCGCGTCGCAACGCCGGCACCCCCAGCCCGTGCACCACCACGTCGCGGTCGACGGCCTGGGTCGCGGCCTCGGCGACGGTGTGCACGGGGCGGCCGAACGGACGGTTGTCCGACGCCACCAGGATCACTCGCCCGCGGTCCTCGTCGAGCCGGTCGAAGCCGGTCACACAGGCCGCCAGCCCGTCGCCGAGCTGGGAGGAGCGCACCGTGTCGGTGGCCGTGACGTAGCGCAGCTCGTTGTCGGCGAAGGCGCGCTCCGCCTCGGCCAGCTGCTCGGCCACGAAGTCGCGGTCGTCGGTGAGCGGGAACTTGACCACGGTGGCGCCGTTGAACAGCGTGAGGCCCACCCTGTCGCCCGGGAGCGACTCGACCACGCTCTGCAGGGCGCGCACCACCTCGGCGTTGTAGCGGCTCATCGACCCCGAGGCGTCCAGACAGAGCACGATGTCCCGGTTGGGCGGCTGCTGCTCGACGGTGCGCAACACGGTCGGGCGCGCCACGAGCAACAGGCAGCCGGCCACCGCGAAGAGGAGTGCCAGCGTCTGCAGCGCGGTGCGCAGCAGACGCCGGCGCACCAGCACCCGGAACCTGGGCAGCTCGCGGAGCCGGGAGGTGTGGGCGACCAGCACCTCGCCGGGGAGCGGCTCGGGCTCCGGCCGGCGGCTCCACCACACGAGCGCGCCGACGACCAGCGCGCCGCAGAGCACCGCCAACCCCACCTGGCGCAGCACCAGGTCGGCCGTTCCACCGGTCAGGTCCACGACGCCGAGACCACCTCTCGGGCGAGGGCGAGCGCCTCGTCGAACGCCGCGGCGGCCGCGGCGGGGTCGTCCGGGGCGAACTCAGGCGGATAGATCACCTCGAGCGCGGCCACCACCACCGGCAGGTCGAGGGCGCGCAGGTCGGCGAGGGTGAGCGTCGTCGCCGGGACCCGCGAGGTCTGCTCCACGAACGACCGGGCCACCTCGCTCAGGCCGCGGAAGGCCGCGCGGAGGTCGAGGCTGCCGTCGTGGGCCGCCGCCGCCACCGCCTCGAGCCGGGCCAGGTGCTCGGCCCGGACCGTGGCCAGATCCGGTTCGGAGCGTGCCGGCGTCGCGCGGACCCGGAGCGGGCGCCCCCACCACAGCACCACGGCGTACCACAGCACGACCAGGGCGATCAGCGCCCAGGCCGCGACCGTCCAGATCCCGGCGTAGTCGACGGGGGCGGCGATGTCGCCACCGGCCGCCTCAACGCCGGCCGGCACGCCGCTGCCTCTCCAGGAGCCGCAGCACGGCCGTGACGGCCGAGGCGTGGTCGTGCACGTGCTGGTGGACCACGCCGAGTGCGTCGAGGCGCTGCTGCCGGCGCGCCCGGTGGTCCTGGACCGCCTGGGCGTGCTGGGCAGCGAGCACCCGGTCGCGGCGCAGCCAGGCGGGAACGGGCTGTCCGGTGTCGATGTCGCGCAGTCGGCGCTCGCCGGGCACCGCCGTCGGATCGAGGTCGCCGATCGTCACCAGCATCACCTCGTGCTGCACCCGGAGCCGGCGCAGGGCGAGCTCGGCCGGCTCGTCGAGCTCGGTCTCGTCGCACACCACCAGCAGCACGGTCCGGCGCCGGACCGTGCGCACCACGTGCCCCAGCAGGGCGGCCAGGTCCGTCGGCCCCGCGCCCGGGGTGATCGCGTCGTACGCCGCCGCGAGGCACCGCTCCAGGTGTGCCTCGCCGGCGAGGGGGCGCAGGGCCCCCCGCGACTCCGCGTTCCCGTGCACCAACGCCACCAGGTCGCCGTGCCGGACCGCGAGATGGCCGACCAAACCGGCCACCAGCACGGCGAGGTCGCGCTTGGCGACCTCCAGGTCGTTCATCGCGGCCATGCTGCGACCGGTGCCGACCACCAGTTGCACGGTGAGCTTGCGGGCTGCGTGGTAGCGGCGCACCAACGGGGTACGAGCGCGCGCGGTCGCCTTCCAGTCGAGGTCCTTGACGTCGTCGCCGCGGACGTACTCGCGCAGGTCGTTGAAGTCGGTGCTGCGTCCGGGGTGGAGGGAGATCCACTCCCCCTCCAGCCGGCCGCGCACCCGCCGGTGGGCGTGCACCCGCAGCGCGGCGCGGACCGAGGGCACGTGTCGGGCCATCGCGTCAGCGTGCCGTCACGGCGTCGGGACGGCCGCGAAGACCGCGTCGATCACCGTCTCGGGCCGGATGCCGTCGGCGAGCGCCTCGAAGCTCAGGTGCACCCGGTGCCGCAGGACGCTGTGCCGCAGGGCCCGGACGTCCTCGGGGATCACATGGTCACGGCCGTCGAGCACCGCGAGGGCCCGGGCGACGTGGAAGAACGAGATGGTCCCGCGCGGGCTGGCCCCGACGTCGACGTAGCCGCCGAGCTCGGGCCCGAGCACCCGGCCGGTGTGCCGGGTCGCGTCGACGAGGTCGACGATGTAGCGCTTGACCGCGGCGTCGACGTACACGCGAGCGACGATGTCGTGCAGCTCGGCGACGTCGGGCAGGTCGATCGCCGCGGGCGTCGCCCGGGCCTCACGACCCAGGGTGCCGTCGGCGATCCGGTCGAGCACCCGCACCTCCTCGTCGGGGGTGGGGTACTCGACGACCTCCTTGAGCAGGAACCGGTCCATCTGCGCGTGCGGCAGCAGGTAGGTGCCCTCCTCGTCGATCGGGTTCTGGGTCGCCAGGACCACGAACGGCGTCGGGAGCGGGTGGATCTCGCCGGCGATCGAGGTCTGCCGCTCCTGCATCGCCTCCAGCATCGCCGACTGCGTCTTGGCGCTGGCCCGGTTGATCTCGTCGAACAGCACGAAGTTCGCGTGCACCGGCCCGAGCTGGGTCTCGAACTCGTGGCTGCGGGGGTCGTAGACCTGGGTGCCGATGATGTCGCTGGGCAACAGGTCGGGCGTGCACTGCACGCGCGCGAAGTCGGCGTGGACGGCGCGGGCCAGCGTGGAGGCCGCCAGCGTCTTGGCGAGACCCGGAACGCTCTCGAGCAGCACGTGGCCCTCGGCCAGCAACGAGACCAGCAGCACCGTGCGCAGCCGCTCCTGTCCGACCACCCGATCGGAGAAGGCGCGCGAGACGCGCCCGAGCAGGTCGCCGGCCCGGGCCAGCTCGTCGGGGGTGATGGCCGGTCCCGTGGCGCCACCGTGGCGCCGTGTCGTCTCCGCCGTCATCGCCCCCACGCCATCCTCGACCCGTTCCGTCGATCCGAACCCTATGCGGTCCCACCCAGGGTGCGCGCACCCCGCCGGGCCGGGCTCAGCCCTCGGTCGCCGCCAGCTGGCCGCAGGCGCCGTCGATCTCACGGCCGCGGGTGTCGCGCACGGTGGTCGGGATCCCCTTCGCCTCGAGCCGGCGCACGAACTCGCGCTCGTCGCGCGGGTCGGAGGCGGTCCACTTCGAGCCGGGCGTGGGATTGAGCGGGATCAGGTTGACGTGCACCCACCCCCAGTCGCCGTAGGAGAGCAGGACGTCGGCCAGCAGGTCGGCGCGCTCGGCCTGGTCGTTGATGCCGCGCATCATGGCGTACTCGATGGAGACGCGGCGCTTGGTGGTCCGGGCGTAGTTCCAGGCCGCCTCGACCGTCTCGGCGACCGAGAACCGGGTGTTGATCGGCACCAGCTCGTTGCGCAGCTCGTCGTCCGGGGCGTGCAGGCTCAACGCCAGCGTCACCGGGATGCCCTCCTCGGCGAGCTGGTTGATCCGCGGCACCAGCCCCACCGTCGAGACCGTCACGCCTCGCGCCGACATGCCGAGCCCGCTCGGTGCCGGGTCGGTCAGCCGGCGGACCGCGCCGATCACCGCCTTGAAGTTGGCCAGCGGCTCTCCCATGCCCATGAAGACGACGTTGGAGACCCGTCCTGGTCCGCCGGGCACCTCGCCGCGGTCCAGCGACCTGGCACTCGCCACCACCTGCTCGACGATCTCGGCAGTCGACATGTTGCGCTGCAGGCCACCCTGGCCGGTCGCGCAGAACGGGCAGGCCATGCCGCAGCCGGCCTGGCTCGAGACGCAGACCGTGGCCCGGTCCGGGTAGCGCATCAGCACCGACTCCACCAGCGCGCCGTCGAAGAGCTTCCACAGTGTCTTGCGGGTGGTGCCGCGGTCGGCCTCCATGGTGCGCAGCGGCGTCATCAGCGGCGGCAGCAGCGCCGCCACCAGCTCCGCGCGCTGGGCCGCGGGCAGATCGGTCATCTCCTCGGGGTCGTCGACCAGGCGGGAGAAGTAGTGGGTCGACAGCTGCTTGGCCCGGAACCCGGGCTGGCCCAGCCCGGAGACGTGCTCGGCCCGCTCGTCGAGGGTGAGGTCGGCCAGGTGCCGAGGCGGCTTGCGCCGGCCGCGCGGCTCCTCCATGACGAGCGGCAGCGCGGCGGCGCCCGGGGCTGGCGTCGGCGCCGGAGCGGCGGACGCGTCGGAGCCGGCCGAGTCGGCGGCCGTGGGTGCGGGGACCGGGCGGGAGGGGGAAGGCAGGTCGGACATAGGTCTCGATCATCCCTCGGGGGTGGTCAGCTGCGGTAATTCACCAGGTACCAGAGCACGGCGGCGGCGACCCCGCCCACCACGAGAGCGGTCGCCACGACGCCGAGCGCCATGTAGCGCCCGAAGGTGCGGGTGCGCGGCACGACCACCAAGGTGACCGGCACCGCCAGCGTCACCAGCACGAACGGGAACAGCGACTCGGCGGTGTCGGTGTCGAACAGCGCGCCCAGCACAGCGGCGTACGTGCCGGGCACCAGCAGGATGAACAGCAGCCCGGTGAAGAAGCCGCTCAGCGGCGTGAACGTCGGGTGGTCGCGGTGCCACCAGTCGGGCGGCTGAGCCGCGGCCTCACTGGACGAGGTGGGGTCGCCGGCGGTCTCCTCGGGGGAGGCTGCGTCCGGGGCAGGTCCGACCGCGGGGGCCGGCGCCTCGGCGGGCTGCTCCAGCGAGTCCCCGCCTCGCGTGCTGTCCATGGGGCCAGCATGGCACCGGCCGATGCGCTCGGTGCAAAGACGGCGGGGTGTGTCGCGGGCTGCGGGCGGAGCCGGCTCAGAAGACCAGGTAGTGCAGCAGCAGCCAGATCGGCGCGGCAGTGGCGAGCAACGAGTCGAGGCGGTCCATCAGGCCGCCGTGGCCCGGGATCACGTGGCTCATGTCCTTGATGCCGAGGTCGCGCTTGATCACCGACTCGCACAGGTCGCCCAGCGTCGCCATCACCGCCGCGACCAGGCCCAACAGGATGCCGACCCACCAGTCGCCGTCCAGAAGCCAGGTGACCAGGCCCCAGCCCGCGGCCGCGGTGAACAGCACCGACCCCGCGAAGCCCTCCCACGACTTCTTCGGCGAGATGACCGGCGCCATCGGGTGCCGGCCGAACAGCACCCCGGCGGCGTAGCCACCGGTGTCGGAGGCGATCGTCACCAGGATGAACGTGAGGATCGCCTTCACCCCGGCGTCGTCGAGCCCACCCCGGTCGAGCGCCCCGCCCTCGGCGAGCAGGAGCGCCACGAACGAGCCCAGGAACGGGACGTAGACCAGCGCGAAAACCGACGCGGTGGCGTTCTTGACGTAGCCGTCGATGCCTCGTCGCAGCAGCCACAGCATCACCGCCAGGGCCGTGACCGCCGTGGCGGTCACCAGGGCCGGCGCGCCCCAGAAGTAGGCGACCACGACCATGACCACGCCACCGAGCATCAGCGGCTGCTCGGGCAGGTCGATCTCCTTGGCGCGGAAGCCGCGCCCGAGCTCCCAGATCGCGACCACGACCGCGGCCGCGACGATCAGCATGAACGCGGTCTTCCAGAAGACCAGTGACGCCGCGATCGCTGCGAGCAGGACGATGGCCGACGCGAAGGCCGCCTTGAGGTCGCGGCCGGCGCGCCCGTGGTCCTTCTGCGGCGCCGCCGCGGGGGTGGTGTCGGTCATGGAGAGTGTCTGTCCCGGCCCTCAGACCTCGAGCAGCTCGCTCTCCTTGTGCTTGAGCATCTCGTCGATGGCGTCGGTGTGCTTTTTGGTCATGCCGTCGAGTCGCTTCTCGGCACCGGTGACGTCGTCCTTGCCGACCTCGCCGTCCTTCTCGAGCTTCTCGAGGTGCTGCTTGGCGGTGCGGCGCAGGTTGCGCACCGCCACCCGGCCCTCCTCGGCCTTGTGGCGGGCGACCTTGATGTACTCCTTGCGCCGCTCCTCGGTGAGCTCGGGGAACACGCACCGGATCAGCTTGCCGTCGTCGGCGGGGTTGACCCCCAGGTCGGAGTCGCGGATCGCCCTCTCGATGTTCTTCATCGCACCCTGGTCGAAGGGCGAGATCAAGATGACCCGGGCCTCGGGTGCGGTGAACGAGGCCAGCTGCTGGATCGGGGTGGGGGTGCCGTAGTAGTCGACCATGATCTTGCTGAACATGTTCGGGTGCGCGCGGCCCGCGCGGATCGCCGCGAACTCCTCGCGGGTCGCCTCGACCGACTTGTCCATCTTGGTGTCGGCCTCGTTGAGGATGTCGTTGATCACGCCGGGCTCCTGTGCTCTCGTCTCGTCGTGCCGGTGCCAGTGGACCGGCGGTCTGTCGGGTCAGCGACGGGTCTGTCGTCCGCCGTCCGGCTCAGCCGGCGCTGACCAGCGTGCCAATCTTCTCACCCTGGACGACCCGCAGGATGTTGCCCTCCGGCTCCATCCCGAACACCACCATGGGCAGCTTGTTCTCCCCGCACAGGGCGAACGCGGTCTGGTCCATGATCTTCAGGCCGCGCGCGATCGCCTCGTCGTAGCTGAGCTCGTCGAACTTGGTCGCGGTCGGGTCGAGGTTCGGGTCGGCGGTGTAGACGCCGTCGACCCCGCTCTTGGCGACCAGCACCACGTCGCAGCGGCTCTCCAGGGCCCGCTGCACGGCCACCGTGTCGGTGGAGAAGAACGGCATGCCCATGCCAGCGCCGAAGATGACCACGCGCCCCTTCTCCATGTGCCGGATCGCCCGCCGGGGGATGTAGGGCTCGGCCACCTGCCCCATGGTGATCGCGGTCTGCACGCGGGTCTCGATGCCCTCCTTCTCCAGGAAGTCCTGGAGAGCCAGGCAGTTCATCACGATGCCGAGCATGCCCATGTAGTCGGCACGGACCCGGTCCATGCCGCGCTGCTGGAGCTCGGCCCCCCGGAAGAAGTTGCCGCCCCCGGTGACCACGGCGACCTGCACGCCTGCCCGGACCACCGCCGCCACCTCGCGCGCGACCTTCTGGACGACGTCGGGGTCGACGCCGACGCGGCCGCCTCCGAACACCTCACCGGAGAGCTTGAGCAGGACCCGCTGGTATCCGGTCACGGACGGCCTTTCGTGGAAGGTGTGGAGGGGCTGGTGAGCTGCGCCGCGCTGCCCCGACGTGAGGAGGCCGGTCCGATGATCAGTGTCTGAGTCATCGGACCGGCCTCCTCCCAACGTCTGGTGCGCAACCTAACCGATCAGGCTCCGACCTCGAAACGAGCGAAGCGCTGGACGGTGGTGCCGGCCTCGTCGAGAACCGCCTTGACGGTCTTCTTGCTCTCGGTCACCGACGGCTGCTCGAGGAGCACGACGTCCTTGAAGAACCCGTTCAGCCGGCCCTCGGTGATCTTGGCGATCGCCTGCTCGGGCTTGCCCTCCTCACGCGAGGTGGCCTCGGCGATCTCGCGCTCCTTGGCGACCACGTCGGCCGGCACCTCCTCGCGGGTGAGGAAGCGGGGACGCATGGCCGCGATCTGCATCGCGGCTCCCCGGGCGCCCTGCTCCTCGCCGGAGTACTCGACGAGCACGCCCACGGCCGGCGGCAGGTCCGCGGCACGCTTGTGCATGTAGGCGACGACGGGGCCGTCGAAGTAGGCGACCCGGCCGAGCTCGATCTTCTCGCCGATGGTGATCGCGAGGTTCTCGACGACCTCCCCGACGGTCTTGTCACCGAGGGCGACCGCCTTGAGGGCGTCGGTGTCGCCGGCCTTGGCCTCGTTGGCCGCGTCCGCGATCTGCTGTGCGGCGGCGACGAAGTCGTCGCCCTTCGCCACGAAGTCGGTCTCGCACTTCAGCTCGACCAGCGCGCCGCCGGAGGTGGCGACCAGGCCCGCGGAGGCCTCGCGCTCGGCGCCGCGCTCGGCCATCTTCTTGCCCAGCTTGATGCGGATCAGCTCGGCGGCCTTCTCGAAGTCGCCCTCGGCCTCGGTGAGCGCCTTCTTGCAGTCCATCATGCCGGCGCCGGTGAGCTCGCGGAGCTTCTTGACGTCGGCGGCGGAGATGTTCGCCATGGTGTTCTTCCCTGTCGGTCCGGTTCGGTCAGTGGGAGCCGCTCCCAGTGGTGCCCCGACCCACGGGTCGGGCACCTGGAGAGGACTCAGGCCTGGGCGGTCTCGTCGGCCGGGGCCTCGGCAGCGGCCTCGGCGGCCGGAGCCTCGGCGGCGGCGTCCGCAGCCGGGGTCTCGGCAGCGGCCTCCGCGGCCGGAGCCTCGGCGGCCGGGGTCTCGGCGGCCTCGGCGGCGGCGCCGGTGGCCTCGGACGCCGGCGCGTCGCCGGCCTCGCCGCCGGTGGCGGCGACCGCAGCCTGCTCGGCGTCACCGGCCAGCAGCTCGCGCTCCCACTCGGCCAGGGGCTCCTGGGTGGTGCCCTCGGCGCCGGCCTTGGCACCGGAGCGGGCGATCAGGCCCTCGGCGACGGCGTCGGCGACCACGCGGGTGAGCAGGCCGACGGCACGGATGGCGTCGTCGTTGCCGGGGATCGGGAAGTCGACCACGTCGGGGTCGCAGTTGGAGTCGAGGATGCCGACGATCGGGATCCGCAGCTTGCGGGCCTCCTCGACGGCGAGGTGCTCCTTGTTGGTGTCGACGATCCACACCGCGGAGGGGGTGCGCGACATCTCGCGGATGCCGCCGAGCGACTTGTTCAGCTTGTCGCGCTCGCGACGCATCTGCAGCAGCTCCTTCTTGGTGCGGCTGCTGCCGGCCACGTCGTCGAAGTCGATCTCGTCGAGCTCCTTGAGGCGGTTGATCCGCTGGTGCACGGTCTGGAAGTTCGTGAGCATGCCGCCCAGCCAGCGCTGGTTGACGTAGGGCATGCCGACGCGGGTCGCCTGCTCGGCGATCGCCTCCTGCGCCTGCTTCTTGGTGCCGACGAACATGATCGTCCCGCCCTTGGCCACCGTCTCCTTGATGAAGGCGTAGGAGCGGTCGATGTAGGCCAGCGACTGCTGCAGGTCGATGATGTAGATGCCGTTGCGCTCGGTCATGATGAAGCGCTTCATCTTCGGGTTCCAGCGTCGGGTCTGGTGTCCGAAGTGGACGCCGCTCTCGAGGAGCTGGCGCATGGTCACGACTGCCATGGGGGTTCTTCTCCTGGTGGGGGCACGCACGCGAAGATGCGGGCCGGGGTTCTCAGTTGTCGCGGCCGGCGGGTGCCGGTCGCCCTGACGCCCACGCGCGACCCGACCCGAGCCGAGGAGGCCGGGACTGAAGGTCGTCGCCCACGGGTGATCGGAACCTGAGAAGCCGGCCCCGTCGCGGTCTGTGTGCGTGCGAAGTCAATCCATGCGGATTGCGTCCGCCAGCCTAGTCGACGCCGGCTCGCACGGCGAATCCGAGCGTCGTCCACAGGAGAGCCCCGGAGAGCGCAGTCCACAGGCCCCACCCGGCCCGTTCGTGGCGCTGGCCGAGGGCGATGCAGCCTGGCGAGATGACCGCCCCCCATCTTCGCACCGGCGCCTCGACTCCCGACCCGCCCCGTCGGCAGCGGCTGGGTCGGGTCCAGGCGCATGCGCTCCTGCTCGTCGTCATCCTCGGGTTGGCACCGGTGAGCGCGGCAGCGGAATCGGCGCCGCCAGAGCCCGCGCTCCCGCCGGCCACGTCGGAGACCGACCCGGTCGGCGAGTGGCCGTTGCGTCCCGAGCCCGCCGTGGAGCGCGGCTTCGACCCGCCCGACGAGCCGTGGGGTGCCGGGCACCGCGGCGTCGACCTCGCCGGGCGGCCCGGGCAGCGGGTGCACAGCGCGCTGCCCGGCAAGGTGACCTTCGCCGGGCAGCTCGCCGGCCGCGGGGTGGTCGTGGTCGGGCATGGTGCGACTCGCACGACCTACGAGCCCGTCGCCGCCTCGGTCGCGGTCGGCGACCGGCTCGACGCCGGCACGCCGATCGGAGCGCTGCAACTGTCCGGCTCCCACTGCTTCCCCCGCGCCTGCCTGCATTGGGGCTGGCTCGAGGGCGAGACCTACCTCGACCCGCTCCGGCTCGTGGGCGGGGGGCCGGTGCGGCTGCTGCCACTCTGGAGGGACGCTCCGGTCGTGGTCTCGGCACTCCCCCGCTCCCCGTACGCCCACTGGAGGCCTCTGCATGCCCTGGTGCGCGCGTGGTGACGAGTCCGCTGACCCGCCGCTCGTGGTGGGTGGTCACGCGAGCCCGCTGGTGGTCACCGTCGCAAGCCGGTTCGCCGGTGGCCTGGGGTCGCGGGTTGATGGGAGGGGTGGTCATCTCGCGGTTGCCTGTGGTCGCGCTTCAGACCAACCGTCTGTTGGCCACCGCGGGCGGGGACCTCACCCGTGGTCTGGGGGGCCGCGGGTTGGTGGGAGGGGCGGGCCCCTGACGGCTGCCTGTGGCTGGGCTTCAGACCAACCCTCTGTTGGTCACCGTGGGTGGGCACGTCGCCGTGGTCTGGGGGTGCCCCGACCCGTCAGCCATTCCCTCCCCCGCTTCGCTCCTCCGGGAATGCCGGACGGGTCGGCGAGGTCGCGGCCCGATGAACCACGCGACCTGATGGCGCGGGGTGTTCTCCACCGCCCTGAGGGCCGAGCGCTTCGCCGGTCACGGCCGGTTGGGTCATGCGGCGGAGCCGCACACTCCCTCCCACCCGAGGTCGGTGAGCCCGGCGCCGGGCGCGGGGTGGGGCGGCGGAGCCGGAGGGGGCCCCCGGACGGCCGTGGATGGGCCTGGCCCCCGCTCCGTGAGGAACGAGCGGAGCGGGTGGTTGGCCGGCCGGGGCCCCCTCCGGTGCAGCCGACCCGCCCCACCCACAACCACACCCAGGCTCACCAACACCACGAAGCCCCGCGCAGCGGAAAGCCACACCAACCCGGTCAGGCCCGCGGGTGCGCCTGCCGGTACGCCCGCCGCAGCCGGTCGGTGCTGACGTGGGTGTAGAGCTGCGTGGTGGCCAGGGAGGCGTGACCCAGCAGTTCCTGCACCGACCGGAGGTCGGCGCCGCCCTCGAGCAGGTGGGTGGCCGCGGTGTGACGCAGCCCGTGGGGGCCGATGTCGGGCGCCCCAGGCACCTCCGCGATGCGCCGGTGCACGACGGTCCGCACCGCACGCTGGTCGATGCGTCGCCCCCGGGCGCCCAGGAACAGGGCTCCCCCGGCCCCGTCCGCGAGCAGGGCCGGGCGCCCCTCGCGCAGCCAGACTTCCAGTGCCCGCGCCGCGGGTCGACCGAACGGCACGGACCGCTCCTTGCGGCCCTTGCCGAGCACCCGGACCACGCCGCGGTCCCGGTCGACGTCGTCGACGTCGAGGCCGACCAGTTCGCCGACTCGGATCCCGGTGGCGTAGAGGAGCTCGATCATCGCGATGTCGCGGACGCCGACCGGGCTGCCGTCGTCGGCCGCCTGCACGGCGGCCTGCACCAGGCCGGAGGCCTCGTCGACGCGCAGCACCGGCGGCAGGGTGCGGTGGGTCTTGGCGGAGGCGAGGGTGGCGCCCACATCTGTGGCGGCGCGACCGCTGCGCTGAAGCCACGAGGTGAACACCCGGGCCGCGGTGGCTCGGCGCGACATGGTGCTGCGGGAGCGGCCCAGGGTCTGCTGCTTGGCCAGCCAGCTGCGCAGCGTGCGCAGGTCGAGCTGGGCGGGGTCGGTCTGCCCCAGCCGACGGGCGTGCTCGAGCAGGCCCGCCACGTCGGTGAGGTAGGCCCGCACGGTGTGCGGGCTGAGGTCGCGCTCGACTGCGAGGTGGCGCTCGTAGTCGGCCAGGGCACGGGTCATCCGCTCTGGAAGCAGGTCGAACTCCGCCGGGTCGGGCGGGTCCTCGGCGACGCTCACCCGACGAGCATAGGTTCGCTGTCGGGGGTCACCGGTGAGCCTGGTCGGCGAGCCGCCAGCCGACCGGGTCGAGTCGGACGAATCCCCAGTGCTGGAGCCGGAGCAGGGCACCGTGCACCTCCCGGATCCCGACGCCGGCCGCGCGGGCGATGGAGTCGGTGCTGGCCCCTCGACTGACCGGCACCGCGTCGAGCACCTGCTGCTGCCGGGTGGTCAGCCGGTCCCGGGGACGTTCGGGGCCACGCGGATCGGTGAGCAGGTGGGCGCCTGCCGATCCGAGGCTCTCCAGCACCTCCTCGCCGCTCGTGACCAGGCCGGCGGCACCGCTGCGGATCAACTGGTGCACTCCCTGTGACGGGGCGCTGGTGACCGGGCCCGGGACACCGAGGAGCGTGCGGTTGAGCCGGGTCGCCCAGTTGGCGGTGTTCAACGCACCGCTGCGCAGCGCCGCCTCCACGACGACGGTGGCGCGCGTGAGCGCAGCGATCAGCCGGTTGCGGGCCAGGAACCGGACCCGCATGGGTGCCCAGCCCACCGGGGCCTCGGAGACCACGGCGCCGGCGTTGCGGATGTGGTCGAGCAGCACCTTGTGACCCGACGGATAGGGCCGATCGACGCCACAGGCCAGCACGGCGACCGTGCGGCCGCCGGCGGCGAGAGCGCCACGGTGACCGGCCTGGTCGATGCCGTAGGCGGCGCCCGAGACCACCGGGACCCCGGCCCGGGCGCCGGCCGCGGCCAGCTCGGCGGCCACCGCGCCACCGTAGGAGGTGGCGGTGCGGGAGCCGACGATGGCCAGCGACCCGGCCAGCTCGTCGAGCCGCATCTCACCCTTCACCCACAACCCCAGGGGGACGCCGCCGCGCTCCTGGACCGGCTGCGCCCAGGCGAGGTCCTCCAGGCCGGCCGGCCACTCGGCGTCGCCGGGGATCACGAACCGGATCCCGAGGCGTGCGGCCCGCTCGAGCTCGCGAACCGGGTCGACCGGACCGGCCCGGCTCTCGAGGTCGGTCAACAGCGTGTGGTCGGTGTCGTCGGCGCGCAGCACCTCGAGCAGCCTGGTGGCGCCGAGCTCGGCGGCCAAGCCGGTGGTGCGCACGTCGCCGGGCTCGACGACACGGCTGAGCACCACCCTGGCGAGCCGTTCGTCCTCGGGGGCGCTCATCCGGTCCGCCGATCGAGGGTCGCCAGGAGGAGTGGGTCGCCGCGGCGCAGCCGGATCGCGACGTCGACCTCGTCTCGTCCGGGCCGCTCGACTCCACGCAGGTCGGCGACCGACCAGGCGAGCCGGTGCACCCGGACGGCGCCACGGCTGCTCAGCCGCCCGCCGTACACCTCGTCGTCGAGGAGCCGCCGCGCCTGGTCGCTGAGTGGCCACTCCTCGCGCAGCGCCTGCCCGGGTGCGTGGGCGTTGAGCCGCCAACTGCGTCCGGTGTAGCGCTCGTGCTGGCGGGCACGGGCCTCGGCGACGCGCTCTCGAACCCGCGCGGACGACTCCGGCTGCTGCAGCGGATCGTCGCGCTCGTGCGGACGCAGTGGGGCGACGTGTCGAAGGATGTCGATCCGGTCGGCGACCGGGCCGGTGACCCGTCGCTGGTAGTCGCGTCGCTTGGTCTCCGGACAGGTGCAGGAGTTCTCCCGAGCGCTGGCGTGGTAGTTGCCGCAGGGGCAGGGGTTGCTCGCGAAGACCACCATGCCGCGAGCGGGCAGGGTGACCAGCTCGTCGCGGCGTGCGATCGTGACCTCGCCCGTCTCGAGCGGCTGCCGCAGCGCCTCGATCACGTCGGTGCGGAAGAGCGGGAACTCGTCCAAGAACAGCACCCCGCAGTGCGCCCGGCTCAACTCGCCGGGCCGCACCTGGCCGCTGCCGCCGCCGAGCAGGCTGGCCTTGCTGGCGTCGTGGTGTGGCGCCGCGTAGGGAGGGCGGAGGATCATCTCGTCGCCGGGCTCCAAGGCTCCGGCCAGGGAGTGGATGGCGGTGAGCTCGAGGGACTCCTCGGGCGTCAGATCGGGCAGCACGGTGGGGATCCGCTCGGCGATGCTCGTCTTGCCGGCACCCTTCGGTCCGGACAGCATGAGGTGGTGGCCGCCGGCGGCCGCAACCTCGATCGCGTAGCGGGTGTCGGCCAGACCGAACAGGTCGCGCATGTCGACCTCGTCATGCCGCTCCGAACCGCGCCACGCGAGCAGTCGGCTGCCGGACATCGGCGCCACCGGCGGCGCCTCGGGGACGTTCTCCCGGCGCAGCTGGGCGACGACCTGCTCGAGGGAGCGGAGCCCGAACACCGTCATCCCCGGAACCATGGCGGCCTCAAGAAGCTGCGGCTCGGGCACGTAGACCTGCCGGATGCCGCGCGCCGAGGCCGCCAGCACCATCGGCAGCACACCGGGCACCGAGCGCAGTCCACCGGCCAGTGTGAGCTCACCGATGAACGCGGTCGCCGCGAGCTCTGCCCGGGGCACCTGTGCACAGGCGGCGAGGACCGACACGGCGATGGCCAAGTCGAAGTGGGTGCCGCTCTTGGCCAGGTCGGCGGGCGCCAGGAGGATCGTGATCCGCTTGGTGGCCGGCCACTCCAGATCGCTGTTGATGATCGCCATCCGGCACCGGTCGCGCGCCTCGTTCAGCGCGACGTCGGCGCGGCCGACCAGTGTCGTGCCGACCTGTCCGGGCGAGACGTCGGCCTGGACGTCGATCAGGTGACCCAGCGCGCCCCGCAACGAGACCGTGTGGGCGGTCGCGAACGGCATCTCAGCCGACCCCGCGTACGTGCTCGACCCGAGCGGCGCCGCGGGCGCTGAGCAGCACCGCCACCAGGTCGACCCGAGTGTCCTGCGGGTGCACGTCGTGGGCCTGGGCCCACAGCACGCCCAACCGGCGCAGCCGGTCCAGCTTCTCGTCGGTCACCGCCTCGTGCGGAGTGCCGCCCTCGGGACCGCTGCGGGTCTTCACCTCACAGACGACCAGGACCGAGCCCTCACGGAGCACCAGGTCGATCTCGCCGGCCTCGCACCGCCAGTTGCGGTCGAGCACCACCAACCCCTGGCCCACCAGGTGTCGCTCCGCCACCCGCTCGCCGTAGCCACCCAGGGCTTGTCGCTGCGCTGCTGTCGTCGTCATGTCGCTGACCTCCTGAACCGGAAGCCTGCCGCCGCGAGTACTCCACGCGCGCCCCACTGACGACGAGCCTGTGGACAACCGGCGGGGTCATCCGCCTGTGGAAAGCGCTCAGTCGACGAGGCGCACGATGGTCCGGTCGATGCGGGCCTGGTAGTCGGTGGTGGGCGCGCCCTCGTCGAGCTCGATGGCGTCCTCGTTGAAGACGAACACCTGCACCGACTGCACCTGCCCTCCGCCGTTGGTGACCACGCCGTTGGCGCTCGTCGCCGGCACGTTCGCGCCCTCCACGGAGAAGCCCTCGTCTGTGATGAACCCGGGCACGAACTCGAGGATCGGCTGGAAGTTCTTCTGGGCCCGATCATTGGCGTAGACCACCGGCAGCCAGACGAACCGCGGAGACTCGACGACGGACTGATCGAGCATCGCGGGGGTGACCCCGTCACGGGCGGCGATCGAGGCGAGGGTGGCGCCGCCGCGGAGGAAGCAGGACAGCACGTCGTTGTTGACGGCAACCCCGGACATCGAGATGTCGGAACGGCCCGAGCACACGGTGGCGCGTCCCGGAAGCGATGCGATGCGACCCGGATGGCCGTCGACGCCGGTGATCAGCCCCTCTTTGAGCGACGGGCCGTCGTTACCGGTGTCGCCCTTGATGCAGTTGCGCCGGTCCAGTGCCACGTCGTCCAGACGAGCGTCGGGCAGCAGGCCGGTCCTCGACTCGCACTCCTTGGTCTCCGGCACCGCAGCGGGGAAGACATAGGGCTCGAGCAGGTGATCGAGGCCCAGCGCGGTGTTCAGGGCCAACCGGGCGTTGCGGCCCCCTCCGGTCTTCCGCGGACTGTCCAGCTGTCCGAAGTTGCCGCGCTGCTGCCCGACGCAGCCGACCGGCACGCTGATCGGCACAGTCGTCGAGTCCTCGGCCGGCGGGCTCGACGGGTCGGACGTGGGCGTCGATGACGGTGCCGGCGCCCCGCTCGCGGTGACGTGGAAGGGCACGGACTCGAGGGAGATCTCCGGGTCGAACTTGCCGTTCTTGTGCTGGACCAGGGCCCAGACCCGCCAGGTCCCCGGAGTGTCGGTGACCTCCGGCCCCACCTGGAATGCCGGGACGACGAGGGGGTCGGTCTTCCCGAGGTCCTGCGCGGCGTACTCCAGGTACCGCCCGTCCGGTGCGACGAAGCGCACCGAAGCACGGTCGACATTGCTCGGGATGCTGCTGATGGTGAGGCCTTGCAGAGTGGCGACCATGCCCTGGGCCACCGTGAACGCCGGGCCCGCGAAGTGGTGGGTGCCGGGCGAGGTGCCTTCCGTGCCAGTCGCCGTCGGGGTCGCCGTCGTCGTCGCCGTCGGGGTCGTCGTCGCCGTCGGGGTCGCCGTCGCCGTCGGGGTCGCCGTGCTCGTCGGGATGGCCGTGCCACCGGTCGTGTCTCCGGCTGCAGGGCCGGCAGCACACCCGCTGGGCAGCCAGATCGGCAACACGTCCTCGGGGTCGGGGATCTCGGACTCGACCAGCACGGAGGCGTCCCTCTGCACCACGGTGTCGGAGAACCCCATGGCCCCAGCCAGACCGAAGTCGACGACCGCAGGCGGAGAGACGACTCTCATCCGGACACACTCCGTCGTGCAGGGTTCGCCCGCCTTGTTCATGAAGAGGACCTCGCCGTTGGCCTCGTTCGCGTCCAGGAGGGCCGCGCGAGTCACGACGGGCTGACCGCCCGCACGGTTCTCCGGGTCGTTGAGGTAGCGGGCGACCGCGTCGGCGATCGTGTCCCTGTTGGCGCTGGTCATCGGCAGCAGGTGGCCCGCGGAGAGCGCGCTGAGGTCGACCTGCTTCTGGACGGCCCGCTTCCGGGCCCACGCGTTCCCGAGGTCGACCGCCAGCGCCGCCACCGAGAACAGCATCACGACCATCACGGCCGCCATGACGGCCACAGCGCCGCGCTCGGGGCGCTGACGGGCGACGGGGAGCCTCACGGGCACACCTCTGGCTGCTGAGGGACGAAGTCCACTCGTGCCGACGCCTCGGAGGTGACCCGGCCATCGGCGATGAATGGGAGGAATGGCAGGCGCAAGTCGAAGCTGGTGAACTCGATCCGCACGGTCACCTCGTCGCCTACCGTGATCGTGGGCCGCGTGGGGTCGGTCTTGACGTAGGTGCGGCGGATGACCGCGGGCGCCTTGCCGACCAGGGCGTCCACGTCGCCACTCACCCCGCTCTTGAACGCGGCGCAGCTAGCCGGCTGGCCGACCGCCGCGCGCCGCGCGGCGTCCCGGGCGATGTCGCTGCCGCCCTGCATGGCCCAGAAGTACAGGCCGTACTGCACGATGCCGAACACGAGGAGCAGCAGCACCGGCAGCACGAGCGCGAACTCCACCGCCGCAGCGCCGCCCTGGCCGCGATGAAGGGAGCGCTCACGGCCGAGCATGAACGCCTCCTTCCACCACCGCGGAGGTCAAGTGGTTCCGATGACCTACGGGTCCCGATCGGCCACAGCCGCCTCGACCTGAGGACAACGCGCGGCCGGCCGCCTGGCGGTGATCGGTCAGCCGCGGAGCGTCGAGAACCGGCAGTTCGGGCGCGCCTCTCCACGGACGTCCACCCCCGACAGGTCGAGCCCGAGCAGCGAACCCAAGAAGTTCACAGTGGGCGTCAGGACCAGATCGATCCCGACCAGGAGAGGTCTGATGAGGAGGTCCGTCAGGGGTTCCAGCAGCAGTTTGTCGACAACCCACAGGTCGGTGCTCAACCCCGGCACCAACGAGGCCAGCCCGAGGGATGCGAGCGGAGCCCGGACCGGGACGGTGGCTGAGTGCGGCGCCTGGAGATCGGTCCAGCTGAGGGTGACCGTGCGGGCTGCGGTCGAGCCGATGGCGGCGTGGTCGACCTCGGCGGTGGGCTTCAGGCCGGGCAGGGTGACGGCGAGGTCTACGTCGACGTGAAGGAGCGCGGTCTGCACGTTCACCTCGGCCTCGTCGACCCCACCAGAGGGGGCACACCGGATGGCGGTGAGCTGACCCGTGGCGCGTCCCAGCTCCAGGTCCACCGCGAGGGCCACGCCGGCGATCTCCCCCGGGAGGCTGTCCATCGCCGACTCGAGCACGTCACCTCGCAGGTAGAGCCGGATCTGGGCGCTCTGTGCCTCGGTCTCGGGGGCAGCCCGGCCGCAGGCGATCGTGGGAGGCTCGATGATCCCGATCCTGGCCGTGAGCCGGATCAGCGGTGCAGCGGGCGGCACCGCGAGCGTCAGCGAGGGCACGCCGATGGCGTTCGCGTACGTGCCTTCGGATCCGTCGGTCTTCGCCTTCCCGGCGACGAAGAGCGTGGCCGTCAGGAGCTGCAACGCGCTGACGTCCAGCTGGAGGGCTGACGCGGCATCGGGGTCGATGCGAAGAATGTCCGCGAGCCGCAGTGGGACCTCGCCTACGGGCAGCGTGGCCAGGCCGTTCAGCAGCTCGACGGTGGCCGTGTTGGCAGAGTCCCGCTCCAGCACCGTCGCCATGGCCAGCACGAGCCGTCCCACCGTGATGGGTTCCAGATCCAGCAGCTGGTCCAGCTCGCCGACGCCGAGGGCGAGCGCCAGCTGGAGGAGGGGAATGCGCGCGCTGCCGATATCGGCGACGCCGGCGGCGCTGATCGCCGTCAGGTCGACCCCCACGATCCCGTTCAGCAAGGACAGGATGGGAGAGTCGCTGGTAGTCACAGAACCGGTCACGGCGCCGACGGAGAAGCAGGCCACCGACTCCGGCACGGCGACCGCGGATCGCACGGCACCACCCTCGCCGCTGGTGAAGCTGAAGTCCACGCTGGTCCGGGCCGTGACCTCGACCGCCGTCGGGACCGCATCGGCGGCGGTCAGCTCGCGGAACCCGGCGTCGTCGAGCTCTCCCACCCGCACGGTCAAGGTGGGTCGGGACCCGAGGGTGTCGCTGTTGCGCTCCCGGCTCTGCTCGGCCAGTGTCTGGAGCGAGGGCCACTGCGCCGCGAGCTGTTGCACCGTGCGGTTGCCCAGCGACCGTGCCACGTCGAGGGCGACCACGTCGGCGAGGGCCTGCATGTCGCGGCGGGCAACCCGCTGCATGCCGAGGTCGACGGCGAAGGCCGCGACGATGACGAGCAGGCTCACGGTCACCGCGAGGAACACCGCCACCGCGCCCGACTCCTGACGCCGAGACCCGCGCCCCACGGTTCAGCTCACCTCGGCGACGGCGCTGTACTTCAGGTGCTCGGGGAGGACGGCGCCGATTCCAGGAAGGGACGGCAGGAGTGAGTGCTGGCGGTAGAGGTAGTCGACCGTCACGGTCGCGCACTGTCGATGGTGGTTGTTGGAGCAGGCGGCTTCGGTGACCTCACAGGTGCCGACCTGGGTGCCGGCGCGCTTGAGCGCTGGGCCGTCGCACGTGACCCCGTAACTGCCCAGCGCCTCGTTCAACGCCTGCCGCGCTGCCTCGACCTTCTTGCTCCCGCCGGCGACGTCGAGCGTGACCGCGGCGGCACGCGCTCCCTCGGCCGCGCCCTGGCTCAGCGCCTGCCGGAAGCTCAGCATGTAGCCGTAGCTGATGATCCCGAACAACAGAAGCAGCAGCAGCGGCGCGACCAGTGCGAACTCGACGGCGGCCGCGCCCTCCTGCCGCCGACGTCTGGCCTCCCGGACCGACATCGACTCCCCGTCCTGTTGTCCGACGACTCCCCCAGTCGCCTCGCAGGGTAGGGCAGAAGGTCCCTATCTGTCGGGCCCCCCAGAGTGCGAATAGCCCGAAATGACTACGACTTCGGCGGATCGATGTCCGAAGGGCTGAGCTCCTCGACGTTGACGTCCTTGAAGGTCAGCACCTTCACGTTCTTGGCGAACCGCGCCGGGCGGTACATGTCCCAGACCCAGGCGTCGCTCATCGAGACCTCGAAGAACACCTCCCCCGCCTCGGTGCGGGCCTTCACGTCGACCTGGTTGCACAGGTAGAAGCGGCGGTCGGTCTCGACGACGTACTTGAAGATGCGCACCACGTCGCGGTACTCGCGGTAGAGCGTCAGCTCCATCTCGGCCTCGTACTTCTCGAGGTCCTCGGTGCTCATCGGCGCCCCCTCACGGTCTCGGCGAGCTCGGGCGGTGGGGTGTCCCGACCGACCTGCTCCTGTCCACCATTCTGCACGGCAGGCATCGGCTCGAGTCCCGCAGCGCGCCGGACGTTGACGAACCGCATCCGGTGCTGGGGGCAGGGGCCGTGCTCGCGGAGGGCCGCGGTGTGGGTGTCGGTGATGTAGCCCTTGTGGGTCTTGAAGTCGTACGCCGGGAACTCACCGTCCAGCTCACGCATCAGGCGGTCCCGGGTCACCTTCGCGAGCACGCTGGCCGCCGCGACGCAGGCCGCGACCCGGTCGCCCTTCCAGATCGCCAGACTCGGCACCGGCAGCCCGTCGACCGGGAACCCGTCGGTGAGCACGTAGCCGGGCGTCACCTCCAGCAGCGCCACCGCGCGCCGCAGCGCCTCGACGTTCGCGACGTGCATGCCCAGCCGGTCGCACTCCGCGGGCGGCACCACCACGACCGACCAGGTGAGCGCCCGCTTCACCACCTCGCCGTAGCAGCGCTCGCGCGCCCGCTCGGTGAGCAGCTTGGAGTCGGCGAGGCCGGGGATGATCCCGGCCTTGCCCGGCGGCAGGATCGCCGCGGCGGCGACCAGTGGCCCGGCGCAGGCACCACGGCCGGCCTCGTCGGCGCCGGCGACGGGCTCGATGCCGTGGCGGCGCAGCGCGCGCTCGTAGCCGTACAGCCCGGCGTCGCGGCGTACGGTGGCTCCTCGCGGCAGCCTGCTCATGGCCCGGTGGCGCGGGGTCAGGAGGCGTCCGGCACGTCGGCGAACGTCTCGGGACGCGAGACCCACGTGAAGCGGTCGCGCGGCCACAGCAGCACGAAGACCTTGCCGACCACGAGGTCGGTGTCGACGAACTCGTTGCCCGGGACGCAGTCGGTCTCGTCCTTGCGGCACATGTGCTTGGTGGAGTCGGCGGAGTGGCCCCGATTGTCGCCCATCACGAAGATGTGCCCCTCCGGCACGGGTCCGGCCTTCCAGTTGCAGCTGGGGATCATCGGGCCCCGGCACTCGACGCCGGGGTCCTGCAGGACGTAGTCGTCCTCGTTGAGCGGCACCCCGTTGACCGAGATGCGCCCCTCGGCGTCGCAGCACTCGATGACGTCGCCCTCGACACCGATGACCCGCTTCACCAGGTGGCCGCCGGAGGGGTAGAGCCCGATCCGGGCCATCACCTCGGTGACCGGGTTCTCGGGGCCGGCGCTGAGGCTGTCGTCGAGCCAGTCGCCCGGGTCCTTGAAGACCACCACGTCGCCGCGCTCGGGCTCGCCGCCGAACCAGTAGGACACCTTCTGCACCAGGATCCGGTCGTTCTCGACCAGCCCCGGCTCCATCGACTCCGACGGGATGTAGAAGGCCTGCACGAACAGCGCCTTCAGCACGATCGCCAGCACCAGCGCGACGCCCAGGAGCAGCATCGTCTCCTGCCAGATGGGCAGGTGCTTCTTGCTCTTGGCGGGTCGAGCCGCCGCGTCACCGGCCCTCGGCCCCCGCGACCTGCGCAGACGCGACGACCGCGACCCCCGGTCCGGGTCGAGAGGCTCGACTGGATCGAGGTCGCGGTCGTCGGTGGTCACGCGCTGAGTCTAAGGAACCGGTGGGCGGAGCCGACCTCAGGCCTCGCGGCGCTCCTTGATCTTGGCGGCCTTGCCGCGCAGGTTGCGCAGGTAGTAGAGCTTGGCGCGGCGCACGTCACCGCGGGTGACGACCTCGATCTGCTCGAAGATCGGGGAGTTCAGCGGGAAGGTGCGCTCGACGCCCACGCCGAACGAGACCTTGCGCACCGTGAAGGTGCGGCCGACGCCGTGGCCGTGCACCCGGATGACGACACCCTGGAACACCTGGACACGGGAGCGGTTGCCCTCGACGACCTTCACGTGGACCTTGATGGTGTCTCCGGCGCGGAAGTCGGGGACGTCGTCGCGCTTGACTGCGTTGCCGATCTCGGCGACAAGCTTGTGGGTCATGTCTCTCCTCGCGAGTGCCACAGGTCAGCCGCGGTAGGGGTGGGCGGTGCGTGCGGCCCGTCGTGGTGGCCGGCGGCGTCATGCTCCCCCTGTGGCAGGAGCCCGACGCAGACCCCCCGTGTGATCCTCGGGGCGGTCCTTCGGCCGACATGGCCGAGGAGCAAGTCTGCCACACGGCAACGGCCGCCGGAAAACCAGCGGCCCGGGCTCGCGGCCTGCTCAGCGACGACGTTTGGTCAGCACCACCGGCCCCGAGCGCCCCGGCAGCGTCTCGCGCACCGAGAAGCCGGCCTTCTTGTATCGCCGTAGGTTGTCGACGCTGTGCTTGCCGGTGAACAACCGGTACGCCGTCGCCTCGGCCGGCGCGGTCCGCTGGGCGTGCTCGAGCAGCAGCCGGCCCAGCCCGCGGCCGCGCAGATCGGGCGCCACCATCAGCCGGCCGATCTCCCACGTCTGCCCGTCCAGCCGTCCACGCACCGAGCCCACCAGGCGTCCGGCGGATCGCACGACGTAGGTGTCCCACTCCTGCAGCGAACCCTCGACGTCGGCGAGCCCTTCGTGCAGCGGCGGGATCGTGAGGTCGTCGTTGACGATGGCCTCGGTCACCCAGCAGGCGAGCTGGAGGGTGAGGATCTCCGCGGCGTCGGCACGCACGGCCGGGACGATCCGCCAGTCGTCGACGACCCGGCTGGGGTGCAGCAGGTCGGGTCGGCGCGCCGCGGTGCGCCGCTCGGCCTGGTCACGGCGCCAGTCGGCGACCGCCCCGTGGTCGCCGGACCGCAGCACCCCCGGCACGTCCAGGCCGCGCCACGACGGCGGCTTGGTGTAGACCGGGTACTCCAGCAGGCCGCCCTCGTGTGACTCCTCGACCAGCGACTCGGCGTTGCCCATGAACCCGGGCAGCAGCCGCACCACGGCCTCGGTGATCACCAGCGCGGCCGCCTCGCCGCCGTTGAGGACGTAGTCGCCGATCGACACCTCCCGCACCTCGGTGCGGGAGGCGGCATGGTCGAGGACCCGCTGGTCGATGCCCTCGTAGCGGCCGCAGGCGAACACCAGTCGCTTGCGGGTCGCCAGGTCGCGCGCCAGCGCCTGCGTCAGCGGCTCGCCCGACGGTGTGGTCACCACCAGCGTCGCACCGTCGAGGCCGAGCTCGTCGAAGGCCTCGCCGAACGGCTCGGGCTTCATCACCATGCCGGCGCCACCGCCGTAGGGGGTGTCGTCGACGGTGCGGTGGCGGTCGTGGGTCCAGCGCCGCAGGTCGTGCACCCGGATGTCGAGCAGGCCGGCGGAGCGGGCCTTCCCGGCCAGCGAGAGCTCCAGCGGGGCCAGGTAGTCGGGGAAGATCGTCAGGTAGTCCAACCGCACCGGAGGGGCCTCACTCGTCGTCGGGTCCGGGACGGACCAGCCCGGGGCGGTCGGCCACCACGACCCGCCGGGCGGCCAGGTCGACCTCGGGCACCAGCGCCTTCACGAAGGGAACCAGGGCGTCGCGGCCGTCGGGGGTGCGCACGCTGAGCAGGTCCTGGGCGCCGCCGTGGACGACGGCGGTGACCTCGCCCAGCGCCGTGCCGTCGACGTCGTACGCCGCCAGCCCGACCAGCTGGTGGTCGTAGTACTCGTCGGGGTCCTCGGGGGTGGCGTCGGCGGGGACCTCGGCGTGCAGCACGATCCCACGGGCGGCCTCGGCGGCGTTGCGGTCGGGCAGCTCGGCGAAGGTGACCAGCAGCACCGTCTGATGCCAGCGGGTGGCGGTCACGGTCAGCGAGCGCAGCGTGCTGGCCGATCCGGGCGGAGGGACGGCGCGCAGCACGGCACCGGTCGCGAACCGTCGCTCGGGCTCGTCGGTGCGGACGTCGAGGGTCACCTCGCCGCGGATGCCGTGCGGCTTGCCGATCCGGCCCACGACCACGTCGATGACAGGGTGGTCCGGCTCAGGGGTGTGCGGGGGCACTGGACTCCTCGGTGGTGTGCAGAAATGGCGCATGGGCGCCGCCCCGGAGGGCGGCACCCATGCGTGTGTACTCGTGCGGCGTCCGGGGCTCAGCGGCCGCGGTCGACGTCGACGAAGTCGATCCGGGCGCCGCCCCTGCCGGCCAGTGCCCCGATCACCGTGCGGAACGCCGAGGCGGTGCGGCCGCCCCGGCCGATCACCTTGCCGAGGTCGTCGGGGTGGACCCGGACCTCGAGCAGGGAGCCGCGCCGGAGCTGCTTGTCGCGCACCCGGACGTCGTCCGGGTGCTCGACGATGCCCCGGACCAGGTGCTCGAGCGCGTCGGCGAGCATGATGCTCAGCTGTCCGTCTTGGGCGCGTCGGCCGTCTCGGCCGCCTCGGCCTCGACGGTGGCGTCCTCAGGGCTCTGGCCGGCGGTCACCGGAGCGGCCTCGGGGGCCTCCTCCGCCTTGGGCTCGGCCTTCTCCGCCTTGGGCTCGGCCTTCTTGGCGGCCTTCTTGGTCACGGCCTCGCCGGTGTCGCCCTTGTGCGCCTCGGCCAGCGCCTCGTTGAAGACGTCGAGCTTGTCGCGCTTGGGCGCGGCGGTCTTCAGGGTGCCCTCGGTGCCGGGCAGGCCCTTGTGCTTCTGCCAGTCACCGGTGATCTTGAGGATGGCCTCGACGGCCTCGGTCGGCTGCGCGCCGACACCGAGCCAGTACTGCGCCCGGTCGGAGACGACGTCGATGTAGGACGGGTCCTCCTTCGGGTGGTACTTGCCGATCTCCTCGATCACCCGGCCGTCGCGCTTCTTGCGGGAGTCGACGACGACGATGCGGTACTGCGGCACCCGGATCTTGCCCAGGCGCTTCAAGCGGATCTTGACGGCCACGTTTGTGGTGTCTCCTCAGGAATTGGATGTCGGTGAGGGTCGGCGCGCGGGTGGGGTCCGGCGCCGACGAACTCGATGGGCACTGCCGCGACCGGATGAGAGGGTCCGGGCGCGCAGGACACAGCGGCCGATTCTGCCAGACGAGGACGTCGCGCAGAAAATCGGCCATGCGCCAAGATGGGGACATGGCCTCCTCGACTCCCCCACCGTACGCCGGGGTGCCCGGCGCCGTGCCGACCCCGCCCCGCAAGCCGCGCCCCAGCGGGTGGTGGTTCGCGGTCGGCGTGTTCCTGCTGGTGGCCGCGGTCGGGGCGGGCGTCGGGCTGTTCTGGTGGACGCTGTCGGGGTTCTTCTCGACCGACGACTCGGTGCCGGTGGACGGGCGGCCTCACCAGGTCTCGGTGGGCACCGACGGTGACCGGATGCTGTGGACCGAGGAGCTCCTGACCACCACGTGCACGATCGTCGACTCCGAGTCCGGGCAGGTGATCCCCCAAGACGACGTCGGCGCCGACTTCACCCGCGCCACCCGTGGGCCCCAGATGATCGGCTCGACGACGTTCGACCCGGGGTCTGGGCGGCTGGAGGTCACCTGCGTCGACGAGTTCGCCGGCGGCCCCGGGGCGGACGGGGGCGAGGTGGAGATCGGGCCGGCGCCGAAGATCGCCAACTTCGCGCTCGGCATCATCGCCGGGATCGTGGTCCCGCTGTTGCTGGGGCTGGCCGGGTTCATCGTGCTGCTCGTGACCGGCATCCTCTTCGCGACCCGGCCGGCCCGGCCGAAGGGCTGACCTCTCCGGAGAGCGTCAGGGGCGGCCGAGGGCGCGGTAGGTCCAGCCCGCGGCCCGCCAGGTGACGGGGTCGAGGCAGTTGCGGCCGTCGATCAGCCTGGGCGTGGCGACCTGCTCGCGCAGCGCGACCGGGTCCAGCCCGACGTACTCGGGCCACTCGGTCAACACCATCACCACCTCCGCGTCCGCGACCGCGTCCGCCACGGTCTCCGCGAACGCCAGGTCCGGCCACCTCTTCCGCGCGTTGTCCAACGCCTTCGGGTCCGTCACCCGCACCTGCGCACCCTGCAACTGCATCTGCGCGGCCACGTTCAACGCCGGCGAGTCCCGGATGTCGTCGCTGTCGGGCTTGAACGCCGCCCCCAGCACCGCGATCCGCCGCCCCACGATCGACCCACCACACACCTCCCGGGCCAGGTCGACCATCCGCACCCGACGCCGCATGTTGATCGAGTCCACCTCGCGCAGGAACGTCAACGCCTGGTCCACCCCCAGCTCACCGGCCCGCGCCATGAACGCCCGGATGTCCTTGGGCAGGCACCCACCGCCGAAGCCGACCCCGGCGTTGAGGAACCGCCGCCCGATCCGCGCGTCGTGGCCGATCGCATCCGCCAACGCCACCACGTCCGCCCCGGTCGCCTCGCACAGCTCGGCCATCGCGTTGATGAAGCTGATCTTCGTGGCCAGGAAGCTGTTCGCCGCCACCTTCACCAGCTGCGCGGTCGCCAGGTCGGTCACGATCCGCGGCGTCCCCGCCGCGATCGCCTCCGCGTACACCTCGTCCAGCAGCTTCACCGCGGCCTGGGCCTGCTCCCGGCCCTCCACGTCGGCGACCCCGTAGACCAACCGGTCCGGCGACAGCGTGTCCGCAACCGCGTGCCCCTCCCGCAGGAACTCCGGGTTCCACACCAGCTCCGCCTCGGGCTGTGCCTCGCGGACCCGCTCGGACAGCATCTCGGCCGTCCCCACCGGCACCGTCGACTTGCCCACCACCAGGTCACCGGGGGTCAGCAGCGGGAGGATGCCCTCCACCGCACTGCGCACGGCGCTCAGGTCCGCGGCGTACTCGCCCCTGCGCTGGGGAGTGCCGACACAGACGAAGTGCACCCGGGCACCGGCCGAGGACGCCGGGTCGGTCGTGAAGGTCAGTCGGCCGGACCCCAGCGTCTCGCCGAGCAGCCCCTCGAGGCCGGGCTCGTGGAACGGAGCCAGGCCCCCTGCCAGCGCGGTGACCTGCTCGGGGACGACGTCGACACCGACCACCTCGTGGCCGAGACGGGCCAGGCAGGCGGCATGGACGGCACCCAGGTAGCCGCACCCGATCACGGAGATCCGCACCCTCGGGACGGTAGGAACCGGACACACCGGGTGGCCGAACCCGGCGCGACGGCTGACGGTCGGGTGGGTGAACGCGTCGGTGCGTCAGGCGACCACGCGGCCGCGCAGCACCACCCGGGTGGGCTCGTAGAGCACACCGAGGTCGGACCGGGGATCGCGGTCGTAGACCACGAAGTCGGCCGGTGCGCCCTCCTCGAGGCCGCCGTTCCAGCCCAGCCACTCCCGGCCTCGCCAGGACGCGGCGGCCAGCACGTCCTCGGCCGGCAGCCCCATCTCGGCCATCGCGAGCACCTCTCCGGGCAGGTGCCCGTGTCGGGTCGGTCCGCCGCCGTCGCTGCCGACGAACATCTCGACGCCGGCTTCGTGGGCGGCCAGCAGCACCTCACGGCGGCGCGCGTAGAGATCGTCCATGGTGTCGGAGTAGGCGGGGAACTTGTCGCGGCCGCCGGCCGAGAACTCGGGGAACTTCGCGGTCTGCATCACCGTGGGCACCAGCGCCACTCCCCGGGCGGCCATCTGGTCGAGCTGGTCGACGGTGAGCCCGGTGCCGTGCTCGATGCAGTCGATGCCGGCGTCGAGCAACCCCTGGAGCACCTCACGGCCGAAACAGTGCGCGGTCACCTTGGCGCCGTGCTCGTGCGCGATCGCGATCGCCTCGGCGAACGTCTCCTGCGGGAACGAGGGTCGCAGGTCGCCGTCCTCGCGGGAGATCCAGTCGCCGACCAGCTTCACCCATCCGTCGCCGGCCTGCGCCTCCCGGGCGACGTAACCCGGCAGCTGATCGGGCTCGACCTCGTGACCGAAGTTGCGGATGTAGCGCCGGGTGCGGGCCAGGTGCCGGCCACAGCGCACCAGCCTCGGCAGGTCGTCGCGCTCGTGCACCCAGCGGGTGTCGGCCGGCGACCCGCAGTCGCGCAGCAGCAAGGCACCGACGGCGCGGTCGGCGAGCGCCTGGCGCTCGGTCTCGGCGTCGTCGACCGCGCCGCCGTCGTCGAGTCCGAGGTGGTTGTGGGCGTCGACCAGCCCGGGCACGATCCAGCCCGACGCGGCGGTCTCGGCGCCCGTCTGCACCTCGTAGGTGATCGCCCCGTCGACGACGTAGACGTCACGGTGTTCACCATGGGGCAGGACCGGTCCGGAGAAGCGCAGGGGTCGCATGCCGGCACAGGTTAGCCCGGCTCAACGGCCGCGGCGGGTGCGCAACCCCCATCCGTAGCCGAACAGGGGGTCGTAGTCGTCGTCGCCGACGTTGACCGGCTCCTGCTCGACGGTCCTCGGCCAGCTCACCGGCAACCGCCCGGTGAAGGCGCGCCGGCCGAAGAGGACGTCGGCGACCCCGCGGCCCTCGCTGCCGGGCAGCCAGGAGGCGACCAGCGCGTCGATGCCGTCCAGGAGGCCCGGGTCGATCGCCAGCGGGCGGCCGGAGACGACCAGCACCGTGCAGCTGCGGGCCTGCTCGCACACGGTGCGGACCGCGGCGCTGTCGGTCTCGGAGAGCTCCATGGTCTGCGGCGGGCGCGGCACCCCCTCGTCGGCGGGGTCCCATGCCCACTGCGGGCCGCCCACGTCGCCGAACCCTTCGGCGTACGGCGTCTCGCCGACCACGACGATGCCGTGCGCACCGCGCGGCACCGGCGCCGACGCGGCCTCGCTGAACCGCACGCGGCCCCGGTAGGCGTCGCGGATGCCGTCGAGGATCGTGTCTCCGGGGATCACGTTGCTCGAGCCGCCCTGCCAGGTGAGGGTCCAGCCGCCGGCCTGGTTGCCGATGTTGTCGGCGTTGCTGCCCGCTACGTAGAGCTCCGGGCGAGCTGCCGGCCCTCCACGCTTCGCCGTGCGGCGCAGTGGGAGGGTCCGATCGCGGTTGCGCAACAGCACCTGCGAGTCGGCGACGGCCCGCCTGGCCACGGCCCGGTGCGCTCGGCTGCCGATCCTGTCGATGAACCGCCGGTCGGTCATCGGCTGCTCGAACAGGCCGAGCTCGAACTTGACGGTCAGGATGCGGCCCACGGCGTCGTCCAGCAGGGTCTCGTCGACCCGTTCGGCCTCGACGAGCCCGATGAGCGTGGTGATGAACTCGCGCCAGGCGGGCTCGGTGCCTGAGCCGGGCTCCATGAACATGTCCACGCCCGCCTCGACGGCGGTCTCGACCTGGGTGGCGAAGTCGCCGGGGATCTGGTGGATCGCGCGCCAGTCGGAGACCACCAGGCCCTCGAACCCGAGGTCGCCCCTGAGCACGTCGGTGAGCAGCTCGCGGTGGGCGTGCATCTTCAGCGGGTCGCCCAGCCCGTCGTCGGCCCAGTCGACGCTCGAGAAGGACGGCATGACCGACCCGACGCCCTGCTCGACGGCCGGGCGGTACGGCGCGAGCGCGAGCGCGTCGAACTGCTCGCGGGAGACCTGGGTCACGCCCTGGTCGATCGTGTAGTCGCCCTCGCCGGTGCCGAAGCTGGTGAGCCCGTCGCCGGCGAAGTGCTTGGCGGTCGCCAGCACGCGGTCGGGTCGGTCGAGCTGCCCGGGCTTGCCCTGGAGCCCGTCGACGGCCGCGGCGCCCAGCCTGGCGGCCAGTCGCGGGTCCTCGCCGAAGGACTCGTAGGTGCGTCCCCACCGGTCGTCGCGAGCCACACAGAGGCAGGGCGCGAAGTTCCACTGCGGTCCGGACGCCCGGGTCTCGACGGCGGTGATGTGAGCGGCCCGCTCGACCAGCCGGGCGTCGCGCGTCGCGCCCAGTCCGATGTTGTGCGGGAAGACGGTGGCACCGAGCAGGTTGGCGTGCCCGTGCACGGCGTCGACCCCGTAGAGGAGGGGGATGCCGAGTCGGGTGTCGAGAGCGGCCTGTTGGAAGCCGTCGACCATGTCGGCCCACCCCTCGGGGCTGTTGTCCTCGGGCACCGAGCCGCCGCCCGAGAGGACGCTGCCGAGCCCGTGCTCGGTGATCAGCGTCGGGTCGCCGGCGACGTCGGCGCGCTCCGCCTGGGTCATCTGACCGACCTTCTCGGTGAGCGTCATCCGCCCGAGCAGGTCGGCGACCCGCTCCGCCGTCGGGAGCGTCGGGTCCTGATAGGGCAGCGTCCCCGGCGCGGTGTCGGCGTCCGACGGTGGCGTCCGCTGCTCACCGGCCAGCGCGGGCGCCGTGGTCGTGGCCAGGCAGAGCGCGGCCGCGACGGCGACGACCCCCCGGGAGGTCCGGAACCGGTGCCGGCCGGGAGCCTGCGTCGGTGGTGCGGAGGTGGGAGAGGGCAGCGACATGGGGGCCTCCTTGCCCGATCAAGAAGTGCGCGCGAGTGCGCGTCCGCCCAACGTAGGAAGCCGATTTTCGCCGGGTCAATGCGTAACGAGCCGGTAACATCGCGCCATTTAGTTCGGTTGACGGACGAATCCCCGTAGGGTGCCTGCGTGGTCAGTCACGGTTCGCTGGAGCGGCTGCGCACCGCGAACCGGCGCGCCCTGGTCTCCCTGCTGGGTGCCGAGGGGCCGATGAGCCGCGCCGACCTGGCTCGCGGCACCGGGCTCTCGCGCACCACCGTCTCCACGCTGATCGGCGAGCTGATCGCCAGCGGGCATGTCACCGAGACCACCGTGCGCGGTCGACCGCACAAGGGCGGGAGCGGGCGGCCTCCGCTGCTGGTCGCCCTGGCCACCCCTCCTGGCGTGGTGGCCGGCATCGACGTCGGCCACCGGCACGTCCGGGTCGCACTCTCGGACCGGTCGGCAGCCGTCCTGGCAGAGCAGGTCGAGTCGGTCGACGTCGACGCCGACGGCGGCGCCGCGCTGGACCGCGTCGCCGAGATCGTGACCACGCTGCTGGCCACCTCGGGCTTCGGGCGCGAGGAGCTGCACGCGATCGGCATGTGCGTGCCGGCGCCGCTGGACCGCCGCTCGGCCCGGGTCGGCACCGGCATCCTGCCCGGCTGGCGCGATCTCCCGCCGGCCGAGGAGCTGCGCCGGCGCCTCGACGTCCGGGTCGTGGTCGTCGACAACGACGCCAACCTGGGGGCGCTCGCCGAGCACAGCCGCGGCGCGGCCAAGGGCGTCGCGGACATCATCTACGTCAAGATCGCCAGCGGCGTCGGGGCCGGCATCGTGCTCGGTGGTCGACTGCACCGAGGCGCGACCGGCATCGCCGGTGAGCTCGGGCACGTGCAGGTCGACGAGGACGGCCAGGTCTGCCGGTGCGGCAACCGTGGCTGCCTGGAGACGCTCGTCGCCGCCCCCCGGCTGCTGGAGCTGCTGCAGCCGGCCTATGACGAGCCGCTCACCGAGGAGCGGGTGCTGGCGCTCGACGCCGAGGGCGACGCGGGGGTACGCCGGGTGCTCGGCGACGCCGGGCGGGCGGTAGGCCGCGCCCTGGCCGATCTGTGCAACAGCCTCAACCCCGAGCGGATCGTCCTCGGCGGCTCGCTGGGCACCTCCGGGTCGCTCGGCGAGGGGGTGCGGACCTCGCTCACCCGCTTCGCCCAGCCCGACACCGCGGCCGCGCTCCAGGTGGTCCCGGGTCGGCTGGGCGACCGGGCCGAGGTGCTCGGTGCGCTCGCCCTCGCGATCAGCCGGTCCGCCACGCTCTGAGGCTCACAGGTGCTCGAGCAGCCAGCTCGGGCGCAGCGCGACCGCGCCCGCGTGCTGGACCCGGGCCTGGAGGGCCCGGTCGGCGGTGACCACCGCGACCCGCCCAGCCCGGGCGACCGCCGCCGTGGCCTCGGCCAGGATCGTGTCGTCGCCGTTGCCGCGGGCGTGCACGGTGCGCAGGTGGCCGTCGCGACCGGCCGGCACCCCGGCCTTGGCGGCGCCCTCCAGCACCAGCACCACCTCGTCGTACCCGGGGTCGGCGACGGAGAGCTCCTCGTGCAGCCGCCGGGCGGCCCCGCCGCGGTCGCGCCACCAGCCGTCGGGGCGGCTGCCGACGACGTTCGCGCCGTCGACGACCAGCACCGAGGTCATCGGCTCACTTGAGGAACTTGGAGAAGTCCTTGGGCAGGTTCAGCGCCGCGGCGGCCTTCTCGTAGTCGACGTCCTCGGCCGCGGCGGGTGCGCCGAACGGGTTCGCACCGGCCCCCTTGTCCTTCTGGGCGGCGGCCTGCTGGGCCTTGTCCTGGGCGGCCTTGGCGGGGTTGCCCGACACCCGCTTCCTGCCCTTCTTCGCCGCGGGCTTGGCCTTGCCGCGCTTGCCGCCCATGCCGGGGAGTCCCGGCATGCCGGGCATGCCCGGCAGGCCGCCGCCGCGGGCCAGCTGCTGCATCATCTTGCGGGCCTCGAAGAAGCGGTCGACGAGCGTGTTGACGTCGGAGACCTGGCGGCCGGAGCCCTTCGCGATCCGGGCCCGGCGGGAGCCGTCGATGATCTTGGGGTTGGCTCGCTCGGCGGGCGTCATCGACTGGATGATCGCCTGGATGCGGTCGATCTCGCGCTCGTCGAAGTTCTCCAGCTGGTCGCGGAACTGGCCCATCCCGGGGAGCATCCCCATGATCTTCGACATCGAGCCGAGCTTGCGCACCTGCTGCATCTGCTCGAGGAAGTCGTCGAGGGTGAACTCGCCGTCGCCGCTGAGCTTCTTGGCGGCCTTGAGCGCCTGCTCCTGGTCGAAGGCCTTCTCGGCCTGCTCGATCAGCGTGAGCACGTCACCCATGTCGAGGATGCGCGAGGCCATCCGGTCGGGGTGGAACAGGTCGAAGTCGGTGAGCTTCTCGCCGTTGGAGGCGAACATGACCGGGCGGCCGGTCACCGAGGCGACCGAGAGCGCCGCACCGCCGCGGGCGTCGCCGTCGAGCTTGGTGAGGACGACGCCGTCGAAGCCGACGCCGTCGAGGAACGCCTGGGCGGTGCTGACGGCGTCCTGGCCGATCATCGCGTCGACGACGTAGAGGACCTCGTCGGGGTGCACGGCGTCGCGGATGTTCGCCGCCTGGCTCATCATCTCGGCATCGACGCCGAGCCGGCCCGCGGTGTCGACGATCACCACGTCGTGCAGCTTGCGCTTGGCCTCCTCGATCGAGGCCCGGGCCACCGCGACCGGGTCGCCGACGCCGTTGCCGGGCTCGGGGGCGAAGACCGGGACGCCGACGCGCTCGCCGTTGACCTGCAGCTGGTTGACCGCGTTGGGACGCTGGAGGTCGGCGGCCACGAGGATCGGGGTCTTGCCCTGCTCCTTGAGCCACAGCGCGAGCTTGGCGGCCAGCGTGGTCTTGCCGGCACCCTGGAGGCCGGCGAGCATGATGACGGTCGGCCCGGTCTTGGCGTAGCGCAGCCGCCGGGTCTCGCCGCCGAGGATCGTCACCAGCTCGTCGTGCACGATCTTGACGATCTGCTGGGCCGGGTTCAGGGCTCCGCTGACCTCTTCGCCGCGGGCCCGCTCCTTGACGGCCGCCACGAACTCCTTGACGACCGGCAGCGCAACGTCGGCCTCGAGCAGGGCGATGCGGATCTCGCGCGCGGTCGCGTCGATGTCGGCCTCGGTGAGCCTGCCCTTGCCGCGCAGGTTCTTGAAGGTCGTGGCGAGACGGTCGGAGAGTGTGGCGAACAAGTGTGTGGTCCTACGGCAGTCGCGTCAGAGTCGGGCCTAGCCTAGTCGCCGCGTTCGGCCAACGGGACATGCGCATGCGCGTGGGCCCGGGCGTGGGCATGGGCGTGGGCGTGGACAGGCGTGCGCTCGCGGCTCAGGTCCCGCCCGCACCGGTGAGCGCGTCGCGCACCGCGTGGGCCGCCTCGGCGGCCCGCAGCTCGCTGAGCGCCCCGGCCGACGACTCCTGCAGGTAGAACACGTCGACCGCCTGCGGTCCCAACGTGTCGACGTGGGCGGATCGGACGGCGACGTCGAGCCGGGCCAGCGCCGCGCAGACCAGGTAGACCACGCCGGGACGGTCGGCGGTGCGGACCTCGAGCACCGTCGCCTGCTCACTGGCCTCCGGACGAAGCAGCACCGACGGCGCCAGCTCGTCGGCGGCGGGAGCCAACCGCCGGGTCGGGTCGATCCGCCGCTCCCCCACCGCGACCAGCTGCTCGCGCAGCACGGGTTCGGCGGCCCCCCGCTCGGCGACCTCCCACACCGAGAACGCGTGCCCGTCCTGGGACCACGCCCGGGCCGCCCGCACCGGCAGCCGTTGCAGGGCCAGTGTCGCGGCCACGTCGGCCATCAGCCCGACGCGGTCCGGGGCGACGACGGTCACCCGCGCGCCGTCCACGACGTCCTCCACCGCGACCGAGACACCGCCCTCGTGGACCTCCGGTGGGACGGGGACGTCGTCGGCGACCGGCTGTGGGGCGGCCGTGCCCCGGTGCAGCGAGGCGCGGCTGCGACGGGCCAGGTCGGTGACCAGCCCGGCCCGCCAGGTCGACCAGGCCTTCGGCGCGGTGGCGCGGGCGTCGGCCTCGGTCAGCGCGAGCAGCAGCTCGAGACTCTCGAGGTCCGGCAACCGTGCGGTGACCAGCTCGACGGTGGCCGGGTCGTCGGGGTCGCGGGTCGTGGCGGTCTCGGAGAGCAGCAGGTGCCAGCGCACGAGCCGGGCGACCAGGTCCACCGCACCGTCGTCGAAGCCCATCCGGGCGGCGATGGCGCGGGCCAGTGGCTCGCCGGCGACGCTGTGCGCGGTGAGACCGCCCTTGCCGATGTCGTGCAGCAGAGCGGCGACCATCAGCACGTCGGGCCGCCCGACCCTCCGGATCAGCGCGGACGCCTCGACGCAGGTCTCCACGACGTGCCGGTCGACGGTGAAGCGGTGGATCGGCGACGCGTGCGGGAGCAGCCGGATGCGCTCCCACTCCGGCAGGATCCGCGACAGCGCGCCGGTCTCTTCGAGGGTCTCCCAGACCGCCAGCAGGCCGCGTCCGGCGGCGAGCAGCCGCACGAGCAGCTGCCGGGCCTCGGTGGGCCACGGTTCGGGCAGCGGCGCCCCCTCCCGGGCCAGTCGGGCCGCCGTGGGCGGCGCCAGCACCACGTCGCTCTCGGCCGCGGCAGCCGCCGCCCGCAACAGCAGGAGCGGGTCCTGCGCCGGGCGCGCTGTCGCGTCGAGCACCACCTCTCCCGCGGAGAGCGCCACCCCCGGGGCGAGCGGGGTGAGCGAGGGTCGCCGCTCCCCCGGGCCGCTGGGCCGGGCGAGCACCGCGTCCACCCGGCGCCAGGTCAGGTGGGACAGGTGCGTTATCCGCCGACCCAGCCGGCGCACGTGCACCTGGGCGGCCCGCCCGTCGGGGAGGTCGAGGCCGACGGCCAGGTCGTCCCACCGCTCGGGTCCGATCCGGTCGGTGGCCCGGCCCGCGGACGCGTGCAGCAGGTCGCGTACGTCGAGCAGCGCCAGGCGGGAGCGCTCGAGGTCGGCATGGGGTACGTCGACCAGCCAGGTGGCCACCAGTGCCTTGAGGACGGTGGCGTCCCGGAGGCCGCCCTCGGCCTCCTTGAGGTCCGGCACGGAGACGTGCGAGAGCTCGCCGACCAACTCGTGGCGGGCGCGCACCAGCGCGCGCAGGTCCGGGAGCCGCTCCCGGGCCTGGCGTCTCCACTGCGCCAGCACGGTGGTGCGCAGTCGCAGCGTCAGGTTGGGGTCGCCGGCCAGGTGCCGCACGTCCAGCAGTCCGAGCGCGACCTTGAGGTCGGCCTCGGCCGCGCTCAGCATCTCCGCCACCGACCGCACGGAGTGGTCGATGCGGAGGCCGGAGTCCCAGAGCGGGTACCAGACCCGGGAGGCGACCTCGCCGGGCTCGACGCCGGAGTCGGAGACGAGCACGACGTCGAGGTCGGAGTGCGGGGCCAGCTCGCCGCGGCCGTAGCCGCCCACGGCGACCAGCGCCACGCCGGTGTCGCCGCCCCCGGCCCCCGTGTAGGCCGCCGCGCAGAGCCGGTCGGCCTGGAGCGTGCGGTGCGCTCGGTCGGCGGCGGTCATGCCGGGGGCCCGTCAGATCGCCGCGCCGTCCCGTTCGCCGGTGCGTACCCGGAGCACGGAGTCCACCGGGCTGACCCAGACCTTCCCGTCGCCGATCCGGCCGGTCTGGGCGCCTTGGACGATCGCGTCCGCCACCGGGTCGACCTGGGCGTCGTCCACGACGATCTCGATGCGGATCTTTGGCACCAGCGCGACGTCGTACTCCGCACCGCGGTAGACCTCGGTGTGGCCCTTCTGCCGGCCGTAGCCGCTGACCTCGCTGACGGTCATCCCCGCCACGCCGACGGCCTCGAGGGCGGCGCGGACGTCCTCCCACTTGTGCGGCTTGATGACGGCGGTGACGAGCTTCATGCGGACTCCTGTGCGGTAGGGCCGGGCGGGCCGGGACTCCTCGAGCCGGGACCGGAGCGTCCCGACGGGGCGATCATGCCGCAGGGGGCGGCGACGCGGGACCCTCCGGCACCCGTCTCGAGGACGGGCGCCGGAGGGCCGGGGTGTCACTGGTGTGGCAGGTTCGGGAGGCTGCTCAGAGCGCCGCCTCGTCCTTGTCGCCGGTGCGGACCCGGATCACGGTCTCGACCGGGGTGACCCAGACCTTCCCGTCGCCGATCCGGCCGGTCTGCGCGGTCTTGACCACGATGCCGACGACGTCCTCGACATCGGCGTCGTCGACGACGATCTCGATGCGGATCTTCGGCACCAGCGCGATGTCGTACTCCGCGCCGCGGTAGACCTCGGTGTGGCCCTTCTGCCGGCCGTAGCCGCTGACCTCGCTGACGGTCATCCCGGTCACCCCGAAGGTCTCCAGGGCCTCCCGGACGTCCTCCCACTTGTGCGGCTTGATCACCGCGGTCACGAGCTTCATGCGTTGGCTCCTTCCGAGGCCGGTGCGGTCGGCTTGGGCTCGGCGGTGGTGCTGCCGGCCAGCACGGACTGGGTGCGCCGGGCACCCGTGCCCGGGGTGAGGTCGTACGCGGACTCGCCGTGCTCGGCGAAGTCGATGCCCTCGACCTCGTCCTCCTCGCTGACCCGCCAGCCCATGACCGCCTTGATGAGCAGGCCCACGATAAGGGTGGCCACGGCGGACCAGATCATCGCGAACAGGGCCACGACGACCTGAACGACCAACTGCTTGAGACCGTCGCCGTAGAAGAGGCCACCCGACGTCGCGAGGAAGCCGATGCCGATGGTGCCGACGAGGCCACCGACCAGGTGCACTCCGACGACGTCGAGCGAGTCGTCGTAGCCGAAGCGGTGCTTCAGGCCGACCGCCAGGGCGCAGAGCGCACCGGCGACGGCGCCGAGGATGATCGCGCCGACCGGAGACAGGGCGCCGCACGCGGGGGTGATGGCGACCAGGCCGGCGACGATGCCCGAGGCGGCGCCCAGAGAGGTGGCCTTGCCGTCGCGGATCTTCTCCACCAACAGCCAGCCCAGCACCGCGGCGCAGGTGGCGACCGTGGTGTTCAGCCAGACCAGGCTGGTCTCGTCGATCCAGTACTGCGCGTTCTCCTCGGCCGACATGTCACCGGGCACCCACGAACCCACGTTGAAGCCGAACCAGCCGAACCACAGCAGCCCGGCGCCGATCATCGTGAGGGTCAGGTTGTGCGGCTTCATCGGCTCCTTGCCGAAGCCGAGCCGCTTGCCGATCAGGATGGCCAGGACCAGGCCGGCGATGCCGGCGTTGATGTGGACGACCGTGCCACCGGCGTAGTCGATCGGCGCCACCTCGGCGCCGCCGTCGCCGGAGAAGATCAGGTCGGCCAGGCCGTTCTCGGCGCCGGACAGGAAGCCACCGCCCCAGACCATGTGGGCGAGCGGGAAGTAGGACAGCGTCACCCAGATCGGGAGGAAGACCATCCATGCCGAGAACTTCACCCGGTCGGCGATCGCACCGCTGATCAGGGCCGCGGTGATCACCGCGAAGGTGAGCTGGAACGCGACGCCCATGTAGCCGGCGCCGGAGATCCCGTCGAGGCCGAAGGTCTCGAAGGGGTTGTTGAACAGCAGGGCGACATCCTCGGTGCCGTAGGACATCGACCAGCCCCACAGCACGTAGACGACACCGATGACGCCCAGTGCCGAGAACGACATCATCATCATGTTCAGCACGGACTTGGACCGGCTCATGCCGCCGTAGAACAGCGCCAGTCCGGGCGTGGTCATCAACAGGACAAGCGATGCCGACATCAGCATCCAGGCTTGCAGGCCGTAGTCCATCGAACCTCCAGGGTTTGCTCTCGGGAGGACGGCCAGCGTGTCGCTGACGGCACTGTCACGCGCCGGCCCGTCCGTTGCGAGAACCCTGTTGTCCCGAGGTTTCACCCCACGCCGCGAGTTGTTGCGGCCAGGAAACGAGTCCCGGGGTTGCGTTACTTCCGCGTTACGGACCCGAGGTGGGGGTTTGCGCTGCACGGGAAGGGGGGACCGCCGGCAGCGGCTCGCGCCCTTCGCGATGCCCGCACCGCGAGCTCCTCAGGAACCGCCCAGGAGCGCGTCGACGAAGGCCCCGGCGTCGAAGGGCGCCAGGTCGTCGGCGCCCTCGCCGAGGCCGACGAGCTTGACGGGAACGCCGAGCTCGCGCTGCACGGCGACGACGATGCCGCCCTTGGCGGATCCGTCGAGCTTGGTCAGCACGATGCCGGTGACGTCGACGACCTCGCTGAAGACGCGGGCCTGGACCATGCCGTTCTGGCCGGTGGTCGCGTCGAGGACGAGCAGCACCTCGGTGACCGGTGCCTGCTTCTCGATGACCCGCTTGACCTTGCCGAGCTCGTCCATCAGGCCGGCCTTGTTCTGCAGCCGGCCGGCGGTGTCGACGATGACGGTGTCGACCCCGCGGTCGACCCCCTCCTTGACCGCGTCGAAGGCGACGCTGGCCGGGTCGGTGCCCTCGGGGCCACGCACGACGTCCACGCCCACCCGCTCGCCCCAGGTGGCGAGCTGGTCGACCGCTGCGGCCCGGAAGGTGTCGGCCGCGCCGAGCACCACCGTGCGGTCCTCGGCCACCAGGATCCGGGCGATCTTGCCCACCGTGGTGGTCTTGCCGGCACCGTTGACCCCGACCACGAGCACCACCCCGGGCTGCCCGTCGGCGCCGCTGACGCGCAGCGCCCGGTCCATGGTCGGGTCGACGAGCGTGAGCAGCTCCTCGCGCAGCACGCTGCGGGCGTCGGCACCGCCCTCGACGCGCAGCCGCGTGCGCAGCCGATCCACCAGCTCCTGGGTGGGCGTCACCCCGACGTCGGCGCTGAGCAGGGTGTCCTCGATCGACTCCCAGGTGTCCTCGTCGAGCCGGTCGCGCGAGAGCAGTGCGAGCAGCCCCCGGCCGAGGCCCCCCTGCGAGCCGGCCAACCGCTGGCGGAGCCGGACCAGACGGGACGCGGTGCCCTCGGGGCGCTCCAGGGCGGGGGCGGTCGGCTCGACCGGCAGCGTCTCGGGCTCGAGCGTGGCGGGCGGTGCCGATAGCTCGACCGGTTCCACCTCGCCCTCGACGGGCGGCGGAGCCAGGACGTCGGTGTGGGTGTTCGGCAGCGGCTGCGGGCGCCGGCGCCGGGAGACGAGGAGTCCCGAGACGGTCGCCACCAGGGCGAGACCGACCAGCGCGACGATCAGGATAACAACGGCCAGAGCGTCCATGGCCGCCATCCAACCAGAGCGCACCAGGGCCCCGAATTCGGCGGGGCGACCCACGCCGGAGACGCCTGGCGACGCCTCGCGAGTCAGCCAGGCTCAGCCGCGAGGCGCGCGGGAGTCGGCCTGATCCTGCCAGGCGGCGATGTCATCGGCTTCGGAGTCGACCGTCGGCAGGGACTCGGCCGCCCGGGCGAGCATCTCCCCCAGCCAGGGCGCCGAGCTGATCTCCCGGCCACGCAGGGGGTAGGCGACGAAGGCGAGGACCAGGCCACTGAGAGCCAGGATCACGACCATCACGGACGAGATGACGAACACGCAGGCGCTCCCGAGTCAGACGGACGACCCCGGTCGGGGCGTCGCTCCCACCGTGGCACATCCGAGCCGACTTCCACACGCCCGGCCGGATCTCGGGCGCGTCGAGGTCAGCCTGCAGCCACGTGGATGCAGGCTCAGCCACGCAGCAGCGGGAGCACCGCGGCTCGGATCGGGTCGGGGATCGGGGCCACCCGCCGGGCGGGGTCGGTGTTGTCGACGTAGACGTGGACGAAGCGGCCCTCGGCCGCGGCCACCGCCCCCTCACCGTCCGCATCGCCTTGGAACAGCCCGATGCGGTAGACGATCGAGGAGGTGCCGACCTTGTCGACGACCAGGCCCGTCTCGACCGGCCGGGGGAAGCCGATCTCGCGGAAGTAGCGGCACGAGGTCTCCGCGACCACACCGATCTGCGGCAGCCGGCGCACGTCGAGTCCGGTCGCCTCGTAGAGGTGGGCGTTGACGGCGGTGTCGAACATCTCGTAGTAGGTGGCGTTGTTGAGGTGACCGTAGGCGTCGTCGTCACGCCAGCGGGTGGTCACGGTGCGCCACGCGACATAGTCGGCGCGGGAGGGCCGGGTCACCGGGGGCATCAGGCGGGCTCCGCTTCGCGCAACCGCTGGCTGATCACCGTCGAGACGCCGTCGCCACGCATCGTGACGCCGTAGAGGGCGTCGCCGACCTCCATGGTGCGCTTCTGGTGGGTGATGACGAGCAGCTGGGAGTTCTCGCGCAGCTCCTCGTAGATCTCGAGCAGCCGTCCCAGGTTGGTGTCGTCGAGCGCGGCCTCGACCTCGTCGAGGATGTAGAACGGCGAGGGCCGGGCCTTGAAGAGCGCCACCAGGAACGCGACCGCGACCAGTGAGCGCTCACCGCCGGAGAGCAGCGAGAGCCGCTTGACCTTCTTGCCCGGCGGCCGGGCCTCGACCTCGACCCCGGTGGTGAGCATGTCGTCGGGCTGGGTGAGCACCAGACGACCCTCACCCCCCGGGAAGAGCCGGGAGAAGGTCGACTCGAACGCCTTCTCGACGTCGGCGTAGGCCTCGGTGAACACCTGCTCGACGCGGTGGTCGACCTCACGGACGATGTCGAGGAGGTCGCGGCGGGTCTTCTTGAGGTCCTCGAGCTGCTCGGTGAGGAACCGGTGCCGCTCCTCCATCGCGGAGAACTCCTCGAGGGCCAGCGGGTTGACCCGCCCCAGGGCGCTGAGCGCGCGCTCGGCGGCGCGCAACCGCTTCTGCTGCTCCTCGCGGACGTAGGGCACCGGCTGGGGCGGCTCGGCTCCCTCCTCGGCCGCCTCGGGAGCCAGGACGGGGACCAACTGGTCGGGGCCGTAGTCGCCGACGAGTGCCTCGGGGTCGAGGCCGAGCTCGTCGAGGGCCCGCTGCTCCAGCTGCTCGATACGCATCCGCTGCTCGGCCCGGGCCATCTCGTCGCGATGGACCGAGCTGACCAGCTCGTCGTTCTCCTTGCCCAGGTCGCGCAGCCGGGCACGGACCGCGATCAGCTCCTGCTCCCGGCCGGACCGGGCCTGCTCGACCTCGGACTTCGCCCGGGCGGCGGCGTCCAGGGAGACCTCGAGCCGCGCCAGCACGTAGCCGACGCCGGTGCCGACCGCCTCGGCGGCACGGCCCTCACGGAGCAGCCGCTCGCGACGCTCGGCGGCCCGGGCGCGAGCCTCCCGCTCGGCCCGCGCGCTGCGCAGCAGCGCGTCGGCCCGGCCGTGGATCGCCCGGGCCCGCTCCTCGGCCGTGCGCAGCGCCAGCCGGGCGTCCATCTCGGCCTGCCGGGCGACGCGTGCCGCCTCGGTCAGCTGTTCGCGGACGCTGGTGTCCGGCTCCTCCTCGGGAGCCTGCTGCGCCGAGGCGAGGCGGGCCTCGAGCTCGGCCAGGCCGGCGAGGTCCTGGTCGCGGGCGGCCTCGGCCTTCTCGATCGCCTGGGCGAGCCGCTCGGCCTCGCCCCGCGCCGCACGCGCCTGGGAGCCGTGCTGGCCGAGCTCCTCGGCGACCGCCGCGAGCGTCGCGTCGGACTCGTGCAGCTTCGCGAGCGCGACGTCGGCCCGCTTCTGGGCCTCGAGCCGCTCGGCCTCCAGCCGCGAGGTGTCGAAGGTGAGCCGCTCCGAGGCGGCGATGGCCTCGGCGAGCTGGGCCGCGGCCTCGTCGACGGCTGCCTGCACCTCGATCAGGCTGGGCTGGCTGGAGGAGCCGCCGGCGGCGACGTGGGCGCCGAGGACGTCGCCGGCCCGGGTGACCGCGGTGACCTCGGGGAGGTCGGCCAGCAGCGCGCGGGCGGCGGCCAGGTCGTCGACGACCGCGACCCGGTCGAGGACCCGGGCCAGCGCCGCCGCCAGCTCGGTGGGGCACTCGACCGCGTCGATGGCGTACGACGCGTGGCCGGGCAGCTGCGGCCAGGCGGAGCGAGCGGGGCGATCCGTGGCCGGGCCGGCGTCGCCGAGCAGCAGTGGGGCCCGGCCCAGGTCGTCGCCCTTGAGGTGCTCGATGGCGGCGATCGCGGCGTCGGCATCGCGCACCGCGACCGCGTCTGCGGCATTGCCGAGGGCACTGGCGACGGCGGTCTCGAAGCCGGTGCGGACGGTCAGCAGCGCGGCGACCGAGCCGAGAAGGCCCGAGACGGAGTCGGAGGCGGCGAGCAGTGCGCCGGTGCCGTCCTTGCGGCGCAGTCCCATCTCGAGGGCGTCCTTGCGGGCCGCGAGCGCGGAGCGCTCGCGGTCGGCCTCGGCCGTCGCGGCCCGGACCTTGGCCAGGCGCTCCTCGAGGTCGGTGAGCAGGCCGACGGCCGCCTCGTGCTCGGCGTCGAGCCCCTCCTCGCCGGCGTCGAGTCCGGCGACCCGGGTCTCCAGGGCGGTGAAGTCGCGCTGCGCGCGTTCCGCACGGGCCAGCGCCTCCGACCGGGCGAGCGTGAGACGGCCGACCTCGTCGTCGGCGGCGGCCGCGCGCGACTTCAGCGCGTTGACCTGGCCGTGCAGCCGGGCCAGCCCTTCGCGGCGGTCGGCGGCGGCGCGCTGCATGGCCGACACCCGCCGTTCCTCCTCGGCTGCGGCGTCCTCGGCGGCCTTGCGGGCGGCGACAGCCTGCTCGAGAGCCCCGCGCTGAGCGTCGACCTCGGCGTTGGTCTGCCGCTCCTGTTCTCGGACCCGCTCGGCCTCGGCCTCGAGCTGTTCGGGGTCTCGGCCCCCTCGGCCCTCGTCGGCGTCGGGGGCGGAGGCGGCATTGCGCCGTCGCTCCGCGGCCAGGGACTGGGTGCCGCGCAGCCGCTCGCGCAGTCCGGACAGAGCGAACCAGGTCTCCTGCGCCTGCGCGAGTGCCGGCAGGTCCTCACGCAGCGCCGCCTCGAGCGACGCCTCTCGCTCGCGGGCCTCGACGATCGCGGACTCGACCTGCTCCCGCCGCTGCAGCAGCGCGCTCTCGTCGGCCATCTCCTGCTGCAGTGCGGTGCGGGCGGTGACCAGGTCGTCGGCCACGAGGCGCGCCTTGGCGTCGCGCACGTCGGCCTGCACGGTCGCGGCTCGGCGGGCCACCTCGGCCTGTCGGCCCAGCGGCTTGAGCTGGCGTCGGATCTCGGTGAGCAGGTCGCCGAGCCGGTTCAGGTTGCCCTCGGTGGAGTCGAGCTTGCGCAGCGCCTTCTCCTTGCGCTTGCGGTGCTTGAGGACCCCGGCCGCCTCCTCGATGAACCCTCGTCGCTCCTCCGGCGTCGCCCGCAGGATCGAGTCGAGCTGGCCCTGCCCGACGATCACGTGCATCTCGCGGCCGATGCCCGAGTCGGAGAGCAGCTCCTGGACGTCGAGCAGCCGGCAGGACTGGCCGTTGATGGCGTACTCCGAGCCGCCGCTGCGGAACATCGTGCGGCTGATCGTCACCTCGGCGTACTCGATGGGGAGCGCGCCGTCGGAGTTGTCGATGGTCAGCAGCACCTCGGCGCGCCCCAGCGGAGGCCGCCCGGAGGTGCCGGCGAAGATGACGTCCTCCATCTTGCCGCCGCGCAGCGACTTCGCGCCCTGCTCGCCCATCACCCAGGCGAGCGCGTCGACGACGTTGGACTTGCCCGATCCGTTGGGGCCGACGATGCAGGTGATGCCCGGCTCGAGCTGCAGCGTGGTCGAGGAGGCGAAGGACTTGAACCCCTTCAGGGTCAGGCTCTTCAGGTACACCGTGGCTCCCAGCGTCAGGCAGTTCGTCGGGCCGAGGACGAGGGCAGCATCATCACAGCCGACCGTGGGGAAGCTCAGCGGACCTCACCCTACCCGGGGTTTGGGCGGGACCGGCGCAGGGAAACCCGACAGCATGATCCGCACGACATCGGTGGCCGTCGCGATGCTGCTGAGTTCGGGGCTGACCGCGCCCGCCTCCGCGTCCGAGGTCTCCGCGCCGGCCCACCGCAGCGCCACCGGCATCACCGGAAGCTGGCAGGGCGCCGTGATCAGTCAGGACGGTCCGGCGGGCTACCGCGGCAAGGTGCGCATCCGGCGCACGGACGACGGCTACGCCGCGAGGGCCCGCTACACGGCCGACCAGGACGTCATCGCCAAGACCCGCTGGAGGTACCGCGGCCGAGCCCACGGCTGGTTCGTGTTCCGTGAGCGCATGGTGGGCGCTTCCGACGGCAGCGCCGCGACCAGGGTCAAGGTGCGGCGCGACGGCGCGCGGCTCATCGTCCGCTGGCGCGACCCCAGTGGCTACACCGGCCACATGCGCGCCCGTCGGGTGTGAACCTCAGGCCGGCTGCATCTCCTGCAGCGAGGCGGGGATGGCGGCGGCCTCGAGGTCGAGCACCCGAGCAGCCTGAGCCGCCAACCTGTCGTTCTCCTCGGAGAGACGAAGCGCGAGACCCTCGAGCTCCCGCACCCGCGCCCGGAGACGGGCGTTCTCGGCGGTGAGGTGGGCGGGGGTCCGCAGGTCGCTGCTCAGGTAGCCGATCAGCGCCTTGGCCATGGAAACCCTTCCGTCGATGGTCGCCCGCGGCGGTGATTCGCGGGCCGTCTTCAAGAGTCCCACCACGAGCGGCTGGGGTCAATCCGAACACCGGAGATCGCCGGCGCGACGGGACCGGTCAGTCCGGCACCGCGGTGGACGGTGCCGGCAGCGTGCGGCGACGGCGCGGCACCGGCTGGCAGGACGGGCAGAAGTACGACGAGCGGTTCATGAACGCCACCCGCCGGATGGCGGTGCCGCAACGGTCGCACGGCTGGTCCTCCCGGCCGTAGGCGTGCAGCGAGCGGTCGAAGTAGCCGGACTCGCCGTTGACGTTGACGTAGAGAGAGTCGAACGAGGTCCCGCCCTGCTCCAGTGCCTCGCCCATCACGGCTCGCGCCTGCGCCAGGACCTCGCGGACCTGCGCCGCGGTGAGCCGCTCCCCCGGCCGGTCGCCGTGCACCCGGGCGCGCCACAGCGCCTCGTCGGCATAGATGTTGCCGACGCCTGAGACCAGGCCCTGGTCGAGCAGCAGTCGCTTCACGCCGCTCGCGCGGCGGCGCACCCGGCGGACGAACTCGTCGTCGTCGAACCGGGGGTCGAGCGGGTCCCGCGCGATGTGGGCGATCTCGGCCGGCAGGTCGGCGCCGCCCGTGGAGACCGAGAGCCCGCCGAACATCCGTTGGTCGACGAAGCGCAACTCCAGATCGGTGGTCGCCGCCGCGCCGGCCCCGGGTGCGTTCGCGGCCAGCGAGATCCGCACCCGCAGGTGCCGCTCGTCGGCCGCCCCCGGCTCCTGCACCAGGAACTGACCGCTCATGCCGAGGTGGGCCAGCAGCGCGTCGCCGCTGTCGAGCGGGAGCCAGAGGTACTTGCCCCGGCGCCGGGCGTCCTCGATGCGCCGGCCCGCGAGGGCCTGCGCGAAGCCGGAGGGGCCTCGCGGGTCGCGGCGGACCGGCCGGGGGTGCAGCACCTCGACGGCGTGGACCGTGCGGCCCAACACGTGGCGCGCGAGGCCGGCGCGGACCACCTCGACCTCGGGCAGCTCGGGCACGGCCCTCAGCCGACGCCGGAGGCCGGGGCGGGTCCGTCGCTCTCGCCGGAGGTCCGGTCGACGGCGCCCTCGACGGCGTCCTCGACCGCGCCCTGGAGGGGATCGCTGACCCCCAGCGCGGTGCCGATCTCGCCGTACGCCGTCTCGGCGGCGGCCTGCTCGGCCTCCTTCTTGGAGCGGCCCACGCCGTTGCCGTAGAGACGGTCGCCCACCCGCACCTGGGCGGTGAAGGTCTTCATGTGATCGGGGCCGTCGTCCTCGATGAGGTACTCCGGGACGCCCAGGCCGTGCTCGGCCGCCAGCTCCTGCAGCGAGGTCTTCCAGTCCAGCCCGGCACCGAGGGCCGACGCCGCCTCGATGAGCGGATCGAACAGCCGGTGCACGACCTCGGCGGAGACCTCGAAGCCGCCGCTGAGGTGGACCGCTCCGATCACCGCTTCGACGGTGTCGGAGAGGATGGAGGCCTTCTGCCGGCCGCCGGTGGCCTCCTCGCCGCGGCCGAGCTTGACGTGCTGGCCGACGCCGATGCCGCGGCCCACCTCGGCCAACGCCCGAGCGTTGACCACGGCGGCCCGCAGCTTGGCCAGCCGGCCCTCGGAGAGGTCGGGGTGCTTGCGGTAGAGGGTCTCGGTGACCACCACGCCGAGCACCGAGTCGCCCAGGAACTCCAGGCGCTCGTTGGTCGGCAGGCCACCGTTCTCGTAGGCGTAGGAGCGGTGTGTGAGCGCGCGCTCCAGCAGCTCGGGGTCCAGGTGCGGATCCCCGAGCGCGGTGCGCAGCTCGTCGTAGCCGGTCAGCGGAGCGTCCCGAACAGCGTCGGGGCTCAGAGGACCTGACGCCGCTCGGCCCGGGCGCCGTACTGGCCGCACTCGCCGCACGCGCGGTGCGGGAGGTGCTTGGCAGCACAGGCGGGGTTCGCACACGTCACCAGGGACGGCGCGACGGCCTTCCACTGCGAGCGACGGTGGCGCGTGTTGCTGCGCGACATCTTCCGCTTCGGGACAGCCATCGTTCTCTCCTCTACCTGGACCGGAGTCTCCGGCCATGTTGTCGTGCTTCGGTCAAGCGTCGTGCGGGGGTGGATCAGGGTGCTGCGTCGGGGTCCTGCTGCAGGGCGGCCAGCCCTGCCCAGCGCGGGTCCACCGGCTCCCCGTGCGTGTGCTCGGGCTGCTCGGCCAGGCGCACCCCGCACTCGGGGCACAGGCCGGGACAGTCGTCGCTGCACAGGGGCTGGAACGGCAGTGCGAGCACCACCGCGTCCCGCAGCAGGGGCTCGAGATCGATCAGGTCGTTCTCGAGCGTGCTGACCTCGTCGTCCTCCTCGGAGATGGCGTGCTCGGGATAGACGAACAGCTCCTGGAACCTCACCTCGACCTGGTTGCTCTGCGGGTCGGTGATCGGCTCCAGGCACCGGCCGCACTCGCCCTCGAGCCCGGCGTGCGCCGTGCCCGTGACCAACACCCCCTCCATGACCGCCTCGAGCCGCAGGTCGAACTCGACCGGCGAACCCTCGGGGACGCGAAGGACTTCGATGCCCAGATCTGCCGGCGCCGGAACCGTGCGTGTCACCTGACGCATGGACCCCGGGCGGCGGCCGAGCTCGCGGGTGTCGAGCACGAGCGGCGCTCTCGGGTCCAGGCTGGTCAGGGGATCACTCCGGTCCGGGCACAACAGACAGGGCGAGATCCTACTCGTCCGGTCCGTGGCCGAGCAAAACGTGCCCCTGGAGGTCGGGCGCGCGACGGATGCGGCGACCGGCTCAGCCGTCGTTCATGCTAGCCCGCTCGGCCAACCGCTCTGTCAACCGGGCGTTCACGAAGTCGGGCACCAGGCTCGAGACGTCGCCGCCGAAGGCGGCGACCTCCTTGACCAGGCTGGAGGCCAGGAAGGAGTACTCCGGGCTGGTCGGCACGAACACCGTCTCGACGTCGGTGAGCGAGGCGTTCATCTGTGCCATCTGCAGCTCGTAGTCGAAGTCGCTGACCGCCCGCAGACCCTTGACGATCGCGATGATGCCGCGCTCGGCACAGAAGGTCGTGAGCAGCCCGGTGAATCCGTCGACGCGCACGTTGGGGAAGTCGGCGCAGGCCTGCTCGAGCATGGCGATGCGCTCCTCGGCGGTGAACAGCCGGTTCTTGGACTTGTTCACCCCCACCGCGACCACGACCTCGTCGAAGAGCGTCGAGGCACGGCGCACGATGTCGAGGTGCCCGTTCGTGACGGGGTCGAAGGACCCTGGGCAGACGGCTCGGCGCACGGCTACTCCTCGCGCTGGGGTTCGATGCGGCCCGGACTGGCGTCGGCGGCGTGACCGTACCAGAGGGCGGTCTCGCCGTAGCGACGCTGCCGGCAGTCGGTGAAGCCGGCGGGCCACACCGGCTCGGCGCTGCGAGCCGAGCGTTCGACCACCACCAGCGCGCCGGGGGCCAACCAGCCACGTTCGACCAGCGACCCGAGGTCGGCGGCCACCAGCTCGTCGGCCAGCGGGTAGGGCGGGTCGAGGAAGGCCACGTCGTACGGCGTGGGCGGGGTGCGCGCCAGCACCGTCGCCGTCGCCGCGGCCACCACCTCGACCCGCGCCCCCAGAGTCTGAGCGTTCTGCCCGATCAGCGCCGCGGTGCGCCGGTCTTGCTCGACCAGGGTGACGGCCCCGGCCCCCCGGGACCAGGCCTCGAGGCCCACCGCCCCCGACCCGGCGTAGAGATCGAGGAACCGCAGCTCGTGCAGTGAGCCGCACCACGCGACGACCGCGGAGAACAGCGCCTCGCGCACCCGGTCGCTGGTCGGCCGGGTGCTCGCGCCGCGGGGGGTGGCGAGCCGTCTGCCCTTGGCGGAGCCGGCGATGATGCGGGTCACGACTTCTCCAGGTACTCGGAGTGGCGGGAGTGCTCGAGCGCCGCGACCGCGGCGGCCAGCAGCGGCCCGCTGGTCAGCTCGGGGTCGTCGTCGAGGAGCCGCTCGGCGGCGCCCCGCGCGGCGACGATCGTGTCCTCGTCGCGCAGCACCCGGAGGTTCTGCAGGCTCGAGAAGGCGCCGGACTGCGAGGCCCCGAGCACGTCGCCCTCGCGCCGCTGCTCCAGGTCGACCCGGCTCAGCTCGAAGCCGTCGGTGGTCGCCGCGACGGCGCTCAACCGCTCGTGGGCCGGGCCGATCTGCGGCACCCGGGTCACCAGCAGGCACAGTCCCGGGTGACCGCCGCGGCCGATCCGGCCGCGCAGCTGGTGCAGCTGGGAGACGCCGAACCGGTCGGCGTCCAGCAGCACCATGACCGTCGCATTGGGCACGTCGACACCGACCTCGATCACCGTGGTCGACACCAGCACGTCGATCTCGCCGGCCGCGAAGGCACGCATCGTGGCGTCCTTGTCGTCTGCGGGCATCCGGCCGTGCAGCATCCGGACCCGCAGGCCTGCCAGCGGGCCCTCGGTGAGGTCGGCGAGCACGTCGACGACCGTGGCCAGGCCGTCGCCGGTGCGGTCGACCACCAGGTTGCCGTCGTCGTCGAAGTCGAGCTGGTCGCGCTCCCCCTGCTCGGACTCGCCTCGCTCGATGCGCGGGCAGACGACGTAGGCCTGGTGGCCCTTCTCGACCTCCTCGCGGACCCGCGCCCAGACCCGCTCGATCCACGACGGGTGCCCGACCAGGTCGACGACCGTGGTCTGGATCGGCGCCCGGCCCGCGGGCAGCTCGCTGAGCACCGAGGTCTCGAGGTCGCCGAAGACGGTCATCGCGACCGTGCGCGGGATCGGGGTGGCGGTCATCACCAGCAGGTGCGGGGGCTGCCCGGCCTTGTCGGTGAGAGCCGCGCGCTGCTCGACGCCGAAGCGGTGCTGCTCGTCGACGACCACGAGTCCGAGGTCGGCGAACATGACCTGGTCCTCCAGCAGGGCATGGGTGCCGACGACCAGCCCGGCCTCACCCGACGCGAGCCGCAGCAGCGGCTCGGTGCGCTGCCCCTTGGTCATCGACCCGGTCAGCAGCTCGACCCGGGTCGCCTCGGCGGGGGCGCCGAGCTCGCCGCCGCGGGCCAGGTCGCCCAGCAGTGCCGTGATCGAGCGGTGGTGCTGCTGGGCCAGCACCTCGGTCGGGGCGAGCAGCGCCGCCTGGCCGCCCGAGTCGACCACCCGCAGCATCGCGCGGAGCGCCACCAGCGTCTTGCCGGATCCGACCTCGCCCTGCAGCAACCGGTTCATCGGGTGCGGCTGAGCCAGGTCGTGGTCGATCTGGGCACCCACCCGCAGCTGTCCGTCGGTGAGCGTGAACGGGAGCGTGGCGTCGAAGGCGTCCAGCAGCCCCCCGGCCCGGCCTTCACGGGTGCGGCCGACCAGGCCACGCAGCTCGCGCCGGCGGCGGACCAGCACCAGCTGGGTGACCAGCGCCTCCTCGAACCGCAGCCGGCGCCGTGCGGCGTGCACCTGACCGAAGTCGGCGGGAGCGTGCAGCCAGTCCAGGGCGGTGCGCGCGTCGGGAAGGTCGTGGGCCAGGCGCACCGACTCGGGCAGCAGCTCGGGCACCTCGTCGAGCACGGTGAGCGCGAAGGCCACCGCCCGCTGGAGGTCCCAGTGGTCGAGGCCCTTGGTGAGCCGATAGATCGGATAGAGAGGGGGCACCCCCTCGGTGGAGCTCATCAACCCGCTGCTCCCCCGCTCGTCCGCCGGCGGTCCGGCCTCCTCGAGCTCGTGGTCGACACCGAACAGCACCATGGTCGGGTTGGTCAGCTGCCACTGGTCGCGGAACCGGCCCACCTGACCGACGAAGAGCCCGCGCCTGCCGGCGTGCAGCCGCCGGGCCTGCCACTGCGCGATGCCGGGCTTCTTCGCGAAGAACGACATGCGCAGCCGGGCGCCGTCGGTGCCGAGCACCGTGTCGAGCCGGTAGGCGGTGCGGCCGGTGCGGCGGTCGGTGTACTGCTGCGGGGTGCTCTGCACGATCTCACCGATCACGGTGAGCATCTGGCCCTCCTCGAGGTCCGCGACCTCGCTGAGCTCGCCGGTGGGGATGTAGCGGCGCGGGGCGTGGCGCAGCAGGTCGCCGACCGTGCGCAGGCCGAGCCCCTCGGTGAACCGCTTGACCTTGGTCGCGCCGATGCTGCCGAGCACGGCCGGCACGGGTGAGTCGAGGCTGATCACGTGGTCCTCCGCTCACTCGACGGACAGCAGCAACGGGTAGCGCTCCTGCCCCCCGTCGTACACCACGACGTCGACACCCGGATGCCGGCGCTCGGTCTGCGCGCCGCATCGTTCGGCGAGCGACGCTGCGTCGAGCGTGCGGCCCGGCGCGTGGGCACCCTCGGCGCCGGAGCCGGCCACCACGGTCACGAGCTCGCCGCCGGGGGCGAGCAGCCGCTCGACCACGGCGGCCGCGACCTCGTCGAGGTCGTCGCCGACGATCACGAAGTCGCCGGCGACCACCCCGAGCACGTCGCCGGGCTCGCACGGGCCGGCCATCGTCATCGCCTGCCGGGCCGCGATCGTGACCGCGCCGTGCCGGGCGTGGCGGGAGGTGGCGGTCATCTCCAACACGTCCTGGTCGAAGCTGCGGCCGGGCTCGTGGACCGCCAGCGCGGCCAGCCCCTGGACCTGCGCCTGGGTGGGGATCACCGCCACCCTGATGTCGCCCTCGACCGCCGGGTCGTTCTCGGCGGTGCTCGCGGCGATCCGGGCCACCCGCACCGAGTCGGGGTCGTTGGGCAGCACGACGACCTCGCAGGCGCCGCAGCCCATGATCGCCTCCAGGAGCTGCCCGGTGGAGGGCCGTCGGCCGGGGCCGCCCTCGACGACGACGGCGCCGGCCCCCTCGAAGAGCCCGGCGAGGCCGGGGCCCGCGGAGACCGCCACGACCCTGCGGCCGCTGCGGTGTCCGTGGCGTCGCTCCGGCACCCGGCCGGGGTGCTGACGGGCGTGCTGCCGGGCGATCTGGTCGGCGAAGTGGGTGACCCGCACGCGGTGCGGCCGCCCTGCCTCGATGCCTGCCTCGATCGCCGCACCGACGTCGTCGACGTGCACGTGGACGTTCCACAGGCCCTCGCCGCCCACCACGACCAGCGAGTCGCCGAGCGGCCGGAGAGCCGCGCGCAGCCGCGGGATGCGTGCGTCGTCGGCGTCGAGGAGGTACATCACCTCGTACGCCGGGCCGTCCGGTGTGAGGTCGTCCTCGAGATGGTCGGTGCGCGCCGGGATCGGGATGTGGTGGGTGCCGATCGGGCCCTTCACCGGGCTCGGGCGGCGACCGGTGAGCACGGTCTCGGCGGCGTCGAGGATGACGGTGATCCCGCGTCCGCCGGCGTCGACGACCCCGGCCTCGGCGAGGGTGCGCAGCTGTTCGGGCGTGTGCCGCAACGCCTCGCGGGCGGCGGCCGCGGCGGCGGAGAACACCTCACGCGACGGCGTGCGCCCGGAGCCGACGGTGAGCAGCGCCGCGTCGGAGGCGGCGCGCAGCACGGTGAGCATGGTGCCCTCGACCGGGGTGCCGACCGCGGCATAGCTGGCCTCGGTCGCCCGGTGCAGCGCGTCGGCCATCACCGATGCCTGCTCCTCCTCGGGTCCGGCGGAGGCGAGCCGGCGGGCGATCGCCCCGAGCATCTCGCTGAGGATCACCCCCGAGTTGCCCCGCGCGCCCATCAGCGCACCGCGGCTGAAGGCGGCCAACGCCACCGGGAGCGTGGCCCCGTCACCAGCCGGACCGGTGACCTCCCGCACCGCGTCCCGGGCGGCGGACATGGTCAGGAACATGTTGGTGCCGGTGTCGCCGTCGGGCACCGGATACACGTTGAGCGCGTCGATCTCCTCGCGCGCCTCCGCGAGCGCGTCCACCGCGACGTCGACGAAGCGCAGCACGACCGGGAGCGCGAAGGTGCTGCCGGGAACTACTTCCATCGCCTGCCCAGGTAGAGTCGGGGTGACGCGCGCGATCGGCGCGAGCGTCTCGGAGTCGAGTCCACAGGTTAGTGCGTCCTCTCGATTCGCTCGCTGAGCGAGCCATCGGATACGCTGGTGCGGTTGCCCGCCCGTCCGGGCTCGAACGAAACCTCGATCTTTTCAGGAGTTAACGGTGGCTGCCGTCTGCGACATCTGCGCCAAGAAGCCGGGCTTCGGCAACAACCGGCCCTGGTCGCGCAAGATCACGAAGCGTCGCTTCGACCCCAACATCCAGCGCGTGCGGGCGACCGTCAACGGCACCCCGAAGCGGCTCAACGTCTGCACCGGCTGCATCAAGGCCGGCAAGGTCACCCGCTGACCTCCAGCTAAGCGCGTCGGGCCCCGCCGGGCCCAGGCATCCGCGGCCGCCGTCCCCCGGGACGGCGGCCGTTCGGCTTGTCCGGGGCCGTGGTCACTAGAAGTGCGTCCAGCCGGTCTCGCCCGCGTAGGCAGCGCCGTCGACGGTGACCCGCGGCCCGTCGGGTCCGGCCTCGGCGACCTCGCCGACGACCCGCCAGCCCTCCGGCAGCGACGCCGCGTCGGGGAAGGTGGCGAGCAGGGCGTGGTCGTCCCCGCCGCCGAGCACGAACTGCAGGGGGTCCGCTCCCAGCGCGGCGCCGACCGCGTGCAGCGGCTCGGGGACCTCGAGCGCGGCGGCGTGCAGGTCCAGCGAGACCCCGGACTCCTCCGCGAGGTGGGCGGCATCGGCCAGCAGCCCGTCGGACACGTCGATCATCGCGGTGGCCCCCGACTCCGCGGCGACCGGCCCGGCGGCGTACGGCGGCTCCGGGCGCCGGTAGGCCTCCACCAGCACCCGCGGCGAGCGGAACCCCCGGCCGAGCACGGTGAGGCCCCCGGCGGCCCACCCCTGCCGGCCGGCCAGCGCCACCACGTCGCCCGGCTCGGCGCCGGAACGCAGGACCGGCGGGCTGGTGCAGGCACCCAGCACCGTCACCGCGACCACGATCTCGTCGGCCCGGGTGACGTCGCCGCCGACCACGCCGGCACCCACCTTCGCGCACTCCTGGGCGAACCCGCGCGCGAAGTCCATCACCCACGACACGGGCAGGTCCGCCGGCGCGGCCAGGCCGACGGTCAGCCACGTCGCGCGACCACCCATCGCGTTGATGTCGGAGAGGTTCTGGGCGGCCGCCCGATGGCCGACGTCGGCGGCCGAGGACCACTCCCGCCGGAAGTGCCGCCCCTCGACCATCAGGTCGGTCGACACGACCACGTGGCCGGTCCTCACCCGCAGCACCGCGGCGTCGTCGCCCGGCCCCACCAGCACCCGCTCGTCGGCGGGCAGCTCGTCGGCGAACAGCCCGGTCAGCCGGCCGATCAGGCCGAACTCGCCGGCGTCGGCGAGGGTCGGGGCGTCGGTGGCGGTGGGGCCGGAGTCGGATGAGCCGAGGGGGGAGGCAGGCATGCCACCAGTCCAGCAGATCGGGCCCCACCGGCCGGCTATGGACACCCCGAGCGGGCACGGTAGGTTGAGGCGACCGAATCCACCCCACTCTCGCGAGGAGACCCGATGGTCGTCCAGGCCTACATCCTGATCCAGACCGACGTCGGCAAGGCCGCCGAGGTGGCCACGGCGATCGCGCAGATCAAGGGAGTCACCCTCGCAGAGGACGTCACCGGCCCCTACGACGTCATCGTGCGTGCCGAGGCCCGCAACGTCGACGAGCTCGGCAAGCTCGTGGTGGCGAAGGTGCAGACCCTCGACGGCATCACCCGCACGCTGACCTGCCCGGTCGTGCACATCTGAGTGGCCTCCCCCCGGCGTTCTCGGCGCCCCGTGTCCTCCCGGACGCGGGGCGTCGCCACGTGGTCCGGGCGCTCGGGGTCGGCGTTGGTCTCGCTCCTGCTCGTCGCCTGCAGCGGCGGTGACGTGCAGGTCGACTCCCCCGACGTCTCGGCCGCCGACGCGGCAGCCTGCGAGTCGGTCCTCGACGCGTTGCCCGACCGGCTCGCCGACCACGAGGAGCGCGAGGTGCGCCCCGACGGCGCTCTCGCCCGCGCCTACGGCGACCCGGCGATCGTCGTCGTGTGCGGTGTCGGCGAGCCCGAGGGGTTCGACGTCGGGTCCGCGTGCGAGGAGGCGAACGGCGTCGGTTGGTACTTCCCCGAGAGCCAGTTCGACGACCAGGACGCCGACATCGTGCTGACCGCGGTCGACCACACCCCCCGGATGCAGGTGCTGGTGCCCGGCGACTACCGGCCCGAGGGGGTGGCCGCGGTGCTCGCCCAGCTCGCCGGGCCGGTCGGCGACCACCTGGAGAAGACCGGCGACTGCGTGTAGGCGCCGAGCCGGTCGGATCTCGGTGGTCGCGCCTGCCAGGCCCCGGTGGTCGAGCCAGTCGAGACCTTCTGCCGATCGGGTCTCGACACGCTCACGCGACCTCGTGCCTCGGTCGCGTCGCTCGCTCGACCTGCCCGGCCCACGCGCAGCGCTCGTCCCTCGCGCTGCGCTGGCCGGTCACCTCAGCCCGGTGTCGCGGTGCAGGGCGAGCTGGATCAGCCGGTCGACGAGAGCCGGGTAGTCGAGGCCGGAGGCGGCCCACATGCGCGGGAACATCGACAGCGGGGTGAAGCCCGGCATCGTGTTGATCTCGTTGACGACCGCAGTGCCGTCGGGGAAGACGAAGAAGTCCACCCGGGCCAGCCCCTCGCAGCCGACCGCCTCGAAGGCGCGGACCGCGAGTGCCTGCAGGTCGGCGGTGACCGCCGCGGGCACCTCGGCCGGGACGTCGAGCTCGGTGTGCTCCTCGGGGAGGTACTTGGCGGCGAAGTCGTAGAACTCGTGGTCGCCGGTGATCCGGATCTCCGCCGGCACGCTGGTCTCCGGAGCGCCGTCGAGGCGCTGCAGCACCCCGCACTCGATCTCGCGCGCGCCGACCGCGGCCTGCTCCAGCAGCACCTTCGGGTCGTGCTCGAGCGCGGCCGCCATCGCCGAGTCGAGCTCGGAGGCGTCGTGCACCTTGGAGATGCCGATGCTCGAGCCGCCCCGGGCGGGCTTGGCGAACAGTGGGTAGCCGAGCGCACCGGCACGGTCTCGACAGCCGATCGGGTCGGCCGACCACTGCGCGGCGGTCACGGTCACCGAGGGCAGCACCGGCAGCCCCGCGGCCGCCAGGACCACCTTCATGTAGGCCTTGTCCATGCTCACCGCGGAGGCCAGGACGCCGGCGCCGACGTAGCGCACGCCGGCCATCTCGAGCATCCCCTGGATGGTGCCGTCCTCGCCCCACGGGCCGTGCAGGAGCGGGAAGACGACGTCGACCTCGCCGAGCGTGCGCGGGGGCTGCGCCGGCTCGGTGACGACCAGGTCGGTCGAGCCGGACTCGCGGAACAGTGCCACCGGCGCCCTCTCGGCGTCGACGTGCGGCAGCGCGTCGGGCCCCTGGATGCGGAGCCGGTCGGGGTCCCCGGACTCGAGCACCCATCGGCCGTCGGCGGCGATCCCGACCGGCACCACGTCGTAGCGGTCCGGGTCGATGGCCTGCAGCACGCTGCCGGCCGTCACGCACGAGATGGCGTGCTCGCTGGAGCGGCCGCCGAAGACGACGGCGACGCGGGGCTTGCGGCTCTCGCCGTCGACTGGACGGTTCATCGACACGAAACCCTAGCGGCCTAGGCTGGCGAGCATGAGCCAGGACTCCCCCACGCCGGTCCCCGACCCCGGGCTCCGGCCCGCCACGGTCGCGGTGACGGCGGGACGCCCGCCGCACGTCGCCGACCAGCCGCTGAACCCGCCGATCGCCATGGCCTCGACGTACGTCGCCGGCGGGGACCTCGAGTACGGCCGCTACGGCAACCCCACCTGGGCGGCGTTCGAGGAGACGCTCGGAGCCCTCGAGGGCGGCCGGGCGCTCGCGTTCGCCTCCGGCCTGGCTGCGGTGGCCACGGTGCTCGACCTGGTCGGCCAGGACGCCACCGTCGTCGCCCCCCGGCACGCCTACAACGGCACCGTGATGCAGCTCGGGGACCTGGAGGCCCGCGGCCGGCTGCGCAGCGAGCTGGTCGACGTCACCGACACCGACGCGGTCGTCAAGGCGTGCGAGGACGCGGCGCTGGTGTGGCTGGAGTCGCCCACCAACCCGGCACTCGAGGTCGCCGACATCGCCACGATCGCTGCCGCCGCACACGAGGCCGGCGCCTACGTCGTGGTCGACAACACCTTCGCCACTCCCCTCCTCCAGCGCCCGCTCGAGCTCGGTGCCGACCTGGTCGTGCACTCGGTGACCAAGTACCTCGCCGGCCACAGCGACGTGCTGATGGGGGCCGTGGTGACCCGCGACGAGCAGCTGTACGGCGTGCTCAAGGGCCGCCGCGACCTGCTCGGCGCGGTTCCCGGCACCCTCGAGGCGTACCTCGCGCTGCGCGGGCTGCGCACGCTGCACCTGCGGGTCGAGCGCGCCCAGGCCAACGCCACTGACCTGGCCTCCCGCCTCGCGGCCCACCCGGCCGTCGACCAGGTCCGCTATCCCGGCTTCGGCGGCATCATCTCGATCGTGCTCGCCGGTGGCGCTCCGGCCGCGGACCTGCTGACCCGCACCACCCGGATCTGGGTGCACGCGACGAGCCTCGGCGGCGTCGAGTCGAGCTTCGAGCGCCGCCGCCGGTGGAAGTCCGAGCCGGCCACGATCCCGGACGCGCTGGTGCGTCTCTCCGTCGGCATCGAGGACGTCGAGGACCTCTGGGACGATCTGCGGCAGGCGCTCGACGCGCTCTGAGCTCGTTCCTCGGCCCGCCGCCCTGCGCCCACTCGCCCGGTCTCGACACGCTCCTGGCGGCACCCGCGGCACCACCGACCGGGGTGACCGCCCTGCGTCGCTCACCCGGTCTCGACACGCTCCTGGCGGCGCCCGCGGCGCCACCGACCGGGGTGACCGCCCTGCGTCGCTCACCGGGTCTCGACACGCTCCGTCGCGACCTCGTTCCTCGGTCGCGGTCGCTGCTCGACCACCGATGAGACCGACTGAGCTCGTTCCTCGCTCAGTCGGTCTCGGCCTTCGTGTCGCGCCGGATGAAGGAGTCCATCATCTCCTGGGCGGTCATCCGCCCGGCCACGACGGCGTCGACGTGCTCGGCGATCGGGGCGTCCACGTCGTGCTTGCGGGCCAGCGCCAGCAGCGAGGAGCAGGACTTGGCGCCCTCCGCGACCTGACGGGTCGAGGCCACGATCTCCTCGGTCGTCATGCCCTGGCCGAGCTTCTCTCCGAAGGTGCGGTTGCGCGAGAGCGGCGAGGAGCAGGTGGCCACCAGGTCGCCCAGGCCGGCCAGGCCCATCAGCGTGAGCGGGTTGGCGTCCAGCCGCATCGCCAGCCGCGCGGTCTCGGCGAGACCTCGGGTGATCACCGAGGCGGTGGTGTTGTCGCCGAACCCGAGGCCGACGGCCATGCCGACCGAGAGCGCGACCACGTTCTTGTAGGCGCCGCCGAGCTCGCAGCCGAGCACGTCGACGCTGCGGTAGGGCCGGAAGGCGGCCGTGTGGGAGCGCTGCTGGAGCATGTGGGCGACGTCCTCGTCGGCGCAGGCCACGACCGAGGCCGCGGGTTCGCGCTGGGCGATCTCCCTGGCGAGGTTGGGGCCGCTGACTACGGCGATCCGCTCGGGTCCGGCGCCGGTCACCTCGGCGATCACCTCGCTCATCCGCTTCAAGGTGCCGAGCTCGACGCCCTTCATCAACGAGACCAGGACCGCGTCCGGCGACAGCAACGGCGCCCAGTCGGTGAGGTTGTCACGCAGCGACTGGGACGGCACCGCCAAGACGACGACGTCGGCGCCCGCGGCCGCCTTCTCCGGGTCGTGGGTGGCCTCGATGACCGGGGGCAGCTCGACGCCGGGCAGGTAGTCGACGTTCTCCCGGCGGGTGTTGATCGCCTCGCACACCTCCTCGCGGCGCCCCCACATCGTCACCTCGTTGCCGGCATCGGCCAGCACGATCGAGAAGGCGGTCCCCCACGAGCCGGCGCCGAGCACCGCCACCTTGCCACCGTTCACCGCTGCTCCTCCTGGCGTCGCTGTTGGTCCGGGTGCCGGCGTCGCGCGAACCGGCGATGCTCGGGCGATCTGTTCGGGTTGCCGATCTCGCGCACGCCCGCCCTGCGGACGTCGAAGCGCTCCGCCGGGGCGGTTCCTCCACGCACCAGCTCGACCTGGCTGGTGATCGCGGCCATGATCCGGTCGGTGGCCTCGGTGATCACCTGCGCGGTGCGAGGCAGGTCGTAGAGGTCGGACAGGTCGACCGGCTCGCCGACCCGCATCGTGATCTGGGTGCGTGGGAACAGGTGCGGACGCTTCGCGTAGGGCGCCAGCAGGTGCTGGGCACCCCACTGACCGACGGGGAGGACCGGGCACCGGGTCTCCAGGGCGATCCGGGCGGCACCCGACTTGCCGCGCATCGGCCACAGGTCGGGGTCGCGGGTGATCGTGCCCTCCGGGTAGACCACCACGCACTCGCCCTCGTGCACCGCGCGGACCGCCGCGTCGTAGGCGCCCACGGCGTTGCGGCTGAGCCGCTCGACCGGGATCTGCCCGGCGGCGGTGAGGAAGAACCGGAGGAAGCGGTTGCGGAACAGCCCGGACTTGGCGAGGTAGCGAGGGATCCGGCCGTGGTCGTAGACGATGTGGGCGGCCGTGAACGGGTCGACGTGGGAGATGTGGTTCATGACCAGGAGGCAGCCGCCGGAGGCGGGGATCCTCTCCCCGTCGATCCAGGTGTGCCGGGTGGTGGCCAGCAGGATCGGCTTCACGATCGCCACGGCGATGCTCCAGGCCCAGCCCCTCCTCTGCTGCAGCTTGCGGACCTTCACGTGCTCCCTCGGCGATCGTGGTGACGCTCGTTACGTCCCGGTGACTGTCGCAGGCTACTCGTTCTCGCCCCCGGGACCGTGGCACGCCGCGTCAGCACGCGGGCCGGCGCCAGGGCTCGGGCCCGGGCCTGACAGGATCGGCGGTGATGACCGAACCCACCTCGCCGCCGGCGCGGTACGCCGTGCTCGTCCCGGTGAAGCCCCCGGCGCACGGCAAGTCCCGGTTGACCCGGCTGGCCGGCCTGACCGACGCAGCCCGTCGGCGACTCGCGTCGGCCTTCGCCGAGGACACCGTCGCCGCCTGCGCCGCCGCACAGCGGGTCGGCGCGGTGCTGGTCGTCACCGACGACGCGTTCTTCTCGACGCGCTTGGTGGCGCTGGGGGCGGCGGCGATTCCCGACGGCGCGGCCGGCGACCTCAACGCGAGCCTGGGGCAGGGTGCCGCCGAGGCGGCCCGGCGGTGGCCGGAGCTGGAGCCGGTGGTGGTCTGCGCGGACCTTCCGGCGCTGCGCGCCGAAGAGCTGGACACCGCGCTCGACGCCGTGGTCCCGGGGGGGCCGAGCATCGTCGTCGATGCCGACGGGCGGGGCACCACGCTCTACACTGCGCCGCTGCCGCAGTTCGCCCCGCTGTTCGGCCCGGACTCCCGCGCGGCGCACGTGGCCGCGGGAGCACTCGAGCTGCCCGGTGACCTGGCGACCCTGCGCCGCGACGTCGACGACCTGGCCGGCCTGGGCGAGGCCGCCCGGCTGGGCCTGGGTGCGCGGACGATCGAGGCGATCGCCGACCTGGGGCTCAGGGTCTGATCGCGGCCCGGGACCGGAACCGCCACCGGGCCGCCCTCCCGAGCGGGAGAGCGGCCCGGCCGTGCGTGTCGGGTCAGGACTTCTTGGCGGTCTTCTTCGCCGGCGCCTTCTTGGCGGTCGCCGTGGTCGTCTTCTTGGTCGCGGTCTTCTTCGCCGGCGTCGACTTCGCCGCGGTCTTCTTGGCCGGTGCCTTCTTGGCGGTGGTCGACTTCGCGGCCGTCTTGGAAGCCGCCGCCTTGGTGGTGGGCGCGCTGCTGGTCTTCTTCGCCGGCGCCTTCGTGGCCGTCTTCGTGGTCGTCGCCTTCTTGGCCGGCGTCGCCTTGCGCGCCGCGGCGGCGGCCCGACCGGGAGCGGCGGCGGCAGCCTTGGCGGCCGACCCCGAGGCGGCGACGGTCAGCTTGGGCAGCTTCTTGGCCCCCGAGACGACGTTCTTCAGGTCCGCGCCCGGGCTGAACTTGGGGACGGCGGTCTTCTTGGCCTTCATCCGCTCGCCGGTCCGCGGGTTGCGCACCCAACGGGCGTCGCGCACCCGCTTCTCGAACGACCCGAAGCCGGTGATCGCCACCTTCTCGCCCTTGGCGACCTCACGGGTGATCGTGTCGAGCACCGACTCGAGCGCGTGCGCGGCGGCCTTGCGGTTGCCCTCGAAGCGCGCGGCCAGCGCGTCGATCAGCTCAGTCTTGTTCACTGTCTTCCCTTCCAATGAACCCGGAGCCGAGCCTGTGCTCGACATTCTTCCTGCGCACGCTAGGTAGTCGTGGCCTTCGCCACAATCGCCACGCCGAAACCCGCTCCGGATATTTCTGCCCGTCCAGACGGGGCCGGGCCCGTCGCCGGGACGGTCGAGGGGTCGATCGACAGGTCAGAGCGTGGCCGGCTTCCAGCTGGGACGCTGCTGCTCGAAGGCGGAGATGTCGTCGGCGTGGCCGAGGGTGATCCCGATGTCGTCGAGCCCCTCGAGCAGCCGCCAGCGGGTGTAGTCGTCGATGTCGAAGGAGTCCTCGATCGCGTCGGGGCCCTCACCCGCGCGCACCGTGCGCGACTCGAGGTCGACGGTGACGGTGGCGCCGGGCTGGGCGTCGAGCAGGTCCCACAGCCGCTGCACGACCTTCTCGTCGACCTGGGCGGCGAGCAGGCCCGCCTTGCCGGAGTTGCCCCGGAAGATGTCGGCGAAGCGGGGCGAGATCACGGCCTTGAAGCCGTAGTTCTGCAGCGCCCAGACGGCGTGCTCGCGCGAGGAGCCGGTGCCGAAGTCGGGCCCGGCCACCAGCACCGACCCGCCGGCGTACGCCGGGTTGTTGAGGACGAAGTCGGCGTCGCCGCGCCACGCGGCGAAGAGGCCGTCCTCGAAGCCGGTGCGGGTGACCCGCTTGAGGTAGACCGCGGGGATGATCTGGTCGGTGTCGACGTTGCTGCGGCGCAGCGGCACTCCGACGCCCGTGTGGGTGGTGAACTTCTCCATGACGTTCCTTCGGTGATCGAGCTTTGTCGAGATCGGGCGAGGCGCGGCGTCAGCTCGGCGCCGTCACCGGCTCGAGGTCGGCGGGCGAGGACAGCGTGCCGCGGATCGCGGTGGCCGCGGCGACCGGCACCGACACCAGGTGGGTGCGGCCGCCCTTGCCCTGCCGGCCCTCGAAGTTGCGGTTCGACGTCGACGCGCTGCGCTCGCCGGGGGTGAGCTGGTCGGGGTTCATGCCCAGGCACATCGAGCAGCCGGCGCCGCGCCACTCGCCGCCGGCCTCCTTGAACACCACGTCGAGGCCCTCCTCCTCGGCCTGCAGCCGGACCCGGACCGATCCGGGCACGACGAGCAGGCGGGTGTCGGGGTCGACCTTGCGGCCCTTGACGATCTCGGCGGCGGTGCGCAGGTCCTCGATGCGGCCGTTGGTGCAGGAGCCGACGAAGACGGTGTCGACCTTGACCTCGCGCATCGCGGTGCCGGCCTCGAGGCCCATGTAGCGCAGGGCGTTCTCGGCGGCCACCCGGTCGCTGTCGTCCTCGAAGCTGGCGGGGTCGGGCACCGAGGCGCCCAGCGGGACACCCTGGCCGGGGTTGGTGCCCCAGGTGACGAACGGGGTCATCGTGGAGGCGTCGAGCACGATCTCCTCGTCGAAGACGGCGTCGTCGTCGGTGACCAGGGTGCGCCAGTGCGCCACCGCGGCGTCCCAGTCGGCACCCTTGGGCGCCTCGGGGCGGCCCTCGATGTAGTCGAAGGTGGTCTGGTCGGGGGCGATCATGCCGGCCTTGGCGCCCCACTCGATGCTCATGTTGCACACGGTCATCCGGGCCTCCATGGAGAGCTCGCGGATCGCCTGGCCGCGGTACTCCACGATGTAGCCCTGACCGCCGCCGGTGCCGGTGTGCGCGATCAGCGTGAGCACGAGGTCCTTGGCGGTGACCCCGGCGGGCAGGCTGCCGTTGACGGTGACCGCCATCGTCTTCGGCTTCGCCTGCATCAGGGTCTGGGTCGCGAGCACGTGCTCGACCTCGGAGGTGCCGATGCCGAACGCGATCGCGCCGAAGGCGCCGTGGGTGCTGGTGTGGCTGTCGCCGCAGACGATCGTCATGCCCGGCTGGGTCAGGCCCAGCTGCGGGCCGACCACGTGCACGATGCCCTGCTCGATGTCGCCCAGCGGGTGCAGCCGGACGCCGAACTCCTCGGCGTTGCGGCGCAGCGTCTCGACCTGGGTGCGCGACACCGGGTCGGCGATCGGCTTGTCCCAGTCGAGGGTGGGGACGTTGTGGTCCTCGGTGGCGAGGGTGAGGTCGGGACGGCGGACGGTGCGCCCGGCGAGCCGGAGACCGTCGAACGCCTGCGGCGACGTCACCTCGTGGATGAGGTGGAGGTCGATGTACAGCAGGTCCGGCTCTCCAGCGGTGGACCGGACGACGTGCTCGTCCCAGACCTTCTCGGCCAGGGTCTTGCCCATGACGTGCTCCCTCGATGCTCGCTCGTGTGCTGGCAGGTGCTGCCAGCCGATGCTGTCACTGGCGCCCGACCGCCGCCCGGGTCTCGGGCCGGAAGCCAGGCAGGTCACACATGCTACCCCTTGCATCCCATGATCTGAGACGTCAGTATTGCCATATGGACAACTCTTCCAGTGGCGTCGGCGTGCTGGACAAGGCCGCCCTCGTGCTCACCGCCCTCGAGTCCGGCCCCGCGACCCTGGCCGGCCTGGTCGCCGGCACCGGCCTGGCCCGGCCCACGGCCCACCGCCTGGCCGTCGCCCTGGAGCATCACCGCCTGGTGGCGCGCGACATGCAGGGCCGGTTCGTCCTCGGGCCGCGCCTGGCCGAGCTGTCCGCCGCCGCCGGCGAGGACCGGCTGCTCGCCACCGCCGGCCCGGTGCTGGCCCGGCTCCGCGACATCACCGGGGAGTCCGCCCAGTTGTGGCGGCGCCAGGGCGACCACCGCGTCTGCGTGGCCGCCGCCGAGCGGCCCAGTGGACTGCGCGACACCATCCCGGTCGGCTCGCAGCTGACCATGCGGGCCGGCTCGGCCGCGCAGGTGCTGCTCGCCTGGGAGGACCCCGAGCGGATGCACCGCGGCCTGCAGACCTCGGCGTTCTCGGCGGCCGCGCTCTCGGGGGTGCGCAAGCGCGGCTGGGCCCAGTCGGTCGGCGAGCGCGAGCAGGGGGTCGCCTCGGTCTCCGCACCGGTGCGCTCCCCCGGCGGCAAGGTGATCGCGGCGGTGTCGGTCTCCGGGCCGCTCGAGCGGCTCTCCCGCCAGCCGGGCCGCATGCACGCCCCGGCGGTCATCGCCGCGGCCGAGCGGCTCTCGGAGTCGCTGCGGCGCGCGGCCGCGGAGTAGCCGACCCGCACGGTCAGAACAGTGCGCCGGCCTCGACCCCCGCGCCCCGCTCGAGCCCCAGCAGCGCCCGCTTGCGGTCGAGGCCGCCGGCGTACCCGGTGAGGGTGCCGTTGGCGCCGATCACCCGGTGGCAGGGGATCGCGATCGCGATCGGGTTGCGACCGTTGGCCAGGCCGACGGCCCGCGAGGCCCCGGGGACCATGCCCAGCCGTGCCGCGATGGCGCCGTACGACGTGGTCTCGCCGTAGCCGATGCCGCGCAGCTCCTGCCACACGCGCATCTGGAACGGGGTGCCGACAGGCGCCAGCGGCAGGTCGAACTCACGGAGCTCGCCGGCGAAGTAGGCGTCCAGCTGGCGCACCGCCTCGCGCAGCAGCGGGTGCTCGTCGTCGCGCTCGGACTCGGGGAGCAGTCTGGCCTCGGGCAGTGGGGCGAACTCCAGCGCGACGATCGCGCCGTCACGCTCGGTCACGCGGATCTCGCCGACAGGGCTGGGGGTCAGGGTCCACACGGGGCACCTCCGGAGGGGGTCGTCGTCGCAACGGTGGCCGACGGCATGAGCGTCTGCCACAGGTGGAGCAGGGCGTAGGAGCGCCAGGGGCGCCAAGCCGCCGGGCTGAGCTCGGCGAGGTCGCGGCCGAGCCGGGTGAGCGCCTGCCGCACGCCCAGGTCGGTGGGCAGGAACACGTCGGGGTCGCCGAGCGCACGCAGCGCGACGTAGTCGGCGGTCCAGGGGCCGATGCCCGGCTGGGCGAGCAGGGCCGAGCGGACACCGTCGCGGTCGGCACCTCGGTCGAGCGCGATGTCGCGACGGGCCAGCGCCGCCGCGAGCCCGACCAGCGCGCGCCCGCGGGCGCGCGGCATCGGCAGCGATGCCGGGTCGACCTCAGCCAGGGTCTCGGCGTCTGGGAACAGGTGGGTCAGGCCGGGCACGCCGGTCTCGACCCGACGGCCGTGCTCGGCCACCAGGCGCCCGGTGACGGTGCGGGCCCCCGCCACGCTGACCTGCTGCCCGACGACCGCCCGCACGGCGAGCTCGTCACCGTCGACCTGGCCGGGCACGCGCAGTCCGGGCCGCCGCCGGACCAGCGGTCCCACGAGCGGGTCGCCGGCGAAGTGGGCGTCGACCGCGACCGGGTCGCAGTCGGCGTCGAGCAGCCGGCGGGTGCGCTCGACGGCGGCGCCGGTGTCGCGCAGGTCGGTGAGCGTGAACGTCGCCGGGACGAACGCGGTCGCCCCACTCTCGGCCCGGTCGGCGGCGCCCACCTCGAGCCGCACGCAGCCGGGCCCGAACGGCAGGTCGAGCGTGCGGGCGTACCACCCCTCGCCGACGGCCTCGACGCCCGGCACCAGGTGGTGGGCCAGGAAGTCGAGCAGCGCCTCACCCGCGAACGGGGAGCGCACGGCGAGGCGCAGCGACACCGTGCCGCGGGTGGCCGCCGGCCGCCCCCGTCGCCCGCGCAGCTGCGTGGGCGAAGCGTCGTAGACGTCGCGCATCGTCTCGTTGAACTGCCGGACGCTGGAGAAGCCGGCCGCGAACGCGACGTCGGCGTAGCCGAGGTCGGTGGTCTCGATCAGCACGCGCGCGTTCTGCGCCCGGCGGGCCCGGGCCAGCGCGAGAGGCCCGGCGCCGAGCTCGGCGGTCAGCAGCCGGGTGAGGTGCCGAGGGGTGTAGCCCAGCCGGCCGGCGAGCCCGTCGACCCCCTCGCGGTCGACCACACCGTCGCCGATGAGGCGCATCGCGCGACCCGCGGCGGTGGCGCGGACGTCCCAGTCGGGGCTCCCGGGTGTGGCGTCGGGCAGGCAGCGCTTGCAGGCGCGGTAGCCGGCCGCCTGGGCGGCTGCGGCGCTGGGGTGGAACGTGACGTTGGCGTACGCCGGGGTGCGGGCCGGGCAGGAGGGGCGGCAGTAGATGCCGGTGGTGCGCACGGCGGTGAAGAACACGCCGTCGAACCGACGGTCGCGGGACTTCACGGCGCGATAGCAGGACTCGGGATCGAGCACCGCGCGACTGCCGGACGAGCTGGTCATGGCTCCATCGTGACCGACGCCACCGACACTCTCTGGCGGGAATCGGACACGGTCGCGAGCCTAACGCCACCGATCGGCACCGACGGCCCCGTAGGCTCCGGACGAGCCACGACTCTCGGGATCCCTGCTGGAAGGACCCCTGCATGCCCCACCGCCGGCGTCGCCGCCGCCCCGTGCTGCGCGTCATCCTCGTCGCCGAGCTGGTCGTCGCCCTGGTCACCGGGCTCACGGTGACCCTGGCCTACTCGGAGGTCGACCGCGGCATCGAGGAGGGGCCGGGGATCGAGCACGAGGTCGACCGGAAGCAGCCGGTGCACGACACCTCGGAGCTGAACATCCTCGTGCTGGGCACCGACCGCCGCGACTGCGTCGACTGCGGGGTGGACGCCGAGTCCGGCGGGGGCGGCTCGGACACGACGATCCTGCTGCACGTCGCCGACGGTCGCGAGTCGGCGTACGGCATCTCGATCCCGCGGGACACGCTCGTCGACCGTCCGGAGTGCGTCGTCGGCGGTGAGCCCGGCGGCGAGATCGTGCCGGCCGAGCAGGACGCCACCTGGAACGAGGCGCTCGCACTCGCCGGACCGCAGTGCACGGCGGCCCAGCTCGAGGCCACGACCGGCATCTACGTCGACTCCTATGTCGTCTTGGACTTCGGCGGCTTCAAGGACATGGTCGACGCGATCGACGGCGTCGAGGTCTGCATCCCCGAGCCGATCGCCGACGACAAGGCCAAGATCTACTTCGACGCCGGCACCCAGACCCTCGACGGTGACCTGTCCCTCGACTACGTCCGCCAGCGCAGCTCCACCCCGAACTCCGACCTCGGCCGGATGAAGCGGCAGCAGGCGTTCATGGCCTCGATGATCGGCAAGGTCCTCACCGCCGGCACGCTCACCCGGCCCGACAAGCTCTACTCCTTCGCTCGGGCCCTGACCGGCTCGCTGCAGACCAGCCCGGACCTCGCTTCGGCGGGCAAGCTCGTCCAGCTCGCCGAGTCGCTGCAGCACGCCGACCTGCGCGACATCCGGTTCGTGACCGCTCCTACTGCCGAGTTCCCCCGCGAAGACCCGAACTGGGGCCGACTCGAGCTGACCGAGGACGCCGAGAAGCTGTGGCGCAAGGTCATCGCCGACGAGCCGCTGGGCCGGCTCGGCAAGGGCGCGGTCAGCGGCAGGAACCCCGGCGGCTCGCCCGAGGACGCAGCCGAGAACGGGCTGTGCGGCTGAGCGCCTCACGGTGAAAGACCCCCGGAACCGGGTTAGAGCGGGACAGCGCAGGGAAGGACCTGTCCGCCACCCGCACCGACCCTCGGAGGAACCGCATGCGCCGCACCCTGGCCGCTCTCGTCACCGCCAGTCTCGTCCTGCTGACCCCTGCTGCCGCGCAGGCCGCGACGTCGACCACCAGGAAGGACGCCCAGGGCGACGTCGCCTCCAACCTGGACCTCAAGCGGGTGACGCTGACCAAGGACGGCAAGAAGATCGTCGTCACCTTCCGGACGTGGGAGGCGATCGCCGACGAGGACCTGACCTTCCCCGGGGGGCTCGGCGCCGACTTCCGGATCTCGAAGAAGATCATCCGCGGCGCCGCCGTGCGATACCGCGACGGCGAGGTCTCGGCCGACATCTGCAGCTACCGGGTCACGGGCTCGGGAGAGCCGCGCAAGTGCTCCACCGTCCCCTCCAAGCGGACCGGTGACAGCTCGTTCCGGATCACGATCCCGCTGAAGAGGATCGACAAGGGCACCCGGACGCTGCGTTGGCGGGCCTCGTCGTTCGCGATGGCCGGGACCGCCGGCTGCCCCGACACCTGCATCGACAGCGCCGGCAAGGGCGGCGCGAAGTACTACCGCTGGAAGCTCTGACGGCTCGCTCCACGACGAAGGGCCCCGGTCTGCCGACCGGGGCCCTTCTCGGTGTGGTACCCCCGACCGGATTCGAACCGGCGCTACCGCCTTGAGAGGGCGGCGTGCTAGGCCGCTACACAACGGGGGCATGCACTGCGGTCGCTCTCGACCGACCCTCTCGAGCCTGCCTCGAACAACCTGCGAAACCCTAGCCTGCGCTGGGGATCCGCACAAAATCGCGGCCCGCAGGCCGCGATCTCGCTGGGATACTAGGACTCGAACCTAGACTAACTGAACCAGAATCAGTCGTGCTGCCAATTACACCATATCCCACTGACTTGGTTCACTTCGGGCGCCTCCCAGCGCCTTCCGGAACCGAGGAGAGACCTTACACGGGTGGGTTTCGGGCCACCAAAACGGGCTCCCCGGTGCGCGACTCGACGCCCATCCGGCGGGCCACCAGCAGGGTCAGCCCGAGGAAGGCCAGCGACTGGGTCAGCGTCACCGGGATGCTCCACCACGAGCCGCCGGTGGGGTTCAGCGTGGACGCCATGTCGCCGAACGCCAGCGCCAGCCCGAAGGCCAACCAGTTGTTCAGCACGTGCATGGCGATGCCGGCCTCCAGGCCGCCGGTGGCGATCACGAGGATCCCCGAGACCACACCGAACGCGAACCGGTCGAAGAAGACCGGCAGGTCCTGGGCGCCGTGCGCCAGGGCGAACAGCAGCGCCGGTCCGAGCACCGCCACCCACCGGGAGCCGAGCAGCCCGCCGAAGGCCTGGGTGAGGTAGCCGCGGAAGGCGTACTCCTCCCCCGCGGCCTGGAGCGGCGTGAGCAACAGCACCACCAGCGCGAAGTCGCGGGTGGTGGTGGTGAAGTCGTTGAGCCCGCCGTCCATCGAGGTGTCGGCGCCCTGGGCCGGCAGCAGCGCGGAGACCAGCACGGTCACCACGAGCGCCGCGAACGCCAGCGCGAAGCAGGTCGCCAGCCAGCCCCAGCGCAGTCGCCCGCGCACCGACGAGGCCCAGCCGGGTCGCAGGGCGTGCAGCAGCCACACCAGGCCGAGCACCACCGGGATCGCGGCCGCCAGCGACAGGTTGAGGTAGGCCAGGCTGACCGGGGTTGGGTCGTCGAGGTCGACCAGCCGGTCCAGCGCCGCCCCCACGTCAGAGCCGGCGACGGCGTAGCCGACCAGGAAGACCACGGTGAGCCCGATCGGGATCACCACGACCATCAGCGCCAGCAGCGTGAAGACGCCGAGGATCGACCACCACCTGCTGCCCCGGCCCGCCCGGAACAGCTCGTGATAGGCCAGCCCGGCCGACGGAGAAGCAAGCACCCCCGGTCGCCCGTCAGCCCAGCGCGCGCTGCAGCCGCGCCAGGCTGCGGTCGCGGCCGAGCAGCTCCATCGACTCGAACAGCGGCGGCGACACGCGGCGACCACTCACGGCCACCCGGACCGGCCCGAAGGCGAGCCGCGGCTTGAGCCCCAGGCCCTCGACCAGCGCGGACTGCAACGCCTCCTGGATGTCGCCGGCCGCCCAGCCGTGCAGGCCCGCCAGCGCGTCGTGGGCCGCCCGGACGACCCGGAGGCCGTCGGCGTCGAGAAGCTTGGCCGCGTCGGCCTCGTCGACGGTGAAGTGCTCCTCGTCGACGAACAGGAAGCCGAGCATGTCGGTGGCCTCGGTGAGCTTGTTGATGCGCTCGGCGACCAGCGGCATGGCCAGCTCGAGAAGCTGGGCGTCGGAGTCGCTCACCGGGTCGGAGACCACGCCGGCGGCCTTGAGGTGGGGCAGCACCCGGTGGGTGATCTCGTCGAGCGAGAGCAGCCGCATGTGCGCCGCGTTGATCGCCTCGGCCTTCTTGAGGTCGAAGCGCGCCGGGTTGGGGTTGACGTCCTTGATGTCGAACGCCTCGACCATCTCGGCGAGCGTGAACACGTCGCGATCGGCCGCGATCGCCCACCCCAGCAGCGCGAGGTAGTTCAGCAGCCCCTCCGGGAGGAAGCCCTGCTCGCGGTAGAGCGCCATGTGCGCCTGCGGGTCGCGCTTGGAGAGCTTCTTGTTGCCCTCCCCCATGACGTAGGGCAGGTGCCCGAACGCGGGGGTCCCCGTGGCGACCCCGATCGCCTTGAGGCCCTCGAACAACGCGATCTGACGCGGGGTGCTCGAGAGGAGGTCCTCCCCGCGCAGCACGTGGGTGATCCGCATGGTGGCGTCGTCGACCGGCGCGGTCAGCGTGTAGAGCGGGTCGCCGTTGGCGCGGGCGAGCGCGAAGTCGGGGACGTGCTCGGTCTGGAACGTGATCGGCCCGCGGACCAGGTCGTCGAAGGTGATCTCGCCCTCCGGCATCCGGAACCGCACGACCGGCTGGCGACCCTCGCCGCGGAAGGCCGCCACCTGCTCCTCGGAGAGCTCGCGGCAGAAGCCGTCGTACCCCATCGCCTTGGAGCCGGAGGCCTTGCGGCGCGCGTCGACCTCCTCGGTGGTGCAGTAGCAGTCGTAGGTGTACGCCGACTCGCGCAGCTTCGCGAGCACGTCGGTGTAGATGTCGGTGCGCTCGGACTGGCGGTAGGGGCCGTAGGGGCCGCCGACCACGACCCCCTCGTCCCAGGAGAGGCCGAGCCACTGCATCAGGTCGATGAGCGACTCGTAGGACTCCTCGGTGTTGCGCTCCTTGTCGGTGTCCTCGATGCGGAACACGAAGGTGCCGCCGTGCTTGCGCGCGAACGCCCAGTTGTAGAGGGCGGTGCGGGCCAGGCCGACGTGCGGCGAGCCGGTGGGGCTCGGGGCCATGCGGACGCGGACGGGGCCGGTCGTGGGGGTGCTGCTCACTGCGGGGGTCACCTTGCCTTGACGGGGTTCGTGAGGGTGCCGAGGCCGGCGATCGAGACCTCGACCTCGTCGCCCACCTCCATCGGGCCGACACCCGCGGGGGTGCCGGTGAGGATGACGTCGCCAGGGAGCAGCGTCATCACGCTCGAGACGTGGGCGACCAGGGTCGGGATGTCGAAGATCAGGTCGCGGGTGCTGCCGTCCTGCTTGAGGTCGCCGTTGAGGTGGGTCTGGACCGCGCGTCCCTCGGCGAAGTCGTGCGGGTCGAGGTCCGTCTCGATCCAGGGGCCCAGGGGGCAGAACGAGTCGAACCCCTTGGCCCGGGTGAACTGCACGTCGCTGCGCTGCAGGTCGCGGGCGGTCACGTCGTTGCCGATCGTGTAGCCGAAGATCACGTCGGTGGCCTGCTCCGGCGGCACGTCACGGCAGATCCGGCCGATCACCAGCGCGAGCTCGCCCTCGAAGTGCAGCTCCTGGGTCTGGCGGGGGTAGAAGATCGGGTCACCCGGGCCGACAACGCTGGTGTTGGGCTTGAGGAACATCAGCGGCTCGTCCGGGACGTCGCTGTCCATCTCGGCGGCGTGGGCGGCGTAGTTGCGGCCGATGCCGACGACCTTGCTGCGCGGCAGCACCGGCGCGAGCAGCCGGACGTCGGCCAGCCGGTGCTGCTCCTCGAGCAGCTTGATCCCGACGTAGAGGGGGTCGCCGGCCAGGGCGACCACGACGCTGTCGTCGGCCGGCTGGCCGAACTCGTCGACCTCTCCGGTCACGACGCCGAACTGGGGCTCCTCGCCCGTGGTGAATCTCGCGATGCGCACCCGGCGAGCCTAACGACCCGGCCCCCGCTCCGACGCCCGGCCGGGGTCGCGAGTGAGCCGGGCCGCGGCGTAACGCAGCACCAGGCGCCGGGTCGAGGCGTCCAGGCCGCGCGCGAAGGCCCCGTCGACGGTGGCCCGGAACACCGCGACGGCGGCACCGACCTCGCGCGCCGGCACCTGCTCGCGGAAGGCGTCGGTGAAGCGATCGGTCAGCACCTCGTCGATGCGAGCGAGACAGTCGGCGACCACCTCCGAGCGACCGGCGTTCTCGTAGAGAAAGCCGAACATCGGCCACAGGGACGCCAACCGGTCGGTGGTCCACAGGAGCCGGGGCACCGGTGGCAGGTCGGCGGGTGGCGGCTCCGCGAGCTCGGCGGCGAGCAGCCGCTCCAGCGCGGCGACGAGGAGGTGAGCCCGGGAGGGGAAGTACCAGTAGACGGTGTTCTGTGCGACGCCGAGCTCGCGGGCGATCGCCGCCACCGACAGCGCGGCGGGGCCGCCGTCGCGCAGCCGGGCCTCGGCGGCGTGCAGGATCGCAATCCGTCTCCCCGCCTGGTCGGCGGCGCGGGACCCCGGCATTCTTGACACCCTCTCAAGAGTCAGTTCGCACTGTGTCTTGAGAGCATCTCAAGGCAGGTCAAGCCCGAGAGGGACCCTCCCAACGGTGGGCTCGCACGTCAGCCGGTGCGGTAGTCGCCCCCGGCGACCCCGAAGAACTCTTCGAGCGTCCCCACGCCGGTACGCCGCAACTCGGCCGCCAGGCCCCGACCGACGTAGCGCAGGTGCCACGGCTCCGGGGAGTAGCCGGTGATCGCGGTGCTGCCGGGCCGGTAGCGGACGACGAATCCGTAGCGCCACGCCTCGCTCGCCAGCCACCGGCCGCCCGGGGTCTCGGCGAAGCAGGCCTCGAAGTCGCACGCCGGGTCGGCCGGCGTGACCAGGTCGACCGCCAGCCCGGTCTGGTGCTCGCTGTGGCCGGCCCGCGCCGAGACCCGGTCGGCAGCCGCCCGGCCCCGGCTCGCGACGGTGGCCGCGTGGACCTCTCGCTGGTAGTCGTAGGAGCGGAAGGCACTGGCGATCTTGAAGCCCAACCCCAGGCGGTCGGCGTCCACGAGAAGGCGCTCGAGGGGCCCGGCCGCGGCGATCGCCACCTGGTAGCCGCGGACCAGGGCGACCTCGGGGCGGAAGTCGGCCGGCTCGATCGGGTTCGCCTTGTTGACGACGACCCAGATGCTGCTCGGGTGGGCGGTGGAGTGCACGGTCCGGTCGAAGGGGCCGGACTCGACGTCCCGGCCGGTCCCCCCGGGCGCGACCCTGCCGCTCGAGGGCTGTGCCGAGGTCGGGGCGGGGGTCACGGCCACGTCGTCCAGGTCTTGGGCCAGTAGCCCCGCGCCGACGGCGGAGCAGACGGCAGCGACGGCGACAGCGGCGTACCAGCTCTCTCTCACGCCCCGTTGACCGCTGCCGGCGGACACCGGGTTGCATGGCGGGTTGCCGGGCGGGTGCATGCAACCGTTGTCGGGCCCGCACCCGTCAGCAGGGTGGAAGGAGGACCTGTGCGCGCTGATGACCGGACCGCGGAGTTCGTCGAGTTCACCCGCACCCACCGTCGCGACCTGGTGCGGACGGCGACCCTGTTGTGCGCCGGCGACGAGGCGTTCGCCGAGGACGTCGTGCAGACGACGTTGACCCGTCTCTACCTGTCGTGGAGGCGGGTACGCCGCGCCGACAGCCCGCTCGCCTACGCCCGCCGGAGCCTCACCCACGCGTTCATCGACGAGACCCGACGTGCCCACCGGCGGCGGGAGACCGCGACGGCCGACCCGGCAGGCGAGCTCGTCGCCGAGCCGACCACCCCGGGCACCGACCTCGACACGCGGGCGGTCGTGCTCGCGGCGCTCGCCTCGCTCGGACCCCGCCAGCGGGCCGTGGTCGTGCTCCGGCACTGGCACGACCTCGACGTGGCCGAGACCGCGCGCGTCCTCGGCTGCTCCACCGGCACCGTGAAGTCGCAGAACGCCCGCGCCCTGGCCCACCTGCGCACCGTCATCACCCCCGCCGAACACCCGACGCTGGAGGCATCCCCATGACACCGACACCTGACCTCAAACGGGCCCTCGCGCTGGTCGCGGAGGCCGACCTGCCGTCGCCGGATCCCACCGACGACCTCGCCCGCGCCCATCGCGCCGCCCGGGCCCGGACCCGCCGGCGGTTCCGGGCGGGTCTCGCCGGCCTCGCCGTGACGAGCATCCTCGGGGTCGGTGCCGCCACGGTGCTCGCCGACGCCGAGTCTCCGTCGACCGAGGCCACCCAGGTCGCGCCGGAGGGCGTCCGGCTCGTCGCCGAGCGGTTCGACGCCGCGCCGTACTCCTTCGACCTCACCCCGACCGGGTGGTCGGTGCAGGGTCAGAGCCCTACGGCCGTGACGATCGCTCCCGACGACGGGTCGACGTCGGCCCACCCCGACGACTTCCGCGGCAAGCTGGTGATCATGTTCGACGCCAACCCGCCGCACGGCGAGGCGGTCGACCACGAGGGCCGCCGGTTCTGGATCGCCGAGAGCGACGGCTACACCACGATCGCCACCCACACCCGGGGAGACGAACCGTCCGGTGTGGTGCGCATCCAGTACCCGCACGACGCGGGCTGGGAGCACCCCTCGATGCTGGCCTTCCTCGCCAGCGTCCACGTCGGTGACGGCGCGCGTTGGGGGCTCGGCTGAGGCGGGACCTACCCTGAGGCGGTGCAGGTTCTCGAACGGTCGGAGTGGACGGTGCGCGCGGAGGCGCACGCCGCCCGGGTCGACGCGTTCGTGGCCCCGCACCTGGCCCGCCGCCAGGCGCGGGTGAAGCACCCGGTGCACGACTTCCTCTTCACCTACTACTCCCACCGCCCGGCGCAGCTGCGGCGCTGGCACCCGGGCGTCGGGGTGGCGCTCGAGGGCGCCGACGACCATGCGGAGCTCAAGGCCTACGCGCGCCGCGAGGACGGCACCGTCGCGGTCGACCCGGCGTACGTCGTCGCGCAGCGTCCGCTGCTCGAGGCGACCCGCCGCTTGCTGCGCGCGAGCGCGTCCCGGCCGGCGTCGTACGGCTGCTTCGGGCTGCACGAGTGGGCGATGGTCTACCGCCTCGCCGACGACGAGACGCGGCACGCGGACTGGCCACTGCGACTGGGACCCGAGGGGACGGATGCGGTCGTCGAGTCGCACCGGATCGCCTGCTCCCACTTCGACGCCTACCGGTTCTTCACCGAGCCGGCCCGGCCACTGAACGCGCTGCGGCCCGGCGCCGCCGACCGCCCGGACTTCGAACAGCCCGGCTGCCTGCACGCGGGCATGGACCTCTACAAGCACGCGTTCCGGCTCAGCCCGATGGTGGCCTCGGAGCTGGTCGCGGACTGCTTCGAGCTGGCGCGCGACATCCGGGTGCTCGACATGCGGGCGGCACCCTATGACCTGACCGGGCTGGCGGACCACGACGGGATGCCGTTCACCCCGGTGCGGATCGAGACGCCCGAGGGCAAGCAGGAGTACGTCGCCGCGCAGCGCCGGTTCGCGGAGCGCGGCGCGCCGTTGCGGGCGCGGCTGGCCGCCGAGTGCGGCCGGCTTTTGGGCACCGCAGCCGAGGTGGACGACTCTCGCCAGCGGGCGGAGGCGACTCGCGCTTAGCGTCGTGGCCATGCTGCGTCGCTCCGTTCCGCTCGTCCTGCTCCCTGTCTGCCTGCTGCTCGGCACCGCGGCCTGTTCCGACGACGGCGACGGGGACTCCACGACCGGCACCGCGGCCCGTGCCGACAGCGAGAAGGGCCCGAGCTCGGAGGACGTCGAGGCGTTCTTCACCGCGATGGCCAGCCGCCAGGTCGCCGACCTGGAGGCGATCCAGGGCCTCGCCGCGCCGGGGTCGCCGGCCGCGACCTATGCGGCGTACGGCCTGGGCGTGGCGACCGCGTTCGTCGAGGAGGGCGAGCCGGCACCGTCGGCCACGCTCGTCGAGGTCGACGGCGGCTGGCAGGCCTGTGACGACCCCGCGGACGAGTCGACCTGCGTGACCTGGACCGAGATCGAGGGCACCGACGGCGCGATCGCCTCCTTCCTGGTCAACGACGAGCCGGTGGCCGACCTGGTCGTCGCAGGTGACGGCGAGGCCATCGAGGTGCCCGGTCACGGCAGCGCGGAGATGAGAGTCGCCTACACCTCGCCCACCAGCGGGGCCCTCTTCGTCGTCACCGAGGTCACCGCCGATGCCGACGAGGTCATCGTCGGCTTCCCGGCGACCTACGTCGACGCCGACGGTGCGCGCGCCGAGCAGGTCGAGATCTGGGGCGATACCACGCTCGAGCAGGACCAGGTGGCGACCGTCGTCCACGCGTTCGCCGACGCCGAGCCCGGCGGGCGGATCCGCTACGACCTGATCGTCGACTCCACCGACGGCGAGCCGGTCGAGCTACCGGTCGGCTGACCGTCGGGCGGAGCAGCGCCACGATTGCCGGACGGCGATTCGGGGCACTTTCTGAGGTCGACACCCCCGAACCGCAGGAGCCGCACGTGCAGCAGGAGACTCCGGCCGGTGACCACCCCGAGACCACGGCCGAGCCGGTGCTGGGCGGGCGCTACCGGCTGGAGGGGCTGATCGGTCGCGGCGGCATGGCCGACGTGCACCGCGGCACCGACCAGTTGCTGCACCGGCCCGTGGCGGTCAAGGTGCTACGCGACACCACCGCCGAGGAGTCCGCCCGCGAGCGTTTCGTGGCCGAGGCCCGCACCCTGGCCGCACTCAGCCATCGCAACCTGGTGATGGTTCTGGACGCGGGCATCACCGGCGATCACCCGTTCCTGGTGATGGAGCTCGTCGACGGCGAGACGCTGGCCGACTGCTGTTCGGGGCGCGCGCTCGAGGCCGACCGGGTCGCTGAGATCGGCGGTCAGCTCGCCGAGGCGCTCGCGTACGCGCACGGCCAGGGCGTGGTGCACCGCGACGTGAAGCCGGCCAACGTGCTGCTGGGCGACGACGGCCGAGTGCGGCTGGCCGACTTCGGCATCGCCCGCCTGCTCGGCGACACGGTCCGCCACACCCGGACCGGACAGGCCATCGGCACGGCCGCCTACCTCGCCCCCGAGCAGGTCCGCGGCGCGGAGGTGACCACCTCCGTCGACGTCTGGTCGCTGGGCCTAGTGCTGCTGGAGGCGCTCACCGGCCGCCGTGAGTACCCCGGTCCGGCGGTCGAGGCGGCGATGGCCCGGCTGCACCGTGTCCCCGACGTGCCCGCGGACCTTCCGGCCCCGTGGCCGGACCTGCTGCGCCGGATGACCGATCCGGATCCCGCGCGCCGGCCGGCGGCCGAGGAGGTCGCCGCGGTGCTGCGCGGTGCTGCCGGACGGGCTGCGTCCGAGCCGGTGCCGACCCAGGCGACCCGGGTGCTCACCGCCCGACACCCGGTTCCTCCGCCGCCCTCCGCTGCGGCGGACGCCGCTCCGGCCACCCCGGCCCCTGGCTTTGCGGACCGGGCCGGAGACGCGATCGCGGCGCGGACCCGGCGCGCGCTGGCGGCGCTACGCCGGATGCCCGCGCACCAGCGTGGGGTGGCCGGCGCGCTCGCGGCGATCGTGCTGCTGCTGGTCGTCGCGGCGTTCGCCGCCGAAGAGCGCACGGACCCCGCGGACGACGACCGGGAGCGCCAGCGCCCGCCCGGTCAGCGCTCGAACCGCTAGCCGGCGCTCGGCATCCCGGCGCCCACCTGCGGATGACGCCGGCACGAGCTTGACGTGTCACTTGCTGCCGGATGCTGACAGCAAGTTCCACAGTTGACCGCCGCGCCGCCGACCGTGCAGACGCCCCCGTTTCGGTCCCGCAAGTCCGTCGCGGTTCGCAGATGGGCGTCCCAACCGACGGACAACCCTGTTGTCGCATCCACCGACTACGTCACTAAGGTAAGGCTCACCTTACTTCTCCTGCTCGGAAGGCAGACGTCGGTGACCCCTCCCCCGCACGCCACGCAGCGGCGCTCGCCCCTGACCCACCTGTTCCACCCCGACCACCTCGACGACTACCGGACCTCGTTGGCGCTCGGTCTCGACGCACTCAGCGACGCGATGCGCGCGCAGCGCGGCCCCGCGACCGGCGTGCTGCCGGCGCAGGCCGCGAAGCCGGTCGTCGACGTCGACCTCGACCGACCCCTCGGCGACGCCGCCCAGGCGCTGACGGAGATGCGCCGGCTCTGGCTCGACGACACCGTCTGGTTCCACGACCCGGCCTACGCCGCCCACCTCAACTGCCCCGTGGTGGTGCCGGCCCTGCTCGCCGAGCTCTTCGTCTCCGGCGTCAACGCCTCCCTCGACACCTTCGACCAGAGCGTCGGCGGCACCTTCGTCGAGCGGCACCTCGTCGACTGGACCGCGGCCCGGATCGGCTTCGGGCCCGGCGCCGACGGCATCTTCACCAGCGGCGGCACCCAGTCGAACCTCCAGGCGCTGCTGCTCGCCCGCGACGTCGCCCTCGCCGGCCGCAGCGCCGGCGACGCCTCCCGGCTGCGGGTGATCGCCTCGGCCGAGGCGCACTTCAGCGTGCAGAAGGCCGCCCGCCTGCTCGGGCTCGGCGACCACGCCGTCGTCAGCGTCGCCACCGACGCCCGGCACCGGATGGACCCCGCCGCACTGAGCGCCGCCCTCGACGGCTGCAAGAGCCACGGGCTCATCCCGATGGCCGTCGTCGCCACCGCCGGCACCACCGACTTCGGGGCGATCGACCCGCTCGAGGCCGCCGCCGACCTCTGCGCGCGGCACGGCACCTGGCTGCACGTCGACGCGGCGTACGGCGGTGGGCTCCTGGTCTCCCCCCGCCGGCGCCACCTGCTCGCCGGCATCGAACGGGCCGACTCGGTCACCGTCGACTACCACAAGACCTGGTTCCAGCCGGTCTCCTCCAGCGCCCTGCTCGTCCGGCACGGCGCCCATCTGGGCCACGTCACCTGGCACGCCGACTACCTGAACCCGCACGACGCCTCCGACACCGCCCACCCCAACCAGGTGGACAAGAGCCTGCAGACCACCCGCCGCTTCGACGCGCTCAAGCTGTGGCTCACCCTGCGGGTGATGGGACCCGACACCATCGGCGACTACGTCGACGCGGTCTGCGACCTCGCCGAGGCGACGCACGCTCGCCTCGCCGACGACCCGCGCCTGGAGTTCGCGGCGGCTCCCGAGCTGAGCACCCTGGTGCTGCGCTACCGGCCCGACGGCCTGAGCGAGGACGACGCCGACCGGCTCGCCCCGCGCATCCGGGCCACGCTCTACGAGCGAGGCGCGGCGATGGTCGCCAAGACCAAGGTCGACGGCCGCTGCTGGCTCAAGCTCACCCTGCTCAACCCGATGACGACCGTCGACGACGTCGTCGGCATCGGCACCCTGCTGGCCGCGACCGGGGACGAGCTCGCCGCCGAACTGCGCGAGGCGGTGGCCTGATGCGCGCGCCCACCGACGACCGCACCCACGACTTCGTGGGCATCGGCCTCGGCCCGTTCAACCTCGGGCTGGCCTGCCTCACCGAGCCGCTCGCCGACCTCGACGGCGTCTTCCTCGAGGCCCGCGACGAGCTGGCCTGGCACCCCGGCATGATGCTCGACGACGCCACACTGCAAGTGCCGTTCCTCGCCGACCTGGTCACGCTGGCCGACCCCACCTCGCGCTACTCGTTCCTGGCCTATCTCAAGGACACCGGCAACCTCTACCCGTTCTACATCCGCGAGTCGTTCTTCCCGCTGCGCAGCGAGTACGACGACTACTGCCGCTGGGCCGCCGCCCGGCTCCCGAACGTGCGGTTCGGGCGGCCAGTGACCCGCGTCGAGCACGACGGCGCGGCGTACGTCGTCACCGCCGCAACCGGCGAGACCTGGCGCGGCCGGCGGCTGGTGCTCGGCGTCGGCACCCAGCCGCGGGTGCCCGAGGCGCTGCGACTGCTCGTCGGCGAGGGTCACGCCCTGCACTCGGCGGACTACCTGCGCCACAAGGCCGACCTGCAACGGCTCGGCTCGATCACGATCGTCGGCAGCGGGCAGAGCGCCGCCGAGGTCTACCGCGACCTGCTCGCCGAAAGCCCCGACCACGACTACGAGCTGACCTGGCTGACCCGCTCGCCGCGGTTCTTCCCAATGGAGTACACCAAGCTCACGCTCGAGATGACCTCGCCGGAGTACACCTCCTACTTCCAGGGGCTGCCGGGCGGCACCCGCGACCGGCTGCTGCGCGACCAGCGCGCGCTCTACAAGGGCATCAGCAGCGACCTGGTGAACGAGATCTTCGACCTGCACTACCGGCTGCGGGTGCAGGGCCACGGTCCGCGGACGACGCTCGTGACGAGCACCGAGGTCACCGGCGGGCGCCGCGACGGCGCGGCGTACGCCCTCGACCTGCACCACCTCGAGACCGGCGAGCGGTTCGGGCTGCGCACCGAGGGGCTCGTCCTGGCCACCGGGTACGCCGCGCAGGTGCCGGCGTTCCTCGACCCGGTGCGCGAGCGGATCCGCTGGGACGACCGCGGCCGGTTCGCCGCCTCGGCGACGTATGCCGTCGACACGGCCGACACGGGTGGCGGCGAGATCTTCGTGCAGAACGCCGAGGAGCACACCCACGGCTTCGTCGCGCCCGACCTCGGCATGGGCGCCTTCCGCAACTCGGTGATCATCGCGGCGATGACCGGCCGGGAGGTCTACCCGGTCGAGAAGCGGATCGCGGTGCAGACCTTCGGCGTGCCCGACCACCTGCGCGCGGAGCCGTCGGGGGTGCCGGCATGACGCGCTCGCTGCCCGCGCGGATCACGCTCGAGCCGCTCGACCTCGACGAGCACCTCGGCCCGCTGCACGGCTGGGTCACCCACCCACGCTCGGTCTTCTGGCAGATGCAGGACGCGACCGTGGCCGACGTGCACGCGGAGTACGCCCGGATCGCCGCCGACCCGCACCACCACGCCTGGCTCGGCCGCGCCGACGGGGTGCCGGCGTTCCTCGCCGAGACCTACGACCCGGCGCACTCCGAGCTGGCGGCGCTGCCGGAGGTGGGCGGCCTGGCCGACGGAGACCTCGGCATGCACGTGCTGGTCGCGCCGACCGACCGGCCGGTGCGCGGCTTCACCCGCGCGGTGATGGGCGCGGTGTTGCGGCACTGCTTCGCCGACCCGGCGGTACGCCGCGTGGTCGTCGAGCCCGACGTGCGCAACGAGAAGATCGCCGCCCTCAACGCCGCCGCGGGGTTCGAGGTGGCCCGAGTGGTGCCGCTGTCCACCAAGCAGGCCGCGCTGTCGTTCTGCACCCGTGAGGCGTTCCTGGCCTCGTCTCTCGCCGAGCCGTCACCGGTTCACCCCCCGGTGGTCGAGCCTGTCGAGACCCGGCGTGTCGAGGAACGATCGACCTCTCGGCCGACCCCTCAACTCACCGCCGACCACCTGCGGCCCGACCTGCTCGACCGGGCGGAGCGCCACCTGGTCGCCAAGGCGATCGCCGAGTTCAGCCACGAGCGGCTGCTCGTCCCCGAGCCGGACGGCGCGGGAGCCTGGCGGCTGAGCGTCCCCGACCGGCGTACGACGTATCGCTTCGCCGCCCGGCGCACGGCGCTCGACCACTGGATCGTCGACGAGCCCAGCCTGACTCGCACCCGCGGCGGCGAGCAGGCACCGCTTGACGCGCAGGCGTTCGTGGTCGAGTTCGCCGAGCGGCTCGGCATCCCCGAGCAGCTGCTGGCCACCTATCTCGAGGAGCTCGCCGCCACCCTCGCCTCGTCGATGTGGAAGCTCGCCCACCGCGACGCGCCGGTCTCCGAGCTGGTCGACGCCGGCTACCAGGACGTCGAGGGCGCGATGACCGAGGGCCACCCGGCGTTCGTCGCCAACAACGGCCGGATCGGCTTCGGGCTCGACGACTACACCGCCTACGCGCCCGAGACCGGCGCCGACGTGCGGCTGGTCTGGCTGGCCGCCCGGCGCGCGCACACCCGGCTCTCGCTCGGCGAGGGCCTCACCGAGCAGACCCTGTACGCCGAGGAGCTCGACGCCGAGGTCCGCGAACGGTTCGCCGGGGTGCTGGCCGGGCTCGGCCTGGACCCGGCCGACTACCTCTACCTGCCGGTGCACCCGTGGCAGTGGACGAACAAGGTGGCGGTGACCTTCGCCCCCGACCTGGCCCGCCGCGACCTGGTGCACCTCGGTGCGGGCCCCGACGACTACCGCCCGCAGCAGTCGATCCGCACGTTCTTCAACACCAGCCGCCCCGACCGGCACTACGTGAAGACCGCGCTCGCGATCCAGAACATGGGCTTCCTGCGCGGGCTGTCGCCCGCCTACATGGGGCCGACCCCCGCGATCAACGACTGGGTGGCCGGGGTCGTCGAGGGCGACGCGACGCTGCGCGAGTGCGGCTTCGAGGTGCTGCGCGAACGGGCGGCGGTCGGCTACACCGGCGACGCCTTCCACGGCCTGGCCCACGAGCGCGGGGTGAAGTCGCCGCAGCAGAAGATGCTGGCCGCGCTGTGGCGGGAGAGCCCGGTCTCCCGGCTCGCGGACGGTGAGCGGCTGGTGACGATGGCCTCCCTGCTGCACCGCGACCGGGCGGGCCGCTCGTTCGTGGCGGCGCTCGTCGCGGCGTCCGGTCTCGATCCGGCGACCTGGGTGCGCCGCTACCTGCGCGCCTACGTGCGGCCGGTCGTGCACTGCCTGCTCGCCCACGAGCTGGCGTTCATGCCGCACGGGGAGAACCTTGTGCTGGTGCTGCGCGGCGGCGCGCCGGTGCGCGCGCTGATGAAGGACATCGGCGAGGAGATCGCGGTGATGGACGACCGGCCGCTCCCGCCCGATGTGGAGCGGGTCCGGGCGAAGGTGCCCGACGACGTGAAGGCGCTCGCCCTGCACACCGACGTGTTCGACGGGTTCCTGCGCTACCTCGGCGCGATCCTCGAGGTCGACGGGCTGCTGCCGGAGCGGGCGTTCTGGGCCGAGGTGGGCCGGTGCGTGCGCGAGCACCACGACGACCACCCGGAGCTCGCCGGCGCCGCCGCGGCGTACGACCTGTTCCGCCCGGAGTTCCGGCACAGCTGCCTGAACCGGCTCCAGCTGCGCAACACACTGCAGATGGTCGACCTGACCGACCAGGCCGAGTCGCTGATCTACGCCGGCACGCTGGCGAACCCGATCGCGGAGCACCGCCGCGCCTGAGCTGGGCTCGGTAGCGTGGCTCGACCACCGCGCCAGCCACTCGGGAGGATCGCCAGCGTGAGTCGGACCAGCGTGCTCGGGGGCGTCGCCTCGGGACTGTGTCTCGTCCTCGCCGCCGGGTGCACCTTCGTCGGCGAGGACCCGGAGATCACCATCGACGACGACACACGGCCGAGGTCGCAGCTGGAGAACCTCGACCTGGACGCCTACTCCTCCATCTCCTACGAGCCCGGCACGACGTTCTCCTTCTCGCTCACGACGGTGGAGCCGCCCGTCGACGGCACCATCGTCGACGCGTGGGTGGATGTGGAGGGCGAGGGTCTGCGGGTCGAGGGCTTCTCCGGTGAGCGGGTCACCGTCGAGAGCCCGGTGGGGCTGGGTCAGTGCTTCGACGACGGTGAGGGAGCGCCCGAGTGCCCGGCCGGCTGGCCGGCCGACTGAGCGCCCCGACCCCTTACCCGGCCCCCGGCGGGCCCCCTAGGGTGGGCCGCATGCTCGGCGCACGCAGTCTCCTCGGGTCGTTGCTCGCGCTCCTGCTGCTCGGCGGCGGAGCCATCGGCCTGCCGGCATCGGCCGTCACCGCGGCGAGCACGGCCGGCACGACCGAGCAGGTCAGTTCGAAGCCGAAGCCCGACCCGCGGTGGGTGTTCTACACCAAGGACAAGCGCCGCTACACCTCGCCGTGGTTCGGCGGGGCGCGGCGGATCATGATCCCGTTCGGCTGCACCCGCGCGCCGTACTACTCCCCCGACCCGCGCTGCAAGAAGGACCGCGGCTTCCACCACGGCCTCGACCTCGCGATGCCCTGCGGCACCCGGCTGTGGTCGGACCGCTACGCGTGGGTGGTCTCAGGCGAGAGCCTCGGCCCGGCGTACGGTGAGACCCCGCTGCTGCTGCGCAACCACAAGGTGGGCTTCGACCTGGTCATCGGCCATGTCCGCAAGGTCTATGTCGACGTCGGCGACCGGGTGCGCCCCGGCGACCTGATCGCGCGGGCCTCCGACGACGGCGCCCCCGACGGCTGCCACCTGCACTTCGAGCGGCGCGCGAAGAACGGCGGCCTCGACACCGCGGTCCGGCCGCGGGAGATGCTCGACCTCACCGCGAAGAGGAAGCAGCAGCAGTGAGGTCGGCGGAGCCGGTCGTGGGGCGCGAGATCCGCGGCGAGGACTGGTACGCCGAGGAGCTGGGCGACGCGCACTTCACCGAGTGCATGTTCACCGACGTCGACCTCTCGGAGTCGACCAGCGAAGGCGCCGTGTTCGACCGGTGTGTCTTCGCCAACTGCCGCCTCAACTCCTCGACTCACGTCACCACCGCGTTCGTCACCTGCGAGTTCCGCCGGACCAACCTCTTCGACGCGACCTTCGAGGGCTGCAAGCTCACCGGATCGGTGTTCGCCGAGTGCACGCTGCGCCCGATGGCGGTGCGCGGCGGGCAGTGGCGAGGAGTGAGCCTGCGCGCCGCCAACCTGTCCCGGCTCGACCTGAGTGGGATCGACCTGCGCGACGCCGACCTGTCGATGTGCGACCTCACCGGCAGCGTGCTGCGGGACGCCCAGCTCGACGGCGCCACCGTGCGCGAGTGCGACCTCACCGAGACCGACCTGCGCGGGGCAGCGCTCGGCGGGGTCGACCTGGCGGCCGCACGGCTGCGCCGGACCCGGCTCGACCTCGTCGGCGCCGTGCTGCTCGCCGAGCTGCACGGTGCCGCCGTCGACCCCGGCTGACCGGTCGTCGGGAACCTCTCGGCGGTCGGTGGTGTAGGAAGGGCGAGCCTCAGGAGGGAGCAGCGACCATCGCCGACGACGCCGCCCTGGTGGCTCGGGTGCGGGCGGGAGACCTCGACGCGTACGCCGAGCTGGTGCGCCGGCACGCCCCGATGGCGGTCCGCACGGCGGCCCTGCTGGGAGCAGGCCCCGACGCCGAGGACGCCGTGCAGGAGGCGCTGGTGAAGGCGTACCGGTCGCTGGGGCGCTACCGCGACGGGGCCGCGTTCCGCCCCTGGCTGCTGCGGATCGTGGCCAACGAGACCCGCAACCAGCACCGCTCCGCCGTACGCCGGGGGGCCCGGGAGCACGGCGTCTCACTGCCGCCGGAGCTGATCGACCCGGGCGAGGAGGTCGCCGACCGGGAGCGCAAGGAGCAGTTGCTGACCGCGGTCTCGCTGCTGCCCGACCGGTTCCGCACCGTGGTCACCTGCCGCTACCTGCTGGAGCTCGACGAGGCGGAGACCGCGGCCACGCTCGGGCTCTCCCGCGGGACCGTGAAGTCGCGGCTGCACCGCGGCCTGGCCCGCCTGCGCGAGCAGCTCGCCGCCGAGGACCGGGAGGCCGACCATGTCTGATCCGCTCGAGACCAGCCCGCGCGAGAACGCCGAGCTCGCGACCGCCCTGCGCGAGCTGGCCCGCGACCTGCGCACCCCGGCGCCCGGCCCCGGGCTCGTCGACGAGGTGCTCGGGCGCGTCGCGGCGCCGGGCCCGGCCGGATCGAGGCGGCGGGCGCGGTGGCTCGCGCCGGTCGTGGCGGTCCTCCTGGCTACGGGGCTGGGGGTCTCGCCGGTCGGCGCGAAGGTGGCCGAGTGGCTCGACTTCGCCGGGGTGATGGTCCGCGAGAGTGACAGCGGGCAGGAGTCCGGGCCTCCGGGCACGCCCACCGTGCCGGCGGAGCCCACCGCTACGGCCGCCACCGGGGCCACCTTCCGGCCGCTGGTGCCGACCGCGCTCGGCGAGCCCGACGGACTCAGCGTCGGCGCCGACGGCCGGCTGGTGTCGATGAGCTGGACCCAGCGCGGGCGCACGATCCGCATCGACCAGTTCGACGCGGGCCTGGACCCGATGTTCTGGAAGTCCGCGCCCGACGCGGTGCTGGTGCGCGTGGCCGGGAGCGACGCGCTGTGGTTCCCCTCCCCGCACGAGGTGGTGGTGACCCCCGAGGGCGACGGCCCCGAGGCCTATCCACCGCGGCTGGCCGCCCACACCCTCGTGGTGCCGCTGGGTGGTCTGACCGTGCGGCTCGAGGGCGACCTCACCCTCCGCCGGGCGGTGCGCATCGCCGGCTCGCTGGAGTGAACGGAACCGCATCGCCGACGGCGGTGTAGAGAGGGCATGCAGCGACTCCTCGCCCTCGTCCCGGTGCTCGTCCTGACCTCGCTGTGCGCCGCGCTGGCGCTGCCCGCGCCGGCCACCGCCGGCGGGCCCACCAGCGTGCTGATCACCGAGCCGGCCACCGGCCGGGCGACCGCGCTCTACTACAGCGACGCCCGCTACGCCGAGCTCGACGAGCTGCTGACGCTCGGCACGAGGCTCGACGGCGAGCCCACCGGGCTGGGCAGGCGAACCGTCAACCTCACCTGGATGCTCCACGACGTCGAGCCCTGGCGGTCCCAGACGGTCTATCCGGACGCCGACGGCGGGCCGGTCGTCGCGTCGTACGACCGCGCCGTCGGCGGCGAGCCCGCCCCGGTCGAGTGGCACCGGCTCACCGACCGCCGGGCCGTCGTCTCCGTGCTCGCCAGCGTCTTCCGCGGCCGTCCGGCACCGGCCGCCGCGGCGCCCGACCCCGCATCCGCAGCCGATCCCGCCGGTGCTCCGGCCGCCGACCCGGTGGTGACCGAGCGGGTGGTCACCCGCACGCAGGAGGCATGGTGGTCACTGAGCGGCTGGCGCTGGCTGCTCCCCGGCCTGGCGGTCGGGGCGGGCGCCGCGCTCCTGCTCACCCGCCGTCGGGAGGCCCCGGAGCCTCGCCGGGTGCTCACGGATGCCGCCCCCGAGGAGGCGGTCACCGCGCGCCGCTGACCGTCCGCCTCAGCAGTGCCGCGCCGGCCGGCGAGCCCGGATGCCGTCGACGACAAGGGCCAGGCCGACCGCGAAGTCGGAGTCGTCGACCTGGCGCGGCGCGTCGTCGATCGCACCGGCGCTGCCGGCCTGCAGGTGGGTCTGCTCGTCGACGACATGGCCGAACACGAAGTGCAGCAGGGTGCGCGAGGCCACCCGGGCCAGCTCGGCGTCGAGGCCGGAGTCGGCCAGCACCTGCTCGAGCTCCTCGCCCGGCCCGCCGGCACCGAGCCCGAACGCGTGCGCGGTCGCGACCACCTCGGCGCCGTCGCGGTAGGCCAGCATCGCCTCGCGCAGCTCGGTGCAGACCGCGGTGGTCCGGGCGTCCCAGGCGCCACCTCGCGGGTGGGCCGGGCCCCGGGCCAGGATCTCGTCGGCGACCAGCGCCAGCAGCGTCTGCTTGTTGGGCACGTGGTGGTAGAGCGCGCTGGGCTGCACGCCGAGCTCGCTGGCCAGGCGCCGCATGGTGAGGTCGCCGAGCCCGTAGCGGTCGAGCACCACCAGGGCCCGGTCGACCACGTCACCGCGGTGGTAGCGCACCTCACACTCCTCCGGCTCGTCCCAGGACCTGGGCCCCGTTGACCCCCGGCCCGTCCGAACCCTAACCTGAACACCGTTCACCTGACCACCGTTCAGGTTCGCCCGCCCCGACGAAGGACCACCGATGACCATGACCGAGAGCACCGGCGCCACCAGCACCGGAACGCCGGCCACCCGCCGCTTCACCACCACCGACCTCGCCCTGGTCGCCGCGTTCGCGGCCCTGATCGGCGCGGCGGCGTACGTCGGCGCGATCCCGGTCGGCGGCGCGGGCGTCCCGATCACCCTGCAGACCTTCGCGGTGATGCTGGCCGGCTGCCTGCTCGGCCCGGCGCGCGGGTTCGCCGCGGTCGCCCTCTACCTCGCGCTCGGCGCCGTCGGACTCCCGATCTTCGCCGGCCACGCCGGGGGCCTGGCGCCGTTCACCAGCATCAGCGCCGGCTACCTCTTCTCGTTCCCGATCGCCGCGGCGCTCGGGGGCTTCCTGGTCAAGTACGTCGCCGGGCCCCGCTGGAAGACCAGCGCCCTGGCCGTCTTCGCCTGCTCCTTCGCCGGCAGCGTCCTCGTCGTCCACCCGATGGGCATCCTCGGCATGATGCTCCACCAGGACGTCTCCCTGGCCACGGCCGCCAGCTGGGACACCCCGTTCTGGATCGGCGACCTGCTGAAGACGACACTGGTGGCGCTGATCGCCGCCGAGGTGCACCGCGCCTTCCCGCAGCTGCTGCACCGGCGCTGACCGCGTGCCCGCGATCGAGCTCGAGGCCGCCGGCGTCACCGTCGCCACCCCCGCCGGCGAGCGGGTCATCCTCGAGCCCACCACGCTGTCGCTGACCGAGCGCCGCATCGGCATCGTCGGGCCCAACGGCTCGGGCAAGTCGACGCTGGCCCGGATGGTCAACGGGCTGGTCGCCGCCACCACCGGACGCGTCGTCGTCGACGGCCTCGACGTGGCCCGCGAGGGCGCCGCCGTACGGCGGCGGGTCGGGTTCTGCTTCACCGACCCGGCCGCCCAGCTGGTGATGCCGACCTGCGTCGAGGACGTCGAGCTCTCCCTGCGGCGGATCGAGAGGAGCGCCTCCGCGCGCCGGCAGCGGGCGCTCGGGGTGCTCGAGCGGTTCGGGCTCGCCGACCACGCGGAGATCAGCGTGCACGCGCTCTCCGGGGGCCAGAAGCAGCTGCTGGCACTCGCCGGCGTGCTCGCCACCGAGCCGTCGGTGGTGGTCGCCGACGAGCCCACCACGCTGCTCGACCTGGCCAACACCCGCAAGGTGGCCGACGTGCTGTTCGGCCTCGACCAGCAACTCCTGCTGGTCACCCACGACCTCGACCTGGCCCGCCGCTGCGACCGGGTGCTCGTCGTCGACGACGCCGGGGTGCGCTACGACGGCGAGCCGGGCGCCGCGGTCGACTTCTACGTGGCCTCGGTCGAGGACCGGATCGAGGGGCGGGTCGGCCCGTGAGCAGCACCGCGGTGCTCATCGGCATCTACCAGCCCGGCACCAGCCTGCTGCACCGGCTGCCGGTCGGCCCCAAGCTGGCCGCGCTCGCCGCGCTCAGCCTCAGCATCGTGCTGGTGCGCAGCATGCCGGCCTCGTTCGCGTTCCTCGCGGCGTCGATCGGGCTGGCGCTGCTCGCGCGACTGCCGCTGCGGATGCTGGTCCGGGCGACCCGGGCGGTGCTGCTGATCGCGGTCGTGGTCGCCGCCTTCCAGTGGTGGATGTTCGGCCCGCACCGGGCCGTCGAGAGCCTGCTCGACCTGCTGGCACTGGCGCTGGCCGCCGTCGTGGTCACCGCCACCACCCCGGTCAACGCGATGCTCGACGCGATCATCCGCTGGATCGGACCGCTACGCCGGCTCGGCGTCGACCCCGAGCGGGTCGCGCTCACGTTCTCGCTGGCCATCGCCGCGCTCCCCGGCACGGTCTCCCTGGCGCTGGAGACCCGGGACGCAGCGCGCGCCCGGGGCCTGGGCCGGCACCCGCGTGCCTACCTGACCCCGTTCGTGATCCGGGTGGTCGGCCGGGCCCACGAGACCGGCGACGCCCTCGCCGCCCGGGGGCTCGGGGACGACTGACCGGGCCCGGCCCCGACGACCGGCTTGCCCCGAGCGACCCGCTACCAGCCCGGCGGCCGCCGGTGCGCCCACGGCGCGGCCGCCTCGACCTGGGCCGACAGCGCGAGCAGCAGCTCCTCCTCGGCCGGCCGGGCCGCGAGCATCACCCCGACCGGCAGCCCGTCAGGCGTCCAGTGCAGCGGCAGCGAGATCGCCGGCATCCCGGTGACGTTCCACGCCGAGGTCCACGGGGTGAACCGCTTCTGGGCGAGGAAGTCCGCGGCCGGGTCGTCGTCGTGCCGCATCGCCCCGACCGGCACCGGCGGCGAGGCGAGCGTCGGCGTCAGCACCGCGTCGTACGGCGCGAGGGCCTCGAGGGCCGCCGCCGCGAACCGGCGCATGGCACCGACCGCGAGCCCGAACTCCGGCCCCGACCAGGCGCGGCCCTGCTCGGTGAGCCACCGGGTCAGGGGACGGATCAGGTGCTCCCGCTCGGGCGGGGCCGAGGAGAGGGCGGTGAGCACCGCCCAGCAGGTCTCGAACTCCGGCACCGCCTCGGGCGGCAGCGGCACGGGCACGTCGACCACCTCGTGGCCCAGCGACTCCAGCAGCCGCGAGGCGTCCTCGTAGGCGCGGACACACTCGGGGTCGACCTCGACGTCGGTGATGATCGGGGTCAGGAAGCGCGCGACGCGCAGCCGGCCGGGCTCCTGCTCGCACGCGGCGAGGAACGAGCCGGACGGCGGCGGCGCCCAGTAGGGGTCGCCGACCCGGCGCCCGGCGAGGACGTCGAGCAGCGCGGCCGCGTCGCGCACGTCGCGGGCGATCGGCCCCGCGGTGGCCAGGCCGACCGCGTCGCCGTACATCGGTGCCCCGGAGATGCGGCCGCGGGTGGGCTTGAGCCCGACCAGCCCACAGCACGACGCGGGGATCCGGATCGAGCCGCCCCCGTCGGACCCCTGCGCCAGCGGCACCAGCCCGGCCGCGACGGCCGCGGCCGCGCCGCCCGAGGAGCCGCCGGCGGTGCGGCTGCGGTCCCAGGGGGTGACGGCGGGCGGGGCGACGTCGGGCTCGGTGTAGCAGGGCGAGCCGAACTCGGGGGTGTTGGTCTTGCCCAGGCTCACCAGGCCCGCCGACTCCATTGCGAGCACGACGCCGTCGGAGATCTCCGGCACGAAGTCGGCGAATGCCGCGGAGCCGAAGGTGGTGCGCACCCCGGCGGTGAGGTTGAGGTCCTTGACCGCCGTCGGCACCCCCCACAACGGCCCCCGCGCCCAGGCAGCCGGCTCGGCGGCGATCCGCTCCGCCCGCTCGCGCGCCGGATCGGCGGTGACCGTGACGAAGGCGCCCACGTCGTCGAGGCGCTCGACGCGGCCGAGATAGTGGTCGACGAGCTCGACCGGCGAGACCTGGCGCTCGCGCACGAGCCGGCCCTGCTCGACGGCGGTCAGGTCGTGGAGGTCGCTCACCCTCCGACCGTATGCCACGTCCCGGAGGCCGACGTCGAGTGTCCGGAAGAAACCGGACCTCGGTCCGGTTGAACCGACGAGACCACCCGCACCGCCCCTACAGTGAGCCCACCATGACCGAGCCCCTCAGCCTGCTCCCCGCCGCCGCGCCCACCCGCGCGCTGCCGATGGTCGACTCCGTCCCCATCGAGCGCCGCGACGCGGCGCGCAACCGGCGGGTGCTTCTCGAGGCGGCTCAGCGGCTGATCGCGTCCTGCGGCGTCGACGCGCTGACCATGGACAACCTGGCCGCCGAGGCCGGGGTCGGGAAGGGCACGGTCTTCCGCCGCTTCGAGTCCCGCGAGGGGCTCTTCGCCGCGCTCCTCGACCACGAGGAGACCGAGTGGCAGACCCAGGTCATCTCGGGCCCGCCGCCGCTGGGCCCGGGCGCCGACGCCGAGGAGCGGCTGCTCGCCTTCGGCCGCTCCCGCATCGAGACGGTGCTGCAGCTCACCCCGCTGATCCGCAACGCCGGCCGCGCGGCCAGCAAGGCCTACGCCGCCCGGTCGTTCCTGGTGATGCACGTGCGCTACCTATTGGCCGAGCTCGGTGTCACCGGCGACCTGCCGCTCCTGGCGACCGCGCTGCTCGCGCCGCTGGAGGCGCCGATCGTCGAGCACCAGGTCGAGGTCGAGGGCATGTCCGTCGAGCGCATCCACACCGCCTGGTCCGACCTGGTACGCCGAGTGGTCGCCGCGGGCTGACCGGCCGGCCGACCGGCGCCGGCAGGCACAGGGGTGCGCCCCGAGCCCATCTCTGACACCCTTGCCGGCGAACACTCGGGGTCCAGCTTCAGGGGGTCGGCCATGCGCCGGATCATCAGCACGCTCGCGATCACCGCACTGCTCGCCCTCTCCTCGGGGTGCAGCGACGACCCGGAGCCCGAGGCGGGTGCCCCGGCGACGCCTGCGGCCGGCGAACCGGACAGCGATCGCCCCACCAGCGGGCCGGAGACCGGGACGATGCTCGTCCACGGCACCGTCAGCGACGACGGCGAGCCCGTCGAGGGCGCCCGGGTGCGCCTCGCGGTGATGACGACCGAGGACGTCGCCGTCGGTGAGACCGTCCCCTTCTGGGACGCCGAGCCGGCGTTCACCGATGCGGGCGGGCGCTTCGCGATCGACGCGGACCCGGACCGGATCCCCAGCGAGTTCTTCCCCGCCGACGAGGAGTTCCTCAACTTCGATCTGTTGGTCACCACCGAGGATGCCTCGGCGTTCTGGGCCACCACTGCCTGGCTGCTGACCGATCCCGACGTCTGGCGCACCGAGGGCTCGCGGCCCGGCGACGAGGTGCTGAGAGTGGACCTCGACCTGGGCGAGGAGACGATCACGCTCACCGACTCCCAAGGTCGCGCGGAGACCCACGAGATGAGCGTCGGCCCAGCTGTGCCGACCGACTCGCCCGCTCCCTGAGCGGGCACGCCGACCCGTCGATCGTTCCCGCGGACACGGCGTGTCCGCGGGAATCTGTGACGCCTCGGCGTCAGGCCGGGGATCAGTCAGTGTGGTGGCGGCGCAGGCCGAAGGTGAACCCGTCGACGAGGGCGCCCCAGGACGCCTCGATGACGTTCGCGCCGACGCCGACGGTGACCCACGACGACTCACCGTCGCTGGTCTCGATCAGGACCCGGGTGATCGCGTCGGTGCCGTGGCCCTGGTCGAGGATGCGCACCTTGTAGTCGGTCAGCCAGAACTTGGCGACCTCGGGGTAGGCCTGCTCGATCGCCTGGCGCAGTGCGTGGTCGAGGGCGTTGACCGGGCCGTTGCCCTCGCCGGTGACGACGTAGCGCACTCCCCCGGCCCGCAGCTTGACCGTCGCCTCCGACATCGCGGCGTCCGCCGGGCTGGTCTCGGTGATCACCCGCCACGACTCGACGTCGAAGTACGACGGCCGGGCACCCTCGACCTCCTCGACCAGGAGCAGCTCGAAGGAGGCGTCCGCGGCCTCGAAGGTGTAGCCGCGCGACTCGAGCACCTTGACCCGGTCGGTGATCCGGGTGATCAGGTCCTTGCCGGCCGGGGTGTCGCCGGCCAGGTCGAAGCCCAGCTCGCGGCCCTTGAGCTCGATCGAGGCGCGGCCGGCCATGTCGGAGACCAGCAGCCGCATGTCGTTGCCGACCCGGGCCGGGTCGAGGTGCTGGTAGAGGTTCGGGTCGACCTTGATGGCACTGGCGTGCAGTCCGGCCTTGTGCGTGAACGCCGAGGTGCCCACGTAGGGCTGGCGCGAGGCCGGCGGGAAGTTCGTGACCTCGGCGACCGCGTGGGCGATCCGGGTCGACTCGGCGAGCAGGCCCTGCGGCAGCACCTGCCGCTCCAGCTTCAGCTCGAGGTTGGCGACGACCGCGATCAGGTCGGCGTTGCCGGTGCGCTCGCCGTAGCCGTTGATCGTGCCCTGCACGTGGGTGGCGCCGGCGTCGACCGCGGCGAGGGTGTTCGCGACCGCGCAGCCGGTGTCGTTGTGGCAGTGGATGCCGACCCGCACGCCGGTGGTCTCGACGACGTCGTGGACCACGTCGGCGACCCAGGCGGGCAGCATGCCGCCGTTGGTGTCGCACAGCGCGGCCACCTCGGCGCCGGCCTCGTAGGCGGTGCGCAGCACCTCGAGCGCGTAGTCGCGGTTGGCGCGGTAGCCGTCGAAGAAGTGCTCGGCGTCGAGGAAGACCGTCTGCCCCTCGGCGCGCAGGTGGGCCACGGTGTCGCGCACCATCGCGAGGTTCTCCTCGAGCGTGGTGCGCAGCGCCAGCTCGACGTGCCGGTCGTGTGACTTCGCGACCAGCGTCACCACCGACGCGCCGCTGTCGCGCAGCGCCGCGATCAGCGGGTCGTCGGCCGCCTTGACCCCGGCCCGGCGGGTGGCTCCGAACGCGGCCAGCCTGGCGTGGCGCAGGTCGAGCTCGGCGGCCGCGCGCCGGAAGAACTCGGTGTCCTTCGGGTTCGCTCCGGGCCAGCCGCCCTCGATGTAGCCCACCCCCAGCCCGTCGAGCTGCCGGGCGATCGACAGCTTGTCGGCGACGGAGAGGTTCAGCCCCTCCTGCTGGGCGCCGTCGCGCAGGGTCGTGTCGTAGACGTGGAAGCCGCCGTGCAGGTCCATCGGATGCTCTCTTCGCTGCTGGGTGCCGCTGTCTGGGGTGGTGCCGGGTGTTGCCGGGTGGTGCGGTGCCGCCGGCCGGCCGCCCGGATCGCCGGGCAACAAAAAAACCCCCCGCGGACGAGAGGTTGGCGCGTCGAGGGTCTCGACGCGCTAGGCAATGATGATCTCGCTGGAGACCGGTCGGCGCTGCACCCCGCCATCGTGCCACGGATGCCCCGCCCGCGGGGACGGGTCTCGGGATCCGGGTGTGCATCGTCGCCGCCGCGCCTAGCCTCGAGGCATGCGCCGGCGGCGAGTGACCTCACACCCGGCCGCCGTCGCTCTGGCGGCCGGCGGCGCTCTCCACGCCGCCCACGCCAGCGCCCAGGACCAGGAGCGGCTGGTCGACCCGTTCATCGGCAGCGGCGGCACGCCGCCCTGGTTCAGCGGCGGCACCACGCCCGCCGCCGCGCTGCCGTTCGGCATGGTCCAGCTCGGCCCCGACACCTCCTCCGACGCCGCCACCGGCGCGCCGTCGCGCACCCCGGTCGGCTACGCCGCCGACGACACCCTGGTCCGGGGCTTCTCGCCCACCCACCTGCCCGGCGCGGGCTGCGCCGCGTTCGGCGACGTACCGATCCTGCCCGTGACCGGCCGGCTCCCCGACGACCCCGCCGCGGCCACGGCGCCCCTGGACCGAGCCGGCGAGCGTGCCGGCCCGGGCTGGTACGCCGTGCGGCTGGGCAACGGCGTGCGCGTGCGGCTGGCGGCGGCCGAGCGCGCCGGCCTGGTGTCGTTCCGGTTCCCCCGCGGTGAGCGCGCCCGGGTCCTGGTGAAGGCGGCCGGAAGCCTGGCCGGCACCAGCGCCACGAGGGTGCGGTTCCCCTCCGACCGCGAGGTCGCGGTCACCGCGACCAGCGGTGGCTTCTGCGGCAGTCCCACGACCTACACCGTGCACGTGCTCGTCCGCTTCGACCGCCCGTTCGCCCACCGCGGCACCTGGGGCGGCGTCGCCCCGGGCGCCTGGGTCGGGTTCGGCACCCGCCGCACCGTGCGCGCCCAGATCGGGGTGTCCTTCGTCGACGCGCGCGGCGCGCGGCGCAACCTCGACGACGCCCGCCCGGGCTGGTCGCACCAGCGGCTTCGCGCGCGTGCGGCCGAGGTCTGGCGCGGCGAGTTGGGCCGGGTCCGGACCACCGGGGGCTCCGCGGAAGAGCGGCGGGTCCTCGACAGCGCGCTCTACCGGGTGCTGCTGAGCCCGATGCTGCTCAGCGACGCCGATGGGCACTACCCGGGGTTCGACGGAGTCGTCCACCGGGTCCCCCGGGGCCGGCGGCACTACACCGCGATCTCCGGTTGGGACGCCTACCGGACCCACCTGCCGCTGCTGGCGTGGCTGCGTCCCGACGTCGCCTCCGACGTCGTTGGGTCGCTGCAGCGCGCCGGTGAGCAGGGTGGCTGGCTGCCCCGCTGGCCGCTGGTCGCGGCCGACACCGGGGTGATGCACGGCGACTCGGCCGCACCGATGGTGGCCGCGGCGTACGCGCTCGGCGCCCGCGACTTCGACCTCGGCCCGGTCGTCGGCGCGCTGGCCGACCAGGGCGAGCGGGTGCCCGACGCCCCCGGCGCGGTGCAGGCCCGTCCGGGGCTGGCAGACTACCTGCGGCTGGGCTACGTGCCCGTCGACGACGCGCAGCCGCGACGACCCGGGGCGTCGATGACGCTGGAGTACGCCCTGGACGACTTCGCCGTCTCGAGGCTCGCGGCAGCCGCCGGCCGGAGGACCGTCGCGTCCCGCTTCGCCGCCCGCAGCGCATCGTGGCGCAACCTGCTCGACCGCGGCTGGTTGCTGCCGCGCGACACCGCCGGCGCGTTCCCGCCGGCGGGCACCGACCCCGGCGCCTGCTGCCACGGCTTCGAGGAGGGCAACGCCTCGCAGTACACCTGGGGCGGGGTGCCGCACGACATGGCCGGCCTGCTGGCCGCGATGGGGCCACCGGAGCGGGTGCTCGACTCGCTGGTCGCGTTCCACTCCCGGCTCAACGTCGGCGGGGGCGGCGCCCACGCCTGGCTGGGCAACCAGCCGACGCTGGGCACGCCCTGGGCCTACCTCTGGCTGGGCGAGCCGGCGCTGAGCCAGGACGTCGTCGCCCGGGCCCGGACGACCCTCTGGTCGGCCGAGCGGTCGGGCCTGCCCGGGAACGACGACCTCGGCGGCCTGTCCGCGTGGTACGTCTGGGCCTCGCTGGGCCTCTACCCGCTCACGCCCGGCACCGCGGACCTGGGCGTCGGCCGCCCCGCGTTCGACGAGGTGCTGGTGCGGCCCTCGTCCGGGCCGGCCACCCGGATCGTGCGCGTCGGCGCCGGCCGGCACGTCGCCGGCGTCACGGTCGACGGTCGACCAAGCAGCGCCTCCTGGCTGCCGTTCGGCCCGGCCCGGCGGCCCGCGGTGCTGCAGATCGAGACCACCGACGAGGAGCGGCCGGTGTGGGGCACCGGCCCTGCGGATCGGCCCCCCTCGCACCCCGCCGGCTGAGCCGTCAGCGGCAGGACCGGGGCGAGTCAGCGCCGGGGCCAGTCGGGGACGTCGTAGGAGGCGAACGGCCGCTGCTGGGCGGGCGCCCAGCTGGTGCCGTCGGCGTCGAGCCGCAGCCCGAGCACCCCGCCGAGCGCCACGACCGCGAGCAGCCCGACCACCCAGCTGCTGCCCGAGCGGGCGATCGGCTGGACGACCCGGCCCAACGGCGAGCGCACCCGCGAGCCGCCCGGCCCCCACCACAGCGAGGCGACGAGCACGACGCCACTGACGAACAGGGTCGCGGAGACGCCGGCAGCGACCGCGTAGCAGACCAGTGCGGCGGACGCCGCCAGGCCGAGCGCCCACAGCTCGAGGACCAGGGTGCCGCCGATCGAGCGCACCAGATGCCAGGGCGCGGCGACGAGGAGCTGGACGCCGTCGTACCAGCGTCGGCCACGCAGCCGGCGGCGGTCGCCGACGGCGCTCGCGGCGAGCGAGCCACTGCGCAGCAGCCAGACCGCAGTCAGCAGCGTGGCCGCGGCCGGCCAGGGGAAGGCGGCGACGGCCACCGCGGCGACCAGGCCGGCGCCGACCAGCAGCAGCCCGCGACGCAGCCGCTCCCCCGGCGACACCCGCGGCACCGGCTCCAGCTGCTCCTCCTCCCAGGGCCACGGCTCGCCCTCGGCCCGCCCCAGGCCCTGCTCGGGCACGTGCTCGGTGTAGCGACGGGTTCCGGCCGGCGGGTCGTCCCACGCCTCCTCGTCGGGGTCCCACTCGGCCTCGTCCTGCTCGTCGTCCCAGTCCTGCTCTTCGGCGGGGTCGGCGAACCGGCGGGTGGGCTCGTCGGCGCCCCCGGACGGGGCTGCCATCAGCGGCTGGGTGAGCGCCTCGTGCGGCACGTCGGGCACCGGCCCGCGGGTCAGCCCGGCACGGGGACGCAGCCAGCGCAGCAGCGCGTCGAGGGACGGCCGACGGGCCGGGTCGGGGTCGAGGGCGGCCCGGACGACCCGGCGCAGGTCGGCGGGGAGGCCGGAGAGGTCGTGCTCGCCGCGGCGGACCCGGTCCATCACCGCCATCGAGGGGCCACGGCCGAACGGCGCGCGGCCGGTGCCGGCGAAGGCCACCGTCGCGGCCCAGCAGTGCACGTCGGAGGCGGCGGTGGCGTCGTCGCCGTAGAGGATCTCGGGCGCGAGGTAGCCCGGCGTGCCCATCAGCCAGCCGGTGTGGGTGAGCCGGGGGTCGTCGGCGACCCGGGCCAACCCGAAGTCGATGAGGATCGGGGTGCGGCCCTCCATGAGCACGTTGGACGGCTTCACGTCACGGTGCAGCACCCCGGCGGCGTGCACCGAGGCGAGTCCCTCGGCCAGGCAGGCGGCGAACCAGTCGAGGTCGCGCCCGGCGATCGGACCCTCCTCGGCGACGTGGTCGTGCAGCGAGAGCCCCGGCACGTAGCGGGTGGCGACGTAGGGGACCTCGCCCCACGGGTCGGCGTCCACGATCTCGGCGACCCAGCGGCTGCGGACCCGGCGCAGCGAGCCGACCTCGCGGGCCAGCCGCGCCCGGCCGTCGTCGCCACCGACGACCTGGGGACGCAGCACCTTGAGCGCGACACGGGCGCCGTCGGGTCGGCGGGCCAGGTGCACCACGCCCATGCCGCCCTCGCCGATCCGGGCCAGCAGCGTGTAGTCACCGACCACGGTCTGCGTCGTCACGACCGCAATCTACCCGCGTCGCTCTCCGATTCGGGGTCTCGACGCACCACCGCCCCGGGAGTGTGGCGGGCTCCCGGGGCGGTGGACGGACGTCGAGAGGACCGAGCTCAGCCGGCCGCCTCGACGGCGGGGACGAGCGCCTCGATGAAGGCGTCCAGGCCCCAGGTCAGCGACAGCGCCGTCGGCGGCGAGACCGAGGACACGACGTCCTCGCCCACGACCGAGGCGACGGTGCCGTTCTGGAACTGCGACATCGCCTGGAAGGTCTTGTCGCCGGCGATCTCGTCGGCACGCTCCTGGTTGGGCGCGTAGGAGAGCAGCACGTCGGAGGTGAGCTTGTCGACCTCCTCGGTGCTGATCGTGTAGTAGAACGTCGACTCCTCGGTGTCGAGCTCGCCGACGCTGGGTGCCAGCGTGAAGCCGAGGTCCTCGAGGAACTCCACCCGCGGGTCGGCCGCCCGGTAGACGTAGAACGCGCTGGGGTCGATCGCGACGGCGGCGATCGTCTTGCCCTCGAACTCCGGGTGCGCCTCCGCGGCGGCGGCCACCTCGGCGTCGATGTCCTCGAGCAGGGCCTCGGCCTCGTCGCTCTTGCCGAGGGCTTCGCCGACGGTGGTGATCACGTCTCGCCACGGGGTGGCCCAGGGCTGGTCGGGGTAGGCGACGGTGTCGGCGATCTGCGAGAGCTTCTTGTAGTCGGCCTCGGTGATGCCGGAGTAGTTCGCCAGGATCAGGTCGGGGGCCGCCGCGGCGATCTCCTCGAACGGCGGCTCGGCGGTCTCGCTGAGCAGAGCCGGCTCCTCGCCGCCGAGCTCGGCGATCTTCTCGCTCTGCCAGGGCATCCGGCCCGAGTCGTCGGCGCCGTAGGAGTACTTCGGCATCGCGACCGGCATCACGTCCAGCGCGAGCACGGCGTCGCCACTGGCCCAGCCCCAGGTGACGACACGCTGCGGCTGCTCGTCGATCTCGGTCTCGCCGAAAGCGTGCTCGATGGTGACCGGCTCGAAGGTCTCCTCGGCCGGCTCACCCCCGGCCGACTCGTCGGTGTCCTCCTCGGAGCCACAGGCCGCGAGCGGCAGGACCAGCAGCAGGGCGACGGCGGGCAGGACTCGGCGCAGGCCGGTGGCCGGCGTCTTGGGACGAAGGGACCTCACGTCCACTCCTTGCGGTGCGGGACCGGGAGCCCGGTCGTTGATAGGTAAGCCTTACCTTACAACCACGAACCCGCAGGGATGACCACGATGCCCGAACTCCGGGCGTGGCCCGCGTCTCAGCTCAGGCCACCCGGCCCCGACGACGACCGGCCGGCACCACCATCGGCGCCCCCGTGACCGGGTCGGGGACCACGCTCGCCCGCAACCCGAACGCCGCCTGGACGCACTCCGCGTCGAGCACGTCGGCCGGCGCACCCTCGCGCAGCACCCTCCCCTCGTGCATGACCACCAGGTGGTCGGCGTAGCGGGCGGCCAGGTTCAGCTCGTGCAGGACCATCACCACGGTGGTGCCCGAGGTCTCGTTCAGGTCGGCCAGCAGATCCAGCAGGTCGACCTGGTGGGCGATGTCGAGATAGGTCGTGGGCTCGTCGAGCAGCATGATCCGCGGGTCCTGGGCCAGCATCATCGCCAGCCACACCCGCTGCCGCTGCCCGCCCGAGAGCTCCTCGACGCGGCGCGCCGCCAGGTCGTGGAGGTCGGTGAGCGCCAGCGCGCGCGACACCGCCTCGGTGTCGGCGGCACTCCATCGACGGAAGGCCCCCTGGTGCGGGTGGCGGCCGCGGCCGACCAGGTCGGCGACGGTGATCCCCTCGGGGGCCAGCGGCTGCTGCGGCAGCAGGCCCAGCACGGCCGCGACGTCCTTGGGCCGGAGCCGCTGCAGGTCCTCGCCGTCCAGCTCGACCCGGCCCCGGGACGGCCGGAGGACCCGGGCCAGGGCCCGCAACAACGTCGACTTGCCGCACCCGTTCGCGCCCACGATCACCGTGACCCGCCCCGGCGGGATCTCCAGGTCGACCCCGTGCACCACCGTCCGCTGGTCGTAGGCGAGGTGCACCCCGCGGGCCGAGAGCCGGACCGGATCGGAGGCCGCAATGCCCGACACCTCGGTGGCCTGCTGCGGCGCGGCCACCGGCACCGCTGTCGTCGTCGTCATGAGCGCTCTCCTTCGTTGCGGGAATCCGGTCGGCATCACGCGGTCCGCGCGCGACCGGTGGCCATCAGCCAGATCAGGTAGGGGCCGCCGATCACGCCGGTCACGACTCCGACGGGCAGGGACAGGTCAGGCGACACGAGATGCTGGGCGACCACGTCCGCCCCCACCACCAACGCCGCGCCGACCAACGCGGCAGGCAGGAGGGCGGTCGAACCGTGGCCCGCCAGCCGCCGGGCGATGGGGGCCGAGACCAGCGCCACGAACGCCACCGGACCGGCGGCCGCCGTCGCGACACAGGCCAGGGCGACGCCCAGCAGCACCACCACCGCGCGCACGCGCTCGGGGCGCACCCCCAGGGCCGCGGCCTGCTCGTCGCCGAGCAGGAGCAGCCGGAGACGTCGGGAGACGAGCGCCACCAGCGGCACCAGCACCCACAGCGCCAGACTGAGCGTGGCCACCAGCTCGGGCGTGGCCTGGCCGAGGCTGCCGGTCATCCACACCAGCGCGTCCGCCGCGGCGTTGAGCTCGCTGCGGGTCAGCAGGTAGCCCACGACGCTGGTGCACAGGTAGGCCACCCCAATGCCCGAGAGCACGAACCGGTGACCCGTCATGCCGCCCCGCCACGCCACGGCGTACAGCAGCAGACCGACGCTCAGTCCACCGGCGAGGGCGGAGAACGTGACGGGCCAGCCGCCCATGCCCGCGAGCAGGAGGGCCGCCACCGCGGCGGCACTGGCTCCCTGGGAGATGCCGATGATGTCGGGGCTGGCCAGCGGGTTGCGCAGCACCGACTGGAAGAGGGCGCCGGCCAGACCGAAGGCGACCCCCACCAGGAGCCCGAGCTGGAGCCGCGGCAGGCGCAGCTCGCCGACGATGAAGCCGGCGGGCGGCGCGTCGTCGCCGGCGACGGCCGCCAGGACCTGGCCCAGCGTGAGCCGGTAGTCGCCCAACATCAGCGCGGTCAGCGACAGCGCGAGCACCGCGCCCAGGAGGGACGCCACCACCACCAGGGTGCGCAGCAGCCGGCGACGGCGCAGACCGCGCACGCTGCGGCGCGCGGTGTCCTCGCGATCGGCCTCGACACCTCCCGGCTCGCCGGCGCGCATCGGCGACAGCACGGTGGTCACGACGCCACCCCCTTCGCCCGCCGCACGATGGCCAACAGCACCGGTGCCCCGATGACCGCGACCACCAGCCCCGCCTCGACCTCGCCGGGGCGGGCCACCAGCCGGCCCGCGACGTCGGCCACCAGCAGCAGCAGCGGACCGAGCAGCATCGAGAGCACCACGATCCAGCGGTAGTCGGGCCCGACGACGACCCGGGCCAGGTGGGGCACCACCAGTCCCACGAAGGCGATCGGGCCGGCCATCGAGACCGCCGACCCGCACAGCAGGACCACGGCCGCGACGACCAGCAGGCGGCCGCGCGCGACGTCCTGGCCGAGTCCCCGCGCCACGTCGTCGCCGAGCGCGAGCGCGTTGAGGACGCGTCCTGCGGCGAAGGAGAGCGCCAGCCCGGCGGCCACGAACGGCAGGACCGTCACCAGCACGTCGAGGGGGCGGTTGGCCAGCGAGCCGACCTGCCAGAAGCGGTACTCCCCCAGGGTGCGCTGGTCGGTCAGCAGCACCACGGTGATGATCGAGGTCGCGGTCGCGGTGAAGGCGGCTCCGACCAGGGCGAGCTTGACCGGGGTGACGCCCTCCCAGCCCATCGAGGCGGCCCCGTAGACGACGACGGCGGCCACCGCGGCACCGAGGAACGCGAACCACAGGTAGCCGCCGACCGAGCCGACCCCGAGTCCGGAGATCGCGACGATCACGGCCAGGGAGGCGCCGGAGTTGATGCCGAGCAGCCCCGGGTCGGCGATGGGGTTGCGGGTCACGCCCTGCATCAGCGCGCCCGCCACCCCCAGGGCGGCGCCGCCGACGAGGCCGATCAACGTGCGCGGGACCCGCAGGTCACGGACCACGAGGTGGTCGTTGTCGCCGTCGACCGGTGACCAGAGCGCCGCCCACACCTCGCCTGGTGCGATGTCGCGCGCCCCCCACATCAGGCTGGCCAGCGTGGTCAGCGCGAGCAGCGCGAGGAGGACGAGCACGGCCAGGACGCCGCGGCGGCCGGTGGCCGACGGTGCGGCGCCCGGACCTTCGGGGCCGGGCGCGGGCGGGGGCGTGCCAGGAGACTCGAGCACCGCGCTCATGTCCGCCTCCTCCGACCGTCGCCGTCGTTCGCAGGTAAGGCTAACCTCACTTGTCGCGGGGTGCGACCCGAAGCCCGAGATCCCCGGTGTGATGCTCCGGACCTCGGCCGCGCCCGCCGAGTCAGCCGAGCCGGATGCCGGCCGGGTGCCGGGCGAGCTCGCGCAGGACGTCGCTCGCATCGAAGGCCTGCCCGGGAGCCAGCGCGCCGGTGCCGCGGGCGCGTCCGTCCAACAGGCGTACGACGCCCGCCACGAGCAGTGGTGCGGTGACCGCGTAGATGTCCCGCCCGGACACCGCGAGCCGTCGCTCCTCGACACCGCGTCGCACGACGGCCTCGACGACGAAGCGCTGCTCGGACCGGCCCCGCTCGTCGGTGGCGGTCGGCGCAGGGGTGGCCGGGTCGCGCAGGTCCGCCAGGGGCGCGGTGCTCAGCCAGGAACGCAGCTCACCGACGTCGAGGTGACGCGCCACCGTGACGACCTCGGAGAACGGCGACGACCTCGCCCGGCGCTACCCGCGCATCGACGTGCGTGCCGACGTCCTCTACACCGACGACGGCGACCTGCTCACCTCGGCCGGCAAGACCGCGGCGCTCGACCTGTGCCTGCATCTGGTGCACGGCGACCTGGGGGCCACCGCCGCGACCGGCCTGGCCCGACGGCTGGTCGTCGCAGCGCACCGCGAGGGCGGTCAGGCGCAGTACGTCGCCGCACCCCCCGGTCCGCGTGCCTCGGTGGGGCTCACCCCCGCGTTGGTGTGGGCTCGGGCGCACCTCGACCGGCCGATCACCGTCGGCGACCTCGCCCGGCAGGCCGGGCTCAGCAGCCGCCAGCTCGCCCGGCGGATGAACGCCGAGCTGGGCAGCGCGCCACTCGACTGGCTGCACCGGCAGCGGCTGTCCCGCGCCCAGGAGCTGCTCGAACGCACCGACGCGGGCGTCGAGCAGGTCGCCGCCAGCTGCGGCCTGGGCAGCGCCGCGACACTGCGCCGCCACTTCCAGCGCACCTTCGGCGTGAGCCCGACGGCGTACCAAGCGGCATTCCGGTTGCGCTGATCCGGGGGTGAGCCGGGCCGGACCGGGTCGGACACTCCGGCGAGGGGTCAGACGATGCGGTGCATCCAGCCGAAGGAGTCGTCGGCCCGGCCGTACTGGACGTCGACCAGCGCCTTGCGGACCGCCATGGTGACCTCGCCCGCCTCGGCCGCGGCCGGCACCTCGCCGCCGTCCCACTTCAACGAGCCGACCGGAGTGACCACGGCGGCGGTGCCGCACGCGAAGATCTCCTTGATCTCGCCGCTGGTCACACCCTCGCGCCACTCGTCGATGTCGACCCGGCGCTCCTCGACCCGGAAGCCCAGCTTGCCGGCCAGCTCGATGATGCTGGCCCGGGTGATGCCCTCGAGGATCGTGCCGGTCTCGGGGGTGACGATGCGGCCGTCGCCGTAGACGAAGTAGAGGTTCATGCCGCCGAGCTCCTCGACGTACCTGCCCTCCTGGGCGTCGAGGAACACGACCTGGTCGCAGCCGTTGGCGGTGGCCTGCTGCTGCGCCACCAGCGAGCTGGCGTAGTTGCCGCCGGTCTTGGCCGCGCCCATGCCCCCGCGGCCGGCACGGGTGTACTCCTCGGTCAGCCACAGCGTGACCGGCCGGACGCCGCCCTTGAAGTAGGCGCCGGCGGGGCTGGCGATCACCATGAAGGTGACGTGCTGGGCGGGGCGCACGCCCAGGAACGCCTCGGAGGCGAACATGAACGGTCGCAGGTAGAGGCTCTTCTCCCCCGCCGGGTCGGGCACCCAGCGCTGGTCGACCCGGACCAGCTCGTCGACCAGGTCGACGAAGTCGGGCACCTCGAGCACCGGCAGCGCCAGCCGGTGGCTGGAGCGGACCATCCGCGCGGCGTTCTCCTCCGGGCGGAACGACCAGATCGAGCCGTCCTCGTGCCGGTAGGCCTTCATGCCCTCGAAGGTCTCCTGCGCGTAGTGCAGGACGGCGGTCGCCGGGTCGAGGGTCAGCGGGCCGTAGGGCTCGATGCGCGCGTCGTGCCACCCGGTCTCCGGCGTCCACTCCACCGTGAGCATGTGGTCGGAGAAGTGCTGGCCGAAGCCGGGGTTGGCGAGGATCTCGGCGAGGCGGGCGTCGTCGACGGCGGTCGTCGAGAGGGTGGTGCGGATGTCCATGGAGGGCACGGTAGTCGACCTTTCGGGCAGGCGGGGCAGCAGTGGCGGGGCGGCCCGGGGCGGTCGACTTCACGCGCGTTGCCCACGCTTCCCGCGTGCTGCAGCGCGTGCGGTGTGCGGCGATCGCCGGATATCCGGCGATTCCGCCGCCGCCTCAGGCCCCGGCTACTCGCGCCGCGATCGCGTCGCCGACCTCGGAGGTACGCCGGGTGGCGCCGTGAGCGCGCGCCGCGAGGTCGTCGATGACGGCGCGCTCCACGGCCGCGGCCGCGTCGGCGTGGCCGAGGTGGTCCAGGAGCAGGGAGACCGAGAGGATCGCCGCGGTCGGGTCGGCCTTCTGCTGTCCGGCGATGTCGGGGGCGGAGCCGTGCACCGGCTCGAACATCGACGGCGTGGTGCGGTCGGGGTTGACGTTGCCGGAGGCGGCCAGGCCGATGCCGCCGGTGATCGCGGCGGCGAGGTCGGTGATGATGTCGCCGAACAGGTTGTCGGTGACGACCACGTCGAAACGTGCCGGGTCGGTGGTCATGAAGATCATCGCCGCGTCGATGTGCATGTAGTCGACGGTGACGTCGGGGAACTCGGCGGCCACCTGCTGCACCAGCCGCCACCAGACCGAGCCGGCGTTGACCAGCACGTTGGTCTTGTGCACCAGCGTCAGCTTCTTGCGCGGCCGTCGCTGGGCCCGGGCGAACGCGTCGCGGACCACCCGCTCGACCCCGAAGGCGGTGTTGACCGACACCTCGGTGGCGACCTCGTACGGGGTGCCGACGCGCAGCGCGCCGCCGTTGCCGGTGTAGGGGCCCTCGGTGCCCTCGCGGACGACGACGAAGTCGACCTCGCCCTTGTCGAGCACGTGGTCGGCCAGCGGCGAGACGCTGCCCGGATAGATCCGGGAGGGCCGGAGGTTGACGTAGTGGTCGAGCTCGAAGCGCAGCCGCAGCAGCAGCCCGCGCTCGAGGATTCCGGGCGGCAGGTTCGGGTCGTTCGGCTTGCCGCCGACGGCACCGAGCAGGATCGCGTCGTGGTCGCGGATCTCGGCGAGCACCGAGTCGGGCAGCACCTCACCGGTGGCCAGGTAGCGCTCGGCCCCCAGGTCGTAGCGGGTCTGCTCGAACTTCACCCCGGCCGGCGCCACCACGTCGAGGACCTTGAGGGCCTCCGCGGTGACCTCCTGGCCGATGCCGTCGCCGGGGATGACGGCGAGCCGGACGGTGCCGGTGCCAGGGCTGGGGTGGCTGCTGCTCATGGACGACAACGTTAGTTGTCGTCGGGGCGCTGGCCGCCGTTGTCCCGCAGGTCGAGCGAGGCCTGGAGGGCGGCGCTGACGTTCTCGTGGCTGCGGGGGTTGTCGGGGTGGTGGCTGGCGGGGCCCCATTCGGGGTACATGTCGTACATCGTCTCTGCTGCTTCCTGGCGGGCCGTCCGGCGGCGGACGGAGGTGCGGGCGGTGGCTGAAGAGGGAGTCACCGGCGCAAGGGCCCCGCGGCGGGGGCGGACGCCCCGCGGATCACGCGGAGAGAGGGACCGACAGGGAGCGGGTCACACCATGACTGTTGGCTGCGACCCACCGCGGGAGCCTCTCGCGACGGTGAGAAGGCTGAGCTTCTCGGTCGTGGGGCCACGCAACGCCGAACTCCGCGGCGAGGTGGCCTCACGCAATCAGGCCTCGCCGCGGCGCTCGATGAGTACGAACACGCTCCGCATAGTGATCCGAGGGTAGGGGGCGACCTCCGCGCCTGTCAGGTGTTTTCTGGATCTGCCCGCCATCCGAGACGCGGGTCCCAGGATGAAAGACTCCTCGCATGAGTGCCCCGCCCGAGCTGCCCGAGGTCGTCTCGCGTGCGTTCGCGGTCTCCCGCCAGGCCGGCTACGTGTCGTTCTGCCGCAACGAGACCGGCCGTCTGCTGGCCGCCCTGGCCGCCACCCGGGGCGGCACCATGGCCGAGTTCGGCACCGGATGCGGCGTCGGCACCGCCTGGCTGCGCTCCGGCGTCCGCCGCGACGCGCGCATCCTGACCGCGGAGCTGGACCCCAAGCTCGCCACCGCGGCGGCGGCGATCTTCGACGACGACCCGTTGGTCGAGGTGCTGGCCGCCGACTGGTCGACGCTGCTCGACAAGGGACCGTTCTCGCTGCTCTTCCTCGACTCCGGGGACCCCAAGGCGGTCGCCGTCGACGCGGTCGCCGACCTGGTCGAGGAGGGCGGCATCGTGGTCCTGGACGACTTCACGCCGTGTGAGCTGTGGCCCCCGATCGCCGACGGCCGGGTCGACACGCTGCGCGAGCAGTGGCTCTCCGACGAGCGGTTCACCAGCGTCGAGGTGATGGTCGCGCCCGACGCGTCGACGATCATCGCGACCCGGCGCTGAGCCAGCGCTCCGCCGCGCCGTCGCTCAGCGCAACCGGAACTTGGACCACCCGGTGGCCGAGACGGTCTGGCCCCGGCTGTCCAGGCCGACGACCCGCCAGGTCCAGCGTCCCGCCGGCAGGTCGGAGACCGCGGCGTACGCGGTTCCCACCGTGCTGGCCTCGTAGCCGTCCGCGCCGTGCCGCAGCTCCATCCGGTACGACGCGGCCTGCGGGCTGGCGCGCCACGAGAAGTAGGCGCGACGGGAGTCCATGCGGGCGTTCGGACGCGGGGAGACCAGCCGGGGCGCGGCGGCCCGGACGCGGAACCGCTGCCAGGGACCCCACGCCGACTTGTTGCCGCTGTAGTCGGTGCGGCGGACCCTCCAGACCATGTCCTTGCCCAGCGACTGCAGCGGCTCGTCCCAGGTGAACGCCGTCTGCCGCAGGTTGTAGCCCTCAGCAGCGAGGTTGCCGCTCGAGGCGGTGGTGTCGGCGTTGCGATAGACCTCGATGTCGTAGTACTTCGCATAGTCCAGCGGTTGCCAGCGGAACGGCTGGACCGCGCTCACGGCCTCCCCCGCGCTCGGGGAGATCGGGACCGGGGACGGCGAGGTGTGCGTGAACGGCCGCGCCTCGCTCCAGGTCAGGCCGTTGCCGGCACCGTCGACCGCTTGCACCCGCCAGAACAGCTCCCCCTCCGGGTAGTGCCGGTCGAACGCGGTGTAGGTCGTCTGGTCGACGAGCTGGTTGTCGATGAGCTTCGAGAAGGTGGCGGTGTCGGAGACCTGGACGCGGTACTGGCGTCCGGCCTGCTCCGGGCGTTCGCCGACGTCGCCCAGGGCGCCGCTCGGCAAGGACAGGTTGGTCTCGAGGTAGTCCCGCCAGACGAACGTGACCTGGTCCGCGACGCTCGCCCCAGGCGTCGGCGCCGTCTGCTCGACCGCCGCCGACTTCTTGCGGAAGGCGTGCGATGCCTGCCGAGGCATCGGGCCACAGGGAGAGGCGCCTGCGCCGCAGGCGCGCACGAACCAGTAGTAGGCCTCTCCGGCCTGGGTGTCGGGCAGTGCGCTCTTGGCGACCCAGCGTGTGTTCTGCGTCGCCGGCAGCGAGCCGACCTCTGCTGCGCTTCCGTAGCCGTCGACCATGTTCGTGAAGTTCACGTCGTGCGAGAGGTAGAGGCGGTACGAGGTCGCCCCGGGCACGGGGTCCCAGTCGAAGACCGGCGTCGCCCGGACGTCGGTGCACACGGCGGGCAACGCCGTGCCACACGGTGCCGCGCCGGAACCCGACAGCAGGACTCGTTGACCTGAGACAGGTCCCACCGTGCCGGCGGTGACGCCGGTCGGCGCGAAGGTGAACTCGCGGGGCTCCGAGATCAGGCTGTTGACGGCCTGATTGCGGGATCCGGGGTCGTCCAGGGCACGCACCCGCCAGAAGTAGGTGCCGCTCTTCGCCGGCATGCATTCCGATCTGTCCGACCACCGGGGTGTGTAGGTGGTCTGAGTGGTGACGCAGGTGCTGACCCCGACCGCGAACCCGGGATCGGTGCTGAAGTCCAACGCGTAGCGCGAGGCCAGTCGCACCGGCGCCCACTCGAAGAACAGGTCGTCCTGTCCGACGGAGGCACCCGCGGTGGGGTGCTGGAGCTGCGGGGCGAGCAGCCACGCCCGCCGGAACTCCCCCGTCCGCACCGGGTAGCTCGGCCATTCCTCACGGTTGCCGAGGGCGTCGACGGCCCGGACCTGCCACCAGTACGCGGCGTTGTCGTAGGTCACCGGGGGTGAGTAGCGCGTTCCCGACAGGAGGCGCTGGTCGGTGATCGTGTTGAAGCCGTTGTCGGTGCTGACCCGGATCTCGTAGGCGACGGCACCGGGGACGGGGTCCCATCCGAGGACGACGTCCTCCATCGGCTGCACGCGGTCGACATCGCGAAGTGAGACCGGACGCAACGGCAGCAGCGTGTAGGACCGGGCCTCCGAGTAGCGCGTGTTCACGTCGTTCCCGAGGACCGCGTGCACCCGCCACCAGTAGGTGCCGACCGGCTGCGGCTCGTTGACCACCGTGGAGGTCGTCTCCGTGGTGTAGGTCTCGACGTCGACCCAGTCCTTCTCGGCGCCGTCGATCTCGACCACGTAGGAGCGCGCGCCGGGGACCGGCTCCCAACGCAGCACCGGGGGATCCTCGGGCTGCTGGAGCTCCACCCCGCTCGACGGCCCCACCAGGCTCGGACCGGAGCGGGCGGAGCGCACGAACCTGCCGCCGGCCCATCCGCTGGTGCCGGATGCGGTCACGGCCTGCACTCGCCAGTGGAGCCTGCCCAGGGGCAGCGTCCCGGTGGGCGTGGAACGGACGTTGACGGTGGTGGAGTCCCACAGCACGGTCGCGAAGGAGGAGGAGTGGGAGACCTGGACGCGGTACTCGCTCGCGCGCGGGACCGGGCGCCAGGACAGCACCGGGCTCGTCGCGACCGCGGTCACCTTCAGGCCCCGTGGCTTCGGCGGGGCCGCCTCGGCCGGCGCCGCGGCCAGGGCCGCGATCACGACCCCGAGCGCGAGCACCAGACTGAGCCAGCGATGAGGCGCCAGGGCACCTCCGAGCACGCGATCCATGACGTTCCTCCCCAGACGACCACCCGAAGGTTAAGGAAGCGATCGACCGCGCGCAGACGAACCTGAAGGAAACCTCGGGACCACCCGCCTCTCCGCGACCAGGGCCGAGGCTCCCCCGTCCGGATCAGCGTGGGCCCGGGAGCAGCCGCCGCCACCAGCCCTCCCGCAGCCGCAGGTCGCGCAAGGTGACGGCGCGGCCGTCCGCCTCCAGCTCGGCGAGCTGGGCCAGGTAGAGCTCGGCGGCGGCGAGCGCGTCACCGAGCGCGTCGTGGCTGCGCACGGGCGGCAGGCCGTGGCGGGCGCGAGCCCGCCACAGCCGCAGCGCACCGGCCGGCAGCTCCGAGTGGGCGCGGTGCAGGAGCCGGCGCTCGAGCCGCAGCGTGCACACGACCGGCCCCGAGCGCAGCACGGCCGGGAGCGGCTCGCCCAGGCGGCGGTACGCCGCGCGGAGGAACCCCACCTCCATCGGCGCGTGGTGGGCGAGCAGCGCCCGGCCCGCCAGCGCGTCGTCCAGCAGCCGCAGTGCCTGGTGGAGCGGCAGGCCCTGGACCAGGTCGTCATGGGTCAGGCCGTGGATGGCGACCGCGGGGCCGGGATCGTCGTGGCCGACGAGGACTCGGCGCGCCCCGGCGAGCTCGATCCGGCCGCCGTTCACCGGCACCCAGCCGATCGCCAGCACCCGGTCCCGGTGCGGCGAGAGGCCGGTGGTCTCCAGGTCGACCGCGAGCAGCGGAAGTTCGGCCGAGGGGCAGCCGTCGGGCGGGGTCACGTGATCGCGCGGACCGGGTAGCGCATCGCCAGCGCGCTCTGGGCGGAGCGGATCACACCGAAGGCGGCCTTGAGGTGCTGCTTCTCGAACGAGCTGAGCGCGTCGGTGGCGATCCAGTTGTCCGGCACCCGCCCCTCACGCACCAGGTCGGCCTGGTGCCGAAGACGCAGGTGGCCGAGGAACTCCCAGGCGTCACGGAGGTCCGCGGCCAGCGCCGAGCTGAGCCGGCCGTCGGACTCGGCGTCCTCGAGCCGGTCGAGGGTGTTGGTCCGGGCCGAGCCGGCGGCGAGCGCGTGCACCCGGGCGACCTCGGAGACGATCAGCAGGCCGCCCCGCTTCACGTCGAGGCTGTCGCGGTGATCGCCGCTGCGCTCGACCACGAGGCCGCGGAAGAAGCCGACCGGCGGGTGCGTGCGAGCCGCCGCTCCGGCCAGGTAGGCCAGGAACAGCGGCGACCCGCGCACCGAGGTTCGCTGGTGCTCCACCAGGGCCTCGGACAGCGACGCGTCGCCCGCCAGGTGGCGCAGGTCGAAGAAGACGCTGCACTCCAGGACGGCATCGGGCGTCGGGGCCGAGAGCCAGCGCATCACCTGGCGCTCCCACCCCGCCAGCGTCATCCGCCAGCGGGGGTTGGACGCCATCTTCTGGCCGCGGCAACGCGGGTAGCCGGCCCGCTCGAGGCCCAGGGTCACCCGGTCGGCGAGCTCGGCGAACCAGGCGTCGTGGGCCTCGGTCGCGTCGTCGTGCAGCACCAGAGCGTGGTCCTGGTCGGGGCCGAGCGCCTGCTCGAACCTGGCTCGAGAGCCGAGCGTCACCCAGGCGTAGGGGACGGGGGGCGGGCCGAGCTCGGCCTCCGCGAGCTCGATCAGCCGCCGCTCCACCGCATCGCCCACGGTGGTGACGACCCGGCCGGCGTCGTGGGCGGTGCTGCCCTGTCGCACCAGCGACTCGACCAGCGGGGCCAGCCGGCCGGCGACCTCGGCGACCGCCGCCGCGTCGGTGGCCTTGGCGACGTCGCCGACCAGGTGCACGGGGTTGGCCTGTTCGAGGCGGAGCAGGTCGGTGGCGGTGACCATGCCCACCACCCGGCCCTGTCGCAGCAGCGGCAGGTGGTGGATGTTGCGACGGACGAGCTCGAGCATCGCCTCGAGGGCGAGGGCGTCGGGGTCTGCGGTGATCGGATCGGGGGTCATCACCTCCGCCACCGAGACGCCGGTGTCGACCCCCGCCGCCACCACGCGGCCGCGCAGGTCGCGGTCGGTGAGGATGCCGGCCAGGCGGTCGCCGTCGGTGACCAGCACCGAGGAGATCCGCTCTTCGGTCATCCGCTGAGCCGCCGCACGGACGGTCGCCTCGAGCGGGACCGCCACGGGCGGCCGCCGGACCAGATCGCCGATCCGGCTGCGGAGCACCGGCCCGGCGGGTGGCTCGTGGTCCTCACGCTGCCGGGCCACGGCCGAGCGGAGCCGTCCTCCGAGCGGCGCGGCGAAGAACGCGGCCAGGTCGGGGTGGTCAGCACACAGGGTCGCGAACACGTCGGCGGGCACGGCCAGCAGCAGGCTGTCCTCGATGGCCATGGCCGTCGTGGGCTGCGGCGCGCCGTTGCGCAGCGCCGTGCCACCCAGGCAGGTGCCGGCCGCTCCGCGCTCGACCAGGTGGCCGGCGGCGTCACGCACCTCGACCGCCCCCGAGCGCACCACGAGCAGCTCGGTGGGCACCTCCCCCGCCGGCAGCACCACCGAGTCGCGACGACGGTAGACGACGCTCGCCCGCGCGGGCAGCGCCTCCTGCACGGTCTTGGGCAGCCAGGCGAAGGGTGGGTGCTCGGCCAGGAAGTCGCGCAGGTCGGCGAGCTCGACGTCGAGGGCCACGCCCCCATCATGCCTGCCGGCTCACCCCTCGTCTCGGCTCTGCACCGGTTGCTCGACCGGGAGCCGGACTGCCACGGTCCAGGCGGGGAGCAGCCGCTGGGTCAGCGGTCCGATCGCGAGCGCGTAGAGCACGGTGCCGGCCCCGGCGACGCCGCCGAGGAGGAGCCCGAGCAGCACCACGCCCACCTCGAGCCCGGTACGCACCAGGCGAAGCGAGAGACCGGTGCGCCGGTGCAGGCCGGTCATCAGTCCGTCCCGCGGGCCCCGGCCGAGCTGGGCCCCGATGTAGAGGGCACTGGCCAGCCCGCAGAGCAGCACCCCGCCGATCATGAGTCCGCCGCGCCAGACGGCACCGGCGGGCGCCTCGAGCAGGGCCAGGGTGGCGTCGGTCGCGACGCCCACCACGATCGCGTTCGAGATCGTGCCCAGGCCGGGCATCTCGCGCAGCGGCACCCACGCGACCAGGACCGCGAAGCTGGTCAGGACCAGCGCCTGCCCGAGCGTGAGCGGGAGGTGCCGACTCAGGCCCGAGTGGAGGACGTCCCAGGGCGCCAGGCCGAGGTCACCGCGCACCATCATCGCCAACGAGACCCCGTAGAGCACCAGCCCCACGTAGAGCTGCGGCAGCCGCCGCCCCAGCCGGCCCGCGCGCAGCTGGGCGATCGGTCCCAGCTCGACGAGGGTCAGCGTCGGGCGCTCGGACCGGGAGGAGACGAGGGGACGTGACGGCACCCGCCCAGCCTCCCCACAATTGGCCTGTTGACAAATAGCCAATCATGAGAGAGTGGCCTGCATGCTGCGCTCCGTCACCGCGGCCCGCACCGCCACCCTGGTCGGCGACTTCGACCGCCGGCCCGCCTACGAGGGGCTGGCGCGAGCGCTGACCGAGCTGATCGGCGACGGCCGGATCCCCACCGGCACCCGGCTGCCGAGCGAGCGCGACCTGACCGCCCGGCTCGGCGTCTCGCGCACCACGGTGGCCCGGGCCTACGGCCTGCTCCGCGACAGCGGGTACGCCGAGTCCCGGCGGGGCGCGGGCACCTTCACCCGGATGCCCGGGAGCGCCAGCAGGGTCCTGGACCGGGCCCTACACCCACGCCAGGACGGCGACGCCGGCATCGACCTGAGCTGCGCGGCCACCAGCGCGCCACCCGGGATCGCGGCCGCGTACGCCGCCGCGGTGGAGGACCTGCCCGCCCACTTGGGCGGGCACGGCTACTACCCGGCCGGCCTTCCCGCCCTCCAGGAGGCCGTCGCGCGCAGCTACGCCGAGCGGGGCCTGCCCACCGAGCCCGGCCAGGTCGTGGTCACCCCCGGGGCCCTGTCGGCGGTGGCGATCGTCGGCCGGGCTCTGGCCGCCCCGGGGGCCCGCGCCCTGGTCGAGTCGCCCAGCTACCCGAACCCCGCGCAGTCGCTGCGCCAGGTCGGCCTGCGACTGGGCTCGGTGCCCGTCGACCCCGACGGCTGGGACCTCGACGCCGTCGGCGCCGCCGTGCGGCAGGCCGGCGCCGACCTGGTCTACCTGGTCCCGGAGTTCCAGAACCCCACCGGCCACCTGATGACCGAGGCCGAGCGTGCCGCGTACGCCGCCCACCTGGCGGCCGCCGGGACGCTCCCGGTGGTCGACGAGGCGCACCAATGGCTGGGCCTCGACGCAGGCCCGATGCCGCGGCCCTTCGCCGCCTATGCCCCGCACGCGCTCAGGTGGGCAGCATGAGCAAGGGCTTCTGGGGCGGCCTCCGGGTCGGCTGGATCCGGGCGCCCCACCATCTGGTGGACCGGCTCACCTCGGCCCGGCTCGGCCTGGACCTGGGCGTGCCGGTGCTCGAGCAGTTGGTCGCCGCCCGGCTCCTCGACGACCCGGGAGCGGTGCTCGAGCACCACCGCAGCCGGCTGCGCGGGCAGCGTGACCGGCTGGTCGCCGCCCTCACCGAGCACCTGCCCGACTGGCGGTTCCGGGTGCCCTCGGGCGGGTTGGTGCTGTGGTGCGAGCTGCCCGAGGCGGCGGCGAGCGCCGTGGCGGCGGCCGCGGAGCGCGGTGGTGTCACCGTCGCCCCGGGGCCGGTCTTCGCACCGGAGGGAGGATTCGACCGCTTCCTCCGGCTGCCGTGGACACGTCCCGGTGACGAGCTCGAGGAGGCCGTCCGTCGCGTCGCCACGGCTTGGGAGGAGGTTCGGGGCCGGGCGGACACGACTCCGGGCGGGCGGCCCGGCCGGGTGATGGTCGCCTGAGTCGTCAGACCAGGTCGACGGCGCGCACCAGCTCGGCCTCGATGGCCTGCTGGATCTCGTGCAGCGTGTCGGGGGGGATCGCCGAGTCGACCGACAACGCGGCCAGCGCCCGGCCGCCCTTGGCGTCGCGGGCCACCTGCATGCCGGCGATGTTGACGCCCGCGTCGCCCAGGATCACCCCGACGGTGCCGACGATGCGCGGCCGGTCGGCGTAGGCCAGGAAGGCGAGGTGCTCGGTGGGCTCGAGCTCGACGTCGAAGCCGTTGACCTCGACCAGGCGCTCCCGCTGGTTCATGCCGATCAGGGTGCCGCTGACCGAGACCTGGGAGCCGTCGGCGAGGGTGCCGCGCAGCGTGATCAGGCTGCGGTGGTCGGGGCTGTCGGGGTCGACGACCAGCCGGACCGCGGTGCCGCGCTCGGCGGCGAGCAGCGGGGCGTTCACGTAGGAGACCTGGTCCTCGACGATGTCGGTGAACACGCCCTTGAGCGCGGCCAGCTCGAGCACCTTGACGTCGTAGTCGGCGAGCTCGCCGCGCACCTCGACGTCGATGGACTGCGCCACCTCGGCCGCCAGGCCGGTGAAGACCCGGCCCAGCTTCTCGGTGAGCGGGATGCCGGGACGGACGTCCTCGGCGATCACGCCGCCCTGCACGTTCACCGCGTCCGGCACCAGCTCGCCGGCCAGGGCCAACCGCACCGAGCGGGCGACCGCGAGGCCGGCCTTCTCCTGCGCCTCGGCGGTCGAGGCTCCCAGGTGCGGGGTGGCGACCACGTTCTCGAGCTCGAACAGAGGGCTGTCGGTGCACGGCTCGGTGGCGAAGACGTCGAGCCCGGCGGCGGCCACCCGGCCCTCCTTGAGCGCGGCGTACAGCGCCACCTCGTCGACGATGCCGCCCCGGGCGGCGTTGACCAGCACCAGGGTGGGCTTGACCCGGTGCAGCTCGTCGTGGCCGATCAGGCCAACGGTCTCGGGCGTCTTCGGCAGGTGCACCGACATGAAGTCGGAGTCGGCGAGCAGCGTGTCGAGGTCGACCAGGCGGACGCCCATCTGCGCGGCCCGGCCGGCCTGCACGTAGGGGTCGTAGGCGATCACCTTCATGCCGAACGCGGAGAGCCGCTGGGCGACCAGCACGCCGATCCGGCCGAGCCCGACGATGCCGACGGTCTTCTCGTACAGCTCGGTGCCGGTGTAGCGCGATCGCCGCCACTCGCCCTGGCGCAGCGCGTGGTGGGCCGGGGAGACGTGCCGTGCGGCCGCGAGCATCAGTGCCACCGCGAGCTCGGCGGCCGAGACGATGTTGGAGGTCGGCGCGTTGACCACCATCACGCCGGCGTGCGTCGCGGTCCGCACGTCGACGTTGTCCAGGCCCACGCCGGCGCGCGCGACCACCCGCAGCCGGGCGCCGGTGGCGAGCACCTCGGCGTCGACCTTCGTCGCCGAACGGACCAGGAGGGCGTCCGCGTCCGGCAGGGCCGCCAGCAGGGCCGCCCGGTCGGTGCCGTCGCAGTGCCGGACCTCGAAGTCCGGCCCGAGCGCGGCGACCGTGGCGGGGCTGAGCTCTTCGGCGATCAGCACGACGGGGTGCCTGGACGACCGGTCGTCCGGCCTGTCGGCGGGGTGGGTCACAGCGGGTCCTCGCGGGTGGTCGTCGCGATCGTCCTCGCCGAGTCGTCGAGTCATCGCGGTTCTGCCGCGGCGCCGGGAGCCGGCGGGGCGGTGTCGAGCACGACGCTGTGCCGGCCTCCACCCTACCCGAGCACCGCGCGAAAAGCGGTCGCGTCCCGGCCCCGTCGCGGTCTAGCGTGGGCGACGTCCCATCGCCGACCCACTGGTGGTCCCTTGCTCCTCTGACGCCTCCGGCCCTCGTCGCTCGAGCCCCTGCGGCTCGCGACCCCGCTGCGTCCACCCAGGAGCTTCCATGGCTGCACCCTCCCCTGTCCTCGCCTGCTCGTCGCTCACGTTCCGCTGGCCCGACGGCAGCACCGCCCTCGACGGTCTCGACCTGGTCCTCGGCCCCGGCCGTTCGGGGATGGTCGGCGTCAACGGGTCCGGCAAGTCCACCCTGCTGCGACTGCTCGCGGGCGAGCTGCGCCCGACCTCCGGGCAGGTCCGGGTCAGCGGCGAGGTGGGCTACCTGCCGCAGGACCTCACCCACGACGCGGCCCAGTCGGTCCCGCGGTTCCTCGGCGTCGCCGCGGTGTTGCGCGCCATCGGGGCGATCGAGGGCGGTTCGGTCGACCCGCACGACTTCGACACCGTCGGCGACGCCTGGGACATCCGGGAGCGGACCGTGGCCGAGCTGGCCCGGCTCGGGCTGCCGAGCGGCGTCCTCGACCGGCGGCTCGGCGAGCTGTCCGGCGGCGAGGTGGTGCAGCTGGGCCTGGCCCGCCTCCTGCTGCGCCGCCCCGACGTGCTGCTGCTCGACGAGCCGACCAACAACCTCGACGCCGCGGCCCGCGAGCGGCTCTACGAGATCGTCTCCGGTTGGCCACGCACGCTGTTGGTGGTCAGCCACGACCGTGACCTGCTCGAACGGGTCGACCGGATCGGCGACCTGCGAGACGGGGCCGTGCGCTGGTACGGCGGCGGCTACTCGGCGTACGCCGCCCAGGTCGAGGCCGAGCAGCAGGCAGCGGCACAGGCGGTCACCACGGCTCGGGCCGAGCTGCGACGTCAGCAGGCCGATCGGGTCGAGGCGGAGCGGGTGCTGGCCCAGCGGCGCAGGGTCGCCCGCAAGGCCGAGGCCACCACCGGCCTCGGGAAGGCCGCCATCCACTTCAAGCGGCAGCGCGCCCAGGCGTCGGCCGCCAAGCTGCGCAGCACCCAGCAGGACCGGGTGGAGGACGCGCGCGACCGGCTCGTCACCGCGGCCGCCCGGCTACGCGAGGACCGCGAGATCAGGGTCGACCTGCCCGGCACCGAGGTGCCCCGCGGCCGGGTGGTGCTGACCACCCGGCAACTGGTGCTGCGGACCGGCCGCCACCTGGAGCTCGAGGTGTCGGGGCCGGAGCGGATCGCGGTCGTGGGCCGCAACGGATCGGGCAAGAGCACCCTGCTGCACACCCTCGCGGGGCGGGTCGCACCGGCCGCCGGGACCGTGGACGTGGCCGTGCCCGTCGCGCTGCTTCCCCAACGGCTGGACCTGCTCGACGACCGGCTCAGCATCGCGGAGAACGTCGCCTCCCGGGCACCGCACGCCGATCGCAACCTGGTGCGCGCCCGGCTCGCCCGGTTCCTGTTCCGAGGCGCCGCGGCGGACCGTCCGGTCGCGGCGCTCTCGGGTGGTGAGCGGTTCCGGGCCACGCTGGCCGCGCTGCTGCTGGCCGACCCGGCACCGCAGTTGCTGCTGCTCGACGAGCCGACCAACAACCTCGACTTCGCCTCGTACGACGCGCTGGTCTCCGCGCTGTCGGACTACCGGGGGGCGCTGGTCGTCGCCAGCCACGACGAAGCGTTCCTCGACGACGTCGGCGTGGTGCGGGTGCTCGACCTCGACGCGTCGCCGGGGGGCGCGTGACTCGGCTCAGATCGCGCAGCCGTCGGGGCCGCAGGCCTCGGCGTCTCCCCCGAGCCCCTGCAGCACCGGGTGCGCCGCGGACCAGGCCTGCTCGAGGACCTGGGTGAACACCTCGGTCGGCTGGGCACCGGAGACACCGAACCGCCCGTCGACGACGAAGAACGGAACGCCGGTGGCGCCGTACGCGCGAGCCTGGTCGACGTCGGCGCGGACCTGCTCGGTGTACTCCCCATCGCTCAGCACGGCGGCCACCCGGGCCGGGTCGAGCCCGGCGTCCACCGCCACGCGCGCCAGCACCTCGTGGTCGCCGACGTTCTCGGCGCGCACGAAGTAGGCCGCGAGCAGCGCCTCCTTCAGCTCGCGCTGGAGGGCCGGCCCGCCGGCATCCAAGGCGAGGTGGAGCAGTCGGTGGGCGTCGACGGTGTTGGTGTGCACGTTGTCGAAGAGCCGGAACTCCAGCCCCTCGCCGGCCGCGGTGTCGACCACGTGCTGCATCATCTGCCGCATCTCGGTCTCGGAGCGGCCGTACTTGCGGGCCAGCGTCGCCAGGGTCGGCTCGTCGCCGTGCCGGGGCGCCGACGGGTCGAGCTCGAACGAGCGGTAGACGACCTCGACCTGGTCCCGGTGCGCGAAGCCGGCCAGCGCCGCCTCAAGTCGCCGCTTGCCGATGTAGCACCAGGGACACACGACGTCGGACCAGATCTCGATGCGCATGCCGGCCACAACACGGCCTGACCACCCGGTGTTCCCGGCGCCGGCGGGCTGGTTGCAGGAGCCTGCAAGGCGATTGCGGGCGGCGCGCGCGTGAGGTGGGATGGGTCTAGCCATGGTCGGGCCTGCCCGCACCATGCAGGGCGAAGCCCAGCCGGGTAGCGCCACCTCGGGGTCGTGCGAGCCGTCAGTCGCCCGAACCGATCCGGGGGGACGCCGGAGGCTGCTGATGATCGGCAGCCTCCGGCGCGGGCACCGTGGACCACGTGTAGTCCGTCGTCCCCCGCAACTCGCCGATCCGGACACCGGCCGCGAAGCGGGACCGTGCGTCGAGGCGGTCGAGCAGGTGGGCGACGTCGTAGCGCACTGTGCGCACGGAGATCCCCAGTGCCTTGGCGATCTGCTCGTCGCTGGCGTCGCCGGCCAGCAGCGCGACGATCTGGCGCTGCCGAGGGGTGAGCTCTCCCAGGTCCGAGCGGGCGTCCGTGCACGGGAACGCCGAGGCCATCAACGTCCGCCAGTACGCCGAGGCGGCGGCGACGCAGCCCGGGTCGCTGACCGCCATCAGCGTGGGCTCGCCGTCCTGGACGGGGCCCTCGAGCAGCACGAGCTGTCGATCGACGATCTTCATCTGCACCGTGGCGTAGCAGAAGAGGTACTCGCCGTACTGCTCACCGCCGAGCAACAGCCTGACCATCGGCTCGGTTCGGTAGTAGTCGAGGAGGCTGACCATGCGACCACCACCGGCGACGAACTTCCGGTTGTTCGGCACGCTGTAGCGCAGCGCGTCCGCGGTGCTGGTGAGTCGCACCGAGAGCAGCTCTCGCCAGGTGAAGAGTTGGGCGGCCAACCACTGGTTGATCTCTCGCAGCCCGCGCGCGACGACTTCGGCGCCCGGCTGCTGCCCGGCGTCCAGCGCGGCGGCCAACGCCGAGCGCCGCACCTGAAGAAGTGCGCCGGCGTCCATGATCCGTTGCACGACGACCGGGTCGAAGATGCTCGGCTTGGTGAAGACCTCCATCTGCCCCCTCTTCTCCGGCGGACTTCTCCGGCCGAACCCATCCTATGGCGCCAGTCGTGCCGCACGGCCCCTTTCCGTTCGCCGCCCCATCGTAGGTCGATCGGATGACGCCCGACCCCGAGCCCACCCCCGACCCGTCTCAGGGTCGGCTCGTGGTCGCGACCAGCGGTCTCCCCGATGTGCGGACCGGCCTCCTCGCGAGAGGTTCAGGTCATGATCACAGTCGAGTCGCTCACCAAGAGGTACGGCGGCGTCAAGGCCGTCGACGACGTCAGCTTCACCGCACACCCCGGCCGGGTCACCGGCTTCCTCGGTCCCAACGGCGCGGGCAAGTCCACCACGATGCGGATCATGGTCGGCCTCACCCCGCCGACCTCCGGCGACGCCACCTTCGACGGCCGCCGCTTCGCCGAGCTGCCCAACCCCGGCCTCGAGGTCGGGGTCCTGCTCGACGCCTCCGCCCAGCACGCCGGCCGCACCGGCCGCGAGATCCTCGGCGTCGCCGCCCAGACGATGGGCCTCCCCCGCACCCGGGTCGGCGAACTGCTCGACCTGGTCAGCCTCACCGAGGCCGAGGCGGACCGCCGGGTCCGCCACTACTCGCTGGGCATGCGCCAGCGGCTCGGCATCGCCACCGCGCTGATCGGCGACCCCGAGGTGCTGGTGCTCGACGAGCCCGCCAACGGTCTCGACCCCGCCGGCATCCGGTGGATGCGCGACCTGCTGCGCGGCTACGCCGACCAGGGCGGGACCGTCCTGCTCTCCTCGCACCTGCTGCACGAGATCGAGGTCGTCGCCGACGACCTGGTCGTGATCGGGCAGGGCAGGATCGTCGCCCAGGGCACCAAGGCCGAACTGCTCGCCGCCGCCGGCACCGTGGTCCGCGCCGAGGACCACCAACGACTGGCCCGCGCGCTGACCATGGCCGGGGTGGCCAGCACCCTCACCACCGACGGGGCCCTGCGCACCGACGCCGAGCCCGCCCGCGTGGGCCACATCGCCCACGCGGCCGGCTGCCCCCTCATCGAGCTGCGGTCGGCCGACGGCGCCGGCCTGGAGGAGATGTTCCTCGAGCTCACCGCCGAGACCCAGCGCGAAGGAGCCGCAGCATGAGCACGACGACCACCCCGGCCAGCACCACGGCCGGCACCACCCCCACTCGCGCCCCCCGAGCGCGGAACCGCCCGGCACCCGCGCCGATCCCCACCGGCCGGCTGCTCCTGGTCGAGCTGCGCAAGATGTTCGACACCCGGTCGGGGTTCTGGCTGCTCGCCAGCATCGCGATCACCGCGACCCTGGCCACCGGGGCCGTCATCTTGTGGGCCCCTCAGGACGACCTGACGTTCGCGACGTTCGGGGCGGCGATCGGCTTCCCGATGGCCGTGATCCTGCCGATGATCGCGATCTTGTCGGTGACGTCCGAGTGGAGCCAGCGCAGCGGCCTGACCACGTTCACGCTCGTCCCCCACCGCGGCCGGGTCGTCTCCGCCAAGGCGATCGTCGTGCTCGGCACCGCGGTGGCCTCCATGGCGCTGGCCTTCGCCATCGGCGCGGTCGGCAACCTCGTCGGCACGGCCATGGCCGGCACCGACCTGGTCTGGGACATGGGCCTGGACGACTTCGGCTACATCGTCGGCGCGAACACCCTCGGCATGCTGATGGGCTTCATGCTCGGGGTGCTGGTGCGCAACTCCGCCGGCGCGATCGTGGCGTACTTCGTGTACTCGCTCGTGGAGCCCCCGCTCTCGCAGCTGCTCGCCGCCGCCCAGTCCTGGTTCGCCGACCTGCGCCCCTGGGTCGACTTCAACTACAACCAGAACATGCTGTTCGAGGGCGGCTTCACCAGCGAGCAGTGGGCGAACCTGGCGGTCTCGGGCGGCCTGTGGCTGATCGCGCCCCTCGGGATCGGCCTGGCCCTGCTGCTGCGCTCCGAGGTGAAGTGACGCCGGGTCGGCGCTACTGCCGCTGAAATCGCGTCGAGTCGGCGCCAGTGCTCAGCACTGGCGCCGACTCGACGTTCTGAGATCTGCCGAAGCGCTCAGCGTGCGATGCCTGCTGTCCGCACGCTCTGCGGGGCTCGCCTCCAGCACACCTCGCTAGCGCTCGGCGTACCTCCGGCTCACTCCTCAGCGTGCGGAGGAGCCCTCGACGTAGTCGGAGTCGTGGCTCTTCACCCAGGCCATCAGCTTGCGCAGCTCGCGGCCGGTCTTCTCGATCGGGTGCTGCTCGGCCTGCTCGCGGAACCTCGTGAACTCCGGGCTGCCGGCGTCCTGGTCGTCGATGAAGCGCTTGGCGAAGGCACCGTTCTTGATGTCCTCCAGCACCGCCTTCATGTTCTCCTTGACCCGCTCGTCGATGACCCGGGGGCCGGAGATGTAGTCGCCGTACTCGGCGGTGTCGGAGACCGACCAGCGCTGCTTGGCGATGCCGCCCTCGTACATCAGGTCGACGATCAGCTTCAGCTCGTGCAGGCACTCGAAGTAGGCCACCTCGGGCTGGTAGCCGGCCTCGATGAGGGTCTCGAAGCCGTACATCACCAGCTGCGAGGCGCCGCCGCAGAGCACGGCCTGCTCGCCGAACAGGTCGGTCTCGGTCTCCTCGGTGAACGTGGTCTTGATGCCGCCGGCGCGCAGGCCGCCGATGCCCTTGGCGTAGGACAGCGCGAGCGGCCAGGCGTTGCCGGAGGCGTCCTTCTCGACCGCGACCAGCACCGGCACGCCGCGCCCGTCGACGTACTCGCGGCGGACCAGGTGGCCGGGGCCCTTCGGGGCGACCATGAACACGTCGACGCCCTCGGGCGGGGTGATGTAGCCGAACCGGATGTTGAAGCCGTGGCCGAAGACCAGGGTGTCGCCCTCGGCCAGGTTGGGCTCGATCTCCTCGGCGTAGAGCTTGCGCTGGTGCTGGTCCGGCGCCAGGATCACGATGACGTCGGCCTCCTCGGCCGCCTCCGCCGGCGTCAGCACCCGCAGGCCCTCCGCCTCGGCCTTGGCCCGGCTCTTCGAGCCCGGCTGCAGGCCGACGCGGACGTCGACGCCCGAGTCACGCAGCGACAGCGCGTGGGCGTGGCCCTGGCTGCCGTAGCCGATCACAGCGACGTTCTTGCCCTGGATCAGGGACAGGTCTGCGTCGTCGTCGTAGAACATCTCAGCCACGGAGGCTTCTCCTTCTTGGGTTCGTTTCTCGGGTGGAGCTGGGGGTTGGGTCAGACCACGGAGCGGGCGGCCGGCGGCGGGGCCGGGATCGCCACCGGGCGCAGGCTGCGCTCGGAGATCGACCGGGAGCCGCGGCCGATGGCCACCATGCCGGACTGCACGAGCTCGCGGATGCCGAACGGCTCCAGCACGCGCAGGAAGTCGGCGAGCTTGTCGGCGTTGCCGACGATCTGGATGGTGACGGCGTCGGGCGCGATGTCGACCACCTTCGCCCGGAACAGCTGGACGGCGTCGAGCACCTGCCCGCGGGCATCGACCGGGGCGGCGACCTTGACCAGCATCAGCTCGCGCTGCACCGAGGCACTGTGGTCGAGCTCGACGATCTTGATCACCTCGACCAGCTTGTTCAGCTGCTTGGTGACCTGCTCCAGCGGGGTGCCCTCGACGTCGACGACGATGGTCATCCGCGAGATCTCGGAGTGCTCGGTCGGGCCGACGGCCAGCGAGTCGATGTTGAAGCCACGGCGGCTGAACAGCGCGGCGATCCGGGTCAGGACGCCGGGCTTGTTCTCGACCAGGACCGACAGGGTGTGCTTGCTCATGCGTTCCGGACCTCCCAGTCGTCCTCGACCTCGTACTTGGGGGCGAGGTCTCGGGCGTACTTGATGTCGTCGTTGCTGGTGCCGGCGGCGACCATCGGCCAGACCATCGCGTCGCGGTGCACCCGGAAGTCGACCACGACCGGAGCGTCGTCGATCTCCATCGCCTTCTCGATCGTCGCGTCGACCGCCTCGGGGCTCTCGCACGCCAGGCCCACGCAGCCGTAGGCCTCGGCGAGCTTGACGAAGTCGGGGATCCGCTTGGAGTGCAGGTCGGTGTTGGAGTAGCGCTCGTTGTAGAAGAGCGTCTGCCACTGCCGCACCATGCCGAGCGACTCGTTGTTGATGATCGCGACCTTGATCGGGATGTCGTTGATCGCGCAGGTGGCCAGCTCCTGGTTGGTCATCTGGAAGCAGCCGTCGCCGTCGATCGCCCACACCGTGGAGTCGGGACAGGCCACCTTGGCGCCCATCGCGGCCGGCACCGAGTAGCCCATGGTGCCGAGGCCACCGGAGTTCAGCCAGTGGTTGGGCTGCTCGTAGCCGATGAACTGCGCCGCCCACATCTGGTGCTGCCCGACACCGGCGGCGTAGATCGCCTCCGGGCCCGCGATCTGGCCGAGCCGCTCGAGGACGTACTGCGGGGCGAGGGTGCCGTCGCTGGGCTGGTCGTAGCCGAGGGCGTACTTCTTCTTCACCCCGGCCAGGAACTCCACCCAGGCCTCGTAGTCGCCGGTGTGGCCGGCGTCGGCCTCGGCCTTCAGCGCCACGACCAGGTCACTGATCACCTCGCGGCAGTCGCCCACGATCGGCACGTCGGCGTGCCGGTTCTTGCCGATCTCGGCGGGGTCGATGTCGGCGTGGATGACCAGCGCACCGGGCGCGAACGAGTCGAGGTTGCCGGTGACCCGGTCGTCGAAGCGGGCACCGAGGCTGATGATCAGGTCGGACTTCTGCAGGCCCGCGACCGCGGCGACGGTGCCGTGCATGCCGGGCATGCCGAGGTGCTGGGCGTGGCTGTCGGGGAACGCACCGCGCGCCATCAGCGTGGTCACCACCGGCATCCCGGTCAGCTCGGCCAGCACCCGCAGCTCCCGCGCGGCCCGCGCCCGGACCACGCCGCCGCCGACGTAGAGGACCGGACGCCGCGCGGCCAGGATCAGCCGGGCCGCCTCGCGGATCTGCTTGGAGTGCGGCCGCGTCACCGGGCGGTAGCCGGGCAGCTGCAGCTCGGTCGGCCAGGTGTAGGTCGTCATCGACTGGAGCGCGGACTTCGCCACGTCGACCAGCACCGGGCCGGGCCGGCCGGTCGCCGCGATGTGGAACGCCTCCGCGATCGTGCGCGGGATCTCGGCGGGATCCTTGACCAGGAAGTTGTGCTTGGTGATCGGCATCGTGATGCCGCGGATGTCGGCCTCCTGGAAGGCGTCGGTGCCGATCAGGGTGGCGCCGACCTGCCCGGTGATCGCGACCATCGGCACCGAGTCCATGTGGGCGTCGGCGAGCGGGGTGACCAGGTTGGTCGCGCCGGGGCCGGAGGTCGCCATGCAGACGCCCACCTTGCCCGACGCCGCGGCGTACCCCTGCGCGGCGTGGCCGGCGCCCTGCTCGTGGCGTACCAGGATGTGGCGGATCGAGGAATCCATGAGCGGGTCGTAGGCCGGGAGGATCGCGCCTCCCGGAATGCCGAAGATGTTCTCGGCCCCCGCTGCTTCCAGCGACTGGATCAGGCTCTGTGCGCCCGTGACCTGCTCGCTCATCTGCCTTGCTTTCCTCATCGGTTCCGTTGGTCCGGCGCTCGAGTGGGCGTCGGGATGGTGCTGGGCGCGTCGCGGCGGACCGGCCTGCGCCCACAAAAAAGCCCCCCGGCCAACATGGGCAACGAGGGGTGACGCGCTGGCTGAGGTGTGGTCAGCCTACGCGTCGCGTGCGTACAAGGATGTCTCGGCGCATGCGACGAGGGTAGTCGCCCGGTTCCGCTCCCGTCAGCGAGTTTGGCACGCGTCCCACGATGCGGGATGCGCGTCCCATATCGTGGCGGACCTCAGCCCCTCTCGCGCTCCTGCCAGGTGCACACGCACGCCTTGTTGCCCTCGGGGTCGGCGAGCACCCAGAAGCTCGGCGCCTCGTCGTCGCTGACCAGCCGCCCGCCGGCGGCCAGGACCGCCGCGACCCGGGCCTCGGCCTGGTCGGCGGGGACCCACACGTCGAGGTGGAAGCGCTGCCGGGGCTCGTCGTGGGCGGTGGTGCCCCGGAACCACAGGGTGGGCAGGCGGCCCGCCGGATCGCTCACCTCGCCGTCGGACACGACCGCGTCGGGGCCGTAGACCGCACGCCAGAACGGCCGCACCGCGGCCTCGTCGGCGGTGTCGAGGGCGATCTCCAGGCACACCGGCGCCGCCGGGTCGGCCCTCACCCCCAGCTCGCCGGCCAACTCGCTGATGCGGGTGGCCAGCCGGACGTCGCGCCGGGTCAGCCCGGCCACGTCGTGGGAGCGCAGCCGCACCTCGAGGGAGGTGTAGCGCAGGTCGAGGTCGGGGTGGTGGTCGTGCTCCTCGGCGGCCGCCGCCACGGCGTCGAGCAGCCGCACGCCGGTGGCGAAGTCGCCGGTGCGGAACCTCGCGTGCAGCCGGCCGAGCACCACCCGCCAGTCGGCACCGGCGGCCTGCTCGACCTCCTGCGCGCCGAGCCGCTCGCGGTCCTCCGGCGCGATCACGGGACCACCAGGTCGCCGACCGGGCCGGGCGCCCAGGCGACCTCCCAGCGGAAGCCGTCGGGGTCGGCGAAGTAGCCGGAGTAGCCGCCCCACTCGCGATCGACCGCCCCACTGACCGGGCTCGCACCGGCGGCACGCGCGGTGGCGAGCACCGCGTCGACCTCCTCGCGGGAGCCGACGTTGTGCGCCAGCGTGACCGGGGCCAGGCCCTCCCCGCGCCGCACCGGGCCGACCTCGGCCTCGAAGCCGGCCTCGCTCCACAACGAGAGCAGCAGGTGCTCGCCGACCTGCACCATCACCACCTCGCCGGGGACGTCGACGTGGGCGCGCCACCCGAGGCCGTCGAGGTAGAAGGCCCGGCTGGCCGCGACGTCGCGGACCGCCAGCGTCACCAGGCTGACTCGCTGCTCCATGCCGGCCACCTTGGCACGCGCCACCGACAGCCGGAACCCCTCAGCCGCGGGCGGCGCCCACACCGAGCAGGGCCGCCAGGCCGAGCGCGCTGCGTGGCGCGTACGCCGTGCGCCACAGGCCGCCGTGCACCGCGGCGTACGCCTCGTCCTGCCAGGGGTGGTCGTGCCGGGGACCGCCGTCGGTGTGGAGGTCGTGCACGAGGAGCGCCGCCATCAGCACGTTGGAGGTGGCCGGCTCGAAGACCTCGACCCCGAACCGGTGGGCGCCGGCGTACGCCGCGGCCAGGGCCCGGTTCTTCACCACCGAGCGGGTGCGCGTGGGCGGCGCCACGTTCATCGACACGGTGCCGCCGTCGGCACGCGCCACCACGGCCCGCCAGCGCTGGACCCGCTTGGCGAGCGCGTAGTTGGGCCCCTGCTGGGGCACCAGCGCATCGGTGACCCCGGGGTCGGCGCCCGCCAGGTAGTGGCGTTGGAGCAGCCGGCCGCCGGAGACCGTGCGCAGCGGCCGGCCGAGCAGGCGACCCGCCCGGGAGCGCTCCGCGTAGGCCGTGCTCGCGTGCGCGACCGCGTCGCCCGGCACCACGAACACGTCGGTCGGGGTGGCCAGGAACGCCAGCGCGGTCTCCGGCCGGGCCCGCTGCACGCGGAGGGTGAGCGCGTCGACGGCGGTGGAGACCAGCAGGTTCTTCGCACCGTCGGCGTAGACGTAGTTGCCGAGCACCGGACGGCCGGGCAGCGCGGAGAGCCACTCGGCGACCGGGGGCGCGGCGCCGACCAGGTCGACGCCGGCGGCGCGGGTGAGCTCGGCGTCCGGGTCGCGCACCGGCGCCAGCAGCGTGCCGGCGCCTCGCTGGGCGTGGCCGAGCACCCTCTCCCAGACCGGCGGCGACGGCAGGTCGACGGCCGCCACCGTGGCGCCCCAGCGCAGCAGGGCCTGCAGCGGACCCATCTCGGCGCCGGCCCCGAGCACCGCGACGGTGCTGCCCTCCACCCGCAGCCACCGGGGGTTGGCGGCGACCGTGCGCACCGCCTCGGCGGCGGACGGCTCGAGGATCCCCGCGTCGGCCCACTGGTCCAGCCGGCGCAGCAGGTCGTCGCCGCGCAGCCGACGGCCTCGGTAGGGCAGCGACAGCTCGGTCTCCGGCTCGGCGTCGCCGCCGACCTGCGCGGTGACCGGCACCTGCTGCGCGCCATCGGGCCGGGGGTCGTCGAACCAGTCGCTCAGCGGCGAGTCGGCCTGCTCGTCGCCACCCGGGCGGTCGACGACGCGCATCCGCTCGTGCAGCGACGCCAGCCCGCTCCGGGCGATCCGGTGGGCGGCCTCCGGGGAGGCCAGGCCGGCGACCACCAGCCGGCGGAAGTGCGGTAGGTAGCCGGTCCGCCACGTCGTCTCCTGCTCGGCGGCGAGGGCACCGGCGGCGTCGACGAGGCGCAGGGCGTCGGCGACCACCGCCCGCCCGAGCGCGGAGGTGCTGCGCTGTCCGTCGGCCGTGCGCGGGAAGGCGACGCCCTGGTCCTCGTGGGTGCTCATGGTCCTCTGGTCCCCCGGGTGCCGGCGTACTACGCGTATGCCTGGCCAGGCCCGGGCTCAGGCTCGGGCTCAGCCGAGGGTCTGGGTGATCTCCCGCCGCCGGTCGTCGACGACCACCCGGGCCGGGGCGCCGTTGACCAGCGGCAGGTAGGGCGGCACGTGACCGCACTCGACGTCGAGCACGATCGGCACGTCGAGCCCCCCGAGCGCGTCGAGGACGGCGTCGCGCTGGGTGAACTCGCCGGTGGCGGGGCTCGAGGAGGGCGCCCGGGTGCGCCCGACCAGGATCGCGTCGGCGTCGTCGAACCAGCCGGCCAGCCGCAGGCCGTGCAGGTTGCGGCAGATCTCCAGCGCGGGGTCGTCGGAGGCCTCGACGTAGACGATCAGCCCCTCGTCGGCGTGCTCGCGGCCGAAGCCGGGCAGATCGCCGTACGGCGTGCCGGTCAGGTTCGAGATCGTCTCGATGCAGCCGCCTACGAGGCGTCCGGAGACGTCGACTCCCCCGCCGCCGACGACCTCCCAGGTGCCCTCCGCGTCGAGGGTGTAGCCGGTCGTCGTCGGGTCGTCCTCCCACCGGTCGAAGCCGCTGCTGCGGTACCGGCCGCTCCCGCGCTGGGTGAGCGGCCCCGTGGCCGCGGCGACCTCGGTCCAGTGCGCCAGCCCGTCGACCGCGGTGTAGGGGGTGTCCATCAGGTTGGCGCCGTGCAGGGTGGCCCAGCCCAGGCGCAGCGTGATCGGCAGCATCAGCGTGGTGAGGTCGCTGAAGCCGACCAGCCAGGTGGGCTCGGCATCGGCGAGCGCGTCCCAGTCGAGCCGGTCGAGCAGGTCGATCGCGGTCTCGCCGCCCCAGGGCGGCACGACCGCGCGGATCCGCGGGTCGCAGAGCATCCGGGACAGCTCGGCCGCCCGCTGGTCGGCCGGGGCGCTGACGTGACTGGTGTCGCCGTCGAGGCACTCGCCGACCTCGACCTCGTAGCCGCGCTCACGGAGCCAGCCGACGGCGAAGTCGAGCCGCGGCCGCAGAGGGGTCTGGACGCCGCTGGAGGGCGCGGTGACCCCGATCCGGTCGCCGGGGGTCAGGGGCCGGGGGAAGCGCACGGTCATGGGTCTACCGTGCCAGCCGGGCCAGCTCCTCGCGAACCAGTTCCAGCCCGCGCCAGAGCTCGTCGTACGACGTCGACAGCGGCGAGAGCCCCAGGCGCAGGCCCTGCGGCGCCCGGAAGTCGGGGATCACGTCGCGGTCCCACAGGGCGGCGGTGACCGCCCGCATGTCGGGGTGGTCGAGGGTGAGGTGGCCGCCACGACGGTCCGGGTCGCGCGGGGAGGCCAGCCGGACGCCGTGCTCGCCCAGCAGCTCCTCGGCCCAGGCGATCGCCTGCTCGGTCAACGCGACCGACTTGGCGCGCACCGCGTCGACGCCGACCTCCTCGAGGAGCGCGAGCTGGTCGCGCATCGCGAGAATGCCGACCACCGGCGGGGTGCCCGACAGCATCCTCCGGATGCCCTGCGCGGGCTGGAAGTCGGGCCCCATCTCGAAGGGGAGGGCGGCGCCCATCCAGCCGGTGACCGGCTGGGCGAGCTCCTCCTGCCAGCGGTCGGCGACGTAGCAGAACGCCGGCGACCCGGGACCGCCGTTGAGGTACTTGTAGGTGCACCCGACCGCGAGGTCGACGCCGGCCTCGTCGAGGGCGGTCGGCACCACCCCGGCCGAGTGGCACAGGTCCCACAGCACCAGCGCGCCGGCGTCGTGGGCGATCGCAGTGAGGGCGGGCAGGTCGGCCAGCCAGGCCGAGCGGTAGGCGACGTGGCTGAGCAGGACGACGGCGGGCTCGTCGTCGAGGGCGGCGGCGAGCGCTTCGGGGGTGACCCCGCCGTCGGGGTCGACCTCGACCCAGCGCAGCGTCAGGCCGCACTCGCGGGCGACGCCCTGGGCGACGTAGCGGTCGGTCGGGAAGTTGTCGCGGTCGAGCACGATCGTGCGGCCCTCGGGCCGGGCGTCGACGGCGGCGCGCAGCAGCTTGTAGAGCAGCACCGTGGTCGAGTCGGCCACGATCGTCTGCCCCGGTGCGGCCCCCAGGCAGACCCGGCCGATCGTGTCGCCCAGCCGGGTGGGCAGTTCGAGCCACTCCTCGTCCCAGCCGCGGATCAGCCGTCCGCCCCACGCCTCGTCGACGAACTCGGCGAGGCGGGCGGCAGTGACCCGCAGCGGCCGGCCCAGCGAGTTGCCGTCGAAGTAGACCAGCGGGGTCTCCGACCCGACGTAGCGGTCGCGGTAGGCCGCCAGCGGGTCGGCGGCGTCGAGCCCGGCGGGCGTGGCGGGCGTGGCAGCGGTGGAGGTCACCCGGCCATCCTGCCGGGTCACCGGCCGGTCACTGGTAGCTCACGAACCGCACCCGCGGCCGGATCGCGTGCACGGCCGCGGGACCCATCCGGTTGCGGTCCTCGTCGTAGAAGAGCTTCAACCCCATCGTGAACCGACCGGGTCGGGCGATCACCCGGTAGGTGTCGAGCTTCTGCCGGCGGGTGCCGAAGCCGTCGGCGTGCTGCACCATCGCCAGCCCGGGCCGGTCCCGGATGCGCTCGATGCGGGGCAGCATCGAGGTGCGGAACTGGTGCAGCACGAACAGCTTCTCGGGCAGGTCGTGGCGGCGCACCAGGCGCGAGAGCCAGGCCGAGGTGCGGTTGACCTCGGCGGGCCGGACGTGGCCGATCACCGAGGCCGGCACCGAGCGGGGGCCCATCCGCCACTCGGGGTCGAGCGCCAGCCCGACGTGCGGCTCCCGCAGCGCCCACGCCCAGCGCCGGGCGACCGTGGCGAAGTCGGAGCGGCCCGGCTGCAGGTCGAGCAGCAGCAACGCGCCGTGCCGCCGCGCGGCGCGGACGTAGCGGCGCACCTCGGCGCGCGGGATGTCGTGGCTGTAGTCGCCGTCGCGACCCGGGGTGCGGTCGGCGATCGTCACGATCAGCTCGTAGACGATCTGCACCGGCTGCCCGGGGCGGCGGAACGGCCGGGCGGCGCGGCGTACCCGGTGCTGCATCTGCTCGGGCTCGGTCTCGCCGAGCACTCCCAGCGCGCCGGTCTGCGCCGTGCCGTAGTAGGCCACCAGGAACCGGTTGCCGGCGAAGATGCGGCGGCCACCGTGCGGTAGGACGGCCTGCTCGCCGGAGCCCGCGTCGGTGTCGGCCTCCGACTGGGGACTGTCGCCGGGCTGGTCCGGGCCCTCAGCCGCCGACTCCTCTGTCTCCTCCGACCCGTCCTCGGGGTCGGCGGCGGCATCGGGTCGACCCGGCGTCCAGCCCATCCCCACCGGTGTCCGTGGCTCCGGCTCCCCCGCCCGGGGCTGCCCGCCGAGGACCGCGTCGGGGTGCGCCGCACCCCAGGCGACCACGAGCAGCCCGGTCAGCACCAGCGCCAGCAGGAACAGGATCGGCCCCCGGGGCTCCGGCCTTCCTCCGCCGGTCACCGGATCCCCGGGCCGCGACGCGCCTGCCCCTGCCGAGTCATGGCGGACACCCTAGGTGTTCCTAGATCCGTAACGGTCACGGATGTGGCCGGCCCCGCCGGCTGCCCGGTGCGGATCGACGGCGGCCGGACGGCCGGGGCCCCTCGGTGCCGTGCAGATTTTACCTGGTCCGGGTCATGACACCCCCAGGCGGGTCGATGGGTCAGCCAGGGAGAGGCCAGTCTCGGCCGGGCCGCGAGCCCCCACGGACCGCGGCATCGGATCTGGCGCCCGTCGAGACCATCAGCCCGGTGGTCGTCGAAGCGTCGAGGAGTCCACGCATGTCCGTCAGCACCCCTGCCCCGCCGGAACCGACCACATCGCGGAAGGGGCGACGCGCCGTGCGCTGGTTCGACGACCGCAGGCTGCGCACGAAGGTCCTCGCCGTCGCGGCGCTCGGCCTGGTGCTGGCGGCGTCGGTCGGCCAGCTCGCCGTGACCCAGATGGGGTCCGTGGCCGACCAGGCCCAGCTGATCAAGCACGACGGCCTGGACCCGGTGCGTGAGACCGCCTTGATCCGCCAGAACTTCCTGCAGACGCGACTCGACGGCCTGGCCGACGAGATGGCCGAGGAGGAGGGGCCGGAGCACGAGGCCTACCTGGCCGACGTCCAGGCGGTCAACGCCTCCCTCGACGACTTCGAGCGCTCCAACGACCTCTCTGCGCAGGACGCGCAGCACCTCGCCGACTTCCGGGACAGCTGGACGCAGTACGAGACGCTGGTCAGCGGCGAGCTGCTCGACCTGGCCCGGGCGAAGAAGATGGATGCCTTCTACGAGCTGCGCAACGACGTGGTCAAGCCGCTCGCGGTCGCGATGCACGAGTCACTGACCGCGCTGGAGGTCAGTGCCAGCGAGACCGCGGACGCCGCGGTGGAGGAGGCCAGCTCCACCTACGCCGCCGCACGCACCACGACGTACGTCGTGCTGGGCCTGGGCCTGCTCCTCACGCTCGGCCTGTCGCTCCTGGTCGCCCGCCGCATCGCCGGACCCATCGTGGCCACCGCAACCGCCCTACGCGGACTCGCCGCCGGCGAACTCACCCAACACCTCGACCTCGACTCCAAAGACGAAGTCGGCCAAATGGCCACCGCCCTCAACACCGCCAGCGACCGCCTCGCCGAAGCCATGACCAACATGGCCGACAACGCCGGATCCCTCGCCTCCGCCGCCGAAGAGCTCTCCGCGGTCTCCAACCAGATGTCCGGCTCCGCAGGCGAGACCGCCACCCAGACCGAGCTCGTTTCCGCCGCCGCCGAACAGGTCTCCCGCAACGTCCAGACCGTCGCCGCCGGCACCGAAGAGATGTCCGCCTCCATCCGCGAGATCGCCACCAACGCCACCAGCGCCGCCGGCGTCGCCACTCAAGCCGTCGAAGTCGCCGAGTCCACCAACACCACCGTCGCCAAACTCGGCGAGTCCTCCATCGAGGTCGGCAACGTCGTCAAGGTCATCACCTCCATCGCCGAACAGACCAACCTCCTCGCCCTCAACGCCACCATCGAAGCCGCCCGCGCCGGCGAAGCAGGCAAGGGCTTCGCCGTGGTCGCCAACGAGGTCAAGGAGCTCGCCCAGGAGACCAGCCGCGCCACCGAGGACATCAGCACCCGCATCCAGGCCATCCAGACCGACACCGAGGCCGCCGTGCAGGCCATCGCCCACATCTCCACCATCATCGCCGAGATCAGCGACGCCCAGACCACCATCGCCTCGGCCGTCGAGGAGCAGACCGCCACCACCAACGAGATGAGCCGCAACGTCAACGAGGCCGCCCTGGGCGCGGGCGACATCGCCCAGAACATCACCGGCGTCGCCCGCACCACCGGCGACACCACCGCAGCCGCCAACTCCACCAGCCAAGCGGCCGGAGAGCTCGCCCGCATGGCCGCCGAGATGCAACGACTCGTCGGCGGGTTCAAGTACTAGGAGCCTGCTGAGCAGTCTGCTCGACCTTTTGCCTCGGATGCCGTCAAGCGACCGCTGAGCCCGTCGATGTTGCAGGCATGAGTGGCCGTCCAGTGACGGTGGGAGACAACCCGAGAAGACGTGGGGCCCTGGCCGGCGGCCGGGGCCCCTCGTGGGTTCTGGGTCAGCTGGTGACGGCGCCGTGGGCGGCCGACTGCACGGTCTTGGCGTACTTGCCGAGCACGCCGCGGGTGTACTTCGGCGGGTTCGGCTGCCAGCCGGCCTTGCGGGCCTCCCACTCCTCGGGCGTCCCGTCGATCTCGACGTCGAGGGTGCGGTTGAGCACGTCGAGGGTGATCGTGTCGCCGTCGCGGACGAACGCGATCGGGCCGGCGTCGACCGCCTCCGGGGCGATGTGGCCGACGCAGAGGCCGGTGGTGCCGCCGGAGAACCGCCCGTCGGTGATCAGCAGGACGTCCTTGCCGAGCCCGGCGCCCTTGATGGCGCCGGTGATCGCGAGCATCTCGCGCATGCCGGGACCGCCCTTGGGGCCCTCGTAGCGGATGACGACCACGTCGTTCGCGACGATCCGGCCCTGCTCGAGGGCGTCCATGGCGGCGCGCTCGCCGTCGAAGACGCGGGCGGTGCCGGTGAAGACCGACTCGTCGAACCCGGCGGACTTCACCACGGCCCCCTCGGGGGCGAGCGAGCCGTGCAGGATCGTGATGCCGCCGGTGGCGTGGATCGGCCGGTCCAGGTTGCGGATCACGTCGTCGTCGAGGGCCGGCGGGGCCAGCGCCTCGAGGTTCTCGGCCATCGTCTTGCCGGTGACGGTGAGACAGTCGCCGTGCATCAGGCCGGCGTCGAGCAGCGCCTTCATCACCACGGGGATGCCGCCGATCTTGTCGACGTCGTTCATCACGTAGCGGCCGAACGGCTTGAGGTCGCCGAGGTGGGGCACCTTCTCGCCGATCCGGTTGAAGTCGGCGAGGGTGAGGTCGACCTCGGCCTCGCGGGCGATCGCGAGCAGGTGGAGCACCGCGTTGGTGGAGCCGCCGAGCGCCATCACCACGGTGATCGCGTTCTCGAAGGCCTCCTTGGTCATGATCTGCCGGGCGGTGATGCCGCGACGCAGCATCTCGACGACGGCCTCGCCGGAGCGGTGCGCGAAGCCGTCGCGGCGCCGGTCGACGGCGGGCGGGGCGGCGGAGCCGGGCAGCGACATGCCGAGGGCCTCGGCGACCGCGGCCATGGTGTTGGCGGTGTACATGCCGCCGCAGGCGCCCTCGCCGGGGCAGATGTTGCGCTCGATCTTGTCGACCTGCTCGCGGCTCATCTTGCCGGCGAGACAGGCGCCGACGGCCTCGAAGGCGTCGATGATCGTGACGTCCTGGCCGTCGACCTGGCCGGGCATCGTGGAGCCGGCGTAGAGGAACACGCTGGCGAGGTCGAGGCGGGCCGCAGCCATCAGCATGCCGGGCAGCGACTTGTCGCAGCCGGCGAGCAGCACCGAGCCGTCGAGCCGCTCGGCCATCATCACGGTCTCGACGGAGTCGGCGATGACCTCGCGGGAGACCAGCGAGAAGTGCATGCCCTCGTGGCCCATCGAGATGCCGTCGGAGACGGAGATCGTGCCGAACTCCAGCGGGTAGCCGCCTCCGGCGTGCACGCCGTTCTTGACCGCCTTCGCGAGCCGGTCGAGCGAGAGGTTGCAGGGGGTGATCTCGTTCCAGCTGGACGCGACGCCGATCTGCGGCTTGGCGAAGTCGTCGTCACCCATGCCTACCGCCCGGAGCATGCCGCGGGCCGCCGCGCGCTCGAGTCCGTCGGTGACGTCGCGGGAGCGGGGCTTGATGTCGGGTCCGGCACCGGCCGGGGGACGCTGCGAAGGGTCCTGCTGGGTCATGGGCTGAGCCTAGTGGTGGGGGTACGCCGCTGCGGGCGCGCGGTCGGGATGTGGGCCGGGCAGGGCGGGGTTGATCACCGACCCCGACGAATGTCGGCGGCGCGAGCAGCGGCGACGTGCGAGCATGCGTGGATGACCCGCCGCGTGCTGATGATGTGCGAATACGGCGTCGACTTCCCGCTCTGGAGGCGGCGGGGAAAGGTGACGATGATCCAGGACCGGGCGGCGCTGCGCGCCGAGCTCGGCATCTCCGACGAGCTGATCTCCGAGCTGGCCGCGTGGCAGGAGGCCTGGCGGCCCCTGGACGCCGACTTCTCGGAGGCCGACCACCAGGAGGCCGGCACCGCGCTCCTCGAGCGGCTGCGCGCCGAGGCCGCACCGGGGTTCAGCTTCAGACTGTTCCGGTCCTGAGCTGCTTCCCCGCCCCGGCAACCAACGGTCCTCGGCCCGCATCCCACCGGTGAGGGAAGAAGGAGATGAGGGCCATGCGACTGCGCTGGGCCACCACCGTCTGCACGCTGCTGCTCCTCGCCTCGTGCGGGTCGTCGGACTCCGACACCCCGTCCGCAGGAGAGCCCGAGAGCAGCGCACCCACCAGCACCCCGGCCAGCAGCCCGGAGTCCCCCGAGGCGTCGCCGAGCGCCGACCCGGTGCTGATGCCCGACCTGATCGGCATGCCCCAGACGTTGGCCGGCCGAGCTCTCGGCCGGATCGAGGCCAGGCACGACCTCGGCCTCTCCTCCGCCTGGGGCCGGCCGGTCACGGTGCGCTGCGGCACCCGCCCCGAGACCGTGGCGTTCCAGCACCCCGACCCCGGGACGCCGCTGCGGCCTGGCACCACGGTGCGCATCCGCACCGCCGCGCTCGACCTGGCGCGCTTCCGCGGACCGTGCGAACCCGTCGACGGTGACCTCGGCCCGGTCACCGGCCCGGACGCCACCCTGGCCCGCGCCTTCTACCGGTTCGCCGCCGACCCGACGCTCGGTGCGCCGTTCGCGCCCGGAGCCGTGTGGACCGGTATCGAGGACGGGCTCGCCGGGACCAACCTCGACGAGGCAGCACGCACCGACCTGTCCGCCTGGCAGCTCCACACGACGTACGCCGAGCGCGGCGGCCCGTTCTCCGCGCTCGACGTGGTGGCGGCCAGCGGCGGCTACTACGAGCTGACCCGCGGCGTCGCCGGCACCTGCCCAGCGGGCGAGGGTGAGGCTCCCCCCGAGCTGGCGGGCCTGCGCGCCCTCAGCCTGACCGCACCGCGCGACGTCACCGACTCCTGCATGGAGTGGTGGGGCGTGACGCTGTTCCTCGACGGCGAGGACCACATCCGCGGCATCGCCCTGCGCCTCGGCTCACCGTGAGCGTCCGCTCGTAGATCGACGGACGTAAGCCCCGACCAAGCGGCGGGTCCACGCCTGGCGCGGACCCGCTGGCCGGCGTTGTGTCCGTCCATCTACGACGCCCGAGGAAGGTAGGCTCGGGCCCCGAGCCACCCACGGCTCACCGGACGAGGGAGCCGTACCCGGCACGCGACAAGACGGCCACCAGGAGGTCATCGTGGCGTGGCTCGTGCTGGTGGTGTCGGGAGTGCTGGAGTCGGTGTGGGCGGTCGCCCTTGGCAGGTCCGAGGGGTTCTCGAAGCTCGCGCCGTCGGTGCTGTTCGCCGTCGCGCTGACGCTGAGCATGGGCGGCCTGGCCTACGCGATGCGCGCGATCCCCACCGGCACCGCGTACGCCGTGTGGGTGGGCATCGGCGCCTCGCTCACCGTCGCCTGGGGCATGGCGACGGGCACCGAGCCGGTGAGCATGGTCCGGGTGCTGCTGCTGACCGGGCTGGTGGCCTGCATCATCGGCCTCAAGCTGGCGCACTGAGCATCGTCGGCCTCGGCCGGTGGCGCGGCTCTCACACCGCGATCGGGAGAGGTCCCACGCGCCCACCACGGCTCCCCTAGCCTCGGACGTGTGAACACCCGACACCCGGAGGTCCGCCCGGTGGACTGGACGCGCTTCGAGGCGGTGCTGTTCGACCTCGACGGCGTCGTGACCCCGACCGCCGAGGTGCACATGCGCGCCTGGGCGGAGATGTTCAACGAGTTCCTCAGCGCCTACGGGGCCGACCCCGCGGTCGACACCGCCCCCTACACCGACGCCGACTACTTCGCCCACGTCGACGGCAAGCCGCGCTACGACGGGGTCCGCGACTTCCTGGTCTCACGGGGGATCGAGCTGCCCGAGGGCACCAGCGACGACGCGCCCGACCAGGTGACGGTGCGGGGCCTGGGCAACCGCAAGAACGACGCGTTCAACGTGGTGCTGGAGCGCGACGGGGTGGTCGCCTATCCCGGCTCGGTGGCGCTGCTGGACCACCTGCGCGACCTCGGGCTGCCGCTGGCGGTGGTCTCCTCCTCGGCGAACGCCCCGGCGGTGCTGGCCGCGGCCGGCCTGGCCGACCGGTTCGAGACCGTCGTCGACGGCCGGGTCGCCCATCGGGAGGGGCTGCCCGGCAAGCCGGCGCCCGACACGTTCGTGCACGCCGCGACTCTGCTCGGCACGACGCCCGCGCTCAGCGTGGTGCTCGAGGACGCCGTCTCCGGCGTCCGCGCCGGGGTCGCCGGCGGCTTCGGGCTGGTGATCGGCGTCGACCGGGGCGCGGGCGACGCGCTGCGCGCGGCCGGGGCCGACCCGGTGGTCGCCGACCTGGCCGTGCTGGTGCCGGGGGCCGAGACCGGGGCCGTCCGGTGAGGCGCCGCCGCATCCCCGCGGACCCGATCGACCGGGGCCGGTTCCCGCTCGACCCCTGGCGGCTGGTCGAGGAGGACCTGCGCACCGACGACCTGGGCGTCACCGAGACCCTCTTCTCGGTCGCCAACGGCTACCTCGGCATGCGCGGCAACCCCGACGAGGGCCGCGACTCCCACACCCACGGCACGTTCATCAACGGCTTCCACGAGACCTGGCCGATCCAGCACGCCGAGGCCGCGTTCGGCTTCGCCCGCACCGGGCAGACGATCGTCAACGTCCCGGACGCGAAGGTGATCAAGCTCTACGTCGACGACGAGCCGCTGCTGCTCGCCACCGCCGACCTCGAGCACTACCAGCGCAGCCTGGACTTCCGCGACGGCATCCTGCGGCGCAGCCTGATATGGCGCACTCCCGCCGGCAAGCGGCTGCGGATCAACACGACCCGCATGGTGTCGATGACCGAGCGCCACCTGGCGATGATGACCTTCGAGATCACCATGCTCTCCGGCGACGCGCCGATCGTGCTCTCCTCCCAGCTGCTCAACCGGCAGGACGGCCGCGACGAGTACCACGTGCCGTCGGCGGCCATGGGGTCGGGCTTCGACCCGCGCCGCAGCTCGGTGTTCACCGACCGGGTGCTGCTGCCGCAGCTGTCGCAGGCCGCCGGAGAGCGGCTGATGCTCGGCTACCGGTGCGCCCGCTCCGGCATGACCCTCGCCGTCGGCGCCGACCACCGCGTCGAGTGCGAGTCCGACTACGACGTGCTGCTGCGCCACGAGGACGACCTGGCCAAGCTGGTGCTGCGCGCCGAGCTCACCGAGGGCTCGACGCTGCGCCTGGAGAAGGTGGTGGCCTACCACACCTCGCGCGGCGTGCCCGTGCGCGAGCTGACCGACCGCTGCGAGCGGACGCTGTCCCGCGCCGCCAGCCACGGCGTCGAGCACTACCAGCGGGAGCAGCGCGCCTGGTTCGACGGCTTCTGGGAGCGCGCCGACGTGCAGGTCGACGGTGACCCGGCGGCCCAGCAGGCGATCCGGTTCAACCTGTTCTCGCTCGCGCAGGCGACGGCCCGCTCCGACCAGATGGGGGTGCCGGCCAAGGGCGTGACCGGCTCGGGCTACGAGGGGCACTACTTCTGGGACACCGAGGTCTACGTCGTCCCGTTCCTCAGCTACACCGACCCCGACGTGGCCCGCAACGTGCTGCACTTCCGCACCCGGATGCTGCCCGCCGCGCGCGAGCGGGCGGCCGAGATGGCCAACCGCGGCGCGATGTTCCCGTGGCGCACCATCAACGGCGAGGAGGCCTCGGCCTACTACGCGGCCGGCACCGCACAGGTGCACATCGACGCCGACATCGCCTTCGCGCTCGCCAAGTACGTCTGGGTCTCGGGCGACGAGGGGTTCGCCGTGCGCGAGGGCATCGACGTCGTCGTCGAGACCGCGCGCATGTGGGCCGACCTGGGCTTCTGGCACGACAACGGCGAGCGCACCTTCCACATCCACGGGGTCACCGGGCCGGACGAGTACACCACCGTCGTGAACAACAACCTGTTCACGAACGTGATGGCCCGGTTCAACCTGGAGAAAGCCGTCCAGATCGTCGACTACGTCCGCGAGAAGTACCCCTCGTCGTACGCCCTGGTGGTCTCACGGCTCGGCCTCACCGACGAGGAGGTCGCCGAGTGGCGAGCGTGCGCCGAGGGCATGACGATCCCGTTCGACGCGGGGCTCGGCATCCACCCGCAGGACGACTCGTTCCTCGACCGCGAGGCGTGGGACCTCTCCCGCACCCCGGAGGACCTGCTGCCGCTGCTGCTCAACTACCACCCGCTGGTCCTCTACCGGTTCCAGGTGCTCAAGCAGGCCGACGTGGTGCTCGCCATGTTCTTGCAGGGTGACCGGTTCAGCCCCGACGAGAAGCTCGCCAACTTCGCCTACTACGACCCGATCACGACCGGCGACTCGACGCTCTCACCGGTGGTGCAGTCGATCATGGCCGCCGAGGTGGGCTACCGCATCGCCGCCGCCGACTACTTCCGCGAGGCGCTCTTCGTCGACCTGCTCGACCTGCACCGCAACACCGTCGACGGGGTGCACATCGCCTCAGCCGGCGGGGTGTGGCAGGCGCTGGTCTTCGGGTTCGGGGGGCTGCGCGACCACGAGGGCCACCTCTCCTTCGACCCGCGGCTGCCCGACGACTGGACCGCGATGCGCTACCGGCTGCGGGTCCGGGGCCTGTCGCTGTCGGTCGAGCTGACCGCCGAGGCGCTGAGCCTCTCGCTGGAGTGCGACGGCCCGCGCGGCGCCGGGGTGTCCGACGACGGGCCCGGCTTCGTGCACTCCCACGAGCTCCACCTCACGGTGCGCGGCGTCGACCACGTGATGCTCCCCGGCGAGACGCTGCGCCTCGAGATGGACTGCCGCGGCCCGCGCCAGACCGCCCGGCTCGGCAAGCACCCGCGCACCGGCGGGGTCCGCGCCGACGGCACCAGGATCACCGCCGGCGTGCCCGACCCGGTGCGCCACCGCGATCCGACCGACGCCGACCAGACCGGCGAGCTCCCGGCGATCTCGCTGGGGCCGGACGACGGCCTGCTCTCCCCGAACCGCACGCCCGACTGAGCCGAACGGGTACGCCCGGACGGCGTACGCCGGTCAGCCCGGCAGGGCGGCGGCGCGCACGGTCATCACGTCCGGCAGCCCGCTGACCACCTCCCGCCAGCTCTCGCCGTCGTCGGCCGACCCCCACACCGAGCCGTTGCGACCCCCGAAGTAGACCCCGGCCCGCTCGTGGTCGTCGGTGCACATGGCATCGCGCATCACCGCCACCCAGAACGTGTCCGGCAGCCCGTCACCGAGCTCCTGCCAGCTGCCGCCGGCATCGCGCGAGCGCCACACCCGGGCCCGGCCGTGGGGTGGGAAGCGCCCCTCGCCGCCGTCGAGCGGGAAGACGAAGATCGTGTCCGGCTCGTGGGGGTGCACCACCATCGGGAACCCGAAGTCGCTGGGCAGCCCCGCCCCGATGTCGACCCAGGAGGCGCCGTGGTCGTCGGAGCGGTAGACCCCGCCGTGGTTCTGCGCGAACAGCCGCTCCGGGCGCGCCGGGTGCCGGGCGACCTTGTGGACGCACTGGCCGAACGCGGGGAAGCGCTGGTCCTCGGGCAGGAAGTCGGCCCGGATGCCCTGGTTGCGCGGCGCCCACGAGCCCCCGCCGTCGCTGGTCTGGTAGACGCCGCCGGTCGAGATCGTCACGGTCACCGAGGCCGGGTCGGACGGGTGCGGCAGGATCGTGTGGAACGCCTGACCGCCGAAGCCGGCGCCCCACTCCGCACGGTGCGGGTGGTCCCACAGGGCCTGCTCGAGCGCGAAGGTCTCGCCGCCGTCGGTGGAGCGCCACACCGCCCCGGGCTCGGTGCCGGCGAAGACCACGCCCGGCTCGCTGCCCGGCGTCAGCTGCCAGACCCGCTCGACGCTGGCCCCGGCGTCCTCGGCGAACCGGACGCCGCCCCCGGGGGTCTCCTGCCAGGTCTCGCCGAGATCGTCGGACCAGCGCACCGCGGGCCCCAGCCAGCTCGACGACGCCCCCGCGAGGAGCCGCGGCGGGCGACCCTGCGGCGTACGCGCGTCGACCAGGCAGGAGTAGACCTCCTCCATCGCGAAGTGCGGACCGGTGACCTGCCACTCTCGCCGCTCCTCGTCCGAGGTGCCCAGCCACAGCCCCTTGCGGGTGCCGATCATCAACACCGTGCGCTCGCCCATCCGGCTCTCCGTCCCGCGCCGGGGGCGTCCCCCTCGGCGCACTCGTGGTCGCATTCCCTACATTGACCCGGTGACCACCCGAAAGTCATCGCCCGGGCTGGTCCTCTCCCCCGTGTGGCTGGTGCTCGCCGGGATCGCGTCGGTCCAGCTCGGCGCCGGGGTCGCGAAGAGCCTGTTCGACGAGGTCGACCCCACCACGATCGTGTGGTTGCGGCTGGCGACCAGCTCGCTGGTCCTGGTCGCGGTGGCCCGGCCGCGGCTGGCCGGCCGCTCGGCCGCCGACTGGTGGGTAGTGGCCGGGTTCGGGCTCAGCCTGGGGCTGATGAACTGGGCGATCTACCAGTCGTTCGCACGGATCCCGCTCGGGGTCGCGGTGACGATCGAGTTCGTCGGGCCGCTGACGCTCGCGGTGCTCGGCTCACGACGCCCGCGCGACCTGCTGTGGGTGGCCCTCGCCGCGATCGGCGTCCTGCTGCTCGGCTTCGAGGGCGCGGCCCTGACCGTCGCGGGAGTGCTCTTCGCACTGCTCGCCGGCGCCGCGTGGGCGGCGTACATCCTGTTGAGCGCGCGGACCGGACGGCACTGGGCCGGCTTCGACGGGCTCGCGGTGGCGAGCGTCGTGGCCACCGTGCTGTTGACCCCGCTCGCGGTCGGCGGGGGCGGGGAGCAGCTGGTCGACGGGCGGGTGCTGCTGCTGGGGGCGGCGGTCGGACTGCTCAGCTCGGTCATCCCCTACAGCTGCGAGCTGGTGGCGCTGCGGACGCTGCGCCCCGCGGTGTTCTCCATCCTGATGAGCCTGGAGCCGGCCGCGGCGGCGCTGGCCGGGATGCTGGTGCTCGCCGAGTTCCTCTCGGGCTGGCAGTGGCTGGCGATGGCCTGCGTCGTCGCGGCCAGCATCGGCGCCACCCGCAGCGGGCGGGCGATCGCCGAGCCGGTCCCGGACTGACCGGCACCGGCCGGTCCCTCGAGCTCGTTCACGGACTCGTCACACGACGGTGACCGCCGGGTCGCATGCGCTGCCTAGCGTTGGGGGCCCGTCAGCACCTCCCACCCAGCCCCACGGAGTCGCAGATGCTCGGATCCTCGCTCCTCCTGGCCGCCCGACTGCCCCGCGTCGCCCTGCGTCCGGTCCTCCAGCCCGCCACCCGCCGCTTCGACCGCTGGTCGGTGCAGGCCCAGCAGCAGGCTCGACGCAACGCCATGATCGCCTCCACCGTGCTCGCACAACGGCGTGCGGAGCACGTCGAGGTGGAGGAGTTCCTCGCCGCCCGCTTCGGCCGGGCCGCCGAGGACACCCTCGGTCTGCCACCCGCCGCCGCACCCTTCGCGGAGGCGGCGCACGGCTGACCCTCGGGGCCCGGTCGCCGGAACCGGCCGGGCCCCGAACCGTGGGCGGCTCGGGCACAATCGGTGCATGCCGACCTCCGCGGCCCGGGCCGCCACCCAACGTTCCCTCGCCTACCGTGACGTCCTCTCCGACGACGGCACCCGGCTGCGGGCGTGGACCAACGACCCCGACGGCACCTCCGGCGCACCCACCGTGCTGCTGTGCAACGGCCTCGGGACCAACCCGTGGGTGTGGCCGGCGCTGCTGCGTCCCGACTGCGGGGTGCGGGTGGTGTCGTGGTTCCACCGCGGCGTGGGCGGGTCGGCGCGGCCGACCGACCCCGACCGGGTCGGGGTCGAGGTGATGGTGGAGGACGCCCTGTCGGTGATGGACTCCTTCGGCATCGACAAGGCGGTGCTGCTCGGCTGGTCGATCGGGGTCAACACGATGTTCGAGCTGGCCGCCGAGCACCCCGAGCGGGTGCGCGGCCTGTGCGCGGTCGCCGGGGTGCCCGGCGACACGTTCGCGACGATGCTCGGCCCGTTCCGGGTGCCGATGCCCGTGGCCAAGGTCGCGGTCCGCGGGCTGTCGCGGGCGTTGAAGCTCGGGGGGCGTGCGGTCACGCCGGTCACGAGCCGGCTGCCGGTGGGCACGAAGACGATCGGGGTGCTCAGCCACACCGGGTTCATGTTCCCGATGCCCGACCAGCAGGCAGGCGCCCGCGCGGTCGCGGAGTTCCTGCGCACCCCCGTCGACTGGTACTTCCACTCCGCGCTGCGCGCCTCGGAGCACCCGCGGGTCTCGCTGAGCCGGGTCAAGGTGCCGGCGGTGTTCATCTCGGGGCGCTACGACCTGATGGCCGGTCACCGGCACCTGGCGAGCGCGGCGGAGCGGATGGACGACGCGACGTACGTCGAACTGCGCGGCAGCCACTTCCTGCCGCTGGAGCAGCCCGACGAGGTGCACCGCCACCTGCTCGAACTGATCAACCGGGCCGAGCGGGCCGAGCGGGCCGAGCGCAACGAGCGGGACGGCTGAGGTGCGGCGCCGGCCCGGGCTGCTCTCGAGTTCGATGGTTGGGCTGCTAACCACAGGGGTGCTGGTCGGCTGCTCGCAGGGCGGCAACGAGGTCGACGTGAGCGTCACCGGCACGCCGGTGCCGTCGGTGTCGGACTCCCCCACCGGGTCGCCGTCGGCCACCGACGATTCGAGCGGCCCGAAGAGCGATCGCCCCGACCGACCGCCGAGGGTGCTCGGCACGATCGCCTCCGGCCTGGAGGTGCCGTGGGGGCTGGCCTTCCTGCCGAGCGGCGACGCGGTGGTCACCGAGCGGATCAGCGGCCGGGTGCTGCTGTTGAGCGGCCCGAAGCACCGGGTGAGCGAGCTCGGCACGATCGCCATCACCGAGCCGAACGTCGAGGCGGGGCTGCTCGGCGTGGCGGTCTCCCCCGACTTCGACAGCGACCGGCTGCTCTACTTCTACGTCAGCACCGCCGAGGACAACCGGGTGGTGCGCGCCGAGCTCCGCGGCGGCGGGCTGGGCGAGCTCCAGGACGTGCTGACCGGCATCCCGAACGGCTTCATCCACGACGGCGGCCGGCTGCTGTTCGGCCCCGACGGGCTGCTCTACGTCTCCACCGGCGAGATCGGCGAGCCCTCGCTGGCGCAGGACCGCGACTCGCTGGCCGGCAAGATCCTGCGGATCACCCCCGACGGCGACCCTGCCCCCGGCAACCCGTTCGACAGTCCGGTCTGGTCGTGGGGCCACCGCAACGTGCAGGGTCTGGCCTTCGACGACGCCGGCCGGCTGTGGGCCTCGGAGTTCGGCGACAGCTCCTTCGACGAGCTGAACCTGATCGAGAAGGGAGCCAACTACGGCTGGCCCGAGGTCGAGGGCATGCCGCAGGGCAGCCAGACCGACCTCGACTTCACCGACCCGCAGGCCACCTGGGACGTCGCCGAGGCCTCCCCCTCCGGCCTGGCCTTCGCCGACGGCTACCTCTACCTCGCCGCGCTACGCGGCGAACGCCTGTGGCGGGTGCCGGTGACCGGCAGGGGCGCCGGCAAGCCCGAGCCGTTCCTGGCCGGCGAGTACGGCCGGATGCGCACCGTCGCCGTCGCCCCCGACGGCACCCTGTGGGTCACCACCAGCAACCGCGACGGACGCGGTGAGCCGACCAAGGACGACGACCGGATCATCTCGGTGCGGCCCTGAGGCATGAGGTGGCGGGGGTTCCTGCCCAGCCATTCGGTCGCGACGTGGCGCACCGCCGTGCTTCGCTTCGTCATGCTGGAGGCAGGGATGAGGCGAGGCGTCGGTGAACTTCTGCCACGGTCTGGGTCGGAAGCGGACCGTCCGCACTGAGATTGGCATACAGCCTCTTCGGCCACAGCGCCTGGACGCCCGGACTCGGCTCACCCTCCACGAAGCAGACGGTATCCGCCAGCAGGGCATAGGGGGCTCCCACTTCACGCAGTCCGCAGCCGACCAGATCAGCGCCTTCCGTCCGCGCCCCTCCGCCGCGATCGCCTTCAGGCGGCAGTGGTGTCGGGCAGCCGGCGGCTGCCGGTGTGGTCGACGAGGTAGAAGCCGCCGTGGGGGTCGCGCCAGAGGTAGATGCCGGGGAAGGGTTGCTTGGCGTCCCAGTTGCCGTGGGTTTTCAGGCGGTGGTGGCTGGTGGTCATCGGGCCGTAGTTGCCGATACGGCTTTGGCCGGGTGGACCGCCGGGGTCGTAGGCCTTCGTGTGGTCGATCTGTTGCCTGCGGCTGGTCGATGAGCCCCACGGGAAGGTGTCGGCGGGGGTCATCAGGTGCACGGCCTGGCGGTGGCGTTCGGGGATCTCGTAGGCATCGACCGGGGCCTGGCCGGCCAGGTCGAGGACGGGCTGGATGCGGAACTTCGCTCGGGGCCCGAGGAGGTCGCGGATCCAGGCCTCGCTGACTGGTCCGTGGCCCTCGACCCGGGCGATGCCCTCGCCCTCGCGGCCGCCGTAGCAGTGGATGTGCAGCTGCACGGCAGGCAGGAGGTCGCTGGTCTCGGTGGTGGCGTCGGCTTCGGGGTCGGCGCCGGTGGCGAGGGCGAGGACGGCGTGGACCCGGCGCTCGTCGTCGGTCGCGAGCAGCGGGTCATCAGGCCGAGCGGCGGCGAGCTGGTCGGCGCGGGCGGTGATGGCGGCGTCGATGGCGTTGATAGTCGCGACATCGGCGCGGATCAGGAACGAAGCCATCCCGTGCGCCTCGCCGTGGACCTTCTTCGCGAACCTCGCCCGGGCGGCCTTGAGCTCCTTCTCCCGCGCGGTGGCGGGGGCGGCTTGGGCGACCTTAGCCTCGACCAGGGCCTCGAACCGGGACCAGGGGATGCGGCCGTCGGCCGACTCCACCACCCCAGCGTCGACGAACGCGGCTTCGTCGGGTTCGAGGTCGCGGGTCTTGGTCACGACGTGGCGGGCGTAGGAGGCACGGACCTCCCCGGCCTGGACCCGGGCCCACAGTTGGGGGTGGCGATGGTGGAGGTCGAGGGCGTCGGCGATCAACTGCGCGCCGGCGTAGGAGGAGCGCCCGATCCGCGCACCGAAGGTCGCGGCCGCGAACTCGCTCACCATGGGCGTGCCCTTGCCGCCGAACAGCTTGGGCTTCTCCCGCCCCGGCCGCGCCGACACCTTTGGATTCAGGCGGTCGGGGTGGTGCAGCACGGCCCACTGGTGGGCGAGCTCGAGGAGGTCGGTCTCGGCGTCGCGGATCGCGTGCGCGCGGGCGGTGGCGGCGTCGAGGACCTCGTCATCGACATCTCGTCCACTGCTTCGATCATGGGTCTAGTAGATCAGTGACCACCGACAGTCGAACGTGCATTCCCACCACTTTCCGAGGCTTCAGAGGTCACGAAAAGGTCACGATCTCCTCTACAGGCCGCGGTCGACCACCGGGGCAGGGGGTCTCGGCAGGCTCGACCACCGGAGCGGGTCGGCGGCCCGGCGGCGATCGAGGGGTGACCCGGCAGAGCGACCTCGTCGCAGCACCTACGCAGGCGGCCGGATCGCGCTCCATCCGGTGATGTCGCACTGACCGTGCCCGTTGCTTCCGGCGGCGACCACGGTTCCGTCCGTGCGTAGTCCCAGGGTGTGGGTGGATCCGGCCGCCACGGCGACGATCCCGCGCCAGCCGGCCACGTCGCACTGGCCGGAGTCGTTGCCACCGACCGCCACGGCTCGGCCGGCCGCGGTGACCGCGACGGTGTGAAAGCTGCCCGCCGCCACCGCCACGACGTCCCGCCAGGCACCGACGTCACAGGCTCCAGCCGATCGGTCCCCGACCGCGAGGACGCGTCCCTCGTCGGTGAGACCGACCGTGTGAAGGGAGCCGGCGGCGACGGCGACGACGTCCCGCCACGTGTGGACCGCGCACTGCCCACGGCGGTCGTTCCCCACGGCCACGGTGGTCCCATCGGCGCTGAGGCCCACCGAATGCCAGTCGCCACACGCCAACGCGACAACCTCACGCCAGTGACTCACGTCGCACGCCCCCTCGCGGAGCCGGCCCGCAGCCACCACGGTGCCGTCGGCGACGAGTCCCAAGGTGCGGCGCCAGCCCGCGGCGACACCGGTCACGCCGCGCCATGCCGCGACGTCACACTGTCCGGCACCGTTCCAGCCCGTCGCCCTCACCGTGCCGTCGGCGCAGAGTCCGACGCTGTGCGACCGTCCGGTGTTCGGCGCCGCGTGCACGTCACCCGCGGCCACGGCGACCACCTGGGTCCAGTCTGCGACTCGACACTCACCGGATCTCCCCGTGCCCGCTGCAACCACGGTGCCGTCGGCACACAGCCCCAGCGAGTGCCGGGGTCCAGCGGCGATGACAGGGCCACGCACGCGCCCAGCATGACCGATCATCTGGCGCCACGGCAGACCACGTCGCTCGGGCTCCTCGACCACCGAGCGGCACACCGACTAGACGGGCCGCAGGAGCGCGACCAGGAAGTCGGAGTCCTCGCGCCACGGTCGCAGGTCCCACGAGGACAGCAGCAGATCGGCCTCCAGCCCCGCCTCACGCGCATCCGCCAGGAACGCGGAGAACTCGTAGCCGCGTCCGGCTCCGAAGCCGATGACGGCCCGGCCCTCGGGTCGGACGTGCGCCCGGAGCCGCCGCAGCACCTCACCGCGCGTGCTCGGGGCGAGGAACGTCATCACGTTTCCGGCACACACGACGGCGTCGAAGGGCTCCGAGACACCGTGAGCGGCCAGGTCGAGCTCGGCCAGGTCCCCGACGATCCATCGAGGACCGGGATGATCCTCGACCGCGGCCTCGATCAGCACCGGATCGACGTCGACGCCGACCACGTCGTGCCCGAGGCGGGCGAGCTCGGCGCCGACCCGACCGGGACCGCAGCCCGCGTCGAGGATGCGCGCCCCGCGCCCCACCATCGCGTCGACCAGGCGTGCCTCCCCGGCCAGGTCGTGGCCGGCCGCCGCCATCGAGCGGAACCGCTCGACGTACCAGGACGAGTGGTCCGGGTCCGCCGCGACCTTCCGCATCCACGCGCTCTGTTCCACCATGCCTGCATTGTGCCGCCCGGGTGCCCAGGTCGATGAGCGGCACTAGGGTCGACACGTGCACGAACACGAGCGATTCGACGACGCGGCCGCGACCTGGGACGACGACCCGGCCCACGAGGCACGCCAGCAGGCGGTGGCTCACGCCATCGAGGAGGCCCTCGTCCTCACCCCGGAGTCGAGGGCACTCGACATCGGCGGCGGCACCGGCCGGTTGAGCATCCTGCTCGCCGACCGAGTCGGCTCCGTCGTGGTGACCGACACCTCCGCCGGCATGGTGCGGGTCGCGCAGGAGCGGATCGCGCAGGCCGGGCTCGGCGACCGGCTGCACGCCGTCCGGGCCGACCTCACGACCGACCGGCTGGAGGGGCCCTTCGACGTCGTGTGGAGCTCCATGGCCTTCCACCACGTGCCGGACCTGCCGGCCCTGCTGCGCTCGCTCGCCGGCCTCCTGGTGCCCGGCGGGCGGCTCGCCGTCGCGGACCTCGAGGAGGACCCCGAGGGCGCCTTCCACGCCGACAAGGCCGAGTTCGACGGGCACCACGGGTTCGACCGACAGCATCTGGCCGCCCAGCTCGCCGACGCCGGCTTCACCGACATCGCCTTCGTCGACGCCACCACCATCGTCAAGCAGGACCGCGAGTTCGGCGTCTTCCTCTGCACGGCGGCCAATGCGGCCGAGCCCGGCAGCGACGGGTGAGGGACCGCCGGACTCCAGGCCCTCAGGCCTCCGTGTCGTCGGTGGACTCGAAGCCGTTGCGGTAGCCCCACGCGACCGCCTCGGGGCGCTTGGTCACGCCGATCTTGGCGTAGGCGCCGCGGATGTAGGTCTTGACGGTGTTCACGCTCAGGTAGGACCGCTGCGCGATCTCGTCGTTGCTGAGGCCGCGGGTGATGAACGTCAGCATCTCGGCCTCGCGTTCGGACAACCCGAGCGACTGACCGGGCCAGGTGTGCACCGGCTCCCCCGCCACGGCGCCCGGCCGCGGCCGAGTGCTGTCGTGGATCTCGCAGATCGCTGCGACCAGCTCGGAGGCGCTCAGGCCCTTGTGCAGGTAGCCGGCGGCACCCGCGCGCCGGGCGGCCTCCTCCGGGTACTCCTCCCAGCTGTAGACCACCACCTTCGCCGAGTTCCCCGCGAGGATCCGGTGCAGCTTCGGATCTCGGTCCGGCAGCCGGCCGAACGTGTCGTAGAGGATCAGGTCCGGGCGGTGCGGTGTCATCGTGGGCGAGGTGGTCAGGTCCACCACCTGGATCTGCTCGGGGTACGCCGCGAGCATCTGCGCCAACCCGAGCAGCGCCAGCTCGTAGTCGTTGGACAGCGCCACCTTGATCGGGCGTCGTGCCTCCTCGGCCTCGGGCCGCTGGTCCTCGGGATCCATGACCCTCCGCTACCCGGGGACGGGCGTGGCCACTCGTCCGGTCGACGCTCGCCGCCCGGCGACACCCGGGGAACCGCCCGACCTCGCCCGCCGTCTGGCACGGTATGCCCATGCGTCTTCTCGGGGGGTCCGGCGCGGCCCTGCTGTCTGCCGGCGTCCTCACCCTGCTCGCCACCGCCCCAGCCACCGCGGCACCGGCCCCACCGGCCGAGCCGAGCCGGAGCCTGTGCGCCACGACCGTCGTCCACGACGGCGCCGGGGTGCTCGACGACGACCGCGTGCAGCAGGCCGCCGAGCGCGCCTTCGGCCGGGCCCTGAGCGACGGGATGATCGTCAAGGTCATCACCTACCAGCGCACCCCCGGCCGGCCCCGGGACTTCCCGCAGGTGCTGGCCCGCGACGCGCACAGCTGCGACGACTGGGGCTTCCGCGACGGCCGGGGCGGCTCGCTGCTGGTGATCGGACTCTCGGTCGACGACACCAAGCTCGGCAGCTACTTCGACGGCGCCGCCTCCGCCCGGTTCACCGCCGCGGAAGAGGCCGTCTACGACCGGATGGAGGCCAGCTTCCGGGCCGGCAAGTGGGACGAGGGCATGTCGGCGGCGCTGCTCGGCTTCGCCCGCGCGCACCCCACGGACACCTCCCCCGGTGGAGGACAGGCGCCGAACGACCGGCCCCCCGCCCCGCTCTACGAGCCGAACCGCGACGACACCGGCACGGACGCCCCCGGCTGGCTGCTCGCCGTGCCCGTCGGACTGCTGGTGGCCGGACTCGGCACCGCCGGCGGAGTGAGGCTCCGCCGACGCCGCCAGGAGCGCGCCGAGGCCCGCGCGGCCCTGTCGGACGCGACCGACGCGATGGCCCAGGCCTGGCTGGCGCTCGAGGGCTCCACGGAGCTCGTGGACGCTCGCGTCGTCGCGCTGCCCGGGGTCACCGACAGCGTGCTGGACGACGTCCGCGCCCGGCACGCCGAGGCTCGCCAGGCAGCCGACGCCGCGGCCGCCGACTACCTCGCCCTCTCCGAGCGGTACCCCGCCACCGCGGTCCGCGACGCCGACACCGACGAGGCCCGCCGCGGCCTCGAGCCGGTGCGCTCCTGCACCGCCGCGCTGCAGGGCGCGCGAACGGCGTACGACGCCGTCGACGAGCGGCTCACCGCCTGGGACGGGCTCCGCACCGGCCTGGCCGCCCGAGTGGCCACGCTGCGCCGGCAGGCCGACGAGGTCGAGGGTCTGCTGCGCAGTCGTGAGGCCGAGGGCTATCGCACCACCGACCTGGCCTCGTCGCCGCAGCGTGCCCGCGAGGCCGCGAGCGAGGCCGAGGCCACCGGCCGCGCGCAGCGCTACGGCGACGCCACCGCGAGCGTGACGGCGGCCGAACGGCTGCTGGACGCCGGCGAGCAGTGGCTGCGCGGGCTCGACGAGGTCCGCGCCACGCTGGCCGCCGACGCCGCGGCGCTGCACGAGCGACTCCGGGTGCTCGACACCGCTCTCGCCGAGGCCACGGTCACGTTGGAGTCGCTCGAGCGCGACCAGCACCCCACCTGCGTCGCCGGTCTCCGAGCCGACCTCGACGCGGCAACGGTCGTGCGTCGTCGGCTGACCGACGACCTCGGCGAGCTCGAGCGCAACGCGACCATGGCCGTCCAGGAGTTCCGGCTCGCCCAGGAGCAGGTCGCCCAGCGCCGGCGGGCCGCCCACTCGACCTGGAACGACTCCGGCGGGTCCGGCGGCTCCGGCCTCTTCGGCGGAGGCGGCTGGTCGGGCGGCGGCTCAGGTGGGGGCGGTCGCAGCTTCAGCGGAGGCGGCGGCGGTCGCTCGTTCGGCGGTGGTGGCGGCGGCGGTCGCTCCTTCGGCGGTGGCGGCGGCGGTCGCAGCTTCGGCGGCGGTGGCGGCGGCCGCCGGGGCCGGTAGGTCAGGCCGAGGCCGGCTGGGCGACGGCGGTCACCGTGGCTCGCCGCGCCGCCCGGCGCAGCGTGGTCAGCACCGCCGGGCCGAACAGCACGATCGCGAGCGCGGTGGTGATCGCGCGGCCGGTGTCCCAGCTGCCGGTCGAGGTCAGCAGCGTGTAGACGCCGAACCGCTCCAGGTTCCCCAGCAGCGGCGCACCCGGCACGTAGGCCAGCGACGACTCGTGGCCGGGCACCTGCACGCCCAGCAGGAACGGCCAGCCGGAGAGGTTCATCAACAGCCCGTAGGCGTACGACGCCACCACGCCGTACGCCGCGAGCAGCGCCACCTCCGCCCGGCCGGCGACGCGCCGGGGCAGCAGGCCGGCTCCCATGCCGACCCACGCCGCGATCAGCATCTGGAACGGCAGCCACGGCCCGACCCCGGCGGTCATCAGCGCCGAGGCGAACAGCGAGGTGCAGCCGAGCACGAACCCGAACCCGGGCCCGAACACCCGGCCTGACAGCACCAGCAGGAAGAACACCAGCTCGATGCCGGCCGTCCCGGCCGAGAGCCCGCGCAGGATCGCGTTGACCGCGCTCAGCACCCCGAGGAGTGCGAGCACTCGTGGGTCCAGGCCGCCCTCGGTGATCTCGGCGAGCACCACGGCCACCACCACCGGCAGCAGCGCCAGGAACAGGAACGGCGGGTCGACCCGGCCGCCCCCCGACGGCTGGAGGAGCAGCGGCCAGCAGAGCATCAGCAGACCGGCCACCGAGGCGGCGGTCAGCACCAGCGCCGAGCGGCGCGAGACCGGCACCGCCGCCGGCACGGCACGGCCAGCACGGGTGCTCATGCCGACTCCAGCGCGGTGACCACCTCGTCGACCAGCAGCCACGGCGGCCCGAGCACCTTGGTCACCTGCGGCGCGAACGACGGCGACTCGGCGAGCACCCGCTGCACGGGGCCGGCGGAGACCACCTCGCCCTCCGCGAGCACCACCACCTCGTCGGCGGCGCGGGCCACGAACTCGACGTCGTGGGTGGCGACCAGCACCGCGTGCCCCTGCACCGCCAGATCGCGCAGGATGTCGGCGAGCACGTGCTTGGCGGCGTAGTCGAGGCCCCGGGTGGGCTCGTCGAGCAGCAGCACCGGCGGCCGGGTGGCCAGCACCAGCGAGAGGGCGAGCGCGAGCCGCTGCCCCTCCGAGAGGTCGCGGGGATGCGCGTCCCCGGGGATCCCGGGAGCGAGCCGTTCGAGCAGCGCCCGGGCCGCTCCGGTGCCGTCGTCGCCGGCTGCGCACTCGGCGTCCACGGTCTCGAGGTAGAGCAGGTCGGCCGCGGTCTGCGGCAGCAGGCCGACCAGTCCTCGCCGGCCGGCGGCGTCCAGGGAGCCGGGGTCCTCCCCCGCCACCAGCACGCTGCCCGACCGGCGGCGACCGGTGCCCTGCAGCGCCCACAGCAGCGAGGACTTGCCGGCGCCGTTGCGCCCCATCAGCCCGGTCACCCGGCCGCCCAGGAGCTCCAGGTCGACCTCGCGGAGCGCGACGGTCCGGCCGTGCGCCACGGTCAGCCCGCGCGCGACCAGCGCGGTGCTGGTCTGCGGCCGGGCTCGCGGCGGCGGCACCACCAGGCGCTCGGCGAGGCCGCGCGCCCGGCGGCGGGCGTCGCGCACGCTCAGCGGCAGCGGCCGCCACCCGGCCGCCCGGCCGAGCTCGATGATCGGCGGGACCACCGGCGAGGAGGCCAGCAGCTCGGCGGGGTCCCCGGCCAACAGCCGGCCGTCGCCGGGCAGCACGCACAGGCGGTCGGCGAACGGCACCACCCGCTCCAGCCGGTGCTCGGCCAGCAGCACCGAGAGGCCCAGGTCGTGCACCAGGCGGGTGAGTGTGGCGAGCACGTCCTCGGCGGCGGTCGGGTCGAGCGCGGAGGTCGGCTCGTCGAGCACCAGCAGCCGCGGGTGCATGGTCAGCACCGACCCGATCGCCACCCGCTGCTGCTGCCCGCCCGAGAGCGTGCGCAGGTCGCGGGCCCGCAGGTCGGCGATGCCCAGCAGGTCGAGGGTCTCCTCGACGCGGCGCCGCATCGTCTCCGGTGGCAGCCCCAGCTGCTCCATGCCGTAGGCGAGCTCCTCCTCGACGGTGTCGGTGACGAACCCGGCCGCCGGGTCCTGCCCCACGTAGCCGAGCACGTGCGCCCGGTCCCGCGGCGCGGTGTGCACGATGCTGCGCCCGTCGAGCAGCAGGTCACCGATCAGCCGGCCCCCGGAGAACCGCGGGACGAGCCCGGTGACCACCCCGAGCAGCGTCGACTTGCCGACGCCGGTGGGGCCGGAGACCACCACCAGCTCGCCCTCCTCGATGGTGAGGTCCACGCCGTCGAGCACGAGCTCGGGCCGGTCGGGGTCGTCGTAGCCGAAGCTGACGCCGCGCAGCTCGATCACGCCGCCACCCCCAGGTGCGCCGGCCGTGGGGAGGCCACGGCTGGCAGCAGGCCGGCCAGCACCCCCACCAGTGCCAGCAGGCTCACCTGCGGCAGCACCGACAGGTCGGGGTAGGCGATGAGCATCTGATGCTCGCTGACCCACCAGGCAGTCACCGCGACCAGCACGCCCACGGCCGCGACCCCCATCTCCGGCAGCGACCACGGGTCCGGCCGGTAGCGGGTGCGCTCGACCCGGCGGCCGGCGCTGACCATGCCGGCGACCGCGAGCAGCAGCCCGGCGGCCAGCATCGGCAGGGCCAGCCACCGCGGCGCGGTGCTGTCGAGGACGGCGTACACGCCGACGCAGACGCCGCACAGGCCGACCAGCATCAGGGCCCCGGTGGTACGCCGCTGGGCCGGCGTCGCGGCGCCGGCCCGGCCGTAGCCGCGGGCGTCCATGCCGGCGGCGAGCGCCAGGGACCGCTCGAGGGCGTCCTCGAGCACCGGCACCAGCAGCCGGCGCAGCCGGCCGATCCGGCCGGTCGCGCCGGCGCGCAGCGCCTGCGCCGCCCGCACCCGGCGGACGCTGTCGGCGAACTGCGGGAGCACCGAGACGGCCACCACCATCGCGGTGCCGATCTCGTAGAGCGCCGGCGGCACGGAGCGGAGCAGCCGCTTGGGGTTGGCCAGCGCGTTGGCGGCGCCGATGCAGACCACGATGGCCGCGAGCCGCAGCCCGTCGTAGAGCCCGGCGAGCAGCGACTCGCGGGTGACCGGCCCGAGCAGCGTGACGCCCGCGACCCAGCTCGGCAGCGGCACGGTCGGCAGGTCGACCAGCACGGTGCCGGGGTAGCTGCCGCCGAACAGCAGCCGGAACAGCACGCGCAGCACCACGATCGCCAGCCCCACCCACAGGTAGAGGCGGAACGCACGGGCCCACGGCTGGTCGGAGCGGCGGGCGGCCACCACCAGCGCCGCCACCCCGACCAGCATCAGCAACAGCCAGGGGTTGGTGGTGAACGAGGCGGCCGCGGCCAGGCCGATCGCCCACACCCACCACGCCACGGGGTGCAGGTCCCTGGGCAGCCCCCCGGGCACGCTGGCGGTCACGGCGTCGCGGACCCCCGTCGCCGCAGCAGGACCGTCCCGCCCGCGCCGGCGAACAGCAGGGCCACCAGGCCGGGGGCGACCCAGCCCGGCAGCCCGTCACCGCCGTCGGCCGGCGGTTCGGCGGACGGCGCGAGGTCGCTCGCCTCGTCGGTGGGCGCGGCCGAGCCGCTCGCGCCGTCGGGCGAGGCCGACGGCTCGCCGTGCCGGCCCTTGCCGGGCTGGTCGCGCTTCTCCGGCTTGCCGGGCTTCTCCGGACGCCCGCGCTCGCCGGGCTCGGCGCCGGCCCCCGCCGCGGTCGGGGACGCCGAGGGCGACGCCGTGGGCGCCGGGCTCGAGGTCACCGGGCCCGAGGCCTGGCCGCCACCACCGCCACCACCGCCCGTGCCACCGCCTCCGCGGCCGCCGGAGCCACCGTTGGACGGCGACGCGGTCGGCTCGGACGTGGCGTGCGCGGCCGCGGCGAGCCCCGGCTGGACCGACCCGGCGGAGGCGTCCCAGGCGAACCCGACGTACCCCCCGTCAGGGATCTTCAGCGACCCGGCCCCAGCCGTGGAGTAGGTCCAGCTCCCGGAGGTGCCGTCGGACCACCACAGCGACCAGTAGGCGTCCTCGGGGGGCGTGTTCACGCATGCCTCGTCCGCCGGCACGCCGTCGATGCGACAGACGAAGCCCGGCTGACGCTGCACGTAGGAGAGCGCGAACCCGTTGCCGCTGAACAGGCTCGCCGCGGTGCTGCCGCCGCCGTCGGTGTCGCACACCGACTGGACGCCGCCGCCGAGCCCCTTGAAGTCGACCACCACGGTCACGCCGCTGTCGGTGGTGCACGCCGCCGCGGACGCGGGCGCCGCCGGGACGCTCACGGTGGCGGCCGCGGCCACGAGGGCCACGGCCGCCACGCGGGCCAGGAGCGTCATCGGCGGCAGGCGCCGCGGGCCAGCCAGCGCAGCGCGGGCGCCGCCTGGGCGCTCGCCCGGCGCCACTGGTCGCGGGCCTCGACGGTGATGCCGTCGGTCTTCGCGGTGTCGTAGCCGACGCGGTCGAAGGCGATCGCACCGGTCTCGCCGGCGAGCGGAGTGCGAGCGACGCCGCCGGGCACCTGCAGCCTGGCCACCCAGCGCGCGGCCTTGCGGGCCGGGGCGCAGACCCCGAGCTCACCCAGCGCCCACGAGGCCAGGCCGGTGGAGTTGGCGTTCGGGATGACCAGCGTGGGGTCGTCGCCCGGCCCGCCGTCGAAGCTGCCGTTCTTGCGCTGCTGGCGGACCAGCCAGCGCTTGCCGTCCGCGATGGCACTGCGGACCGCCTTGCTCCGGTGCGACTTGGGCAAGGCGTCCAGACCGAGCACGGCGATCGCGGTGACGTCGTTGTCGGGGGTGCGGGCGGACCTGGGAGCGTCGTCGCACCCCTGGTCGGCCGTCGTGAGCTCGTTGAAGTTGAGCCGGAAGAACCCCTTGCCACACTGCTGGAGGAGGAGGAAGTCGATCGCCTCGTCGGCCAGTGGCGACTTCGCCCGGGCCAGCGCCTCGGCGGCGAAGGACTGGCCGATCACGTTGGCGTAGTCGCTCTCGGACTTGTCACTGATGCGGCCCGCGAGCGGACCCCGGGCCTGCACCCGCTGCTCGAGCCGCTCGACGAGGTCGACGCCGCCGAAGTCGCGAGGGTCGCCGCCGGTGCGCTGCGCGAGCACGACGGCCTTGGCCACCGACCCGGCGTACACGTCGTCGGGAGCCCACTCGCCTCCGGTGGTGTAGGCCTCGATGTTGGCGGCGACCGCCTCGCGGGCGGCCCTGACCTTCTTGGGCGCCCGGTCGAGAGCCTCCAGCGCGAACGCGACGTCGACGGTCAGCCCGTAGTCGTCGAAGTCGTACTGGTCGTTGTGCACGACGCCTCCGGTGAGCTGGCGGGTGAGCCAGCCGGATGCTCGGCTGTCGGCGGTGGGGGCGGCCGAGGCCGAGGGGCCGACCAACACGGTGCCGGCGACGAGGGTGGCGCACAGGGACGCGGTGAGCGTCCGGAGGCGGTGCTGCATGAGGTTCCTTCCCGCTGCTCAGCGGGAGGCTCCGGCGCACCGGGTTGGCCACCCGCTGCTTTCCACGACAGCGTGTGATCCAAGACGCTCGCAGCAGGTGCTCCGGCTTGCCGTCGCGGTCCGGAGCACCTCGAGAGGTGTCCGGCCAGGATCGGCCTACGGTTGCGGGTCAGCGCCGGATTCGGACCGGCTTTCCCCGCTGCGGGCGTGGGTGATTGGTGCTCGCACCCTACCAACGAAACCGGCCCGCGCGCCGGTCGGTGCGCGGGCCGGGACGTCGGCGTGACGAATCGCTCAGGCGAGCTTCTCCAAGATCAGCTCACGCACCCGGCCGGCGTCGGCCTGGCCGCGCATCTCCTTCATCACCGCACCGATCAGGGCACCGGCGGCAGCCACCTTGCCGTCACGGATCTTCTGCGCGACGTCGGGGTTCGCGGCGATCGCGTTGTCGACCGCCGCGGACAGCGCGCCTTCGTCGGAGACGATCGCCAGACCGCGCTTCTCCACGACCTCCTCGGGGGTGCCCTCGCCGGCCAGCAGGCCGTCGAAGACCTGGCGCGCGAGCTTGTCGTTGATCGACCCCGCGTCGACCAGCGCCTGCACGCCCGCCACCTGCGCCGGCGTCACGCCGAGCTCGGCCAGCTCGACGCCGGCGTCGTTGGCGCGCCGGGCCAGCTCGGCCAGCCACCACTTGCGGGCGGCCTGCGGCGACGCCCCGGCGGCGATCGTCTCCTCGACCATCGACAGCGCCCCGGCCCCGACCGTGTCGCGCATCTCCAGGTCGGTGAAGCCCCACTCGGCCTGCAGCCGCGCGCGCTTCTGAGTGGGGTTCTCGGGCAGGGTGCCGCGAAGCTCCTCGACCCATTCGCGGCTCGGCGCGACCGGCACCAGGTCGGGCTCGGGGAAGTAGCGGTAGTCCTCGGCGTCGGACTTCTCCCGGCCGCTGGTGGTGACGCCGGTGTCCTCGTGCCAGTGGCGGGTCTCCTGCAGGATCGAGCCGCCGCCGGCCAGGATCGCGGCGTGCCGCTGCATCTCGTAGCGCACCGCCCGCTCCACCGAGCGCAGCGAGTTGACGTTCTTGGTCTCGGTGCGGGTGCCGAGCGGCGCTTCGGCGGTCGAGCCCGCCGAGACCTTCGGGGCGAGCGAGAGGTTCACGTCGGCGCGGATCGAGCCCTGGTCCATGCGTGCGTCGGAGACACCGAGGGCGACGATCAGGTCGCGCAGCTGCGCGACGTACGCCTTGGCGACCTCGGGTGCCCGCTCCCCCGCCCCGCGGATCGGCTTGGTGACGATCTCGATCAGGGGGATGCCGGCGCGGTTGTAGTCGACGAGGGAGTAGTCGGCGCCGTGGATGCGGCCGGAGGTGCCGACGTGGAGAGACTTGCCGGTGTCCTCCTCCATGTGGGCGCGCTCGATCTCGACCCGGAAGGTCTCGCCGTCGACCTCGACGTCCATCCAGCCCTCGAAGCAGATCGGCTCGTCGTACTGGGAGGTCTGGAAGTTCTTCGGCATGTCCGGGTAGAAGTAGTTCTTCCGCGCGAACCGGCACCACTCGGCGATCTCGCAGTTCAGCGCCAGGCCGATGCGGATCGCCGACTCGACGGCCTTGCCGTTGACGACCGGCATCGCGCCGGGCAGGCCCAGGCAGGTCGGGCACACCTGGGTGTTCGGCTCGGCCCCGAACTCGGTCGGGCAGCCGCAGAACATCTTCGAGGCGGTGTTGAGCTCGACGTGGACCTCCAGGCCCAGCGCCGGGTCGTACGCCGCGAGGACGTCGTCGTAGGACAGCAGGGCGTCGCCGGTGGCAGAGGTGGCGGTCATCGGGCGTCTCCGTTCCGCTGGTCGAGCTTGACCTGTCCTGAGCCTGTCGAAGGATCGAGACCAGGAGCCTTGTCGAGCAGCGGTCCGCCCCACTTCCGCTCGAGCGCGGCCTCGAGGGCGGCGCCGACCCGGTAGCACCGGTCGTCGGCGAGCGCCGGCGCCAGCACCTGGAAGCCGGCCGGGAGGCCGTCCTCGTCGGCCAGGCCGCTCGGGATCGAGATGCCCGGCACCCCGGCGAGGTTCGCGGGGATCGTCGCGAGGTCGTTGAGGTACATCGCGATCGGGTCGTCGAGCTTCTCGCCCAGCTTGAACGCCGTGGTGGGCGCGGTCGGCGAGACCAGCACGTCGGCGGTCTCGAACGCCGCGGCGAAGTCGCGGCCGATCAGCGTGCGCACCTTCTGCGCCTGGCCGTAGAAGGCGTCGTAGTAGCCGCTGGAGAGCGCGTAGGTGCCGAGGATGATGCGGCGCTTGACCTCGTCGCCGAACCCGGCGTCGCGGGTGGCGCGCATGACCTCCTCCGCCGAGGGGTTCTCCACCCCCTCGGGCAGCACCCGCAGGCCGTAGCGCATCGCGTCGAACTTGGCCAGGTTGCTGGACGCCTCGGCAGGCATCACCAGGTAGTAGGCCGCCAGGGCGTGCACGAAGCTGGGGCAGGAGACCTCGACCACCTCGGCGCCGGCCTCGACCAGCAGGTCCAGCGACTCCTGGAATCGGGCGAGCACGCCCGCCTGGTAGCCCTCGCCGGACAGCTCGGTGATCACGCCGACGCGGACGCCGGACAGGTCGCCCTCGGCGCCGCGCCGGGCGGCGTCGGCGAGCTTGCCGACCGGCTGGTCGATGCTGGTGGAGTCGAGTGGGTCGTGGCCCCCGATCACCTCGTGCAGCAGCGCCGCGTCGAGCACCGTGCGCGAGACCGGGCCCACCTGGTCGAGGGAGTTGGCCATCGCGACCAGGCCGTAGCGGGACACCCCGCCGTAGGTCGGCTTCATCCCGACGGTGCCGGTGACCGCACCCGGCTGGCGGATCGACCCGCCGGTGTCGGTGCCGAGCGCGAGCGGCGCCTGGAACGAGGCGACCGCGGCGGCGGACCCGCCGCCGGACCCACCCGGGATCCGGTCGAGGTCCCACGGGTTGCGGGTCGGGCCGTAGGCGGAGTGCTCGGTGGAGGATCCCATCGCGAACTCGTCCATGTTGGTCTTGCCCAGGATGGGCAGACCCGCACGCTTCAGGCGCGCGACGACCGTGGCGTCGTACGGCGGCACCCAACCCTGGAGGATCTTGGAGCCACAGGTGGTCGGCAGTCCGGAGGTCGCGAGCACGTCCTTGACCGCGATCGGCACCCCGTCGAGCGCGGACGCTGGCGCTCCGTTGGCGCGGCGCTCGTCGGCGGCCGCGGCCTGCGCGAGCGCACCTTCGGCGTCGACGTGCAGGTAGGCGTGGACCGCGCCGTCGTGGCGCTCGATGTTGTGCAGGTGCGCGCGGGTCACCTCGACCGAGGAGGTCTCGCCGCGGGCCAGGGCACCGGCGATCTCCGCGGCGGAGACGCGCGTGTTGCAGGTGATCGCGGTCACTGCTCGTCCCCCAGGATCCTCGGCACGGCGAAGCGCTGCTGCTCGCTCTCGGGGGCGCCCGAGAGCGCCTGCTCCGGAGTCAGCGACGGCGTCACCACGTCTTCACGGAACACGTTGGTCAGCGGCACCGGGTGGGAGGTCGGCGGCACGTCGTCACCGGCCACGCCCTTGATCGAGGCGACCGATTCGAGGATCACCGAGAGCTGAGGGGCCAGGTGGTCCAGCTCGGCCTCGTCGAGGTCGATCCGCGCGAGGTCGGCGAGGTGGGCCACCTCCTCGCGGGTGATCTGCACGCGTCCTCCGCTCTCGGCGGGGGCTCCGGGGGTGTCAGGCATGGTGCGAATCCTAGGCGGCGGGCCGGCCCCGGCCCGAACCGGCCGCTGTCGTCGACGCCGAGCCGTCGATCGTTCCGCGACACGCCGCGGAATGGCGGGAATCACTGACGGGTCGGCGCCGGACGGGTCACCCCAAGAGGTGAGGCTTCTTGACTCGGTCCACTTAGACTGGCGGAAGCGGGTAGACGCGTGTGCCACATCAGGCCCTCCGTGCTCGTGTGAGCAGGGGAGAATTCTTGACGTCGGTGCGCGAACGCCACGCTCGACTGCTGGCGGACTCGCGGTCAGCGGAGCCGCGGGCCCGGCTCGCGCAGGCGGTCAGCCGGGCCGAGTTCCTGCTGCGGCTCTCCCGCACTGTCTCGGCCATCCAGAACCCCGAGCGGGCCCTGCTCGCCCTGGTCGACCTGCTGCTCGAGGACGTCGTCGACGTCGCCCAGGTCTTCGTCCGCACCGGCACTCACCAACTGGTGTGCTCCGGCGTCCAGGGGCAGACGCCGGTGACGGAGACCCGACTGTTGGCCGATGGCTCTCCGGACGGCGTAGACGAGGCGATCCGCAGCGGGGTACCGCAGGACGTCGTCCTCTCCCAGGCCGGTCGCACCCGGCGGCGCACGCTCTCCTCCCTGCTGCAGGGCGAGGAGATCGTCGAGGCCGTCGACGCCCTGGGCACCGACCAGCTGACTGTGCTCCCCTTGACCGCGCGCGGCCGCACCTTCGGCCTGCTCGTGCTCGGCCGCGGCAAGGGCTACGGCTTCTCCGGCTCGCACGCTTTCCTCGGCGACCTGGCCGACCGGGTAGCGGTCGGACTCGACGCCACGCTGGTCGTCGCCGAGAGCCGCTACGTCGCCGGCGTCCTGCGCCGCTCGCTCGCACCCGCGGAGATCCGCCAGGTGCCCGGGCTGCAGATCGCCTCCTTCTACCGGGTCGCGCACCAGTCCGAGGCCGTCGGCGGCGACTTCATCGACGTCCACGGACCCGACGACGACCTCGTGGTGGTCTGCGGTGACGTGGCCGGCAAGGGCGTCGAGGCCGCGGTGCACGCCAAGCGCATCCGCAACGCCATCCGCACCGCCGCGCACGTCGACCGCGACCCCGGCTGGTCGCTCGGGCTGGTCAACCGGGTGCTGGTCTCCGAGACCCACGGCGATGCGGGCGGGCTGGCCACCGCCGTGCTGGCCCGGATGCGCCCGGCCGCGAGCATGTCCCACCCCGACGCGGGGCCCGACGCGGGCGACCGCGAGCCGCCCGGGAGCGTGCACGTCACCCTGGCCAGCGCCGGTCACCCGCCGGCCCTGATCGTGCGCAGCGACGGCACGGTCGAGGAGGCGCCGGCCCGCGGGCTGCTGCTCGCCCTGATGGCCGAGACCGACTACACCACCGTGACCACCACGCTGCGCCCCCGCGACACCCTGCTGCTCTACACCGACGGGGTGACCGAGGCCCGCGGCCTGGACGACCTCTTCGGCGAGGAACGGCTGCACGAGGCACTCTCCCGGCTCGGCGGGCTGTCCGCGCCGGCTGTCGTCGAGGCGGTCGCTGTCGCGGTCTCCGAGCACCTCGGCGACCGGGCGCACGACGACATCGCCATGCTCGCCATCCACGTCCTGCCGGAGCCCACGTGACCGGGTCGGGGCCCGACCCGCTCGTCGCAGCGGTCGGCCCCGACGACCTCGAGAGCTACTGGCGGGCGGTCACCGCCGCCGACCCGGACGCGGCGTACGCCGTCGCGCGCAGGCTGCGCACCGCCGGCGCCCCGCTCGACAGCGTGCTCTCCGGGCTCGTCGTGGCCAGCCAGGCCCGAGTCGGTGGGCTCTGGGCCCGCAACCAGTGGACCGTGGCGCACGAGCACGCCGCCACCGCCGTCAACGAGGAGGTGGTCCGCCGGCTCGGCGCCGACCAGCCCGAGCCGACCGACGGCCCCCCGCTGCTGGTGGCGTGCGTCGAACGGGAGTGGCACGCCCTCCCCGCGCTGGTGGTCACCCACACCCTGCGCTCGTGGGGGATGCGCGCCACCTTCCTCGGTGTCAACTCCTCCCGCGACCAACTGGTCAGCCGGATCCTCGACACCGGGCCGCGGGCAGTGCTGCTGAGCGCGTCGCTGGCCTCGTCGTTGTCCCGGGTGCGTCGGCAGGTCGAGGCGATCCGCGGCACCGGCACCCCCGTGGTCGTCGGTGGCGCCGCGTTCGACGCGGCCGGTGTCCGGGCCAGCGCCCTCGGCGCGACCGCCTACGCGGCCGGCCCGGCCGAGGCGGCCGAGCTTCTCGTCACGATCCCCCGGCACGTGTCCCAGGCACCACCGCTGCGGCATGCGGAGGCGGACGAGGCCCGAGTGCTCGTCGCCTCCGGCGAGGAGATCGTGCGCGCCGCGATCGCCGCCACGACGACCGCGCTGGGCCGCGGCGACGACCCCTCCCCGGCCTCTCCCGACACCTGGTGGTCGGTGCTGACCGGCTTCGCCCCGCACGTGGTCGACTGCGTCGCCGGCGCCCTGCTCACCGGTGACCCGAGCGTGGTCGACGAGACCCGCACCTGGTACGCCGAGGTGCTCGCCGGCCGCGACGCCGACCCCCGCGCGCTGCCCGCGCTGTGGTCGGCCTTCGCCCACGAGGTGCGCGACATCCCGCGCGCGGCAGCCCTGCTGGCTCGGGGCTGACCGGCGGCTCGTCCCCCGACGTGCGATTCGGCGCGGCCGGCTGGCCCAGGCACTGGTCCGACCCGGTCATGTGGGGTGTCATGCTCGGCTCGACTGCCGGCTGCTTCGCCACCTTCACGTTCGCGGTCGTCTGACGTCGCACCCAACCGATCCACCTCGGGCCGCATCTCTCCAGGTGGACCGACCCAGGAGGACCGATGCCAAGACCACCGAAGGATGAGGAGTTCACCGACTTCGTGCATGCGTCGTGGCCGTCGTTGTACCGCACGGCGTACCTGCTGCTCGGCGACCATGCCGCCGCCGAGGACCTCGTGCAGACCGCCTTGGCCAAGACCTACGCCGCGTGGTCGAAGGTACGCAGCGTGGAGGCCGCGCCCGCCTTCGCCCGCACCACCCTCGTCAACACCGCCAACTCCTGGTTCCGCCGTCGCTCCTGGGGCCGCGAGCGCCCTACGGACCCGATCCCCGAGCGTGGTGCGCCGGCACCCGATCCCAGCGATCGACCCGCCGTCGTCGCCGCACTCGCCACGCTGCCGCCCCGCCAGCGCGCGGTCGTGGTGCTGCGCTACTACGAAGACCTGAGCGTCGCCCAGGTCGCCCGGATCCTCGGCTGCGCCGAGGGCACCGTCAAGAGCCAGACCTCCGACGCCCTCGCCAAGCTCCGTGTCGAGCTCGGCGAGGCCGTCGTCCCCGAGACCCTCGGAGCCAGCCATGACTGAACGCCTCTCCGCTCTGCTGCACGACGAGGCCGACCACCTCGACGTACCGCCGCCCGCGCCCGGCACGGTGCTCGGCCGCGGCCGGGCGCTGCGCCGGCGCCGTCGCGTCACCACGGTCGCGGTGGCGGTGGCCTCCCTCGCCGTGGTGGGGGTCGGCTCGACCCTCGCCCTGGGTGGCGACCGCGACGACGACCGGGCCGTGGAGCCGGCGGCGCCGGCCGCCGGGTTCGGTGAGGTCTTCGCGATCGGCACCGACATCTACCTCGACGGTGGGCGCACGCACGCCGTCGTCGACGACGTCGCCGTCAAGTCCCTCTACTACACCTCTGCGGGCGTCGTGGTGCGCCACGGCAACAACTCCTGGAGCGACGGGGGCGGTCCGCAGCGGTTCTCGCTGGTCGCCGGCGACGGCACCGTCACCAGGCTCAGCGTGGTCACCGACGGCGCCGTGCACGCCACCGACCCGGCGCAGCCCTACCTGGCGTACGCCGTGCGTGACGGCGGCGGCCCGGCGGAGGTCGTCGTCCACGACGTCACCACCGACGAGGTCGCGGCCCGGGTCCGGGTGCCGGGGCTGTCCGGCGGCTGGTTCCCGGTCGCGATCACCGGCGACACCGTGTTCGTGGGCGACGGCCGCGAGGACGTCTTCGCGGTCGACTGGCGCACCGGCGAGGTCACCACCTCTCCGGTCCTGCGCGGCTACCCAGAGGTCGCGGGCGCCAGCACCAGCGCGCACCGCGACGACCGGCCGGTGGTGCTCGACGTGGCCACCGGCGAAGTGGTGCTGAGCCCGGAGACCACCGGTTGGGCCGACCTGCGCCTCTCCCCCGACGGGCGCTACGCCCTGCTCGACCAGGAACGGGACGGCGGCGGCGGGTCGAGCTTCCAGGTCTACTCCGTCGACACCGGGGAGTCGGTGGAGATCGAGGGCGAGACCTGGCAGTACGGCTGGACCGCCGACGGCGACCTGTTCTCGCTGCTCGGACGCGAACTGACGACCTGCCAGGCGGACACCGGCGAGTGCGCCACCGAAGAGGTCGACCTGGTCCGCTCGCCGGCACCCGGCATCGATGAGGGCAGCAACATCGTGTGCGACGCGAACGGCACCTGCCAGGACCCGGAGGCCGAAAAGGGCGACTCGGTCGATCTCAAGCTCGGGGGGCGCACCTACGAGTCGTGAGCTGGGCCCGTGAGGCCCCTGGAGGTCAACCTGAGACCGCGCTCGGGCCGGACTCGAGCAACTGCCTGAAGCCGTCCTCGTCGAGGATCGGGACGCCGAGCTGCTCGGCCTTGTCGGCCTTGGAGCCGGCGTTCTCGCCGACGACGACGAAGTCGGTCTTCTTCGACACCGAGCCGGACGCCTTGCCGCCGCGGGCCAGGATCGCCTCCTTCGCCGAGTCGCGGCTGAAGTCGACCAGCGAGCCGGTCACCACCACGGTGAGGCCCTCCAGGGTGCGCGGGGTCGACTCGTCGCGCTCGTCGGCCATCGACACGCCCGCGCGCTCCCACTGCTCGACGATCTCGACGTGCCAGGGCTCCTTGAACCACTCGATGACCGCCTCGGCGATCGTCGGGCCGACGCCCTCGGCGGCGGCGAGCTGTTCCTCGCTCGCCTCCCGGATCGCGGCCATCGAGCCGAACTCGGTCGCCAGCGCCCGGGCGGCGGTCGGGCCGACGTGGCGGATCGAGAGACCCACCAGCACCCGCCACAGCGGCACGCTCTTGGCCCGGTCGAGGTTGTCGAGGAGCCGCTGGCCGTTGGCGCTCAGGACGGGCGCGTCGCCCTCCCCCTTCTTCGGCGCGCGGGTGAACAGCGGAGCCCGGAGCAGCTGCTCGGCGGTGAGGTCGAAGACGTCGCCCTCGTCGTCGATCACTCCCGCCTCGAGCAGCGCGGAGGCGGCCTCGTAGCCCAGCCCCTCGATGTCGAACGCGCCGCGGCCGGCGACGTGGAAGACCCGCTCGCGCACCTGGGCGGGGCAGTGCCGGTGGTTGGGGCAGCGCCGGTCCTTGTCGCCCTCCTTCTGCTCCACCAGCGTGGTGCCGCAGGCGGGGCACTCGCTCGGGCCGACCCAGGGGGCGAGGCCCTCGGGGCGCAGCGCCAGCACCGGGCCGAGGATCTCGGGGATCACGTCGCCGGCCTTGCGCAGCACCACGGTGTCGCCGGGGCGCACGTCCTTGCGCTCGACCTCGTAGTAGTTGTGCAGGGTGGCGTTCTCGACCGTCGAGCCGGCGACCCGGGTCGGCTCCATCACGCCGTAGGGGGTGACCCGGCCGGTGCGCCCCACGTTGACCCGGATCTCGAGCAGCTTGGCGTTGACCTCCTCGGGTGGGTACTTGAAGGCGATCGCCCACCGGGGCGCCCGGCTGGTGGAGCCGAGGCGTCGCTGCAGCGCGACATCGTCGACCTTGACCACCACGCCGTCGATCTCGTAGGGCACGATGGTGTGCCGGTGCTCGCCGGCGTGCTCGATGTAGTCGCGCACCTCCGCCAGCGTCGCCAGCACCTTCACCTGGCTCGAGACCGGCAGGCCCCAGGCCGCCAGCGCGGCGTACGCGGCGGACTGCGAGACCGGCTCGAACCCGCGTCGCTCACCGATGCCGTGGCAGACCATGTCGAGTGCCCGGGTGGCGGTGACGCGCGGGTCCTTCTGACGCAGCGACCCGGCCGCGGCGTTGCGGGGGTTGGCGAAGACCGGCTTGCCCGCGTCGGTCATCGCGGCGTTGAGCCGCTCGAACGCCTCGGCGGGCAGGAACACCTCGCCGCGCACCTCGACCAGCTCGGGGACCGGGAACTCCTCGGTGCCGGTGAGCCGGTGCGGCACCGAGTCGATGGTCTTGACGTTGGGCGTGACGTCCTCGCCGGTGGTGCCGTCGCCGCGGGTGAGCGCGCGGACCAGCCGGCCGTTCTCGTAGAGCAGGTTGATCGCCAGCCCGTCGACCTTCAGCTCGCACAGCAGCGCCGCCGAGTCGATGCCGTCGCGGGCCAGCCGGGCGTGCCAGGACTCGAGCTCCTCGAAGGAGAAGGCGTTGTCGAGGCTCTCCATGCGCCGCAGGTGTGCGACCGGAGTGAACTCGGTGGAGACGGCTCCCCCGACCTTCTGGGTCGGCGAGTCGGGCGTGCGCAGCTCGGGGAAGCGCTCCTCGAGCTCCTCCAGGCGGCGCATCCTGGCGTCGAAGTCGGCGTCGTCGATGGTGGGCGAGTCGAGGACGTAGTAGCGCCACCGCGCCTCCTCGACCTCCTCCGCCAGCTGGCGGTGCTGCTCGCGCGCCTCGTCGGGCGCGGCGTCGACGCGCGCCTCCTCCTCGGTGCCCTGGGAAGTGCTCATGCCCGCATTCTGCCGGGCGGCACCGACGCTGCCGCCAACCCGACACGACCCCGCCACCTGCCGCACGGTCTAGACCGATGAGGAATCACCACTCGAAAAGTCGGTTGGAGGGAATGGCAGTGCGGTCCTACGCTGTTGGCGATGAAACGAAACCGTTTCGTTTCATCTGTGTGAACGAAACGCGACACCGACCAACGCCAGCACCGTGAGGACGCCGACGATGACCCCCAGCCCCGAACGCCCCCGCATCGAGGGCGAGCGCGAGCACGAGATCTTCGAAGCGACCCTCGAGGTGCTCGCCGAGGTCGGCTACGACCGGCTCACCATGGACGCCGTGGCCGCGCGGGCGCGCGCGTCCAAGGCGACGCTCTATCGCCGCTGGAGCAGCAAGGCCCGGCTCGTGGTCGACGCACTGCTGGTGAGCAAGGCCCCCACGACCCTGCCCGAGACCGGCACCCTGCGCGGCGACCTGCTCGAAGTCTTCTGCGGGCTCGACGGCTTCGTCTGCCCCGGCAACATCGCGCTGTTCGGCAGCGTGATCACCGCCATCACCCGAGACCAGGACTTCGCCGACGCCTTCCGCCGCGACGTCATCGCCCCCAAGGTCGCCCTCTCCCGCCAGGTGTGGGAGCGGGCCCGGGAGCGCGGCGAGATCGACCCCGACGCCGATCTCGACCTCCTGGAGTCGGCGCTGCCCGGCATGGTCCTGCACCGCGTGTTCGTGCTCGGGGACTGCCCCGACCAGAGCCTGGTCGAGCGCGTGCTCGACCGGATCGTCCTTCCCGCCGCCACCCGCGGCTCACACCCCCGACCGGAGGAGACCCCTTCATGACCGACGTCCCCCAGACCCGGGACCTCGCGGACGCCGACGTGGCGCTCGCGGCGGCACCGGAGTCGACCACCGACAGCCCGCCGGGGCACTCCCGCCTCGGCTGGGCCCTCGTGCTGATCTCGGTGGCCCAGCTGATGGTGGTGCTCGACGCCACCATCGCCAACATCGCCCTCCCCTACATCGGCGCCGACCTGAACATCGACGCCGCCAACCTGACCTGGATCGTCACCGGCTACGCCCTCGCCTTCGGCGGGCTGCTGCTGCTCGGCGGCCGGCTCGGAGACCTCTACGGTCGCCGCCGCGTCTTCATGGCCGGCCTGGCCACGTTCGCGGTCGCCTCCCTCCTCGGTGGTCTGGCCACCAATGAGGGCCTGCTGCTCGGCGCCCGCGGTCTGCAGGGACTCGGTGCCGCGCTCGCGTCCCCCGCCGCCCTGGCGCTGATCACGACGACGTTCCCGGCCGGGCCGGCGCGCAACCGGGCGTTCGCGGTGTACGCCGCGATGTCCGGGGCCGGCGCCGCGGTCGGCCTGATCCTCGGCGGCTGGCTGACCGGCACCGACAGCTTCCTCGGCCTCTTCGACGTCGACGGGTGGCGGATGACGTTCCTCATCAACGTGCCGATCGGCCTGGCCGCCGCCGCGCTGGCACCACGCTTCCTCCCCGAGTCCGAGTCCCACCCGGGCCAGCTCGACGTCCCCGGTGCCATCACCGGCACCCTGGGTCTGCTCGGGCTGGTCTACGGCTTCAGCCGGGCCGGTGAGGCGGACCACGGCTGGGGCGACACCTGGACGATCGCCTCACTCGCCGGCGGCGCGGCGCTGCTCGCGGTGTTCGGGTTCGTCGAGGCCCGCGTCGCACACCCGCTGCTGCCGATCCGGGTCTTCGCCAACCGCACCCGGGCGACCAGCTTCGGGGTGATGGCTCTCGTGCCCGCGGCGATGTTCGCGATGTTCTACTTCCTCAGCCTGTTCATCCAGCAGGTGGTGGGCTACAGCCCGCTGACCACCGGGTTCGCGTTCCTGCCGTTCTCGCTGGGCATCGTGTTCGGTGCCGGACTCTCGTCCAACCTGGTCAACCGCATCGACCCGCGCTGGCTGGCCGGCGTCGGCACCCTGATGGCGATGGTCGCCCTGGTCGGGTTCTCACGACTGTCGGTGCCCGACTCCACCGCCGACCTGCTGGCCGTGACCGCGGACAACCCCCTCGGCGAGGGGGTCAACTACTGGACCTCGATCTTCCCGTTCATCGTGCTGATGGCGGTGGGCATGGGCGCGGTGTTCGTGCCGCTGACCCTGACCGCGGTGCACCACCTGCGTCCCGAGGAGGCAGGCATCGGGTCCGGCGTGCTCAACACGATGCAGCAGGTCGGTGGGGCGCTCGGCCTGGCGATCCTGAGCACGGTCGCCCTCAACGCGGGCGACGAGAAGGCGACCCGGATCGCCGGCGAGCTCGGAGCACAGGGCGCGAGCCCGGAGGCCATCGGAAAGCTCGCGTTCCTCGGATCGTTCACCGACGGCGCCACCGCGGCGTTCCTGGTGGGCGCCGGGCTGATCCTGGTCGGCTCGGTGGCCACCTGGCTGTTCCTCAACGTCAAGCACGAGGAGCTGGCCACCGACGGCCCGGAGGCTGCCCCGGTGCACATCGGCTGACGCCGGCTTCGCGCCTCCCCCCAGCACGAGGGGCCACCCGGACACGCTCCGAGCGGCCCCTCGTCCGTCGTCCCTGGCCTGCGTTGGCCCCGCCGTCAGGCCAGCGCGTCCTCCAGGGCCTTCACGAACGCCGGCAGGTCGCCGGGGTTGCGGCTGGTGATCAGGTTGCCGTCAACGACGACCTCCTCGTCGACCCACTCGCCGCCGGCGTTGCGCACGTCGTCGGCCAGGCTCGGATAGCTGGTCAGCCGGCGACCGCGCACCAGGCCGGCGGAGACCAGCAGCCAGGGGCCGTGGCAGATCACCGCCAGCGGCTTGCCGGCCTCGGCGACCTCGCGCACGATCCGCTGCGCGTGCTCCTCCACCCGGATCCGGTCGGCGTTGACCGTGCCGCCCGGCACGACGAGCGCGTCGATGCCCGCGACGTCGAGGTCCTCGAAGGTGCCGTCGACGGGCACCTTCGAGCTGGGGTCGGTGTCGCCCTGGACCGCCTGGATCGGGTCGGTCTGGTTCGAGAAGACCCGCACCTGGGCGCCGGCGGCCCGCAGCTCGTCGCGCGGCTGCACCAGCTCGGGCTCCTCGAAGAAGTCGGTGGCGATGATCGCGACGGTCTTGCCGGTCAGGTCGGCCATGGTCTCTCCCCTACGTGCTCGCGTGCAGTGACCCCGACCCGGTACCCGCCGTCAGCGCGTTGGATGCCGGCGCTCACTCCTCCGTCTGCAGCACGAAGTCGACGACCTCGCGGGTCGTGGTGGTGCCCAGGCGACCGCTGGAGAGCACCCGGCTGACGATGACCGACCACTCGATGTCGGACTTGACCTCGGTCAGCGACGCCGGCACCTCGAACCCGCTCATCCGGACGGCGACGGTCTCGTCGCGACGCAACCCGACGGCCCACACGACCCCACCGGAACTCTCCGGGCCCGGCCGCCACATCAGGTAGAGCGGCCCCCGTCGGCCCTCACCGGCGCGCTGGCACGAGCCGAACCGGCCGTCCGCACACGGGTCGCCGCGCAGCCAGGCCGGTCGCCCCTCGACCACGAGGACGTCGACAACCAGCGCGGGCCGACCGTCCTGGGTGAACCGCGACCCGATCGCGCCGGGTCCGAGCTCGTCGCGCACCTGTGACGGCACCGGCTGCGTGTAGTCGAGGTAACCGCCACGGGTCAGGAAGTAGGCGTGCGAGGTCGCGGTGTCGGTGGCCGGCACCCGGTCGAAGCGGGTGGGGTCCTGCTCGCCGCCCGTCCAGTCCTCGAGCTCCTCGCCCGCGTCGACGACCGCCTGGCTGGTGGTGAGCCCGAGCCGCTCGTCCTGGGCCAGCTCCTCGAGGGTCTCCACGGAGAACCGCAGGTCCTGCTCGCGCGGGTCGCCGGTGATCTCGTCACCGGCGAGGAGGACCGAGACGACCTCGTCGCCGCGGTCCATGGCGACCGCCACGTAGCCGGGGTCCTCCTCGGGCGCGACCTCATCCCAGGCCAGCAGCAGCGTGCCGCCGTCGACCTCGCGCGCCTCACACTGCGGGTCGTCGGGCTCGCACGCCGGGGCGTCCCCATCGGCAGGCGCCACGACCACGCTGAGCAGGTCGCCGTCGTACTCGCCGTCGGCGTCGTAGCGCAGGTCGGCCCCGACGGTGCCCGGGGTATCGTCACGGCCGGTCCAGGTGGCTCCGGCGTCGGACGTGAGCGGCACGTGCTCGAACGCCACGGCCGCCACCGCCCTGGAGGTGATCGGCACGTCTCCCCCACCGGCCGGCAGGTCGCCGGCGGTGTCGTCGCCACAGGCTGTCGCCGCGAGCGCCACGGCGCAGGCGAGCGCGATCAGGCGCACGAGGCGCGTCGGATGCAGCATGGAGCCTCCCGAGAGACGAGGCTCGGTCAGGCGGAGATGTTGCCGGCAGCCCGGTGCAGCGCCCGCAGCAGCCCCGCCGCGCGGGCAGCAGAGGCGCCGGCCAGGCCGCAGGACGGGGTGAGCACCAGCCGGTCGCCGAGCTCGCCGGGGTCGAGGCCGAGCATGTCGAGCCAGCGCACGGCGGCCTCCGTGAGCCGGCCGTCGTCGGGCACGGCCGCCTCCGAGACGGCCGGCACCAGGCCCAGCGCCACGGAGCCACCCGCCTCCAGGTTCTCGGCCAGGACGTCGTGGTCGGCGGCCGACAGCACGGCCAGGTCGACGGCGAGTCCCTGCGCGCCTGCTCCGCGCAGCACTCCGAGCGGCGTGCCCGCCGCGCAGGAGTGGACCCATGCCTCGGCGCCCTCGTCGGTGACCGCGCCCAGCACGGCGGCGAGCAGGTCGGAGGCCTCCGGCAGGTCGACGCTGCGATGGCGTGAGAAGCCGGACGCCGTCGGCACCCGGCCACCCAGCACAGCCGGCAGAGCGGGCTCGTCGACCTGGACGACCAGCCGGTCCACACCGGGTAGCCGGCGGCGCACGTCGCGGACGTGGTCGCGCAGCCCCTCGGCCAGCGCGTGCGCGAGGTCGCGACGGGCGCCGTGGTCGGCGAGGATCCGGTCGCCGCGAGGGCGCTCCACGGTGGCGGCCAGGGTCCACGGGCCGGAGACCTGCAGCTTGAACGCGCCGGTGAGCCCCTGCGCCCGCTCTTCCAGCCCGTCGAGGTCCTGCGCCAGCAGGCTGCGCGCGCGGCGGTGGTCGACGCCGGGGGCGCCGCCGGTGCCGGTGAGCCGCCAGCCGGCAGGTTGGAGGTCGGCGTCGAGCTCGGCGAGCACCGCGACGCTGCGGCCGGTCATCGAGGCGGTGGCCCCCCGGCCCGGCACCTCGGGCAGGTGCGGCAGGCCGTGCTCGTCGGCGAGCTCGCCGAGCACGACGCGCACCGCCTCGTCGTAGTCATGCTGGTCGGCGCCGGGCATCGAGCCGACCCCGCTCGCGAGCGTCATGCGCGGACTCCCTGGTCGGCTCGGCGGGTGGCCGAACGGGTGGTCGAGATCGTGGCGGAGCCGACGACGCGAGTGCCGTCGTAGACGACCACCGCCTGGCCGGGCGCGATGCCGAACGCCGGGTCGAGGAGCTCGACGTCGACCCGCTCGCCAAGGCTGCCGGGACCGTCTGGGCCGTCAGGGTCGGGGACCACGCGCACGACCGCGCGGTGCTCGTCGCCGTGGGCGCGCAGCTGGACGGTGCCGTGCAGCGGCTGGCTCGGCGCGGCGCCGCACCATCGTGGCCGGATGCCGGTGAGGCCGTCGACGGCGAGCCGTTCGCGCGGACCGACCCGCACCGCGCCGGAGACCGGCTCGATGTCGAGCACGAACCGCGGCCGGCCGTCGGCGGCGGGCCGTCCGATCCGCAGGCCCTTGCGCTGGCCGATGGTGAACCCGACGGTGCCGTCGTGCCGGCCGAGCACCTCTCCGGTGGCGTCGTCGACGATCTCGCCGCCGGTGTTGGGGGCCCGCTCACCGAGCTTCTCCTTCAGCCACCCGGCGTTGTCGCCGTCGGCGACGAAGCAGATGTCGTGGCTGTCGGGCTTGTCGGCGACCAACAGCCCCCGCTCGGCCGCCTCGCGCCGCACCTCGCTCTTGGGGGTGTCGCCGAGCGGGAAGATCGAGTGCCGCAGCTGCTGCTGGTCGAGCACGCCGAGCACGTAGGACTGGTCCTTGCCGGCGTCGGCGGCGCGGTGGAGCTCGACCAGGCCGTCGCCGGCCGGGCCGGGGCGCAGGGTCGCGTAGTGGCCGGTGGCGACCGCGTCGAAGCCGAGCGCGAGGGCCCGGTCGAGCACCGCCGCGAACTTGATCTTCTCGTTGCAGCGCAGGCACGGGTTGGGGGTGCGGCCGGCGGCGTACTCGTCCATGAAGTCCTCGACCACGTCGGTGTGGAACCGGTCGCTGAGGTCCCAGACGTAGAAGGGGATGCCGATGACGTCGGCGGCCCGGCGGGCGTCGTTGCTGTCCTCGATCGTGCAGCAGCCGCGGGCGCCGGAGCGGTAGGACGCCGGGTTGCGCGACAGCGCCAGGTGGACCCCGGTCACGTCGTGTCCGGCCTCGACGGCCCGCGCGGCGGCCACCGCGGAGTCGACGCCGCCGGACATCGCCGCGACGACCCGGAGCGAGCCGGTCACGGCGCCTTCGCGGCCCGCGCCCGCTCGACCGCGGGGCCGATCGCCTCGACGAGCGCGGCCACGTCGGCAGCGGTGCTGGTGCGGCCCAGCGAGAAGCGCAGCGAGCTGCGCGCCTCGGTGTCGGTGCACCCCATCGCCAGCAGCACGTGGGAGGCCTGCGGCACGCCCGCCGAGCAGGCCGAGCCGGTCGAGCACTCGATGCCGCGGGCGTCGAGCAGCATCAGCAGCGAGTCGCCCTCGCAGCCGGGGAACCGGAGGTGGGCGTTGCCGGGCAGTCGGTGCACGGGGTGGCCGTTGACCACCGCGTCCGGCACGGCGTGGCGGACGCCGGCTACGAGGTCTCCGCGCAGGGCTTCGAGCGCCGCGGCGTGCTCGGCCTGCTGCTCGACCGCCAGTTCGACCGCGGCGGCCAGGCCCGCGATCGCCGGGGTGGCCAGGGTGCCGCTGCGGATGTCGCGCTCCTGCCCGCCACCGTGGATGAGGGGGGTCAGCGAGACCTCGCGCCGCACCACCAGGGCGCCGACGCCGTAGGGTCCGCCCAGCTTGTGGCCGGTGAGGGTGAGCGCGTCGACCCCGGAGGCGGCGAAGTCGACCGGCACCGCCCCGACCGCCTGCACGGCGTCGGTGTGCACCGGGATGCCGTGCTCGTGGGCGATCGCGACCACCTCGTCGATCGGCTGGAGGGTGCCGACCTCGTTGTTGGCCCACATCAGCGTCACCAGCGCCACCGTGTCGGGGTCGCGCTCGACGGACTCGCGCAGCGCCGAGACGTCGAGGCGACCGTGCCGGTCGACCGGCAGCAGCTCGACGTCGGCGCCCTCCCGCTCCGCCAGCCAGTGCACCGCGTCGAGCACCGCGTGGTGCTCGACGGCGGAGGTGAGCACCCGGGTGCGACGGGGATCGGCGTCTCGGCGGGACCAGAAGCTGCCCTTGACCGCCAGGTTGTCGGACTCGGTGCCGCCGGAGGTGAACACCACCTCGCCCGGACGGCAGCCGACCGCACCGGCAATGGCCTCGCGGGACTCCTCCACCACCCGTCGCGCCCACCGGCCGGAGGCGTGCAGCGAGCTGGGGTTGCCGACCCGGTGCAGGTGTGCGGCCATCGCCGCCACGGCCTCCGGGCGGACCGGGGTGGTGGCGGCATGGTCGAGATAGACGGTCTCCCGCGCCGGCGGGGGCTTCGTCGCTGAGGTCGCGGGGTCGGTGGCGGGCGTCATGGCGACCTCCAGGGTACGGCGCCCCGGCGCGAGGCCGGGGCGGGGCTCACTTGGCCGCGAGCTCGGCGACCAGCACCCGGTGGTCGGTGCCGGCCAGCTCCACGGTCCGGGTCCCGAGCACTGCGAGCCGCTCGCCGACGAGCACGTGGTCGATGGCGGCGAGGGTGGGAAGCGGCACTCCGAGCACCTCGAAGAGCCCGTTCGCGGGCCAGGTCGGCTGCCAGCCCGCGTTGGCCAGCTCGGCCGCGTCGCGGTAGCCGACGTCGAGCAGGCGGCGCAGCACCGCATGGTCGAGCGTGGCGTTGAGGTCGCCCACCACCAGGTCGGCTCCGCGGGCGCTGGCCTCGGCGCGGATCGTGGCGTGGTCCGCGCGCCACGCCGCCTCGTCGGTGGGCGCCATCGGGTGCACTGCGAGCAGGGTCAGCCCGCTCACCTCGACCCGCCAGCCGCCGAGCCGCGTGTCGAGCTGTCTCTCGCCGGTGACCGGCTCGCGTGCGAACACCACGGTCCCGCCCAGGCCGTCGGCGGGGGCACCGGTGCGGTGCGGCAGCACCTGTTCGAGACCCGCGCTCTCCATCCGCTCCACGGTGGCGGAGTTCGCCTCGGCGACGACGAGCAGGTCGGCGCGCTCGCTGCTGACCAGCCGGACCAGCTCGACGACGTCTCCCTCACCGCCGTAGATGTTGGCGGTCACCACGACGAAGGGGTCGGCCTCGGACGACGGCGGCGGATTGGGCCCCAGCACCATCGGCGCGAACCACCACGCGTGCAGCCCGAGGCCGAGCGCCGCGACCAGGGACAGGACGATCAGCGGCGAGCGAACCCCGCGGCGCCGCAGCAGCGCCGGGAGCGCCACCCCCAGCACCACGGCGTACGCCGGCAGGGCGACGGGCGTGAACGCCACCAGGCGGACCGCCGGACCTGCCTCGGGCTCGAGCAACCGGACGGCGGTCACCGGCAGCGCCGCCGCGAGCAGGGCGAGCAGCGGCACCCAGAGCGCGACCGTGCCCCGGCGCACGCCGGCGGACCTACAGGAGCACGAGGTCGTCGCGGTGCACGACCTCGCGCTCGTAGGCGGTGCCCAACTCGCGCTTGAGCTCCTTGGTCGAGCGGCCCACGAGCGTCGGCACCTCGGCGGAGTCGAAGTTGACCAGTCCGCGGGCCACCGGCACCCCGTCGGGTCCGGCGAGGTCGACCGGATCGCCCGCCGTGAAGGTGCCGGTCACCCCGGTGACGCCGGCAGCGAGCAGAGAGGCCCTTCGCTCCACCACGGCACGCACTGCGCCGGCGTCGAGCAGCAACGCGCCCTTCGGCTCGGTGGCGTGGCGCAGCCACAGCAGCCGCGTGGGCCGGCGACGCCCGGTGGCGTGGAACACGGTGCCGACCGGCTCTCCGGCCAGCGCCGCGGCGGCCTGGTCGGCGGAGGTGAGCACCACCGGGATGCCCGCGCCGGTGGCGATCCGGGCTGCCTCGACCTTGGTCTGCATGCCGCCGGTGCCGACCCCCGCGGCGCCGGCCTTGCCGATGCGCACGCCGTCGAGGTCGTCGGCATCGCGCACCTCGCGCAGCATCGAGGAGCCGGGGGCCGACGGGTCGGCGTCGTAGAGCCCGTCGACGTCGGAGAGCAGCACCAGCAGGTCGGCGCGCACCAGGTGGGCGACCAGCGCGGCCAGCCGGTCGTTGTCGCCGAACCGGATCTCGGACGTCGCGACCGTGTCGTTCTCGTTGACGATCGGGAGCACCCCGAGGTCGAGGAGCTTGGCGAGGGTCTGGAAGGCGTTGCGGTAGTGCGCGCGGCGGGTCACGTCGTCGACGGTGAGCAGCACCTGCCCGGCGACCACGCCGTGCCGGGCCAGCTCCTCGTTGTAGCGGTGCACCAGCAGCCCCTGGCCGACCGAGGCGGCCGCCTGCTGCACCGGCAGCGCCCGCGGCCGCCGGCGCAGCCCGAGCGGCGCGAGCCCGGCGGCGATCGCCCCGGAGGAGACCAGGACGACCTCGGCCCCGCGCTCCCGGGCGGCGACCAGCACCTCGACCAGCGCCCGGACCCGCTCGGGGTCGATGCCGCCGGCGGCGCTGGTCAGCGACGAGGACCCAACCTTCACCACGACGCGCCGGGCGCCCAGCACGAGCTGCCGGGGCTCCATCAGCGGCCGTCCTCCACGCCGTCGTCCAGGCCGTTCGCCAGGCCCGGGTCGTCCTCGGCCCAGTCAGGGTCGTCGGCACCGCCGATCTCGTAGGACGTGGGGCCGTAGCGCTCGGGCTGGTCGAGGCGGCGCGCCACGTCGGCGCGGGTCTCGTTCTCGGCGCGGTCTCCCATGGCCTCGTCGATGGCACGGCGCCGCCGCGCGGCCGGCCGGGCCTCGTCGAAGCGGTTGTCCTCGCCGCGCCGGCTGAGCACCTCGGCGGCGGCGTCCAGGCCGGGACGGAAGTCGAAGACCACCGAGTTGTCGGGGTCGCCGATCAGCACCGTGTCGCCCTCCTCGGCGCCCAGCTCGAGCAGCCGCTTCTCGACGCCGAGCCGGTTGAGCCGGTCGGCGAGGAAGCCGACGGCCTCGTCGTTGCTGAAGTCGGTCTGCCTCACCCAGCGCTCGGGCTTGGTGCCACGGACCCGCCAGCCCTCGCCGGTCTGCTTGACGGTGAAGTCCTCGCCGCCGTCGACACCGGCAGGGCGCAGCACGATGCGCTGGGCCGGCGCCTCGGCCACGTGGGTGCGCGAGGCCGCCACGATCTCGGCCATCGCGAAGGTCAGCTCGCGCATCCCCTCGCCGGAGGCGGCCGAGACCGGGATCACCCGCAGCCCGCGACCCCGCAGGTCGTCGATGGTGATGTCGGCGATGTCGCGGCCGTCGGGCACGTCGATCTTGTTCAGGGCGACCAGCCGCGGCCGGTCGTCGAGCCCACCGTAGCGGTGCAGCTCGTTCTCGATGACGTCGAGGTCGTCGGCGGGGTTGCGGCCGGGCTCGATCGAGGCGGTGTCGATCACGTGCACCAGCGCCGCGCAGCGCTCGATGTGACGCAGGAAGTCGTGGCCCAGACCGCGTCCTTCGCTGGCACCCTCGATCAGGCCGGGCACGTCGGCGACCGTGAACGTGGTGTCGCCGGCGGTGACCACACCGAGGTTGGGCACCAGGGTGGTGAACGGATAGTCGGCGATCTTGGGCCGGGCCCGCGACATCGCCGCGATCAGGCTCGACTTGCCGGCGCTGGGGAACCCGACCAGGCCGATGTCGGCGACCACCTTGAGCTCGAGCACGATCTCGACCTCGTCACCGGGCTCGCCGAGCAGTGCGAAGCCCGGCGCCTTGCGCTTGGCCGAGGCCAGCGCCGCGTTGCCGAGTCCGCCGCGCCCGCCCTCGGCGACCACCAGCTCGGTGCCGGTGCCCACCAGGTCGGCGAGCACCTCGCCGCGGGGGTCCTTGACGACGGTGCCGGAGGGCACCGGAAGCACCAGGTCGCTGCCGTGCCCGCCGTTGCGGTGGGCGCCGGCGCCGTGGCCACCGTGCTCGGCGCGCCGGTGGGGGCTGTGGTGGTAGTCGACCAGCGTGGTCACGTCGGGGTCGACGCGCAGGATCACCGAGCCGCCAGGACCGCCGTTGCCGCCGTCGGGGCCGCCCAGCGGCTTGAACTTCTCACGGTGCACCGACGCGACGCCGTTGCCCCCGCGTCCGGCGGTGACGAGCAGCGTCACCCGGTCGACGAATGTGGGGACGGCCATGTGGGTGCCTCTCGCTGTCGGCCCGGAGGCCGGTGGATGGTACTGCCGGCGCGCCGGCCGGGGTGGAGCTCGACAGGTGCCTCCAGCTCACGCCGGAGGCCGACAAATGCACGGAGGGCGACCCCGATGTGGGGACGCCCTCCGGATGCTGGGTCGCGCAGCGAGCGTCAGGTCACTCGCCCGGGACGATGTTGACGACGCGCCGGCCACGGCGGGTGCCGAACTCGACCGCGCCGGGAACCAGCGCGAACAGGGTGTCGTCGCCACCCCGTCCGACGCCGCTGCCCGGGTGGAAGTGGGTGCCACGCTGGCGGACGATGATCTCGCCGGCGTTGACGACCTGGCCGCCGTAGCGCTTGACGCCCAGACGCTGCGAGTTGGAGTCGCGGCCGTTCTTGGTGGACGCCGCGCCCTTCTTGTGAGCCATCAGTTCAGTCCTTTGCGAAAGGGTGCCGTGAGCGAGCTCAGGCGGAGATGTCGGTGACCTTGACCTGGGTGTACTTCTGGCGGTGACCCTGGCGCTTCTTGTAGCCGGTCTTGTTCTTGTACTTCTGGATGACGATCTTCGGGCCCTTGGTGGCACCGAGGACCTCGGCGGTCACCGACGCCTTGTCGAGACCGGTCGCGGTGACCTTCTCGCCGTCGACGAGCATGACCACGGGCAGCGTCACGGACTCACCGACCGCCGTCGCGACCTTGTCGATCTCGATGACGTCGCCGACGGCCACCTTCTGCTGCTTGGCGCCTGCGCGCACGATCGCGTACACCGCGGTCTCCTTCGTCGTTGCTGCTTCTGCGTGCTTCTTGCTGGGGGTCTGGGGCGCCTGCCGGGCAGAGCACGACCTCGATCGGAGGTTGACCGGGGGCGTCGGGCGGAGCCGCACAGAGAAGGCGCGCCGGAGCGCACCGAAGATCAATACTACGGCTCGGGTCCGGAGAGGGCAAAACGACCCCGGCCGGACCCGAACCGGTCACCGCTTGCGGGTGCCCTTCTTCTTCACCGGCACATGCTCGACCGCCGTCTGGTCGCCCTCCGCGTCGTCGGACGGCGACTCCGGGGTGCCCTGCCCGACCGCAGCGTCGGTCTCCGCGGCCGGCGGTCCGGCGGGCCGACTGGCGGCCCGCCGGCGGGTGCGGGTCACCACGCGCGGCGGCTCGGGCACGCTCACGTCGGTGGCCGGCTCGGGCATCGGCTCGGCCGGTGCCGGGTCGGGCGCGGACGCCTCCGGCGCGGCGGCAGGCGCGGGCTCCACGGCGGCCGGGGCCTCGGCGGGGCGGCTGGCCGCCCGGCGCCGGGTGCGGGTGACCACGCGCGGCGGATCGGGCGCCACCGCCTCGGTCTGCCCGGCTGCGACGGTCTCCGCCGGCAGAGAGCCGGCGTCGGTGGCGGTGGGCACGTCCTGGGGCTCGACCACCACCGGCTCGGCGGTGCCCGCGGGCTCGGCCGGTCGGCTCGCCGACCGGCGCCGGGTGCGGGTCACCACCCGCGGCGGCTCGGGCGAGGCCGGCTCCGCGGCTGCCTCCGGCTCCGCGGCCTCAGCGGACGCGGCCGGAGCGGACGCCTCGGGCGCAGCCTCCTCGGGGGCGACCACCTCGGGCTCGGCCGGTCGGCTCGCCGACCGGCGCCGGGTGCGGGTCACCACCCGGGGCGCCTCGGGTGTCGCCTCGGCGTCCAGCGGAGCGACCTCCGGCTCCGGCGCCATCTCGGGCGTGGTCTCGACCGAGGCCAGGGCCCGCCGCGGTGCGACCTCGGACGGCTCCTCGGTGGCCTCGGCGGCGGTGACCTCCGAGACGGCCGGCTCGTCGACCGGGGGCTTGGCCATCGCCGCGATGTCCTTGGGCGACGGGGGCGGCTTGGGCGCGCTCCGGCCCTGCTCCTGCCCGCGCTCGCCGTCGTCGGATCCCTTCCGGCCCCTGCCGCGTCCACGACTGCTCGAGCCGCCGCGGCGGTCGTCGTCGGACTTGCGCGGCTCGACCGGCATGTCGTGCAGGGTCAGGCCACGCCCGCCGCAGTGCTCGCAGGTCTCGCTGAACGCCTCGAGCAGGCCGGTGCCGATCCGCTTGCGGGTCATCTGGACCAGGCCGAGCGAGGTCACCTCCGCCACCTGGTGGCGGGTGCGGTCGCGGCCGAGGCACTCGACCAGGCGTCGCAGCACCAGGTCACGGTTGGACTCGAGCACCATGTCGATGAAGTCGACGACGATGATGCCGCCGATGTCGCGCAGCCGCAGCTGGCGCACGATCTCCTCGGCCGCCTCGAGGTTGTTCTTGGTGACGGTCTCCTCGAGGTTGCCGCCCGACCCGGTGAACTTGCCGGTGTTCACGTCGACGACGGTCATCGCCTCGGTGCGGTCGATCACCAGCGAGCCGCCGGAGGGCAGCCACACCTTGCGGTCGAGGCCCTTGGCGATCTGCTCGTCGATGCGGTAGGTCGCGAAGATGTCGCGCCCATCCTCGGGCGTGTAGCGCTCGAGGCGGTCCTTGAGGTCGGGGGCGACGTGCTCGACGTAGCCCTCGACGGTCTCCCACGCTTCGTCGCCCTGGATGACCAGCTTGCTGAAGTCCTCGGTGAACAGGTCCCGCACGACCTTGAGGGTGAGGTCCGGCTCGCCGTAGAGCAGCTGCGGCGAGCTGCCCTTGGACTTCTTCTCGATGTCCTCCCAACGGGCCTTGAGCCGCTCGACGTCGCGGGTCAGCTCGTCCTCGCTGGCACCCTCCGCGGCGGTGCGGACGATCACGCCCGCGGTGTCGGGGACGATCTCCTTGAGCAGCGACTTCAGCCGCGAGCGCTCGGTGTCGGGCAGCTTGCGGGAGATCCCGCTGGTGGTGCCGTCGGGGACGTAGACCAGGAACCGGCCGGCGAGGCTGACCTGGCTGGTGAGCCGGGCGCCCTTGTGGCCGATCGGGTCCTTGGTGACCTGCACGAGCACCGACTGGCCCGAGCTGAGCACCGACTCGATCTTGCGGGGCTGGCCCTCCTTGTGGCCCAAGGCGGACCAGTTCACCTCGCCGGCGTAGAGCACCGCGTTGCGGCCCTTGCCGATGTCGATGAACGCCGCCTCCATGGAGGGCAGCACGTTCTGCACGCGGCCGAGGTAGACGTTGCCGATCAGCGAGGTCTGCGACTCGCGGGCCACGTAGTGCTCGACGAGGACCTTGTCCTCCAGCACGCCGATCTGGGTCAGGTCGCCGCGCTGTCGCACGACCATGACCCGGTCGACCGACTCGCGGCGGGCCAGGAACTCGGCCTCGCTGACGATCGGCGCCCGCCGGCGTCCGGCCTCCCGGCCCTCCCGGCGGCGCTGCTTCTTCGCCTCGAGGCGGGTCGAACCGGAGACCGCGGTGATCTCGTCCTCGGCGGAGCGGGGCTTGCGGGCCCGGCTCGTGCCGCCGGAGCCGCCCGACTGGTCGCCGTCGCCACCGTCGCCGTTGTCCCCGGCGCGGCGCCGCCGCCGGCGGCGGCGCGAGCTGCCCTCGCCCTCGGCGCTGTCGCCGTTCTCGCCGGCCTGGCCGCCGGCCTGGTCGCCGGCATCGCCCTTGTCGCCCGCGTCCGTGGACGCGGCCGGGTCGCCATCAGCGTCGGCGGGCTCGCTGTCGTCGGAGGTCTCCGTGCCGGACGCGGAGTCCTCGCCCTCGCCGGAGCCTCCGGACTTGCGGCGCCGGCGGCCACCGCGACGACGCCGGCGGCGGCCGCTGCCGGTGCCCTCGCCGGACTGGTCGTCCTGGTCCTGTTCCTGCTCGTCCTGGTCCTGGTCGTCCTGGCTGTCCTGGTCCTCGCCGTCGCGGTCCTGCTCGTCGGCCGGGGCCGCCGCGGACTTGCGCGCGGACCGCTGGCGGCCCGTCGACTGCCGGGCCGTCGGCTCGGTCGTGGTCTGGGCGTCCGCTCCGGCCTCGTCCTCGGCGGGCGCTGCCGGCTCCGCCTGCTCCCCCGTCTGCTCGGCGGCAGCTGCCGAGCGGCGGCTGCTGGTCTTGCGCGTGCGGGTGGACCGGACGACCGGGGCGGTCTCGGGCCCGTTGTCGGACCCGGCCTCGGACGCGGTGGCGTCACCGGGAGCGGTCTCCGCGGTGGCCGCCTGGTCGGCTGCGGCCGGGTCGGCGGGAGCGGGCTCTGCGGTCTTGCGCGTGCGCCGGCGGGCGGGTGCCTTGGCGGCCGGCGCCTGGAAGAGCGGGGCGACCGCGGGTCGCTCGACGGGCTCGGCCTCCGCCGGCGGCACGGCGTCGGTGCCGGGCAGCGCGGGCTGGTCGGGCTCGTCCGCCGCAGCCGCGGCCGCCTTCTTCGTGGTGCGCGCGGAGGTCTTCTTCGCGGGCGCCTTGCGGGCGCGCTTGGCCGGTGCCGGCGACTCGGCGGCGGGCGCTTCGGGCTCCGCAGCCTCGGCGGCCGCCGGGGCGGTCTCGGGCGCTGCGCCTTCGGGAGCGGCCGGCTCCTCGGCGGCGGCCTTCTTGGCCGTCGTCCTCTTCGCGGCGGTCTTCTTGGCCGTCGCCTTCTTCGCGGTGGCCTTCTTGGCCGGGGCCTTCTTGGCGGCGGTCTTCTTCGCCGCGGTCTTGCGGGTCGGGCGCTCGGAGGCGTCCTCCCCGGCGGTCTCCTCGGGTCCGGACCCGGTCTGGAGCTCGTCGTCAGCCATGTGCTGCTCCTCGACCCGACCTGGCGGTCGGGCGTGTCGGACGCCGCGACCCCGGCGGGCGGGTGCACGCGACGCTAAGCCTTCGTGTGGCGGCGACACCCTCCGCGGTGCGTCACTGGGAACGCTGCGTCGCCTGCCGCGGTCGCCGGGCCGGGTCCGGTGGGACCTTCGGACGACTCCCTGTCACGGAGCCGCCGGCCGCGTCGCGGTCTGGCGACGACGCGTCTCCACTGTGCCGATCCCGGCCGCACGAGGCGGCATGGACCGGCGAGAACGTCGTCGGGTCGAGTCGTGCGGCGCACCCGGGGGCGTGTCGCGGGTCATCGACCACGGCGAGTATCGCACACGGCGTCGGCGCAAGCGGTTATCGCGGCGAGTGCAGCGGGTCGCCGACCTCGCCGGTGGTGGGGTCCAGGGGCCCCTGGGCGAGCCTCGTGAGCAGCGGCGCCGACCCGATCTCGAGGCCGGAGACGCTCGCCAGGCCGGACAGCACGTCGTCGGGCCGCACCGACGGGGTGCCGTGCCGGAGGACCAGGTCGAGCCGCGATCCCGTGTCGCGTGGCTCGACGCCCAGGGCCACCACCGCGGCACGGCAGTCGAACTGGCGCAGCCCCTTCTTGGTCATCCGCTCGACCGGCACGGACTCGGCGGCCAGGAAGGTCACCACCGCGGCCTCGGCCTCCAGCGGGGGCGCAACCAGGTCCACCCACCACCGGCTGGCCTCGAGCCGGTCGGCCAGCGCGCCGCCCGGGGACTCCACGACCTCCACGACGTCGAGGCCGTCTGGCAGTGCCTCGGCCAGCGACTCCTGGACCGCCGCCGGGTCCAGCACCTGCGCCAGCCCGATCTCGAGGTACTCCGCCTCGCTGGCCGCCCCGGTGGGGGCGGCGTTGGCATAGGAGATGCGGGGATGGGGGTTGAACCCGGAGGAGTAGGCCATCGGGATCCGGGCCCGGACCACCGCCCGCTCGAAGGCCCGGCTGAAGTCGCGGTGGCTGGTGAACCGGAGCCGCCCGCGCTTGGCGTACCGGATGCGCAGACGCTGCGCCGGTGGGGCCTGTTGCTCGGGCTGCTCACGCACCCGCACAGGGTAGGTGAGACCCCTCCTGCCACCATCAGGCAGGTGACCCGTCGCAGCGCCGCCCTCCTGATCGCCGGGCTGCTGCTCCTCTCACTCAACCTCAGGCCGGCCGCCGTGAGCGTCGGGCCGGTGCTCGCCGAGGTCCGCGCCGGCCTGGGCATGTCAGCCGCCTCGGCGGGGCTGCTCACCTCGCTCCCCGTCCTGGCCTTCGCCTGCTTCGGGGCGCTGGCGCCGCTCGCCGCCCGGGTGGTGGGCGTCCACCGGGTGACCCTGCTCGCGCTGCTGGCCGTCGTCGGCGGACTGCTGGGCCGGGTACTGGTGGGCGGTGCGCCTGCCTTCCTCGCACTCTCCATGCTGGCCCTCGCCGGCATGGCGGTGGCCAACGTGCTACTCCCCTCGCTGGTCAAGCTGCACTTCCCCGACCGCGTCGGCCCAGTCACCGCGCTCTACACCGCCGCGCTGGCGGTGGGGCTGACCGCAGCGCTGACGCTGACGGTGCCGATGGCCGAGGGGTTCGGGGGCTGGCGGGCCGGTCTCGGGGCATGGGCGGCGCTCGCGCTTCTCGCCGCCCTCCCCTGGGTGCCGCTCGTCGCCCACGACCGCGCACCGGACCGCGCGCCACACGACGTCCGCTTCGCCGAGGTGGCCAGCACCCGACTCGGGTGGGCGATGGCGGCGTTCTTCGGGCTCCAGTCGCTGCAGGCCTACGCGATCTTCGGCTGGTTCGCCACCCTGTGGCGCGACGCGGGCCACGGCGCCGGGGCGGCCGGCGCCCTGGTCGGCCTGGTCGCGGCCACCTCGATCCCGTTGTCGCTCTGGCTGCCGGCAGCCACCGCCCGCCGTCGTGACCCGCGGGCGGTGCTCGCGGCGGTGATGGGCTGCTACCCGGCCGGCTACGTGCTGCTGCTGCTCGCGCCGTACTCGCTGGCGGTGCCCGCCGCGGTGCTGATCGGCATCGGCACCGTCACGTTCCCGCTGGTGCTGACGCTCATCGGGCTGCGCTCGCGCACCGCTGCGGGCACCGCGGCGCTGTCGGGCTTCACCCAGTCGGCCGGCTACCTGCTGGCGGCGCCCGGCCCGTTCGCGGTGGGCGCGGTGCACGAGGCCACCGGCGGCTGGACCTGGCCGCTGCTGCTGCTCCTCGCGCTGGTCGTGCCGCTGGTGGCCGTGGGGCTGCGAGCGGCGCGGCCGGGCTTCGTCGAGGACGAGCTCGGGATGCGCTCCGGCGCGTCCGGCGCCGTTTCTCGATGATCTCGGGCACTTCGGCCCTATCCTGCACGCGATGACGAACACACCTCCGCCGCCGCCGCCCTCCGAGCCGCCTCCGGGCGGGCAGCCGCCGTACGGGCAGCCTCAGCCCGGCCAGCCCCCCTACGGGCAGCCGTACGGCCAGCCGGCCTACGGTTCGCCCGCGGACAACCCCTACGGCCCACCGCAGCCGGGCGGGTACGGCGCGCCCCCGCCGCCCGGGTACGGCGGCACCTCCGGCGGCGAGCCCTCCAAGGGTCTGGCGATCGCCGCGCTGGTGCTGGCGATCTTCGGTTGCGTCGGCATCTCGTGGATCGTCTCGATCGTGCTGGCCATCCTGGTGCTGGTCCGGGTCAAGAAGGGCCAGGCCGGCGGCAAGGGGCTGGCTATCACCGCGCTGATCATCGACGCACTGTGGGCCCTGGCCCTGATCGGGTTCGTGGTGCTGGCCGTCGTGGTGGGCATCAACACCCCCTCGGCTGCCGACCTCAAGGACGGTGACTGCGTCAACGCCAGCGGCCTCCACGACGACAAGGACGTCGCCGAGCTCAGCGACATCGAGGAGGTGTCCTGCTCGAGCAGCCACGACGCCGAGATCCTCGCCCAGGTCAGCCTGGGCGACGACGACGTCGCGGACTACACCGAGGACGTCGCGATCGACCTGTGCCTCGAGGCGATCCTCGACCAGAGCCCCGAGGCCCAGCCGCAGCTGGCCGCCGGCGACCTCTTCTACATCGCCTTCGCCGACTCCGACGAGCCCGAGAGCGGGGACAAGCTGGCCTGCATGGCCGCCCCCACCGACGGCTCGAAGCTCGACGGCCCGATCGGCGAGTAGCCGGCCCGCGACCCGTCGATCATTCCCCGCGACACGCCGTGTCCCGCGGGAACGATCGACGGGTCGGCGCGGTGACTCACCGGGCCGGCGGAACGATGCCGGTCCGCGCCGGCAGGTCGGGCAACGCCTTCAGCGCCGACCAGCGGCGCAGGAACTCCAGCCGCACGTGCCAGCCCCCGGCGAGGTGGCGCCCGAGGGCGTCCTCGGCCAGGAATCGCTCGAGCGCAGCCTCGTCGCGCCACTGGGCGAAGACGGCGATGCGGCCCAACTGCAGGCGGTCCGGCGACACCGTCGGCGCTCCCAGCCGCATCAACGCGAGCGGCTCGGACGCATCCAGACCCGGGACGGATCGACCGGACGGCGGGCGCACGAGCGCCCGCGCCGTCATCCGGCGGGGCAGCTCGGCGAGGTGGAACGAGTGGATGCTCACGACGCCGGCTCCAGCTTGTAGTGGAGCCGCGCCGCCGGCATCGCACGCAAGCGCAGCTCGTGGTCGGTGCGCAGCACGCCCCGCGCGTCGACGTGGACGTGGAAGGTCTCGTGCAGCGGCACCCGGGCCGCGAAGTGCCGGCCGTCCCGGCCGTCGCGCACCACGACGTAGGCGCCGTCCTGCCCGAACCGGCCCCGCGGCGACTCGAGGAGCAACCCGCCGCCGTCGGTGACCGAGGGGTGCAGGAAGACCTGCACGTTGCCCGACTCGAGCGGGAACGCGACGTGCACGCTGGGCCGGTCGGCGCCGGGCAGGGTGCGCGTCGCGTAGTTGCCGCTGAAGACGTGGCGGCCGCTGCTGCGCAGCGTGCGCAGCCAGGCGGCCGAGACCTGGCGGCCGTCACGGTCGCGGACCACGGTGACCCGGCTGTCCATGCCGTGGGCGACGTCGAGGGGCCGCATCGGCAGTGCGAGCTGCTCCACCCGCCGGCTGTAGAGGCGTGCGATCAGCTCCCCGGCGGGCCAGAGAAGCGGCGACCAGCTGCTCCACACCTCCATGTCCCACATCGCGGTGTGCTCGTAGAAGTCGCGGATCTCGGGCCGGAGGCGGGTGGAGTCGAAGCCGGGCCCGTCCAGCGCCGCCATCGACGGCAGCAGACCCGCGCGCGGGTCGTCGGGCTCCAGCGACCAGCCGCGGTGAGCCGCCTCGGCCTCGAGCCAGCCGTCCGCGACCCGCTCCGAGCGGCTCATCGGGGCGTTGAGCCAGGCCTCACCGTCCCCGAGATCGACTTCCCGGCCGGTGAGCCGCCAGAGCTTCCGGGACGCGAGATCCCTCAGGTGGGGCACGGCCGGGATTCTGGCACGTCCCGGCGGCTACACCACGCTGAGCGGCAGCAGCTTCTGCCCGGTCGGGCCGATCTGGATCTCGGTGTTCATCTCCGGGCAGACACCGCAGTCGTAGCACGGCGTCCAGCGACAGTCCTCGACCTCGATGTCGGCGCTGCCGTCGGCGACCGCGAGGGCGTCCTCCCAGTCACTCCACAGCCAGTCCTTGTCGAGACCGGAGTCGAGGTGGTCCCAGGGCAGCACCTCGTCGTAGTCGCGCTCGCGGATGGTGAACCAGTCGAGGTCGACGACGGTGCCGGCGAGAGCCCGCTCGGCGGCGGCCACCCACCGGTCGAAGGAGAAGTGCTCGCTCCAGCCGTCGAACCGCCCGCCGTCGCGCCACACCTCCTCGAGGATCCGGCCGACCCGACGGTCGCCGCGCGAGAGCAGGCCCTCGATGACGCCGGGCTTGCCGTCGTGGTAGCGGAAGCCGATGGCGCGCCCGAACCGCTTGTCGTCGCGGACGGTGTCGCGCAGCTTCTTCAGCCGCTCGTCGGTGGTCTCGTGGTCGAGCTGCGCGGCCCACTGGAACGGCGTGTGCGCCTTGGGCACGAACCCGCCGATCGAGACGGTGCAGCGGATGTCGTTGCGGCCCGAGACCTCGCGGCCGGTCGCGATCACCCGCTTGGCCAGCTCGGCGATCTGCAGCACGTCCTCGTCGGTCTCGGTCGGCAGCCCGCACATGAAGTAGAGCTTCACCTGCCGCCAGCCGTGGGAGTACGCCGCGGCGACGGTGCGGATCAGGTCGTCCTCGGTGACCATCTTGTTGATCACCTTGCGCATCCGCTCCGACCCGCCCTCCGGGGCGAAGGTCAGACCCGACCGCCGCCCGTTGCGGGAGAACTCGTTGGCCAGGGTGATGTTGAAGGCGTCGACCCGGGTGCTGGGCAGCGACAGCGAGACGTTGGTGCCGTCGTAGCGGTCGGCCAGGCCCTTGGCGACGTCGCCGATCTCGGTGTGGTCGGCGCTGGAGAGCGAGAGCAGTCCCACCTCCTCGAAGCCGGTGGAGCGGACGCCGTTCTCGACCATGTCGCCGATCGTGGAGATCGAGCGCTCCCGCACCGGGCGGGTGATCATGCCGGCCTGGCAGAACCGGCAGCCGCGGGTGCAGCCGCGGAAGATCTCGACGCTGAACCGCTCGTGCACGGTCTCGGCCAGCGGCACCAGCGGCTTGCGCGGGTAGGGCCACGCGTCGAGGTCCATCAGGGTGTGCTTGCGCACCCGGAACGGGATGCCCGGCCGGTTCGGCACGACCGCCTCGATCGCGCCGTCCTCGCCGTAGGCCACGTCGTAGAAGCGCGGCACGTAGACGCCACCGCTGACCGCGAGCCGGCGCAGCAGCTCCTCGCGCCCGCCCGGACGCCCCTCGGCCTTCCACTCGCGCACCACCTCGGAGATCGCCAGCACGACCTCCTCACCGTCGCCGAGCACGGCGGCGTCGAGGAAGTCGGCGATCGGCTCGGGGTTGAACGCGGCGTGACCGCCGGCCAGCACCACCGGGTGCTCGTCGGTGCGGTCGGCGGCGTGCAGCGGGATGCCGGCCAGGTCGAGTGCGTTGAGCATGTTGGTGTAGCCCAGCTCGGTGGAGAAACTGAGCCCGAAGACGTCGAAGGCGGCGACCGGGCGGTGCCCGTCGACGGTGAACTGCGGGATCGGCCCCTGCTGGTCGCCCTCCCGCATCACCTTCTCCATGTCGGGCCACACGGCGTAGGTGCGCTCGGCGATGATCCAGTCGCGCTCGTTGAGCACCTCGTAGAGGATCTGCACGCCCTGGTTGGGCAACCCCACCTCGTAGGCGTCGGGGTACATCAGCGCCCACCGGACGGTCTGCCCCTCGCCGGAGTCGCCGGCGCCGCAGTCCCAGTCCTTGACGGTCGAGTTCAGCTCGCCGCCGACGTACTGGATCGGCTTGGACACTCCCGGCAGCTTGGGCTCGAGCCGCGGGAAGACGGACTCGGGCGCTCGGGTGTCGAGACCGGTCACGGACACAGGTGTTTCCTCGTGGGATCGGGGTCGGGGAGCGCCGCCAAGGGTACGCGCCGGAGGCCAACGGACGCAGTCCCCGCGGACCCTCGCCCCCTCGGCCGCCGCCTTGGCGCTCGGCCCTACATTCACCACGTGGTGATGACCGGGGTGCGCGGCAGGTTCAGCTGGACGCTCGTGGTGCCGGTGGTCGCGCTGCTGCTGCTGGCCGTCACCTGGGTCGAGCACGACCCGGTGGTGGTGCGCGTGGCGATCGCGGCCGCGCTCGTCGGCAGCGTGCTGGCGGCGGTCCACCACGCCGAGGTGGTGGCGCACAAGGTCGGTGAGCCCTACGGCTCACTGATCCTCGCGGTCGCGGTCACCGTGATCGAGGTCGGCCTGATCGTGATGCTGATGACCGGCGGCGGGTCCGGCGCCAGCACCTACGCCCGCGACACCGTCTTCGCGGCGGTGATGATCACCGTCAACGGCATCGTCGGCATCTCGCTGCTCATCGGCGCCCTCAAGCACCACCTCGTCAGCTTCAACGCCTCCGGCACCGGCGCCGCGCTCTCGACCGTGATCGCGCTCGCGGGGGTCACCCTGGTGCTGCCGAGCTTCACCACCTCCGGCGCCGGACTCGAGTACTCCGCCTCCCAGCTGGCCTTCGCCGCCGTCGCGTCGCTGATGCTCTACGGCGCGTTCGTGTTCACCCAGACCGTGCGGCACCGTGACTTCTTCGTGCCGGTCACCAGCGACGAGTACGGCCGGATGACCGGCCTGCTCGACGAGGACGGCGACCAGCACGCCGACCCGCCGCCCACCCGCGACGCGCTGATCAGCCTCGGACTGCTGCTGGTGTCGCTGGTCGCGGTCGTCGGGCTGGCCAAGCTCCTCTCCCCCACCATCGAGGACGCCGTGGGCGCCCTGGGGTTGCCCTACGCCGTGGTCGGCGTCGTGATCGCGCTGCTGGTCCTGGCCCCGGAGTCGATCGCCGCGGTCCGCAACGCGGCGCGCGACCGGGTGCAGATCAGCCTGAACCTCGCCTACGGCTCGGCGATGGCCTCGATCGGGCTGACCATCCCCACGATCGCGATCGCGATGATCTGGCTCGAGGGCCCGCTGGTGCTGGGGCTGGAGCCGACCCACCTGGTGCTGCTCGCGCTCTCGGTGGTGGTCAGCGTGCTCACGGTCGTGCAGGGCCGGGCCAAGACCCTCCAGGGAGTCGTCCACCTGGTGCTCTTCGCCGCGTTCCTCTTCCTGTCCGTGCAGCCGTAGACCGGGTCTCGGCAGGCGCGACCACCGACCACCGACCACCGGCCCGGGCGTCAGACAGGGCCCGGCGGCTGGTGTGCCGCCGGGCCCCGCCCGTGGTGGTGGCTGTGGCTCAGGTCCGCATCAGCCGCTGGTCACCGAGGTGTCGTCGATGACGAAGCTGGTCTGGAGCGAGGAGTCCTCGGTGGCGGAGAACCGCACCGTGACGGTCTTGCCGGCGTAGGAGGACAGCGAGAAGGTCCGCTGCACGTAGCCGGAGCCCTTGTTCAGGTTCGAGAAGGTCCCGAGCGTGCTGGTGCTGCCACCGGAGACCACCTGGACGCTGAGCTTGTCGTAGGCGGTGCTCGTGGTGGTCTCGGCGGAGTCGATCCGCAGCCAGAACGACAGGGTCGCGGCCTTGCCGGCAGGCAGGGTGACCGACTGGCTGAGCGTGTCGGTGTTGGTGGAGCCGTAGCCGTTCAGCCAGGCCTTCCACGAGCCGGTGCGCGCCGGACGGTTCGCCGAGCTGGTGATCACCCCGCTGGTCTGCGACCACGAGGTGGCTCCCGCCTCGAATCCAGGGTTGGCCAGCAGGTTCGAGCCGGTCGCCGGCGGCGGGTCGGTCGGCGTGGTGCCGCCACTCCACAGCGAGTGCAGCAGCCGGTTCGGCGAGCCGCTGCCGGGGTTGCCGACCACGCCGGTCGTCGCGTTCGCGACCACGGCCGAGGCCACGGAGGAGGCCGATGCCGACGGGTTGGCCTCCAGGTAGAGCGCGGCCACGCCGGCCACGTGCGGGGTCGCCATCGAGGTGCCGCTGATCGTGTTCGTCGCGCTGGTGCCGGTGTGCCAGGCGGAGGTGATGCTGGAGCCCGGGGCGAACAGGTCGAGGCAGGAGCCGATGTTGGAGAAGCTCGAGCGCGCGTCGCTGCTGGTGGTCGAGCCGACGGTGAGCGCCGCCGGGACCCGCGACGGCGACCCGTTGCAGGCGTTGGCACCCGAGTCGTTGCCGGCCGCGACGGCGTACACGACGCCGTCGGCGATGGAGTTGGCCACCGCGGTGTCGAGCGCCGAGGACACGCCGCCGCCGAGGCTCATGTTGGCCACCGCGGGCGCCCCCGCCGCGTGGTTGGCGGTCACCCAGTCGACGCCGGCGATCACGCCGGAGTCGGTGCCCGAGCCATCGCAGTCGAGCACTCGCACCGGCCGCAGCGTCACGCCCTTGGCGACGCCGTAGGTCGAGCCGCCGACGGTGCCGGCGACGTGGGTGCCGTGGCCGTTGCAGTCGGTGGTGCCGTTGCCGTCGTTGATCGAGCTGTAGCCGGCGGCGGTGCGGCCGCTGAACTGGCTGTGCGAGGTGAGGATGCCGGTGTCGATGATGTACGCCGTGACGCCGCTGCCGGTGCGGTCGTAGCGGTAGCTCGTGGTCAGCGGCAGGGCCCGCTGGTCGATCCGGTCCAGGCCCCAGGTGGCGCCGGTCTGGTCGGCCGCGATGCTCACCCGGCGGTCGGCCTCCAGGTAGGCGACGTTCGGGTTCTCGCGCAGCGCCTCGACGGCCGCGGGGGTCAGGTCGGCGGCGAAGCCCCGCATCGCGGTCGTGTAGCGGAAGTGGACGTCGGCGCCCTCGGCGACGGCGTCCTGGCGGGCGTCCTTGGTCTTGGCGGCACCGACGCCGTTCCTCATCACCACGATGTAGCGACCGTCGATCGCGCCGGCCCGCTCGGCTCCGATCATCGGGGCGCGGGTGCCGTCGTCGGCTCCGCTGCCGGGAGCGGCGAGTGCCGGGGCCGCCGGTCCGGCGACGACCGCGGCCGCGCCGGTCAGCGCGACCGCCAGGAACGTCCTGCCACCGGTGCGGCGCAGGGATGCGAGTGATCTGTGCATGTGTTCTCCGATCATCACGCGGTCGGGTCGCGACCGCGTCGGGTGGCTGCCCGAGTTGGCACCCGCCGCGAACCTAGCGAGCCGCGGAGGACCTGGCCTATCGGCAACTTCATGCACCGCACATTTGTGCAGAAGTGGCGCCACGCAGGAGATCGTCCGGCCGTCACGGTGACTCGACCGCCCGAACCAGCCGCCCGGCGAGCGCCTGGACCGCCGCGGTGAGCTCCGGGCCGCCCTCCACCCGGAAGTCGAACGGCACCCGGGCCAGCCACTCGCCGGCGTACATGGCGGGGTTGCGCGTGCTGCCGACGAGCACGCACCGCCGGCCCTGGGAGCCGGGCAGTGGATCGAGCCGGCCCATGGCCGGGAACACCCACGGCGCCACCTGCTCGGCGGATGCCTCGAACACCACCCTCGTCGGCGTCCCCCAGCCACGGGTCAGCTGCTCCTCGAGCGCCGCCACCGGGTCGAGCCCGTCGGGAGGTCGGCACGGGTGGTCGGTCTGGGCGACCGCGTGGACCCGGTCGAGGCGATAGGTGCGGGTCGCTGCGGCGCTCAGGGAGTGCCCCAGCAGGTACCACCGTCCGTGCCTGGCCACGACCGCCCAGGGCTCGACCTCCAGCTCGCGCTCCGTGCCGGACTCGCCCCGGTAGGTCAGCCGAACCCGGCGTCGGGCCGCGAGCGCGGCCACGAGGTCGCTGGCCACCGACGGATCCGGCCGGTTCCAGTGCCGCTCCGGCGTCGCCGCCGCGTAGGCGCGCAGGGTCGCCGCCTCCCGCCCGACCGCCTCGGGCAGGGCCCGCACCACCTTGCCCATGGCGTCGTCGACCAGATCGCCCTCGCCTTCGGGCCCCCGGCGGCCGTCGAGCAGCGCCATCACGAGTGCCAACGCCTCGGACTGGGTGAACAGCACCGGTGGGAGCCGGACGCCGCGGCCCAGCCGATAGCCGCCATGCGGTCCGCGGACCGACTCGATCGGGACCTCGGCCTCGCGCAGGATCTGCACGTAGCGGCGCGCGGCCCGGTCGGTGACGCCCAGCCGCTCGGCGATCTCGGCGGCGGTGACCCCGGGGCGGCTCTGCAGCAGCGCCAAGCAGCGCAGGGCACGGGCGGTGGGACTGACCTCGGCCGGCACCCCCTCACGATAGGACCAGCTCCGGACATACCGGAAGCAGAACGTCCGCAACCACCCCTAGCGTGGGTGTCATGACCGAGACGACCCCCCACCAGACCGACCGCCGCGCGCACCCGGAGGTGCTCCTGATCGCCGGGTTGTGGCTCGACGCGACCGCATGGGACGACGTGCTGCCGCCGCTCGCGGCGGCCGGCGTGCGCGGCGTCCCCGTCGACCTTCCCGGCCAGGGCGCCGGGCCCGGGGCAGCCACCCTCGAGGACCAGGTGGCGGCTGTGGTCGCCGCCGTGGACGCCGCCTCCGGACGCCCGGTGCTGGTCGGACACTCCGCCGCGTGCTCGCTGGCCTGGATGGCGGCCGACGCCCGGCCGGACAAGGTGGGCGCGGTCGTGCTGATCGGGGGCTTCCCGTGGACCGACGGCCAGCCCTACGCCGACTTCTTCGAGCCGGTGGACGGGCTGGTGCCCTTCCCCGGCTGGGAGCCGTTCGAGGGCCCCGACTCCGCCGACCTCGACGAGAGCGCACGGCGCCGGTTCGAGGCCCGGGCGGTCCCGGTGCCGGCCAGCGTGACCAAGGGGCTGGTCCGGCTGCGCGACGAGCGCCGGTTCGACGTACCGGTGGTCGTGGTCTGCCCGGAGTTCTCCCCCGAGCAGGCGCGGGCGTGGATCGACTCCGGCGACGTCCCCGAGCTGGCCGCCGCGCACCAGGTGGAGCTGGTCGACCTCGACTCGGGCCACTGGCCGATGTTCAGTCGTCCAGCCGAGCTGGCCCGGCTGCTGGCGGTCGCCGGCCAGGCCTCGACCGGCTCCGGGCTCAGCGGACGGTGAGCACCCGGGGCGCCGCGGTGTAGCGGGCCGGCTCGGGGGTCGTGCTGCGCAGGTGGATGTTCTGCAGCAGCCCCACCGCGAGGAGACTGGCGAACATCGAGCTGCCGCCGTAGGACACGAACGGCAGCGGCACGCCGGTGACCGGCATGATGCCCAGGCACATGCCGATGTTCTGGAAGGCCTGGAAGCCGAACCAGCAGGCGATCCCGGCCGCGGCCACCCGGCCGAACACGTCGTCGGTGCGGTAGGCGATGGCGAGCGCCCGCCACAGCACGACCACCAGCAGCCCGATCAGGGCTCCGGCGCCGACCAGGCCGAGCTCCTCCCCCGCGACGGTGAAAATGAAGTCGGTGTGCTGCTCGGGCACGAAGCCGGCTCGGGTCTGCGACCCGTCGAAGAGGCCCTGGCCGAACAGGCCGCCGTTGCCGACCGCGATGCGTGCCTGCTCGACGTTGTAGCCGGCGCCACGGGGGTCGAGGTCGGGGTCGGTGAACGCGAGGAACCGGTCGACCTGGTAGTCCTCGAGCACTCCCGCCGCGACGGCGGCCACGGCCGCGGCCGCCCCGCCGCCGGCCAACAGCAGCAGCCAGCGCCGCGGCGCGCCGGCCACCGCGAGCACCCCGAACACCGTGGCCGAGAGCACCAGCATCGTGCCGAGGTCGGGCTGGAGCAGGATCAGCACGGTCGGGACCGCCGCGATCGCCAGCATGCCGAGCACCTCGACACTGCCCACCCGCGCCCGCCACCGGCCCTCGGCCCGCTCGGCGACGACCAGCGCCATGCCGATGACCACCGCGAGCTTGGCGAACTCCGAGGGCTGGATCGACATGCCGGCCACCTGCACCCACGAACGCGAACCGTTGATCGTGGTGCCCATGGTCAGCACGAGCACCAGTCCCACCAGCGAGGCGAGGTAGACCAGCGGCGCGACGATCCGCACCCAGCGGTGGTCGGTGGCCATCACCAGCACCATCAGCACCACGCCGATGGCCACGTTCACGACGTGCTTCTCCAGATAGGCGCGCGGGTCGCCCCCGGTGAGCGCATCGCGGTTGCTGGTGGCCGACCACACCAGCAGCGTGCCGACCACCACGAGCGCCGAGGTGGCCAGCATCAGCAGCCAGTCGACGCCGGGGGCACGCAGCCGAGCGATGCGCGCAGCTGGTCGTGGAGCAGCCATCTCAGTCCTCCCGCCGCGCGGGCGGCATGATCGAGCCGTCGCGCAGGAACGTCGGCAGCCGGTCGGAGGCGACCACGCCGGGGATCGCGGCCCGCTCCGGGCGCACCTGATCGCCCTCGATGCCGTAGAGCGCCTCCCAGATCGCCCGGACCGCCGGGCCGGAGGTGCCGGAGCCGGTGCCGCCCTGGCTGACCATCATCACCACGACGTAGTCCTCGGAGTACGACGCCACCCACGACGTCGACTGCTTGCCGTGCACCTCGGCCGAGCCCGTCTTGGAGCGGACCACCACGTCGTCGAGCGGGAAGCCGCCCATCCGCCAGGCCATCGTGCCCTGCCGGGTGACGCCCTTCAGGGCGGTGTCGATGTAGTCGAGCACCCGCTGCGGGACGTCGACGGTGCCGACCTTCTTCGGCGGCACCCGTCGCAGCAGCCGCCCATCGGCGGCGACGATCGCCTTGGCCACCCGCGGCGCGTAGAGGTCGCCGCCGTTGACCAGCGCGGCGTACGCCCGGGCCAGCTGGAGCGGCGTGACGATCGTGTCGCCCTGGCCGATCGAGAAGTTGACCGCGTCGCCGGCCCGGTAGGCGTAGCCCTCGACGCAGAACTCTCGCGCGAACAGGTAGACGAAGTCGCTGATCCCCTCGTTGTCGGGGTGGTCCTGCGGCTGCTCGGCGATGCCGCAGTAGTAGTCCTTCATCGACTCGTAGTAGTCGCGCTTCCACTGCCGGTCGGCGATCCGGCCGGGGGCCTCGCCGGGCAGGTCGATGCCGGTCTCGGCGCCGAAGCCGAACTCCTGGGCCTCCTCGACGAGCGGGTCACGGGCGTCGACGTCGGCCACGTCGGAGCCGAACCGCTGCCAGAAGTCGAAGCCGACGCGGTAGAAGAAGGTGTTGCACGAGACCTCGAGGGCCTTGTCGAAGCCGATGTAGCCGTAGGCACCGGACTCGTAGTTCTTGAACACCCGGTTGCCCACGGCGAAGCCCGAGGAGCAGTCGAGCCGGGTGTCGGTGCCGTAGCCGTTGGTGAGGGCGCCCGCGGTCATGAACGGCTTCCAGGTCGAGCCGGGCGCGAACTGGCCCTGGGTGGCTCGGGACAGCAGCGGGGTGCCGGCGGCCTCGGAGTAGAGCCGGCGCAGCTGCCGCTCGGAGATGCCCCCCACCCACACGCCGGGGTCGTACGTCGGCTGGCTGGCCATCGCGACCACCCTGCCGGTGCGCGCCTCCAGCACCACGGCAGCGCCGGAGTCGGCCACGTAGTTGCGGCCGGTGACGGTGTCGCGGGTCTGCCGTGCGGTGGTGATGGTGTCGGCCAGCTGACGCTCGACCACGCCCTGGACCTTGGCGTCGATCGAGGTGACCAGGGTGTCGCCGGGCTGGCTCTCGACCTCGCCGTCGTCGCCGAGCACCCGGCCCATCGAGTCGACCGCGACGCTGCGGTAGCCGGGCATGCCGCGCAGCCAGCGGTCGTACTGCTTCTCCAGGCCCGCGCGGCCGACGGCGGAGGCCCCGTTGACCGAGCGGTCGCCGGACTCCTGGGCGGCGTCGAACTCCTCCTCGGTGATCGGGCTGAGGTAGCCGAGCAGGTGGGCCGCGTTGAGGCCGAAGGGGCGCGGGTAGTCGCGGACCGTCTGCTCCTCGGCCAGCACCGCCGGGAAGTCCTCGGGCTGCTCACGGATGCGCAGTGCGACGGCCTTGTCGACGTCGGTGGCCACCGGGACGGGCTGGTAGGGCGAGCCGTTCCAGCAGGTGCCGGGGGTGCTGCCGTCGTCTCCGCAGTCGAGCAGCCGGGCGGCGATGCGCGACGGGCGCACGCCGACGACCTCGCCGAGCCGGTCGAGGAGCTTGGCCTGCTTGGCCTCGTCGAGCTTGCCGAGTACGGTGCGGTCGACCGAGACCGCCCACGCGGTGCGGTTGGTGACCAGCGGGCGGCCCTGGGCGTCGACGATCAGCCCGCGCTGCGGCTGCACGACGATGTCGCGCACCGACTGCGAGGCGGCCTGGGCGGTGTACTCCTCACCGCTGACCACCTGGAGGTAGTAGAGCCGCGCGAACAGCGTGGCGAACAGCGAGAACACCAGGGCCTGCACCACGACCAGGCGCAGGCGGCTCTTGCGCGACGCGGTGCCCGGGTCGGGCCGGGCGGCCATCAGGCGGGCACCCGCTGCGGGTCGAGCCGTCGGAAGCCGGCCATCGCGGCGGGCAGCACGAAGGGCGTCAGTGCGACGTCCCAGACCACGGCCACGCCGATCACGGCGAGCAGGTGCGGGACGCCGGGTGCGTGCGGCTCGAGGAGCAGCCCGGAGAGCGCGAACACCGACGTGCCCACGAACGAGCAGGCAGCCACGGTCGCGACCACCGCGACGGCGGTGGGCCGGGTGTCCTGACGCATCCGGCCCGCGACGTAGCCGACCAGGACCAGCGCCAGCGCCCAGCGGCCGGCGACGTGGTCGGCGGGTGGGGCGAGGTCGAGCAGCAGTCCGCCGGCGAAGCCGAGCAGCATGGCGGGCTGGGCGCCGCGGACGAGGGCGGTGGCGACCACCAGCAGCAGACACAGGTTGGGCACCACCCCCTGCCAGGCCAGGTGGGAGAAGACCGTGACCTGCAGCACCAGTGCCACGGCCAGCGCGAGCGCGGAGAGCACGATCCGCACGCCCGTCACCGCTGGCTCACCCGCCCGGCCAGCATCGTGGGGTGGTTCCGGGGTCCCCGCGGCGGCGTGAGCGGGAGGAGCGCAGCGGGGGACGCGAGCGGCGTCGCGGGGTGCTTCATCGCAGGCTCCCGTCGGCCTCGACCACGGCCCGGTCGGAGTCGCTGCCCGAGGCGACCACGACCCCGACGACGTCGAGGGCGCCGAAGTCGACGTAGGGCTCGATCACCGCGCGCTGAGTGGTCTCGCGCACGTCGCTGTAGACCCGGGTGACCCGCCCGATCGGCACCCCGGCGACATAGGGCGCGCCGCCCTCGCTGCCCCAGGTCAGCACGGGGGCATCGCGGGCCGGCACCACCGACTCGTCGACGAGCTCGAGGTCGAGCAGCCCGCCGTCGCCGATCTCGTCACGGCCGGTGAGGAAGCCGACCTCCATGCTGTCGCCCACCCGGCCGCCGACGGTGGAGCCGGGGTCGACGATCAGGAGCACGGTCGCCGTGGTGCGGGTGACCCGCAGGATGCGACCGACCAGGCCGTCGTCGTTGAGCACGGTGAGGTCGGGGGTCAGCCCGGCCTCGGAGCCCGCGTCGATGGTCACGGTGCGCGAGAACGACTGCGAGGGGCCCATGCCGACCACCCGCGCCGGGACCAGCGCCCTGCCGAGGTCGCGCGCGGCGGTGGTCAGGCCGTCGTACTCCTCGAGGCGGTTGCGGTCGACGCCGGAGCTGCGCAGCTGGGCACGTAGGGCCGCGTTCTCGGCCTCGAGGTCGTCGAGGTCCTCGCGGAGCGAGTCGTGGCTGCGAAACCAGTCGGGTACGGCGGTGAAGGGGCGCACCGCGGCCGCGGCGGCGGTCTCTGCGGGGCCCACGACCTCGCCGAGTGCGCGGCGGGCCGGTTCGAGCGGCGAGTCGGCGCCGCCGCGGTAGTCGAGGGTGATCAGCGTGGCGCAGGCCAGCAGCAGCGCCACGACGAGCGAGCCGGGCGGACGTCCGCGGTCGTCGGGGCGATCGGTGGCACGCCAGCGGCGCTCGCGCCGGTCGGGTGCGGTCATCAGTAGCGCCTCGGCTCGGTGACCAGCACCTGCTGGAGCGCCTCGAACTCCTCGACGCACTTGCCGGCGCCGAGCGCGACCGAGGAGAGCGGGTCCTCGGCGATGTGCACCGGCATGCCGGTCTCGTGACGCAGCCGCTCGTCGAGCCCGCGCAGCAGCGCGCCGCCGCCGGTGAGCACGATGCCGCGGTCCATGATGTCTCCGGCCAGCTCAGGCGGTGTCTGGTCGAGGGTGGTGCGGACCGCGTCGACGATCGCGTGCAGCGGCTCCTCGAGCGCTTGGCGGACCTCGGCGCTGGAGACCACCACGGTGCGCGGCAGCCCGGAGACCATGTCGCGGCCGCGGATCTCGGCCTCGGGCTCGTCGGCGAGCGGGAACGCCGAGCCGAGCGTCATCTTGACCTCCTCGGCGGTGCGCTCGCCGAGCATGAGGGAGTACTCCTTCTTCATCCACGCCACGATCGCGGCGTCGAGGTCGTCGCCGGCGGTGCGGATCGACAGCGAGGTGACGATGCCGCCCAGGGAGATCACCGCGACCTCCGTGGTGCCGCCGCCGACGTCGACGACCATGTTGCCGGTGGCCTGGTGCACCGGCAGGCCGGCCCCGATCGCGGCGGCCATCGGCTCCTCGACGATGTAGACCCGCCGGGCGCCGGCCTGGTAGCCGGCCTCCTTGACCGCGCGCTGCTCGACCGCGGTGATGCCGCTCGGCACGCAGATGACCATCCGCGGCTTGGCGAAGTAGCGGCGGCGGTGCACGCGGGTGATGAAGAACCGCAGCATCTGCTCGGTGGCCTCGAAGTCGGCGATCACGCCGTCCTTGAGCGGCCGGATCGCGGTGATGTTGTCGGGCGTGCGCCCGATCATCCGCTTGGCCTCGTGGCCGACCGCGAGGATCTCGCCGCTGCCGGAGTTGAGGGCGACCACGCTCGGCTCGTCGAGCAGCACCCCCTTGCCGCGCACGTAGACGAGCGTGTTGGCGGTGCCGAGGTCAACGGCCATGTCCCGGCCGATGAAGCTGTTCGCCATGGTGCCGCCTCGGGTGCCCTGGTGCTGGTGAGAACTCGTGTGAGCCCTGTGAGTGGAGTGACTCATAGGCTAGGCAGCGCGGGCGCGCGCGAGCGGCAGGACACGCCCGCGGGCCGGGCGCGACGGATCAGCCCGGATCGGGCTGCCGCGGGGAGACGGCTGAGTTCAGCAGGTCAGAGCCCGGGGAACCAGATCCCGATCTCGCGGGCGGCGGACTCGGTCGAGTCGGAGCCGTGCACGAGGTTCTCGCGGTTGGAGAGCGAGAGGTCTCCGCGGATCGTGCCCGGAGCGGCCTTGCTGCCGTCGGTGGCGCCGTTGAGCGCGCGCACGATCTCGACCGCGTGCTCACCCTCGAGCACCACCGCGACGAGCGGGCCGCTGGTGACGAAGTCGCGCAGCGGCGGGTAGAACGCCTTCTCGACGTGCTCGGCGTAGTGCCGGTCGGCGACGGCGGCGTCGATGGTGCGCTGCTCCATCGCGACGATCCGCAGTCCCTTGTCCTCGTAACGCGCCAGGATCCGCCCGGACAGCCCGCGTGCGACGGCGTCGGGCTTGAGGAGGACCAGGGTGCGCTCGGCAGTCGTTCCGCTCATGAGCCTGACCCTAGCGTCCGGCGTCGCGGCCACTTCACGCACAGCTGGACCCGGCGCTCGCCACGGTCGTCGCCGGCGTGCGCGGGGTGCGATCAGGCCGTCGCCGCCAGCGGCCGGGCGGCGCGAGAATCGCTGGAGCCGGCCAGGCGGGCCCGGACGGCGTCGTGGTAGGCCTCGCGACGGCGGGCGGCGCAGCCACCCGGGCGCGGCGCCGGGGCGGTCGCGATCCCGGGCTCCAGCTCGCGGGCGAAGACCTCGCGCAGCAGCACCAGCGCCTCGGCCCGGATCTGCGAGATCCGGGACTCGGTGACGCCCAGCTCGGCGGCGATCTCGGCCATCGGGCGCTCCGCGAGGAAGTACTCCTCGACCACCGTGCGCATCCGGTCCGGGAGCTCGGCGATCGCGGCCACGAGGTAGGTGAGCCGCTCCTGGTGCTCGGCGGCGGCGGCCGGGTCGGGGAACGCGCTGATCAGGACCTCGGCGAGGGCGCCCTCCCCGGCGTCCAGCGAGAACACCTGGGCCCGCGAGACGTCGTCGTCGCTCTCGGCGACCTGCTGCTCGCTCAGGCCGGTGGCACTGGCGACGTCCGCGTTGGTGGGGACCCGTCCCAAGGTGACCGCCAGCTGGGAGCGGGTGACCTCGAGCTCGCGGGCCCGGCGGCGCACCGACCGCGACGCCCAGTCGCGACCACGGAGCTCGTCGAGGATCCCGCCGCGGATCCGCTGAGCGGCGTACGCGGTGAACGGGACGCCGCGCTCGGCGTCGAAGCCCTGGGCGGCCTGGGCCAGCGCGAACAGGCCGGCGGAGGTGAGGTCGTCCCGGTCCACGTGGCTGGGAACCCGGCTCAGGGTCTCGCGGACGATGTGGCCGACCAGCGGCAGGTGCTGGTGCACCAGCTCTTCGACGTTGTTAGCGTTCACGAGACAGAGTTTGAGCGAACAACCCATGGGTCCGCAGGGTCTTTGGTCCCATCCCGGCGCATTCAAACTGGAATGATCACTACGGACCTGTCGAACTACCTGAAGTCGGCAGATCGCGGACTATCGGAGCATGGCCCAGATGGGCTATCCGCTTGGACCGAACGCCATTTCCGATGCCCGAATGGGCCCGTTCGTGCCAAATAGTGGCCCGTTTGTGGATGAGAGGTGGATCACCGGTTCCACTGTCGTGGGCCGCCGGTGGACGTCGTCGTCAGTCCTGATCGGGGAGGTAGGCGGCCCACGCGGCGGCCCGCTCGCGTTCGATCTTGCGTCCGAGCCAGTCGGCCGTCCCCCACAGCAGCGCGAAGACGCCGCCCAGGAAGAACATCAGCGGCACCACGAAGCCCAGGCCGACCGCCGCCACCTGGATCGCCCAGCCGGCGCGGAAGCCCCACTCCGAGCGGAGGGCCCCGGCGACGAGCAGACAGAGCACGGTGAGCCCCAGGCCGACGGTGAGGGCCGCACCCAGCCGCACGTCGGCGATCGTCACCATCACGGGCGTGGTGAGGCCGAGGGTGATCGCCTCGAGCGAGAGCACGGCCGCACACATCCCGCGGCGCGGCGACCGCTGCCCGGCCGGGCCGCCGGGCGCCGGATCCCGCCCCTGCGCCGCCTCGTTCTCGGCTCCGGGCTCGGCGCCGCTCACCGGTCGCGCTCCCGGACCAGCAGCGAGCGGGCCTCACCGACCGTGACGACCGAGCCGGTGACCAGCACCGCCCCTGAGCCGAGCGGGTCGCCGAACGCCTCGCCGGCCTCGGCGAGGGCCGCGGCCTGGTCGATCGCGTCGGAGAGGTCCGGCACGACCGTGACCCGCTCGGGGTCGAAGATCTCGCGGGCGGCGGCGGCGAGCCGCTCCGCCGGGAGCGCACGGTCGGTGGAGTTCTGGGTGCAGATCAGGTGGGCCAGGTGCGGCTCGAACGCCGCCAGCAGGCCCTCGTGGTCCTTGTCGCCCATCACCGCGACCACACCGATCAGCGGGGCGAACGCGAAGGAGTCCTCGAGTGCCGCGGCCGTCGCCGCGGCGCCGTGCGGGTTGTGGGCGGCGTCGAGCACGATCGTCGGGCTGCGCCGGACCACCTCGAGGCGGCCTGGCGAGGTGACCTCCGCGAACGCGGCACGGACCAGCTCGTCCTCGAGGGGCTGCTCGCCGAGGAACGCCTCCACGGAGGCGAGGGCGACCGCGGCGTTCTGGGCCTGGTGGGCGCCGTGGAGCGGCAGGAACACCTCGTCGTAGCGCGCGCGCAGTCCCTGCAGCGAGACCACCTGGCCACCGACCGCGGGCACTCGCGAGACGACGCCGAACTCCACGCCCTCGCGGGCGACGGTGACGCCGGCCTCGACGGCGCGGCGCAGCAGCACCTCGGCCGCCTCGGGCGACTGCTCGGCCATCACCACCACCGAGCCCGGCTTGATGATCCCGGCCTTCTCCTCCGCGATCGCGGCGGGCGTGCCGCCGAGGTAGCGGGCGTGGTCGACGGCCACCGGCAGCACGACCGCGACCTTGGCGTCCACGATGTTGGTGGCGTCCCAGGACCCGCCCATCCCGACCTCGACCACGGCGACATCGACCGGGGCGTCGGCGAAGGCGGCGTAGGCCATGCCCACCACGGTCTCGAAGAAGGAGAGCGGGTGGCCTGCGTCCGCGTCGACGAGGTGGGTGTAGGGCGCGACGTCGTTGAACGCGCGCACGAACGCCTCGTCGTCGAGCGGCTCGCCGTCGACCGCGATCCGCTCCGCCATCCGCTCGACGTGCGGGCTGGTGAACCGACCGGTGCGCAGGTCGAGCGCCCGCAGCAGCGTGTCGATCATCCGCGAGGTGGAGGTCTTGCCGTTGGTGCCGGTGAGATGGATGACCGGATAGGCGCGCTGCGGGTCGCCGAGCAGCTCCGCGAACGCGCGGATCCGGTCCAGCGAGGGCTCGAGCCTGGTCTCGGGCCAGCGGGAGAGCAGGGCGTCCTCGACCTCGGCGGCGGTCTGGGCGAGGCGGGCGGCGGGGGGTTCGCTCATGGCGGAGCCGAGTCTATGCGGCCCGACGAGACGCCGGCGGGGCGGACGGACCGCCCGAACGGGACGCGCCCGGGACAGTGAGCTGGAACACGTTCTAGTCTCCGTTCATGAGGACCACGGTCGCCGTCGTGAACGGCCAGGGACAGGACTTCTCGATCGAGGAGGTCGAGCTCGACGGGCCCCGCGCCGACGAGGTGCTGGTGCGGATCGTGGCCGCCGGGCTCTGCCACACCGACATCACGCTGCGCTCCTTCCTGCCGGAGGAGATGTTCCCGAACGTGTTCGGCCACGAGGGGGCGGGCGTGGTCGAGCAGGTCGGCGCCGACGTCTCCGGCATCGCGGTCGGCGACCACGTGCTGCTCAGCTTCCGCTCCTGCCGCGGCTGCGCACCCTGCCGGGCCGGGCGGGTCGGCTACTGCGAGTCCCACCTGATGCTCAACTACATGGGCATGCGCCTGGACGGCTCGACCACCTACCGGCGCGACGGACAGCCGGTGTTCGGCTCGTTCTTCGGCCAGTCCAGCTTCAGCCGGCACGCGATCGCCTCGGCCGACAACTGCGTGGTGGTCGACAAGGACGTCGACCTCTGCCTCGCCGCCCCCTACGGCTGCGGCTTCCAGACCGGGGCCGGCACCGTGCTGAACGTGCTCCGGCCCGGGCCCGAGGACAGCCTGGTCGTGTACGGCGCCGGCGCGGTCGGCCTGGCCGCGGTCATGGCGGCCGCCACCACCGAGGTCGCCACCGTCGTCGCCGTCGACCTGCAGCCGGGCCGGCTGCAGATCGCACAGAAGCACGGCGCGCTCACCGTGGACGCCACCGGGCTCGACGGCGCGGCGGTCGTCGAGGCGGTCAAGGGCCTGACCGGGGGTGGCGCCTCCTTCGCGATCGACACCACCGCGGTGCCCGCGGTGGTCAAGCAGGCGCAGCAGTCGCTGGCGCCGCGCGGCACGCTGGTCGCCCTGGGCCTCGGCGCCGAGGAGTACACCCTCGACGCCATCGACCTGCTGCAGAACGGGAAGCGGGTGATGGGCTCGATCGAGGGCGACTCCGACCCCCAGGAGATGGTCCCTCGCCTGCTGCGCCTGGCCGCGGAGGGCCGCTTCCCCGTCGCCGAGCTGGTCCGCAGCTACCCCTTCACCGAGATCCGCACCGCCGTGGCCGACGTGCTCGCGGGTGCGGTGATCAAGCCGGTGCTGCTCTGGGATTGACGCCGAGGGGTCCCCCATTCCCCGCCGGTTCTCGGCGTGTCGCGGAACGATCGACCCCTCGGCGTGGGAGGGAGCACCCGGAGGCTCGCGTCCGAGCAGGGCGACCGGTTTCCGCAGGTGAGCACGCTCACCCTAGGATTTCGCCCATGACCGACACCCAGCAGCCCCAGGCCACCGATACGACGAGCGCGCCCGCCGCCGTCGTCGTACCGGACAAGCCGGCGCTGGAGGGCCTGGAGGCCAAGTGGGCCGAGCGGTGGAAGGCCGACGACACCTACGCCTTCGACCGCACCCAGCCGCGGGAGAGCGTCTACTCGATCGACACTCCCCCGCCGACGGTGAGCGGCAGCCTGCACGTCGGCCATGTCTTCTCCTACACCCACACCGACCTGGTCGCCCGCTTCCAGCGGATGCGCGGCAAGAGCGTCTTCTACCCGATGGGCTGGGACGACAACGGCCTGCCCACCGAGCGGCGCGTGCAGAACTACTACGGGGTGCGCTGCGACCCGAGCCTGCCCTACGACCCCGACTTCACCCCGCCGGAGAAGCCGGACCCCAAGAAGCAGGTGCCGATCAGCCGCCCGAACTTCGTCGAGCTCTGCGAGCGGCTCGTCGAGCAGGACGAGCAGGTCTTCGAGCAGCTGTGGCGCACCCTGGGCCTCTCGGTCGACTGGAAGCAGCACTACACGACGATCGGCGCCAAGGCCCGCACCGCCAGCCAGCGCGCCTTCCTGCGCAACTACGCCCGGGGCGAGGCCTACCTGCAGGAGGCGCCCACGCTGTGGGACGTCACCTTCCAGACCGCGGTCGCCCAGGCCGAGCTGGAGGCCCGGGAGTACGCCGGCGCCTACCACCGGGTGGCCTTCCGCCGTCCCGACGGGCAGCCGGTCCACATCGAGACCACCCGACCCGAGCTGATCCCCTCGGTCGTGGCGCTGATCGCGCACCCCGACGACGAGCGCTACCAGCCGCTGTTCGGCAGCACGGTCACCAGCCCGGTGTTCGGCGTCGAGATCCCGGTGCTGGCCCACCCGGCCGCCGAGATGGACAAGGGTGCCGGCATCGCCATGTGCTGCACGTTCGGCGACCTCACCGACGTCACCTGGTGGCGTGAGCTCCAACTGCCGGTGCGCACGTTGATCGGCCGCGACGGACGGATGACCCGGGAGACCCCGGAGTGGCTCGCCTCCGACCGCGCCGCCGCGGCCTACGAGGACCTCAAGGGCAAGACCGCCTTCTCCGCCCGTGAGGCGATGGTGGCCAAGCTCCGCGAGTCCGGCGACCTGGACGGCGAGCCGAAGCCCACCCAGCGGATGGCCAACTTCTACGAGCGTGGCGACAAGCCGCTCGAGATCGTCGCCACCCGGCAGTGGTACATCCGCAACGGCGGCCGCGATGCCGGCCTGCGCAAGGAGCTGATCGACGACGGCGCGTCGATCACCTGGATCCCCGCGCACATGCAGCACCGCTACGACAACTGGGTCGGTGGACTCAACGGTGACTGGCTGATCAGCCGGCAGCGGTTCTTCGGCATCCCGTTCCCCGTCTGGTACCCGCTCGACGCCGAGGGGGAGCCCGACTACGACCACCCGCTCCTGCCGAGCGAGGCCGAGCTGCCGGTCGACCCGTCCACCGACGCTCCGCGCGGCTACGACGAGGGCCAGCGGGGCAAGCCGGGCGGCTTCGTCGGCGACCCCGACGTGATGGACACCTGGGCCACCTCGTCGCTGACACCGCACATCGCCGGCGGCTGGGAGAGCGACCCCGACCTGTTCGAGCGGGTCTTCCCGATGGACCTGTGCACGCAGGGCCACGACATCATCCGCACCTGGCTGTTCGGCCGGGTGGTGCGCGCGCACTTCGAGAACGGCCGGGTGCCGTGGTCGCACGCCATGCTCTCGGGCTGGATCCTCGACCCGGACCGCAAGAAGATGTCGAAGTCGAAGGGCAACGTGGTCGTCCCGACCGAGATCCTCGACAAGTTCGGCTCCGACGCGGTGCGCTGGCGGGCCGCGATGGCCCGCCCCGGCCTCGACTCCCCCTTCGACGAGACCCAGATGAAGGTCGGGCGCCGGTTGGCGATGAAGGTGCTCAACGCGTCCAAGTTCGTGCTCGGCGGCGTCGGCGCGACCGAGCCCAACCCGTTCGAGGTCTCCGACCCGATCGACTGCGCCCTGCTCGCCCGGCTCGCCGAGGTGATCGAGAAGGCCACCGACGCCTTCGAAGGCTACGACTACACCACGGCGCTGGAGGCGTCCGAGAAGTTCTTCTGGTCCTTCTGCGACGACTACCTCGAGCTGGTCAAGGAGCGGGCGTACGCCGAGGACGGCGGCGCCGCGACCGTCTCGGCGAAGGCGACTCTCGCCATCGCCCTGCACGTGCAGCTGCGACTCCTGGCGCCGTTCCTGCCCTACGTGACCGAAGAGGTCTGGTCGTGGTGGCAGGAGGGGTCGGTGCACCGCGCCTCCTGGCCCGAGCCGGTCGAGCTGGGCTCGGCCGCCGCGGCGGAGGCCGCCACCGTCGACGCGGTGGCGTCGGCACTGGCCGGGCTGCGTGGCGTGAAGTCGCAGGCCAAGGTGTCGATGCGCGCCCAGCTCGCCCACGCGCGGGTGAGCGGCCCCGAGACGTTGGTGCGGGCTGCCGAGCTGGCCGCCGAGGACCTGCGCAAGACCGGCAAGGTCGTCGGCGAGCTGGTCTTCGCCGCGGACGAGTCGGCGACCGAGCTCTCGGTCACCGCGGAGCTGGCCGAGCAGTCCGAGTAGTCCGAGTAGTCCCTCGGCCGGCGGCGCGCTACGGCGTCGCCGGCTCCGGGGCGGGTGCGGGGTCCGGCCGGGCGTCCTCGGACGCCGGGTCGTCGGGCCCGGTCGGCGTCGCCTCGGGCACGGTCGGCGTCACCGGCCCCGGGCTCGGCTGGCCGGCGGGCGGTGCCGGCGGTGCCGGCGGCAGTGTCCAGAGCTCGGCGAAGCCGAAGGCCGGCGATCCCGGCTTGGGGCCTCCCGGCTGGCTGTCGGGCTCCTCCCCATCGGCGGCGTCGGGCGCCTCCTGCCCGGACGTGGGGATCGGCTCCGCCGCCCCCACGACGTCCACGGGTGTGAGGGTGCTGCCGGTCGACCCGGGCTGCGGCACGGTGGCGCTCGTCGCCACTCCGATCAACGGGCCGCTCTGTGGGGCGGCCGGCGCCGCCGCGACCCGCTCTCTCGACACCACGGACGGCTCCGCCCACGTGGGCGTGCTGGCCGCCGGGACGTGAGGGACCGGGGACGGCGTCGTGGCGTGCGGCTGGCCGCCCGACTGGGCGGGGCCGCCGAGCGCCGCGCCGACCGGATGGCTGGGAGCCCGGGTGCCGCCGATGATGGCGCTGCCGCGTAGGTCGCTGACCAGGATGAAGCTGCAGGCGATCGCGAGCATCACGAAGACATACAGCGGCGCCTTGTGCCTCGAGCCCACGGCTCGACCCCTTCCTGCCCGATTCAGGAACGACGAGATGTCGCGATCGAGTCTTGCGGGCTCGACGGCTCGTTTCGACCCCCAGCGGACAAAATGGCCCGAAGGGACTAGACGGCCTAGCCCGGTCGGACAGGCCCCGGTGGGCCTGCGCCGGTCAGGCCGACTTCTTCTTCTTCGTCTCGGACTCGCGCAGGACCAGGGTGGGGGCCTCTCGGCCCTCGACCACCTCACCGGACACGATGACCTTGCCGACGTCGCCGCGCGAGGGCACGTCGTACATCACGTGCAGCAGGACCTCCTCGATGATCGCCCGCAGGCCGCGAGCGCCGGTGCCGCGCTCCATGGCCTTGTCGGCGACCGCCGCGATCGCGTCGTCGGTGAACTCCAGCTCGACCCCATCGAGCTCGAAGAGCTTCTGGTACTGCTTGACCAGCGCGTTGCGGGGCTCGGTGAGGATCTGGACCAGAGCCTCCTGGTCGAGCTTGGTGACACTGGCGATCAGCGGCAGCCGGCCGATGAACTCGGGGATCAGGCCGAACTTGGTGAGGTCCTCGGGGCGCACCTGGGCCAGCAGGTCGTCGGCCTCGTCCTCGGCGTGGGCGCGCACCTCGGCGGTGAAGCCGAGCGTCTTCTTGCCGACCCGCTGCTCGACGATGTGCTCGAGCCCGGAGAACGCGCCGCCGACGACGAACAGGATGTTCGTGGTGTCGATCTGGATGAACTCCTGGTGCGGGTGCTTGCGTCCGCCCTGGGGCGGCACCGAGGCGGTGGTGCCCTCGATGATCTTCAGCAGTGCCTGCTGGACGCCCTCGCCGGAGACGTCTCGCGTGATCGAGGGGTTCTCCGCCTTGCGGGCCACCTTGTCGATCTCGTCGATGTAGATGATGCCGGTCTCGGCCTTCTTGACGTCGTAGTCGGCGGCCTGGATCAGCTTCAGCAGGATGTTCTCGACGTCCTCACCGACGTAGCCGGCTTCGGTGAGCGCGGTCGCGTCGGCGATCGCGAACGGCACGTTGAGCATGCGAGCCAGCGTCTGGGCGAGGTAGGTCTTGCCGCAGCCGGTCGGCCCGATGACCAAGATGTTGGACTTGGCGACCTCGACCGACTCGTCCTTGCTGTGCTTGCCGGCCACCGGCTGGAGCCCGGCCTGCACCCGCTTGTAGTGGTTGTAGACCGCGACGGCGAGGGACTTCTTCGCCTGCTCCTGGCCGATCACGTAGGAGTTGAGGAACTCGAAGATCTCGCGGGGCTTCGGCAGCTCCTCGAGACCGACCTCGCTGCCCTCGCTGAGCTCCTCTTCGATGATCTCGTTGCACAGGTCGATGCACTCGTCGCAGATGTAGACGCCGGGGCCGGCGATCAGCTTCTTGACCTGCTTCTGGCTCTTGCCGCAGAAAGAGCACTTCAGCAGGTCGCCTCCGTCACCGATGCGTGCCACGGGCGGTCATCCTCCTCATCACCGGCAACCGGGTGCCGGGGTCCAACGTCGATGCGGCCAGCCGCAGTGCGGTCAGTCGGTCGGACAGACCTCCCTCACACTCACGACGGTACCTCGTGCCGCCGCCCGATGGGCGGCGGACACGAGAGAACCGTGAGTCGAGCACGGGGAGGCAGGCCGTCGGGTGGCGGCTCAGGCCAGGGCCGGAGTGCCCTTGCGGGACTCGATCACGGTGTCGATCAGGCCGTAGTCGACGGCCTGCGCCGCGGTCAAGATCTTGTCGCGCTCGATGTCGTGGCTGACCTGCTCGGCCGAGCGGCCGCTGTGGTCGGCGATCATCTTCTCCAGCAGCTCGCGCATCCGCAGGATCTCATTGGCCTGGATCTCGATGTCGGAGGTCTGGCCGAAGGTGCCCTCGGTGTAGGGCTGGTGGATCAGGATGCGGCTGTTCGGCAGCGCCATCCGCTTGCCGCGGGTGCCGGCGGCGAGCAGGATCGCGGCCGCCGAGGCGGCCTGCCCGATGCACACGGTCTGCACGTCGGGCTTGATGAAGTTCATCGTGTCGTAGATCGCGGTCAGCGCCGTGAACGAGCCGCCCGGGGAGTTGATGTAGATCTGGACGTCCTGGTCGGGGTTCATCGACTCCAGGCACATGAGCTGGGCGATGACCGCGTTGGCGACGTCGTCGGAGATCGGGGTGCCGAGGTAGATGATGCGGTCCTCGAAGAGCTTGGCGTAGGGGTCGATGCGCCGGAAGCCGTAGGAGGTGCGCTCTTCCCACTGGGGGATGTAGTAGTTCACTTCGAGTCCTTCTGCCGGGCCGGGCGGCCGTCGTCGGCTGCTTCGCGTGCGCTCTTGATGACTTGGTCGACCAGGCCGTACTCGCGGGCCTGGTCGGCGGTGAACCAGCGGTCGCGGTCGGCGTCGGTCTCGACCTGCTCGCGCGACTGGCCGGTGTGCTCGGCGATCAGGTCGAGCAGCACCTGCTTGATGTGCAGCGACTGCTGGGCCTGGATCTTGATGTCGGAGGCGGAGCCGCCCATGCCCGAGGAGGGCTGGTGCATCATGATCCGCGCGTGCGGCAGCGCGTAGCGCTTGCCCTTGGTGCCGGCGCAGAGCAGGAACTGGCCCATCGAGGCCGCCAACCCCATCGCGACCGTGGCCACGTCGTTGGGGATGTAGTTCATCGTGTCGTAGATCGCCATGCCGGCGTCGACGGAGCCGCCCGGGCTGTTGATGTGCAAGAAGATGTCGGCCTCGGGGTCCTCCGCCGAGAGCAGCAGCAGCTGCGCGCAGATCGCGTTGGCGTTCTGGTCGCGCACCTCGGAGCCGAGGAACACGATGCGCTCGCGCAGCAGGCGCTGGTAGATGTGGTCGTCGAGGACGCCTAGGCCCGCCGCCCCGTTCATCTGGGCGCTCCGGGCGTCGAGGGAGTCGCTGAGGTTCTGGTTCACGCTTGCGACCCTAGCCGCAGTCACCGACAACTCCACGGAGTATCCGCCCCTGTTCGCCGACAGCGGATTTCATCGACGCCGCCCCGTACACCCCCGAGCCTGTCAGCCCAGCCACGACCGCAGGGCTCGATGCACGTGGGCGTGGTTGAGCAGATCGAAGTGGTCGGCTCGGCCCACGTGGAGGACCTCCGCCCCCGGGAACAGCTCGACGCCGTGCCGGTCGTGCCCGCAGGCCGACGGCACCCGCACCAGCAGGTCACCGACCACGTGCCCGACGGGGTGCCGCGGGGATCCCGTGACCGTGGCCGCCACCAGCCGGTAGCGCGCCCGGGGCATCGGCGGAACGTCCGCGGCGAGCCCGGCGACCAGGTCGTGCACCCCCGCCGACCGCCAGTCGAGGAACCGGCCGATCGCCGCCGTCTCCGGCAGCCGGCTCAACGCCCGGCTGCCGTGGCCGATGCCCCGCGCGATCGGCGCACCCAGGTGGGGAGTGCCCAGCGTGACCACGTCGCTCACCAGCCGGGTCCAGTCCGTGGCCCCAGCCGGCCCGCGCCGCTCCCCCGGCTCCGCGTCGACCACCGCGCCGGCCGCCCGGATCACCAGGCCGCCCATCGAGTGCCCGATCATCGCGATCCGCGCGACCTCGGTCGGCCAGTGCTCGACCAGCCGCTGCATCAGCGACGAGAGCGCGACCCCGTTCTCGCGGACCCCCAGCCCGGTGTTGGCGCGCAGCATCACCGGTGTCCAGCCCTCGGCGCCCAGCGCCTCGGCGTACGTCGGGCCCCGCTCGGCCCGCCGGTGCCGCCAGTAGCTCTCGTTCTCGCAGAGCCCGTGCACGAAGACCACGATCCGCTGGGCGGCCTCGGGGAAGGCCCGGGCCAGCGCCGCCGGCTCGAGCGGGACGTCGCGCCCCTCGCTGCGGACCGCCATCGGGAACGCCAGGTGCGGCCGCTCCCGCACGAGCCGGTCGCCGATCAACCCGTTGACCGCCGAGCTGACGAACCTGCCCCGCGGGGTGGCCTCGAGCCGGGGCCCGTGCCCGCGACGACCGAGCCGGTCCAGGCCGTGGGAGGCGGTGCGCAGACCAGCGCCGACACCGGCGAAGACCGCCGAGGAGATCGCGCGGTGCGCCAGCTCCGGCACCGCCGAGGCGCCACCGGTGGCCTCGCGCACGACGCCGTGCACGCGGTCGGCCCAGGCATGGTGGGTGTCGCGGATGCCGCCGACGAGCAACTCCTCGGTCGCGTGGCCCAGCAGCGCCAGCGCGTCGAGGACGCCGGGCTCGTGCGCGGGCGGGCTGGTCGCGGCGCTCATGCGGCCGAACGCTACGACGTCGCAGGGGTCGCGCGGAACCCTCCCGGACGACGAAGCTCCCGCCGGGCGGGGCCCGGCGGGAGCTCGATCGTCAGGGTGAAGCCAGGGGCTCCGCGGCGTCACGCCTCGGTCTGCTCCTCGGCGGACTCGTCGGCCTGCTCGGCCTCGGCGCCCTCGTCCTCAGGCTCGCCGATGGTGCCGTCGGGCCGCAGGTTCTTCAACTCGACCACGTTGCCCGAGGCGTCCTTGACCACGGCCGCCTCGACGATGCGGGCCAGCGCCTTGCCGCGCAGCACCTCCTGCACCAGCTCGGGGATGTGGTTGTGCTCGAACATGTGGTTGGCGAACTCCTGCGGGTTCTGGCCCGACTGCTGGGCGCGCCGCACCAGGTGCTCGGACAGCTCCTGCTGGCTGACCCCGAACTCCTCCTTCTTCGCGACCTCGTCGAGCACGAACTGCGCGGCGACGGCGTCACGGACCCGGCGGTCCAGGTCGGCCTCGAACTCCTCGATGGTCTGCCCCTCGTCCTCGAGGAACTTCTCCATCGTGATGCCGGCCATCATCAGCTGCTGCTCGATGTTCTGGCGGCGGGCGTTGAGCTCGTCGGTGACGACGTGCTCGGGCAGCGGGACCTCGACCTTGTCGAGCAGGGCCTCCAGCACCGCGTCGCGGGCCTCGGCGGCCTGCTCGAGGCGCTTGCCCCGGCCCAGCCGCTCACGCACGTCGGCGGTGAGCTCCTCGACGGTGTCGAACTCGGAGGCGAGCTGGGCGAACTCGTCGTCGACCTCGGGCAGCTGCTGCTCCTGCACCTGGCTGACGGTCACCTCGACCTGGACCTCCTCGCCGACCAGGTCACCGCCGACCAGCTGGGAGGCGAAGGTCTTGTCCTCGCCCGCGGACATCCCGGTCAGGGCCTCGTCGAGCCCGTCGATCATGCCGCCGCGGCCGACCTGGTAGCTCATGCCGGAGACCTCGGCGCCCTCGAGCACCTCGCCGTCCTTGCTGGCCTTGAGGTCGAGCACCACGAAGTCGTTCTCGGCGGCGGCGCGCTCGACGTCGACGAGGGTGCCGAACCGCTCGCGCAGCGACTGCACCTGCTCCTCGACGTCCTCGTCGGTGACGGTGACGTCGTCGACCTGGGCCTCGAGCCCGTCGTAGTCGGGCAGCTCGATCTCGGGACGGACCTCGACCTCGGCGGTGAACTCCAGGGTCTGGTTGTCCTCGAACTTGGTCACCTCGATCTCCGGCTGGGCCAGCGGCTGCAGGTCGTTGGCCTGCAGCGCCTCGACGTACTTCTTGGGCAGCACGTCGTTGATCGCCTGGTCGAGCACGGCGCCACGGCCGACCTGACGGTCGATCACCATCGGCGGCACCTTGCCGCGCCGGAAGCCCGGGACGTTGATCTGCTGGGCAATCTGCTTGTACGCCGCGTCGAGGCTCGGCTTGAGCTCCTCGAAGGGCACCTCGACGGTCAGCTTGGCCCGAGTCGGGCTCAAGGTCTCGACGGCGCTCTTCACAGGTGGTCTCCTACTGGTCGTCCGGCACGAGGTGGTCCGGTTGGTGTCGTGGTCGCGGGCCCCGGGCCCGGCTGTCACCGGGGTCGGCGGATCGCTGGTGGCCGTCGGGGCGACAGGACTCGAACCTGCGATCTCCTGCTCCCAAAGCAGGCGCGCTAGCCACTACGCTACGCCCCGCCAAGCAGCCGGCACCCCGCCGGTCTCCCGGTGGGCACGGCTCCTTGGAGCGGATGACGGGAATCGAACCCGCGTAGCCAGTTTGGAAGACTGGGGCTCTACCATTGAGCTACATCCGCGCGCGCGAGAACCTGCCTCGCGCGAGGGTCATGGTGCCACATCACGGGGGCCGCACCCCAACCGAGGGAGCGCCCGCCCAGGAACGGGCGCCGCCGACGGGCCCCACTGGTGGTTGCCGCTGGGCTCAGCGCCGGTGCAGCACGACCATGGCCCGGTCGTCGTCGCGGGACCCGACCGCCTCGACCATCCGGAGAGCGGCGTTCTCGAAGTTCCCGCGCAGCAGCGACTCCGCCTCGCCGAGCATCCGGTCGATGCCGAGCTCGATGTCGCGCTGCGGCTGCTCCACCATGCCGTCGGTGTAGAGCAGCACCGCGTCGCCCGGACGGAGCACTCCGGTCACCACCGCGAACTCGGCGTCCTCGATCAGGCCCAGGACCGGTCCGGACGACTCCAGCACCTGCCAGCGCCCCGAGCCTGCCGTGCGGTGAGCGGCCGGCGGGTGGCCCGCCGTACGGATCTCGAACTCCCCGGTGTCGAGGTGCAGGCTGAGGTGGATCGCGGTGGCGAAGCCCTCGTCCCAGCCCTGCCGCAGCAGGTAGTCGTTGGCCGCCGGGAGGAACCGATCGGTGGGCAGCGCGCCCAAGAGCCCACCGAACGCGCCCGAGAGCAGCAGCGCGCGGGTGCCGGCCTGCTCGCCCTTGCCGGAGACGTCGACCAGCACGACCTCGAGCCGATCGGGCTCGGGGTTGCTGGTGACGAAGAAGTCGCCCGCGAAGGGGGTGCCACCGGCGGAGCGGAGCGCGGAGTCGACGTGCCAGCCGGCCGGCATCTCCGGCACCCCACCCTGACCGAGGATGCGGTCCCGAAGGTCGATCAGCATCGACTCACCCATCACCCCCGCCACGCCGAGGCGCGAGCGGCGGAACGAGGTGAGCAGCACGATGAAGCCCATCAGGAACTCGGTCGCCACCGTGCCCACCAGCCGCAGGGTGATCTCGGTCTGCGCGAGCAGCGCGATCATCAGCATCAGCATCACGAAGATCACGAACCACGGCAGCTGCCGTGGGCCCAGCACCAGGCTGCCGAGCAGCAGCGGCACCATCAGCGTGACCATCGGCATGCCCTCGGGCCACAGCGCCACCGCGATCGTGCACGCCGCCGCCAGCGCGGCGAGGACGCCGACCACCCTGGTCTCGTGCGCCAGGCCGCGCCGCAGGGTCCGCCAGGGATGACGGGTGGCGGGCGACTGCGCCCGAGCGGCGCCGTCCGCAGCGGTCATGGGGTCCGTCCTCGCGCTCATCTGTGCGCTCACTGTACGGCTCGGGAGCGGAACGTCGGCTGGCAACGCGGGCACCAGAAGACGTTGCGCGCCTGGAGGACGTCGGTGCGCACCGCCGAGCCGCAGACGTGGCAGGGCTGGCCGGTGCGCCGGTAGACGTAGACCTCTCCGCCGTGGTCGTCCCGCCGCGGGGGCCGGCCCATGGCCTCGGGCGTGTGCTCGGGCCGCACCGTGTCGATCCGGCCCAGTCGGACCCCCTCGGCCATCAGCTCGACCAGGTCGTCCCACATCGCCCGCCACTGGCCCACCCGGAGGGTGCGTCCCGGGCGCAGCGGATGCATCCGGTGCCGGAACAGCAACTCGGCGCGGTAGACGTTGCCGACGCCGGCCAGCACGCTCTGGTCCATCAGCAGCCCCCCGATCGGAGACCGGCTGCGACGGATGCGCTCCCAGGCCCTGGACGGGTCGGCATCGGGGCGCAACGGGTCCGGCCCGGAGCGGGCCACGACGGCGTCGCGCTGGGCACGCGTCACGAGCGCGCAGGTGGTGGCGCCGCGCAGGTCCGCGTAGGCCACGTCGCCGGCCAGCGTGTCCTCGACCGCCAGGCGCAGCCGGACCTGTCCGACCGGGTCCGGCAGCTCGGCCACGCCGGCGTGCACGTCGAACTTGCCGTAGAGGCCCAGGTGGACGTGGACGAAGCGCTCGCCCTCGAACCCGACGAACAGCTGCTTGCCCCACGCGTCGGCGTCCAGTACGGCGGAGCCGTCGAGCAACGCGGCGGCCTCGGCGAACCGGCCCTGCGGGCTGCTCACCCGCACGGCGCGGCCGCCGAAGGTGCCGGTGAGCTCCCGGGCGAGCCGGTGGAGGGTGTGCCCCTCAGGCATCCGGGCCGAGTCCGGCCGCCGAGTCGGGCAGGGGCGGCAACACGCGGGTCTGCTCGTAGGAGGCCAGCTGGCCGATCCGGCGCACGTGCCGCTCGTCGCCGGGGAAGCCGGTCGACAAGAACACCTCGACGAACCGGGTCATCTCCTCCAGGGAGTGCATCCGGCCACCCACCGACACGACGTTCGCGTCGTTGTGCTCCCGGGCCAGCACCGCGGTCTCCTCGGACCAGACGAGGGCGCACCGGACCCCGAGGACCTTGTTGGCCGCCATCTGCTCGCCGTTGCCCGACCCGCCGATCACCACACCGAGGCTGTCGGTGCCCGCCGCTCGCTCGGCGGCCACGGCCTCGGCGGCCCGCAGGCAGAACACCGGGTAGTCGTCGAGGGCGTCGTAGACGAACGGACCGTGGTCGATCGGCTCGTAGCCGTGCTCGCCCAGCCAGGCCAGCAGGTGGTTCTTCAGGTCGAGGCCGGCATGGTCGGAGCCGAGGTGCACGCGCATGGGCCGATCATCCCAGAGCCCGCACCGCACCGGATCGGGGCCCGGCGCGCAGCACGGCGCCGGTCCTCACCGATGCAGCCGCAGGAACCCCGCCACCTGCGCCATCAGCGGCTCCGCCGCGACGAAGGCCGACGCGTGCCGCCAGAACCCGTGCACCTGCCCGAGGTAGCGGGTGGCCACGACCGGCACCTCCAGCACGGCCAGCCGCCTGGCCAGTTCCTCGGCCTCGTCACGCAGCGGGTCGTGCTCGGCGCTGACCACCAGGGTCGGCGGCAGGGTGCCGAGCCGATCCGAGCGGAGCGGAGCCAGATCGGGGTGTTCCAGGTCGGCCGGCGTGGCGGCGTACTGCCGCCAGTACCAGGCGGCCTCGGCCTGGTCGAAGGTCTCGGAGGCGGTGCGATAGGAGTCGAAGGCCTGGGTGGGGTCCAGGAAGGGGTAGATCAGAGCCAGGGCCCGGAACCGTCCGGGGTGCCGCAGCGCCGCGACCAGGGCCAGGTTCGCCCCGGCGCTGTCGCCGTGGGCGTAGGCCGGCCCGGTGATCCCCCAGCGGCCGGCCTCGCGGTCCAGCCAGCCCAGGACCCGGTCGACATCGTCGGGGGCGGCGGGGAAGCGGTGCTCGGGCGGCCGACGGTAGTCGACGCTGAGCACGGCGAGACCGCTGCGGTTGGCCAGGCGCCGGGCACTCGGGTCGTGCACCTCCACGTCGTTGAACACGAAGCCGCCACCGTGCAGGTGCACGACCAGTCCGTGGCCGGCGGCCTCCCGCGGCCGGTAGAGACGGCACCGCACCCCGTCGACGTCGAGGTCGACCACCTCGCCGACCTCCTCGCGGGGCTCGGCCAGCGCCGCCCGCCGCGCCTCCTCGCGGGCGGCCGCCACGTCGTACGCCGGGTCGTGGACGGGCAGCTCGCCGGCGGTCGCCTCGACCGCTCGACGGGCGTCGGGGAACAGCATGGGTCGCTCGCGCCTGGCTCGACGGCGTCAGCGCTGCATCAGCGCGTCGAGGCCGACCGCCACTGCCGCGGCGACGCGGAAGTCGACCCGCGGGTCGGGCACCGAGACGGTGTAGCGGTCCCGCACGCTGGCCTGTCGCTCGCTGGAGAGCAGCACCTGGCCGCCGGGGTCGGTGAAGTCGAAGTGGATCGGCAGGAACGGGATGTCCATGAACCGGCGGATCAGTGCCACCGCCTGGCTGCGCTCCTGGCCGACCGCGGTGTAGCCCGGCCCTTCCAGGTGGAACGTCGAGCGGAGCAGGCTCGCCTTGAAGTCCTTGCGGAAGAAGCCCAGTTGCACGCCGTTCTCGTCGTAGACGTCGTAGCCGGCGTTGAGGTCCATCACCGAGCGGGCCTTGAACGAGAAGACGCGGCGGCTGCGCGACTCGTCGGAGAAGAAGACGACCTCCTCCTTGAACGCCAGCCGCTTCTGCTGCGCCACGCCCATCAGCTGCCCGAAGCCGCCGTCGGGCGCGACGGCGTACAGCTCGTAGCGGTTCGTGGTCATCGCGAACTTCTGGCGGACGTAGAACGTGGGGAGGTACATCGGGGCGCTCATGGGCACGACCCTAGGGTGTCGCGACCGATGAGTCCGGGGCGCCCGGCGGGTCGGCACCACCATGGTCATCGTCAGCGGACACCTGGTCGTCGCCGAGCACCGGCGCGAGGCCTTCCTCTCCTCCTGCCGGCCGATCGTCGAGCAGGGCCGGAGCGCCCCGGGCTGCCTCGACTTCGCGATCTCGCCGGACCTGCTCGACCCCGACCGCGTGAACGTCCTCGAGTGCTGGGAGTCTCAGGAGGCGGTCGACGCGTTCCGCGGCAGCGGCATCCCCGACGACCTCGGCCCGCTCGTCGAGTCGGCATCGGTCGCCGAGCACGACGTCACCTCGACCCGGTCTCTCACCTGACGTCGAGGCGTCGACCTTTCCGCGACACGCCGCGGGAACCAGTGACCCCCGGCGTCAAGCGCCGAGTCGGGCCAGCTCCTCCTCGACCACCGACGGGTCGAGCTTGCGGAAGATCGGGCTGGGCTTCGCGACGGCGGTGCCGACGACGACCGGGCGGCGCTCCCAGGCCGGGAACGAGGAGTACTCGCCGGTGATGATGGGGTACGCCGGGCCGCCGTCGAGGTCGTCGACCTCGACGATGCGGGGCATGGGGGCGACCTCGCCGGTGCCGCCGAAGACCCGGTCGACCTCGTTGGCCGAGTGGGGCAGGAACGGGCTGAGCACCAGGTTGAGGTCGGCGACGCACTGCGCCATCACGTGCAGGACCGTCGCGAGCCGGTCGCGCTGGTCGTCGCCCTTGAGCTTCCAGGGCTCGGAGTCGGAGACGTACTTGTTGACCTCCGCGACCGCGCGCATCGCCTCGCCGACGGCCTGCTTCTGGCGGTGCCGGGCGATCAGGTCGCCGACGGTGTCGAAGGAGGCGGCCACCGTGTCGAGCACCGCCCGGTCGGCGTCGATGAGCTCGCCCGCGGCGGGGATCGCGCCGAAGTTCTTCGCGACCAGCGTGGCGGTGCGGTTGACCAGGTTGCCCCAGCCGGCCACCAGCTCGTCGTTGGTGCGGCGCACGAACTCGGCCCAGGTGAAGTCGGCGTCCTGGTTCTCCGGGCCGGCGGCGGCGACGAAGTAGCGGAATGCATCGGCCTGGTAGCGGCTGAGCAGGTCGCGCACGTAGATGACGACCTTCTTGGAGGAGGAGAACTTGCGCCCCTCCATCGTGAGGAACTCCGAGCTGACCACCTCGGTGGGCAGGTTCAGCTCGCCGTACTGTCGCGGGGTGCCGCCCTTGGCGCCCTTCCCGGAGTAGGCCAGCAGCTCGGCCGGCCAGATCTGGGAGTGGAAGGTGATGTTGTCCTTGCCCATGAAGTAGTAGGACAGCGCCTCGGGGTCGTTCCACCAGTCGCGCCAGCGCTCTGGCTCGCCGAGCCGGCGGGCCCACTCGATCGAGGCGGACAGGTAGCCGATGACGGCGTCGAACCACACGTAGAGCTTCTTGGTGGGGTTCTCGCGCCAGCCGTCGAGGGGCACCGCGATGCCCCAGTCGATGTCGCGGGTCATCGCCCGCGGCCGGATCTCGGAGAGGATGTTCTGGCTGAACCGGATCACGTTCGGCCGCCACAGACCGGTGGCGGCGCGCCCGTCGAGCCACTCTCCGAGCGCGTCGGCCAGCGCCGGCAGGTCGAGGAAGAAGTGCTGGGTCTCGATGAACTCCGGGGTCTCCCCGTTGATGCGGGACCGGGGGTTCACCAGGTCGGCCGGGTCGAGCTGGTTGCCGCAGTTGTCGCACTGGTCGCCCCGGGCGCCGTCGGCGCCGCAGATCGGGCAGGTGCCCTCGATGTAGCGGTCGGGCAGGGTGCGTCCGGTCGACGGCGAGATCGCGCCGTACGTCGTCTGCTCCACGAAGTAGCCGTTCTCGTAGACGCCGAGGAACAGCTCCTGCACCACCGCGTGGTGGTTGCGGGTGGTGGTGCGGGTGTAGAGGTCGTAGGTGCAGCCGAGGGCGGCGAGGTCCTCGGCGATGATCCGGTGGTTGCGGTCGGCCAGCGCCTGGGGGGTCAGCCCCTCCTCGTCGGCGGCGATCAGGATCGGGGTGCCGTGCTCGTCGGAGCCGGAGACCATGAGCACGTCGTGGCCCGCCATCCGCATGTATCGGCTGAACACGTCGGAGGGCACGCCGAAACCGGCCACGTGGCCGATGTGGCGCGGGCCGTTGGCGTACGGCCAGGCGACGGCGGACAGGACTCGGGTCATGGGGTGAATCCTAGGAGCCACCCCCCGGGCTCCCGTGCGCCGGGCGGGCCGGACGCTACGGTCGGCACGTGGACACCTTGATCGCCGAGGACCTGCTGCTCCTGCTGCTCGACGACGACTCGGGAGCGCTCACCGCCAGCACCTACGCCCAGCCCGCGCTCGGCGGCGCGCTGCTGGTCGAGCTGGCGATGGCCGACCTGGTGACCGTCGAGAAGCCCGCCGGCATGTGGAGCACCGCGAAGGTCCACCCCGGCCCCGGGGCGACCGCACCCGCGGACCCCCTGCTGGCTCAGGCGCTCGCGACCGTGGCGGAGAAGCCCCGCACCGCCCAGGACCTCGTCAACCGGCTGGGCAAGGGCGTGCGCGACACGCTGGCGACGCGCCTCGCCGACCGCGGGGTGCTGGAGCGGCGGGACGACCGGGTGCTGGGGTTGTTCCCCCGCACCCGCTGGCCCGCCGTCGACTCCCGCCACGAGGAGGAGGTACGCCGCGCGCTGGCCGCGACGCTCGTGCAGGGGCTCGACCCCGACGCCCGCACCGGGGCGCTGGTCGCGCTGCTGCACGCGATCGGGCAGGCGCACAAGGTCGTCGACCGCCAGGGTCGCTCCGCCGGCGAGGTGCGCCGACGCGCCAAGGAGGTGGCCGAGGGGCAGTGGGCGGCGAAGGCGGTCAAGGACGCCGTCGCAGCCTCGATCGCCGCGATGACCGCGGCGGTCGCCGCGGGAGGCGCCGTGGCCGGGTCGTCGTGACCGTCGGCCGCGGCTCCGGACCGGAGGCGCCCGGCCGCGCGCACCGGCTCGTGCGCGCCTCGCTCGGACCGTTCTGGGTGGTGCCGTCGCTGTGGTGCATCGGCGCGGTGGGCCTCGGGCTGGTCCTGCCGGAGCTCGACGAGGGCACGGCGTCGTGGATGCCGCTGCTCTTCCAGGGCGGGCCGGAGGGCGCCCGCACGGTCCTCTCGAGCGTCGCCGGCGCGATGATCTCGGTGACCGGGCTGGTCTTCTCGATCACGATCGTCGTGCTGCAGCTGGCCAGCAGCCAGTTCAGTCCGCGCGTTCTCGGCACGTTCCTGGAGGACCGCGTCACCCAGCACACCCTCGGGGTCTTCGCCGCCTCCTTCCTCTACTCCCTCACGGTGCTGCGCTCGATCGTGGACGTCGAGGGGCGCGCGGTGCCGCAGCTGGCGGTCACGGCGTCGTACCTGTGGGTGCTGGGCGCGGTAGGCATGTTCTTGGCGTTCATCCACCACATCACCCGGTCGATCGCGGTGGACACGATCGTGCGGCGCACCGCCGGCGAGACCCGGGCGCTTCTCGTCGCCGACGTCGCGGCCCGGGCCGAGCGCCCCCCGACGGCGCAGCTGCCCGACGCCCCCGGCGAGCACGTCGTCACGGCCGCGTGCTCCGGCTACCTCGACGTGGTCGACCTCGCGCCGCTGGTCCGGTGTGTCGAGGCACAGCAGGCGTGGGTCGACGTCCTCCATCCACTCGGCACCTTCGTCGTCGAGGGCTCGCCGCTGGCGGTCGTGCACGGCGCCGGGCCGGGCACCACCGCGTGGGACGAGCCGGTCCGCAGCCACCTCCACCTGCGGGGCGAGCGCACGCTGCAGCAGGACGTCTCGTTCGGGTTCCGCAGGATGGTCGACATCGGCGAGCGAGCCCTCTCCCCGGGCACCAACGACCCGACCACCGCCGTCCAGGTGATCGACCAGCTCCACGACCTCCTCCGCAGGCTCGCGGGCGCGCCCGACCCGGCGGCCGTCGCCGCCGGCGAGGACGGCGCGGGACGGGTGGTGCTGCGCCCGCACCGCTTCGCCGACCTGCTCGACCTCGCCGTCGACGAGCTGGCCCACTGGGGTGCCGAGAGCCTTCAGGTGCCGCGTCGCCTGCGGAGACTCCTGCACGACCTGCGCGCCGCGGCCCTTCCCGAGCATCGGCCGACGGTCGACGCGAAGCTGGCCCAGGTCACCGCGGCGACCCCGGCGACGCCGTTCGACGGCGGCTGACGGCGACTGACGGCGACTGACGGCGGCTGACCGGCCCTACCTCGCCCCGAGGCTGGCCCCCCGGGCGTCGGCCCGCTCGGTGTCGTAGGCCGCGGCGACCCGCTGCCGCAGCGACGCCACCTGCTCGCTGATCGTGCGGGCGGCCTCGCGCACGGAGTCGGCCGCGTCGGCGGATCCGTGCACGGACCGGGCGACGTCGCGGATCCACCCGGACATCTCGTTGCTGGTGGCGCTCTGCTCCTCGACCGCGCTGGCGATCATCGTCTGCTGGTCGGCCACGTCGGTGACCAGCTCGACGATGCCGTTGATGGCCTCCATCGCCTGGCTGCTCTCGCCCTGGATCGCGTCGATCATCCGGGTGATCTGCTGGGTGGCCTCGGCGGTGCGTGCGGCCAGCTCCTTGACCTCGCTGGCGACCACCGCGAAGCCCTTGCCGGCCTCGCCGGCGCGGGCCGCCTCGATGGTGGCGTTGAGCGCGAGCAGCTTGGTCTGCTCGGCGATCCCGGTGATCAGCCGGGTGATGCTGCCGATCTCCTCGCTGGACTGCTGCAGCTTGGCCATGTTGTCGCTGGCGTTCCGCGCGGACTCGACGGCGGTGCCGGTGCTGCTGGCCGCGGTGGTCGCACGGCTGGCGATCTCGCCGACACTCTGGGCCATCTCGCTGGAGCCGCTGGAGAGCGCCTCGGCCTGACCGGAGGTCTCCCCGGCCGAGCGGGTGAGCACCTCGCCCATCTCGGTCAGTGACGACGAGGCCTCGGCCAGCCGCTCGGCGAGCTCGTGGTTGAGCTGGTTGCCACGGACCTCGTCGGTGGCGTCGCGCCAGCTCACCGTGTAGCCCCCGGGCATCTGGGCGACGGTCACCTCGACGTACATCGTCTCCGCGCCGATGCCGGCCGAGACCAGCTCGCTGCTCGGGAAGGACCTGGAGTCGCGGATCAGCCGTTTGAGGACCGAGCGCAGCATGTCCAGGGACTCCGGCCCGTGCGCGGTGGCCGTCTTGACCGCCATCGCGGTGGCGGCGGCGTTGCGGTAGACGATCTCGCCGGCGGGGTCGGTGATCAGCAGCTCGCTCGGCAGTCCGTCGAGAGCCGCGACCAGGGTGGCTGCCGAGCGCAGCAGGGGGGGCGCGTCGCCCTCGCCGCTCGCGCGACGGAACAGCCTTGCGAAGACCGGCATGGCGGATCTCTCTCTCTGCTCGACGAGGGTGACACTGAGCTCATCGGCAGCGAGGACCGCGCTGCTTAGCCCATGACCTCGAGACCTTCCCCACGATCGCGCGCTAGCTGAAGTCGAGCGGCGCGGTGCGGCTGCGCTTGAGCTCGAAGAAGTACGGGTAGCCCGCGAGCAGTACGGCGCCGTCCCAGACCTTGCCGGCCTCCTCGCCGCGCGGGATCGAGGTCAGCACCGGCCCGAAGAACGCGGTGCCCTCGATCGCGATCGTGGGGGTGCCGACGTCGTCGCCGACCTGGTCCATGCCGCGGTGGTGGGAGGCGGCGACGGCCTCGTCGAGGGAGGAGTCGTGCATCGCGTCGGCCAGCTCGACCGGGAGGCCGGCGTCGGCCAGGGCCCCCTCGATCATGGCCCGGTCCTTCTCCTGCTTCTCGACGTGGATGCGGGTGCCCATCGCGGTGTAGAGCGGGAGCAGCACCTCCTTGCCGTGCTGCTGCTCGGCGGCCATCAGCACCCGCACCGGCTCCCAGGCGGTCTTGAGGAACTCGCGATAGTCGTCGGGGATGTCCTTGTCCTGGTTGAGGTAGGCCAGGCTCATGATGTGCCAGGTGACCTCGATGTCACGGACCTGCTCCACCTCCAGGATCCAGCGCGAGGTGATCCAGGCGAACGGGCAGGCGGGGTCGAACCAGAAGTCGGCGTTGGTCATGCCCTCCGGAACCCGCGCACCGGCCCGCCCATTCCCGCGGGCCCGGTTGCTCGTCTCGCCTCAGAGCAGGCCGACGAGCAGGCCGACCGCGCCCCCGCCCAGCACCAGCCAGGCGCTGTTGAGGCGGGTACGCAGCAGCAGGAGCAGGGCGACCAGCCCGATGGCGACGGTCCAGCCGTCCACGAACGCGGCCCGCCCGAGCTCGAGGGTGACACCCGCCATCAGCGCGAACGCGGCCGCGTTGAGGCCATCGAGCATCACCGCCGTCCACGGCGAGGAGCGCAGCTTGTCGGTGATCTTCGTGAGCAGCCCGACGAACGCGAACGAGGGCAGGAAGATCGCGACCGTCGCGAGGCCGGCGCCGACCGGGCCGGCCACGACGTACCCCACGAACGTCGCGGTCGTGAAGACCGGGCCGGGCGTCACCTGGCCCACCGACACGGCGTCGACCAGCTGCTGGTGGCTGAGCCAGCCGAGCCGGTCCACGAAGTCGCCCTCCAGGAACGTCAGCAGCACGTAGCCGCTGCCGTAGAGCACCGACCCGATCTTGAGCATCGTCCAGAACAGCTCGGCGAGCTGGCCCCCGGACGGGTCACCGAGGGTCGGCCGCCCGGTGGCGACCAGCACGGGAAGCGCCACCAGCTGGGCGGCGCCGCCTCGGGCCAGCGCCCGCCCTGCGCGCACCAGTGCCGGCAGCATCGCCCCGGCCGCGAGCACCAGCAGCTCGTGCACGCCGAGCAGGTACGCCGTCAGCGCGGCCGCCGCGAGGACCGCGGGCCAGGCCCTCTTCGCCACCGTGCGCAGCAGGCCGGTGAGCGCGTGCAGCACGATCGCGATCACGGCGGGGACCACGCCGTACAACAGCGACTCGACCGCGGGGGTCTCGCCGTACTCCACGTAGGCCCAGGCCAGCCCGGCCACCATCAGCGCCGCCGGCACGATGAAGCAGACCCCGGCGACGACCAGGCCCCGCCACCGCGCACGGTCGTAGCCCAGGTGGATCGCCAGCTCGGTGCTGTTCGGGCCGGGCACCAGGTTGGTGGCGCCGACCAGGTCCAGGAACCGCTGGTCGTCGACCCAGCCGCGTCGGCGCACCAGCTCTTCGCGCATCATCGCGATGTGGGCGGCGGGGCCGCCGAACGCGACGGCACCGAGCCGTAGGAAGACCGCCGCGACCTCGCCGACGCCGCCCGGAGTGCTCACGGCGGCGCAGTGTGCCGGACCCAGGTGAACACGGTCTCGGCAGGCTCGACCACCGGACAGGCTCGACCACCGGACCAGGCTCGACCACCGGGCGGGCGGGGTCAGCGCAGCACGGTGACGGTGGTGCGCGCACGGGCGGCCTCGACCATCCCGGCGCCGGCGTAGTCGACCCGCACGGTGCGCTCCCCCGGACGCAGATCGGGCACCACGACGCGGGCCTTGCCGTCGACGAACCTGCCGGAGACCTCGCGGCCGGCGGCGCGGACCGTGAAGCGTCCACCCGGGTCGGCCACGCCGGGGGCGGAGATCCGCAGCACGACGACGGCGCGCTTGGTCTTGCCGAGGGCCCGGACGGCCAGCAGCGGACGGGTGGTGACCTTGGCGCCGGTGCGCACGGTGAACGCGTGGTCGCGGTAGCCGTTGCGGCGCATCGCGACCTCGACCGCGATCCGGTGGCCGACGTCGTCGACCCCCAGCGGATAGCTGTCTCCGGTGGCCCCGGCGACCGGCTCGCCGTCGCGGGTCCAGGTGTAGGAGATCCAGGCGTCGGCCGGTGTGAAGCGGCCGGGCTCGACCCGCAGCACCTCGCCGTAGCGCGGGGTGCCGGAGACCGTGAACGGCTCGGTGACGTCGATGGTGCCGGCGCGCACCGGGCCGATCGGGTCGGTGTCGACCGCGATCTTGCGGTAGCCCTCGGCCCGGGCGACGACCCGCGCCGAGACGGTGGCTCCGATCAGGGACTGGTCGAGCGGCAACGACCACCCGTCCGCGCCGGTGAGCGGCGAGCCGTCGACGAACCACTTCACGCTGGTCGTCTGCGGTGAGGGCGTCATCGGCGGAGCCGAGAGCGTGAGGACCCCGTCGACCTCGGGCGTGCCGGTCACCACCGGATCGGCGTCGAGCACCATGGTGCCGGCGCGGACCTTGCCCACCGGGGCGGCAGCCGATGCGGGGGTGTAGCCCTTGCGCTTGGCCGTGACCTCGACGCTCACCGCGCGGCCCTTGTCGGCGGGCCGTGGCGTGAAGGTGCTGGCGTTCGCCCCCTCGACCGGCTCTCCGCCGACCGTCCAGCGGTAGCTGACCTTCACCTTCGCCGCCGGCTTGAACGAGCCGGGCGACGCGACCAGGGGGGCGCCCACCTCGGGGGTGCCATTCACCGATGGCGGCCGCTCGACGGTGATCTCCTTCGGCGCCTCGTCGATGAAGTGGATGAACCCCGATGGCCAGCCACTGGTGCCCCTGACCACGCGGCGCCAGTGGAAGTCACCGCTCCAGCTGTCCTCGGAGACGAGGATCTCGTCCTCGGAGACCACCTTCTCGACGTAGGCGACGTGCCCGCTGGACGGCGCCCAGGCGGACCCCTTCTTCCACCACGCGACCGCGCCGACCCGCGGCGTCTGGTCGGTGATGTCGGCCATCGCGACACCCCAGTGGTAGGCCATGCCGCTGCCGTCCCAGGGACGCTCCTCGGACATGCCGGCCTTGACCATGCGGTAGGCGACGTAGTTGGTGCAGTTGTGCCCGGCATACATCCGCCACCACATCTGGCGTCCGGCCCGCTTGTAACCGAAGTGGGAGTAGCCGGCGTCCGAGCACGCGTCATAGCCGGTGCACAGGTAGGAGCTGGATCGCTCGGGGATCACCGTGCGGGTCAGGGCGCCGCGCTCGGCGCGCCCGTCGCGGTCGGCGCCGTCGAGGGCCGCGGACGACGTCGGCGCCAGCAGCCCGAGGGGTGCCAGCAGCAGCGCCAGCCCACTCACGAGCATGGCGCGACGGCATCGCGCGGACAGCAGCACGACCCGGACGGTAGTGGATGTCAAGCACCGACACGCCGATTCGGCGAAAAGTGTCTCAATTTTCGCATCGGCCTCGGTGGCCACGCCGGTCACAGACGCCCCAGGCACCTCAGCATGCCCGCGACGTCGCCGCGCGTCCAGCGGTCGCGGCCCACCGGCCCCGTCGTGCACCGGTATCGCCCGCCCCGGGACCGGGTGGCAGGATCGGGTCCATGCCTGGAACCAACCTGACCCGGGACGAGGCCGCCACCCGCGCCGCCCTCCTGGACGTCTCGTCGTACACCATCGACCTGGACCTCACGACGGACGAGAAGACCTTCGGCTCGACCACCACGATCCGCTTCACCTGCACCGAGCCCGGCGCGGAGACGTTCGCGGACCTGGTCGACGCGACCGTGCACGAGATCAGCCTCAACGGGCGCGCGCTCGATCCCGCCACGGCGTACGCCGACAGCAGGATCGCGCTGCCCGATCTCGCCGCCGAGAACGAGCTCGTGGTCCGCGCCGACTGCACCTACTCGCGCACGGGCGAGGGCCTGCACCGGTTCGTCGACCCGGCCGACGACCGGGTCTACCTCTACTCCCAGTTCGAGGTGCCGGACGCCCGCCGCGTCTACACGACCTTCGAGCAGCCCGACCTCAAGGCGCCGTTCACCTTCAACGTGACCGCGCCGGCGCACTGGAAGGTCGTCTCCAACTCCCCCACCCCGCAGCCGGAGGAGCTCGGTGACGGCAAGGCCATGTGGCGCTTCGCGCCCACGAAGCCGATGTCGACCTACATCACCGCGATCGTGGCCGGTGAGTACCACGCCGAGTTCGACACCTACGAGGGCAAGCACGGCACGATCCCGCTCGGCCACTACTGCCGCCAGTCGCTGGTGGAGCACATGGACACCGCGGCGCTGGTCGACACCACCAAGCGCAGCTTCGCGTTCTTCGAGGAGCAGTTCGACTACCCCTACCCGTTCGGCAAGTACGACCAGCTCTACGTGCCGGAGTACAACATGGGCGCGATGGAGAACGCCGGCTGCGTGACGCTGCGCGACGAGTACCTCCCCCGCAGCCGCCAGCCGCGCTCGTTCTACGAGTTCCGCACCTCGGTGATCACCCACGAGATGGCGCACATGTGGTTCGGCGACCTGGTGACCATGAAGTGGTGGGACGACCTGTGGCTCAACGAGTCGTTCGCCGAGTGGGCCTGCTACTGGTGCGAGGCCGAGGCGACCGAGTTCACCGACGCCTGGACCGGGTTCGCCAACGCCCGCAAGCAGACCGGCTACCGGCAGGACCAGCTGCCCAGCACCCACCCGATCGCGGCCGACAACGTCGACCTGCGCGCGGTCGAGGTCAACTTCGACATGATCACCTACGCCAAGGGCGCGTCGGTGCTCAAGCAGCTGGTCGCCTGGGTGGGCCTCGAGCCGTTCCTGAAGGGGCTGCGGGCGTACTTCAAGGAGTTCGAGTACGCCAACTCCGAGTTCTCCGACCTGCTGCGTCACCTCGAGACCGCGTCCGGCCGCGAGCTCACCGGCTGGGCCCAGGAGTGGCTGCAGACCGCGGGTGTCAACACGCTCTCCCCCGAGTTCGAGCTCGACGAGCAGGGCCGGTTCACCCGGCTCGCCGTCCGCCAGACCGCGCACCCCGACTGGCCCACACTGCGCCGGCACCGACTCGGTGTCGGGTTCTACCACGAGCGGGACGGACACCTGGTGCGCGAGCGCTACCTCGAGGTCGACGTCGACGGCGAGCTGACCGAGATCGCCGAGGCCGCCGGGCTCGAGCAGCCCGACCTGCTGCTGCTCAACGACAACGACCTGAGCTACGCCAAGATCCGGCTCGACGAGCGCTCGCTGGCCACCGCGGTCGGCGGCCTCTCGCGGCTCGACGACTCGCTGGCCCGGGCCCTGGTCTGGGGCGCCGCCTGGGACATGACCCGCGACGCGGAGATGTCGGCCACCGACTTCGTCTCGCTGGTGCTGGCCAACATCGGTGCCGAGACCGACTCGTGGGGCGTCAGCCGGATCCCCACCTACGCCGCGCAGGCGGTTGACCTGTACGCCGCGCCGGCGAACCGGGCCGGGCTGCAGCAGCGGTGGGAGGCCGGGCTGCGCGAGCTGCTGCTCGCCGCGGAGCCGGGCAGCGACCACCAGCTCACCTTCGCCCGCTCCTACGCCGCGGCCGCGCACAGCGACGCGGCGCTGGCCGACCTCGACGGGCTGCTCGACGGATCGTTCACCGTCGAGGGGCTCGCGGTGGACCAGGACCTGCGCTGGCAGCTGCTGACCGCGCTCGCCGGGCGTAGCCGTGCCGAGGAGGAGCGGATCGCCACCGAGCTGGAGCAGGACAACACGATCTCCGGCCAGGAGCACGCCGCCGCCGCCCGCGCCGCCCGCCCGACCGCGGAGGCCAAGGCCGAGGCGTGGGAGCTGGCCACCGTGCGCGACGACGTGCCGAACGAGACGCACCGCTCGATCGTGCTCGCCTTCCAGCGCTCGGACCAGGACGACGTGCTCGCACCGTACGTCGAGAAGTACCTCCAGACCGCGGAGGACGTCTGGGAGCGGCTGGGCACCCAGCGCGCCTCGACCGTGCTGGAGTTCATCTTCCCGCGGCAGCTGGTCGGCCAGGAGCTCCTCGACCGGGTCGACGCCTGGCTCGAGACCACCTCGGCCAACCCGGCCGCGCAGCGCTACGTGCGCGAGGGCCGCGCCGACGTCGCCCGGGCCCTGGCTGCCCGGGAGCGCGACGCGCGGGGCTGAGCACCCCGCCCACGACGAAGGGCCCGGCCGGGAGCGATCCCGCCGGGCCTTTCGCTTCGTCGTACGCCGTGGCGTCGGGCGGTCAGTCCGCGTGCAGGTAGTGCGGTGGCCGCGCGTGCTCGGCGAGCATGCCGATGCCGTGCTTGAGGCCGCCGACCAGGTCGCCGGCGGCGAACGACTCGCGCATGTGCAGCGCGGCCAGCTCGGTCTCGTTGTCGGAGAGGGTGCGGCGGACCTCGCTGCCGGTGACGATCTCCAGCGCCCGGGCCGCCGGGTCGACCATGATCAGGATGCTGCGGGCCGGGACGACCAGCGAGTTGTGCAGGCTGCCGGCGAAGGCGCGTGGGTCGCCCTCGGCGCGGCCCACGAAGACCGAGAACTCGTAGCGGCAGGTCTGCTCGGCCCGGCGGATGGCCTCGTCGAGGGCGAACCGCTCCGACGGGCTGAGCTCACCAGCGGGCACTTGCGCCTCCGGTGTGGGAGTCCTCGGCCTCGGGTGCGGTGAGCTCGTGCGGCTCCTTGCGCGGACCACCGAGCCACTGGTTCTCGACCTCCGGTGCCCCCGGGGCGACCCGCTCGCCCCGGGCCATCGCCGGCAGGTAGACCAACGCCGCCAGCAGCAGGCACAGCCCCAGCGGGATCGCGCCGAGCACGAACAGGGCGTGCAGGCCGTCGACGTCCGGCTCGGCCGGCCACCCCTCGGGGGTGTCCGCCCCGGCCGGGGCGGCGACGGCCGCGAGGACGCCCGCGGCGACGAGGACGACGGCAAAGCGACGGAGGACGGTCACGAGGCTGGTCACGCCCAGAGGATATCGACCCGGGCCGAAGGTCCCGACAGGCGGCCGGGGGCCGGTCACGTCAGACGAGTCACACCGCCCCGCTCAACGCTCCTCTCGCGGCTCGAACAGGCCAGTCGCTGCCTGTTTACTGTGGCGCATGCTCTCCTTCGGCACCGGTGACTGCGACGAGGACCAGCAGGTCTGCAACTTCGTCTACGACCTGACCGACAACCAGACCACCGCCCACGTCGCCGATGTGCTCATCGGCAAGCCGCTGGCGATCGCCGGGCTGCTGGTGCTGGGGCTGCTGATCCGCTGGGCACTACACCGGCTGGTGGACCGCCTGGTGGCCGGCGCCCAGGACGGCGTGCTGCCCGACAGGGTCGGCCGGTTCTCGCTGGGCCACCAGCGCAGCGAGGCCCCGCCCACGCCGCTGGACCTGGCCACCTCCACCCGCCGGGTGCAGCGGGCCAAGACCATGGGCAGCCTGCTCAAGAGCATCATCACGGGGCTGGTGACCGCGATCGTCGTCACGATGATGCTCAGCGAGCTCGGCGTCGACATCGCGCCGATCATCGCCAGCGCCGGCATCGTGGGCGTCGCGCTCGGCTTCGGCGCCCAGTCGCTGGTCAAGGACTTCCTCTCGGGCATCTTCATGATCTTCGAGGACCAGTACGGCGTCGGCGACGTCGTCGACCTCGGCGAGGCCAGCGGCACCGTCGAGGCGGTGAGCCTGCGCGTGACCCGGCTGCGCGACGTCAACGGCACCGTCTGGTACGTCCGCAACGGCGAGATCCTGCGAGTGGGCAACATGAGCCAGAACTGGGCCCGCACCGTCCTGGACATCTCGGTTGCCTACGACGAGGACCTCGCCCGGGTGCGCCGGGTGCTGCAGGAGGTCGCCCACGACCTGTGGGAGGACGAGGACTTCCGCGGCCGGATCATTGAGGAGCCGGAGGTCTGGGGCGTCGAGGCGCTCGGCGCCGACGGCGTCGCCGTCCGGGTGACGCTGAAGACCGCACCGTTGGAGCAGTGGGCGGTGGCCCGCGAGATGCGTCAGCGGATCAAGGCCCGCTTCGACTTCGAGGGCATCGAGATCCCGTTCCCGCAGCGGGTGATCTGGCACCGTGGTGACACGGCGGCGACGGCAGCCACAACGCCGGCGGGCTCCTCTCCCGCAGGAGAGAAGCCCGTCGACGGTTGATCCGCGGGAGGTCAGCCCAGCGATGCCTCGAGCGTGATCGTGGTGCCGGCCAGTGCCTGGCTCACCGGGCAGCCGGTCTTGGCACCCTCGGCGAGCTCGACGAACGTGGCCTCGTCGATGCCCTCCACCGTGCCGACGACGGTCAGCTTGATGCCGGTGATGCCGGTGCCGGGCGTGAACTCGACGTCGGCGGTGGTCTTCAGCGAGGTGGCCGGGGTGTCGTTCTTCGCCAGCGCGTTGGAGAACGCCATGGAGAAGCAGGCCGAGTGGGCGGCCGCGATCAGCTCCTCGGGGCTGGTCTTGCCGTTCGCCTCCTCCGCGCGGGAGGGCCAGGACACGTCGTAGGTGCCGAGCCCGGAGGACTCGAGGGTCACCTTGCCGGAACCCTCGAAGAGGGTCCCCTCCCAGTTCGTCGTGGCCTTGCGCGTGGTTGCCATCTGCCGATCACTCCTTGTGCGGGACGGGTGCAGGACGGGTGGCCCACCGGCGGTCGTCGGACCGGGCCGTGGGACGCCTGCGAGTCTTGCACGCCCACGTCGAACCCGGCTGGGCCGCATCGGCAGAATGGACCCGTGAGCGAGACGACGTTCTACGAGGAGATCGGCGGCTTCGAGACGATGCGCACCATCGTCGCGGGGTTCTACGAGGGCGTCGCGACCGACGAGGTGCTGCGACCGATGTACCCCGAGGAGGATCTCGGGCCCGCCGAGGAGCGGTTCCTGCTGTTCCTCGTGCAGTACTGGGGAGGTCCGACCACCTACTCCGAGAGCCGGGGCCACCCGCGACTGCGGATGCGGCACGCACCGTTCGCGGTGACCCCGCAGGCCAAGGAGCGGTGGCTCACGCACTTCCGGGCCGGCTTGGACGCCGCCGCGCTGACCCCCGAGCAGGACGCGCAGTTCTGGGACTACGTCACGCACGCGGCGCAGTTCATGGTGAACACCCTGGAGTAGCAGAGCGAGGCGACCACGCTCGAGAGCGCGGAGAGAAACTTCAGATCGGCTGTAACGCCCGCCCGGGACCGCGACAGGTAGCAGGTGGAGAGGGAGCGGGGGGTCACTTGACCACCACCCACACCGATCGAGGAGAGATCACGTGCGCAGCATCACCGCAGCCAAGGCCGCCGTGGCCGGAACGGCTCTGGCCGTCCTGTCCGTCGGTGGCGCCTTCGCCGCCGGGAGCATCTCGGACAGCACGGAGACCGACCCCGCCGCAACGCCTGTCGTGAACAAGGCCGGCCACGAGGTCGACGAGCACGCCGCCTTCGGCCAGGCACGCGCCGCCGAGGCCCGCGCGAAGGCCACCGCCACCCCGACGGCCGACCCGAGCGAGACGGCCGACCCGACCGAGACCGCCGACCCGAGCGAGACCGCGACGGCCGACCCGACCGAGACGGCCACCGCCGACCCGACCCCAGTGCCGGCCGACGAGGGCAAGCAGGGCCACGGGCCCAACGAGAACGCCGGCGACCACCCGAACGAGCACGCCTACCTCGGGTCCGCGAACGGCAACCAGGGCGGTCATGGCCCGAAGGAGGGCCACGGCCCCAACGAGAACGCCGGAGACCACCCCAGCACCCAGGGCAGCGCCAACGGCGGCGGCCAGGGTCACGGGCAGGGTAAGCCCGGCGGCCCCCACTCGGGCAGCTGACCCGAGTCCCCCAGTTCAACGGCCCCGGCGGTGACCCCCCCTACAATCGTCGGGGCCGTTGTTGTTCCTCCAGGTGTCCACACCGGACATGCTGTCCAGACGGTCGAGAAGGTGACGCAGTGAGGCTCCAGCCCCATCCTCCCGCGCGCGAGTGCGGAGGTGTTCATGGCTGAGCACCCCCGGCCCTCACCCGGCGAGCTGCGCGACGCGCTCCGGGCCGACATCCCCACGCTCGAGCCCGACGACCTGTTCGTGGCGCGCCTCGCCGAGACCGCCGCCACCGCGCACGCCAGGGCGCAGCGACCCCGTCCGGCCGCCGGCTGGCGCGTCGGACTGGCCTCGGCCGGGGTCGTCGGCGTCGCCGCACTCGGCACCTGGGCGGCCGCCACCGTCACCGACTCCGACCCCACTCCGCCCCCGGTCGAGCCGCTGACCGACCCCGCTTCCCCCTCTGAGGAGCCCGGTGGCCCGGACGGTTCGGACGGCCCGGACGACGCCGAGCCGACGGGCAGCGGAACGGTTCCCGGTTCCGGGACGCCGTCGGGCCGCAGCGGTCCCGACGGCGTCCCTCCCGACGGTGGACAGGGCAACGGCACCGGCCCCTCGTCCGGCCCGGACGACGGCACGCCCGACGGCCCGGACGACGGCGGCCAGGGACAGCCCGGCACCGACCCGGGCGCGAACCCCGGCACCAACCCCGGGAGCAGCCCCGGCACCAACCCCGGCTCGGAGCCCGGCGAGCAGGGCCAGGGCACGCCCCCCGGACACGCCGACGAACCGGGCGCTCCCCCGCACGCCGGTGAGCCCGGTCAGGGCAGCGAGCCCGGCCAGGGGGGCGGCAAGCCCGACGACAAGCCCAGCGGCAAGCCGACCGACAGGCCCAGCGGCAAGCCCAGCGGCAAGCCGACCGGCAAACCGGGTCAGGGCGACCGCGTCGTGGCCGATCGGAGCGGCAGCGCACGCACTGTCCGAGTCGCGGGTGGTGCCCACGAGCAGGCGAGGGAGCGGGGGCAGGCCGGACGCACCCCTGGGTCGACGAGGGACGACCAGAGGACAGGGTGGACGACGACGAGCTGATCCAACGGGCCAAACAGGGGGACCCGGACGCCTGGCGAGAGCTGTACCGCGCTCACGCCGGGCGTCTCGTCGTGTGGTTGGAGGCCCGCCCGAGCGGTGACACCGCCTCGACCGCCGAGGACCTCGCCGCCGAGGCCTGGCTCACCGCGGCGCAGAAGATCGTCGACTTCCGAGGCGACTCCTCGGACTTCGCAGGTTGGCTGTTCGGCATCGCGCGCAACCTGCACGCCAACTCGCGGCGCCGCAGTCTGCGTCGCCGGACCGACCCCACCGCCCACGAGGACCTCCAGGACACCCAGGTGACCGAGGGCCACGAGGGCTACCTCGCCGGTCAGGACTGGGTCAAGCAGGCGTTGGGATCGCTCTCGGCCCGGGAGCGGGACGTCGTCGGCTGCATCGACGTCGTCGGCCTCGACGTCGAGAGCACGGCCCAGGCGCTGGGCATCAGTGCGGTCGCGGTGCGCGTCGCCCACCATCGTGGGCTGCGCAAGCTGCGCCGCGCCGGGTCGGGGGGTCAGCCTCCGGTGAGTGCCGCCAGCAGCGGTTCGCGATAGACCTCCGCCGGCGGGGCGGCCCGCTGCGTGTCCTGATCGAAGAAGACCACCACGACGCGCGCCCGGGCATAGACGGTGTCGCCGTCACGGATCTCCGACTCGATGGTCGCGGAGCTGCGCCCGACATGGGAGATCCAGGACCACGAGTCGTAGGGCTCGGCGCGGAACATCAGCGGCGCCAGGTAGTCGACGTCGGTCTGGGCGACGACCATCGCCACCGGCGGGCTCCCCGGGGGCACGTCGGACCACAGGTGCGCGGTGAGCTGGATGCGCGCCTCCTGGAGGTACTCGAAGTACTTCACGTTGTTGACGTGCCCGTAGACGTCGACGTCGGAGAAGCGGACGCGGACCGGATAGTGGTTGACCGGCTCCCGGCGCGGGGTGTCGAACGGCCGCCGGGGGGTCCGCTCGGACGGCTCGAGGTAGGCCTCGAGGGATCGCCGCTCCCCGGCGTCGAGCCGGCGCGGACGCTCCGCGGCGAAGACGTACGGCGTGAGCACGGTCGAGGCGCGCAGATAGACGCGTCGCATCGACCCCTGCCCGGGGTTCGGGTCCTCGATCTCGTCGAAGACCTCGTAGGCCATCGTGAAGGAGGCTGCCCTGATCTCGGTGACCCAGCACTCGATGCGCACCGGGCGGAACCGGAAGGTCAGCGGCGACAGGTAGGTCACCTCGTGGCGGGCCACGACCAGACCCTCCGCCAACCCGGCGGTGGCGTCGGAGCGACGGTGGGTGCGCAGCATGTCGACGCGGGCCTCTTGGAGGTAGTCGACGTAGACGACGTTGTTGACGTGGCCGAGGAGGTCCATGTCGGCCCAGCGCAGCGGGCACTCGTAGAGGTGGCGCACGCCGGCGATGCTGCCATGCCGAGGGCGGCCGCACTCGGGCGGTCCGCACAACCGACGTGGGCCCGCCGGACGGGAGTGGTGCACGCCACTCCCCCGGTCGCCCGGCAGCGTCTAGGGTGACTGCGCTGTATCCCCTCAGATCGGAGAACCCATGCCCGAGGCCGTCATCGTTTCTGCTGCTCGCACGCCCATCGGCCGGGCGAACAAGGGCTCGCTCAAGGACTTCCGGCCCGACGACCTGGCCGCGCTGATCGTCAAGACCGCGCTCGACAAGATCCCGGCCCTGGACCCCAACACGGTCGACGACCTCTACCTGGGCTGCGGACTGCCCGGCGGCGAGATGGGCAACAACATGGGTCGCGTCGTCAACGTGCTCAACGGCATGGACGACGTGCCCGCCGCCACGATCACCCGCTACTGCGCCTCGTCGGTGCAGACCACCCGGATGGCCTTCCACGCGATCAAGGCCGGCGAGGGCGACGTCTTCATCTCCGCCGGCGTCGAGACGGTCTCGCGGTTCCGCAAGGGCACTTCCGACCACCTGCCCGACACCAAGAACCCCCTGTTCGAGGACGCCCAGGCCCGCACCGAGGAGTACGCCCAGGGCGGCCGGGACTGGCACGACCCGCGCCAGGACGGCGTCCTGCCCGACGTCTACATCGCGATGGGCCAGACCGCCGAGAACGTCGCTCGCCTGCGCGGGTTGGACCGCAAGGAGCTCGACGAGTTCGGCGTCCGCTCGCAGAACCTCGCCGAGAAGGCCATCGCCGACGGGTTCTGGGCGCGTGAGATCACCCCTGTCACGCTGCCCGACGGCACCGTCGTCTCCACCGACGACGGCCCCCGCTCCGGGGTCACCTACGACGCGATCTCGCAGCTCCAGCCGGTCTTCCGACCCGACGGCGTCGTCACCGCCGGCAACTGCTGCGCGCTCAACGACGGCGCCGCCGCGGTGGTGCTGATGTCGGACACCAAGGCCGCCGAGCTCGGCCTGAAGCCGCTGGCCCGCGTGGTCTCGACCGGCGTCAGCGGGCTCTCCCCCGAGATCATGGGTCTGGGCCCGGTCGAGGCGACGAAGCGGGCCCTGGCCAACGCCGGCATGAGCATCGGCGACATCGACCTGGTCGAGATCAACGAGGCGTTCGCCGCCCAGGTCGTGCCGTCCTACCAGGAGCTCGGCATCGACCTCGACCGGCTCAACGTCAACGGCGGCGCGATCGCGGTCGGCCACCCGTTCGGCATGACCGGCGCCCGGCTGCAGAACACGATGATCAACTCCCTGGAGTGGCACGACAAGTCCACCGGCCTGATCACCATGTGCGTCGGCGGCGGGCAGGGCATGGCGCTGATCCTCGAGCGTCTCTGACCGCTGGGAGTCTCTCCCGGACCCGAACGCCTGGTCGCCGCCGCGGCCAGGCGTTCGGCCATTTCCGACGGTCCTCGTCGGCGGGCGCGTTCCGCCCTGCCACGCCCGGGACCCGGCATAGACTGCCGCGGTGGCGAACGACGAGACTCGGTGGCTCGACGCGGATCAGCAACGGTCGTGGCGAGCCCTGTTGATGGGCATGACGCTGCTCCAGGACCGCCTCGACGACGAGCTGCGACGGCGCCACGACCTCTCCCTCGTCGAGTACGAGATCCTGGTCCGGCTCTCCGAGAGTCCCGGCCGGCACCTGCGGATGGCGCAGCTCGCCGACGCCCTCGCGCACAGTCGCAGCCGGGTCACCCACACCATCGCCCGGATGGAGAAGTCCGGGCTGGTGGAGCGCTCGCACTCCCCCGACGACGGTCGCGGCATCCTCGCCACGATGACCGACCAGGGCTGGGACCTGCTGGCCAGCTGCGCCCCCACCCACGTCGAGGGGGTCCGCGCGCACCTGGTCGACCTGTGCGACCCCGACGACTTCGCCGCCCTCGGCCGGGTGATGAACGCCGTCGCCGACCACCTGGTCAGCGCTCACCCCGAGATGGAGATCCGGGGCCCGGGCGCGGGCTGACCATCACTCACCGATGAGTCCGGCAAAGGGGGCGGGCACCCTCGCCGGGCGCGGCGGCGAGGCGCTCGCCCGCGAGCTGGGCGTGGAACCCGTTGTGTTCCCTGGCGACCACGGTGGGTTCACCGTGAGCCCGATGTCGCCCACGAACGACCCCGCGGCGTTCGCCGCCAGGCTGCGCGAGGTCCTCGACGGCTGACCTGAGAGGCCGCAGCCCGCCCCCACCATCCACCTCACGCAACGCCGGAGGCCCACGCATCAGCGCGGTAGTCGGTGCGGCATGCCTCGCCCTCCACAAGCGACTGCCAGACAGCCTCATTACAGGCGCACACCTGTTCGAACGCGACTGTCGGTGGTCGCCTCTAACGTAGTGCCATGACGACAACCAGCACCCGCGAGCATCCGCTCCGGGCATGCGCCACCGCGATCAC
>NZ_QZVR01000001.1 GCF_003660455.1 Nocardioides ferulae | reverse complement strand
CGCCCGCCGCCCACCCCGTCAACGCCGCCCAGATGGCGCCTTGTTCAGCGGTCTCCTAGGCGTTCGCGTCCACGGTTGGCCAAGGTCGGGTGATCGGTGGTGGTCCTCCGGGTCGTCGACGGCGGCGCGCTCGGCATTGCGCCGAAGACCTGGCTATCGTCGGTTCGTCATCTGCAGCTGGCTATCTCGGCACCGACTGGAAGTTGAGGGATCGACATCGCTGTCGCGGCCGTCTTCGCCATCACGGCAGTCGTATGGCTGGTCATGTCCGTCCGTTCGCCGCGTCTGCGAGCGACGCTGTATGCCATCCCGATCCCGATCACGATCGCGCTCGTCGCCGGGTCGTCGGGTGAGTCGAGTGGGCAGTACCTCGGCGTGATCCTGCTGGTCGGCTTCATGTACGCCGTCGCAGCGTTGCAGCAGGCAGTCGGTCGGATGCTCGCTGTGGCTGGGGCGCTGCTCGGATACCTCGGGATCGCCGCGGCGCTTCACCAATGGGCTGACATGCCGTCCTGGATGGCGTTCAGCCTCGCGGTCGTAGCCCTGGCCGCGCTGCGAGTCTGGAACCGAAGGCACGCCCGGGCGGACGGGGACGCACCCGACCACCGGCCGCCCGGCCTGGTCGAGTACGCGGTCGTCCCGATCGCCACCTCCGGCACCTGGGCGTTGGGCACTGCGCTCGGTCCGTTCCTCGTGACCTTCCCCTACTCGGGCGTGCCGACCGCCCTCTCGATCCGATCGGGACGACTGGAGTTCGCTGTCAGCTTCGCTGGCCGGGCGTGGCTGTTGCTCGGGTTTCTGGGTGCGTTCCATGTCGGCCGAGAACAGATGTCGTTCTGGCCCTCGCTCGGCGTGGCCTGGGTCCTATTTGCAGCTGCCGCGCTGGGCACGCATCGAGGCTGGACCGGCCGCCGTGCGTCGGCACCCTGAGACAGGCCGTGACGCCCGCTGACGGGACGGGTGGTGACGGTGGCGCGAGACTCGTCGGAGTCGAACCGGAGCCCCACCAGCAGGAGAGTGCTCATGCCAGGCCCCTCATCGCCTCGACGAAGACGGCCGCGCGCTCGGCGTAGTCCTTGAAGACCCCGAAGCTCGGCGCCGCCGGGGAGAGCAGCACGACCCCGTCCGGGGCGGCCCAGGCGTACGCCGCTGCGACGGCTGCCTGCAAGTCGGGCATCTCGCGTACGGCGACCCTCGGAGCATGCTGGCGAAGAGTGGCGGCGATGCGGGGGCCGTTGTCAGGCAGCGTCAGCACGAGCACCTCGGGTGCGCGGCCGTCGAGGCCGGCGGCGAGCGGGCGATAGTCGATCCCGCGGTCCTGCCCCCCGACGAGCAGCGCCACCCGGCGGGCCGGGAACGAGTCCACCGCGGCCAGGGTCGGCAGCGTGTTGGTGCTCAGGCTGTCGTCGATGAAGTCGACGCCGGCGACCTGGCCCACTGGGGTCAGCCGGCTCCGGAGCGGTTGATAGGTCGCCGCCGCCCCGGCGAGAGCGGTGTCGTCCTCGGCCCCGGGAACGCCGAGGGCGCGGATCACGGCGCCGGCCAGTGACGCGTTGCGAAGGTTGTGCCGGCCGATCAGGTGCAGCGCCTCGGTCCAGGGGGCCAGCTCTTCAGGCACGTAGCGGACGTGCGGGCCCAGCGCATCGGCGTGCCGTCCGAGCTCGGGGTCGCCGACCGGGGCGAGGACGACTTCGACACCAGGCCGCGTGCACAAGGAGAGCTTGTCGGCGACGTAGTTCGGATAGCCGCGGTGCCAGGTCAGGTGGTCTTGGCTCAGCGAGGTCACCGCGACGACGCGAGGGCCGCTGTGGATCGCCTGGGCCTGGTAGCTCGACGTCTCGATCAGGTACCAGTCGTGCTCGCCGGCCTGGGGGTCCCAGGGCGCGTTGCCCAGGTTCCCGCCCGTGAAGACGTCCGCACCCAGCCCCCGGGCGAGCGCCCCGGCGATCGCGGTCGTGGTCGACTTCCCCTTGGTTCCGGTGATGCACGCGACCCGCTCGCGCGGCGCGGAGTCCAGCCACAGGCTGAGGCCGCTGGTGATCCGGGTGCCGGCGTCGGCCAGGGCGAGAGCCGGTGCGTCGTACGGGCTGATCCCCGGGCTCTTGATGACCACGTCGCAGGCGCGCAGGCGGTCCAGGCCACCGTCGTCCAGGCCGAGGACGGGCTGTCCCTCGACCTCGACGCCGGACTCCCGGTCCACCACGACGCTGGGGACGATGCCGTCGGCCGCGAGCCTGCGCAGGCTCGCTGAGCCCTCCACCCCGACGCCCCAGACGCCGACCCTGACGTGGGCGAGGTCCGACCAAGAGGTCAAGGCTGGAGATCCGGAACGAAATGGTGGCCGATCGGCGCGAGCAGTTCCGTCTCGGTCGGCACGTCCTTGCCCAAGTCGTCGACGTACGCCGTCAGCCGCGCCAGCAGCTCGTTCCCCACGCGATCGGGGCGCCCGGCCGCGAGTCGCAGGGCGGTGCGGCATTCGGCCTCGTCGCCCACGCACTCCAAGGGCTTGTCGAGACCCGGGTGGCCGAGGAGGGACTGGAACACCGGCTCCAGCTCGGGGTTGGCGAGTGGCTCATTGCCCTTGAAGATCGCCTCGAGTCGCTCTCGCTCGAGGTAGGGCGAGAGGATGAGGTCGATGAAGGCACACTTGTCACAGGTTCCGCACCAGGTGCTCAGTCGGCTCGCATCGTCGACGTAGAACGCCCTGTTGCAGCTGCGGAACGCGTGGTGGTAGTCGGGGAGGTCGGCGAAGCGCCGCGCCACCCAGAGCTCGCTGAACGGGCGCAGCTCGGAGTAGTAGTCGATGCCGCGGACGCCCTCGGCGAGCAGGTCGCGGAAGCGGGACTCGAACTCCTCACCCTTGCTCCACTGGTGGTTGACGGACACCCCGTTGGCGCGCAGCCGGGTCGGTTCGCTGGCTGAGTGCTCGTTCGACATCACCACCCGGTCGTGTCCGTGGGCCGCCGCCGTCACCACCGCGGCGGCGGAGATGATCGCGGTGACCGGGACGTGCCCGTTCAGATAGCCGCGCGCCCGCGACTCGAGGACCTTGGGGTCCAGGTGCCTGCGGACGCGGCGTACCGGGAGCTCGGTGATCGCGGCCGTCTTCTCGATCGGCTCGAAGTCGACGTCGGAGGTGTTCGCGATGAACAGCGCGGCGTCGGGGCGCGTCTTGCGGATCTCCTCGACGACCACGACCGAGTCGATGCCGCCACCGAAGGGAACCAGCGGGCCCGAGGTCGGCACGTGAGTCGGGGTGTCGGGCACCGGGCGTTCGGCGGCTTCGATCCGCAGACCTGTGATGTCCGCGCCGCTGTCGCGATAGGAGAACTCCGCGAGGCCGTTGAGGTGGTAGGCCAGGAGGAAGTCCCGTTCCAGGGGGGTCAGGCCGTCGGCAGGCCCGAGGATCAACGGCGGCGCCCCGGTCTTGTAGTACGAGATCCCGGCCAGCAGGAACAGCACGCGGGCGGCGGCCTGGACGGCCGGACTGAGGAAGTCCGCGCCGTCGTCGGTGAACTCGAACCGCTCGGTGAAGCGCTCGTCGTCGAGGGTGTACTCGCAGGTCAGCACACCGTCCGCGGTGATGGAGAAGCCTTGATAGGCAAAGACCTTGCCGCGCGGGCGCCGTGTCGAACTCACCGCCAAAGGATAGCGGTGGGACGAGTGCCCGCTTGGTCCGCGTGAGCCTGCCGGTGGGCCCTCACGCGGGGCGCCTGGCCACCCCACCGATCTGTGACGCGGGCTTCGCCGCGTATCGGTGATTTGGGCTAAGTCGGCCGGCCGGGTGGACGATCATGCTGACGGGGATGGGCCTTGCAGACCCAAGGGCACTGCGCCGGCGAACACCCGACCGGTCCGGGCCGTGGACGGCAGGGGACGGTCGAAGGGAAGACATGCGGATCTGGCCGGCGAGGCGAGACGTCGTGACACCGGCGTCGTCCACGCCCCTGCGCGTCCTGGCGGGACTGTTGACGGCGCTGGCCATCGTGGGCGCGACCTATGCAGGCGTCTCGGCGCTGCGCGGCGACGCGCGCGCGGCGGAGGAGGCCGCGACCCGGTTGGTCGCGCTGCGTCTCGACATGTTCCGGATGCTCGACATCCCGTGGGGAGCCTCACCGGCCGAGACCGACAGGCCACAGCGGGTCGTCAGCGAGCTCCTCGGCGCGGAGCAGACCGTCCGGGCCGAGGTCGACGACCTGACGCGGTCCCCAGGGCTCCCGGAGCGCGAGGAGTTCCTCGAGCACTTCGACCGGTCGGTGGAGACCCTCGAGGTGGTCCTGGCAGCCGTGGCGGCGCAGGACGACGACGCGGGCGGCAACGCCGGCACCGTCGCGGCGCGCCAGATGTACCGGGCCGACGCCGTCCTCCGGCAGGCCGCTCGCCGGTTCCAGGCCGAGGCCGATCGGTCGGCCAGGCAGGAGGCCGTCGGATCGATGGTCCTGATCGGCGTCCTGTTCCTGGCCTTCGCCGCCTACTACGTCCGTTCGGTGCGGTCGCGGGCCGCGCTCGCGGGGGCGGCGACCGAGCTGGCGGAGGCGCGCGACGCCGCCCTCGACGCCGCGTCGTACAAGTCCGCCTTCCTGGCCACGATGAGCCACGAGATCCGCACCCCGCTGGGTGGACTGATCGGGCTCAACGAGCTGCTCCTGCGCACACCCCTTGACCCCTACCAGCAGCAGTTGGCCACCGGCGCCGACGCCTCCGGGCGGACCCTGCTGCGCCTGGTCAACGACGTCTTGGACCTCTCGAAGATCGAGGCCGGGCGGCTGGTGCTCGAGAGCATCGACTTCGACCTGCGCACGGTGCTCGACGAGGTAGCGGTCGTGCTCGGCATCCAGGCGCGGAGCAAGGGCATCGAGCTCGTCGTCTCCTGCGCCCCCGACGTGCCCGAGCGGCTGCGCGGAGACCCCACCCGTCTCGGGCAGGTGGTCTTCAACCTCACCTCGAACGCCCTGAAGTTCACCTCGGCCGGGGAGGTCTCCGTCAGGGCGCTCGCCTACGACCAGGTCACCCGCACGGCGGTGCTGCGGGTCGACGTGAGCGACTCCGGCCCGGGCGTTGCGCCGGACGAGCGCGAGGTCATCTTCGAGCCCTACGCCCAAGGCGATGCGTCCACGACACGCAAGCACGGGGGCACCGGCCTCGGGTTGGCGATCGCCCGGCAGATCGTCGAGGCCATGGGCGGGACGATCGGCGTGGACGACGCGCCGGGCGGGGGAGCGCTGTTCTGGTTCACCGTTCCGCTCGTGCCGGCCGCGGGACCTTCCCCGATGGACGCCGACGAGTCCGGGTCGGGGGCCGGGTCGCTGGCCGGGCGCCGGATCCTCGTGGTCGACGACAATGCGACCAGCCGGATGGTGCTGTGCGAGCAGCTCGAGCAGTGGCAGGCGACCACCGCCGCCGCGCCGGGCGGACCGGAGGCGCTCGCGCTGCTGGCGGCCTCGGCCGAGGCGGGTGAGCCCTTCGACGCCGTCCTGGTCGACCGCGCGATGCCCGAGATGGACGGCCCGGAGCTGATCGGCCGGATCCGGGCCGGCGAGGCGCTGGCCGACCTCTCGATCCTCCTGCTCAGCTCCGCGCCGGACCCCCGAGCGGAGGGAGTCGTTCCCGGCGTGGCGACGATCCTGACCAAGCCCGTCCCCGCACACATGCTGCGGGACGCCGTGTCGAAGCTGTTCGCGCCGCGTGCCGTGGCGCGACCGGCCGCTCCGAACGAGGTCGGGGCGCCAGGAGCCGACCCGCGCGACGCCGTCGGCGGCGAGCCGCGCGTCCTCGTCGTGGACGACGACGAGGTGAACCGACTGGTCGCCGGAGCCCTCCTCACGTCGATGGGCTACCGGCCGGTCGAGGCGGCCGACGGGGAGGAGGCCGTCGAAGCGTTCCAGGGTGCCGCGGCCGGACCGTTCGCGGCTGTGCTGATGGACGTCCACATGCCTCGACTCGACGGCCACGCCGCCACCCGCGCCATCCGCGACCTGGAGGGCGGGCGGTCTCGGGTGCCGATCCTGGCCCTCACGGCCACCGCGGTCGACACCGAGCGAGCGGACTGCCTCGACGTGGGCATGGACGACCTGCTGACCAAGCCGTTGGGCCGTGAGGAGCTCCGGGCAGCCCTCGACACCTGGGTCCGCCGCGACGCTTCGGATTCGTCCGCGCCGCACGGCTCCGGAGAGTCGCGGCACGTGCGAGAGTGACGTCGTGACGGGCACGGTGCACTCGGCCGGCATCGCACTCGACGTGCTCGAGTGCTTCGCCGACGACGAGGAGCCGGGCGTTGACGACCCTGGTGTCCCGCGGCCTCGTCTCGCGCAGCGCAGAGACGGCCCGCTACCGGCTCGGCATGCGGCTCTACGAGCTCGGCCAGCTGGCCATGACCCGCAACCACCTGCGCACGATGGCCCTGCCTACCCTGGTCCAGCTGCGCCACGCCTCCGGGCTCACCGTCCAGCTCGCGATCCCCGACGGCGCGGACGTCGTGTACGCCGAGCGGCTGGAGACCAACCTCGGCGTCGCGCTGCTGCGACGCACCGGCCGCCGGCTGCCCGCCCACACGACCAGCAGCGGCAAGGCCATCGCGGCGTTCAACCCCAGCTTCGCCGAGGCCCGCCGGGCGGCCGGCTTCCCGGCCCGGACCGCGTTCACGCTCACCACCGTCGAGCAGTGGGAGGAGCGGCTCGCCGAGACGCGGCGCCAGCACGGCGCCATCTCGTTCGACGAGGCCACCGTCGGCGTCGGCTCCTGCGCCGCGCCGCTGCACGGACCGTCGGGTGAGGCGATCGCCGGCGTCAGCCTGGTCGGACCCACCGAGAGCTTCCGCGCCCAGGGCGGCCACCTGCTGAGCCTGGTCGTCGCCGCGGCGGCCAAGCTCTCCCGGTCCGCGCCGCCCTCACCCTGACGTTCCGCCCTCGGGAACGTTCGTCGGCGGGCGGGTCGCCGCCTCCTAACGTGCCGCTATGACCACCGTCACATCCGCCGGCGTGATCGTCCGGACCGCCTCGGAGGAGGCACGCGCATGAGCGACCTGCAGTTCTTCGGCCACGTCATCGACGGCGAGGAGGTCGAGTCCCTGTCGGGCAAGCGGTTCGACACCGTCAACCCCTACACCCAGGAGGTCTTCGGCGAGGTGGCCGAGGCCCAGGAGGAGGACGCCCAGCGGGCGATCACCGCGGCCCGCCGGGCCTTCGACGAGGGGCCCTGGCCGCGGATGGGCCGGCGGGAGCGGGCCGCCCACATCCACGCCCTCGCCGACCTGATGGAGGAGCGGACCGACGACCTGGCCACCCTGGACGCCCTCGACATGGGCAAGCCGCTGGTCCAGGCCCGCCACGACGTCGCCCGGTCGGTGCACAACTTCCGCTTCTTCGCCGACCACCAGCGCGACGCGACTGGCGAGACCTACCCGATGGACACCGGCCACCACAGCTACTCGGAGTACGGCCCGGCCGGCGTGGTCGCCGCGATCAGCCCGTGGAACTTCCCGCTGATGATGGCCACCTGGAAGATCGCCCCCGCGATCGCCTGGGGCAACACCGTGGTCGCCAAGCCCTCGGAGGACACCCCGGCCTCGGTGACCATGCTGGGCCGCCTCGCGGTCGAGGCCGGGCTGCCGAACGGGGTGATCAACACGATCAACGGCTTCGGCGTCCCCGCCGGCTCGACGCTGACCGCCGACCCGCGCGTCGACCGGGTCACGTTCACCGGCGACTCGAAGACCGGCAAGGTGATCATGGCCTCCGCTGCCACCCACCTCGCCCCGGTCTCGCTGGAGCTCGGCGGCAAGGGCGCCAACCTCGTCTTCGACGACGCCGACCTCGACAACGCCGTCCACTGGGCCGTCGAGGCGATCTTCCGCAACGCCGGGCAGATCTGCCTCGCCGGGTCGCGGCTGTTCGTGCAGTCGGGCATCTACGACGCGTTCATGGAGCGGTTCCGGGCTGCCGCCGAGGCGCTGGTGATCGGTGACCCGTTCGACCCGCGCACCCAGTTCTCCTCGCTGGCCTCGAGGCGGCACTTCGACAAGGTCAAGGGGTACGTCGACTCGGTCGAGGCCGAGGGCGGCACCGTGCTGACCGGGGGCACCGACCCCGACGGTCGCTGGCTGGTGCGGCCGACGATCATCACCGACCTGCCGCTGACCGCCTCGCACTACTGCCAGGAGATCTTCGGCCCCGTCGTCGTGGTCAACCGCTTCGAGGACGAGGAGGAGGTCGTCCACCTGGCCAACGACACCCGCTACGGCCTCAACGCGATGCTGTTCACCGAGAACCTCTCCCGGGCGCACCGGGTGGCCTCGCGGCTGCGCGCCGGCACCGTCTGGGTGAACTGCTTCTTCATCCGCGACCTGCGCACGCCCTTCGGCGGGGTCGGTGACTCCGGGGTCGGCCGCGAGGGCGGCACGTTCAGCCGCGAGTTCTTCACCGAGCCGAAGGCGATCGTGATGCAGATCGACCGCGGGCCCCGAGGGTGAGCCGGGGCGAGGCGAGCGTCGTGCCGACCGTGCGCATCGAGCCCAGTGGCTTCGTCGCCCGCCTGCAGCCGGGCGAGCCGGTGCTGGCCGGGCTGCACCGGTGCGGCTTCACCGTCCGCCAGGTCGGCTGCCGCCGCGGAGGCTGCGGCATCTGCAAGCTCGAGCTGGTCCAGGGAGAGGTGACCTACGAGAAGGCGGTCGCCGGCACCGTGCTCACCTCCGACGAGCGAGCCTCGGGCACCTGCCTGACCTGCCGCGCCGTACCGGCCGGCGACATCACCCTGCACATCGACATCGAGGACGTGAGCGCCGCGCCCACGGGCCTGCTGAAGTACCTCAACATCGCCGCCACCGGCCCTGACAAGGAGTAAGCAATGGGAGTCATGAGGATGGGCTACGCCCATGTCCGGGTCACGGACATGGCGGAGGCCAAGGACCACTACGCCACGACGATGGGTCTCTACGAGACGCGCTCCGACGTCAGCGCCGACGGCAACCAGCGGGTGTTCTACAAGGGCTGGGACGAGTGGGACCACCACTCGGTCGTGCTCGAGGAGGGCGGGGTCGGCGTCGTCAAGTACGGCTGGAAGGTCGAGTACGAGTCCGACATCGACGACATCGAGCGGAAGGCCCGCGACTTCGGCCTCACCGTCGAGCGGATGAGCGCCGGCGAGAACCCCGAGATCGGCGACGGCATCCGCTTCACCACCCCCTCCGAGCACGTCTTCGAGGTCTACCACCAGGCCACCGCCATCGGCACCGAGGTGGGCACCCACAACCCCGACGCGTTCCCCCGGCACCTGGTCGGCGTCGGCGTCCCGGCGCTGGACCACTCGCTGATCACCTGCGAGGACCCCGCACTGATGCAGTCGATGCTCGAGCGGGTCTTCGGCTTCTACGCCACCGAGCGGGTGCAGACCTCCCTCGACGACGACGCCCACCTGATCGCCACCTGGATGACCAGCAACAACCAGATCCACCAGCTCGCCTGCCTCGAGGGCCCGCAGGCCAAGCTGCACCACTTCGCGTTCCGCCTGGGCGACTGGAACGAGGTGGGCCGCGCCGCCGACCTGATGGCGATGGACGACGTGCCGATCGACGTCGGCCCGACCCGGCACGGCATCACCCGCGGCCAGACGGTCTACTTCTTCGACCCCTCGGGCAGCCGCAACGAGGTCTTCGCCGGCGGCTACCTCGCCTACCGTGACCGGCCGGTCTCGGTGTGGACCCCCGAGCAGCTCGGCAAGGGCATCTTCTACCACGCCCGTGAGCTCAACGACCGCTTCACCACCGTCCTGACGTGAGCCACCTGCGACCGGCCCTCGCCCTGACCCACGTCGGGGCGAGGGCCGCTCTCGACGCCGCCCTCGCGTACGCCGCGTCGCTGGGCGTGCCGGTCAACGTCGCCGTGACCGACGCCGGCGGGGCGCTGCTCGCCTTCGCCCGGATGGACGGCGCCTTCGCGGCCTCGGCCGACATCGCGATCGACAAGGCGCGCACCGTCGCGGGCTTCGGCGGCGCGCCCACCGACGAGCTCTACGCCGCCATCGAGTCCGAGCCCGCGGTGCGGGACGGGATCGCCGGCCGCCCGGGCGTGGCCGCCTTCGGCGGTGGCGTCCCCGTCGTCGTCGACGGCGAGCCGGTCGGCGCGATCGGGGTCTCCGGGGGCAGTGCCGCCCAGGACCGGGCCGTCGCCGAGGCGGGAGCGCGCGCCGTGGCACCCACACCGAACCCGACCCCTCGAGAGGACACCACATGACCACCTGGACCGCCGACGCCGTCGCGACCGAGCTGCTCGCCTGCGAGGCGGAGCGTCGGGACCGCACGAAGTTCACCGACGAGTGGCCCGACCTCGACGTGGCCACCGGCTACCAGATCCAGGCCGAGACGCTGCGTCGCCGCCTGGCCCGAGGCGAGCGGGTCACCGGGGTCAAGCTGGGCCTGACCAGCAAGGCCAAGCAGGAGCGGATGGGCGTGAGCACCCCGCTGGTGGCCTGGTTGACCGACGCCATGGTCCTCGAGGACGGGCAGCCCGTGCCCCAGCAGGCGCTCATCCACCCCCGGATCGAGCCCGAGATCGTCTTCGTCATGCGCGAGCGGCTGGAGGGCCCCGGCGTCACGGCGGCGCAGGCGCTGGCCGCGGTCGGGGAGGTGCGCGCCGGCGCCGAGGTGATCGACAGCCGCTACCGGGAGTTCAGGTTCACCGCCGCCGACGTCGTGGCCGACAACGCCTCCTCGGGGGCCTACCTGCTGGGCGCGGTGGCGCTCGCCCCGGGCGACCTCGACCTCGCCGCCGAGGCAGTGGAGGTGGTGGTCGACGGGCAGGTCGTGCACCGGGCCACCGGGGCCGACGTGCTGGGCCACCCGGCGGAGGCCCTGGCGCTGGCGGTCAACGACCTCGCCGGGCGGGGCATCGCCGTCGAGCCGGGCTGGGTCGTGCTCACCGGCGGCATGTCGGACGCCGTGCCGGCCACGCCGGGCTCGACCGTGACCTGCCGCTTCGCCACGCTGGGCGACGTCACGCTCTCCTGCGGTCCGGCCCACTGATGCCGTTCATCGACGTCACGCTGGTGGAGGGCCGCACCCCCGAGCAGCTGCGGGCGCTGGTCACGGCGCTGACCGAGGCGGCGGCGACCGCGATCGACGCGCCCCGGGAGAGCGTGCGCGTCGTGCTCCGCGAGGTGCCGGCGACCCACTGGGCGGCGGGCGACGTGACGATCGCCGAGCGCCGGGCTCCGGACGCCTGAGGCGCGACCACGGACGGCAACGCCCGGTGACCCCGCGGGGTCACCGGGCGTTCGCGTCGTCCGCGGCGCTGGAGGTCAGGCCGGGGCGGCCTCACGGTCGCGGAGCAGGTCGAGGGCGATGTCGATGATCATGTCCTCCTGGCCGCCGACGAGGCGGCGCTTGCCGACCTCGACGAGCAGGTCGCGGGCCTCGACGCCGTACTCCGCCGCGGCGTTCTCGGCGTGCCGCAGGAACGAGGAGTAGACGCCGGCGTAGCCCAGCGTCAGCGTCTCCCTGTCGACGCGGACCGGTCGGTCCTGCAGGGGGCGGACGAGGTCGTCGGCGGCGTCCTGGAGCTTGAAGACGTCGCAGCCGTGCTGCCAGCCCATCAGGTCGGCCACCGCGATGAACGGCTCGATGGGGGCGTTGCCGGCTCCCGCGCCCTGGCCCGCGAGCGAGGCGTCGACCCGGGTGACGCCCTCCTCGACGGCGACGACCGAGTTCGCCACCGACAGCGAGAGGTTCTCGTGGGCGTGGATGCCGAGCTGGGTCTCCGGCTTCAGCACGTCGCGGTAGGCGCGGAAGCGCTCACGCACCCCGTCCATGGTGAGCCGGCCGCCGGAGTCGGTGACGTAGACGCAGTGGGCGCCGTAGGACTCCATCAGCTTGGCCTGCTGGGCCAGCTCCTTGGGCCCCGACATGTGCGACATCATCAGGAAGCCCGAGACGTCCATGCCGATCTCGCGGGCGGTCTCGATGTGCTGCTTGGCGACGTCGGCCTCGGTGCAGTGGGTGGCGATGCGCACCGAGCGCACGCCCAGGGCGTAGGCCTCCTTGAGGTGCTCCGCGGTGCCGATGCCGGGCACGAGCAGCGAGGTCAGCTTGGCGTTCTTGATGACCGACGCGGCGGCCTCGATCCACTCCCAGTCGGTGTTGGAGCCAGGGCCGTAGTTGATCGACCCGCCGCCGAGACCGTCACCGTGGGTGACCTCGATCGCGTCGACGCCGGCATCGTCGAGCGCGGCGACGATGCGCTTGAGGTCCTCGGGGTCGATCCGGTGCCGGATCGCGTGCATGCCGTCACGGAGCGTGACGTCCTGGATGTAGAGGCGGTCGACGACCTGGGGCTGGCTCATGCGGGGACTCCTTCGGTGCGGGTGGCGGCCAGTTGCTGGGCGATCGCCTCGCCGGTGCGCAGGGCTGCGGAGGTCATGATGTCGAGGTTGCCGGCGTAGGCCGGCAGGTAGTGCGCGGCGCCCTCGACCTCGAGGAACACCGCGACCTTGTGGCTCACGGCGACCTCGCCGACGCCCTTGCCGAGCATCGTGTGCACCGGCTCGCCGTCGGGCACGCGGGTGAACTGCACGGCCTGCTTGAGGCGGTAGCCGGGGACGTACTCGGCGACCCTGGCCACCATGTCCTCGACGGCTCGCCGGATCGCGTCCTGCTGCTGACCCTCGGGGTCGTTGATCAGGCAGAACACGGTGTCGCGCATGATCAGCGGCGGCTCGGCGGGGTTGAGGATGATGATCGCCTTGCCGGTCCAGGCTCCGCCGACGGCCTCGATCGCGTGCGAGGTGGTCTCGGTGAACTCGTCGATGTTGGCTCGGGTGCCCGGGCCGGCCGACTTCGAGGCGATCGAGGCCACGATCTCGGCGTAGGGCACCTCGGTGACGCTCGACACCGCCGCCACGATCGGAATGGTGGCCTGGCCGCCGCAGGTGACCATGTTCAGGTTGTCGAGGCCGATGTGCTGCTCGAGGTTGACGGCCGGCACGACGAAGGGGCCGATCGCGGCGGGCGTGAGGTCGACGAGCTTCTTGCCGTACGCCGAGAGCTTGGCCGCGTTGGCGCGGTGCGCGCCGGCGGAGGTGGCGTCGAAGACGATGTCGATCTCGTCGAAGTGCTCCATCGCGATCAGGCCGTCGACCCCCTCGTGGGTGGTCGGCACCTTGAGCCGGGCGGCGCGGGCGAGCCCGTCGGAGGCGGGGTCGATGCCGACCATCGCCCCCATCTCGAGGGTCTCGGAGGTGCGCAGCACCTTGATCATCAGGTCGGTGCCGATGTTGCCGGACCCGATGATGGCCACCTTGGTCGACGCGTGCTCACTCATTCACTGCTCCTTGGAGAAGGTCGCGGTCACCGAGCCGAGGCCGGTGATGTCGGCGCGCACGACGGCGCCGGGGGACAGGGGGTGCACGGGGCCCAGGGCCCCGGAGAGGATCACCTGGCCGGCGCGCAGCGGCTCGCCGTAGTCCAGGGCGGCGGCGGCGAGCCAGGCGAGCGCGTTCAGCGGGTCGCCGAGGCAGGCGGCACCGGTGCCGGTCGAGACCTCCTCGCCGTCGCAGGTCATCACCATCTCGACGTCGACCGGCTCGAAGTCGTCGAGCGTGCGGCGCTCGGCGCCGAGAACGTAGAGGCCGCTGGAGGCGTTGTCGGCGACCGTGTCACCGAGCCGGATGTCCCAGTCGGTGATGCGCGAGTCGACGATCTCGATGGCGGCGCGCGCGTGGTCCACGGCGCCCCGCACCGACTGTGCGGTGAACGGGCCCTCGGTCAGGTCGGCGGAGAGCACGAAGGCGATCTCGGCCTCGGCACGCGGCTGCAGCAGTCGGCCCATCGGCACGGTGTCGTGCTCGGCGTACTCCATGTCGTCGACGAGCACACCGAAGTCGGGGGTGTCGACGCCGAGCCACTGCTGCACGGCGGGGGAGGTGAGGCCGATCTTGCGGCCCACGACCCGGGCGCCGGAGGCCAGCCGGTCGGCGATGATCAGGGACTGGACGGCGTAGGCCGCGGCGACGTCGTCGCTGCCGATGAGGTCGCGCACTGGCGCGCACGGGACGCCGGAGGCGGCCGCCTGCTGCAGCCGCTCGGCCGCGGCGCGGACGTCGTCGCCGGCGACGGCGTCGGATGGTGTCGTGGTCATGGCACGATCGTGGGGGCGAGTGACCGTGGGTGCGAGGGTTGAGTTCCGGTGAGCGGAACCCTGGAGCAGAATGGCGTCATGACCGAGCCGGCCCTCGACCCCGCCAGCGTGCTGGGCAAGGCGATGCGGGTGCTGGAGGCCTTCGCCCCCGACGACACCGGCGTCGGCTTCGCCGAGCTGCAGCGCCGGACCGGGCTGCCCAAGGCCACCCTGCACCGGGTGGCGGGCGACCTGGTGGCCTCGCGGCTGCTGACCCGCATCGACGGCGACTACCACCTGGGATCGCACCTGTTCGAGCTCGGCATGCGCGCGTCGGTGGAGCGCACCCTGCTCGAGGTGGCCACCCCGTTCCTGGAGGACCTCTACGAGCGCACCCACGAGACCGTCCACCTGGGCCTGCGGGAGGGCGCCGAGGTGGTCTACGTGGCGAAGTTCGGCGGCCACCGCCAGGTCTCCTCGCCGTCGCGCATCGGTGGCCGGATGCCGGTCCACGCCACCGCGATCGGCAAGGCGCTGCTCGCGTGGGCCGATGAGTCGGAGCGGATCGCTGTGCTGTCGGGGCCGCTGCCGCGCCGCACCCCGCGGACCATCACCGCGCCGGGCCGGCTGCGCCAGCAGCTCGACCGGGTCCGGGAACAGGGGGTCGCCTTCGAGCACGAGGAGGGGGCGGCCGGGCTCGTGTGCGTCGCCGCGCCCGTGCTCGACAGCCGGGACCGACCGGTGGCGGCGATCAGCGTGGCCGGTGCGGTCACCCGGTTCCGGCCGGCGGACCACGTCGCCTCGGTGCGGGCCGCCGCGGCCGGGATCGCCGCGACGCTGGCTCGTCGGGAGGCACTAGGACCGGCCTGAGCCGGCTGTCCAGGCACGGTGGCGCCGGCGGTGGAGTGGGAGCGGTTCCAGCCACGAATTGCACAGACTTCTGGACGAAGTCCGCTGGCCGTTGACACGCGATGTGACCCCCGTCATAGTCCTGTGCCCAATAGGAGTGGAAACGGTTCCACCACCGGTCGAGGTCAGGAGCGTCCAACCATGCGCAAGCTCACCATCCGACGAGGAGGGGCGGTCGGGTCCGCGGTGGCCCTCGTGGCCGCGACGGCCGCCGCGTGCGGCGGCGGCGAGTCCGAGGCCACCCAGTCCGAGCTCGGCAAGGACGACGTCCTCACGATCACCACGTTCAGCGACTTCGGCTACGACAAGCTGATCGACGAATGGAACGCCGATCCCGACCGGCCGTTCACCGTCAAGATGACCAAGATCGCCGACTGGGACCCCTGGAAGAAGACGCTGACCCAGGACCTGCAGGCCGGTCACGGGCTCACCGACATCGTCGCGGTCGAGGGCGATGCGATGCCGGCGTTCCTCGCCGACGGGGCCTCCGACCAGTTCGCCGACCTGTCCGACCCCGAGCTCGAGGACCGGTGGGTCGACTACGCCTACCAGGCCGCGCAGACCGCCGACGGCAAGCAGATCGGCTACCCGACCGACGCCGGCCCCGAGGCGTTCTGCTACCGCGCCGACCTGTTCGAGAAGGCCGGGCTGCCCAGCGACCGTGAGGCGGTGAAGCCGATCTTCGAGAGCTGGGACTCCTACTTCGCCGCCGGCGAGGAGTTCGTCGCCAAGGTCCCCGGCAGCAAGTGGTACGACTCCAGCGGCTCGATCGCCCAGGCGATGCTGAACCAGGCCGAGTTCCCGTTCCAGACCGAGGACAACACCGTCGACGTCGAGAACCCCGAGCTCGAAGAGGTGTGGAACACCGTCACCGAGTACTCGGAGACGCTCTCCCCCCAGGTCGTGCAGTGGGGTGAGGACTGGACCGCCAACTTCCGCAACGACGGCTTCGCCACCATGCCGTGCCCCGGATGGATGTTCTCCAACATCAAGTCCTCGGCCCCGAAGGTCGAGGGCTGGGACATCGTCGACGCGTTCCCGGGCGGTGGCGGCAATTGGGGCGGCTCCTACCTCGCCGTCCCGATGCAGTCCGAGCACCAGGAGGAGGCCCAGGAGTTCGCCGCCTGGCTGACCGCCGCCGACCAGGAGGTCGCCGCGTTCGACGCGGCCGGCAACTACCCGGCCAACCTCGAGGCCCAGCAGGTGCTGGCCGACCGCAACGAGACCGACGCGTACTTCAACGACGCGCCGACCGCCGAGATCCTGGCCTCCCGCGCCGCCGCCGTCGAGCCGGGCCGTCCCTACAAGGGGGACAAGTACTCCGACATCCTCGGCCTCTTCCAGACCGCCATCCAGCGCGTCGACGAGGGATCCTCCCCGGACGACTCGTGGGAGACGTTCGTGCAGGCCGTCGGCAGCCTCTGAGCCCGCCCACTCCCTGACCCAGCACCGGCGTCGCCGCCGGGGAGGTCGCAGCGACCTCCCCGGCCCGGCGCCGGCCCGACGACCGAGAGGCGGAGTGCGTTGGCGACCGACCAGGCAGTCAAGACCGCTGACCCCGAGACACCGACCCGCAGGCCACCACCGAGACTCACCTGGCGGCAGCGGCGCGCCCGATGGGACATGCGCCTCTCGCCCTACCTCTACGTCGTTCCGTTCTTCGCGGTGTTCCTCGTCGTCGGGGTCTACCCGATGGTCTACTCGGGCTACCTCTCGTTCTTCTCCTGGCCCCGCTACGGCCCCCATCACGGAGACCCGGTGGGGTTCGCCAACTACGCCCACGTGCTCCAGGACCCGGTCTTCCACAAGGCGTTCTGGAACACCATCGGCATCTTCCTGCTCTCCTCGGTGCCGCAGGTGATCCTCGCGACCGTGATCGCCGCGATGCTCGACACCCAGTTGCGCGGGCGCACCTGGTGGCGGATGAGCGTGCTGCTCCCGTTCGTGGTCTCGCCCGCCGCGACCGCGCTGATCTTCGGCAGCCTGTTCGCCGACAAGACCGGCCTGGTCAACGAGGTGATCCACGCGGTGGGCCTGCCCAAGGTCGGGTGGCACTCCGACCGGCTCGCCAGCTGGACCGCCATCGCGTCGATGGTCAACTACCGCTGGACCGGCTACAACACGCTGATCATCCTCGCCGCCCTCCAGGCGGTCTCCAGCCATCTCTACGAAGCGGCGGCGATCGACGGAGCCGGCCGGGTGAAGCAGTTCTTCCACGTCGCACTGCCGTCGATCCGGCCGACCATGCTCTTCGTCATCGTCACCTCGACGATCGGCGGCCTCCAGATCTTCACCGAGCCCCGCCTGTTCGACACCAACCTGCAGTTCCAAGGCGGTGCCGACTACCAGTACCAGACGCTCACGATGTACGTCTTCAACACCTCCAACAGCGCCACCGACCCGTATCCACGCGCGGCCGCCGCCACCTGGATCATCGTCTTGATCATCATCACGATCGCGCTGCTCAACTTCGCCGTCACCCGGATGATCCAGAGGAGGTCGGAGAGGTGAACCGACGACCCGGATTCCTCGTCTACGGACTGCTGTCGGCCTTCGTGCTCGGCTCGGTCTTCCCCCTCTACTGGTCCTTCGTGATCGGCTCGGTCACCAAGGAGCGCGCGATCCACAGCCCGCCGCCGCTCTACCCCGGCGGCCACTTCTTCGACAACGCGAGGCGCGTCTTCGACCAGATCGACTTCTGGTCCGCGCTCGCCAACTCGATCATCATCTCCGGGGTCTCCGCGGCGTCGGTGGTGTTCTTCTCCACGCTGGCCGGCTACTCCTTCGCCAAGCTGAGGTTCCGCGGCAGCAACGTCGGGATGGCGTTCGTGATCGCGACGATGGCCATCCCGACCCAGCTCGCGCTGATGCCGCTGCTGAAGGAGTTCAGCAACATCGGTCTCGCCGGCACCCGCACCGCCGTGGTGCTGCCCTGGCTGGTCACCGCGTTCGGGGTCTTCTTCATGCGGCAGTTCCTGGTCGACGCGATCCCCGACGAGCTGATCGAGGCGGCCCGGGTCGACGGGTGCTCGCAGATCCGCACGTTCTGGACCGTCGCGGTCCCCGCGGCCCGGCCGGCGATGGCGATCCTCGCCCTGTTCACGTTCATGCACACCTGGACCGACTTCATGTGGCCGCTGCTGATCCTCCAGGGGTCCGACGTGCAGACGCTGCAGACGGCGCTGGAGCAGCTCAAGATCGCGCCGGCCGGTGGGATCGCAGACATCGCGCTGCTCCAGGCCGGAACCCTGCTCGCCACGATCCCGCTGCTCATCCTGTTCATCGCGACCGGCCGCCAGCTCGTGGCCGGCATCATGCAAGGAGCCGTCAAAGGATGACGACCCGAGAGTTCCCGCCCGGCTTCCTCTGGGGGGCGGCCGCGGCGGCCTACCAGATCGAGGGCGCCGTCGACGCCGACGGGCGCACCCCCTCCATCTGGGACACCTTCGTCACCGTGCCCGGCGCGATCCTGCACGGCGACAATGCCGATCAGGCCTGCCAGCACTACGAGCGGATGCCCCAGGACGTCGCGCTGATGAAGCAGCTGGGCCTCCCGGCGTACCGCTTCTCGGTGGCCTGGCCGCGGATCCGCCCCGACGGGGGGCCGGTCAACCGGCGCGGTCTGGACTTCTACGACCGGCTGACCGACGAGCTGCTCGCCGCCGGCATCACCCCGTGGCTGACCCTCTATCACTGGGACCTCCCGCAGGCCCTCGAGGACGCCGGCGGCTGGACCAACCGCGACACCGCGCACCGGTTCCTCGACTACGCGATGACCGTCCACGACGCACTCGGTGACCGCGTCCACGCGTGGACCACCCACAACGAGCCGTGGTGCGCGGCGTTCATGGGCTACACCAACGGCGGTCACGCACCGGGTCGCCAGGAGGGTGTCGCCGGGGTCGTCGCGGCGCACCACCTGCTGCTCGCGCACGGCCTCTTCGTCGACGAGGTACGCCGCCGGGGCGGCACCGCCGAGAACGGCGGGTCCGTGGGCATCACGCTCAACCTGACGGTGGCCGACCCCTTCGACCCGACGCGCGCGGCCGACGTCGAGGCGGCGCGACGCCTCGACGGCTTCCACAACCGGGTGTTTCTCGACCCGCTGTTCCGCGGCCGCTACGCCGACGACCTGGCCGCCGACACCGAGGGCATGCTCTTCGAGGGCCGGCGCTGGCAGGAGTTCGTCCACGACGGCGACCTCGAGCTGATCGGCGCGCCGATCGACTTCCTCGGGGTGAACTTCTACCACGGCGATGTCCCGGCGGCGCTGCCCTTCGACGTCGAGCCCGACCAGCTCCTCGGGAGCCGGATCGAGCACGCGCCGCGGCCGCGCCAGTCGCCGTACCCCGGCGGCGGCTTCGTCTTCCCGCGGACCGGCCTGCCGACGACCGCCCGCGACTGGGAGATCGACCCGGGGGCGCTGACCAGGCTGCTGGTCCGGGTGAAGGAGGAGTACACCGCGCTGCCCGTCTTCATCACCGAGAACGGCGCGATGGCCGACGACGTGGTCGAGGACGGTGCGGTCCACGACGACGGCCGGCGCGACTACATCGAGCAGCACCTGCACGCGGTGCTGGACGCGATCGACAAGGGTGTCGACGTCGCCGGCTACTTCGTGTGGTCGTTCATGGACAACTTCGAGTGGAGCTACGGCCACGCCCACCGCTTCGGCCTGGTCCACGTCGACTTCGACACCCAGACGCGCACCCCCAAGGACAGCGCCCGTTGGTTCTCGAAGTTGTCCGCTCAGAACCGGCTGCCAGTAGTTTGAGGCCGATGACACTGAACGGGGGAGCGCCCACGCTCGACGAGGTGGCCAAGCTGGCCGGGGTCAGCAAGGCGACGGCCTCGCGCGCCATCAACGGCGGCTCGAAGGTGAGCGCCCGCGCGCAGACGGCGGTCGACAACGCGGTGCGCGAGCTCGGCTACACCCCGAACGCGGCGGCCCGGTCCCTGGTCACGAGACGCACTGGCTCGGTCGCGCTGATCGTGCCCGAGTCCGACGAGCGGATCTTCAGCGACCCGTTCTTCGCCCGGATGCTGCACCTGGTCGCCCGCACCCTGCGCGAGCACGACCTGCAGCTGGTGCTGCTGATCGCCCAGCCGGGAGACGAGGCGGAGCGGCTGCTGCGCTACCTGCGCGGCCGCTACGTCGACGGCGCGATCGTCGCCTCGCACCACCGGGAGGACCGGCTCGCCGAGCACCTCTCGGACCTCGGCCTGCCGTGTGTGTTCATCGGACGCCCCTGGATCGGGGCCGAGCGGGTCGCCTACGTCGACAGCGACAATGCCGGCGCCGCAGCGCAGGCGGTGCGGGTGCTGCTCGAGGGCGGCCGGCGCCGGATCGCCACCATCGCGGGCCCGCCCGACATGCGCGCCGGCCACGACCGGCTGCGGGGCTGGCGCGACGAGCTGGCCGCCGCGGGGCTCGAGACCGGCCTGGTTGCCCACGGCGACTTCACCGAGGACAGCGGCGTCCAGGCCTGCGCGGCCCTGCTCGACGCCGCCGGGCCCGGTGGGATCGACGGCATCTTCGCCGCCTCCGACCTGATGGCGCAGGGAGCCATCCGTGAGCTCGCCCGACGTGGCCTCCGGGTGCCCGAGGACGTCGCGCTCGTCGGCTACGACGACCTCGGCGTCGCCGAGCGCACCGACCCGCCGTTGACCACGCTGCGCAACCCGATCGCCTCGATGGTCGTCGAGGCGATCAGGCTGCTCACGGAGTCGATCGACCAGGGTGGCGGGGGCGGCCCCCGCCGGGTGGTCTTCGTGCCCGAGCTGGTGCGGCGCGCGTCCGCCTGACCTGGGCGGCTCGCTCAGCCGACCGGGTCCGGGTGGGGGAGCGAGTGCTCCCGAGCGACCTGCTTGGCCCACTTGTAGTCGGCCTTGCCGGCGGGGGTGCGCTTGACCTCCGGGACGACGACCAGCTCGCGCGGCACCTTGTAGCCGGCGAGGGCGGCCCGGGCGTGGGTCTGGATCTCCTCGAGCGTCGGCTCGCGCCCGTCGCGTGGGGAGACCACCGCCGCGACCTTCTCGCCGAGCCGCTCGTCGGGCACCGCGACGACGAGCACGTCGGCGACGGCCGGGTGTCCGTGCAGCACGTTCTCGACCTCCTCGACGTAGACCTTCTCGCCGCCGGTGTTGATGCACTGCGAGCCGCGCCCGAGGAACACGATCGAGCCGTCGTGGTCGCGGTAGCCCATGTCACCCAGCACCGAGCAGCGGCGACCGTCGGGCAGCGTGCGGAACGTGCGCGCGGTCTTCTCGTCGTCCTTGTAGTAGCCCTGCGGCACCGGCCCGAGCCGGGCGATGAAGCCGACGTTCTCGGGTCCGGCCGGGATCTCGGCGAGCGTGTCGTCGACGACGAGCATCTTGTCGGTCGCCGGCACCCGCAGGTTGCCGGACTCGTCGAGGGTGATCTCGCCGTCGTTGCCGGACTCCGAGGCCCCGAAGTTGTCACGCTGCATGGCGTTCGGTGCCAGGGCGCGGAACCGGTCGCGGCAGGCCTGTGACCAGATCGCCCCGCCGGAGGTGACCATGAACAGCGCCGAGTAGTCGACCTCGTCCTTGCGGCGCTCCATCTCGTCGGCCAGGGGCATGCCCATCGCGTCGCCGACGATCAGCAGGCTCTGCAGCCCGTCGTGGGCGATGCCGTCGACGATCTTCTCCGGGTCGAAGTCGCGGAGCATCACCAGCCGGCCGCCGAAGATGAAGTAGAAGAACATCGCGTAGGACGCGGCGCCGTGCATCAGCGGCGCCGCGATCAGGAACGAGATCGGTGGCATCGCCTGGGCGGCGGCCGCGAGCGACTCGAGGTCGGGGTGCGCGTCCCCGTAGGGGTTGCCGCCGGAGAGCGGCTTGTGGAACAGGTCGTCGTGGGTCCACACCACGCCCTTGGGGTAGCCGGTGGTGCCGCCGGTGTAGAGGATGTAGTGCTCCTCGCCGGTGCGGGGGGCGAAGTCGCGCTCGGTGGACTGGTCCCGCCAGCCTGAGAAGTCGATCAGGGGTAGTCCGCGGTCGGAGGCCGCCGCCCGCAGCTCGGGGTCGACCTCGCCGAGCACGAAGACGGTACGCAGCAGCGGCAGCCGCGCCAGGATCCGCGCCAGCGACCGCTGGTGGGCGGCCTCCTCGACGACGACGGCGATCGAGTCGGAGTTGACGAAGAGGTACTCCAGCTCGGCGTCGGTGTAGCGGTAGTTGACGTTGATCGGCACCGCGCGCACCTTCAGCAGGCCCACCATCGCGGTGACGTGCTCGACGCAGTTCTTCAGGAACAGCGCGACGTGATCGCCGGCCGCGACGCCCGAGGCGGCCAGCAGGTGGCCGACCTGGGTCGCCTCGCGGTCGAACTCGGCGTAGCTGAGGCTGCGACCCTCGTAGGTGAGAGCGACCCGGTCGGGGACGGCGTCGGCGACGGTCTCGAACACGGTGGCGAGGTTGAACTTCACGGCGCGGCTCCTCTGCCCGTGCCCCGGGGCCCCCGATGACCGGCCGTGGCGCGTGCGGGTGTCTGTGGTCCGGACGATCCGACCGTCGGGTGCGGACGGTCGAGTGGTCGGCACAGTAGTGCGCGTCTGTGAGCTACGCCACGTCTCGTCCCACTGAGCTGTGCTGAGTCGCGCCGGCGCTGCCGGACGGTCAGGCGTCGACGACGATCGTGATGATCAGCGGGCTGCGCCGGAACTTCTTGTGCGCCCAGCGTCCGATCTCGCGGGTCAGCATCTGCTCGAGCTGGTGCGCCTCGCCGATGCCCTCGCGCGCGGCCCGGGCCAGGGTCTTCTCGACCACGGGGATCGCCGTCTCGAACGCCGCCTTGTCGTGGACGAAGCCGCGGATGAGGAAGTCCGGCGGCTCGGCCAGCTCCCCGGTGTCGGCGTGCACGATGGCCAGCACCGTCACCACGCCCTCCTGCGCGAGCGTGCGCCGGTCCCGCAGCGAGTTCTCGGTGGCGCCGCCGACGGTCTGCGCGTCGACGTAGACGTTGCCGGCGGGCACCTTGCCGGTGATCTTGGCGCGCCCCTTGACCAGGTCGACCACCACGCCGTCCTCGGCGATCAGGACCCGGTCGGGAGCGACCCCGGTGCGGATGGCCAGGTCGGCGTTGGCCTGCAGGTGGCGCCACTCGCCGTGGATCGGCATCACGTTGGTGGGCTGGACGATGTTGTAGCAGTAGACCAGCTCGCCCGCGCTCGCGTGGCCCGAGACGTGCACCTTCGCGTTGCCCTTGTGCACGACCTTGGCGCCCCACCGGGTGAGCCCGTTGATCACCGAGGAGATCGCGTTCTCGTTGCCGGGGATGACCGAGCTGGCCATCAGCACCGTGTCGCCGGCGCCGATGCGGATCTTGTGGTCGCGGTTGGCCATCCGCGACAGCGCGGCGAGCGGCTCGCCCTGGGAGCCGGTGCACACGATCGCCACCTTGGCCGGCGGCATCCGCTCCAGCTGCTCGAACGGCACCACCAGGCCCTCGGGGTAGCGCAGGTAGCCCAGCTCGCGGGCGACGCCCATGTTGCGCACCATCGACCGCCCGACGAAGGCGACCTTGCGACCGTGTGCCTGGGCGGCGTCGAGCACCTGCTGGATGCGGTGCACGTGGCTGGCGAAGCTGGAGACGATGACGCGCCGCGGGGCGGTGCGGAAGACCGTCTCGATCGCCGGGGTCAGCTCGCGCTCGGAGAGCGTGAACCCCGGGACCTCGGCGTTGGTGGAGTCGGTCAGGAACAGGTCGACGCCCTCCTCGCCGAGCCGGGCGAAGCCGCGCAGGTCGGTGATCCGGTCGTCGAGCGGGAACTGGTCCATCTTGAAGTCGCCGGTGTGCAGCACCAGGCCGGCCTGGGTGCGGATCGCCACCGCGAGACCGTCGGGGATGGAGTGGTTGACCGCGAGGAACTCCAGGTCGAACGGGCCGAAGTCGACCCGGTCGCCCTCCTTGACGTGCCTGGTCCTCGGGACGATGCGGTGCTCCTTGAGCTTCGCCTCGATCAGCGCCAGCGTCAGCGTGGAGCCGACGACCGGGATGTCGGGGCGCTCGCGCAGCAGGTAGGGGACGCCACCGATGTGGTCCTCGTGGCCGTGGGTGAGCACCACCGCCACCACCTGGTCGAGCCGGTCGCGGATCCAGGTGAAGTCGGGCAGGATCACGTCGATGCCCGGCTGGTGCTCCTCGGGGAACAGCACGCCGCAGTCGACGATCAGCAGCTTGCCCTCGTGCTCGAAGACCGTCATGTTGCGGCCGATCTCGCCGAGCCCGCCGAGCCCGACGATCCGCAGGCCCCCTCGCGGCAGCTTGGGGGGAGAGGGCAGCTCGGGATGGGGATGGCTCACTCCCGGACGGTATCGGACGACCTCGCGGCGCCGTGGAGTAGTCTCCGGCGCAGCCAGTCGCACTCCGTGAAGGAGTCAGGGAATCCGGTGTGAATCCGGAGCTGACGCGCAGCGGTGAGGGGACGGGAAGGACACGCCGGCAACGGCAGCCACTGGGGCACCAGCCCTGGGAAGGCGTCCTCTCCCGGATGATCCGAGTCCGAAGACCTGCTGGCCCTGACGACACCCGTCGTCGGGTCGTGGCGGGTCCCGCGTTCGGACCCCGACTCCGAGCAAGGTGACTCTCCCGGTGAACCGGTTTCGACCAGACCGCTGTCCTGGCGCCCTGCGTCCCTGGCCCGCCGCCGACGGCCTCCTCGTCCGGCTCCGGCTGCCCGGCGGCCGGCTCGGCTCCTCCGCCCTGCGCGGACTCCTCGGCGTCGCCGAGCGGTACGGCGACGGGCGGGTGCACGTCACCGGCCGCGCCAACCTCCAGGTGCGGGGGATGCCGGCGGAGCGCGCGGAGCCCCGGTTGCCCGCCGAGGTGCTGGCTGCCCTCGAGGCGACCGGGCTGCTGCCGAGCCGCAGCCACGACGTGAGCCGCAACCTGATGGCCTCGCCGCAGACCGGCCTCGCCGGCGGTCGCGCCGACCTGCGCACGGTGCTCGCCGCGCTCGACCGGGCGCTCCTGGCCGACCCGGTGCTCGCGGGGCTGCCCGGACGGTTCCTGTTCGTGCTCGACGACGGCCGCGGCGACCTGCTCGACCACCGCTGCGACCTCGGGCTCGTCGCGCTCGACCGTGAGGTGGGGCAGCTGCGGGTGGGTGAGGGGTGGGGGGACGTCGTGCCGCTCTCGTCGTCGGCGCAGCGACTGGCCGCTCTGGCCCGTGCCTTCCTCGGGGCCCGCGGCGCCGGTCCCGCCGCCCCCTGGCACGTGCGCGAGCTCGGCCGCGACCTCGCGACCCGGCGCACGCCCGACCCGCGGCTCCCGGAGCCCGCACCGCCCCCGGCGTACGGCGAGATCCCCGGCGGCTGCCACGTGCCGGTCCCTCCCGAGGGCCTGGACCGGACCGCCGTCGAGCGCCTCTGCGCCGCCGCCCCAGAGCTGGTCGTCACGCCCTGGCGTGGCGTGCTGATCCCCGAGGAGACCCGATGACCCCGCCTGCCGCCCCGCCCACCGCCCCGCCCACCGCCCGGGGCCCGCGCCGCCCCGGCCGGCGCTACCCGTACCTCGACCAGGGGGCCGCGATCTACCGCGACTCCTTCGCCACCATCCGCCGCGAGGCCGACCTGTCGCGGGTGCCCGCCGACGCCGAGCGGCTGGCCGTCCGGATGATCCACGGCAGCGGCCAGGTCGACCTCACCCGCGACCTCGACGTGCATCCTGCGCTGGTGGCGACCGCCCGCGCCGCCCTCGAGGCGGGCGCGCCGATCCTCTGCGACGCCACGATGGTGGCCCGCGGCGTCACCCGCAGCCGGCTCCCCGCCGACAACGACGTGGTCTGCACCCTCGACGACCCGCGGGTGCCCGACCTGGCCGAGCAGTGGGGGACCACCCGCACCGCGGCGGCGGTCTCGTTGTGGGAGCCGCAGCTCGAAGGCGCGGTGGTCGCGGTCGGCAACGCCCCGACCGCGCTGTTCCACCTGCTCGAGCTGCTCCTCGACGGTGCGCCGCACCCCGCCGCGATCGTCGGCTGCCCGGTCGGGTTCATCGGCGCCGCGGAGTCCAAGCAGGCGCTGGCCGACCTCTCTCGCGACCACGGGATCGAGATCCCCTACGTCACCGTCCACGGCCGCCGGGGCGGGTCGGCCATGGCGTCGTCCGCGCTCAACGCCCTGGCCCAGGAGGCGGAGTGAGCAGGCCCGGCCGCTTCGCCGGCGTCGGCGTCGGGCCCGGCGACCCCGAGCTGATCACGCTCAAGGCCGCCCGGCTGATCGCCCGGGCCGACGTGGTCGCCTACCACGCCGCCCGCGGCAAGGAGTCCAACGCCCGCCGGATCGCCGCCGAGCTGATCCCCGGGTCCGTGGTCGAGGAGCGGCTGACCTACCCGGTGACGACGGGCACGACCGACCACCCCGGCGGGTACGCCGGCGCGATCGCGGAGTTCTACGAGAAGTCCGCGGGCCGGCTGGCCGCCCACCTCGACGCCGGACGCGACGTCGTCCTGCTCGCCGAGGGCGACCCGCTCTTCTACGGCTCCTACATGTACATGCACGACCGGCTCTCGGCCCGCTACGACACCGAGATCGTCGCCGGCGTGCCCGCGTTCCTCGCGGCCGCCGCCACCGTGGCCAGCCCGTTGGTGCGCCAGACCGACGTGCTCACGGTGCTGCCCGGCACCCTCCCGGAGCCGGAGCTGGCCCGCCGCCTGGCCGACACCGACGGCGCGATCATCATGAAGCTCGGCCGCACCTTCCCGGCGGTACGCCGGGCGCTCGCGGCGGCCGGCCGGCTCGAGCAGGCCCTCTACGTCGAGCGCGCCTCGATGCCCGAGGAGCGCTGGCTGCCGGTCGCCGACGTCGACGAGGCACGGGTTCCCTACTTCTCGCTCGTGGTGGTCACCGGCGACAGCCGCAACGGCCGCCGCTCCCGGGAGCCAGACGAGGGGCCGGTGACCGCGTCGGCGTCGTCGGGCGCCGACCGCCGTGCATCGGCCGAGCTGCTGGTCGTCGGCATCGGCCCCGGTCCCGACGCCTGGCAGACCCCCGAAGTGAGCGCGGCGTTGGCCGAGGTCGACCACGTGGTCGGCTATGCGCCCTACCTCGCCCGGGTGCCGCAGCGCCCGGGGCTGACCCGGCACGCGTCGGGCAACACCGTCGAGGTGGATCGTGCCCGGTGTGCACTGGACCTGGCGCTGAGCGGGGAGCGGGTCGCGGTGGTCTCGGGTGGTGACGCCGGTGTCTTCGGGATGGCCGCCGCGGTCTTCGAGGCGGCCGAGGACCCGGCGTACGCCGACGTCGCGGTGCGGGTGCTGCCCGGCCTCAGCGCCGTCCAGGCTGTCGCCGCCCGGGCGGGGGCGCCGGTCGGCGCGGACTTCGCGGTGCTCAGCCTCTCGGACCGACTCAAGCCGTGGGCGGTGGTCGAGCGGCGGCTGCGGGCCGTGGCCGAGGCGGACCTGGTGCTCGCGGTCTACAACCCCGCCTCGCGCAGTCGCACCGAGCAGGTCGCCGTCGCCCGTGAGGTGCTGCTGGAGCATCGCAGCCCCGAGACCGTGGTCGTGGTCGGCCGCGACGTGGGCCGTGCGGAGGAGTCGCTGACGGTGACCACGCTCGGCGAGCTGGACCCGGACTCCATCGACATGAAGTGCCTGCTGATCGTCGGGGCGTCTGCCACCCGGGTGTCGCCGGCGGGTGTGTGGACCCCGAGGTACGTGCGATGAGCGTGGACTTCGTCGGTGCCGGCCCCGGAGCCGCCGACCTGCTGACCGTGCGTGCGGTCCGGCTGCTGGCCGCGGCCGACGTGGTGCTCTACCCGGGCACCTACCTCGACCCCGAGGTGCTCGCCCACTGCGGCCCGCGGGCCCGGCTGCTCGACACCCAGGACCTCGACCTCGACGCGATCACCGCCCACCTGGTCGACGCGGTCCGGGCCGGTGACCGGGTGGTGCGGCTGACCTCGGGCGACCCCTCGCTCTACTCCGCGCTGCACGAGCAGACCCGGCGGCTCGACGCCGCCGGCGTGGGCTGGCAGGTGACGCCGGGCGTGCCGGCGTACGCCGCCGCGGCCGCCGTCGTGGGCCGGGAGCTGACCGTGCCACGGGTCGCGCAGTCGGTGGTGCTCACCCGCACCCGGGCGCGGTCGACGCCGATGGGCGCGGGGGAGCGGCTGGTCGACTTCGCGGCCACCGGCGCCACGCTCGTGCTGCACCTGGCGATCGCCCGCACCCGCGAGCTGATGGCCGAGCTGACGCCGGTGGTCGGCGGCGACTGCCCGGCGATCGTCGTGCACCTGGCCAGCCAGCCGCGGCAGCTGGTGCTGCGGGGCACCGTGGCCGACCTCGCCGACCGGGTCGAGGCCGCGGGCCTGCGACAGGCTGCGGTGATCCTCGTCGGCCGGGCCCTGACCGACGAGCACGCCGATGCCGGTGCCGACACGGAGTCGTTCCTCTACAGCCCCGACCGACAGCGGAGGAGATGAGCGAGGAGATGAGCGAGGAGATGAGCATGGACCTCTACGACGCGATCGCCCGCCGCCGCGACACCCGCGCGGAGTTCACCGGCCGCCCGCCCGCCGACGAGGTGCTGGAGCGGATCCTGGGCGCCGCCCACCGGGCCCCGAGCGTGGGGATGTCGCAGCCGTGGGTGTTCGTGACGGTGCGCGACCCCGGCACGCTGGCAGCGTTCCGCGACCATGTTCACGCCGAGCGGGAGGTCTTCGCCGCCGGGCTCACCGGCGAGCGGGCCGAGACGTTCTCGCGGATCAAGGTCGAGGGGATCGCCGAGTCCGGCCTCGGCGTGGTTGTCGGCTACGACCCGACCACCGCGGGCGAGCAGGTGCTGGGCCGGCACGCCATCTCCGACACCGGGCTCTACTCGGTGTGCCTGGCGATCCAGAACCTGTGGCTCGCCGCCACCGCCGAAAGGATCGGCGTGGGCTGGGTCAGCTTCTACCGCGAGGAGTTCCTGCGCGACCTGGTCGGACTCCCCGAGCACGTGCGGCCCGTGGCCTGGCTGTGCGTCGGTGAGGTGGCCGGGCTGCCCGACGTACCCGACCTGGAGCGGCTGGGCTGGCGCGGCCGCAGCCCGCTGGCCTCGGTGCTACACCAGGAGCGCTACCGCGGCTGACGGCCCCGGGCCCGGGCTCAGCGCTCCAGGCACCACTGGGTGACGGTGCGCGCTGGTGTCCACCCGGTGAAGCCACCGACGGGGGCGGCGGACTCGACCGCGATTCGGGTCAGCTCGCCGCCGTGGGTGCGGTGTGCCTCGGCGAGGAGCTGCTCGGTCTCCAGGGTCACGCCGTGCACCACCAGCCGCCCGCCGGGGCCGACCGCGGCCAGGCAGGTGTCGAGCACGCCGGGCCGGGTGGCGCCACCACCGACGAAGACCGCATCCGGCGCGGACAGGTGCGCCAGCGCGGCGGGTGCGCGGCCCTCGACGACGGTGAGGTCGGGGACGCCGAGCCGGGCGGCGTTCCGGCGGATCCGGCCGACACGCTCGGGGTCGGCCTCGACGGCCGTGGTGCGGCACGCCGGGTGCGCGCGCATCCACTCGATGCCCACCGAGCCGGCCCCGGCGCCGACGTCCCACAGGTGCTGGCCGGGCGCCGGCCGGAGGCGGGCGAGCGCCGAGGCGCGCAGGTCGCGCTTGGTCAGCTGGCCGTCGTGCTCGAAGGCGTCGTCGGGCAGCCCGGCGGCCCACGAGGTGTGCCACCCGGCGTACGACGCGGGGATCTCGACGGCGAGCACGTGCAGGGCCGGCACCTCCCGCGGCGGCGGGCCGACCCAGTCGCGGGCGGCGCGGCTCACCAGCGTCTCCCGGTCGCTGCCGAGGTCGCCGAGCAGGGTGACCTGCGCGTCCCCGCAGCCAGCGTCGGTGAGCAGATCGGCGACCACGGCGGGCGTCTGCGGACCCGAGGTGAGCAGCAGGATCCGGCGCCCGGGGGCGACCTCGCGCAGCAGCCGTGCCTCGTGCCGTCCGACGAGGGTGACGACGACTGACTCCTCGGCCGACCAGCCCATCCGGGCCCGGGCCAGCGCGATCGACGAGACGGCTGGGACGACTCGCATCGCGTCCGGGCCCAGGGCCCGGACGAGGGTGCCGCCGATGCCCGAGACCAGCGGGTCACCCGATGCGAGGGCGACGACGCGGCGTCCCCGGAGCCGCTCCAGCAACGGGGGCAGGCCTTCGGCCAGCGGAGAGGGCCACGCGATCCGCTCCTGCCCGGCGACGGCCGGCAGCAGCTCGTCGACGGCGGCGAGGTGGCGGCGGCCCCCGAGCAGCACCTCGGCGTCGCGGACCAGCGCGGTGCCGGCCTCGTCGAGGCGACCGTCGGCACCGACGCCGAGCACGGTCAGCCAGGGGTCGGTCGCGGGAGGCACGGCCGGGACGCTATCGTCCGTCGCACGTGAGGTGCCCCTGCGGCCCAACCATCGCCACGCGGTGGGGAAGGTCAACGGGGAGAATCTGGGAAGCCGGTGAGAGTCCGGCACAGGCCCGCTGCGGTGAACCGAGCACTCCGTGAGGAGTGACCCGGCAAGTCCGAAGACCGGCCTCGCGTCGCCATCCATGGCCTAGCGAGCGGGAGCCTCACGTGCCAACGAACTACCCCTTCTCTGCCGTCGTCGGCTGCGGTCTCGGGTCCGAGCCCGACACCGGTCTGGACTCCGGGCTGGATCCGATGGGCCTCGCGCTGGTGCTGACCTCGATCAGCCCGCAGATCGGCGGGGTCCTGGTGCGCGGTCACAAGGGGACCGCGAAGTCCACCGCCGTGCGCGGTCTCGCCGAGGTGCTGCCCTGGATCGAGACCCACGAGGGCGACCGCTACTCCGCCGACCCGCACGACCCCGGGGCCGTCTCGCCCGACGGCCCGTTCGACCCCGCCGCCCCCACGGTGGTACGGCCGGTGCGGCTCGTGGAGCTGCCGGTCGGGGCGTCGGAGGACCGGCTGCTCGGCTCGATCCACTTGGAGCGCGCGCTGACCGCCGGCGCCGTCGAGTTCGAGCCCGGGCTGCTGGCCCGCGCCCACCGCGGGGTGCTCTACGTCGACGAGGTCAACCTGCTCCACGACCACCTCGTCGACCTGCTGCTCGACGCCGCCGCCACCGGCACCGTCACCGTCGAGCGCGACGGCGTCTCGCTCGGCCACGCCGCCCGGTTCGTGCTGATCGGCACGATGAACCCCGAGGAGGGCGAGCTGCGGCCGCAGCTGCTCGACCGGTTCGGGCTGACCGTCGAGGTCGCCGCCCCTCGCGACCCGGCGCTGCGCACCGAGGTGGTCCGACGGCGGCTCGCCTTCGACGAGGACCCCGAGGGGTTCGCGGCCGGGTACGCCGAGCGGCAGCAGGAGCTGACCCGGCGGATCGCCGCGGCCCGCGGGCGGCTCGGGTCGGTCAAGGTCTCCGACGCGGCGCTGCTCAAGATCGCCCAGGTCTGCGCGGGGTTCGAGGTCGAGGGGCTTCGCGCCGACATCGTCACCACCCGCACCGCCGCCGCCCACGCCGCCTGGGTCGGGCGGGATCGGGTCACGCTGGCCGACATCCGTGCTGCGGCCCTGCTCGCCCTGCCGCACCGGCGGCGCCGCGACCCCTTCGACGCCCCCGGCCTCGACGAGGACCTGCTCGACCGGCTGCTTGGCGACGACGAGCTGCCCGAGCCCGACCCCGAGCCTGACCCCGGGCCCGGGCCCGAGCCACCTGGCGGAACGGACGAGGAGCCCGGCGACCACGAGGAGCCCGGCGACGCACCGGAGGGGGAGACGACGTCCGAATGCCCGGAGGCGGCGGAGCCCGACCAGGCGTCCGCCGCCACCGCGGGCGGCGGCGACCCGGAGACGGCGCGCGCCGGCGCGGCGTACCGGCCCCGGCTGTTCACCGTCGACGGCGTCGGTGAGGGCAGCCCCGGTCGGCGCAGCCGCGCACGCGGCGCGACCGGCCGGAGGGTCGGCAGCGGAACCGGCCCCGGGCAGCTACACCTGCTCGGCACGCTGCACGCCGCAGCCGAGCGCGCCGTCCGCGACGCCGCCGGCCATGGCGGTGGGCGGGTGCTGCTGCGGCCCGAGGACCTGCGCAGCGCGGTCCGCGAGGGGCGCGAGTCGAACCTGCTGCTCTTCTGCGTCGACGCGTCCGGGTCGATGGCCGCGCGGCGGCGGATGGCGCACGTGAAGACCGCGGTGCTGTCGCTGCTCACCGACGCCTACCGGCGTCGCGACAAGGTGGCGATGGTCGGCTTCCGCGGCCGGGAGGCCTCCCTGCTGCTGCCCCCGACGGGGTCGGTCGAGGTGGCCGCGGCACTGCTGGACGACCTGCCCTCGGGCGGTCGCACCCCGCTCGCCGAGGGTCTCCTCGAGGCAGGGCGGGTGCTGCGTCGGGAGCGGCTGCGCGACCCGCGGGTGCGCCCGCTGCTGGTCGTGGTCACCGACGGGAGGGCTACTGCCGGCGTCGACCCGGTGGAGCGCTCGAGGCTGGCCGCCGGGCACGTCGCCGCGCTCGGGGTGCCGAGCGTCGTCGTCGACTGTGAGCAGGGACCGCTGCGGTTCGGGCTGGCCCGGGTGCTGGCCGCCCGGCTGCGGGCCGAGCACGTGCCGATGGAGCGGGTCAGCGCCGCCGCCCTGGTCGGTGTCGTGGCCGGCCGCACTCCCGGCCGCGCCGCCTGATGGGCACCCTGCAGCCCCTGCGCCCCGGCACCGTCACGCTGGTCGCGGGAGGACCGGGCGACCCCGGCCTGATGACGGTGGCCGGCCGCGCCGCCGTCGAGCAGGCCGACGTGCTGCTGGTCGACCACCTCGCACCCCAGGGCGCCCTCGCCTGGACCCGTGCCGAGGCCGAGGTGGTCGACGTGGCCAAGTTGCCCCGGGGCAGGACGACGCCGCAGGAGCGGATCAACGAGCTGCTGGTCGGTCACGCCCGGGCCGGCCGACGGGTGGTGCGGCTCAAGGGCGGCGACGGGTTCGTCTTCGGCCGCGGCATGGAGGAGCTGCTCGCCTGCACCGAGGCCGGCGTCGACGTGCGGGTGCTGCCCGGGGTCAGCTCGGCCGTTGCGGTGCCGGCGCTGGCCGGGATCCCGGTGACCCACCGGGGGCTGGTGCACGGGTTCAGCGTGATCTCCGGCCACGTGCCTCCCGGCCACCCCGGCTGCACGCTCGACTACGCGGCGCTGGCCCGCTCGGGCACCACGCTGGTGGTGCTGATGGGGGTGGCCAACCTCGCCGCGATCGCCAACGCCCTGCTCAGCCACGGGCTGGCGTCCGGCACTCCGGCCGCCGTGGTCGCCCGCGGCGGCCACCCCGACCAGCAGGTGCGCACCGCCCCGCTGGCCGGCATCGCGGCGGCCGCGCAAGACCTCGCACCACCGGCGGTGACGGTGATCGGTGAGGTCGCCGCGTTCGCCGGCACAGCCGCACCCCTCGACATACTCCAGGAGACCCGCTGATGCCCCAGGGACAGCCCCTGACCGTGCCCGACGACGGGCTCACCACCCGGCAGCGCCGCAACCGGCCGCTGCTGATGGTGCACACCGGCGACGGCAAGGGGAAGTCGACGGCCGCGTTCGGGCTCGCGCTCCGGGGCTGGAACCAGGGCTGGCGGGTGGGGGTGTTCCAGTTCGTGAAGTCGGCGAAGTGGCGCATCGGTGAGCAGACCGTGCTCGAGCGGCTCGGTGAGCTGCACGAGCAGTCCGGCGAGGGCGGCCCGGTGGAGTGGCACAAGATGGGGTCGGGCTGGTCGTGGTCGAAGAAGCAGGGCGAGGCCGCCGACCACGCCCGGGCGGCCGCCGAGGGCTGGGCCGAGATCAAGCGCCGGCTGGCCGCCGAGGCCCACGACCTCTACGTGCTCGACGAGTTCACCTATCCGATCGCGTGGGGCTGGGTCGACCTGGACGACGTGGTGGCGACGCTGCGCGACCGGCCCGGGCGGCAGCATGTCGTGGTCACCGGCCGCCGCGCCGCACCCGAGCTGCTCGAGGTCGCCGACCTGGTGACCGAGATGACCAAGCAAAAGCACCCGATGGACGCGGGCCAGAAGGGTCAGCGAGGCATCGAATGGTGACCGACCAGTCACGGCTGCCACGGCTCATGGTCGCGGCGCCCGCGACCGGCCAGGGCAAGACCACGATCGCGACCGGGCTGATGGCCGCGCTCCGGGCGCGCGGCGTGGAGGTGTCCGGCCACAAGGTCGGCCCCGACTACATCGACCCGGGCTACCACGCGGTCGCGACCGGGCGCCCGGGGCGCAACCTCGACCCGCACCTGATGGGCGAGGAGCGGGTCGCGCCGCTGCTGCTGCACGGCGCCCGGGGTGCCGACGTCGCCATCGTCGAGGGTGTGATGGGCCTGCACGACGGGCGGATGGGCACGGACGGGTTCGCCTCCACCGCGCACGTCGCCCGGCTCACCCGCACCCCGGTGGTGCTGGTGGTCGACATCTCGCGGATGTCCCGCTCGGTGGGTGCGCTGGTGGCCGGGATGGCGGTCTTCGACCCGGGCGTCGAGGTGGTCGGGGTGGTGCTGAACCGGGCGGGGTCGCCGCGCAACGTCGCGGAGGTACGCCGCTCACTCGACGTACCCGTGCTGGGGGTGGTGCCGCGCGACGACGCGGTCACCACGCCGTCGCGCCACCTCGGGCTGGTGCCGGCCGCGGAGCGCGACGGCGTCGCGGAGCTGGTGTCCCGGCTCGGCGAGCTCGTCGCCCGGCACGTCGACCTGGACGCCGTGCTGGAGGTGGCGCGGTCCGCTCCGGCTCTCCACGCCGAGCCGTGGGACCCGGCCGCCGAGGTGACCGCGGTCGCCGGCGCGCCGGTGGTGGCGGTGGCGGCGGGGCGGGCGTTCACCTTCTCCTACGCCGAGACCGAGGAGCTGCTGCGGGCGGCCGGGTGCCGGGTGGTGCGCTTCGACCCGCTGCGCGACCCGGCGCTGCCCGCGGGCACGCGGGCGCTGTTGCTCGGCGGCGGGTTCCCGGAGGTGCACGTGCACCGGCTGGCCCGCAACGCGCCGCTGCTGGCGCAGGTGCGGACCGCGGTCGACGCGGGGCTGCCGACGGTGGCGGAGTGCGCGGGGCTGCTCTACCTGCTGGAGGCGCTCGACGACGTGCCGATGGTGGGGGTGATCGGAGCCCGGGCGGCGATGACCGAGCGGCTGACGCTGCGCTATCCGGTGGCGAGGGCGGTGGGCGACAGCCTGCTGACCCGGGCGGGGGAGGAGGTGCGCGGTCACGAGTTCCACCGCACCGCGCTGCTGCGGGCGGCGCGGGGCTGGACGCCGGCCTGGGACGTCGACGGTGAGCTGATCGGGGTCGCCTCGGCGACGCTGCACGCGTCGTACCTGCACCTGCACTGGGTGGGTCATCCGGCGATGGCGCAGCGGTTCGCCGAGGCGGCGGCCGGGACGGAGCCGGTGGCGGTGCCTTCGGACGCGAGGTCGGTGGGCTCTGTGGGTTCGGCGGGGTCGGGGGTGGCGGTGGCGGATCCGGAGGTGGTCGACCCGCTGCGGCACCACGGCGACCGGGAGACCGGGCCGGGGCTGTTGGACCTGGCGGTCAACGTGCACCCGGAGCGGCGTCCGGCCTGGCTGGAGCAGGCGCTGGCCGAGGGGCTGCGCGAGTCGGTGAGCTATCCGGACCCGAGCGCGGCCCGGGCGGCGATCGCCGAGCTGCACCGTCGGCGTCCCGACGAGGTGCTGGTGACGGCGGGGGCGGCGGAGGCGTTCGAGCTGGTGGCGCGGTGGAAGCAGTGGCGTCATGTGGTGGTGGTGCACCCGCAGTTCACCGAGCCGCATGCGGCCCTGGCGCGGGCGGGGCACGAGGTGAGCGTGGTGCACTGCCGGCCCGAGGACGGGTTCCGGCTGGACCCGTCGGCGGTGCCGGAGGACGCGGACCTGGTGGTGCTGGGCAACCCGACGAACCCGACGGGGGTGCTGCACCCGGCGGCGGACATCCTGCGACTGCGGCGGCCGAAGCGGATCGTGATGGTCGACGAGGCGTTCATCGACACCGTCGAGGGCGAGCGGGAGACGCTGGCGCGGGACCGTCGGCGGGGGCTGCTGGTGGTGCGCAGCCTGACCAAGCACTGGTCGATCCCGGGGATCCGGGCGGGCTACCTGTTGGGCAGCGAGCGGAGCATCGCGGCGCTGGAGGCGCGCCAGGTGCCGTGGTCGGTGTCGACGCCGGCGGTGCACGCGGCGATCGCCTGCACGGGGCCGGCGGCGCTGGCCGAGGCCGGGCGACGGGCGGCGCGGATCGCGGAGTGGCGGGCGCACCTGGTGGCCTGCCTGGAGGAGCGCGGGGTCGAGGTGGTGCCCTCGCAGGCGTCGTTCGTGTTGGCGCGCCTGGGTTCCGGTGCGCGGTCGGCGCTGCGGGAGCGGGGGGTGGCGGTGCGGCGGGCGGACACGTTCCCGGGGCTGGACGGGGAGTGGGTGCGGATCGCGGTGCGGCCGCCGGCGGTGGTGGCGCGGCTGATGAGGGAGCTGGACGCGTTGTCGGTGCGGGTGTGAGCCGCTCCCGGGCGGTCGGGCTGCTGGTCGGCTTCGCCGCGGACCGGCTGCTGGGGGACCCGCGGCGCGGGCACCCGGTGGCGCTGTTCGGGTCGTTGGCGCACCGGTTGGAGGGGTGGTGGTACGCCGACTCGCGGCGGCGCGGCGCGCTGCATGCGGCGGTGCTGGTGGGCGGGGTCGCCGGTCTCGGGGCGGGGGTGGAGCTGGCGGCGCGCCGCCGGCCGGTGTGGCACGCGGTGGTGACGGCGCTGGCGACGTGGACGGTGCTGGGCGGCCGGACGTTGGAGCGCGAAGCGCTGGCGGTGCATGCGCTGCTGGAGGCGGGGGACCTGCCGGGGGCGCGGCAGCGGCTGACGCACCTGGTCGGGCGTGACCCGTCCGGCTTGTCGGCGGACGAGGTGGCGCGGGCGGTGGTGGAGTCGGTCGCGGAGAACACCTCGGACGCGGTGACCGCGCCGCTGGTGTGGGGTGCCGCCGCCGGGGTGCCGGGGCTGCTCGCCCATCGGGCGGCGAACACGCTGGACGCGATGGTCGGGCACCGCAGCGCGCGCTACGAGCGCTTCGGCTGGGCCTCGGCCCGGTTGGACGACCTGCTGAACCTGCCGGGGTCGCGGTATTCGGGGCTGTGTGTGCTGGCTGCTGCACCGGGGCGTGCTCCTGCAGCGTGGCGGGCCTGGCGCCGGGACGCTCGTCGGCATCCCAGCCCGAACGCCGGGGTGGTCGAAGCGGCTTTCGCCGGGGCGCTGGGGGTGCGGCTGGGTGGGCTCAACCGCTACGGCGACCGGCTCGAGGAGCGGGCGGTGATGGGGGAGGGGCGGGCTGTTGTGGCGGCTGATGTGCCTCGGGCGGTGGTGCTCGCGCGGCGGGTGGGGTGGGTGGCTGTCGGCGGGGTGGTCGCTGCGGTTGCTGTTCGTCGGCGGTGACGGGCGGAGTCGGGACGATGGGCTGAGGCGAGGAGTGGGAGACGCCCAGTTCGCCGCCTATGTGCCCGCGGATGTGGCTCTGCCTTCGCCCCGTGCTCCCAACGGAGGGTGGCTCGGGCGTCGCACGCGATCACTAACGGCATCGAACATGCGCTCTACACAGGCGACCGGCGCACACTGAGACCACTGTCGGTGGCCTCTGTTTCACTAGCTCTATGACCGAGACCACGACTCCGCAGCCCCCCGATCGGGTGCTGGTGGACCCTGCCGATGCGACGTGGGTCTTCGAGGAGTGGACGCTGGCGGGCGACCCGGCGCGGGTCGAGCTGGAGGCGATGCTGGAGCAGCTGGCCAACATGGCCGACGTCCCCGAGCAGACCAAGGCCGCGGACGCGACTCGGGTCGACCAGCTGGCGTTGTTGGAGCGGATCAAGGGCGCCGCCGCGGGCCTGCAGGCGCGGATCACCCGCGGGTTCGAGGCCTCCCAGCTGGCCCAGCAGGAAGCGGCCGGGGTGCCGGCCCGCCGCCTGGGCCGCGGGATCGGCGACCAGGTCGCCCTCGCCCGCGGCTGCCCCACCCGTCAAGGGGGTCGGTGGCTGGGGTTCGCCCACGCCCTGGTCGAGATGCCCCACACCGGCTCTCTGCTCGCCGGTGGGCTGATCAGCGAGTGGACCGCGACCATCCTGGTCCGCGAGACCGCCTGCCTCACCCGCGAGGACCGCGGCATCGTCGACGCCCGCCTCGCTGCCACGACCGTCGACCCCGTCACCGGGGAGATCACCGACCCCTTCATCCTCGGCCTCACGCCCAGGCGGGTCGAGGCCGCCGCGCAGGCGCTGGCCGCCGAGCTCGACGCCGAAGCCGTCGTACGTCGCGCCGCGAAGGCTGCGAGAGACCGCCGGGTGACCACCCGGCCCACGCCGGACACGATGGTCCACGTCACCGGCACCGTCCCGGTGGCTCAAGGGGTGGCGTGCAAGGCCAGCCTGAGCGCCGCCGCGAAGGCCATCAAGGCCGCCGGTGATGAGCGGAGCGTGGCGCAGATCGAGGCCGACGTGTTCGTGCAGCGGCTCACCGGCCAGGCCGCTGCGGACGCGGTGCCGGTCGAGGTGGGGCTGGTGATGACCCCCGAGACCCTCCTCGGCGCTGGTCTCGCACCTGACCGGCCGGCCCGGACCGCCGACGGGAGCGTGGTCCCCGCCCAGACGGTCCGCGATCTCATCCACACCGCCGGCGCGCCGGTGTGGCTGCGGCGGATCTTCACCGACCCCGCCACCGGTGTCGTCACCGCCAGCGACCCCACCCGGCGCTTCTACAACACCGCCGACCTCGGGTTCATCCGGTGGCGCGACCAGCACTGCCGCAGCCCGTTCTGCGACGCCCGGATCGACGAGGGCGACCACGCCGAACGGTTCGCCGACGGCGGCCAAACCACCCGGGAGAACGCCCAAGGAGCCTGCAAGCCCCACAACCTGGTCAAAGAGACCCCCGGCTGGCGAACAAGGGTCACCGACCCCCGCCCCAGCCACCACACCATCGAGACCACCACCCCCACCGGCCACACCTACCGCAGTCAGGCACCACCAGCCCTCCCACCACCCGCCCGCGAGTAGCGGGGGAGCGCAGCCTCACCCGTCCCGTGGTTCCCGACGCAACCGGAGCCGCGCCACCGGAGCGCCCCCCACCAGGTGCTCCGCGACGACCTCCGCGGTCGCGGCCTCGTCCACACGGGAGTACCAGACGTCATCGGGCTGCACCGAGACCACCGGCGCCCGGTTGCACGGGAACAAGCAACCCGTCTGCGTCACCAACACGTCGTCATCACCCAAGCCCGCCGCCATCAACGCCAACACCAGCGCCCGCCACGTCCCGGCCGACCCCGCCGCCGTACACCGCGGCCCCCGGCAGACCAACACCTGATGCCGATGCGCCGGCGGCTCCTCCCACACCGGCGACCTCAACCCCGGCCCACCGTCGGTGATCGGACGGGCCCGCGCCACGAGACCAGCCCACTCCGCCTCGTCCACCAGGAACGACGACGCGGTCGCCACCACCGGTGCCCCCTCACCAAACCCACGCCACCAGTCCGCCGCCACCCGCCGCAACCACGACACCCCCGGCCCCGACACATCACCCACCCCGACCAGCACCACGCGCTCCACGCCGGAAGCAGCCAGCCGGTCCAACACCTCCGACAACCCCGGCGACGCCAGCTGCAGGAACGCCAGCTCCGCCCCCACCCGCCCAGCCAACGCCACCAACTCACCCCGACGCGCCGCATCCGCCGGAGACGTGCCGACCACCACCTGAACCGTCACCACAACAACCGCCCACGGGCTCGCAGAACGCAACCGCCGCAGCCGGATCCTGGCTCACCCCCCGGCGCTCCCTGCAGATCAGCAGGCACCCAGGACGCTCACAGTGGCGACGGCCGCGCCGGCCTCGAACCGGCTTCCCGCTTGCCACGGCGCCGGCAACGTACCAGCCGGCGAGCCACAGATGCGGCCCCGCCGCCCGACCCGTAGGCTGCGGCCAGCGAATGCCAATGGAAGCCGGTGAGAATCCGGCACAGTCGCGCTGCTGTGACACCGCCTCGGCGGTGAAGTCAGACCCGGGCACTCGTTCTCATCCCACCACCAGGGCGCATCACCCTGAGGAGAACACTCACATGTCGCACACTGCTGCGGCGCCGCTCACCGGCGCCCCGACGCTCCCCGACGTCCCCACCGTCGACCTCCGCGAGCTCGCCCCCTGGGCGCTCTTCGTCGGCCTGCTCAGCCTCCTGGTCCTCTTCTTCGTCAGCGCCGACCAAGGCGCGATCTCGATCCCCGCCGGGACCGCGATCCACGAATGGGTCCACGACGGCCGGCACCTGCTCGGCTACCCCTGCCACTGACGGCGGCCGCACCATGACCGCCCGCAGCTTCCTCGTCCGCGGCCTGCTCGCCGGCCTCATCGCCGGCGCCTTCGCCTTCGTCGTCGGCTACACCGTCGGCGAACCACCCATCGACGACGCCATCGCCCTCGAGGCCACCGCGGCACCCGCCGCAGCACCCGACCCAACAGCCGGCCACACGCACGACCACGCCGGCACAGCCCACAGCCACGGCGACGACGCCGGAGGCGGCATCAGCCGCACCACCCAGAAGACCTGGGGGCTGGCCACCGCCACCATCGCCGTCGGCGTCGCCCTCGGCGGCATCGTCGCGCTCGTCGCGGCCGGCGTCGCCGGCCGCCTCGGCCGGCTCTCGCTGGTCGGCTCCACCGCGCTGGTCACCGCACTCGGCTTCGTCGCCTACTCGCTGCTGCCGTTCCTGAAGTACCCCGCCGCCCCACCCGCGGTCGGCAGCGCCAACACCATCGGCTCGCGCACCGCGTCCTACTTCGCCTTCGTGCTGATCTCGGTCGTCGCGATGGTCGCCGTGGTCGCACTCGCCGGAGCCCTCGCCCCGCGCCTCGGCGGCCACCAGGCCGTCGTCGCCGCCGGGACGGCGTACGTCGCCGTGGTCGCCGTCGCCGCCCTCGCGATGCCGACCGTCAACGAGATCGGTGCCTTCCCCGCCGACGTGCTCTGGGAGTTCCGCCTCTCCGCGCTGCTCACCCAGACCGCCCTGTGGGCGGCCCTCGGCGTCGCCCTCACCTGGCTGCTCGGCCGCCTCGAGTCCCGGTCTCGCGCGACTGCCTGAGCACCCACTCCAGGGCCGGGCCCGCGGCGTCGACCACCGACGTCCGCGGGTCCGGCTCCGGCCGCGCCACCACGACCACCGGTACGCCGAGCAGCGCCGCCGCCTCCAGCTTCGGCCGCGTCAGCGCACCGCCCGAGTCCTTCGTCACCAGCACGTCCGCGCCATGCCCGCGCATCACCGCCAGGTCGCCCTCCACCGTGTAGGGCCCCCGGCTCGGCAGCAGCCGCCACGCCGCCGGCACCTCGATCTCCGGTGCGTCGACCACCCGGGCCAGCACCGCCAGCCCACCCAGCTCCGGCACGAACGTCGCCAGCTCCTGCCGGCCCACCGTCAGGAACGGCCGTCGCCCCAGCTCACCGGCCCGCACCGCCGCCTCCGCATGCGACGCCACCCGGTGCCATGCCGGGTCCGGATCCCAGCCCGGCCGCTCCAGCCGCAGCAGCGGCACCGACTCCTCCGCGCACGCCTCGACCGCATGCGCGCTGATCGTCGCCGCGAACGGGTGCGTCGCGTCGACCACCACGTCGTACGCCGCCAGCGCCGCGCGCAGCCCCGGCACGCCCCCGAACCCACCGATCCGCACCGGCCCCACCGGCAGCCGCGGCCGCGCCACCCGCCCCGCCAGCGACGAGGTCACCTCGACCCCCGCCTCGACCAGCAGCGCCGCCAGATCCCGCGCCTCCCCGGTGCCGCCCAGCAGCAGCACCCTCACCGCTGCAGCCCCAGCGTGAGCGTCGGCAGCCCCGCCGGAGCACCCTCGCGCGCCAACGCCAGCAGCGCGCCGACGTCGAGGTGCTCCTCGACCAGGTCGCCCAGCAGGTCCAGCCGCCGCTCCCGCGCCGCCCCGAACCGCACCCCCGACGGCCCCAGCCCGGCCACCTCGGCCAGGAACGCCGCCCGGAACGCGTCGCCCTCCAGGCTGCCGTGCCACATCGTCCCGAACACCAGGCCCGCCCGGGCCCCACCGAGGAACTCCTCGGTCCCGTCCGCCCGCTCCACCCGGCCGTGGTGGATCTCGTAGCCGCCCGCCGGCGCCCCCAGCGCCGCCCCCGACGGCAGCCGCAGCACCTTCTCGGCCGCGAACGTCGTGCGCACGTCCAGCAGGCCCAAACCCGGCGCCGACGCCCCGACCGGCCCCTCCACCCCGTCCGGGTCGCACACCTCGACCCCCAGCATCTGGAAGCCACCGCAGATGCCCAGCAGCGGCCGCCCCGCCCGCACGTGCGCCGCGATCGCGGCGTCCAGGCCCCGCGAGCGCAGCCACTCCAGGTCGGCCAGCGTCGCCCGGGTACCCGGCAGCACCACCAGGTGGGCGTCGGCCAGGTCGCGCGGGCTCGAGGCGAAGACGACGTCCAGCTCCGGCTCCAGACCCAGGGCGTCGACGTCGGTGAAGTTGCTGATCCGCGGCAGCCGCACCACCGCCACCCGCACCGGCGCCCCGGTCCGGCCGCGCCGCCCCTCCAGGTCGAGTGCGTCCTCGGAGTCCAGCCACAGGTCCGGGTGCCACGGCAGCACGCCGTGCACCGGCCGCCCGGTCAGCTCGCCGAGCCGCTCCAGCCCCGGCCGCAGCAGCCCCAGATCGCCGCGGAACCGGTTCACCACGAACCCCGCCACCAGCGCCTGGTCGGCCGGCTCCAGCAGCGCCACCGTGCCGACCAGCGATGCGAACAGCCCGCCCCGGTCGATGTCGCCCACCACCACGACCGGCAGGTCGGCGTGCCGCGCCAGCCCCAGGTTCACGTAGTCGCCGGCCCGCAGGTTGATCTCCGCCGGGCTGCCGGCCCCCTCTGCGACCACCACCTCGAAGCGCGCCGCCAGGTCGTCGTACGCCGCGTGCGCGGCCGCCGCGAGATGTCGCCGGCCGGTCGCGAAGTCGGTCGCCGACACCTCCCCGGCGGGCTGCCCCATGACCACGACGTGGCTGCGACGGTCAGAGCCCGGCTTGAGCAGCACCGGGTTCATCGCCGGCTCCGGCGCCACCCGCGCCGCGAGCGCCTGCACCCACTGGGCGCGCCCGATCTCGCCAGGCTCGTCGCCGGGGGAGTGGCACACCATCGAGTTGTTCGACATGTTCTGCGCCTTGAACGGCGCCACCCGCACACCCCGCCGCGCGAACGCCCGGCACAGGCCGGTGGTCACCACCGACTTACCGGCGTCCGAGGTGGTGCCGGCCACCAGCAGCCCGCTCACGCCACCGCCTCGCCCGCCGAGGGAGCCCGCAGCAGGTAGGCGTCCATCACCCAGCCGGCCGCCGCCCGCGCCGCCGCCCGCGCCGTCCGCACCTCGCCCAGCACCTCGCTGACCCGGCCGGCCACCAGCCGCTCACCGGCCGCCCCGAGGTTCGCCCCCCACCAGATCGACCAGTCCGCCAGCGCCTCGAGCGCCCCCAGGCTGCCCTCGGAGCCGAGCATCACCAGCACGTTCCTCTGCCCGCACGCCAGCGCCTCGGGCAGCCGCCGCGCCGTGGTCAGGTGCACCGGCTGGCCCACCTCGTGCAGCACCACCCGGTGCCGCGCGGCCAGCACCTGCGGCGCACTGATGCCCGGCACCACGTCCCAGGTGAGCGGCACGCGGTCGGCCACCTGCTCCAGCACCCGCAGCGTCGAGTCGTAGAGCGACGGGTCGCCCCACACCAGGAACGCCGCCGTGCCGCCCCGCGCCCCCAGCTCCGCGGCGTACGCAGCCACCCGCGCCGCGTGCCAGTCGCGCACCGCCGCGGGGTAGTCGGCCGCCTGGTCACGGTCCCGCTCGGGGTCGGCCACCTCCACCAGCGTCACGCCGTGGTCGGCGCAGACCGCGCGGCGCACCTCCAGCAGCTCGTCGACGTCGCCCTTGCGGGCCGCCAGCACGTAGTCGGCGGCCCGGAGCGCCGCGGCGCCCTCGACGGTCAGGTGCTGGGGCCCCATGCCGAGGCCCACTACGTGCACGTGCGTCATGCCCCATTCCCAGCGCCGTCCTCGAGGTCGCCCTCGACCTCCAGGTAGACCTTCTGCATCGAGGCGAGCGTCTCGGGGTCCGGTTCGGCCCACAACCCCCGCTCGGCCGCCTCGTGCAGCCGCTCGACGATGCCGCGCAGGGCCCACGGGTTCGAGCGCCTGAGGAACTCCTGGTTGGTCTCGTCGAGCACATAGGAGCCGGCCAGCGACTCATACATCCAGTCGTGCACGACCCCAGCGGTGGCGTCGAACCCGAACAGGTAGTCCACCGTCGCGGCCAGCTCGAACGCGCCCTTGTAGCCGTGCCGCTGCATCGCCGCGATCCAGCGCGGGTTCACCACCCGCGCCCGGAACACCCGGTTCGTCTCCTCCTGGAGCGTCCGGGTGCGCACGGCGTCCGGCGACGTCGAGTCACCGACGTACGCCTTCGGGTCCGCGCCGGTCAGCGCCCGTACCGTCGCGATCATCCCGCCGTGGTACTGGAAGTAGTCGTCGGAGTCGGCGATGTCGTGCTCGGTGCTGTCGACGTTCTTCGCCGCCACCTTGATCCGCCGGTACGCCGCCCGCATGTCGTCCGCGGCCGGCGCACCGTCGAGTCCCCGGCCGTAGGCGAAGCCGCCCCATGCCGTGTAGACCTCGGCGAGGTCGGCGTCGTCGCGCCAGGACCCCGACTCCACCGCCTGCAGGATGCCGGCGCCGTAGGAGCCCGGCTTCGAGCCGAAGATCCGGGTCGTCGCCCGCCGGGCGTCGCCGTGCTCGGTCAGCGCGGCGCGGGCGTGGGCGCGCACGAAGTTCAGCTCGTCGGGCTCGTCGAGGTCGGCGACCAGCCGGACCGCGTCGTCGAGCATCGCCACCACGTGCGGGAACGCGTCGCGGAAGAACCCGGAGATCCGAACCGTCACGTCGATGCGCGGCCGGCCGAGCTCCTCGAGGTCGATCACCGCCAGCTCGCCCACCCGCCGCGACACCTCGTCCCACACCGGCCGGACGCCCAGCAGCGCCAGCACCTCGGCCACGTCGTCGCCGGAGGTGCGCATCGCGCTGGTGCCCCACACCGACAGGCCCACCGACGTGGGGTGCTCGCCGGTCTCGTCGAGGTAGCGCCGCACCAGCGACTCGGCCATCGCCTGCCCGGTCTGCCAGGCCAGCCGCGACGGCACCGCCCGCGGGTCGACGGTGTAGAAGTTGCGACCGGTGGGGAGCACGTTGACCAGGCCGCGCAGCGGCGAACCCGACGGGCCAGCCGGCACGAACCCGCCGTCGAGGGCGTGCAGCAGCCGATCCAGCTCGTCGGTGGTCGCTGCCAGCCGGGGCACCACCTCCGACGCCGCGAACCGCAACGCCGCCCGGACCGCCGGGTCCTCGTGCAGACCGTCCACCGCGGCCGGGTCCCAGCCTGACTCGGCGAGTGCGGTGACCAGCTCCCGCGCCCGGGCCTCGAACGCGTCGACCTCGACGGTGTTCGCTCCCTCGCGTAGACCAAGCGCGGCCCGCAGTCCCGGCACCGCATTGCCGACTCCGCCCCAGACCTGCGCCGCGCGCAGCACTGCGAGCACCAGGTTGACCAGCGCCTCGCCGGTCGGCGGCTGACCCAGCACGTGCAGGCCGTCGCGGATCTGGACGTCCTTGATCTCGCACAGCCAGCCGTCGACGTGCAGCAGGAAGTCGTCGAACTCCTCGTCGTCGGGCCGCTCGTCGAGGCCGAGGTCGCGGTGCATCTCCGCGGCCCGCATCAGCGCCCAGATCTCGCCGCGGATCGCCGGCAGCTTGGCCGGGTCCATCGCCGCGATGTTGCCGTGCTCGTCGAGCAGCTGCTCGAGCCGGGCCACGTCGCCGTAGGTCTCCGCCCGCGCCATCGGCGGCACCAGGTGGTCGACGATCGTGGCGTGGGCCCGCCGCTTGGCCTGCGCCCCCTCGCCGGGGTCGTTCACCAGGAATGGGTAGAACAGCGGCAGGCTGCCCAGCACGGCGTCGGTGCCGCACGCCGCCGACAGCCCGGCGTTCTTGCCGGGCAGCCACTCCAGCGAGCCGTGCTTGCCGACGTGCACGACCGCGTGCGCGCCGAACCCGCCGTCGTCCTCCGGCGCCTCCAGCCAGCGGTACGCCGCGAGGTAGTGGTGGGTGGGCGCCAGGTCGGGGTCGTGGTAGATCGCGACCGGGTTCTCCCCGAACCCGCGCGGCGGCTGGATCATCAGCACCACGTTGCCGGCCACCAGCGTCGCCAGCACGAGCTCGCCGGCGTCGTTGACGAACAGGCTGCCCGGGGCCGCGCCCCACGCCTCCTCCATCGACTCCCGCAGCGCCGCCGGCAGGTCCCCGGTCCACCGGACGTAGCGCTCGGCGGGGATCCGCACGTGCGCGTCGGTGAGCTGCCCGGAGGTCAGCCACTCCTCGTCCTGTCCGCCGGCCGCGATCATCGCGTGGATCAGCGCGTCGCCAGCCTCGGTGTCATCGGCGAGGTACAGCCCGGGCACCGACCTGGGTGCCCCGAGGTCGTAGCCCGCCTCGCGCAGTCGTCGCAGCAGCCGGACCACCGACACCGGGGTGTCGAGGCCGACCGCGTTGCCGATCCGGGCGTGCTTGGTCGGATAGGCCGAGAGCACGATCGCCACTCGCTTCTCGGCGTTCGGCAGGTGCCGCAGCCGGGCGTGGTTGACCGCGATCTCGGCGACCCGGCGGCAGCGCTCGGGGTCGGCGACGTAGCGGGGCAGGCCGTCGTCGCCGGTCTCCTTGAACGAGAACGGCACGGTGATGATCCGGGCGTCGAACTCGGGGATCGCGACCTGGTTGGCGGAGTCGAGCGGGGAGACGCCGTCGTCGCTGGCCTCCCACTCGGCCCGGCTGCTGGTCAGGCAGAGGCCCTGGAGCACGGGGATGTCGAGGGCGGCGATCCGCTCCACGTCCCAGGTCTCGTCGTCGCCGCCGGCGCCCGCCGAGGCGGGCACGCTGCCGCCGGCCGCGAGCACCGTGACCACCAGTGCGTCCAGGTCGCCGAGTGCCTCGAAGAGGTCGTCGGGGGCACTGCGCAGCGAGCCGGCGAAGATAGGCACCGCGACCGCCTCGCCGGTCGCGTCGACGGCGTCGGCCAGGGCGTGGGCGAAGCCGGTGTTCCCGCTGGCCTGGTGGGCCCGGTAGTAGAGGATCCCGACCCGGGGCAGCGAGTCGTCGGCCGGCCCGGGCCGCTCGGCGTACCCCCAGGCCGGGATGGCGAGCGGTGGCTCGAAGCCCTCCCCGGTGAGCAGCACGGTGTCGGAGAGGAAGGCGTGCAGCTGGGCCAGGTTGGCGGGTCCGCCCTCCGCCAGGTAGCGGTGCGCCTGGGCGGCGACCCCGATCGGCACGCTGGACAGCTCCATCAGCTCCGCGCTGGGCTGCTGCTCGCCGCCCAGGACGACCGCGGGGGTGCCCGCGGTGCGGAGCCCGGCGAGGCCGGGCCACAGGTCGTCGGGGGAGCCGAGCTGCCGGACCACGACCAGGTCGGCGTCCGCGACGCAGGCCTCGAGCTCGGCTTCGGTGCTGCGGGCGGGGTTGGCCAGGACGTACGTCGCGCCGCTGGCCCGGGCGGACAGCAGGTCGGTGTCGGACGTCGAGAGCAGGCAGATGCGTGTGGACGCGGCCATCGGCCGGTTCCTCCTCCGGGGTTCTCGCCCCGTGTAGCGGTCGGACCACCCTGGGCGAGTATCTGGCTGCCGGCCGAAGCCGGGTCACAGTGGCGGAACCGCCCCGGAGTCGCACCGGGTTCCTGCACCGAAGGATGTGTGGGCCGAACCCTACGCGGTCACAGCCGCAGCACGCGGCCGGCCACGACCAGGTGGACCTCCTCGACCGCCGCGCCGATGCGCTGGTTCACCAGGCCCAGAAGGTCGCGGAAGAGCCGGCCGGAGCGGTGCGCAGGGACGACGCCGAGGCCTACCTCGTTGGTGACGAGCACGACGTCGTCGCGCCCCTGGATCGCCGCAGCCACCTCCTCGGCCAGGTCGGCGAGCAGTGCGGTCACCTCGTCAGCCGGCCTCTCCCAGAGGCCGCGATCGTCGAGCACCCCGGTGACCCAGGTGCCCAGGCAGTCGACGAGAACGGGCGTCCGTGCGGTCAGTGCCCCCGCGAGGTCACGGGTCTCGACCGTCGTCCAGCCGCCTGGGCGCCGGGCCCGGTGCCCGGCGACGCGGGCCGCCCAGTCGTGGTCGGCCGCGGCGTCGGGAACCGGACCGGGCGCCACGTAGGTCACCGCCGACGCCTCGGACAGCAGTGCCTCGGCATGACGGGACTTGCCCGACCGTACGCCGCCGGTCACCAGCACCCTCATCGCCCGCCAGTCCTCCCGCTCGTCGTGGGTCAGCCGCGCGCCGAGGCTAGCGAAAGGCGCCGAAACACCGGCGAAACCTCAGCCGGCCAGGATGACGCCGTGCAGCTGACCATCGAGCCCGCCGACCTCGCCGCCCGCGACCTGGCCGACTTCATCCAGGCGCACCTCGACGAGATGGCGCCCACGGCCCCGCCCGAGAGCCGACACGCTCTCGACCTCGACGGCCTGCGGCGGTCCGGCATCCGGATGTGGGTGGTCCGCGCCGAGGACCGGATCGTCGCCACCGGGGCCCTCGCGCCGCTCACCGGCGGCCACGAGGAGCTGAAGAGCATGCGCACCGACCCGTCCTGCCGGGGTCGGGGGATCGGCGGCCGGCTGCTGCGGCACCTCCTCGAGGACGCGCGCGACCGCGGCGTCTCCCGGCTCTCGCTCGAGACCGGCAGCATGGAGTTCTTCGCCGCGGCGCGGGCGCTCTACGCCAGCGCCGGGTTCGCGCCCTGTGGTCCGTTCGGGAGCTACGTGGAGGACCCGAACAGCGTCTTCATGACCCGGACGCTGTGACGTCGCGGCGGTCGCGCAGCATCCGGCGCACGCCGAGCAGCAGCATCGCGACCCCGAGCCCGCCGACCACGATGCCGAGGAACAGGTAGAGGTAGATCGCGTCGAGGTCGGCGTCGTCGTCGATGCCGATCATGCTGCCGACCAGGAATCCGAAGAGCGGTCCGAGCGCGGCGATCACGGCACCGCCGATGATCAGCCACAGCCCCGGCCGCATCGGCTCGAGCGTGATCTGACGCCCGGCGGCGGGCTCGTGCAGATCGGGATCGGTGGTCATCGGGCGTCCTCTCCATGGGGGCGTGACGGGGTAGGCACGGGGCCGCGGCCGTTGACGCTCGGGGGCTCTTCCTTCGACGAGCGGACCGCGTCGAGGAACGGGCTGACGATGTCGATCGGGATGGGGAAGACCACGGTGGAGTTCTGGTCGGCGCCGAGCTCCAGCAGCGTCTGGAGGTAGCGCAGCTGGAGGCTGGCCGGGCTCTCGCTCAGAGTGGCCGCCGCGTCGCGCAGCTCCTTGGAGGCCTGGAGCTCACCGCGCGCGCTGATCACCTTGGCCCGCCGCTCCCGCTCGGCCTCGGCCTCGCGGGCCATCGCCCGCTGCATCGCCTCGGGGATCTCGACGTCCTTGATCTCGACCACGTCGACCTCCACCCCCCACGGGCCGGTCTGTGCCGCGATCGACTGCGCGAGGTCCTCGTTGAGGTCGGCCCGGTGGGCCAGGAGGGTGTCGAGGTCGGCGCGGCCCACCACCGAGCGGAGGGTGGTCTGGGCGATCTGGGAGGTGGCGACCGCGTGGTTCTCGACCGCCATCACCGACTGGACCGGGTCGACCACCCGGAACAGCACGACCGCGTTGACCCGGGCCGGCACGTTGTCGCGGGTGATCACCTCCTGGGGCGGGATCGTCAGCGCGACGACACGGAGGTCGACGCGCAGCATCTTGTCGAGTCCGGGCAGCACCAGGCACGGGCCGGGCCCCAGTGCGCCGCGGAGCCGACCGAGCCGGAAGGCGACCCCGCGCTCGTACTCCTTGAGAATCCGGATCGAGGAGACGGCCAGCACCAGCACGGCGAGGCCCACCAGTGCGGCGATCAGCCAGGTCACGAGGCCACCTCCCGGTCGCCGCGGTCGGAACGGTAGACCGAGCGCCGCGCCTGCCACGACGCCGCGTGCTGCTCGCGCTCGAGCAGCGTGGCGTCGAGGGTGCGGTGGGCCATGCCCTCGGGCAGGAACACCGGTGAGCGCCGCAGGTGCGACCACAGCGGCCAGCTGAGCAGCAGGGCGAGGACCACGGACCCGCCCAGCACCGCCAGCCCCGCGGGCGGAGGCCCGGTGGCGACCATCGCCACCGGCCACACCAACCCCATCAGGACGACCGAGCAGGCGATGCCCCGGTGGAACCGGGCGGCCTCGGACGCCGGCCAGGTGTCCACCGCGCGCTGCATCTCGCGGCCCGAGGAGGAGGTGGTGCAGGTGTCCTTGACCGGGCAGGCGTTGCAGACGCTCGGGGTGCCCCGGTAGCGCATCACCCGGTTCTCGGGGTCGAAGGACTGCGGCCACAGCCACTGGTCCTGCGGGCACCGCCAGGCGTCGTGGTCGGCGTGGTAGCTGAAGCCGAACGCGGCGCCACCCTCGGCGGTCGAGGCGGCGCGTCGGGCGAGCATGTCGATGACGTGCCCGAGTCCGACCAGGGCGATGCAGTAGCCCCCGGCCAGCCAGATCTCCACGCCCACGCCGCTCACGGGCTCGCCTCGTCCTCGCGCCGGTCGGAGGCGTATCGGGGACCGCCGACACCGCCGGGTCGGCCGGTGCGGTCCTCGGCCGCCTCGGGGTGTTCCTCGACGTAGAGGGTCTCCGGCGGCAGCGTGGTCGCGGTCGCCTTGATGCCGTGCCGCACCCCCAGCCAGGTGATCCACAGGAACGGCAGGACGCCGCCGATCAGGAAGATCACGTCGCCGGGCATCCGCATCCACTCGAGCACCGCGTTGCCGGGCTCGGTGAGGTAGCCCAGGGTGCGGGCCTCGTAGTAGCCGTCGTTGACCGAGTGCCACAGTTGGACCACGCCGAGCGGCAGCAGCGTCACGAAGACCATCCAGGCCAGGCCGATGTTGAGCGACCAGAACGAGACCTTGGCCATCCGGTCGGGCCACTTGGCGGCCGGGACGATGTAGCGCAGCGCGAAGAGCGCGAGGCCGACGGCCATCATCCCGTAGACGCCCATCATCGCGCCGTGCGCGTGGTTGGCGGTCAGCGCGGTGCCGATCTGGTAGTAGGACACGATCGGCAGGTTGATCAGGAAGCCGAAGACGCCGGCGCCGACGAAGTTCCAGAAGCCGACGGCCACCAGGAACATCACCGCCCACCGGTGTGGGAACGGGGCACTGCTGCGGGTCTGCTGCCGGGAGCCGAGCTGGAGGAAGGTCCAGGCCTCCACGGTCAGGAACGTCAACGGGATGACCTCGAGTGCGGAGAAGAACGCGCCCAGCGCCATGTGCTCCACGGGGGTGCCCGAGAAGTAGAGATGGTGCATCGTGCCGAGCACGCCGCCGGCGGAGTAGAGGATCACGTCGAGGAAGATGATCTGGATCGCGATCTTGCGGCGCACCACCCCCAGCATCACGAAGATGTAGGCGACCATCACCGTCGTGAACAGCTCGAGGAAGTCCTCGACCCACAGGTGGACCACCCAGAACCGCCAGAACTCCGCGACGGTCAGGTGCGAGTCGGTGCGCGCGATCATGCCGACGGCGTAGAACGCGGGGATCGCCAGGCCGGCGTAGAAGAACAGCCACGGCATGTTCAGTCGGTGCTCGGTCTGGAGCCGGGCCCGGATCGCGCGGTAGATGATCGCGATCCACAAGAACAGGCCGACGACCAGCAGCGCCTGCCAGAACCGTGGCAGGTCGAGGTACTCCCACTGCTGGTCGAAGAAGATCGACCCCTTCGCCCAGTCGGCGCCGAAGATGCTGACCGCCTCGCCGGCCAGGGAGCCGAACACCACGATCGCGACGGCCACGAGCAGGCCCCAGGTCAGCAGATGCTGGTTGCGGGGCTCGCGGCCGGAGATGATCGGGGCGAGGAAGACGCCCGCCGCCAGGAACGAGGCCGCCGTCCAGAACAGCGACAGCTGGACGTGCCAGGTGCGCGCCAGGTTGAACGGCAGCACCTGCGCCAGGTCGATGCCGAAGAAGCTGGCCAGGTCGGCTCGGTAGTGCTCGATCGCGGCCCCCAGCAGCGTCTGGCCGAGGAAGAGCACGGCGACGACGAAGAAGAACCAGGCGGTGACCTTCTGGGCCTTGGTGATCTCGACGTCGCCGGGCTGTCGGAAGGCCAGCGCCGGCTGTTCGGTGGCATGCCAGCCGATCTGTCGGCTCCACCTGCCGTAGAGGGCGAAGAGGCCGCCGAGTCCGGCCAGCAGCGCGATGAGGGAGAGACCGGACCACACGACGATGTCGGCGGTCGGCCCGTTGTCGACGCGGGGCTCGGAGGGCCAGTTGTTCGTGTAGGAGTAGCTGTGGCCCGGGCGCTCCGCGGCTGCGGCCCAGGCGGTCCAGGAGAAGAACGCGGTGAGCTCGTGGATCTCCTGCTCGTCGGTGATCACCTTGGGGATCAGGCCGTACTTGGTGCTGTCCTCGCCGAAGATCTCGGCGTAGTGCGCCCGTACGGCCTCGAACGCCGCCACCTGCTCGGGCGTGAACACCAGTTCACCGGAGTCCTCGTCGTAGCGGTTCTCGCGGAGCATGTCGCGGGTGGCCCGGCTGGGCTCCTGGGCGCCGGACTCCGCGATCGCGGCCTCGATCTCCTCGGCCGACAGACGGAGGTACTCGGCGGTGTAGTCCGGGCCGAGGTAGCCGCCGTGCCCCATCACCGAGCCGTACTGCTGCAGGCCGCGGCGCAGGAAGATCTGCTGGCCGGCGGTGATCTCGTCGCCGGTGTAGACGGTCTCGCCGTCCTCGCCCACCACCCGCTCGGGCTGCGGCATCGAGTCGGTGTAGGTGCGGACCGCAAGCATCCCCATCACGAAGAACCCGAAGATCATCACCAGGGCGATGCCTTGGACCCATCCCTTGGAGAGGTTGAGCTCCGAGCGGTCCGCGCGGTCGGCTTCGCGTGCGTGCAAGGTCATGTCAGCGGCTCCCGATGCCTCGACGGATGGCCCGGCCAACGTAGCGAAGGTCACACGCCTTGTGAACCGTCCGGGACGGACGGAGATGACCGGAGCGGGCCCGCGGTGCGCGGCAGCGGCTCGAACCCGGGGCTGCCGGCCAGCGCCGTGTTCGCTTCGGCCACGGCCCGGGCGTGGGCGCGGCGCACCCCGGTCGGGCGCAGCGGCAGCCCGGGTGGCCGGCGCACCCCCGTCCCGTCGTGGTTCGCGCGCAGCGAGACCCACAGCGAGCGGGTGCGGGGGGCCTGGGCCACCAGCTCGGCCCGGACCTCGAGCCAGCGGCGCAGCAGCTCGCAGGCGCGGTGCGACAGCGGCACCTGCACGCGAGGTGGTGGCGTCCTCGTCGCGGGCGGCCGGGGCTGGTAGTCCAGCGTGCGGGCGGCCAGGTCGACGTCCTCGGGCGTGAGTGCCGCCAGCTCGCCGCTGCGCAGGCCCGCCTCGTGCACGAGGACCGCCATCGCGGCGGCCCGCACCTGGCCGGGCCGCGCTCCGGCGGGCGAGGCACGTCCGGCCCACAGCGCGAGCGCGATCCTGGCCGGTGTGTCGGCGACCCGCTCTCGAGGCACCGGCAGCGACACGGTGTCGGTCACCGGGTCGGCGCAGCCGGCCGCCTGGGCGAACAGCCGCAGGCAGGCACGGCGCACCCGCCGGGTCGCGTCGGGAGAGGGGCGTGCCGGCGCGCCTCGGGTGCGCAGCGCACCGGCGTCGGCCGCCGCGAGGTACGCCGCGACCAGGGTCGCGTCGAGCCAGCCGGCGGGCGCGTGGGGGAGGAGAGCGCCGTCGGTGGCCCCGCGGGCGAACCGCGCCAGCTCCCCGGCCACCCAGCGCAGCTGCCGCGCCCGGCTGCTGCTGACCCCGCCGTCGCGGTGCACGGCGGTGGCGACGAGCTCGGCCAGAGAGTCGGGCAGTGCCTCGCTGGTCACGCACCCCTCCTCGATCGGATCGTCTGAGATAACAGGCCCACACGCCGATTCAAGCATGGCGGCGCCGGGCGGGACGCGGGCTCCGCCCGCGGGCAGCTACGAGAACGACCCCCGCTAACTCCGGCCGAGGCGCGCCTCGACAGCCGGCTGCGCGGGATCGAGCGAGAAGCCGGTGCTCGCGCCGGAGGCCCGGACAAGGTAGTCCCCGGCCCAGCCCCGGACGGTGAGGCGGCCCTCGGCGTCGGTGCGCCAGGTGGTGGGGGAGAGCCACCACTCGTCCTTCACCAGACCGCGCAGGGCGTGGTACGCCGGCTTGGGCGTGCCGTCGGCGCGCACGAGCCCGGCGGGTGCCCCCAGCCACGACCCTCGGTCGGTCAGGCCCCAGTAGTTGATCACCTCGACCGCCGGGTGCGAGAGCAGGGTCGTGTAGTGCCGCACCACCTCGTCGGCCTGCCTCGCCTCGCCCTCCGGCGTCGACGGCCACGAGGGCACCTGGTAGTCGTTGAGGTCCTCGATGTGAGCCGGCATCAGGTCGCCGGACAGCAGCGTGGTCTCGGTGAGGTGGAGGGGCAGCCCGTAGCGGGCGAACCGGTCCAGCGTCGCGAGGGTCCGCTCCTCGCCCCAGTAGCCCTGGTGCATGTGGGTCTGCAGGCCGATGGCGTCGACGGCGATCCCCGCCTCGAGCACCCCCTCGATCAGGCACTCGTAGGCCGTCGAGAGGTCGAAGTCGTTGAGCACCAGTCGCACCGACGGGTTCGCCTCACGGGCGGTCTCGAAGGCCAGTCGCACCATCGGGATCCGGCCGATGTCGCGGCAGAGACGGGTGACGGCGTTGGTGGCCTGCTCGTTGTCGAAGACCGGCATGATCACGACTTCGTTGATCGGGTCCCAGGTGTCGACGAGGCCCGCGAAGTCCGAGACCTCCCGGGTGACCCGGGCTCGGAGGGTGGTCTCGACCTCGGCGTCGGAGAGTCCGGCCAACCAGTCGGGCGCCAGGGTGTGCCAGACCAGCGGGTGGCCCTTCAGGTCGACACCCCGGTCGCGGAACCAGCGGGCGGTCCGGAGCAGCCGTCGGGTGTCCGGGTGGCCGGGCATCGGCTCGAACCCGGCCCAGTAGAACGGCAGCGTCGCGGTGTTGAAGACGTCGAGCCACAGGTCGACCAGGCCCGCGGCCTCCTGTGGCTCGGCCCCACCGAAGACGTTGTGGTCGGGGGCGCTGGTCTCGTTCGCGAGGCCGACGAAGTCGAAGCCGATGTTGCCGAACGCGAACGCGTGCCGCACCTGCTCGAGTCCCACCTCGGCGTCGGCCAGCGGCTCCCCGCCGGGGCCGCGAACGGTGAGCGTGGCCTCGTGCCAGCGGTGCTCGAGGCCGCGCCTCGAGCCGGTGGTGGCGGTGCTGCTGGCGGTGGGCATGCCGGTTCTCCCGTCTGATCGACCGCCTGGCGCAAAAGCGAGCCAGGTCACTTGGAAAACGATATCGACAACGATTGACACGCGCTAGCGTCATCAGCAAGGGTGCTCACGTGTGGTCCACGTCACTCCAAAGGCGTGGCTGACTGAAGGGACACAAGGGGATGCGTAGGAACACTCGAGGACGGGCGGTCGTCGGCGCGCTCTGTGCCGGGGTCCTGCTGACCGTGGCTGCCTGCGGCAGCGACGACGGCGACGAGGGATCGAACGAAGGCGGGGAGACCACCATCACGTGGTGGCACAACTCCAACAACGAGCCCGGCAAGGGCTACTACGAGCAGGTCGCCAAGGACTTCGAAGCCGAGCACGAGGGCGTCAACGTCGAGATCAGCGCCATGGCGCATGAGGACATGGTCGACAAGCTCGACGCCGCCTTCCAGAGCGGCGACCTGCCCGACATCTACATGGAGCGTGGTGGCGGCGAGGGTGCCGACCACGTCGAGGCCGGCCTCGTGCGCGACCTCACCGATGACGCCGCCGACGAGATCGCCAAGCTCGGTGGCTCCGTCGCCGGTTGGACCGTCGACGACCAGACCTACGCCCTGCCGTTCTCCGTCGGGGTCGTCGGCTTCTGGTACAACACCGACCTGTTCGACAAGGCCGGCATCGACGCCCCGCCGACCACGATGACCGAGCTCTACGACGTCATCGACAAGCTCAAGGCCGCCGACATCACCCCGATCTCCGTGGGCGCCGGCGACCAGTGGCCGGCCGCGCACTACTGGTACTACACCGCGCTGCGCTCCTGCTCCGAGGACGTGCTGAAGGAGGCGGTGACCAGCCTCGACTTCGGTGACGCCTGCTTCGTCCAGGCGGGCGAGGAGCTGGCCGAGCTGATCGACACCGAGCCGTTCAACGCCGGCTTCCTCACCACCCCGGCCCAGGAGGGCGCGACCTCCGCCTCCGGCCTGCTCGCCACCGAGAAGGTCGCCATGGAGCTCGCCGGCCACTGGGAGCCCGGTGTCATGCAGGGCCTCACCGACGACGGCGAGGGCCTGGGCGAGAAGACCGGCTGGTTCCCGTTCCCCGCGGTCGAGGGTGGCGCCGGTGACCCGTCCGCCCAGCTCGGCGGCGGTGACGCCTGGGCGGTCTCCCAGGAGGCCCCCGACCTTGCCGTGGATCTGGTGAAGTACCTCCTCTCCGACGAGGTGCAGATCGGCTTCGCCGAGAACGACATGGGTCTGCCGACCAACCCGGCCGCGAGCGGCTCGGTGTCCGACCCGGCCCTGGCCGAGCTGCTGAAGGTGCGTGACGAGGCCCCGTTCGTCCAGCTCTACTTCGACACCGCGTTCGGCACCTCCGTGGGTGGCGCCATGAACGAGGCGATCGCGCTGCTGTTCGCCGACAAGGCCTCCCCGGAGGACATCGTCGACGCCACGCAGCAGGCCGCCGACATGGAGATGTGAGCGAACTGTGACCCCTGAGCGTGGCGCCACGGCGGTGGCACCCGTTCCCAGCGAGACGGTCACCCGGCGCGAGTCCACCTCGCGCCGGGTGACCGGCCCCCGGCCGGGCACGGGCTGGCGGCAGCGACTGGAGATCGTCGTCTTCGTGACGCCGGCCCTGGCGCTGATGGCCACGTTCGTGCTCTGGCCGGTGATCTCGGCGGCGCGGATGTCGTTCTACTCCTGGCGCGGATTCGGACCGATGGACAAGTTCGTCGGTTGGCGCAACTACGAGCTGGTGCTGGGCGACGACGTGTTCACCGGCGCGGTGATGCACAACTTCATCATCGTGTTCGCCTCGCTGGCGGTGCAGCTGCCCCTCGGGCTCGGCATCGCGCTCCTGCTGAACCGCAAGATCCGCTTCCGCGGGCTGCTGCGGACGATCGTGTTCGTGCCGTACGTCGTCGCCGAGGTGATCGCCGGCGTCGTCTGGTTCCAGCTGCTCCAGCCGGAGTACGGCGTGATCGACGGCCTGATCAAGGCAGTTGGCCTCACCCCTCCGGAGCAGGGCTTCCTCGGCACTCCGGACCTCACGCTGGCGACGCTCTTCGTCGTGCTGACCTGGAAGTACCTCGGCATGGCGGTGCTGCTGTTCATGGCCGGGCTGCAGAGCGTGCCCGACGACCTCTACGAAGCGGCCCAGATCGACGGCGCCTCGTGGTGGCAGGTGCAGCGCCGCATCGCGATCCCGATGCTGGGGCCCACGATCCGCACGTGGATGTTCCTGTCGATGATCGGCTCCCTGCAGCTCTTCGACATGGTCTGGGTGCTCACCCACGGTGGGCCGGCCAACGCCACGACCACGATGGCGACCTACCTGATCAACCAGGGCACCGGACGTGGCAACTACGGCATCGCGGGTGCCGCCTCGGTGATCCTCTTCGTCATCGCGTTCGTGATGGCGCTGGTCTACCAGGTGTTCGTGCTGCGCCGTGACACCAAGGAAGCGCGATGAGGAGGGCCCGATGAGCCGGCAGAAGATGAGGACCTTCGGCGGGGGCGGGCCGCTGGTCTACGCCCTGGCCGCGGTCGTGGTGGCGCTCACCCTGGGGCCGGTCCTCTACGGTGCCCTGGGTGGCTTCCGGAGCAACGAGCAGTTGGCCCGGGACCCGGCCGGCTTGCCGGATCCGTGGGTGACCTCCAACTACACGAACGTGCTCAGCAACGAGGCGTTCTGGCGCTACGCGCTCAACTCCTCGGTGATCGCGGTGGTCACCACGGTGATCGCGGTGCTGGCCGGGGTGATGGCGGCCTACCCGCTGGCGCGCTACCAGTTCAAGCTGCGCGAGCCGCTGTTCATGGTGTTCGTGCTCGGCCTGCTGTTCCCGGCGGCGGTGGCGATCATCCCGCTGTTCATCCTGGTCACTCGCAACCTCGAGCTGGGCAACTCCTGGTGGGGCGTGGCGCTGCCGCAGGCGGCGTTCGCGCTGCCGATCACCGTGGTGATCCTGCGTCCTTTCCTGATGGCCCTGCCCAAGGAACTGGAGGAGGCCGCGATGATCGACGGTGCCTCCCGCGTCGGGGTGTTCTGGCGGATCGCGCTGCCGCTGTCGACGCCTGGGCTGATCACCGTGGGTGTCCTCGCGTTCGTCGGGTCGTGGAACGCCTACCTGCTGCCGCTGCTGCTGCTGCGCGAGGACATGCGTACGCTGCCGCTCGGAGTGGCCGACTACTCGACCGAGCACTCGGCCGACACCGCGGGCGTGCTGGCGTTCACCAGCCTCGCGATGATCCCCGCCCTGATCCTGTTCCTCGCGCTCCAGAAGCGCATCGTCAACGGGCTCCAGGGCGCGGTCAAGGGCTGACCGCCCGCTTTCGGGAAGGACACAGATGAAGACGAGCACGCCGGCGGTCAACGGCCGGCCGGAGCGCCCGCGCCCCAGCGGCCGGGTGACCATGCAGCAGGTCGCCGCGGAGGCGGGTGTCTCGGTCTCGACGGTGTCGAAGGTGATCAACGGCCGCTACGGCGTGGCGAGCGAGACGTTCGACCACGTCACCTCGGTCATCGAGCGGCTCGGCTACGAGGCGAGCCTGGTGGCCCGGAGCCTGCGCAACACCCGCACCGACGTGATCGGCGTGCTGGTGGCCGACTTCGAACCGTTCAGCACCGAGGTGCTCAAGGGTGCCGCGGACGCGGTCCACGGCACCGGCTACGAGCTCGTCGCCTACTCCGCCGGTGGCCGGGTCGACGAGCACGTCGGCTGGGAGCGGCGCTACCTCTCCCGGGTGATGGGCACGTTGGTCGACGGCGCCGTGCTGGTCACCCCGACGGTCACCGACGTCCACTACGACGGCCCCGTCGTGGCGGTCGACCCGCACACCGGCTCCTCGAGCCTGGCCACGGTGACCGCGCACAACCTCCAGGGTGGGCGGTTGGCCGTCGAGCACCTGCTGGAGCTGGGCCACCGCAGGATCGGCATGGTCACCGGCCGCCCGGACCTGCTCTCGGCCCATCTCCGGGAGCAGGGCTACCGCCAGGCCCTCGCCGCCGCGGGGCTCGCGGTGGACGAGACCCTCCTGCAACCGGGTGCGTTCGAGCCGGAGCCGGCCAGGGCGGCTGCCCGGGCCCTGCTGACCGTGTCCGACCCGCCGACGGCGATCTTCGCCGCCAACGACCTCTCGGCGCTGGCCACGCTCGAGGCGGCCGCCGAGCTGGGCATCAAGGTGCCCGGACAGCTCTCGGTCGTGGGTTTCGACAACATCCCGGAGTCGGCGCTGGCCCAGCCGGCCCTGACCACGGTCGAGCAGCCGATCCGCCAGATGGGGCGCGAGGCGACGCGGATGCTGATCGCCCAGATCCGCGGCGAGGAGCTGCCGCAGATCCACCTCACCCTGGACACCACACTCGTGGTGCGCCAGTCCACCGCCGTACGAGGAGACCGCCGATGACCGAGACCTGGCGGGACCCCTCCGCCTCCGTGGCGAGCCGTGTCGCCGACCTGATCCCGCGGATGACGCTGGCGGAGAAGGTCGCCCAGCTCTCCGGGGTGTGGGGGGTCGACCCCGAGCGCGGGGAGATGGCTCCGATGCTCCGCGACGCGATGGGGCCCGCCCGTCCGTGGGACGAGGTCATCGCCGACGGGCTGGGCCAGCTCACCCGCCCGTTCGGGACCGAACCGGTCGAGCCCGCCGATGGCCTGCGCGCCCTCGCCGAGCGGCAGCGCCAGGTCCAGTCGGCGAACCGGTTCGGCATCCCGGCCCAGGTGCACGAGGAGTGCCTCACCGGCCTCGCCGCGTGGCGCGCCACGGTCTACCCCAGCCCCCTGTGCTGGGCCGCCTCGTTCGACCCCGACCTGGTGGAGCAGATGGGTCGCCGGATCGGCGCGAGCATGCGCCGTCTCGGGGTGCACCAGGGACTGGCACCGGTGCTCGACGTGGTGCGCGACCTGCGGTGGGGCCGCGTCGAGGAGACCATGGGTGAGGACCCCTTCCTGGTCGGTCTCACCGGCAGTGCCTACGTCCGTGGCCTCGAGTCCAGTGGCGTGGTCGCCACCCTGAAGCACTTCGCCGGCTACGCCTCGTCGCGGGCGGCGCGCAACCTGGCTCCAGTGGGCATGGGCCCCAGGGAGCTGGCCGACGTGGTGCTGCCTCCGTTCGAGATGGCGCTTCGCGCCGGGGCCCGATCGGTCATGAACTCCTACACCGACACCGACGGGGTGCCCGCCGCGGCCGACCCCTCGCTGCTCACCACCCTCCTGCGCGAGACGCTGGGCTTCGACGGCACGGTGGTCGCCGACTACTTCTCGATCGCCTTTCTGCGCACGCTGCACAAGGTCGCCGAGACCAACGAGGACGCCGCGCGGCTGGCCCTGAGCGCCGGAATCGACGTCGAGCTCCCCTCGCCGAACGTCTACACCGAGCCGCTGCTGGCGGCCGTGGCCGCCGGCACCCTCGACGAGAAGCTGGTGGACCGGGCACTGGAGCGGGTGCTGCGGCAGAAGTGCGAGCTGGGCCTCCTCGACCCCGACTGGGCGCCGGCAGAGGCTGCCGACGTCGAGCTGGACGAGCCCGAGTCGCGGGCCCTCGCGCTCGAGCTGGCCCGCCGCTCGGTGGTGCTGCTGGCCAACGACGGCACCCTGCCGCTGGCGAGCCGGGCCCGGCTCGCCGTGGTCGGCCCTCGCGCCGACACCTTCCAGGCGATGCTCGGGTGCTACTCGTTCCCGATGCACGTGCTGGTCCACTACGACGGCATCGAGCGCGGAGTCGAGATCCGGACCCTGCGCGAGGCCCTCTCGGACACCCACGAGGTCAGCTATGCGGCCGGTGGCTCGGTGGTCACCGCAGACGATGCGGACATCGCCGAGGCCGTGGCGGCAGCCGCCGGTGCCGACGTGTGCGTCGCGGTGCTGGGCGACCAGGCGGGGCTGTTCGGCAACGGGACCTCCGGTGAGGGCTGCGACGTCGCCGACCTGCGGCTGCCCGGACGCCAGGAGGAGCTGCTCGAGGCGCTGCTGGCGACCGGCACCCCCGTGGTCGCGGTGCTGCTGGTCGGGCGCCCCTACGACCTGAGCCGTCAGGTGTCGCGGCTGGCCGGGCTGGTCTGCGGGTTCTTCCCCGGCGAGGAGGGCGCCCAGGCGCTCGCCGACGTGCTGACCGGGCGGGTCAACCCCGGCGGCCGGCTGCCGGTGAGCTTCCCTGGAGCGGGCTCCACGCAGCCGTCGACCTACCTCGCCTCGGCCCTCGGTCAACGCAGCGAGGTCACCGTCGTCGACCCCACCCCGCTGTTCCCGTTCGGCCACGGTCTCGGCTATGCGTCGGCGACCTGGGGCGAGGTCGTCTCGACCACCGGCGCGCAGTGGCCCACCGACGGCTGCACCGAGCTGACCGTCGAGCTCCGCAACGACGCGGACCGGTCGGTCTCGGAGGTCGTCCAGGTCTACCTGCACGACGTCGCCGGATCGGTGGTGCGACCGGTGCAGCAGCTGGTCGCGGCGGCCCGCGTCGACCTGGCCCCCGGCGAGCGGCGGCGGGTCGGGTTCACCCTGCACGCCGACCTCACCTCGTTCACCGGACGTGACCTGGTCCGGCTGGTCGAGCCGGGGGCCGTAGAGCTGCGGGTGGGCGCCTCGAGTGCCGACATCCGTGCCACGCTGGAGCTGGAGCTGGTCGGCGCCGTGCGCGAGCCTGGCGCCGAACGGGAGCTGGTGCCGACGGTCGTCGTCGAGAGCCCCTGATGCAGTACGACTGGCCGCTGGAGCAGGCTCGTGCCTACCACCCGGACCTGCCGGTTCCCGACGATCTCGAGCAGTTCTGGCAGGCCACGCTGGCCCAGGGAGGCGGACCGGTCGAGCTGACCGAGGTGGACAACGGACTGCTCGCCGTCGAGACCTTCGACGTCACCTTCGGCGGGTTCGCCGGCCACCCGGTCCGGGCCTGGCTGCACCTGCCGGCCGCCGCGCTCCGCTCCGGCACCCTGGCGGGCGTGGTGCAGTTCCAGGGCTACAACGGCGGCCGTGGACTCCCGCACGAGCACGTCTTCTGGGCCACGGCCGGCTACGCCCATCTGGTCGTCGACACCCGCGGGCAGGGGAGCGGCTGGACGGTCGGGGCGACCGGCGACCCGTCCGGAACCGGCGGTCCGGCCCAGCCCGGCTTCCTCACCCGAGGCCTGGAGGACCCCCGCGCCTTCTACTACCGGCGAGCCTTTGCCGACGCCGTGCACGCCGTCGCGGCGTTGAGCGAGCACGACCTGGTGGACCGACGGCGGGTCGTCGTCTCCGGGGTCAGCCAGGGCGGCGGGCTCGCCCTGGCCGCCGCTGCGCTCGCTCCGACGCCGGTGGCCGCGGTGCTCTGCGACGTACCGTTCCTGTGCGACTTCCCCCGGGCGGCACGGATCGCCCAGAGCGACCCCTACCTCGAGCTGAGTCGCTATCTGGCCGCGCACCGCGACCGGGTCGACCAGGCATTCGCGACGCTGGCCTACTTCGACGGCGCCGTGCTCGCCCGACGGGCCACCGCCCCGGCGCTGTTCTCGGTCGCGCTGATGGACCGCATCTGCCCGCCGACGACGGTGTTCGCCGCCTACAACTCCTACGCCGGACCCAAGGACATCGAGGTCTACGAGTTCAACGACCACGAGGGCGGAGAGGCGTTCCAGCGCGACCGTCAGCTGGCGTGGCTGCGTCGCAAGCTCACCTCCTGACCTTCAGGGGACGGTGAGAGCCGGTCCTGCCCTCAGGGCAGGACCGGCGCGATGACCCACCACGCGCTGTGTCGCTCGCCGGGCCGCAGGACCACGAGGTCCTCGCCGGAGGACAGGGCGTCCGGTGGGCAGCTCATCGGCTCCAGCGCGAGCCCGGTGCGGTTCAGCGCCGGCTCGGGGCGATCGGCGGTGTGCACCTGGACCCAGGGGAGCTCGGGGCCCCACTCCATGGCCACGCCGCTCCCGTCGTGCGTGAGCAGGGTGGCACGGGCCCGGCCGCGGCTGTCCCGCTCGAGGTCGGTGAAGGCGTGGTCGGCGAAGATCGGGCCGAGCACTCGCGGCTCGGTGAAGTCCAGACCCAGCTCGCCCGCCGGGCGTCGGCCCGTGGGCAGCAGCCGCTCCGGGTCGACGTCGAGCACGGTGGCGGCCGGCAGGTGCAGGGTCCAGTCGTCGACGGTCCCGGGGCCGGCCACCAGGTAGGGGTGGATCGAGCAGCCGTACGGCGCCGCGTCGGCGCCGACGTTGGTGGCGGCCAGATCGAGCCGCAGGCCCTGCTCGCCCAGGGTGTAGGTGGCCTCGAGGTCCAGCCGGAACGGATAGCCCGGCCGGGGGAACAACCGGTGTCCCCACGTCACCGAGCAGGTGGAGCGGTCGAGCAGCGACCAGGCCTCCCACAGGACCAGCCCGTGCAGCGCGGTATGGCGCTCGGGCTCGCTGAGGGCGAGCTGGTGCTCGCGCCCCGCGAACCGGTAGCGGCCGTCGCGCACCCGGTTGGGCCAGGGCGCGAGCACCGCGCCGCTGAAGGCCGGTGCGATCTCGTCGGCGCCGAAGCCACGCACCAGGTCGTGGCCGCGGTGCTGCAGCCGGCGCAGCGACGCGCCGACCTCGGTGAGGGTGGCGCTCAGCTCGCCGTAGGCCAGCTCGACCTGCTCACCCGTCGGACTCAGCACCGGTCGAGCACCGCCTCGCGTGCCTCCGCGTAGCGGGCCCGGATCCGGGGCACCGGGTCCGCGGCGTAGCGCTCCGGCTCGCCCAGCTCCCACGCGGGGGGCTCGGCCGCACCCGAGAGCGCCCAGGCCGCCTGCCGGGCCGCGCCGTCGGCGACAGCCTCCGACTCCGGAGGCACGAGCACGTCACAGCCGAGCACCTGGGGTGCGGACTCGCGGAGCGCCCGCGACTTGGCGCCGCCGCCGACCAGGAGCACCCGGCGTACCTCGACCCCCTGGCCACGCAGGGCGTCCAGGCCGTCGGCGAGGCCGCACAGCACGCCCTCGACGGCCGCGCGGGCCAGGTGGGCGGGGGAGAGGTTGGTGAGCGTGATGCCGTGCAGGGAGCCGGCCGCATCCGGCCGGTTCGGCGTGCGCTCGCCCTCGAGGTAGGGCACCATCACCAGTCCGTCGGCCCCCGGAGCCGTGCGTGCGGCAAGGTCCGACAGCGCCTGGTGGTCCACGCCCAGCATCGAGCCGGTGGCGTCGAGCACCCGCGCGGCGTTCAGCATCGCCACCAGCGGGAGGTAGCGGCCGGTCGCGTCGGCGAACCCGGCCACGGTGCCCGTGGGGTCGTTGGCGGCGGTCTCGGACACCGCACACGCGACGCCGGACGTGCCGACACTGAGCACCACGTCGCCGACCCCGGCGGAGAGGCCGAGGGCGGAGGCCGCGTTGTCCCCGGCGCCGGCCGCCACCAAGGCCCCGGGCGCGATGGTGGTCGCGGTACCGGCGGACTCGGAGGGCGCCAGCACCCGTGGGAGCACCAGGTCGTGGCCGATGCCGCGACGCACCAGCTCCGGCAGGTAGGTGACCGTCTGCGGGTCGAACCAGCCGGTGCCGCTGGCGTCGCTGCGGTCCGTGGTGAGCGCGGTCAGGTCGCCGCCTCCGCGCAGCCGCCAGGTGAGCCAGTCGTGCGGCAGGCAGACCGCGGCGGTGCGAGCGGCGTTCTCGGGCTCGTGCTCGGCGACCCAGCGGGCCTTGGTGATGGTGAACGACGCCACCGGCACCAGCCCGGTGGACCTGGCCCACTCCTCGGCCCCCAGCTCGTCGACGAGGTCGCGCGCCTGGGGGGCGGAGCGGGTGTCGTTCCACAGCAGCGCAGGGCGGACCACCTCGCCACGCTCGTCGAGCGAGACGTAGCCGTGCTGCTGCCCACCCACCGCGATCGCGGCGACGTCGTCGAGGCCGCCGGCGGCCGCGACGGCCTCGTAGAGCGCGGCCTCCCAGGCGCGGGGGTCGACCTCGGACCCGGCGGGGTGCGGGGCGCGGCCGTGGCGCACCAGCGCCCCGGTGACCGCGTCGCGGACCACCACCGTGCATGACTGGGTCGAGGAGTCGACCCCGGCGACGAGCGGCATCGGATCAGCGGGCGCCGAGCAGGTGCTCGATCGCGAGCTGCTCGAGCCGGACCGCCCCCACCGACCGCGCGCCGGCCGTCTCGGTGTCGTAGTCCTCGAAGGCGGCGCGGTCGGCGGCCAGGTCTCGCCAGGACTCGCCGGCGGCGAGGGTCGGCTGGGCCAGCTCCGGCACCTGGGCGGCCTCGAGGGCCTCGACCACCTCGGGGTCGGCGCGGAACGCGGCGGCCCGCTCCTTGAGCAGCAGGTAGGTGCGCATGTTGGCAGCGGCGCTGCGCCAGACACCGTCGTAGCTCTCGGTGCGCAGCGGCTTGTAGTCGAAGTGGCGGGGGCCCTGGTAGCCGCCGCTCTCGAGCAGGTCGACGAGGAAGAACGCGTTGATCAGGTCGCCGTGGCCGAAGATCAGGTCCTGGTCGTACTTGATGCCGCGCTGACCGTTGAGGTCGATGTGGAACAGCTTGCCCTGCCACAGCGCCTGGGCGATGCCGTGCACGAAGTTCAGGCCCGCCATCTGCTCGTGACCGACCTCGGGGTTCAGGCCGACCCGGTCGGCGTGCTCGAGGGTGTTGATGAAGGCGAGCGCGTGGCCGACGGTCGGGAGCAGGATGTCGCCGCGGGGCTCGTTGGGCTTCGGCTCGAGGGCGAAGCGGATGTCGTAGCCGTTGTCGAGGCAGTACTGCTGGAGGGTGTCGAGGCCCTCGCGCATCCGGTCCAGCGCAGCCGCGACGTCCTTGGTGGTCTCGGTCTCCGAGCCCTCGCGTCCGCCCCAGAAGACGTAGGTGTGGGCGCCCAGCTCGGCGGCGAGGTCGAGGTTGCGCATCACCTTGCGCATCGCGAACCGGCGCACGCCGCGGTCGTTGGCGGTGAGCGCACCCTCCTTGAACATCGGGTGCGTGAACAGGTTGGTGGTCATCATCGGGACCTTGAGCCCGGTGCCGTCGAGCGCCTCGCGGAACGCGGTGATGCGCCGCTGCCGCTCGGCGTCGTCGCTGCCGAAGGGGATCAGGTCGTCGTCGTGGAAGGTGATGCCGTAGGCGCCCAGCTCGGCCAGCTTGTGGACGGCCTCGACGGCGTCGAGCGGGGCCCGGGTGGCCTCACCGAAGGGGTCGCGGGCGGTCCAGCCCACGGTCCACAGACCGAAGGTGAAGTGGTCCGCGGGAGTCGGCGTCAGGTGCTCGGACATGGAAGGCCTCCAACTGGTTAGTCCACGACTTAGACGAACCTCAACCTAGCACGCGAATCTGCCGTACGCTGCCGATCGTGGGCAGGATTCAGGGCTCGGGTTCGCTGCGCGAGGCGAACACCCGGCTGGTGGTCGAGCAGCTGCGTCACAGCGGCCCCACGACCCGGCCGGCACTGGCCCGCAGCACCGGCCTCGCCAAGCAGACCGTGTCGACGATCGTCGCCCGGCTGATGACCGACGGGATCGCCCGGGAGGCCGGTATCCAGCCCGCCGAGCGCAGCGGCGGCCGCCCCGCCGTGCTCGTCGAGTACGCCGCGGACCGGGCCTACGTCGCGGGCCTCGAGATCGGCGTCGGCCGGACTCGGATTATGCTGGCCGATCTGCTCGGCAACGCCGTGGTGGTGCAGGAGGTGCACCCGGAGGGCCGCTCCGCGCGCCGGCCCGCGGAGAAGCTGGTCGCCGGCCTGGTCGGCGAGCTCGAGCGGCTGCTGGCCGAGCGTGGGGGCCTCGAGCGACTGCACGCCGTCGGGGTGAGCGTCACCGGTCTGGTGCATCCGGCGAGCGGCTCCTGCGTGCTGGCCCCGAACCTGGGCTGGCGAGACGTTCCCGTCGCCGGGCTCGTGTCCGCCGCGATCGGATCGGACGCCCAGGTGCCGGTGATCGTGCGAGGTGCCGCCCAGGCGTCCCTCATCGCCGAGCACCGCGAGGGTGCCGCCGTCGGCGAGCCCGACGTGGTGCTGGTCTTCGAGGACGAGGGCGTCGGCGCCGCCGTGGTCGAGGCCGACCACCTGGTGGAGGGGGTCGACGGCACGGCCGGCGAGCTCGGTCACTGCGCCTGGCCAGGAGCCGAGCGGCGATGCGGCTGCGGCCGGCGCGGCTGCGTCGAGACGCTGACCTCCGGTCCGGCCGTGCGCCGTGAGATCGAGGCGCGCACCGGGCGGCGGCTGCCGCGCCGACCGGGCACACCGACCTACGCCCTGCTCGCGGAGCAGGCCGACGAGCCCGCCGTCGCCGAGGCGGTGCGGGACGCCGGGCGGGTGCTGGGCACCGCGGTGTCGTGGGTGACCGCGATCACCGCGCCGCGACTGGTGGTGCTGTCCGGCTCGTTGATCGCCGCCCCGGACCAGCTGCGCGCCGGGATCGTCGCCTCGTTGCGGCAGCGGGCCCTGCACGGCGGCCCGGCCCGGGTCGTGCCCGGGGCGCTCGGCGCCGACGCCGCGCTCCGCGGCGTCGTACTGCTGGCGCTGGACCGGGCCCGGGAGTCGACCGCCCGCTGACGGTCAACCCGCCGAACCCGTCAGGTGCCGGCGCTCGGAGCCGATAGAGAGCGCGAAGCCAGCTCACTCGATCCGAGGACCGCCAGTGTCGTCTCCGCACCCGTCGACGGGTCAGCCCCCCGTGGGGCCTCCGCCGCCGAGCCTGCCTCCGTTCTGGGCCAGCTGGTGGGTCGGTGCCGCGATCGTCGCCGTGCTCTGCGGCGTCCTGGCGCTGAGCTGGCTGCAGTACGACGCGCTCGACGCGCCCGACCCCACGACTGTCGCGGATGCGAACGCGGCCGAGGCGCCCGTCCTCGCGGTGCCGGCGGAGCAGCCCGGTGCGTCCGGCGTGCGGTCGCCCGCGACGACGAGGTCCAGGGGCTCCGTGGACCGGACCGAGGACAAGCCACGCCCGGAGCGGCCGGATGTGTCCGCCGCGAAGCCGGCCGGCAACCCCGGCCGGCCGTCCCCGGCTGCCGGGGCAGAGAAGGCGCAGGCGACGCCCCGTGGCTCGGCTCCGGTCGCCGCACCGAGCCGGACCCGGTTCGAGGGCTCGCCGGCGATGCAGGGCGACGCCCCGCTGAGCGCCCAGGAGCGGGCGGTGACGCGGTCGGTGATGCAGTCGGCTCGGGTCATGTTGGTGACCCCACCCACGAGCCCGCCCCCGGGCATCGCGGCCCCGTGGGTGCTGCCGGTGACCGACTACCGGCTCACCGCCGTCTTCGGCCAGACCGGCGAGTACTGGGCCACGTCGCACACCGGTCTCGACTTCGCCGCCCCCACCGGCACGCCGGTGGTCACGGTGGACGCCGGCACGGTCACCTTCGCGGGCACCGCCGGCGCCTACGGGCTCAAGATCGAGGTGACCCACCCCGACGGCAGCGAGACCTGGTACAGCCACCTCTCGCGCCTCGACGTCTCCGACGGCGACCTGCTCCAGCGAGGCCAGCAGATCGGTGCCGTGGGCGCCACCGGCAACGTGACCGGACCCCACCTGCACCTCGAGGTGCGCACGCCCGCCGGCGAGGCGATCGACCCGGCGACGGCGCTCGCCGAGCGCGGCGCGCAGGTCTGAGCATCGGCTCAACCCACATGCCCTCGGGCGATCGGGTGGCGTTTCGAGGGCACTCGTCCCAGTGCAGGGCGGCGGTCTGCCGAGACGCGGTCAGATCGGAGACGAGGGTGCCGGGGACTTCTCGCGCCTCGAAAGCTGGGAGCGAACCAGCGTGCGCACCATCAGGAACAGCCCGTCTGCCGACAGCAACGCTCCGATGACTCGGAGCGACCACGGACACGCATTGCCGGGCGCCCGTGGGCGCGCGATGCCGAGGTCATATGCGGACCCTTCGTGGAACTCGTCCACCAGAGCCCGCTCATGCCGCGACCCGAGCGTGCGCCGTCATGCCGAGATCCGGTTGGCGGTGATCGTCAGGTCAACCCGCTGCCAAGCGGATACTGCTCGCGGTCGAGTGCGGGCGCTACTTGTTGAAGGTCAGTGGCAGCGACTCTGCTCGCCGGACCACGACGCTCTTCACCCAGACGGGCGGTGTGTTGGGGTTGAGCGCGAAGGTGTTGGTGTTGGACAGGAGTGTGCGGACTGCCGCGGTGGCCTCCAGGCGTGCGAGTGATGAGCCGACGCAGAAGTGGGTGCCCTTGCCGAAAGCGAGGTGTTGGCGGATCCCTGGGCGAGCGAGGTCGATGCGGTCGGGGTTGTCGTAGCGGGTGGCGTCGCGGTTCGCGGAGGACCACAGTAGGAGCAGGTGGCTGCCGATCGGGATGGTGACTCCGCCGAGTTCGGTGTCGGAGGTGGCGACCCGGTAGTGGCCGCGCAGCGGTGGGTCGAGTCGCAGGCATTCCTCGAGGAACGGGTCGATGAGGGCGGCGTCTGCACGCAAGGCGTCCTGGAGTCCTGGATCCTGGGCGAGGTACCGGGCGGCGGTGCCGATGAGTCCGGCGGTGGTCTCGGCACCGGCTCCGACCAGCTGCATCAGGATCATCGTGGCGGTGCCGAGCTCGATGTCGCCGCGGTCGAGCGCTGTGGCGAGGACGCCGAAGAGTCCGTCGGCGCCGGGGTCGGTCGCGTTCAGGGTGCGTTCGAGGTAGTCGTGGAGTCCGAAGGTGGCACTGACAAGCTGCTCCATGCGCTGCGGTGTTGCGAGTCCACCAAGGAGCTCGACGCTCTCGTAGGCGGCCGTGAGGAGCTGGGGAACCTCCTCGTCGGGCATTCCGAGGAGCTTGGCGAGGATGGCTGGTGGGAGGCGGTTGGCGACGGCTGCGCCCCAGTCGATCCTGCCCTCATGTGCGTGGTCGGCCCACAGTTGCGCGGCGATCTCGTCTGCGGCGGTCTCGAGGACGCGGATGCGTTTTGCCAAGGCATGGAGGACGAACTTGCGATGCGCCCTGTGAGCGCTGCCATCGGCCGTGGCCAGGACCTGCTCGATGGCTCCGCCGAGGTCCATCGCGAACCGGCCAGGCCGGCCGTCGGGACCGAGCACCAAGATGGCGCGCAGGTTCGATGAGAAGTCGTCGGTGCGCCCCACCGCCTCCTCGACCAGGTCCGCGGTCGAGACCAGGTAGAACGTCGTGCCTGGCACCTGGTGGATCGGGGCGTGCTCGCGCAACCGGGAGTACAGCGGGTACGGGTCCGCGATGGCGTCGGAGGCGAAGAGATCCAGGTTCGGGGCCGATGCCATCGGAGTGCTCACCCGGGAATCGTTCAGCCCTGACAACCTTGGGGCAAGGGGTGTGCCGAGGGTGAGACACAGTGCGTTCGCGTCCGTCACCGTACTGTCTCACCAGCCCCCGACCGGGTTCGTGGAATCAGCGACAGAGAAGCCCCGACTGTCCTACTGTGAGACAAGATCGGTACAGCGTCTCAGGGGGTGTGGTGGGAACCGGGTTCGACTGGCTCGCTGGCGGCGACCGGCGTGAAGCGGCGACGAGGGCGATCTACGCCGCGGCGCGTGAACAGCTCCTCGAGCGCGGGCCGGGCAAGTTCACGGCTGAGGCAGTCGCGCGGCGTGCCGGCTGCTCGCGAGCCACGCTGTACCGGGTCGTGGGCGGCAAGACGGCCCTCCTCGACGCGGTGATGACTGACGCAGCGGCCGCACTCGGCCGCCGGATCGAGACCGGCGTTGCTGGGCTCGAGGGCGCCGAACGAATCAGCGAAGCCATCCTCATCGGACTGAGCGAGCTCCGCGCCGACGAGTCCGTTCACCGGTGGGTACGCCAGACCGTCCGGAGCAGCGACTTCCTGCAAGGCTCGTCACCTCTGATCAACGTGGCCGCCAGCTGGCTCGGGGGCGCACCCCCCGACGGGCGAGACGCCCGACTGGCCGGTGAGTGGATCGTCCGCGTGTACCTCTCCTTCATCGCCTGGCCAGCACCAGATGAAGTGACCGAAGCCCGACTCGTCCGCGAGTTCGTCGCGCCAGCCTTCGCCGGGTGACCAGTCGCTGAACCCAGGAGTAGCCGTGCACGTTCACCCCGCACACCAACCTGGATGACAGCGCGTCGCAGACCTCCTTGCTCAGCCCCCGGGCCGCTGCCCGCTGGTATCTCGACGGAGGAAAGTCAAACCACGCGGTGTTGTCGAGGCGCGGACTCGACTCGCTGGAGCACTTCACTCCGTCCGTCTACGAACGCATCTGCCGCGACCCGCGCGTTTCGGGGGAACGGCATACCGCCTTCTTGCCTCAGGCTGCGGGGTCGTAGTCGCTCTGGACCCCCTCGCTGCCGGCGCTCTGGGTGCTCACCGCAGTTGCGGTGGCGGCCGTCGTCCTTGGCGCGACCGAGTTCCGGGCGACCAGCTGGTGGCTGAGCACCGCGCTGTGGGTCTTCGTCACCGCGTCGGTCTGGCTCCGCAGACGCAGGCGTTAGCCCTCACGCGGCGTTGGTGTTGGGGAGTCGGCGGCTGCCGGTGTGGTCGACGAGGTAGTGGCCGCCGTGGGGGTCGCGCCAGAGGTAGATGCCGGGGAAGGGTTGTTTGACGTCCCAGTTGGCGTGGGTCTTGAGGCGGTGGTGGAAGGCGGTCAGGGGGCCGTAGTTCCCGATCCGGCTCTGACCGGGTGGACCGTCTGGTTGCCAGGGTTCGGTGTGGTCGATCTGTTTGCGTCGGCTGGTGTTCGAGCCCCAGGGGAAGACATCGGCGGGGGTCATCAGGTGCACGGCTTGGCGGTGGCGCTCGGGGATCTCGTAGGCATCGACCGGGGCCTGTCCGGCCAGGTCGAGGACGGGTTGGATGCGGAACCGGGCTCGGGGGCCGAGCAGGTCACGGACCCAGGCCTCGGAGACTGGTCCGTGGCCCTCGACCCGGGCGATGCCTTCGCCTTCGCGGCCGCCGTAGCAGTGGATGTGGAGCTGGACCGCGGGGAGGAGGTCACTGACCTCGGTCTGGGCGTCGGTGTCGGGGTCGGCACCGATCGCGAGGGCGAGGACGGCGTGGACGCGTCGGTCGTCGTCGGTCTTGAGGAGCGGGTCGTCGGGGCGGGCCTCGGCGAGCTTGTCGGCGCGGGCGGTGATGGCGGCGTCGATGGCGTTGATGGTCGCGATGTCGGCGCGGATGAGGAAGGAGGCCATCCCGTGGGCCTCGCTGCGGGTCTTCTTCGCGAACCGGGCCGTCGCCGCTTTCCGTTCCTTCTCCGCCGCGGCGGCAGGCGCGGCTTGGGCGACCTTGCCCTCGACCAGGGCCTCGAAGCGGGACCAGGGGATCCGGCCGTCGGCGGACTCGGCGACACCGGCGTCGACGAACGCGGCCTCCTCGGGCTCCAGCTCGCGAGTCTTGGTCACGACGTGGCGGGCGTAGGAGGCGCGGACCTCTCCGGCCTGGACCCGGGTCCAGAGTTGGGGGTGGCGGTGCTGGAGGTCGAGGGCGTCGGCGATCAGCTGGGCGCCGGCGTAGGAGGACCGGCCGATCCGGGCCCCGAACGTGGCGGCGGCGAAGTCGCTCACCATGGGGGTGCCCTTGCCGCCGAACAGCTTGCCCTTCTCCCGGCCCGGCAGCGCCGACTGTTTGGGGTTGAGGCGGTCGGGGTGGTGGAGCACGGCCCATTGGTGGGCGAGCTCGAGGAGGTCGGTCTCGGCGTCGCGGATCGCGGTCGCGCGGGCGGTGGCGGCGTCGAGGACCTCGTCCATCGACATCTCGTCCACTGCTTCGATCATGGGTCTAGTAGATCAGTGACCACCGACAGCCGAACGCCTGTTCGCATCGGTCTCGGCGTTTCCGGTGGTCACGGAATGGTCACGATCTCCTGCCACAGGGCAGGGCGCCGGGGGCGGGAGGGTCTCGGCAGGATCGAGCACCGAGGCCGACCGGGTGGGAGGCCCAGGACGCTCGGGTCAGACCTCCTCGGGCACCATCCGGATCGCGCCGGCGGGGCACTCGGCGGCGCACAGGCCGCACCCCTTGCAGTAGTCGAGGTCGATCACATACGGCTCGCCGTCCGTGCCCGGCTTCAGCACCGCGTTGTCGGGGCAGACCGCGAAGCAGTTGTCGCACTCGAAGCAGTTGCCGCACGACATGCAGCGCCGCGCCTCGTAGAGCGCGGTCGACTCGTCGAGCCCCTGCACGACCTCGTCGAACGTCGACTCGCGACGGGCCCGGTCGAGCAGGTCCCGGTGGGTGCGCGGGGCGTCTGAGTAGTACCAGGTGTTCAGGGCCTCGAAGGAGGCCGGCTCGGGCCGGTTGTTCGGCGGAGCGACGGTGCCCTTCAACCAGGCGTCGATGTGCCGGGCGGCGGCCTTGCCGTGGCCGATCGCGTCGGTGACCGAGCGCCCCATGGTCAGGTCGCCGCCGGCGAAGACGCCGGGCAGACCGGTCATCCGGTCAGGGCCGATCGCGACCTGGCCGTCGTCGGTGATCAGCCCGTCGACACCCTCGAGCAGCGAGAGGTCCGACTCCTGGCCGAGCGCGAGCACCAGCGAGTCGGCGGCGAGCTCTTCGACCTCGCCGGTGGGCTGGGGGAAGCCGTTCGCGTCGAGCTCCATCCGCTCGACGAGCAGCCGGTCGGCCTCGACCTGCTTGACGGTGCTCAGCCACTTGAACCTCACACCCTCGTCGCGGGCCTCCTGCAGCTCGGATTCGTGCGCGGGCATCCGGTCGCGGGTACGCCGATAGACGACGACCGCCTCCGAGGCGCCGAGCCGGCGCGCCGTGCGGGCGGCGTCCAGGGCGGTGTTTCCGCCGCCGTAGACCGCGACGCGCCGTCCGAGGACCGGCGTGCCACCGGTCTCGACGTCGCGCAGCAGCGCCAGCGCGTCGAGCACCCTGGCCGCGGAGCCCGCGGGGATGTAGGCGTTCTTGGCGATCGGGGCGCCGACGGCGAGGAAGACCGCGTCGAAGCGGTGACGCTCGGCCACCAGGTCGTCGACGGGCGTCTCCAGCTCCAGCTTGACCCCGAGGTCGAGGATCCGCTGGATCTCGGCGTCGAGGACCTCGCGGTCGAGGCGGTAGCGGGGGATCGCGTAGCGCATCAGGCCGCCCGGCTGCGGGCCGGCGTCCTTGATCGTCACGTGGTGGCCCCGGCGGGCCAGGTGATAGGCGGCGGACAGCCCGGACGGACCGGCGCCGACCACGAGCACGTGCATGCCGCTGGACGGCACGTCGACGCTGACCTTCCAGCCCTGCCGGATCGCCTCGTCGCCGAGGAACCGTTCGACGGAGTTGATGCCCACCGCGTCGTCGAGACGCACCCGGTTGCACGCGGTCTGACAGGGGTGGTAGCAGACCCGGCCCATCACCGCGGGGAACGGGTTGTCCTCCATCATCACCCGCCAGGCGCGCTCGTAGCCCGCACCGCCGGACTCGGCCTCGAACAGCCAGGCCTGGATGTTCTCTCCAGCCGGGCACTCGTTGTTGCACGGCGGCATCCGATGGGTGTACTCCGGGCGCTCGGTGCGCCAGGCGCCGGTGTGGTTGGCCTTGCTGGACCCGACGTCCAGCGTGATGGCGAAGGGCTTGTCCATCACCGGTCTCCTTCCGAGAGCAGCCCGAACCGGGCGATGGTGCGGTCGGCTCTGGCCTGCAGCCGCTCGACGATGTCGGGGCGGCCGGGGTCGCCGAAGAGGTGGGCGTAGCGCTTCTGGGGGCGGAGGTACTCCGTCACGGGCACCTGCCGCCGGAGCTTCGACACCGCGGTGACGTCGCCCTGCTCGGCCTCGAACACGGGGAAGATGCCGGACTCCTTCGCGAGCCGGGCGAGACGGATCGTCTCCGAGGAGTCGGCGCCCCAGCCGAGCGGACACGGCACCAGCACGTGCAGGTAGCGCGCCCCGCGCATCCCCATCGCCGTCTCGACCTTGGCCTCCAGGTCGTGCAGGTCGGCGACGGTCGCGGTGGCGACATAAGGGATCTCGTGCGCCATCGCGATCAACGGCGCGAACTTGCCCTGCCCGAACACGTTGCCGGGCTCGGCGCCCAGGGCCTTGGTGTTCGCGGTCCGGGCCGCCGGGGGAGTGGCCCCCGAGCGCTGCACGCCGGTGTTCATGTAGCCCTGGTTGTCGTAGCAGACGAACAGCACGTCGTCGTTGCGCTCGAACATGCCCGAGAGCGTGCCGAAGCCGATGTCGACCGTGCCCCCGTCACCGGCCTGGGCCACCACCCGGATGTCCTCGCGGCCCTTGGCCTTCAACGCGGCGGCCACCCCGGACGCGACGGCGGGGCCGTTGCCGAACAGTGAGTGCAACCACGGCAGCTGCCACGACGACTCGGGATAGGGAGTGGTGAAGACCTCCAGGCACCCGGTCGAGTTCACCGCGACCATCGAGCCCTTCGTGACCCGCATCGCCGCGTCGAGGACATAGCGGGCGCCGAGCGCCTCGCCGCAGCCGCGGCAGGCACGGTGGCCCGAGGTCAGGGTGTTCGAGCGGCCGGTGCGGGCCTGCACGGTGCGCTGCGCGGGGTCGAGCAGCCGGTTCCCGGCGACGAAGGTGCCGGTCTGGTAGAGCTTGATCTCCTGGAAGGCCATCGCTGGTCCTACCTCCCGGACTCGCGGGTCAGGTGGTCGACGTGCGGCCCGGGCGGGACACCGGTGCCGGGCCGGCGCAGCTCGCGCTGCACGACCTGGGTGTCGAGGTCGAGGAAGTGCAGGGTGTTCGCGGGCATCCGGCCCTCGCGGACGTCGGCGATCAGGCGGCGCAGCGACTCGCGGGTGACGGGGCGCCCGCCGAGGCCGGCGGCCACCTCGAAGACCTCGGCAGCGAGACCGTTCAGCGAGAGCCGCACGTCGCGGGAGACGATGCCGCCCACGCCGGGCGCGAAGGAGCGCTCCACCACGAGGACCTGCCGGGCGGAGGCGAGCGCCGCGCGCACCTCCTCCTCCGGCCAGGGGCGGAAGCACCCGATGCCGAGCACGCCGATCGGCACCCCCTCCTCGCGAAGGGTGTCCACCACGTCCTGGATGGTCCCGAGGATCGAGCCCAGCGCCACGACCACGATCTCGGCACCGTCGAGGCGGTAGGGGCGCACCAGGCCGCCCGAGGAGCGGCCGAAGCGCTCCTCGAACTCGCTGGCCAGCGTCGGGATGATGTCCAGCGCCGCGGCCTGCTTGGCGTGCATCAGGTAGCGGACCTCGGTGAACGCCTCCGGCCCGACCATCGCGCCGATCGTCATCGGCTCCTCGGGGTCGAGCGCCTGTCGCGGCACCCGAGGCGGGAGGTAGGCGTCGACGTCGGCCTGCTCGGGCAGGTCGACCGGCTCGAAGGCGTGGGTGAGGACGAACCCGTCCATGCACACCATCACCGGGAGCTCGAGCTGCTCGGCGAGCCGGAAGGCCTGGAGGTGGAGGTCGGCAGCCTCCTGGTTCGACTCGGCGTACAGCTGGATCCACCCGGAGTCACGCATCGCCATGGTGTCGGAGTGGTCGTTCCAGATGTTGATCGGTGCGCCGATGGCCCGGTTCGCCACGGTCATCACCGTCGGCAGCCCCAGGCCGGAGGCGTTGAACAGTGCCTCCGCCATGAACAGCAGCCCCTGGCTGGAGGTGGCGGTGTAGGTCCGCGTCCCGGCCGCCGCCGCGCCGATGCAGGCCGACATCGCGCCGAACTCCGACTCGACCATGAGGTACTCGCAGCCCTCGAGGTCACCGGTGCGCACCAGGTCGGAGAGGGACTCGACGATGTGGGTCTGTGGGGAGATGGGGTACGCCGCGATCACCTGCGGACGACAGCGCGCGATGGCCTGCGCCACCGCTTGGGAACCCTCGATCTGACTACGCATCGGCCGGCCTTCCGAGTGTGGTGAGGACCTGTTCGTGCGCCGCCTCGGCGGTGGCCACGTTGCCGGCGGCCACCGCCCCGGCGAACCGGCCGCGGATCGCATCGCTCACCGAGGCCAGGGAGACCTGCCCGGTGAGCGCGGCGAACGCGCCCAGCAGGCCGGCGTTCGGTAGCGGACGGCCCAGGTGGGTGCGGGCCAGCTCGGTGCCGGCCACGGTCACGGTGTGACCCGCGGGCAGCTCGGCGGCAGGGCCGGCGAGGCCGTGCTCCAGCAGCTCCTCGAGCGTCCTCGAGGTGTTCAGGAGGAGGAAGCCGCGCGGGCTCAGGCCGGCGAAGATGCTCGTCTGGTGCAGCAGCGTGAGGTCCTGCACGATCAGCGCGTCGGGATGCTCGATCGGCTCGCGCAGCCGGATCGGCCGGTCGTCGATGCGGCAGTAGGCCACCACCGGCGCTCCCGTGCGCTCGGACCCGAAGGTCGGGAACGCCTGGGCGTAGCGGCCCTCGTCGAAGGCTGCCACCGAGAGCAGCTCGGCGGCGGTGACCGTGCCCTGACCGCCGCGACCGTGGATGCGTACCGAGAACATGGGATCCTCCTTGCGCTCGACGCTACGGTCCCCTCAGGGGGATGACGTAGGGACCTTGTTCCCCCAAGGGCAGGGCGCAGGGCAGTGCTGCTCCGGGCAGGTGGCGCGTGATCGGCGCGAGCTCCGCCGGTGGCTACTCGACGGCGACGAGGCCGGCGCAGTGGTCGGGCACGTACGTCGCGTGGTCGCGCGGCGGCCGCTCGTAGCCGGTGGGCTTCGGCCGCGCCGGGAGCTCGAGGATCTTCGGCGGGACGTCGCCGTAGGGGATCGTCGAGAGCAGGTGCGCCATCATGTTCAGCCGGGCGTTGCGCTTGACGTCGCCCTCGACGACGAACCACGGGGCCTCGGGGATGTCGGTGTGCACCATCATCTCGTCCTTGGCCCGGGAGTAGTCCTCCCACCGGGAGATGGACTCCAGGTCCATCGTGGAGAGCTTCCACTGGCGCATGGGGTCCTGCAGCCGGGACTTGAACCGCCGCTGCTGCTCCTTGTCGCTGACCGAGAACCAGTACTTGCGCAGCAGCACGCCGTCCTCGACCAGCATCCGTTCGAAGATCGGGCACTGGTGCAGGAAGCGCCGGTGCTCGGTCGGCGTGCAGAAGCCCATCACCTTCTCGACGCCGGCGCGGTTGTACCAGGAGCGGTCGAACAGCACCATCTCGCCGCCTGCCGGGAGCCGGCTGACGTAGCGCTGGAAGTACCACTCGGTGCGCTCGCGCTCGGTGGGTGCGGGCAGCGCCTCGATCCGGGCGACCCGGGGGCTGAGGTACTGGGTGATCCGCTTGATCGCGCCGCCCTTGCCGGCGGCGTCGCGTCCCTCGAAGACCACGACGATGCGCTGCCGTTCGGCCTTGACCCACTCCTGGACCTTCACGAACTCGGCCTGCAGGCGGCGCAGCTCGGCCTCGTAGACGGAGGTGGGCAGCTTGCGGGTCGACGGCGACGCGGCCTCGGTCATGGCACGAGGGTAGGCCGCTCACCGCGTCGTTCGAGGGCGAGCTCGCGGATCCGGGCGATGTCGTCGGCGGTGAACACGCCGTTGACGCCGGAGATGGTGGCCAGCCGCATCCCGTGCTTGAGACCGAGCCGGTAGATCTCCTTGACCTTCTCCCACTCGATGTTGCGGCCCACCGTGAACGTCTCGTAGCGGCCTTCGAGGGCCAGCACCACGGTCTCGGCCAGGCAGGCGTAGACGACGCCCGGGGGGAGTCCGATGTCGCGCATGTGGACGTCGCCGGGAAGCTCGATCTCACCCGACTCGACGACCAGCACGTCGGGCCGCTTCGCGACGTCCTCGGCGGAGAGGTCGAGCGGGCGCGCCACGTCGGTGATCACGCAGCCCGGCTTCACCGCCATGATGTCGAGGACCCGCTTGCCCGCTCCCGAGGTCGCGGTCACGATCACGTCCATCTCGGGGAGGTGCTCGTCGGGCGTGGCCGCGACGTGGACCGTGGCCCGGGGAGACTCGAGCTCGATCTCGTGCTTGAGGGCCAGCAGCTTGGCGGTCTCCGGCGAGACCAGCCACAGCTCGTCGCTGGCCAGCGCCAGCAGCCGGGCGCAGACCGAGCCGATCGCACCGGTCGCCCCGACCACCATCGCGTTCCCGCGGATCCGTCCCTGCTCGTCGACCTCGGCCAGGCCGAGCTGCTCGACCGCCTCGTGGGCGGCCCACAGCGCGCCGGACGCGCTGTAGCTGTTGCCGGTGGTGATCGGCAGCGACGCCTTCTTCGACACGGTGAGACCGGCGTCGCCGACCACCTTGGTGAAGGCGCCGAGGCCCATCACCTGCGCACCCAGCTTGCGGGCGATGTCGGCGGCCGCGAGCAGCTTGGCGTAGGTGAACTCCGGGTCGTGCGCCATCAGCTCCTTGGGCGTGCCCCCGACACTGATCAGCCAGCCCTCCGCCTCCGCACCGGTGGGGGAGACGATGCCGGTGACGTGGCTGTAGGTGAACGGCGGGGAGTAGGCGACGGCCTTCTCGACCAGGTCCAGCACCGGCGACGGGGCGACCTTCATGATCGTGCCCAGTGGCTCGACGTTGCTGAAGAAGCTGCGCGAGAGCGGGTGGATGACGAACGCGAACCGGCTCTTGCGGCGAGGACCGTTGGGATGCAGCAGCCTCGGGGCGAGCCCGGCGGACTCGATCATCTCGAGCAGGTCGTCGCTGGTGAGCGGACCGTTGCCCGCGACCGCGGCGTGCATCATCGCCTCGAGGGTGGCGGCCGAGACGGTGACGGGGAACGGCTGTGGCGTGGTGTCGACGACCAGGTCGACCCCGCGGGAGGCCAGGTCGGCCAGCTCGCTGTCGGTGATCGCCGAGGTGATCAGCGTCTTGCCGGCGAGGTCGCCCAGGTCGAAGCCGTCGAGCTCCGCGTAGCTGGCCAGCACCACGTCGCAGTCGCGGGCGGCGCGGCGGGCCAACGCGGCGCTCAGCTCCACACCCGGTGCCTGCACCCGCTCCAGGATCGCGTCGGGCACCAGCCGGCCCGGCCACATCGCGGCCTGCGCCGCCAGCCCCAGGACCGGCGTGGAGAACAGGCGGCCGGGGAGGTCCAGCCGGCGGGCCGGGTCGGCGTACTCGATGTTCTCGGTGGACTCGCGCAGCACCCGGACTGCGCGATCGTGCTCGGCGCCGCCCAGGACGACCGTGCGCGCGTTGTCGAAGTAGCCCGGCATCTCGGTGCGCACATGGCGGATCGCCCACTCCTGGAGCACGTCGTGCAGGGCCCGGCCGTGGGTGAGCGGAGTCGAGCCGGCCGCGGCGCGCAGCTTCTCCAGTGCCCGGCGCACACCGCCGCCCAGCCCGCTCACGGCGATCGTGTCGGCCTCGTCGGCCCACGTCTCGACCAGGTCCAGCGCCGTGCGGAGGTCCCCGTCGGCGCTGACCTTGACCAGCCGGAACTCCCGTCCCAGGAAGCCGACCCGCTCGTCGTGCTCGGGCGCGGACCCCGAGAGGTCGACCTCGACTACGAGGACTGGTGACATGGCGGCTCCCTGATTGGTGCGGCGGTGGGTGCGGTCCTCAGACCATGGCTTTCGCGTCGACCTCGGGGTGCGAGGTCATGAAGTCGAGGAGCGGGCCGGCGTAGTCGGCGAACGACGGGCAGACCAGGCCGGTGCCCTCGAGGTCGGTGCTGGTGTTCGTCGTCGAGTACGACGTGGGGGAGGCGAAGTAGTCCAGTGCCTCGGCCGGCAGTCCCAGAGCGCGCTCCATCAGCGGGACGTGGCCGACGAGGAGCCGGGTCGGCCAGAGCGGCAGCGGCAACCACACGACCCGCCTGCCCAGGTGGGCGGCGAAGGTCTCGACGAGCTCGCGAGCGGTCGGAGGCTGGGGGTCGGTCAGGGCGTAGGTGCGGCCGAGCGAGCGGTCCAGCACCGAGAGCCGGTCCATCGCGTCGATGACGAAGTCGCGGGGCACCAGGCACACCCGGACCGTGTCGAGGTCCCCCACAGCCGGAACCACGGCGACCGGGAGCTGGCGGCGCAGGAAGGTGGCCAGGAAGTAGGGCCCGTCGTACTTCTGGGTCTCGCCCGTGGTCGAGTCGCCGACCACGATGCCGGGACGGTAGATGGTCGCCGGCAGCCCTCGCTCCATGGCCTCGCGCACCAGCACCTCGGCCGCGTGCTTGGTGGACTCGTAGTGGTTGCGGAAGGCCTGGCCGGCCTCGAGCACGTCCTCGGCGAACTCGCCGTTGTAGCGTCCGCTCACGTAGCAGGTGCTGACGTAGTGGAGCCGGCGAAGCTCGGGATGGGAGGCGCAGAAGTCCAGGACGTGCTGGGTGCCCTCGACGTTGACCCGGTGGGCGATCGGCTGCGGCGTGGCCAGGTCGTAGACCGCCGCTAGGTGCCACACCTCCTCGACCTCGGCCACCGTGTCGGTGTCCGCCTGTTCGATGCCGAGGCCCGGCGCGGTGATGTCACCGACCACGAGCCGCACCCGGTCGCGCAGCACGGGGTGCTCGTCGGTGAGCTGCCGCAGACGCTCCCTGGCGGTGTCGAGGTAGCGGTCCTGCACCAGGCAGGTCGCGGTGGCTCCGGCGCGGCGCTCCAGGAGGCGCGGGAGCAGGGCGGAGCCGAGGAAGCCGGGAAAGCCGGTCATGAGGAGGACCACGGTCTCAACCTAGGAGCGGGGGGCGGCCCCCGCACGGGGCCAAGTGCTCGGGGCCCCGGGCCCTACGGCCCCCTTCGTTCCGGCGCCATCACTGCGGCGGTGACGCGTGCCCGCCGCCGGCGCCGCGATCCGCCCGGCGCTCGTGCGCGAGCAGGCGCAGGATCCGCGCGGCGGCCAGGTCGGCGTCGACCGGGTCACACAGCGGGCCGGTTCCCGGTGGCGGGTCCCCGTCGGGGTGCACGTGCAGGGTGCCGGTCATCCGTGACCACCTTCTCGCAGGTTCTGCGCCGGCCGGTGCGGATCTCGCTCCGTCGGGCCCGATCCCCAGGCACCCGTCCGTGGGCGCCGCCGCTCTTACCCCTTCCATCGGTCGATGCGGGCCGGCCTTGAGCCGGGTGGGTCGGGTCGGGCCGCTCTCCACCCGGGTGGGGGGTTCCGGGCGGATGATCCCCGCGATCGCACGGGCAGCCACTAGGTTCAAGCCCGGCCCACCCCTCCCACCAGGAGTTCCTATGCATCTCGACCCCCGGCGGGTCAGCGCGCTCTCCGTAGCCGCCCTGACCTCGCTCGTCCTGGGCGCCACCGCCCTGGGCAGTTCGATGGCCGCCACCGCGGACCCCGCCCCGGAGCCCGGCAAGCGCGTCTACGAGCGCCTGACCGACGCCGCCAAGCCGAAGGACTACATCAAGCTCGACCTGCTCGCGCTCAACGACTTCCACGGCCAGCTGGAGGCGCTCCCCGCCACCAGCTCCAGCGGCAGGGTGAACACCACGCCGGCGGGAGGTGCGGCCTTCCTCGCCCGGCTGCTCAAGGACGAGCGCGCGGCCTCCCGCGCGGCTGGCGCCCGCCCGATCACGGTCGCCGCCGGCGACCTGATCGGCGCGACGCCGCTGCTCTCGGCCGCCTTCCACGACGAGCCGACCATCGAGGCGATGAACCAGCTCGGCCTGCAGGTCGCCTCGGTCGGCAACCACGAGTTCGACGAGGGCTGGCGAGAGCTCAAGCGGATGCAGAAGGGCGGCTGCCTCGACGACGGCGACGGCAAGGACGGCCAGGACTCCTGCCCCGGCGGCAAGGACTTCGCCGGCGCCGACTTCACCTATCTCGGCGCGAACGCGAAGTGGGAGGACACCGCGGGCAAGAAGCGCGAGTCGGTCTTCCCGGCCACCAAGATCATGAAGGTGCGCGGCGTCAAGGTCGGCTTCATCGGCATGACGCTCGAGAACACCGGCGGCATCGTCTCGCAGGCCGGCATCGAGGGCATCGAGTTCACCGACGAGATCGAGACCGCCAACGCACTCGTGCCCAAGCTGCGCAAGCGCGGCGTGAAGTCGATCGTCGTGCTGATGCACGAGGGCGCGTCCCCGGCCACGCCCCCGGCCAGCTACGCCTACAACGACTGCCCGGACGTCACCGGCCCGGCCATGGACATCGCTCGAGGACTCTCGCCGGCCATCGACGCGGTCGTCTCCGGCCACACCCACCAGCCCTACAACTGCGTGGTCGCCGATCCCAAGGGCCAGCCGCGCCTGCTGACCAGCGCGTTCTCGGTCGGCCGGATGGTGACCAAGCTGCACCTGCTGATCGACCCGAAGACCCGCGACATCGTGCGCCCGGCCGCCTACGCGCGCAACCTCATCGTCGAGAACGGCGAGTCGGTCGCGCCCGTGCCGAGCGTTCTCGGCCTGATCGCGCGCTACCAGACGCTGATCGAGCCGATCGCCAACCAGGTGCTCGGCCACATCGAGCCGGGCGACAGCGTCGTGCGGACACCGGACACCGACGGTGGCGACTCGCCGCTCGGCAACCTGATCGCCGACGGCATGCGGGCCGACCCCTCGGTGGTCGACGCTGAGGGCGACGCCCCGGCGGTCGCCCTGATGAACCCCGGCGGCATCCGCGCCGACCTGGTCGAGAACGAGGCCGGTGAGGTCACCTACGGTGCCGCGTTCACCGTCCAGCCGTTCAACAACTACGTGGTCTCCATGGACCTCACCGGAGCGCAGCTCAAGACGGTTCTCAACCAGCAGTGGAACGGCACGAACGAGGGTGGCAGCAAGGTTCTCCAGGTCTCCGGGCTGAACTACACCTGGGACAGGTCGCTGGCGGCCGAGGCGGACGCCGACGCCCTGGTCGGCGACGTGCTGGTCGACCACGACGGTGACGCGGCGACCGCGATGGTGCCGCTGGAGGACGAGACGACCTACCGGGTGGTCACGAACAGCTACCTCTCCGAGGGCAACGACGGCTTCCCCGAGTTCGTGAGCGGCCGGGCCAAGCTGATCGGGGGCCTGGACGTCGACTCGTTGCGCCTGTTCCTCGAAGGCAACGACCCGGTGGCTGCGAGCCCGACCGACCGGATCTCCTCGGTCGACTGACCCACGCGGACCGCACAGCGCTCGGCCCCCGATCCGACGGATCGGGGGCCGAGCGCTGATGTGGGACCGGTCAGGTGAGGGGCTGGGACGGCGGTGCCGTCGTGCCGGGAGCCGGGGGACCGGCCGGCGGCGGACCCGAGGGCCCGGGCGGGCTCGGCGGCGTGGACCGCCGGCGCAGGAGCACCACGACCAGGACCGCGACCGCCGCGAGCAGGACCAGCCCGCCGACGACCAGACCGACCACCAGGCCACTGCCACCCGAGCCGCCGCCCTCGGCCTCGGCCACCGCGGTGAGCTCGGTGGACTCGCCGGGCTCCGGGGTCCAGGTGACGGTGTTGCCGTCCACCTCGCCGTTGGACTCGGTGACCTCGCCCGGGAAGCTCAACCGCACCCGGATCTCGGCGTCGGCCATCATGTCGGCGGCGCCGAACATCTCCGCCTCCTCCTCGGACATGTCCATGTCGAAGACGCCCGAGACCCGGAAGACATCGCCGTCGCGTTCGATGCTGAGCTGGCCGCTCTCGTCCTCGGACGTGGTCTGGGCGAACTCGTCGAGGGAGACGTCGTCGAAGGTGATCCGCTGGCCGACGAAACCGTCCTCCTCGTAGTCCTCGGCGGAGGCGCCCTCGGGCAGGTCCCCCGTGTCGAACATCTCGGACATGTCCATCTCGCCCTCGCCCATGGCGCCGAACATGTCCATGACGGACTTCTCCATGGCGACGACCATGGTGCCGCCGACCGTGTCGTCCTCGTGGACCTCCATGTCCATGTCGAGCTTGAAGCAGCCGCTCAGGACGAACAGGAGGACGCCGACGAGGCCGACCCAGGTGAGCCTCCGCATGGTGAGGATCTCCTTCCGCGTGGGGGTGATCCTTCAGTCTCCCGCTGCGGAGGCGCTCCCGTGGCCATTTGTCCAACCCCGCCGCCCGTCCGACACCGCGACGGCGACTTCGGTCCGGTCCCGGTCGAGGGGAGAGTGATCCTCGAGCGGCGCCACGCTGCGTAAGGGGCACCGTTCGAGGATCACCCTCGGTTCAGAGGCTCGCGATGATCCGCGCCGCGCGACGCCGGGCCCGCGCCGGCAGGCGTAGGGTCAGTCGCTCGTGACTGCGGTGGAACCGGGCGAGCTCGGCCGGTGTCGGAGCGCGGTGGAAGAGCAGTTCGAAACGCTCGCGCTCGGCGTCCGCAGGGCCGGGGGAGTCGTCCTGCGGAGACTCGAGGGTGGAGTCTGGTGAGTCGTGGAGGGGAAAGCTGGAGATGCTCATCAAGCACGTCCCAGGGGTCCGTGGCCGCCGCTGGATCAGCGACCGACGACGCGAGAGTAGGCAGGTGCTCGATCAAGAAGCCTCACCCTTTCGGGTGGATTATGTGACACTCCGCACATATTCAACCTCCTCCTCGAGCCCGGCAGCTGCCCGATGACGGGCCGGATCGAACTGGTGCCCGGCGGCCGGCCCGAGGCCTGGCTGCTCCGCCTCGACGGCATGGACCAGTCCTTCGTGGACCTGGCCGACCCCTCCCGTCTGGAGTTCGACTACGTCCGTCGACTGGGCGACGCCGTGGATGCCTGGCCCACCGCCGGCCCGGTCCGCATCGTGCACGTCGGCGGCGCCGGTCTGTCGCTGGCCCGCTACGTCGCGGCCACCCGACCCGGCTCACGGCAGGTGGTCCTCGAGCCGGACGAGGAGGTGACCGAGCTGGTGCGCCGAGACCTTCCGCTTCCGCGACGCAGCGGCATCAAGATCCGCCCGGTCGACGGGCGGACCGGACTCGCCCAGCTGCGCGACGATGGGGCCGACCTCATCGTGCTGGACGCCTACGCCGACGCCCGGGTGCCCGGCGAGCTGGTCACCGCAGAGGCCGCCGCGGAGGCGGCCAGGGTGTTGTCACCCTCGGGTTGGCTGCTGGCGAACCTGACCGACCGAGCGCCCTTCCCGTGGGTACGCCGCGTGGTCGCCGCCGTGCGGACCGCGCTGCCGTCGCTGATGGTCAGCGCCGAGCCGGCGACCCTGCGGGCGAGGCGACCCGGCAACCTGCTGGTGGTGGCCGGCCGCGGGGAGGTGCCCGTCGCGGCGCTGCGCTCGACGGCGAGGGCCGGTGCGGCGCCGTACCGTGTGCTGGACCGACGCCAGGTCGACGACCGGCTCGGCGGCGGCCGGCCGTTCCGCGACGCCGACCAGGAGTCGTCGCCGCGGTTCGGCTGAGGTCAGCGCCCGGACCTGCCCGAACCGCCACCCCGGCGGTTCTTGACCTTGTCGACCGCCGACTTGATCCTGGCCTGGTTCTCGGGCTTGCGGGCCTCGGTGTAGACCTTCTTGGCCACGCCGAGGGCGGCCGCGCTGCGCAGGAGCTTCATGCTCCGAGGAGTACCCGCGGCTGGGGCGTGCCACACCTGTGCCGGCGCCGCGGTGCCGATGGCTCCGACGCGGGCAGCATCCCCCAAGGATGCTGCCGGCGCGCCGCTGCGGAGCCACCGGCACCCGACGGTGTGCTACCCGGCCGCCCGGCCGGGCAAACGGTCAGCCGCCCATCGCGCCGACGGGCTCGGGGGTGAAGCCGGGGAAGACCGCGGCGGTCGACGCGCCGAACCGGCTGCTCACCACCTCGGCGAGGACGCTCCGGTAGTCGGTGGTGACCCTCAGGTCGGCGTCGTCGTCGTCGCTCAGCCCGGGCCAGCGCCCGTGGTAGCGGCCGCCCCGGACCCCGGCCCCCGCCAGCAGCATCACGTTGCCGTGGCCGTGGTCGAGGCCATGGTTGGCGTTCTCGCGCACCCGGCGGCCGAACTCGCTGAGCGCGACGAGGGTGACCCGGTCGCCGACGGAGCCCAGGTCGTCGAAGAAGGTGGCCACCGACCCGGCGAGGTCGGTGGCGTTGCTGCGCATCCGGCCCCAGGAGAGCGTGCCGAGGTCGGAGTGCATGTCCCAGTCGCCTTGGTCGACGGTGACCACCTGCACGCCCACGTCGCCCTTGAGGATGCGGGCGGCCTCCGCCATCGCCCGCCCCAGATCGGTGTCGGGGTAGTCGGCCTTCCGGCTCGGCACCGACTGGGCGGGGGCGAAGGACGAGACCGCGTCGAACGCCGACCGCATGCCGGTGGCGAGCGAGGAGGTGTCGTCGTCCCAGAGCGTGTGCAGCGAGGTCACCCGGCTCCTGCTGGTGTCGCTCTGGTCGTCTCCTGGGATGGTCACCGAGTCGACGCGGCCCGCGGCCATGACCGGCTCCGGGCCGTAGAGGGAGGCCGGCACCACGCCCGCGCCGAGGTGGAAGCCGTGCAGCGGATGGCGGGCCGGGTCGGTGCCGAGCAGCCGGTTGAGCCAACCCCGACGCACCGCCGACCCGGGGTCGGCGTCCTCGATCTCCTCCATGGCGGCGAAGTGCGAGCGGTTGGGCGCGGGGAGCCCGGTCGCGTGCACGGCCGCCAGCCGGCCGGCGTTCCACAGCGGCAGCAGCGGTGCCAGGCTCGGGTGCAGGCCGAACATCGCGTCCCTGGCCAACAGACTCTCGACTGGTACGGCGATCCGCGGCCGCGCCGCGTAGTAGACCGGGTCGGCGTGCGGGACCACCAGCGAGAGGCCGTCGGCGGCCCCACGAAGCGACAGGACCACGAGCATGCTGCGGGCCGGCGCGGGCGCGGCGGCTGCCGGTGAGGCGGTGACGACCGCGGAGCCGAGCACGGTGGTGGTGCCGGCGAGGGCGAGCGCTCCGCGCAGCAGTCCGCGGCGCGAGATCGCGGCGTACTCGTCGCAGCAGCGAGCGGTGGGGGGCGTGTCGGCATTCATGGCGGTCACCGGGTCAGGTGGGCAGGGGAGTCGAGGAAGGTGGTGAGCAGGTTGGGGAACTGCCAGCGCATCACCGCGTGGTCGGCGGTGATCCGGGTGTCGGGCGAGACGCCCACCGCCTGGCAGCAGGCCCGGAGCAGGGTGTCCGTGGAGGGGCGCCCGAGCAGCTGCCGGGAGAGGTGCTCGACCAGTGCCGAGAACCGAAGGGCCCGGCGCGGCAGCCACTGCTCGGGCGTGCGGTAGGTGATGCCGGCGGTCGGCCACCAGCGCCCGCTCAGGGACAGGTGGAGGTCCAGCGAACCGATCAGCCGGGAGGGGGAGGACCACGACTCGTTGTCGATGGGCTGGCCGTCCGGACGCGGCCACTCGAAGGGAGCGACCCCGAGGTCGCCGACCGACCAGAGCATCTGGGTGGCGGCGTACCGGTCCCCGGCCGGACCCTCCGGCGGGGCCTGGACGCGAGCCCGCAGCACCCGGTAGCTGGCCACGAGGTCCTCGCCGGGGTCGCGGACCTTCAGGCCGGCGGAGGCACGGAACTCGGATGAGTCGACCAGCGCCCGCAGCACCGGGCGGATCTCGGTCTCGGAGGCCAGGTAGACCTCGGCCAGGTGGTCGACCAGCTCCGCGGACGGGTCGTCGCGCACGAACTTCACCGCGAGCCGCCGGGCGACCCGGCGCGCGGTGGCCGGGTGCCGGGCGAGATAGCCGAGGAAGCGGTGGACCACCGCACGGCCGTCGGCCTCCGCGTTCGGATCGGTGAACCCCATCACCTGCACCGGCCCGCGCCAGTGCCGGCGCGGCTGGTAGGAGGCGGCCCAGGTGTGCCAGAGGTCGACGGTGTAGCCGGTGAGGATGCGGGCCGCTGCCTTCACGTCGTCCTCGTCGAACTCGCCCCGCCCCACGGTGTGCAGCTCGAGGAGCTCGCGGCCGAGATTCTCGTTGGGGTGCCGGGCGGTCGAGACGGCGCCGTCCAGGAAGATCAGCATCGCCGGGTGGATGACCGCTGCGCGCAGCAGGTCCTCGAACCGGCCCAGGGCGTGTCGGCGCACGGTCAGGCCGTAGTCGACGCGGTGGGTGAACACCCCGTCGGCGTGCACGGGCACGTTGAGGTGGTTCTCCCAGAGCTCGGCGACGACCTCGTGCAGCTGGCGCTGCGAGACGATCCGGCGCATCAGCACCCAGCGCTGGTAGTCCGACATCACCTCCCAGCCGCCCTCGACCTCCTCGACCTGCCGCCGCCACAGCTCCTGCGGCCCGCGCGCGAGCCCGGACCACCAGCCGAAGAGGGCGTCGCCTCGCGGATCGCCGATCTGTTCCGGCTGGAGCTGCCACTCGAACCATCCCCGGGCGCCGCCACGGCGGCGGACCTGGGCGGCGAGGCCCGGCGTGAGGCCGTAGGAGAACCGGCGGACCAGGTGCCCGTCGGCAGCCGGCAGCGGACGCGAGGTGCGCGTCGGCACGGGCTTCGGCATCGTCTGCTCCCGAGAGGCGGAGGGTGGACCCCTCCCATCGGGGCGCAGGCAGCCGACCTTAGTGGAGTCGCACCGCCGCCCGTGTGGTATCGGTGCCGCGGGGTCGGTAGGCTGGGCGACTCCCCGGCCCTGAAAGCAAAGGACCCTGAGCTCCTCGATGGACGGCTCTCAAAGTAGCCGGCTCTCCCGCACCCGGGAGAGCCGATGACGATCTCTCTTCTGCTGCTCGCCCTGGCGCTGCTGCTGATCGCCCTCTGCGGCGTCTTCGTGGCCGCCGAGTTCTCCTTCGTCACCGTCGACCGCAACAAGGTCGAGCAGGCCGTCGCCGCGGGTGATGCCCAGGCGGCCGGAGTGCAGCAGGCGCTCCGCACCCTGTCCACGCAGCTCTCGGGCGCCCAGGTGGGCATCACCGTGACCAACCTCGCCGTCGGCTTCCTGGCCGAGCCGGCGATCGCCGGTCTCATCGACCGGCCGCTGCTCTCGGCGGGTGTCTCGGAGAGCGCCGTCAGCCCGATCGCGGTGACGGTCGGCCTGGTGCTCGGGACCGTGATGACGATGCTCTTCGGAGAGCTGGTGCCCAAGAACCTCGCGATCGCGCTCCCGCTGGAGACCGCCCGCGCCACCCAGCGGCCGATGCGCCTCTTCACGGCCGTGATGCGGGGCCCGATCCGGGTGCTCAACGGCTCGGCGAACGCACTGGTGCGACGGCTGGGCGTGGAGCCGCAGGAGGAGCTGCGCTCGGCCCGCAGCTCCCAGGAGCTGGCGTCGTTGATCCAGCACTCCGCGGACGAGGGCACCCTCGACGCCGACACGGCCGAGCTGATGGAGCGCTCGGTGGAGTTCGGCTCCCGCACCGCCGGCGAGATCATGACCCCGCGGGTGCGCACCCACTCGGTGGAGAGCACCGACCGCGCCAGCACGGTCATCGAGCTGACCCGGCGCACCGGGCACTCCCGGTTCCCGGTGCTCGACGAGGACGAGGTCGTGATCGGCACGGTGCATGTGAAGAACGCGGTGGCGCTCCCGCTGCACGAGCGGACCACGACCAGGGTCAAGCACCTGATGGCCAAGCCGATCGTGGTTCCCGACTCGCTGCGGCTGGACCCGTTGCTCGCGCTGCTGCGCAACGAGAGCTTCCAGATGGCGGTGGTGCTCGACGAGTACGGCGGGCACGCGGGTATCGTCACGCTCGAGGACGTCATCGAGGAGATCGTCGGCGACATCGCCGACGAGCACGACCGGCTCGGCAGCCGGGCCCGGCAGCAGCGCGACGGGTCGTGGTCGCTGTCCGGCCTGTTGCGCCCCGACGAGGTCGAGGACCTCACCGGGGTGACGCTGCCGCACCACGAGGACTACGACACGATCGCCGGGCTGGTGCTGAGGGTGCTGGGCCGGCTGCCACAGTCCGGCGACCTCGCCGAGGTCCCGGTACCCGACCTCTCCGACCCCGACGAGCCGCGTGAGCGGCTGGCGGTGCTGCGGGTGGAGCGGATGGACGGCCGTCGCATCGACCGCCTCACCCTGCGACTGCTGGAGGGCGAGCGATGAGCGACCTGACCGCCGTCCTGCTCGCGGTGGCGCTGCTGGCGTTCAACGCCTTCTTCGTCGGAGCCGAGTTCGCGCTGGTCTCCGCGCGCCGGAGCCAGATCGAGCCCCGCGCCCTCGAGGGCTCCCGGCTGGCCAAGACCACCCTGCGGGGCATGGAGAACGTGTCGCTGATGATGGCCGGCGCCCAACTCGGCATCACCATCTGCTCGCTGGGCCTGGGTGCGGTCGGCGAGCCGGCGGTGGCCCACCTCATCGAACCGCTGTTCCACGCCGCGCACGTGCCCGACTCGCTTCTCCACCCGCTGTCGTTCGTGATCGCGCTCGGTCTGGTCACCGCGCTCCACGTCGTGCTGGGCGAGATGGTGCCCAAGAACATCGCCATCGCCGGCCCCGACAAGGCAGCGCTGGTGCTCGGCCCGCCGTTGCTGGGCGTCGTGACCGTGCTCAAGCCGGTGATCGTCTCGCTCAACGCGGTCGCCAACGGCACCCTGCGGCTGCTCCACATCGAGCCCAGGGACGAGGTCTCGGCGGCCTACACCCGCGAGGAGGTCGCTGCGCTCGTGGAGGAGTCTCGCGGCGAGGGTCTGCTCCAGGACGACGAGTACGACCGCCTCGCCGGTGCGCTCGGATTCACCGAGAAGACCGTGCGTGCGGTGTTGATGCCGCTGGAGACCCTGACGACGGTGCGCCGAGGCTCCACCGGCGCCGACATCGAGGGACTGTGCGCGACGACGGGCTTCAGCCGGTTCCCCGTCCGCGGCGACGACGGCGGTCTCTCCGGCTACCTGCACATCAAGGACGTGCTGGAGTCCGACGAGGAGCGCCGGGACCGGCCGGTCGAGGACAAGTGGGTGCGGCCGTTCGCGAACGTCGCGGCCGACGACCAGCTGCACGATGCCCTGGAGACGCTGCAGCGACGGGGCGCCCATATGGCTCGGGTCGTCGACGGCGCCGGCGTCACCATCGGCGTGGCCACCCTCGAGGACGTCATCGAGGAGCTGGTCGGAGAGATCCGCGACGCCGCGCACCTGGAGGAGAGTGCCTGACCCTCCGGTCGATAGGGTGTCAGGCGTGGCGGACAGCATGGCGGGGGGAGGCGAGCGGACCTCCCGGGTCTGGACGCTGCCGAACCTCCTGAGCATGCTGCGGCTCGCGGGCGTTCCCGTGTTCTTGTGGCTGGTGCTCGGCCCGGAGGCCGACTGGTGGGCGCTCGGACTGCTGGTGCTCTCCGGGGTGACCGACTTCCTCGACGGCTTCCTGGCCCGCCGGCTCGGCCAGACCTCGGTCCTGGGGCAGGTGCTCGACCCGGTCGCCGACCGGCTCTACATCCTTGCCGTCGTGGTCGGGCTGGCGATGCGCGACATCATCCCGTGGTGGCTCGCGGTGCTGCTCCCGCTGCGCGACGTCCTGCTGTGGGGGCTGGTCCCGCTGCTGCGCACCCGCGGCTACAGCGCCCTGCCGGTGCACTTCCTCGGCAAGGCGGCCACCTTCAACCTCCTCTACGCCTTCCCGCTGCTGCTGCTGGGCGACGGCGACGGCACGGTCGCCGCGCTCGCGCAGGTCTTCGGGTGGTCCTTCGCGTTCTGGGGCGTCGGCCTCTACTGGTGGGCCGGCGTGCTCTATGCCTGGCAGGTGCGCAAGCTGCTCGCCACCACCGAGCCGCAGGCGGTGGCCCGGCATGGCTGAGACCGAGCAGGCGCCGAGGGTGCTGCCCGACCGGGTGACCACGCCGCTGCTGACGCTGATCACCCAGCAGTCGCTTGACGAGGACTACCGCCACGTCGCCGCGCGGAGGGCCGCGGGCCGGGCCCCCGGGACACCGCCGGCCGGGCCGCCGAGGCGGGGCCCCGGGCGGCACCTGATGACCGGTGCGGCCGTGGCGCTGTTCGGCCTGATGGTGGCGTTGGCCGCCGTGCAGACCTCGCGCAACGCGGACGTCGACGCCGCAAGCCACCGCACGCTGGTCACCCGGATCGAGACCGAGCGTGAGGCGCTCGCGACACAGCAGGACCGGGTGGCCGACCTGCGGGAGGGCAACGCCGAGCTCCAGCAGCAGTTGACCCGGCTGATCTCGGCCGAGCAGGGAGCGGTCAGCCGGCTGCGCCGGCTGCAGGTGCGCACGGGCTTCGTGGCGACCACCGGCGAGGGGATCGTGGTGACCGTCGACGACCCGGCCAGCGGCGACCCCGACCTGGCGGTGCGCGCGGAGAACCTGAACTGGCTGCTCGACGGCCTGTGGCTCGCCGGGGCCGAGGCGATCGCGGTCAACGACGAGCGGGTGACCGCGCGCAGCGCCGTCACCCCGTCGGGCACCGCCATCGGTCTCAACACCGACCCGCTGACCCCGCCGTACGTCGTGCGCGCCATCGGCAACCGCGACACTCTCCAGGCCCGGCTGCTCGAGACCGGGCCGGGAGCGCTGTTCTTCGACGCGGCGGCCACCTTCGGATTCCGCACCGGCATGCAGAATGTGGAGTCGCAGACACTTCCAGCAGCACCCACCGCTCAGCTGCAGCTCTCCGCCACCGAGCAGGGGCCTGCGGTCGACGGTGGGCGTGGACCCCAGGAGGACGAGCCGTCATGATCGCCGCACTCGGGCTGGTCGTGGGCATCGTCCTCGGCCTGGTCTTCCAGCCGGACGTGCCGGCATCGATGGAGTACTACCTCCCGATCGCGGTGGTCGCGGCGCTCGACGCGGTCTTCGGGGCGCTGCGTGCCTACCTCGACGGCATCTTCGACGACAAGGTCTTCGTCGTCTCCTTCCTCAGCAACGTCTTCATCGCCGCCGCCATCGTCTACCTCGGCGACCAGCTCGGCGTCGGCGGCCAGCTCTCGACGGGCGTGATCGTGGTCCTCGGCATCCGGATCTTCTCCAACGCCGCGGCGATCCGAAGGCACCTGTTCCATGCCTGAGCAGCCCGAGCGCCGCCCCGTCGAGCCACCCGGAACCACCGGTCGGGACCGCATGGTCCGGGCCCTGCTGCGGCCGTCCCGGAGCCAGGTCGTGGTGGCGGTGCTGCTGGCCCTGCTCGGGTTCGCCGCGGTCACCCAGGCGCGCTCCACCGACGTGAACAACTCCTACGCCGGCTTCCGGGAGCAGGACCTCATCGACGTCCTCGAGGGCCTCGCCGGTGCGCGCCAGCGTGCCCAGGCCGAGATCGTGCGGCTCGACGAGACCCGCGACGAGCTGCTCTCCGACACCGACGCGCACCGCGCCGCGCTGTCCCAGGCCCAGAGCGAGGCCGAGGCCTTGGCGATCCTCGCCGGAACCGTGCCCGTCACCGGGCCGGGGATCCGGGTGACCATCACCGAGACCGTCACCCCCGTCGACCTGCTCACCGTGCTCGACATGGTCCAGGAGCTCCGCTCGGCGGGCGCGGAGGCGATCCAGTTCAACGGCCAGGTGCGGGTGGTGGCCGACACCGGGTTCGAGGACGGGCCGGGCGGCCTGTTCGTCGGCGGCGAGCTGCTGAGCCCGCCGTACGTCGTCGACGTGATCGGCGACCCGCACCGCCTGGAGGGCGGGATCATGTTCCCCGACGGTGCGGTGCGCGGCTTCGAGGAGGACGGCGCGACCGTGACCGTCCAGCCGCTGGAGTCGCTCGACATCGAGAGCGTCGTCGAGGCCGAGGCCCCCGAGTTCGCCGAGCCGGACATCTCCTGACCCCCGGTCCGGTGGCCGTCCAGTAGCCTGCCCGCAGACCCGACCCGGAGGAGACCCCGTTGTACCCCGACGACCTGCTGTACACCGCCGAGCACGAGTGGCTGCGCACCCCCGGAGAGCACGAGGGCTCGGTCCGCGTCGGCATCACCCACTACGCCCAGGACGCGCTCGGCGACATCGTCTACGCGTCCCTGCCCGAGGTGGGCGAGGTGCTCGAAGGCGGCACACCCTGCGGTGAGCTCGAGTCGACCAAGTCGGTCAGCGACGTCTATGCGCCGGTCTCCGGCGAGGTCGTGGCCCGCAACGAGGCGCTCGACGCCACCCCCGAGCTGGTCAACAGCGATCCCTACGGTGGTGGCTGGCTCTTCGAGGTCGTGCCGGCCGAGCGCGCGCAGCTCGACGAGCTGCTCGACGCCTCGGCGTACGTCGCCACCCTCGAGGCCTGACCGGACGACCCGGCCGGACAGCCGGCCGGGATGCTGCCGGATCCGGGGTTGAGGAAACCGGGCAGGCTGGTAGGTTCGGGACAACCGTCAACCTCAAGTCTGCCTTGAGGGTTCGTGGCGCCGAGCCGACCCGGAGGGAAGACCGATGCCGTTCTGCACAGCGTGTGGCAAGCAGAACCCCGACGACGCGCGCTTCTGCGCGCAGTGCGGCAACCGCCTGGTCGCCGCCGACGCGCCCGGGGGCGGTGACGGAGACCAGGCCACCGCCACGATCACGATCGGCCTGGGTGACAAGGTCGAGACCTCGGACCGTCAGCTCAACGCCGTCGACGCGGCGGCGGTCGACGCCCTGCCGAGCGGACACGCCCTGCTGGTGGTCCAGCGCGGCCCCGGCTCCGGCAGCCGGTTCCTGCTCGACTCCGATGTGGTCAACGCCGGGCGCCACCCCGACAGCGACATCTTCCTCGACGACGTCACGGTCTCGCGACGCCACGCGGTCTTCAACCGTGACGGCGAGGGCTTCACCGTCAGCGATGTCGGCTCGCTGAACGGCACCTACGTCAACCGCGACCGCATCGACAAGGTGCAGCTCAAGGACGGGGACGAGGTCCAGATCGGCAAGTACCGCCTGGTCTTCTTCGCCGGTCACGGGGACGCCTGACCGTGGTGACCGGCCAGGTGCCGGGAGCGGCCCCCGGCGGCGGCTCCGGCATCCCGGCGGGGACGTCGCGGGCCCGGATGAACATCGGGCAGGTGCTCGACGAGCTGCGTCCCGACTTCCCCGGTGTCACGATCCCCAAGATCCGCTTCCTCGAGGACAAGGGGCTGATCAAGCCCGAGCGCACCCCGGCCGGCTACCGCAAGTTCTCGGCCGACGACGTGGAGCGGCTGCGCTACGTGCTGCGGATGCAGCGTGACCACTACCTGCCGTTGAAGGTGATCGGCGAGCACCTCGATGCCATCGACCGCGGTCTCGAGCCGCCACCCATCGAGCCGGTCGTGCCGACCGTGCCGAGGGTGGCCCTGGCCGCCGACGGGCTGCCCAGTCCCGAGTCGTTCCGACGCCACGACAACCTCCGGCTCTCGCGACGCGAACTGCTCAAGATCGCGCAGGTCTCCGAGGAGCTGCTCGACCAGCTCGAGCAGTACGCCCTGGTGACGCCGCGAGCGGGCACCGGTCACTACGACACCGACGCCCTGGTGATCGCGCAGACCGCGCGGGAGTTGGCCGAGTTCGGTCTGGAGCCACGCCACCTGCGAGCCTTCAAGACGGCTGCCGACCGCGAGGTGGGCCTGGTCGAGCAGGTGGTCGCCCCGCTGCGTGGTGGCCGCGACGCCGCTGCCCACGCCCGTGCCGATGACGCCGTGAGCGAGATCGCCGCGCTGTCGGTGCGGATGCACGCCACCCTGGTCAAGGTGGGCCTCAAGCGCTCCTGACGTCGCGACGCGGGCGGGCCCTCGGGGCCGGAGTAGGCTGACCGGGTGCGCGAAGTGGATGTCATGGGAGTTCGGGTCGAGATGCCCACCAACCAACCGATCGTGCTGCTGCGCGAGGTGACCGGCGAGCGCTACCTGCCGATCTGGATCGGGGCCGTCGAGGCGACCGCGATCGCTTTCGCCCAGCAGGGCGTGGTGCCACCGCGCCCGCTGACCCACGACCTGATGAAGGACGTGCTCGAAGCCACCGGCAACGAGCTGACCGAGGTGCGCATCACCGACGTCAAGGACGGCGTCTTCTTCGCCTCGCTGGTCTTCGGCTCGGGGGTGGAGGTCTCGGCCCGCCCTTCGGACTCGATCGCCCTCGCCCTGCGCACCGGCACCCGGATCGTCTGCGCCGAGGACGTGCTGGACGAGGCCGGCCTCGCGGTGCCGGCCGAGCAGGAGGACGAGGTCGAGAAGTTCCGCGAGTTCCTGGACCAGGTGACACCCGAGGACTTCGACGCTCACTGATCGCAGCACCTTCACCCTCAACCTGAGATTGAGGGTTGCGACACGCCGCCGAGCTCTTTGACCGGCCCGCTCACCCGCCGTACCTTGAAGTGTCTTCGTTGTAACTCCACCGTTGTGCCTCGCCGGGTCGGCGAGACGCACACACCTTCCCCGGCAGTTACGCACCACGAAGTAGACCCACGGAGGACCGTGTGAACGAGCAAGAGCCGCAGCGAGGCGCCCACCCCGACGCCGAGCTCGCCGCCGAGGCGGCCGAGGAGCAGGGGCTGCTCTTCACCGACGACGTCTCGCCGCTGCCGACCGACGCGGGCTACCGCGGTCCGACGGCCTGCAATGCGGCCGGCATCACCTATCGCCAGCTCGACTACTGGGCCCGCACCGGGCTGGTCGAGCCCACCGTGCGGGGAGCCAGCGGTTCGGGCACCCAGCGGCTCTACTCCTTCAAGGACATCCTGCTGCTGAAGGTGATCAAGCGGCTGCTCGACGCCGGCATCTCGCTGCAGCAGATCCGCACCGCGGTGCAGCACCTGCGCGAGCGCGGCACCGACGACCTGACCCGCGTCACCTTGATGAGCGACGGTGCCTCGGTCTACGAGTGCACCAGCAGCGACGAGGTCATCGACCTGCTGCAGGGCGGCCAGGGCGTGTTCGGCATCGCCATCGGCGGCGTGTGGCGCGAGATCGAGGGCACGCTCGCCGAGCTGCCCAGTGAGCGCACCAGCGTCGAGAGCCCCGCGGGCGACGAGCTCGCCGCCCGCCGCGCAGCCCGCAACGCCGGCTGACGCCCGACCTTCCGCGGTCTCCACAGCGGCCCGCCCCCTCGCGGTGGCGGGCCGCTGTGCCGTCCCGGGCCAGGCCCCTGCGCTAGATTGGGGCCTGCTGACGATCCCGCGCGGGAGAGTCTTCACCCGGCGACGAGCCGGGCGCGAAGCGCCGAAGGGGCAAATCCTCCCCGGAACCTCTCAGGCGCCAGGACCGCGCGGGGCAGGCAACTCTGAAGCCGGCTCCGGCCGCGACAGAGGGGGAGGGCGACCGAGTGACCCCACTGCGAGGAGCCCCCCGTGTCCGACCACCCCACGCTCAGCGAGCTCGACGCCACATCGCCGTTCGTCGACCGGCACCTCGGCCCGCGCGGTGACGAGATCGGCCGGATGCTGGCCCGCGTCGGCTTCGAGAGCCTCGACGCCCTGATGGACGCGGCCGTGCCCGGCGCCATCCGCAGCGCTCAGGACCTCGACCTGCCCAGCGCGTTGAGCGAGGAGGCCACAGCCCGAGAGCTTCGTGCGCTCGCCGCGAGCAACCGGCCCGGCGAGGCCATGATCGGCCTGGGCTACCACCCCACGATCACGCCGGCGGTGATCCGGCGCAACGTCCTCGAGGATCCCAGCTGGTACACCGCCTACACGCCCTACCAGCCCGAGATCTCCCAGGGCCGGCTCGAGGCACTGCTGAACTTCCAGACCATGGTCGCCGACCTCACCGGCCTGGCCACGGCGAACGCGTCGCTGCTCGACGAGGGCACCGCGGCGGCCGAGGCGATGACGCTGGTCCGCCGGGCGAGCAAGGGCCGCGCGGGCAGCTTCGTGGTCGACGCCGACGCGCTGCCGCAGACGATCGCGGTGGTGCGCACCCGGGCCGAGGCGATGGGCATCGACGTGGTCGTCGCCGATCTGAGCACCGGCCTACCGGACGACCTGGCCGACGGCGACCTCAGCGGTGTCCTCGTGCAGTACCCAGGCGCCTCCGGACGCATCCTGGACCCCCGACCGATCATCGAGGCAGCGCACGAACGTGGCGCTCTCGCAGTGGTGGCCGCCGACCTGCTGGCGCTCACCCTGCTCGAGGCGCCGGGCCGGCTCGGCGCCGACGTCGTCGTGGGCTCCTCGCAACGGTTCGGGGTGCCACTGTTCTACGGGGGCCCGCACGCCGGCTACCTGGCGGTCGGTGCCGGCCTCGAGCGGCACCTGCCCGGACGGCTGGTCGGCGTGTCGGTCGACGCCGAGGGGCGGCCCGCCTATCGGCTGGCGCTGCAGACCCGTGAGCAGCACATCCGCCGCGACAAGGCGACGTCGAACATCTGCACCGCCCAGGTGCTGCTGGCCGTCACCGCCGCAATGTACGCCGTCTATCACGGCCCCGACGGGCTGCGGGACATCGCCACTCGCACCCACCGCTACGCCACGGTGCTCGCTCGGGCACTGTCCGATGCCGGCTACCGGATGACCCACCAGGAGTTCTTCGACACCCTCGGCGTCGAGGTGCCCGGCCGTGCCGCCGAGGTCGTGGCGGCCGCCCGCGCCCTCGGCGTCCAGCTGCGCCTGGTCGACCAGGACACCGTGGGCCTGTCCACCTCCGAGACCACCAGCCGCTCGACCGTCACCAGCGTGCTGCGGGCCTTCGGCGTCCTCGACGAGGTCGATCTCGACGCCGTCGACCGCGCCGCCGGCGACGCCCTGCCCGACCCGCTGCGGCGGAGCACGGCGTACCTCACCCACGAGGTGTTCTCCAGCCACCACAGCGAGACCGCGATGCTGCGCTACCTGCGCCGGCTCTCGGCGCGGGACTACGCGCTGGACCGCGGCATGATCCCGCTCGGGTCGTGCACGATGAAGCTCAACGCGACGACCGAGATGGAGCCGATCTCGCTGCCCGGCTTCGCCGACCTGCACCCGTTCTCCGCGCCCGAGGACGCCGCGGGCTATCGGCAGCTGGTCGGTCAGCTGGAGGCCTGGCTGGCCGAGGTGACCGGCTACGACCGTGTCTCCATCCAGCCGAACGCAGGCTCGCAGGGCGAGCTGGCCGGCCTGTTGGCGATCCGCGGCTACCACCGGGCGCGCGGTGAGGCCGAGCGCGACGTGTGCCTGATCCCCTCCTCGGCGCACGGCACCAACGCAGCCTCGGCGGTGATGGCCGGCATGCGCGTCGCTGTGGTCAAGGCCGCCGCCGACGGCGCGGTCGACCTCGACGACCTGCGCGCCCAGTGCGACAAGCACGGTGCGCGGCTCGCCGCGGTGATGGTCACCTATCCCTCGACCCACGGTGCCTACGAGGACACCATCACCCAGCTGTGCGAGATCGTGCACGGCCACGGCGGCCAGGTCTACGTCGACGGGGCCAACCTGAACGCGCTGCTGGGCTTCGCCCGGCCCGGTGAGTTCGGGGGCGACGTGTCGCACCTGAACCTGCACAAGACCTTCTGCATCCCGCACGGAGGCGGCGGACCGGGTGTCGGTCCGGTCGGTGTGCGCGCCCACCTGGCGCCCTACCTGCCCAGCCACCCGATGCACCCCGACGAGGGGGCCCGGGACGGCATCGGGCCGATCTCGGCGGCGCCGTACGGCTCCGCGGGCATCCTGCCGATCTCCTGGGCCTACGTGCGGATGATGGGTGCCGCGGGTCTGACGCGGGCCACCGCGGTCGCGGTGCTGGCCGCGAACTACGTCGCCGCGCGGCTGGCGGAGCACTATCCGGTGCTCTACCGCGGTCACGGCGGGCTGGTCGCCCATGAGTGCATCCTCGACCTGCGACCGCTCACCAAGGCGACCGGCGTGAGCGTCGACGACGTCGCGAAGCGGCTGGTCGACTACGGGTTCCACGCGCCCACGATGTCCTTCCCGGTCGCCGGCACCCTGATGGTCGAGCCCACGGAGTCCGAGGACCTCGCCGAGATCGACCGGTTCTGCGACGCGATGATCGCGATCCGCGCCGAGATCGACCGTGTGGCTGCGGGGGAGTGGACGCCCGAGGCGTCCCCGCTGCGGGGGGCCCCGCACACCGCGCAGGCGCTGGTCGGCGACTGGGACCGCGGCTACAGCCGCGAGCTGGCGGCCTTCCCGACCGGCCCGGACCCCGACAAGTACTGGCCCCCGGTGGCCCGGATCGACCAGGCCTACGGCGACCGCAACCTGGTCTGCTCCTGCCCGTCGCCCGAGGCGTTCGAGTCGTGACCGCCGCGGCGCGGGTCGGTGACCAGACCGCACACCGGCTGCTCGGCCGGGTGGCCGCCGCCCAGGCGTCGGGACGGCTGCCGTCGGTGGTGGCGAGCGTGGTGCGCGACGGCGAGCCGGTCTGGAACGGCCACTACGGAGCCGATCCGGTGCCCGGGCACGACCCGCAGGACGTGCAGTTCCGCATCGGCTCGATCACCAAGACCATGACCGCGGTGCTGGTGCTGCGGCTGGTGGCGGAGGGCCGGGTGGGTCTCGACGAGCCGGTCTCGGCGGTGCTCGGCGAGGTGGGGTACGCCGATCAGACGATGCGGGCGCTGCTGGCGCACGGGTCGGGCATGCAGTCCGAGCCCGCCGGTCAGTGGTGGGAGCGCACGCCCGGCGTGGGGTTCGAGGAGCTCGCCGCCCGGCACGACGGCTCCGGTGCGGTGTTCGTGCCGGGAGAGCGGTTCCACTACTCGAACCTGGGCTACGCCCTGCTCGGAGAGGTCGTGGCCCGGGCGAACGGTCGCCCGTGGGAACAGTGCCTGCGCGAGCAGCTGCTCGAGCCGCTCGGCATGCAGCGCACCTCCTACCTGCCCGAGGGAGCCGCGGCCCAGGGCCACAGCGTGCATCCGTACGAGTCGCGGCTGGTGGCCGAGCCCGCCACGGACACCGCGGCGATGGCGCCGGCCGGGCAGGTCTGGGCCACGGCGGACGACCTGGGTCGCTATGCCGCCTTCCTGCTCGCGGGGCACCCCGACGTGCTCGACGTGGCCACACTGCGCGAGGCGGCGCACCCGCAGTCGGGCGACCGCCACGACGCCCTGGCCTACGCCCACGGCCTCGGGTTCCAGCTGTTCGCCGGTGGGTCGGGGATGCTGGTCGGGCACGGCGGCTCGATGCCCGGCTTCCTGGCCGGCTGCTTGGTCGATCACGAGCGGCGCACCGGGGCCGTGGTGCTGGCCAACGCGACCAGCGGGTTCTCGCCGACCGGTCTGGCCGTCGAGCTTCTCGAGGAGCTGGAGCGGTGCGAGCCGGCGCTGCCCCGGCCCTGGGAGCCCACCGGCCCGCTGCCCCCGCAACTGCACGGCGTCCCGGGCGTGTGGCACTGGGGGAACACCGCCCTGCTGTTCCGGATGGAGGGATCCGACCTGGTGGTGCGTCGCGACGGCGAGGAGAAGTACCGCTTCGGGGTGCGGGGCGCGGAACTGGTCGGGCTCTCCGGCTACCACGCCGGCGAGCGGCTCGAGGTTGCGCGGCGCCCGGACGGGTCGGTCTCGCACCTGGTCGCCGCCACGTTCGTCTACACCCGGACGCCCTACGACCCGGACGTGCCTGTGCCGGGCGGCCACCCGGAGTGAGCACCCGGCCGGGCTCGGACCGGAGCAGGCCTGGTCAGAGCGCCTGCGAGACGCTCGACATGTTGAAGTCGGGCACCCGCAGCCCGGGGGTGGCGGTGCGCGAGAAGTAGTCGTCGCCCCACTCGCGACTGAAGCTGGGCACGGTCGCGGAGGCGTGGCTGAACCGCCGCAGGAGGTCGATCGGGCTCTCGTTGAAGCGGAAGTTGTTGACCGCGCCGGTGATCTCGCCGTTCTCGACGAGGTAGACGCCGTCGCGGGTCAGGCCGGTGAGCAGCAGCGTCTGCGGATCGACCTCGCGGATGTACCACAGGCAGGTGAGCAGCAGGCCCCGGTCGGTGCCGGCCACGAGGTCCTCGACCGAACCACTCGCCCCATCGACGTCGAGCACGAGGTTGTCGATCGCCGGGGTGACCGGCTGGCCGGTCATGGCGGCGGTGTGCCGAGTCTGCAGAAGCGCGGTCAGGTCGCCGTCGCGGATCCAGTCGGTGCGCGACAGCGGGAGACCGTTGTCGAAGACCGAGGACTCGTTGCCCGAGGCAGACGCGACCACGAACGGGGCGCACTCGAGGCCGGGGTGGGCCGGGTCGGACCACAGGTTCACGCCGAGGCGGGTGAGCATGTCGCCGATGCGGGTGCCGCCGCCGCGGCGGCTGTAGACGGACTGCCCGTCGTGGGCGACGCGGGCGCCGGCGTACCAGTAGGCGTCGATCATCAGGTCGGCGACCGCGGACGGCGGCAGGATCGTGTCGTAGCGGCCGGCGGGCAGGTCGACGCGGCGCGCGCCCCAGGAGAGCCGACGGGCGAGCTCGGCGTCCATGGCGAGCGCGTCGACGTCGGCGAAGTCGCGGGTCGCACCGCCGACCCAGGCGCTCTGGCCGAGGTCGGCGGTCTTGCCGGTGCATCCGTAGTGCCCGGTGGGCTGCACGTGGCGCAGCCGCAGCCCGGTCGTGGACCCGAGGTAGCTGGTGGTGAGCTCGTGGTTGACGAAGCCGTAGAGGACGCGCTGCTCGGCCCGGGCCCGGCCGAAGGCCTCGCCGAGCGCCGGGGCGAACGCGTCGTAGACGTGGATGTCGGTGCGCACAGGCGCGTCGTCCCAGTTCGCGTCGGCCCGGCCGGCCACCAGGTCGGCTGCGTCCTCGGCGGGCGAGCCGACCCGGGCGGCGGCATCGGCCGCGGCGACCAGCTCGCGCACCTGGTCGATGGTGGTGGCCGAACCGGTGACCGACCCGGTGGCGATGCCTGGCGAGGTGCGCACGAAGGAGATCGCGGTGACGTCCAGGCCCCGGCTGACTCCGTTGGTGGTCAGGGTGTTGTTGGCCCACCGCAGGTTGGCGGCCGCGCGATCACGCACGATGAGGATGCAGTCGTCGCCGGTGGACGCGGCGAGCCCGGACTCGACGAGCTGCTGCGGGGTGGGGGCGCTGGTCTGGGTCATCAGTGGGCCGCCTCGTCGGAGGTGTTGAGGATGCGGACGCCGCGGAACAGTGAGGTCGGGCAGCCGTGGCTGACGGCGGCGACCTGCCCGGGCTGGGCCTTCCCGCAGTTGAAGGCGCCCCCGAGCTCCCAGGTCGCAGGGCCGCCGACGGCCTCCATGGAGCCCCAGAAGTCGGTGGTGGTGGCCTGGTAGGCGACGTCGCGGACCTGGCCGGCGAGCTCGCCGTTCTCGATCCTGTAGAACCGCTGGCCGGTGAACTGGAAGTTGAACCGCTGCATGTCGATCGACCAGCTCCGATCGCCGACGACGTAGAGGCCACGCTCGACTCGGCCGATCAGCTCGTCGGTGCCTGGCCCGTCGGTGGCAGGTTGCAGGGACACGTTCGCCATCCGCTGGATGGGCACGTGGGCGGGGGAGTCGGCGTAGGCGCAGCCGTTGGATCGGCCCTGACCGCCGGAGCTGTTGACCTCGGGGTGCAGAGCCGCCATCGACCGGTCGAGCTGGTAGCCGACCAGGATGCCGTCGCGGACGATGTCCCAGCTCTGTGTCTGCACCCCCTCGTCGTCGTAGCCGATGGTGGCCAGGCCGTGCTCGACGGTGCGATCGCCGGTCACGTGCATGACGGGAGAGCCGTACTGCAGGGAGCCGAGCTTCTCGAGCGTCGCGAAGGAGGTGCCGGCGTAGTTGGCCTCGTAGCCGAGCGCCCGGTCGAGCTCGGTCGCGTGTCCGATGGACTCGTGGATGGTGAGCCACAGGTTCGAGGGGTGGATCACCAGGTCGTAGCTGCCCGCCTCGACACTCGGCGCGGCGAGCTTCTCGGCCAGCAGTTCGGGAACCTGCTCCAGCTCGCTGTCGAAGTCGTAGCTGCCGTCGGTGAGGTACTCGTAGCCACGACCCGCGGGAGGTGCGATCGAGGCCATCGAGTCGAAGGTGTCGGCGTCGGCGCCCATCGCCTCGAAGCCGGGCTGGATCCGGATGCGCCGCTGGGTGGTGCGGGTGCCGGCCAGGTCGACGTAGTACTTGTGCTCGTCGACCTGGAGCAGGAACGCGGAGGCGTGGTCGACGGCGGCGCCCGCCCGGAGCCGGTCTGTCCAGTCGATCAGGAGCGCTGCCTTGTCGGCGACCGGGACGTCGAGTGGGTTGACCTGGTAGGAGGAGACCCAGGTGACGTCGTCGTGGACCGGCTCGGGGGCGAGCTCGACGGGCTTGCTGGTCATCGCTGCGGCGACGTGCGCGACGGCGACCGCCTGCTCGGCGACCCGCACGGCCTCGTCGGGGGTCGGCACCACGCCGGCGGCGAAGCCCCAGGCGCCCCGGTGGACGACCCGGACGGCGAAGCCGAGATCCTCGGTGTCGCTCGCGCCCTGGAGCGATCCGTCACGAACCGAGAGTTGCTGGTAGCGCACCCGCTCGAACCGGAAGTCGGCATGGGTGACGCCGAGCTCCCGGGCGCGGGAGAGCGCTGCGTCGCCGAGCGCCCGATAGGGGAGGGAGATGAAGGCCGGATCGAGGCTCGGGGTGGGCGCTCCGCTCATGGGCCGAACCTACCGGAGCGAGACCGGGGCATCGTTGTGACGCAAGTGTGTCGTGGATGAGACGTCGGTGTGCGGTCCGCGTGATCGGCGGCTGCCTAGCGTTCTGGTCATGAGTTGGAAGCCGGTCCCGCACCGGGCACGAGGTGGCAGAGGGAGCACCCCGGCCACCAGGCCCGCCGCACGTGCGGCGCGATGTGGGTCGAACCCACCGTTGCCGATGCGCGGGCGTCGCCGCTCGGTCCACGCCCGCCGGCTCCTCAACCCCCGAACGCCGGTGAGGGCACCCCACCCCCCTGGGTGCCCTCACCGGTTCTGAACCTCGCCGTGCAGCAGCCGGCGACACCGACCCGGTGGGGGCGCCGATCCCCCAGGCGTCCCCACCGGCTCCACTGCGACGGCTCCCACCGTCGCCGCCCCTCACCGACCTTCGAGCGCTTGGAGTAGCGGATGTCCCGCAGACGCGGCACGGCACTGGCGTTGGTGCTCCTCGGCGGCGTCCACGTCGTCGGCGCCACGCGCCAGCCGCTGCTGGCACTGTCCATCACCGGCGGCTTCCTGGCTCTGCTCGCGACGGGAGGGGCCGTGGGGCTGTGGTTCCAGGCCTCGTGTGAGTGTCGGCTCCTCGGCCTGGTGGCGGCGGCGACCACGACCATCGGGCTGGTGCTGACCCTGACGGTCGGCCTCCCCGGTGCGTCCGCGGCACCGCTCGGCCCCGGCACGCTGCTCGCGTTGGCGCTCGCGATCGCCTGCTCCCTGCTCGTGGCGCGCCCGGCTCTCGTGCCCGCCGTGGACCCGCAGGAGTCGCCGTATGCTCGCTGAGATGACCGCACGGATTCTCCTGGTCGAAGACGACGACGGCATCGCGGTGCCGTTGTTGCGCACGCTGGAGCGCGAGGGCTATCTGCTCAATCGGGTCGAGACCGGCGCCGAGGGCCTCGCGGCGGTCGCCAGCGAACCCGCGGACCTGGTGCTGTTGGACCTCGGGCTCCCCGACATGGACGGCATCGAGGTCTGCCGTCGCCTGCGCGAGACCGGCTTCCGCGGCGGCGTCATGATCCTGACGGCGCGTGGCGGCGAGCTCGACCTCGCAGTCGGCCTCGACGTGGGTGCCGACGACTATCTGGGAAAGCCCTTCGGCCTCGGCGAGCTGCTGGCCCGGACGCGCGCCCTGCTGCGGCGGACCACCGAGTACGCCGGGGCGGGCGACGCCGCTGCCCAGACCGTCGCGGATCCACCCGCCCTCGCTGCGGACCGCGACGCGACCCGGCGCCCAGCCGCGACCCTGCGCGTCGACCGGCGCGGTCGCCGGGTGTGGATCGGAGACGACGAGGTGGCTCTCACATCGAAGGAGTTCGACCTGCTCTCGATGCTGGAGCTGGAGGCCGGCGCGGTGGTGCGCCGGGAGCAGCTGATGAGTGAGGTGTGGGACGAGAACTGGTTCGGCTCCACCAGGACCCTCGACGTCACGATGAGCCGGCTCCGTTTGAAGCTCGACGATGCCGGCGCTCCCGTCAAGGTGGTCACGGTGCGCGGGGTGGGCTTCCGGCTGGAGCCTCGCAGGCCCGACGATGCGTGACCGGCTGGTCGCCGCCTTCGTCATCCTGATCGCGGTGGGCGCCCTGCTGTTCGGGCTGCCGAAGGCCTATCAGCTGGCGGATCTGGTCGAGGACCAGCAGCGCGCCGAGGTGGCCGGGGCGGCCGACCAGACCGTGCACCTGCTGGCCGTCGCCGGCGATGCCGGACTCGAGGTGACGCCGCGACTGCTCGCCGGGGGACTGGGCGCCGACGACACGGCCGTCTATCAGGCTGCGGACGGCACCGAGGTGACGTCGCAGACGCCCCCCGGCCCGGGCGACCTGTCGGTCACCCGGGCGGTCCCGGGCGGCGGGTCGGTGACGATCGCACGCTCGGCGGCGTCGGTCGAGGACCGCGTCGGGAGCGCGCTGCTGTGGCTGGTCGTCCCGGGGGTGGCGCTGCTCGCCGCCGCGCTGGCGGCGGGCCTGCTGCTCGCCCGCCGGCTCGCCCGCCCCTTCGAGGACCTCGCCGTGGCCGCGGACCGGCTCGGGGCGGGGGAGTTCGACCTGGACATCGCGCCGCAGCGGGTGCCGGAGGCGGACCGGGTGGCCGAGAGCCTGCACGACAGTGCCCGTCGGCTCGAGACCCTCTCCCAGCGCGAGCGGGAGCTCGCCGTCGACGCCTCCCACCTGCTGCGCACCCCGGTGACCGCGATCCGGTTGGGCCTGGAGGACCTGTCGTCGTGGCCCGAGACCCATCCCGTCGTGCAGGACGAGCTGCATCGGGTGCTCGCGGAGCTGGACCGGCTCTCCCTCGCGGTGACCGGCCTGGTCGAGCAGCGTCGGACGGTCCCGGCCGCGCCGGGCACCGCCGCGCCCTTGCTGACGATGCTGGAGGAGGAGCTGGAGCGGGTCGGAGCCACGCTGGTCGCCAGGGGACCGGCCGGTGCGGCCTACCCCCGGGCGGCTGCGCGGCAGCTCGCGCGGGCGGTGGGGCAGGTCGCCGGCGACCGCGGGCGGGTCGATGTGGCGCAGCACCAGGATCTGGTGCGGCTCACGATGTCGCGCTGCACGCCGGGGCTGGTGCGGCTGCGCGGGCTGGAGGAGGCGACGGCGGTGCTGGGCGGATCGCTGGCCGCCGACGGCACCTGCGACCGGGTGACCCTCTGGCTTCCCGTCGTTCTCGCTGCCGAGGTGGCGTCCGGCACGTAGCGTGGGTCACATGCCGCCTCCCTCGGGTCAGGAGATGGACGCGCCGCGGTCCGAACAGATCGAGCGGTACGACGTCCTCGAGCGCCCCGCACCGCCGGATCTGCAGGCGCTCGTCGACATCGCCGCCCAGATCTGCGAGGTGCCGACGGCGGCGATCAACCTGATCACCCACGGCGAGCAGCACCAGATCGCGACCGCCGGCTTCGCACCCGAGGTCTGCGCCCGGGACGACTCCATGTGCGCCGCCGTGCTGACCGAGACCGCCCCGGTGATCGTCGAGGACGCCAGCCGCGACGACCGGTTCCGGCTCAACCCGTTCGTCACCGGCGACATCGGGGAGGTGAGGTTCTACGCCTCGGCCCCACTGGTCACGCCCGCGGGCGTCACCATCGGGCGGCTGTGCGTCTTCGACTCGGTGACGCGCGTGCTCGACACCACCCAGGCCGACACGCTGGAGCTGCTGGCCCGGCGCGTGGTCGACGTCCTGGAACTCCGGTTGCGCACCCGGCAGCTGGAGGAGTCGTTGCTCGAGCTGACGCACACGCGCGACGAGCTGCACCGGTCCAACGAGCAGCTCACCCACTTCGCCTCGCAGGTGAGTCACGACCTGATGAACCCGCTCGCCGGGATCATCGCGAGTGCGGAGTGCCTGGCGACCGAGCAGGCGGTCCGCGACGACCCGGTGCTCGAGGCGCAGGTCCGCAACGTGTTTGACTCCGGACGACGAATGGAGGCGATGGCCGTGGAGATACTGCGCCACGCCGGCCTGGGCGCCCGCCTCGACAAGCGCACCGTGGATCTGGACCGGCTGCTGCGCGAGGTGCGGCTCGACCTCGCCGATCTCCTCGACCGCACCCGGACCACGCTCGAGGTCGGTCCGCTGGGCGAGGTGGAGGGTGATCCGCGTCAGTTGTACTCGGTGTTCTTGAACCTGCTGTCGAACGCGGCGAAGTTCACCCGGCCCGGCGTGCCGCCGCGGGTGAGCGTGCGCCGGGCGGTCGGCGAGGGCGTCCGGCTCGAGGTCGTCGACCACGGGCCCGGCATCCGGCCCGAGCGACGGCGGGAGGTGTTCCGGCTGTTCGCCCGCGCCGACCATCGGGTGCCGGGCAGCGGCATCGGCCTGGCGACCGTGCACCGCATCGTCACCGCCCACGGTGGTGTGGTGACTCTGGCGGAGACGCCGGGAGGGGGCACCACGGTCGTGCTCGACCTGCCCGCCTCGATCAACCGATGATCGCCACCGTCGAACCGGCGCGGCCCTTGCTGACGACCAGCTGGGTGGGGATGCGGTCGCGCATCTCGGGGACGTGGCTGACCACGCCGACGATGCGCCCGCCGTCGCGCAGCGAGTCGAGAACGTCGAGGACGTCGTCGAGCGTGTCGGCGTCGAGGGAGCCGAAGCCCTCGTCGACGAAGAGGGTGTCGAGGTCGGCGCCGCCGGCCTCCTGGGTGATCACGTCGGCCAGCCCCAGCGCGAGAGCGAGGGAGACCACGAAGGTCTCACCGCCCGAGAGGGTGGCGGGGTCGCGCGACTCGCCCGACCAGTCGTCGCGCACCAGCAGGCTCAGGCCCCCACGCGTCTCGCCGGCGCCCCTGCGCCCGGTGTGCTCGAGGGAGTAGCGCCCGTCGCTCATCCGGGCGAGCCGCTGGTTGGCCGACGCCACCACCTGGGCCAGGCGGTAGGCCAGGACATAGGCCGAGAGCCGCATCTGCAGCCGGTTCGCTGCCGACTTGCCCTCGACGAACGAGCACAGATCGCTGGTGGTCTGCAGCTCCTCACGCAGTGGGTGCCACTCGGCCAACGCCTGCTCCAGCGCGGAGACCAGCTCGGCCAACCGCTGCGCGCGCACCTGCCACCGCGACTCGCGCGAGCGTGCCTCGCCCAGGGCGGCCAGCGCGGCCGCATGGGCCTGTTCCAGGCTCGGGACGTCGGGGAGCGGCACCGCTGCCAGATCGGCCGCACCGGGCTCCTCCTCGAGCACCGCGGTCACCGCTGCGCGGCGGCGCTGGTGGTCGTCGATGCGGCGGGTCAGGGACTCGACGTCGCGCGGGGGGAGGACCGCGTCGAGCGCGTCACCGACCGTGTCGAAGCCCGCCTCTGCGGCCGTGGACCGCAGCGACTCCTGGGCGGCCCGCTCCGCGGTCAGGCACCCAGCGAGGTCGTCGACCGCGCGGGCGGCTGCGCGGAGCAGGTCGACCCGCTCGGCGAGGGCGCCGGCGAGTGCCTCGAGCCGGTCGTGGCCCGAGCCGCGCAGGAGCGCGCGGACGCTCTCGGCGGCCTGGGCCGCTTGTGCCGCGCAACCCTCTTCTTCGGCCTCGAGGCGCGAGCGCTCCTCGCCCAGCACGGCGAGCTGTTCGGCCAGCGACTCGCGCTCCTCGTCGAGCGCCTTCTCACGGGCGGCGAGCGCGGTCGCCCGGTCGGCGGCATCGCGGGCAGCGCCCAGCTGCTCGCGCACCCGGGCGGACTCGGCCTCGACCTCGGCCAGGGTGCCGCCTCCGGCCCGGTCACGAGCGACCCCGAGCTGGGTGGTCAGGTCACGCACGGCCTGGTCGTGCAGGTGCTCACCGGCCTTCGCGTCGTCGACCTCCCGCAGCGCACGCCGCTCCGCGGCGGCGTCGGGGGCGTCCGGCGAGGCGGCCGCCTTGTGTGGATGGTCGGCCGACCCGCAGACGGGGCAACAGGCACCGACCGCGAGCGCACCGGCGATCTCGGCGGCCATGCCCTCGAGCCGTGCCTCTCGGATGTCGAGCCAGTGTTCGCGGCGCCGGGCCGCCACCTCGCGGGCCTCGTCGAGGGCGGCGCAGGCGGCGGCCAACCGTGGTTCGAGCTCGGCCAGCTGCTGGTGTGCGGTGAGTCGCGACCGGAGCCCGGACAGCGCAGCCTCCAGCACCGGCACCTCGGCCGCCCTCAGCCGAGCCGACTCGAGGTCGGTGCGGACCTCCTGGATCTGCGGCGGCAGCTCCTCGGCCCGGGCCCGGAGGCCGGCGAACCGGATCGCGGTCCGCTCTCGGGCCACCTTCAGCTGGCCCACCTGGGTCTCGAGCTGCTGGAGCAGAGCCTCCTGGGGGAGCACGGCCCGCACCCGGGCCAGCTCGTCGACCGCCGCGCGCTCGGCCTCGGCGAGATCGTCGGCGCTCACCTCGTCGGCTCCGCCGAGGATCAGCAGACCCAGGGCAGGGGCGGCAGCGGCCACGGCCGCGTCTGCGCGCTCCCGCGCGGCCGTGAGGTCGGCGAGCGTGCGGTCGGCCACGCGGTGCAACGGGACGACGACGGCGGCCCGCCGCGCCAGGTCGAGCCGGGCGCGGTCGTCTTCGTGCTGCGCGGTGCCGGCGTCGAGGGCTGCCAGCTCGGCGGTGGCTCGGTCGAGGCGCTCCTTGCGCTCGGCGAGTGCGCAGGCCTGCTCGAGGGCGCGCCGGCCGTCGAGCTCGGCCGACGCCTGCCGCTCGGCCACCGTCATCGCTTCGCGAAGAGCCTCGGTGGCCTCGGTGTGCAGCTGCTGCGCCCAGGCGAGGAGCCGACCGTCGGCGGCCGGCTCGGTCAGGTCGCGCACCTCCCAGTCACCGGGCAGGGGGCGTTCGGTCGCCTCGCTGACCCGGCTCACGAGATCGGCCACGGCCTGGTGGTGCTGCTCGCAGGATCGGCGTAGGTCGAGCCGCCGGTCGCGCAGCCAGCGCTCGACCTGCTCGAAGCGACCGGTGCGGAACAGCTGCTGGAGGAGCTGGTGGCGCTCCTCGGACCGGGCTCGCAGGAACGCCTGGAACCGGCCCTGCGGGAGCATCGCCACCTGGGTGAACTGGGTGAGGTTCATGCCGACCAGGCGGCTCACCAGGTGACCGGTCTCGTCGAGCCGGCTGGACAGGTGCGACCACTCGCCGCCGACGCGCTCGGCGATCGAGACCGAGGCCTGCTGGGTGGTGGTGCCGGTGCCCCGCTTCTTGGGCCGCTCCCACGCGGGTGAGCGGACGATGCGGAACCGGCGCCCCGCGAGCGTGGCCTCGAGCCTCACCTCGGGGGCGACACCGGGACCGGCCTGATCGGAGCGGAGTCGCCGCGCACTCGAGCGGTCGCCGGGGACCTCGCCGTAGAGAGCGAAGCAGACCGCGTCGAGCACGCTGGTCTTGCCGGCGCCGGTCGCCCCGGAGAGCAGGAAGAGCCCCGACGCCCCGAGCTGGTCGAAGTCGACGCGCACGGTGCCGGCGAACGGCCCGAACGCGGTGGCCTCGAGATGGTGCAGCCTCACGCCGGCCTCCCGGCCGGCGGACGTGGGTCGGCCTCGGCGTCGTCACAGCAGCTGTCGACGGCCTCGCGCAGCAGCGCCGCCTCGGCGTCGGTGGCCGGAGCCCCCCGCAGGTCCTTGACGAACTCGAGCGCGATGTCGTGGTCGGTGCGCCCCTCGGTGCGCCGCGCCGGCAGCGCACCCAGCCGGGGCCCCGACTCCTCGAAGCCGAGGACCAGCGTGTGCGGGAACCGCTGACGCAGCCGCTCCATGGCGCGCACCGGACGGACCTGGTCGGTCAGCGTGACCTGCACCCAGTCCTGCTCGTGTCGGGCCAACCCGGGATCGCTCAGCAGGTGGTCGAGCTCACCCCGCAGCCGCGCCAGCGAACGCGGCACCGGCGCCCCGACGAACTCGGCCGAGACCAGCCCTTCGGGGCCGATCTCGACGAGCCAGGAGCCCTTGTGCTGATCGGCCTCGGAGAAGGAGTAGGCCAGCGGCGAGCCGCTGTAGCGCAGGTGGTCGGCGAGGGTGTGGCGGCCGTGCAGGTGACCGAGGGCGACGTAGTCGACGTCGTCGAACAGCGACGTCGCCACCCGGGAGACCCCGCCCACGCTGATGTCTCGTTCGGAGTCGCTGGGCTCGGCTCCGGCGACGAAGGCGTGCGCGAGCACTACCGAGCGCGCCGACCGCCGAGCCAGGTCGGCGCGCACCCGGCGCATCGCCTCGGCCAGCGCCGCCTCGTGGGAGCGGGCCGGCAGCCCCCAGGGCTCGTGGACCGCGATCGGGTCGAGATAGGGGATCGCGTGCACCGCGACCGGCCCGTGCTCGTCGTCGAGCAGGATCGGCGCACCCACCGTGCTCGGATCGGTGCGGATGAAGACCCCCGCCGCGTCGATCAGCCTCGAGGAGAAGCCGAGCCGCTGCGCCGAGTCGTGGTTGCCGCTGCTCAGCACGACCTTGGCGGGTGAGGCCGCCAGCCGGGCCAGGGCCTCGTCGGCCAGCCGGACCGCGTCGACGTGGGGGAGGGCGCGGTCGTAGACGTCGCCGGCGACGACCACCAGGTCGACGTGTTCGGAGTCGACCACCTCGAGCAGGTGGTCGACGAATGCCGCCTGATGGGTGAGCATGCCCTCACGGTGGAACGACCGGCCCAGGTGCCAGTCGGAGGTGTGGAGGATGCGCACGGCCGTCACGTTAGGCGGGGGCGCCGACAGCCGGTCGCTGCCACGCCGTCACCGGGTCGTGGCACCCACCACGGCGGCGCCGCGGGACGTCAGCGCAGACCCATCGACCCGGACAGGTCCGGGGCGAACGGCAGCTCGGCGTCCTCGGCGATCCGCCGGTCGAGGGCCGCGGCGACGTCCTCCGGCCAGGGCGCGGTGCGCCGGCTCTCCATGTCGATGTGGAGGAAGATCTCCTCCATCACGAAGCTGAGCTGCCGGTGCGTGTCGTCGAGCAGGTAGACCAAGGCGTGCGCCGCCCGCTCCGAGCGTCCGATCAGGCGGACGCGGGTCGACATCATGTCGCCGGTGCGCAGCTCGGCCAGGTAGACCAGGTGGTGCTCGGCGGAGAAGCACGCGTGGCCGGACGCGGGCCAGTTGTGGGCGATGCCGGCGGACACCAGGGACTCGTCGAGCCCCTCGCTGGCGATGCCGGTGTAGTGGCGGACGTTGAGATGGCCGTTGGCGTCCTCGAACGCGACGGGGACCGGCTGCTCGGCGTACGCCGGGAGGGCGACCAGCTGCTCGTACGTGGGGTGGGGAGTGCTCACGCGGGGGGACGATACTGGTCCGCCTCGCCGGGCTCCTCGTCAGCCTGGGCGGAGTCTCACCTCGTGTGCCGGATCAGACCTGAACCGTGCATGAGTCAGGCATGAGTCAGGCATGGGTCAGGCGTACCGCACGCACCGGTCGCTGGAGGTGAAGCCGAACAGGGCCAGCCCGGCCTCCCGGGCCAGCTGCACCGACAGGCTGGTCGGCGCCCCCACGGCCACCAAGGCACCGACGCCGGCGGCGACCGCCTTCTGCACCAGCTCGAACCCGGCTCGGCCGCTGACCACCAAGAAGGCCTCCTCGGGAGGCTGGCCGGCCAGCACCCGGGCTCCGGTGACCTTGTCGACGGCGTTGTGCCGGCCGACGTCCTCACGGACCGACAGCGCCCTCCCGGAGGCGGTGAACAGTCCGGCGGCGTGCACGCCGCCGGTGCGGGCGAACACGGTCTGCTGGCCGCTCAACGCCTCGGGCAGCCGTCGCACCACGCCCGCGTCGGGCGCGGGCCCCTGCCATCGGCGACCACGCACGACGTCCAGGACCGCGCCGACACTGTCCTTGCCGCAGACTCCGCACGCGGAGGAGCCGGTCGCGGCACTGGCGTGCCGGTGGCCGACGTCCGAGCGCGGTCGGCCGGCGAGGGTCACGGTCACGACGTTGAACTCCTGCTCCGGTGTCAGCGTCGCGTCGGTGCAGTAGGCGACCGTGGAGATGTCGCCCGGGTCGGCGAGCCCCTCGTGCGTCAGCCAGCCGGCGGCGAGCTCGAAGTCGTGGCCCGGGGTCCGCATCGTCACCCACACGCGGTGCGCGGCGACCCCCGGCCAGGCCAGCCGGATCTCGAGCGGCTCCTCGGTCGCCAGCCGGTCCTCGTGGCGGCGCTCACCGTCGGGCCCCAGCTCGGTGACGTGCGTGCGCACCGTGGGACCGGGGCGCCGGGGGCGGCCGACGACCATCGTCAGCCCTTGGGGTAGGCGCGGCGGACCGCGAGTCGGCGCGCGAGGCCGTCGGCCTGGTCGAGCAGGCGCCGGCGCAGCGAAGGGTCGACCTCGGGGTCGTCGGCCAGGGCCCGGGTGCGGGAGAGGGTCTCCTCGGTGAGCGAGGTCGCGGGGAAGAAGAAGTGGGCGGCGTCGGCCAGCACCCACCCACTGCGGAACGTCACGGTGCCGGGGAGGTCGGCGAAGTAGCGGTCGACGTAGGGCGCGGTCAGCTGCTCCTGCCCAGGACGCCACATGCCGCGGCCGGCGGCCTCCAGGTCGTAGTTGGACGCCTCGGCGGCACCGGTGAATCGCGCCCAGGCGAACTCCTTCGCCTCAGGGTCGGGCAAGGACGCCACGGCCCGCACGTGCTCGACCCGCGACACGTTCGTGGGCTCCGCGTCCAACGCAGCATCCAGCTCGTGGCGGTCGGTCGCGCCGAGGACCGCCAGCCGCACCAGGATCCGCCATCGCAGGTCGAGGTCGAGCTCGATGCCCGGGACCGCGTGCGCCGGCTCGAGCCAGGCTCGCAGCAGGCCGGCCGAGGGCGCCGACGCGACCGCGGCCCGGAACGCCGACAACTGCTGCTCGGAGCCCGGGGTCAGCCGGTCGAGCCGGTCGAGAAGCGCCGTGTGCACCCGCTCCCCAGCATCGGGACCGGCGAGGGGCACCAGCGTGCGCAGCACCCACGGCATCGTCCGCCGCTCGGTGTCCTCGGTGTCCTCGATCGGAGGGGACGCCACGACCAGGTCGACGACGTCGTCGGGGTCGATCACGGCGTCGTGGACCGCGCTGCGCACCGCGTTCCACACCGCGGCGCGCAGCTGGTCGTCCTCCAGGCCGGGCAGCAGCCCCTTGAGGGCGGCGACGGTGCGCGGGTCCGGATGGACGACGGCCCAGGTGTCCTCGAACGGGTCGAGCACCACCGGCTCGTCGCCGACCGGGAACGGCGTGGTGTCACCGGTCAGCTCGACGCTGCGCTCGGTCCACCCGGCTCCGTCGTGCACGGCCACCCGGAATGCGTGGGCACGATCGGCAGGCTCGCCGACCGGGCGCGTGCGCCGCAGGACACCCGCCGCCCGGTCGAGCGAGAGCGTGTCGGGGCCGGCCGTGCGCAGCCAGTCGTGGGTGAACCCGGACAGGTCGCGGCCGCTGGCCCGCTCCCAGCTGGCGAAGAGGTCGTGCATCGTCGCGTTGCCGAACCGGTGCCGGTCGAAGTGGTCGACCGCGCCGCCGAAGAACGCCTCGTCGCCGAGGGTGCGGTTGAGCTGCTTGAGGATGCTCGAGCCCTTGGTGTAGGAGATGCCGTCGAAGTCCTGCAGCGCCGAGCTCGCGTCGGCGGCTCCGTTGCCGGCCACCGGGTGCGTGGTCGGCGACCGGTCGGCGACCAGCCCCCACTGCCGGCGCAGGTAGGCCATGTCGGTCCAGGCGTCGGCGTACTCGGTGACGTCGGCGGTCACCCGGATGCCGAGGTACTCGGCGAACGACTCGTTGAGCCACAGGTCGTCCCACCAGCGGGGGGTGACCAGGTTGCCGAACCACTGGTGCGCCATCTCGTGCGCCACCGTCGTGGCTCGGTTCACCCGGGCGCCGCGCGTGGCGCGGCTGGTGAACAGCAGCTGGTCGCGGAAGGTCACGCACCCGGGATTCTCCATCGCGCCCGCGTTGAACTCCGGCACGAACGCCTGGTGGTAGTCGCCGAACGGGTAGCGGATGCCGAACAGGCGGTGGAACTCGTCGAAGCACCGGCGAGTCAGCGTGAGCAGCTCGTCGGCGTCGGCGTCGAGCGCGCCGGCGATGCTGCGCCGGCAGCTGAACCCCAGCGCGATGCCGTCGTGCTCCTCGCGCAGCAGGTGGTAGGGCCCGGCGACCAGCGTGACGAAGTACGTCGACAGCGGCGGCGTCGTGGCCAGCTCCCAGACCCCGGGCTCGACCTGCTCCGCGCGGCCGTTGCCGACCACCACCCAGTCGGGCGGCGCGGTCACGTGCAGCGTGTAGGGGGCCTTGAGGTCGGGCTGGTCGAAGCAGGCGAAGATGCTCGGTGCGGCGTCCATGAACGACATGCCGTAGACGTAGTGCCGGCCGTCGGCCGGGTCGACGCTGCGGTGCAGGCCCTCGCCGTCGTTGCGGAAGCCCATCTGCGCGTCGACCACAAGCTCGTTGTCGCCCACCTGCGTCTGCAGGGGGAGCCGGCCGCCCTCGAGCAGGGAGGGGTCGAGGCGGGAGCCGTTGAGGACGGCCGAGCGGAGGTGGAGCGGCTTCAGGTCGACGAACGTCGGCCCGCCGGCGGAGCGGAACCGCACCGTCGTCACCGAGTCGAAGGTCTTCTCGTCGCGGGCCAGGTCGAGGCGGACGTCGTACGCCTCGACGCTCAGTTGCTCGGCCCGCGTCCGGGCCTCCTCCTGGCGCAGGCTCTGTGAGGGTGCGGGCACGCAGATCAGCGTAGGAGGTGGCACCCGAGCGGGGGATGCGGCACCCCGGCCTGGATACGGACCGGACGGCGTGTCGAGGAGCGTTCGCCGGACAGTGCAGGTCTGGACCACTAGCGTGGCGAACGCCGAGACGGGGGGTCCGGGCCGCCGTAGCACCGACATCGGGTGCGACGAATCGAGTGCCCAGGCAACCGAACGCCCCACCGCGGCGTCACACACAACAGCCGGGGCCGACGAACAGGCCCCATAGGTCTCGGAGGAGTCCCATGTCATCTCTTGCTCGTCGTCGGGGTCGCACCCTGGCGTCTCTGTCCGCCACGCTCGGCCTCGGTCTCGCGACCCTGGCCGTCGCCGGCGGCACCACCGCGGCGCAGGCGGCCGACCCCGTCTTGGAGTGCCCCACGCCGTTCCCCGTCTCCGAGGTCACGAAGGGCCAGGCGGTGACCGGCCTGACCGTCACCGAGGGCACCACGCCCACCGGCTTCACCGGCGAGGTGATCGGTGTCCTCGAGGACGGCGTCACCGTCGGCGTCGACATGATCATGATCGAGCTCGACTCGCCGGAGATCCAGCGCGTCGGCGGCATCTGGCAGGGCATGTCGGGCTCGCCGGTCTACGCCGAGGACGGCCGGCTGCTCGGTGCCGTCGCCTACGGCATGTCCTACGGTGCCTCGCCGGTCGCCGGCATCACGCCGTACTCCGAGATGGACGACTACCTGGGCACCGAGCCCGCCGGCAAGGTGCAGATCGACCGGGCTACCGCCAAGGCGATCGCGAAGCAGACCGACGTCACCGTCGCCCAGGCCTCCCAGGGTGCACGGCAGCTGCCGATGCCGCTGGGCGTCTCGGGTCTGGGCGCCCGCCGGCTGGCCGGCGTCGAGAAGGCCGAGAACAGGTTGGGCGAGCGTGGCTGGCTGCTGGCCGACACCTACAGCGTCGGCGCGGCCGCCGAGGGCGGCCCGACCGCTGCCGACGTGGTGCCGGGCGGGAACGTGGCGGCATCGCTGTCCTACGGCGACGTGACCCAGGCCGGCGTCGGCACGGTGACCTCGGTCTGCGGCGACGACGTGACCGCGTTCGGGCACCCGATGACGTTCCTGGGCGAGACCACCATGTCGCTGCACCCCGCCGACGTGCTCTACGTGCAGCGCGAGACGGTGGGCCCGCCGTTCAAGCTCGCGAACCTCGGCCTGCCGGCCGGCACCGTCACCGACGACCACACCACGGGGCTGACCGGGTTCATCGGCGCGCTTCCGGAGTCGGTCGAGATCACGACCGCGACCGCCTTCCCCGAGGGCGACCGCAGCCGCACCGGCACCAGCCACGCCTCGGTCCGCACACCGGACAACCTGGCCAGCACGTCGTTCTACCAGGTGGTGCTCAACCACGACCGGGTGCTCGACTCCTACACCCCGGGTTCGGAGCTGATGGCCTGGACGATCACCGGCACCGACATCGACGGCAGCCCCTTCGAGCTGTCCTTGGAGGACCGCTACGCCTCGAGCTGGGACCTCAGCTACGAGATGGGCTACGCCCTCGGTGACTGGGTCTACATGATCAGCCAGATCCCGGGCGTCGAGGTCACCTCGATCGACGCCGACTCCTCGGCCAGCTCCGACGACGACACCGACCGCGTCGAGGGTGTCCAGCAGTGGCGCGGCGGCGAGTGGGTCACGGTGAACCGCAAGAACAAGGCCCGGGTCAAGGCCGGTGGCACCTTGAAGCTGCAGTACCTCCTCGAGGCGCCTGACGGCACGATCACCGAGGTGCCGTTCGAGCTGGACGTGCCCAGGAAGGCCGCGGGCAGCCGGGCCTACCTCCAGGTCACCGGCGGCGCCTGGCTGTACAGCTATGGCCGGGTCGGCACCGTCGAGAAGGCCGCCAAGAAGCTGGCCAACATGGTCCGCAACGACGAGGTCGAAGCCGAGCTCGAGATGTGGATCGACGAGGGCGAGCGCGGCGGCAACAGTGACCGACGGGTCGTGAAGGACGTCTCGGGTCCCTACGAGCGCGTCGTCGAAGGTCGCGAGCGGGTGCGCGTGATCATCCGCTGACCGCGGCCCCTATCCGGGGCGGACGGCACCCACGGCGGGTCGGGCATCGCCCGGCCCGCCGTGGCCTATCTTGGCCCCATGGCGAGCGACGACACCGCTGCGCTGCTGCGGCTGGTCCGTGAGTCCGTGATCGGCGAGGACCACGTGATGCGGACGCCGTACGGACCGCGTCGCGTGACCTATGCCGACTACACCGCCTCCGGACGCGGGCTCAGCTTCATCGAGGACTTCCTGCGCGACCAGGTGCTCCCGGCCTACGCCAACACCCACACCGAGTCCAGCGGCACCGGTCTGCAGACCACGCGCCTGCGCGAGGAGTCGCGCGAGATCATCCACCGGGCGGTCGGAGGTGACGACGACACCGTGGTGGTCTTCACCGGCTCCGGCTGCACCGGCGCGATCGACAAGCTCGTCGGGGTGCTCGGTCTGCGCGTGCCCTCGGTGCTCGACGATCGCTACGACCTGACCGGCCGGATCCCACCCGACGAGCGCCCGGTGGTCTTCATCGGCCCCTACGAGCACCACTCCAACGAGTTGCCGTGGCGCGAGTCGATCGCCGACGTGGTGACGATCAGGGAGGACGCCGACGGCGCGGTCGACCAGGACGACCTGCGGGTCCAGCTGGAGCGCTACGCGAGACGGCCGCTGAAGATCGGCTCCTTCTCCGCCGCCTCCAACGTGACCGGCATCCTCTCCGACACCGCCGGCATCGCGACGTTGCTGCACGAGCACGGGGCGCTCAGCCTCTGGGACTTCGCCGCGGCCGGACCTTACGTCGACATCGAGATGGGCCCGGTGGAGGGCCGCCCGCTGTCCTACAAGGACGCGGTGTTCCTCTCACCGCACAAGTTCGTCGGTGGCCCCTCGACGCCGGGGGTGCTCGCCGCCCGGCGGGAGCTGTTCGCCAACCGCGTCCCCGTGGTGCCAGGTGGCGGCACCGTGGCCTACGTCAACGCGCGCGACCACCGCTATCTGGCGGACCCCGCGCAGCGCGAGGAGGGCGGCACGCCGTCGATCATCGAGTCGATCCGCGCGGGCCTGGTCTTCCAGCTCAAGGAGGCGGTCGGCACCGCGACCATCCGGGCCCACGAGGATCGACTGCTGCGCCGCGCCGTCGAGATCTGGCGCGCAGAGCCGGGCCTGGAGCTGCTGGGCAACCTCGACGCGCCGCGGCTCTCGATCGTCTCGTTCGTGGTGCGATCGCCCAGTGGGCGGTTCCTGCACCACAACTTCGTCGTGGCCCTGCTCAACGACCTGTTCGGCATCCAGGCGCGCGGCGGGTGCTCGTGCGCCGGCCCCTACGGGCACCGCCTGCTGGGCATCGGGCTGGACCGCTCCCACGAGTACGAACGCGAGATCACCGGCGGCTGCGAGGGCATCAAGCCCGGCTGGGTGCGGGTGAACTTCAACTACTTCGTCTCCGACACGGTGTCGGACTACCTGGTGCAGGCGGTCCGTCTGGTCGCCCGCGAGGGATGGCGCCTGCTGGGCGACTACCGGTTCGACCCCGCCACCGGACGCTGGCGGCACCGCGACGGCGTGGTGACCCCGCCGCTGAGCCTGCACGATGTGTCGTACGCCGGTGGCCGGGTGCGGTTCCCGCACGCCGACGTCACCGGTGGCGAGGAGCTGCTCGCGGAGCACCTGCGCGACGGCGCGGCGATCCTGGCGGCAGCTCAGGGACCCGACCTGGACACCCACCCCGGCAATGTCACGGCCGAGTTCGAGCACCTGCGCTGGTTCGACCTGCCCGAGGTGTGTCTCGAGGGCTGAGGGTCTCGGCAGGCTCGGCCACCGGGGCGGCTCGCCCGGTCAGAGCCGGACGAGCATCTTCCCGATGTTCTCGCCACGGTGCAGGCCCAGGAACGCGTCGACAGCGCGGTCGAGTCCGTCGGCGAAGGTCTCGCGGTAGCGCAGCGTGCCGTCGGCGATCCACCCGGCGGCGCGCCGGTGGAACTCGCCGACCGCGTCGCGGTGCTGGGGGTCGGTGACGATGAAGCCGCGCAAGGAGAGCCGTCGCGAGACGAGCAGGAACAGGTTGCGGGGCCCGGGGGAGGGGGAGTCGTCGTTGTAGGTCGCGATCGCGCCGCAGGCCGCGATCCTGCCGAAGTCGTTCATCTGCCCGATCGCGGCCTCGAGGTGGTCGCCGCCGACGTTGTCGAAGTAGACGTCGACCGGTCCGTGCGGGCGCAGCAGCCGGGAGACCCGGTCGTCGTGGTAGTCGAAGGCGGCGTCGAAGCCGAGCTCCTCGGTCAGCCAGGCGACCTTCTCTGGAGACCCGGCCGAGCCGATCACCTTCGCGGCACCGAGTTGGCGGGCGACCTGTCCGGCGACGGACCCGACCGCGCCGGCGGCGCCGGAGACGAAGACCGTGTCGCCCTCCTGCACGGGGGCGATGCGGGTGAGTCCGACGTACGCCGTGAGGCCGGGCATGCCGAGCACGCCGAGGTAGGCACTCGCCGGTGCCTGCGAGACGTCGAGCCTGCGTCCCTCCCGAGCGGACACCAGGGCGTGCTCGCGCCAGCCGAGCTGGTGGAGCACCACGTCACCGGGCTGCAGGCTGTCGTCACCGGAGGCGACGACCTCACCGACGGCACCGCCGTCGAGCGGCGCGTCGAGAGCGAACGGCGCGACGTAGGAGCGGGCGTCGTTCATCCGTCCTCGCATGTAGGGATCCACGCTCATCACCGTGTTGCGGACCAGCACCTGCCCCGGTCCGGGGTCGGGGAGGGTCACCTCGACGGTCCGGAAGTTCTCGTGGGTCGGCCAGCCGGTGGGGCGGGAGGCCAGGTGGATCTCGCGGGTTCTGGTCGGCATGGGGCGATCCTCGCAGGCGGCCCAAGTGGAAGTGGGCGACGGTCGGGTTGACCTGCGGCGGGTGGTGGAGATCACGCCGTCGCCAGTTCGTCGGCGCTCGCCAGGGCCTCTACAGTGTAAGAGTCACCACCGTGACAAACCGATTACACCAACCACCCATGACCGAGGCCCGCGATCCGGGTTGAAGGGGATGAGGAAGTCCATGGACACGCAGTTGCAGCTGGCCTACGGGATCGTCGAGGAGCGGGCTCACCGCTATCAGGACCGGGCCCTGCTGCGCACCGCGAAGCTGGCCCGCGAGCGTGCCCGTCGCGAACGTCGTCGCACCGCCGCGCTGCGCCGCCAGGCGCACTGAAGGCCACCGTCCCCGAGCACGAGACACAACGACACGAGCCCCGGCCGTCCGGCCGGGGCTCGTGCGCGTGATCAGACCAGGCTCAGGCCTGCAGGCCGAGCGCGAACTCCACGCGGCCGGTGGGGTCCACCGAGGCGTCGAGGATCTTGTCGTCGAGCATGAGGGCGGCGCCCTCGTCGAGGTAGACGGTGGCGCCCGCCTGCTCGACCACCTGGTCGCCGGGCTGGGCGGCCTCGGCCGCCGACACCGCGAAGGCGGGCTCGCTGGCGCTCTCGGAGGTGATGCGCAGACCGGCGGTCTCGGGGAAGCCCGGCTGGGTGGAGAGGTCTCGGACGATGGTGCTGGCGTTCTCGGTGAGGGTGAGCATGACTCGCCTTTCCGATGGCGTGCAGGACCCCTCCACCGTTGCTCGCCCGACCCGCTGACGCAAGGGCTGGCCCCGACTGAGCGCAACCCGGGCGTGTCGCGGACCTTCGCGCTCCCGATCAGCGGCGCGGCTCTGGCAGGCTGCGCGCATGGCCCGTCGCGTCCGCACCCCCGCCTGGCACCAGGTGCCTGCGCAGGGGGGCCGGTGCGTGGTCGTCACCGGTGCGAGCGGCGGGCTCGGCCTGGAGCTGAGCCGCTCGCTGGTGCGCGCCGGCGCCCACGTCGTGCTGGCGGTGCGTGACCCCGCGAAGGGGGAGCGGGTGGCGGCTCGGCTCGACGCGGGCCGCGGATCCGCCGAGGTCCGCCGGCTCGACGTGTCGGATCTCGGCTCCGTGCGACGCTTCGCCGACGGGCTGCGCACCGACCGGCTCGACGTCGACGTGCTCGTGAACAACGCCGGGGTGATGGCGGTGCCGTTCGGGCGCTCGGTCGACGGGTTCGAGCAGCAGCTGGCCACCAACCACCTGGGCCACTTCGCACTCGCCAACCTGCTGCTGCCGAGGATCCGCGACCGGGTGGTCGTGGTCGCCTCGCAGGCCCACCGTTCCGGGGTGCTGGACCTCGACGACCTGAACTGGTCCCGTCGTGGCTACCGCCCCTACGCGGCGTACGCCGCCAGCAAGCTCGCGAACCTGCTCTTCCTCGCGGAGCTGCAGCGCAGGCTGCACGCGGCCGGGTCACGGCTCCGGGCGACCGGCGCGCACCCCGGGAACACGAACACCCAGATCACCGCGAACACCGGCAACGGCATGCTCACGCGAGTCGGCTCGTTCGGGCAGCGGCTGGTGGGGATGCCGCCGGAGCGCGGGGTGCTGCCGCTGCTGTACGCGGCGACCATGGACGTGCCGGGCAACAGCTACTTCGGGCCGCACCGGCTCCGCGAGCTGCACGGCTGGCCGACCGGCGTCGGACGGAGCCGCGCCGCCAGTGACCCGGACCTGGCCAAGGCGCTGTGGGTGCGCTCGGAGGCGCTCACCGGCGTCGGCTTCCCGCTCGGAGGCGACTGAGCCGGGCGGGCATCCGCCCAGAAGCCTCGATCAGTCGGCGACGCTGGCCGACTCGATCCGGACCTCGGTGTTGGGGTGTCCGTCACCGGGTCCGTTGGCGTCGTCGACGCCGTCGGCGGCGACGTCCTGGAGGAGGCCGACGGTGGCCTGGGACACCGTGCCGAACACGGTGTAGCTCGGCGGCAGCGAGGTGTCGTCGTAGACGATGAAGAACTGGGAGCCGCCGGAGTCGGGCAGCTGCGTCTTGGCCATGGCCAGCGTGCCGGCCGGGTAGGTCTCCGAGCCGTCGACCTCGTCCTCGATGGTGTAGCCGGGGCCCCCGGTGCCGGTGGCGGACGGGTCGCCGCACTGCAGCACGTAGATGCCCGAGATCGTCATCCGGTGGCAGGTGGTGTCGTCGAAGTAGCCCTGCCGAGCCAGGGAGACGAACGAGTTGACCGTGCACGGCGACCGTTCGGCGTCCAGCGTCAGGTCGAGCTCGCCCACCGTGGTCTCCAGGGTCACCTCGACCATGCCGCCGACCGCAGCCCGGTCGGGCGGGGCCGCGACGTCCTTCGCGGGCGACTCAGCCTCCGCATAGACACAGGGCGGGCCGGTGGCCGCCGCGGTCGCGGCCGGGTCCGCCGCGCTGGTGGGCTCGTCGTCGTCGCCGCAGGCGGCGAGGAGCAGGGGGACCACGGCGAGCAGGGCCCAGGGGCGGAGGCGTCGGCGCACGATCGGAGATCCTAGTGGTCGGTCCGGTCAGGAGTTCAGGCCGCGAGAGACCACGCTCCAGGCCCGCATGGTGCCGGCCTCCTCCACCCAGAGCTGGTCGACCAGGTTCACCGCGCTGCAGACGTGGTTGGGCACCACGTCGACCTTGCTGCCGAGCGGGGGGAGCGGGGTGTCGGGGAGGTCGACCACCGCCCGGTTCTCGGCCAGCAGCACGATCCGGGCGTCGGGATAGTCCGGCAGGCGCCCGAATCCGGAGGCGAACCCTGCCCGATCGGCGCCGAGCACCTTGCTGCCGGTGTCGAGGACCAACCTGCCTCCGGCGTGGCTGACCACGGTGCTGCGGCAGACCAGTGCGACGTCCTGGGGGCGCATCGCGCCCAGCTCCCACTGCTGGGCGTCGCCGAAGACGTAGACGCCGGGGCGCAGCTCGGTGAGCACCTCGGTGTCACTGTGGGCGAACGTCGGTGTCGAGCCGCCACTCACCACGTGCACCTCGACGCCTGCCGCCTCGACGGCGTCCCTGGCGGCGCGGAGCGCAGTGGACTCGTCGTCGGCGGCGGTGGCGACCCGCTCGGGGTCGTAGGCGTGCCCGGGGAACGTGAAGATGCCGCGGATGTCGAGCCCGGCGCGGACGCCGGTGGCTGCTACCCGTCCCGCCTCCGCCGGGGTGACGCCGGTGCGGCGTTGCCCGCTGTCGACCTCGACCAGTCCCCGGATCGAGGTGTGCCCGAGGTGACGACCCGCGTTCGCGGCCGCAGCCGCCGAGTCCACGGCGATGGTCACCTGCGCCCGGTCGGCCAGGTCGAGCAGCCGCGCCGCCGAGCGCTCGTCGACCCACACCGGGTAGCCGATGAAGATGTCGTCGAAGCCGTGCCGGGCGAAGACCTCGGCCTCGCCGACGGTCGCGACGGTGATGCCGACCGCCCCGGTGGCCAGCTGGAGGCGGGCGATCTCGACGCTTTTGTGCGTCTTGACGTGGGGCCGCAGGGCGACCCGGGTGGCGGCACAGCGTTCTGCCGCGGCGCGCACGTTGCGACGCAGCCGGGCCAGGTCGACGAGGAGGTACGGCGTCGGCGGCGTCGCCGGCATCACATCTCCTCGTGGACGTCCGGATCGCCGCCGAACAGACGACCGTCGGGGCGGCCGAGCGCGCTGATCTCCTCCATCTCGTCGAGGGTGAGCTCGAAGCCGAAGACATCGAGGTTCTGGCGCTGCCGCTCGGGGGTCTTCGACTTCGGGACGGGGATCGAGCCCAGCTGCAGTTGCCAGCGCAGGATCACCTGGGCGGGCGTGACCCCGAGCCGCTCGGCGGGCTGCGCCACCGCCGGCTCCGTCAACGGAGCCTCGCGCTTGCCCAGCGGGCTCCACGACTCGGTCTGGACGCCCAGGCGCTCGTGCACCGCCCGCATCTGGCGCTGTGGGAACAGCGGGTGCAGCTCGATCTGGTTGACCGAGGGGGTGACGCCGGTCAGGTCGACGACCCGGAGCAGGTGGTCCTCGGTGAAGTTCGAGACACCGATGGAGCGGACGAGCCCCTGCTCCTGGAGGTCGACCAACGCCCGCCACGCCTCGGCGTACAAGCCCTGGCTGGGGTTGGGCCAGTGGATCAGGTGCAGGTCGAGGTAGTCCAGGCCGAGGCGACCGAGAGACTCGTGCACGCTGACCACGGCGTCGTCGTAGGCGTGGTGGCGGCCAGGCAGCTTGCTGGTGACGCGCAGCTCCTCGCGGGGGACCCCGCAGCGTCGCAGCGCCTCGCCCACCGCCTCCTCGTTCTCGTAGTTCACCGCGGTGTCGATCAGCCGGTAGCCGATCTCGATGGCGGAGACCACCGCGGCGACGCACTCGTCGCCCTTGAGCGGATAGGTGCCGAAGCCGATCGCGGGCAGGGTGGTGCCGTCGTTCAGCTCCCGGTGCGGGATCTCATGGGGCATGTCCCTCAACCTATCCCGAGCCCACCCGCGTCGGCGTCGTGGCGGCGGCCGCCATGATGGGGGAGTGGCGGCAGACGGGGTCGAGCGCGCAGCGTCGGGAGCGGACCCGTCGCTGCGCTCGGACTGCGCCCGGTGCACCGGCCTGTGCTGCGTGGCTCTGGGGTTCCAGCGCTCTGCGAGCTTCGCCTTCGCCAAGGCGGAGGGGGAGCGGTGTCGCCACCTCGGCGACGACCACCGATGCGGGGTGCACGATCAGCTGAACGACATCGGCATGCGCGGCTGCACAATCTTCGAGTGCTTCGGGGCCGGCCAGCAGGTGACCCAGGTGACCTACGCCGGCGAAGGCCTCGGAGCGGATCCGGAGAGGGACCGGCAGCGGTTCGCCGTGTTCGCCGTCCTCAGGGCGGTGCACGAGATGCGGTGGCTGCTCGCGGAGGCTCCGCGCCTGCCCCCTGCCGGCGCGGAGGAGAGCAGGGCTTGGCAGCGACGGCTCGCCGAGTTGGCGCAGGCCGCCCCCGAGACCGTGCTGTCCACGGACCTCGCGGCGATCCGGTCCGCCGTGGGGGAGCTGCTCCGTACGGCGAGCCGGGGCGCACGCTCCCGGCGGGGTGCCGATCTCGCCGGCGCCGACCTGCTCGGCGCCGACCTGCGGGCACGGGACCTGCGCGACGCGGACCTGCGCGGCGCGCTGCTGGTCGCCGCCGACCTGAGGGGGAGCGACTTGACCAACGCCGACCTGCTCGGCGCCGACCTCCGGGACGCCGACCTCCGCGCGGCGGACGCGTCCCGGGCGCTCTTCCTGACCCAGCCTCAGGTCAACGCCACCCGAGGCGATGGCGCCACCCGGCTGCCGTCCGCGCTCGACCGGCCCGTGGGATGGACCTGACCTGCTCAGACCCCCTGGTCCGGCCGGGCGGCGTGGTGGGGCCGGCCCTCGGTGCGCCGATCCTCCTTCATCTCCGCCTCGTAGAGGTGACGCTTGCCCTCGACGAGCTCGTCGCGAGCCAGCGTCTCCAGGTCCTTGAACGCGGAGTAGTAGGTGTCGTCGTAGGCCTCGACGATCTGGAACGTCCATCGTCCTTCGATCACGTTCCGGCCGACGAGCTCGCGGTCGATCCGGTCGGCCAGCTCGTCGTGGCCCGCCTTGCGCAGCAGGTCTACGGCGTCTCCGAGGGTCAGGTCGGCGGTGCCGCTGAGTCGGTGGAAGCCGTAGAGGTGGCCCCGGGCGTACTCGACGCACTCCAGCGCCTCTGAGAGCTTGCCGAGCGCCTCGACCGTGGCGTCGTCGACGCCGTCGGGCCGGCGGTGCCGTTCGTCCGGACCTCCCATGTCAGGCGAGGACCTCCGCGGCCGACACGGCCCCGTGGCGGGCCTCGATGGCCTCGGCGAGGGCGGTGACCTTGTCGGCGGAGACGTCGACGCCGACCTCGGCGAAGCCCTTGCGGAGCTCGTCCTCGACTGTGCCCTCGGTGGCGCCGTCCTGCCAGGAGGACACTCGGTCGACCACGGCCTGGACCGCCTCGAGCTGGTCGCCGGTCATGTCGGTGCTGTTCTCGCTCATGGGCCGGTGGTACCCCAGGCGTGCGCCGGCTACGCGCCTCACCGGGACCTGAAGGGAGCACCGCTCAACGGCGGGCGGCGTAGACCCGCCTGACGACGTCTTCCACGTCCGGCTCCTCCACGGCGAGGTCGAGCACCTCCGCCCGTTCGGACACCGCGGCCAGCACCCGGGCGGCAGTGACCTGGTCGGGGTCGAACGCCAGGCGCTGCCGGAGGCCGCCCCCCTCGCTGCCGAGGTGACGGGTGCCCGGCACCTGGTCGAGGTCGGGCGTCGATGCGGCCAGGTCCACGACCAGCACCCGCTCGGCACCCACGGTGCGGGAGAGGCCGTGCAGGGTGCCGTCGTAGACCAGTTGGCCGCGGTCGACCAGCAGGATCCGGTCGCACAGCCGCTCCACGTCACCCATGTCGTGCGTGGTGAGCAGCAGCGTCGTGCCGTGCGCGGCGCGCTCGGCGACCAGGAACTCACGCAGCCGCTGCTTGGAGAGGACGTCGAGCCCGATGGTCGGCTCGTCGAGGATCACCAGGCGGGGCGAGTGCAGCAGGGCGGCCGCGACCTCGACCCGCATCCGCTGGCCCAGCGAGAGCTGGCGCACCGGGGTGCGCAGGAAGTCGGCGAGCTCCAGGCGCTCCACGAGCTCGTCGGTGCGGGCCCGCTCGGCGTCGGTGGAGAGGGCGTGGATGGCGGCGAGGATCCGGAAGGAGTCGGCGACCGGCAGGTCCCACCACAGCTGGGAACGCTGGCCGAAGACCACACCGACCTCTCGTGCGAGTCGGCGGCGGTCGGCGACCGGGCGCAGTCCACAGGTGCGGGCGGAGCCCCGGGTCGGCACCAGGATGCCGGTGAGCATCTTGATGGTCGTCGACTTGCCCGCACCGTTCGCGCCGATGTAGCCGACGGCCTCGCCGGCATCGACGCGCACGGTGAGCGAGTCGACGGCGGTCAGCCGCGTGCGACGCCACCCGTCCCTGACGGAGAAGTCGCGCCCCAGTCCGTCGGTCTCGATGATCGGTTCGCTCATCCGCCTGCTCCTTGGTAGTGCCGCACGCCGATCCGCCAGCTGAAGGCCGCCAGGCACCAGGCCCACACCGCAGCCGCCGGTGCACACCAGCCGGCCCAGCCGGGGAGCAGCTCGCTGCCCGGGAGCTCGAGCAGGGTGACCACTGGCAGGTAGGCGGTGAACGCCATCGGGAAGAAGAACCCGAACAGCACGGTGAGGGGCCGACCCCACACGGAGGCCGGCTGGCTGGCGGCGTACCGGCCTCCGTAGACGAACGCGTTGGTCGCCTCCGAGCCCTCGACGAGGAAGAACTGCACGCCGGCTGCCCAGACGAACATCGCCGCGAAGGTGGCCACGCCGCTGAGCGTCGCGAGTGCGAGCAGCAGCACCGCGGCCGGAGACCAGGCGATGTCGTTCACGACGAGCCCGGCGGTGAGTGCGCCGAGGCCCACCGCCGCGCGCGCAAGTCGGCGCAGGGAGATGTCGCTGGTGATCAGCTGCAGCAGGAGCGGCTGGGGTCGGAGGTAGAACACGTCGAGGGTGCCGGCGCGCAGATAGGTCGGAAGCGTGTCGCAGTGCCCGAAGGCCAGGTCGGCGAGCGAGAAGGCGAGATCGGCCAGGCCGAACACCAGGAGGATCGCGGTGAAGTCCAGACCGCCCAGCCGGTCGACGGCCGCGAACAGCACCCACACCTCGGCCAGCTCGACGAGGCCGACGAGCAGTGAGCTGGCCAGGTCGAGCACGAAGTTGCCGCGGTAGCTGCGCTGGGCCCGCATCCGGGCCCCCAGGACCGCTCGGTAGGGGGCGGTCCGGCCGCGCGGGAGCTGATCGGTCAGCGTGCGGCTCCGCTCAGCGGTTCGGTCAACCACCTTGCACCTCCAGACGACGACGGCCGCTGCGCGTCATCAGCTGGCCGGTCCCCAGGACGACGGCCAGCCAGAGGAGTTGGAGGAGCACCAGCGAGACGGCGGCCGCGCCCTCGACCCGGCCGGAGAGGATGTCGACCGGATAGATCAGCATCGAGGGGAACGGGGTCGCGGTCGCCACCGCGTGCAGCCAGTCGGGGAACAGCCGGATCGGGACGAAGAGCCCGGCCAGGAACCCCGAGGCGACCATGTAGAGGATCGCGACGCCGCGGGTCTCGACCAGCCAGAAGCCGCTTGCCGCGACGAGGTAGGCGGTCGCGGCGGACACCACGATGCCGAGAAGCAGGGAGGTCGCCCCGAGGGGGTAGGACAGTAGGGAGTCCGGTGTGGCCATGTCGACGACGATCGCCCCGAGGAGCACCGACGGCAGGCCCCGGGGGAGGAGGGAGAAGACCGCGCGCCCCGTCTCGGTGGTGATCGCCGCCAGCTGCACGTCGAGCGGGCGCAGGAAGTCGACGGCGACGTCCCCGGTCTTGATCCGATCCGCGATCTCGCTGCGGCCGTGCAGGTTCACTGATCCCAGCAACCCCTGGGAGATCCAGATGTAGGCGGCCATGGTGGCCGGGTCGTAGCCCGCGAGCTCGCCGCCGCCGGCTTCGACCGCCGAGAGCAGCAGGGCGACCTTGAGCAGCCCGAATGTCACGTTGGCCACCAGCCCACCCAGGGCAGCCAACCGGTACGTCGACTGCCGGCGCACACCTGCGACGAAGAGACGCCGATAGGTCCGCAGGCCGGCCCGGGGCGATGTCAGCCACCCACCACGAGCGGTGACGTCACGGCCCGGCGCGGAAGCAGCGACGGGGCGAGGGGACACAAGCGCAAGAACCTAGTGCGTCCATCTGGGCTGGACAACCGGTTTCCATCCGGCGGCTGCCGAATGGCAGGCTTGGCCGCTCCCGCACCCCACGGGCCGAGCCCGCGTCGATGAGGAGATCAGGAATGTCGGATCAGTACCCGCCCAACCCGCAGGACCCCTACGACCCCAACGTCGGCGGTCAGCCTGGCTACGGTTCCGGCTACGGGCAGGGCGGCTACCCCGGTGCTCCGTCGTACGGGCAGCAGCCGAACGGGCCCAAGCCCGACAACAACCTGGTGTGGGGCATCCTCGCCACGGTGCTGTGCTGCCTGCCGTTTGGCATCGTCTCGATCGTCAAGGCCAGCAAGGTCGACGGGCTGTGGAACAGCGGCCAGTTCGCCGCCGCGCAGCAGGCTGCCGCGGACGCGAAGAAGTGGGCGATCATCAGCGCGGTCGTCGGGCTGACGGTGTCCGTCGGCTACATCATCCTCGCCGTCCTGGTCGGGGTCAGCGGAGCCTGAGGCGCCCGGGGTCTGCCGAGCCGATGACGTCACCGCCCATCACCACGGCGAACTCGCAGGGCGCCCGGAGCCCCGCCGGCTGGCGCACGCCGGTGGGCGGGGCGGCGCTGGCGTTGGCGGGGGTCGGGCTGGTGCTGCTCCGCGACCCTCATCGGGAGGGCGCGCTGGGGATCTGCCCCTCGCTGCTGCTCACCGGCGGCTACTGCCCCGGGTGCGGCAGCCTGCGCGGCGTCCACGACCTGGCGACAGGGCAACTGGGCGAGGCGGTGGGGCACAACCTGCTGCTCGTGCCGGCCCTGGTCTGGCTGGTCTGGTGGTGGGTGGTGCAGGTCGGCGCGACCACCGGTCGGCGTCTGGCTGGGCCACCCTCGTCGGCGCGGTTCTGCTGGTTGCTCGTCGCGGGCCTGGCAGTCTTCACGATCGCCCGGAACCTGCCGGGGTCACCGCTGGCGCCCTGACCCTCAGATGCCGCAGCTGGGGGCGCTCCAGAAGATCCGGTCGGGCCGGATGTCGAGGTGCACGTGGTCGTCGTGGTCGGGGTAGCCGGGGCCGAGGAGCGTGGTGAAGCTGGTGTAGCGGGCCTGCCCGGCGATCGCGCAGAACGTGGTGTTGCCGTTGGTCGGGGTGAGGTCGATCGCCCGGCCGTAGGTGTGCTGGCCGGTGCCGGAGCCGCCGACCGAGCGGTCGCAGCTCTGGGAGCGGAAGCCTGACGTGACCCGCAGTGGGATGTCGCCCATCCGGTGGCGCAGAGCCTCGGCCCGCCACATCGCCCGCAGCAGGTTCTCCTTGACCTGGGTCGCGCTCACCGAGCCGCCCGCGTAGCCGCCGGCGCCGCACCCTCCGTCGACCTCCGACCAGCTGAAGTGGGCGGGGGAGCAGTCGTCCTTCTGCAGTTCGGTGATCTTCGCCAGCGTCTGCGGTCCGGCGTGGCCGTCGACGGTGAGCCCGTAGGCGGACTGGAAGTTGCGCACCGCCGTGGTGGTCGCCGGTCCGTAGCTGCCGTCGATCGCGAAGTTGGTGCGGTAGCCCGCCCAGCCGGCGACGCGGATCTGCAGCTGGGTGACGTCGGTGCCGGTCGCGCCGGCCGTGAGGTTGCGAGTCCAGGTGTAGCAGCCGTCGCCGGTGGCCGCGGTGGCCTGCGGGCTGGGTGGCACCAGGAACGCGAGGGCGAGACCGAGGAGCAGTGCAGCGGCGAGGGAGCCGAGGCGGCGGGGCGTGGTGTGGGGCACGGGCCCGATCCTGATGCTGCCTCCACCCCTGGGGACAGGGCGCACGCGCCTCAGGAATCTGCACGGCAAAGACCTGCAGAAGTGCGTGTCTGCCAGGCTGGCGTCCATGGTCGAGCAGCATTGGGCGCGCCCCGACACACCTGTGGGCACTGGTGTCCTCGTCCTCGCCGGCTCCAGTGGCCGCGTGGATGTCGTCCGGGCCGACCTGCTCGCTGCGGCAGGGGCCACCGCGCTCGCGATCCGCTGGTTCGGCGGTGAAGGACAGCCGGACGCGCCACGCTTGGTGCCGCTGGAGACGTTCACCGACGCGCTGGACCTGCTGTCTACCGAGTGTGATCGGCTTGCTGTGCTTGGTCTCTCGTACGGTGCCGAGGCCGCTCTCCTCACAGCAGTCCGCGATCCCCGGGTCGATGCGGTGGTCGCGGTGGCCCCGACGGACGTCGCCTGGGAGGGGCAACGGCTGCGCGAGCAGGACCCTGCGCTCAGCAAGTGGACCTGGCGGGATCGGCCGGTGCCGTTCGTGCCGCTCGACCCGAGCTGGGAGCCACCCACGGACCCGCCCGCCTTCGCTGCGTACTACCTCCACAGCCGCGCGATCGCCGCCCCGGGGGTGGTCGACGCGGCGACGATCCCGGTCGAGCGGATCGCCGGAGAGGTGGTGCTCGTCGCGGGTGGTGACGACCAGGTCTGGCCCAGCGCTGCCGCCGCGCGGGCCATCGCGGCACGTCGCGCGACGCACGGCCTGCCCACCACGCTGGTCGAGGATCCTGACGCCGGGCACCCGGTGGCGCTGCCGGGGGAGGAAGCCCCCGATCCGCGGCGGCCCTACCTCGTCGGGGGCGACGAGGGCTCGGCAGAGCGGCTCGGCGCCGCGGCGTGGCCGGCGATCAGGGCTGCGCTGCGCCTGCGGTAGCGACCCGGGTGCTCAGGAGCCGGTGCGGACCTGGGCAGGAGAATCCCAAAGCGGTACCGATCGGCAGGAACGCGAGCTCGCCGCGGCCGTCGTCAGCGCGTTCGCGCTCAGGACCGACGACCTGCCCTGACAAGAAGCCGTGCCCGGGTTCGCGACCTCCCGCGGAGGCTCAGGCCAGCCACGAGGCATAGAAGAGGCCGAGCCCGGTCGCCACGAAGATGCCGGCGATGGTCCAGAACCGGATCACCACGGTGACCTCGTCCCAGCCCAGGTGTTCGAAGTGGTGGTGGATGGGGGTGATCCGGAAGATGCGACGCCCCGTGCCGGTGAAGCGCCTGGTCAGCTTGAAGCAGCTCATCTGGAGCAGCACCGACAGCGTCTCGAGCACGAACAGCCCGGCGATCACGGCCATCAGGAGCTCGGTGCGAGACGTGATCGCCAGCCCGGCCAAGGCACCGCCGAGGGCGAGGGAGCCGACGTCGCCCATGATGATCCGGGCCGGCTTGGCGTTCCACCAGAGGAAGCCGATGCAGGCGGCGGCAACGGCGACGGAGAACACCGCGAGGTCGAGCGGGTCGCGCACCTGGTAGCACTGCGACTCCACCACGTTGGGGCGCGAGGAGCCGCACAGCTGGTTGTTCTGCCAGATGTTCACGACTGCGTAGGCACCGAAGATCAACGCCGAGGCGCCGGCGAGGAGGCCGTCGGCACCGTCGGTGAGGTTCGCCGCAATGGAGGTCGCGGTGACGATGAACCAGATCACCAGCAGCACCACGACCAGGGGCAGTCTGACGCCACAGTCCTGGGTGGTGGAGATGTACTGGGAGGCCGGACGGACGGCTCGCCGTTCGCAGGCGAACTCGAGCTGAACGGGACCAGCTGATCGGCGTCGGCATGGTCACGGCTTGGCGACGGAGGAGACCTGCGGCAACCAGGCCTTGTAGACGATCCTGTCTACCGAACGTACGATCCACCTCGTGGGTGAGACGACAACGATCCGGATCAGCAGGGCCACGCACGCATCCGTGACCCGCTTGGCTGCCGAGCGCCACGAGACCATCGACGAGACGGTGAGTCGGGCGATCCGTGCCCTCCGCCAGGACGGCCTTGCTCGAGACCTCGCCGCTGATCTCACCGACGACGAGACAGCTTGGCTTGATGCTCACGCCGGGTGACGTCGTCGATCTCGACCTCGGACTGCCCAGCGGCAGCGAGGCTGGACTGCGTCGACCGGCTGTCGTCGTGACGGCCGCCCGAGTCTTGCGGGGCGGTCCGAACGTGATTCAGGTCGTGCCCTTGACTCGCACCATCCGGAACAGTGGCGCCGAGGTGGTCATCGAGCCCGACGGGACCAACTGTCTCGGTGCGACGTCGGCAGCGCAGTGTCAACATGTCCGATCGGTCTCCACTGAGCGAATCGTCGAGCGGACCGGAACCGTCGGTCCGGTAGTTCTCGGTGAGGTGCGCCAGATCCTTGCGCTGCTCCTGGATCTTCGATGAGAACCGTGAGTCGCCCCGGGGCGGGGTGTAGCGCAGGGGAGCTTTGAGGGAACCGTCGCCCGCGGTACTGGGCACTCTGCGTATCAAGAGTGGACGTATAGGCGTTCTGGGCCCGGAGAATCTCCGCATGCATGAGTCCTTCTAGGCTTCCTCCACGTGATCGCCCTCAGCGTGCTCAACTCGAAGGTCTCCGACGCCATTGCTGATGCGTTCGGCGACGACTTCCGAGGGATTGACCCTGTCCTTCGTCCCAGTCAGTTCGCGGATCTGCAGAGCAACGCGGCACTGCCTCTCGCGAAGCGGGTCGGGAAGGCGCCCCGGGAGGTCGCTCAACTACTCGTCGAGCACCTGGGCGTCACCGACGTTTGCGCAAAGGTCGAGATCAGCGGGCAAGGGTTCATCAATCTCACTTTCAGCGACGACTGGATTGCTCGTCAGGTTGAGTTCAGCCGTGACCGACCCCCCGTCACGGGGTTCCTCTGGAGGAGCCGCAGCGTGTCGTCATCGACGCCGCGGGGGTGGCGCCGGTCGGCGCCTTCCTACTCGGCGCCCACATCTCCGAACAACGGTCGTCGGCGATGCTCTTGCTCGCGTGTTGGGGTATCTCGGCCTCGTCCGGCGTCGATGAACCTACTTGCCCTTCGGCTCCGACCCGGCCTCGCCCGCCTGGAGGGTGAAGGTGTCGATCTGTCGACCCTCCAATGTGTATACCGGAATGGTCACCCCGCCGTCAGTAAGCATCTGGTCCTGCCAGGCCAGCGCTTCCTCCGGGGTGGCGAAGTCGGGCCCGTACAGGTCATCCCGGGTCACAAAGCCGGACTGTCCGGAGTCGCCGACCACCGCGATTAGGTCGGGCGCTTCAGAGACGGAGGACGCCATCGCGTCCGATCCGTAAGTCTGACCCGCGGCGTTGACCGGGTAGTCGGAGGTTGCCCATTTCTCGCCAGGGTCTTGTTTCTTGTCCGGGGCGACTTCTTCCCCAGAGTCTTGGGCGGCGTGCACGCCTGCGACTGGCGGCCACCCGCTTGCAGTCGCTAAAGCGAATCCGGTTACGCCTGCCGCAATAAACGCCCCCGCCATGAAGGCGATAGTACGTCGAGTAATAGCCCGGTCCATCCTGCTCATAGCGGTCCAATGTTGACGGTCCGGAACGTCTGCACACGCTCGTATCCGTCGCCGCTCCAAGTCTCGGTAAAGCCCTTTGAGTAGATGTAGCCTCCGCAATTGCTGTCGAAGGTAACGGTGAAGTAGTCGGTGGCGTTGGAGTTGTAACGAGTGACCGAGGCTGAACAAAGTGTTCCGCTGTCCCAGTAGACCCTGGCTCTGGCCCCGAGCTTTCCGGGTGAAGCATCACCGTGGGAGTTTCTTCCCAAGATCGTCGTGGAGTCGCTCGAGTCGTACATCAGCGCACGGTTTTGATAGTCAACCGTGTTGGTCTGGAAGTACTTGATGTCGGATGCAACAACCGCAGCGTAGGCGTGCGGCCCACCCGCACCAACCAGTACGCCTAGCGCCGCCCCCACCGCAACAGCGCGGAACGTGCTCCTGTTCACAAGGCCTCCTTGCAACAGCGAAGGCGCTCCGCTGCGTCAAATGATTCTGACACGCAGAAGTCGCCGCAAGCAATGCTTCGGCAGATCAGTTCGCTTACGTGGTGTACGACGGGTGATCTTTCGTCGTCGTCGGGGCCGAGCGCGGGTGGGATCGTGGTGATCACGCCGTTGATCTCGGCCGTGGCTGCGCGCAGTGGTCGGAGGGTGCGGAGGACCCGGCGCAGCGACAACCCGGTCCGGTCCTGCACCGCCCAGGAGACCGCGAGCGCGGTGAACACGATGGTCAGGTGTGCCTCGATCGCGTCGCGGGTGCGGGCGAACATCGGCCGCGCTCGGTTGGACATGAGGAACGACTGCTCGACCCACCACAAATCGTGGCAGCTGCCGATCACCCCGCCCGGCGGCATGAGGTTGGCGGGGATGTTGGTGACGTAGCCCTTGAGCCCTGAAGCAGTGGGCCGCTCACGGGGATCCGATAGCTCGACCCGCGTAACGCGCCCACGGCTCAGCAGCCTTGTCGGCGTGGAGGAAGGCGACTTGGGGGCTGTAGCCGAGTGCGTCGGCGACGAGCGAGGGTGGGCACTCGAGTACGAGTTCGCCGATCGCACGGTTGCGGGCGCCCAGGAGGTTGACGCCCAGGTCGCGCAGGCGATCCATGACAGTGTTCGGATGCAGGTGCCGCCCAGCCAGGGTGCTCGGAAAGAGCCATGGGCTGTCAGGACCGGCGCCGGTACGCAGGTTCGGGCGTTCCGCGAGGTGCTCCCTGATCAGCGACGCGAACGGCTCGGGGACGTCGGTCGGATGCGTGCCGAGGGCGATGCTCATGCCGAAATCGGAGTCGTCGACGATGCTGGTTGGGAAGGTGACGACCTTCACCAGCGGCTGGGCGTACAGCAGCAGGAGCATCCCCGCGACTCGGTAGGGGAGTGACTCGCTAGCGCCGGCAAGGAGCTCGTGGATCCAAGCGAGCCGCTGGTCTTGACTCAGCGATGGACTGGTCTTCGCTGATCGGTGCTGAACGGTGACCGCCGCGTTGAGTCGCGACTTCTTCGCCACGACGAAGAATGTCCTGATCGCGCTGCGCGTCGTCGGCCCGGTGGCCAGCCATTCGTCGACGTCCTGCTGCGTGCAACTGGCGGCAGTGCGCTGATAGGTGTCGTGGAGCCAGACGAGGAACTTCACCGTTTCGGTGATCTCCTGCTTCGCGGAGTGGACCGGCCCTCGCGTGGGTGCGCCAGCCGCAGCCTTGGCACGGATGCGGCGGAGGTGATGCCAAGTGGCAAAGTTCTGAACAGGTTGTCGTACTTCGTCGGGCAGCCGGTCGAGCTTGGCTTCGATCCAGCCCTCGAAGCGGGAAAGGTAGGGGTCGCGCTGGGGGAGTAGTCCATGGTGCTGCAGGAGCGCACGCAGATGCTCGGCCTGTTTGCCGGGTACGCAGTCCAGGCCCTCGTGCGTCGCAGTGATGGTGCCGTGACCGAGGCCGCGAAGCAGCTCCTGGACCTTGGTTGAACGCTTCCAGACGAGGATCGATTCGGGCCTGTCCGAGGCGCAGAGAGCGTCGACCAGGCCGACGAGAGCTGGGTCGCTTGGCGCCCCGCCGAGCAGCCCGTGGAGGTCGTCGCGCAGGGCGCAGCGGACGCAGAGTCGTCCGCGATGCCGCGCTGCTTCGACGTCGCAGCGCTCGCAGTGGAAGTCGACCGGGATTTCAGCGCAGGTCGAGCAGATCGGCTTGCCGTCGGTGGCGCGCCTGCCCGGTAGGAGCCGATCTTGGAGGCACTCAGGGCAGGTTCCGCGGGTGTGGACGGCGTCGTAGTAGCAGATGTTGCAGAGTCGGCCTTCCGGCCAGTTGGCTGCGAGCCTGGGGATGTTCCGGCTACAGCGAGCACAGGGATCCTCGCGTGTACTCGTGGCGCGAGGGCGGCCCCGGGCGGTCGAGCGAGGGGAGAGGCCAGTCGGCTTCGGCTCCATCGATGCTCCTGGCGCTACTCGTCGAGGATGTTGGCGCGCCGTGGCCGCACCGAGCGGTCGAGCGATACGACGTTCGGTGGGGAGGCGGTGCCTGTCTTGCGTGCGCGCACATCGGTCGCGGTCGTCGTGAACAGGTCAGTCGACTGGCACTCGAAGATGTCGCACAGCGCCGCGATCAACATCAGGGAGACGCGCTCCGGCCGCTGGTTGACCAGCCGGTACACCTGCGGTCGAGACAGATTGATGTCGCGCTCGGCCAGCAGAGGTATGAGGTCCGTGGTGTTGTGCAGACCGCGAGCTGCCATCAGCTCGGCCAGCCGCCACGTGTAGTCGACCTTGCGCCTCATGATCCGCCGTCCTCAACTGTCCGTGCCATGGCTTCCTTCACCGTACGGTCCAGCGCGGCTCTCAGCGTGGAGCGCCTGAACTCGTCGGAGACGAAGTGGTAGATGCCGGTCGTTGCCCCGTGCTCGTGGCCCATCTGGTCCTGGACGAAGCGGGGGTCCCAGCCGGCCTCGAGTAGGTGGGTGGCGTAGGAGCGACGGAAGGAGTGGAGATCGAGGCCATCGGAGAACCCCAACTCTTCGCAGTAGCGCCGGACCCGTCGGATGAGCGTCGACTCGACGACCAGTCCGCCTCGTTCGCTGGGGAAGAGGTCCAAGGTGCCGGGGTCACCGCGACCATTGGCGAGCCAGTCCTCGATGATGCCGGGTGTCCAACGCCAGACGGTGAGGACGCTGCGGGGCTTGTGCGGGGATGACCGTTTCGCCTTGCCGTAGCGGACCTTGCAGACGCCGAACGGTCCGAACTCGCGGGCGTGGGGGTTGCGGGCGAAGTCGACCGTTTGTAGGTGCCTCAGTTCGTTGAACCGGAGCCCGTAGCCGTACGCGATCTTTATCATGACCGCGTCCCGGTAGGCGGCTTGCCAGCCCTTGCGGCCGGACTTGCCGATCCGTTCGACCTCGTCGTCGGCATGGTCGAACAAGGCGCTGATCTCTTCACGGGTGTACGGCCGCTTCGTCGGACGCCGGTCGTACTCCTGGACGTGGGGAGCGGTGTTCCAGTCGAAGAAGACTTGCGCGGGGTGGGTGCCGAAGAACCGCTCGCAGACTACGTCGAACCCGTAGTCGGGGTTGCTGATGTAGCTGGTGAAGGCACGTAACGCGGAGTGGTAGCCGCGCAGCGTCGAGTGGGCAACGTGCTTCTGGGTGCGCAGGTCGGCCGAGAACTCTTCGACGTGCGTGGGCGTCCAGTGCCACGGGTCTTCGTTGACGTGACTGATGAAGCGTTCCACCATCCGGAGCCGCTGGTCGATGGTCGCGAACTGCAGGTTGCGAGACAGTTGCTGGTTGCGCCAGCCCTCGAGCATCTTCTGGAGCACCTGCTCGTCGGGCCGGAGGACCGGCACCGACTCGACCAGGCGGACCCGTCCGGAGCCATCAACCTGCATCGAGATCCTCCCAAGAATCTGGTTTCATCCAGTGATTCCATGATGCATCCAATGAGACGTCCTCTGTGTTTGCGCAGGTCAACGGCGTGTTGCTGTGGCGGCGCAACGCGTGGCCGTTCCGCCGCAAACGCACGATTTGACGCCGTCGCGTCGACGTTCGGTGCTGCGTTTCCGCTGGTCAGAGCTGGGTTCGGTCCGGCCGGCGGGGCAGTGGGGTCAGCCGCCCGCGATTGATTCATCCGATGCAATACGCAGACTAACAGTTGACATAATGTCACTTATCGGCGATGGGGTACCGACCCATCACCTGCCCGCCCGGCCGCAGCGTGCCGAGCCGCCGCCATCCGGAGCGCAAGTACAAGCGCACTGCGGGGTCAGACCAGTCGATCGGCGGGGAGCACAGCCCTCTTGTCGAGCAGACCCGCTGCGTCACTTGTAATGGAATCGCGCCTGCAGGACGACGAGGTCCTCGCCGTCGACCAGGTACACCAGCCGGTGCTCCTCGGTGATCCGACGGGACCACGCACCGGCGAAGATGTGTCGCAACGGCTCTGGCTTGCCAATGCCGGTGGCCGGGTCCCTCAGCGCATCATCGATGAGCCGGTTGATTCGCTTGAGAACCTGCCGATCGGCTTGGAGCCAGTGCTTGTAGTCGTCCCAGCCGTGCGAGGTGAAGACGAGCCTCACTCCGCGAGCTCGTGCTCGTGCCGATCACCCGACCTGGCCTGTTGAAGACTCTCGAGAAGGCGCTTCGCATTGGCCGGTACCCGCAACAGATAGGCCGTCTCCTCCAAGGCAGCGAACTCCTCGGCCGAGATCAGCACGGCGTTGCCGCGGCGCGACGTGATCTCCACTGCGACGCGGTCGTTGTTGACCTTCTCGATCAGCGGAAAGAGCTGCTTGCGCGCCTCGCTTGCAGTGACTGACATGAGACCCCCTCCAGAGTGGTACCAGATGACGGTACCACTCGCCCACTCACTCGCGGTGCGCGTCGTAGGCGGCATACTGACGCGGCCGGCTTCCCGGACGCCCTGCGGGCGCCCTCGAGCAGATCGGCGTCCACCGTCGTGCTCAGGCGTATGCGACTCGTGCCACCAGCAGTCGGAGGTCTGCCTAGGAGCGAATCGTGCCGGGCTCTGGCTCGGGATAGAACGCCCACGACCCGTACATGAGGGCGCCGTTGACGACCGTCAGGATGACGCCGGTCAGCGCTGTGCCCGCCCGCAGGCCCCAGGTCTCCCGCGGCGCGGCGGGAGGATCTGGGCTGCTCCGTGGCCCCGACGGGCCGTGGTTGGATGCCGGGCATGTCGGTACGCCACCTCTACCTCACGCGGCACGCCGAGCCGGGCGACGATGGCAGGCTGACCGAACGGGGTGTCCGTCAGGCCGAGCTGCTGGGGCAGCGACTGTCGATGGTGCGCTTCGCATCGGTCCAGCACGGCCCGCTGCCGAGGACGACGCAGACGGCGGAGCACGTGGCCCGGCACCTCGACTACCCGGGGCCGGTCGCCGAGCTCGAGGCGGCCGGGAACTACGTCCCCTACCTGCCGCTCCCCCGACGAGATCGACCCGGCGTACCGCCCCCGCGCGCTGGCCTTCCTGGGTGGCGTCTCGTCGGAGGAGGCGGCTCGGGGGGCCCAGCTCGCGGGCGCGGCCGTCCGGATGCTCGCCGGACCGGGGCAGGGTGAGGAGGACAGCCACCACCTCGTGGTGACCCACGCCTTCACCATCGGATGGCTCGTCCGCCATGCGTACGCCGCCCCGTCGTGGCGCTGGCTGGGGATCGACCACGCCCACGCCGCACTGACGGTGCTGCGGCACTCCCCTGACCGGCCGCCTGCCGTGATGGTCTTCAACGACATGTCGCACCTGCCCGCCGAGCTTCGGTGGACCGGGTTCCCCGATGACCTGAAGGTCTGATCCGCTCCCCCGCCCGTGGACGATCGGGTTCAGCGGACCCGCCGGCCTCAGTCGCCGTGGGCGGCCGGCCACAGCTGCCACACGCCCGGCGCGCACCGACCGCGACCTGCCCACCGGCGTCCACCAGGGTCCGGGCGACGGCGGCCCCGATGCCCGCGCTGGCGCCGGTGATCACGGTCGTCGTGCCGTGGATGGATCGGGTGACGGGACGAGACATCGAAGGCCTCCTGGGTGGCAGTGGGTGATCCTCCCAGCAACCTAGTCCTGCTCCTCGGCGCGGCCCGTGCAGGTCCCTGAACAGGGCCCCGACTAGCCTCAGCCGGGTGAGCGACCGGATCGTGCGGAGAGCGACGACGACGGACGTGGACGCGCTGGTGTGGCTGCGCGCGGAGATGTTCGCCGCGATGGGCGTGCCCGAGAGCGAAGCGCCGTGGCGCAGCCACGCCCACCGGTGGTTCTCCGACCGGGTCGACGACGCCGACTACTGCCTCGTGGTGGTCGAGGTGGACGGCGAGATCGTGAGCTGTGCGGTGGGGGCCGTCCGCGACGCTGCCCCCTCGCCCGCCGTGCCGGACGGTCGCGACATCCTCGTGAGCAACGTCGCCACCGCACCCGCCCATCGTCGCCGCGGGCACGGCCGGGCGGCGTTCGACGAGGTCATGACTTGGGCTCACCGAACCGGCGTCGGGCGCGCCGAGCTGATGGCCACCGCGGTGGGGCGAGAAATGTACGTGCGGGCGGGGTTCGCCGACACGGCCTTCCCCGCCATGCGCGCCCCCCTGGGTGGGGGCTGAACGACTGCTCAGCCGTTGCGGCGCCGGATCGCCTCGCTGAGCACGGTCGCGAAGCCGCACCACAGGGCGTACGGCGCGAGCGCGAGGCCCAGCTTCGGGTCTGCCTGGCCGCTGCGACGGGCCAGGTCGGCGCTGCTGACCGCCAGCGCGCCGGCCACCGCGGTGGCGGCCGGCAACCGACGCGCGCTGAAGAACACCCAGGTCCAGGACGCGTTGAGCGCCAGATTCACGGCGAGCGCCCGCCGGTAGGCGCGGGCGGCCTCGGGGCTCTCCTGCTCGAGCCGGTCGATCGCGCTGGCCGACGCGACGGCGATGTCGGCGTACAACGCGGTCCAGACGACCGAGAACACCTCGGCCGGCGGCTGGAAGTCGGGCTTGTCGAGCTTGCGGTACCACCGGCTCCGAGTGTTCTGGCTGGCCAGGGAGCCGATCGCCGCGGTCGCGCCCGTGGCGGTGGAGGTGGACAGCAGGGTGCGCAGGCGCATGGCCTCGACGCTAGCGGGGCCGCCAAGCGGGTTGTCAGCCCAGCGCGGGAAGGCGGTCGGTCAGCACACCGAGCCCGGCCGGGACGGGGCACCGTCCGGTGCCGATCAGCACGGCCTCGACGTCCGGCCACTGTCCTGGCAGCGACTCACCCACGAGTGACTCGATGCTCGTCCTCGCGATGCGCAGAGCAGCGCCGGGGGCAGGCTCACCGCCGTCCAGGTCGAGGTCAAGGTGGTGCACGACGCCCTCGACGGCCCACACCGCCAGGAAGTCACCCGCGGCGAAGACATGGGTGTCCCACAGGTAGCGCCCCTCGGCACACCGCGAGACGCCGCGCAGCAGCGCGGCCCCGACGTCGCGGAGCTGGGCAGTCGCCGAGGACGGTCGGGCGAAAGCCGCCGTGCGGCGCCGCTGGGACATCAGCGCTGGGATCGGGTCGTTGCTGGCGTACTGCTCGGCGAACGCGGGCCAGTACGTCGCCGCGTCCACGGTCGGCTCGGACTCGATGGGCGACACCAGTCCGCCGAGCATCTCCTGCCAGCCGGCGATCACGTGCACCACCACGTCGAGAAGCGTCCACCCGTGGCAGCGCGACGGCGCAAGCAGGTCGTGCTCGCTCAGATCGTCGACCGCGCGCAAGAACGCCTCGATCGACTCCGCGCAGGCAGTCCGGCCGGTCTCCAGGTCGACGGTGAGGTCCATGGTGGCGACCATAGTGGTCCCCGCCGACGCCGTCATGGCGCCAGGAGTGGGCGGAGTGCGGCGACCAAGTCGGTGGCATCGTGCGTGCCGGGCCCCTCCCACTCGGCGATCTCGACACCGACCACCGGGCCGGCGGCTGCCAGCTCGGCGGTCACGTCGGCCAACTGCTCCAGTCCGAGCCCCGCGGGCTCGCGATAGTCGGTGCGGAACAGACCGGGCTCGAGCACATCGCAGTCGAGGTGGAAGACCACCGGCCGGCCGGCGACCAACTCCCCCACCCGCGCGCCGGTCACCTCCCCCGGCGGGACCACCGGGATGCCGTGCTCCTCGATGGCCCTCTGCTCGGGCCCGTCGATCGAGCGAGTGCCCACCAGCACGAGCCGGTCCGGGGTGAGCCCTGCACCGAAGCCGGAGTCCCACCAACCCAACGGCCCCGAGACCGCCATCCCGCCGAGGTAGTCGGTGGGGCTAGCACCCGGCACATTGAGGTCGGCGTGGGCGTCCAGCCACACGACGACGGCGTCCGGGTGCGCCTCCATCACCCTCGGCAGGGTGGCCAGGCTCACCGCACAGCGCCCGTGGACACAGACCGGGCGGTGCCCCGCGGCCAGCTGGGCGCCGACCGCTCCGGCGTACTCGGCCAGGTGCGGCCGCGCGGCAGCCAAGTGCTCGCCGCTGCTCAGCGTCCGGGCCTCGAAGCCGACGCCGAACAGTCGACCGGGGCGACCCGTCGCCTGGGTGACCGCCTCGAGCAGCGGCGGCACGGAGCGATTCGGACGGTCGTTGTGGTCGCCGGCGGGGCCCCGGTAGCCCAGGACCTGAGGCCTGCTGGTGGGTGAGGTCGTCATGCCACCGACGTTAGGCACCGCTGAGGTTCAGGTGAAGCGCGAAGAACGGTAGAGGGTTTAGGTTGCCTGAATGAGACCCTCGCTCCCCCAACTCCAGGCCCTGGTGGCGGTCGTCGACCAGCAGAGCTTCGGGTCAAGTCCCGGGTAGTGGTGTAGTGCTGCGTTCCTTCTCTTGGGTCTAGGCAGTGAGGGCGGGCAGTTGCTCAGCTCCGATCTCGGTGTCGGTGTCGGTGTCGGGGACGAGGTTGACGCGGCAGCGGGCGAGGAGGTCGAGTCCGAGGTAGCGGCGGCCTTCGGCCCATTCGTCGGTCTGCTCGGCCAGGACCGCTCCGACCAGGCGCACGATGGCGCCACGGGTGGGGAAAATCCCCACGGCGTCGGTGCGGCGCCGGATCTCGCGGTTGAGCCGCTCGGCGGGGTTGTTGGACCAGATCTGGGTCCACACGTCCTTGGGGAACTCGGTGAACGCGAGGATGTCGCCGCGGGCGGTGTCGAGGTGGTCATGGACCTCGGGCAGCTTGCCCTCGACGTAGTCCAGGAGCCGGTCGAACTGGGCGTGGACCGCGGGCCGGTCGGGCTGGTCGTAGACCGAGTGCAGCATCGCCTTCACCGCAGGCCACATCGCTTTCGGGGTCACCGACATCAGGTTCGCTGCGTAGTGGGTGCGGCACCGCTGCCACGACGCACCCGGGAGGTTCGCTGCAACCGCCTCGACCAGACCTTGGTGGGCATCGGAGGTGACCAGCCGGACCCCGGTCAGGCCGCGGGCGACCAGGTCAGCGAAGAACTCATTCCACGCCGCACCGGTCTCACTCGTGGCCACCCGCATGCCGAGGACCTCACGGTGACCGTCGCCGTTGACCCCAGTGGCCAGCAGCACGACGGCGTTGATCACCCGCCCGCCCTCGCGGACCTTCATCGTCAACGCGTCAGCAGAGACGAACGTGAACGGTCCCGCAGCGTCGAGGGGGCGGTGGCGGAACTCCTCGACGTGCTCATCCAGCTCGGCGGCCATCCGGGAGACCTGCGACTTCGACAGGGAGTCGATGCCCAGGGTCTTGACCAGCTTGTCCATCCGCCGGGTGCTGACGCCGGCGAGGTAGCAGTCGGCCACCACCGTGATCAGCGCGGACTCCGAGCGCTTGCGGCGCTCCAACAGCCACTCGGGGAAGTAGGTGCCCTTGCGCAGCTTCGGGATCGCCACGTCGATCGTGCCGACCCGCGTATCCAACGGGCGCCGACGGTAGCCATTGCGCTGCGCCGTGCGGCCCGGCGTGGACTGTCCGTACTCCGCGCCCACGACGGCGTCGGCATCCGCGGACAGCAGGGCGTTGATGATCGTCTGCAGCAACGAGCGCATCAGGTCGGGGCTGGCCTCGGCGAGGGCTTCGCCGAGCAGGCCGGCAGGGTCGACAATGTGTGGTGCGGTCATCGTGATGACTCCGTTCGAGGGTTCTGTCAGAAGGTTCACTCGAAGGATCACGCGGTGGCCGCATCTACGTCTTCCGTACACGCCGGTGACGATCTCGGCGACCGCGCTACACCACTATCGGGGACTCAACTGAGCTTCGACGCCGCCGCGCGGTCACTGCACGTCTCGGTGAGTGCGCTCAGCCAGCGTCTGACCGGGCTCGAGCGCTCGGTCGGACACCCCGTGGTGACGCGGGGACGGCCGGTCCGGGTCACCGAGCCCGGGCGAGCGGTGCTGAAGCTGGCCCGCGAGATCGACTGGCTGCTGACCGAGCACGAACGCTCGGCCGGGCGCCCGACGACGCTCACCCTCGCCGTCAACGCCGACTCGTTGTCGACCTGGTTCGCACCGATGCTGCGCTGGTTCGCGCGGGCCGAGGTGCTGATCGACCTGCGGATCGAGGACCAGGACCGCACCGCCCAGCTGCTGGAACGCGCCGAGGTGGTGGCGGCGGTGTCGACCCGGGCCGAACCGCCGACCGGCTGCCGGGCAGCGCCACTGGGCCGGATGCGCTACCTGCCCGCCTGCGCTCCCGAGCTGCTTCCCCCGGACGGGTTGCCCGCCGACGGACTCACCGAGTGGCTGGCCGACACCCCCACCCTGCGCTTCGACGCCGACGACGCCCTCCCCGACGCGTTCGCGCAGCTACAGGGTCTCTCCCCCGGCAGGCTCCGCGCCCACCTGGTGCCCTCCAACCGGGAGTACCTCGACGCCGTGCGGGCCGGGCTCGGCTGGAGCGTGCTGCCCGAGGCCCAGGTCGCCGACGACCTGGTCACCGGCCGGCTGGTGCGACTGCCCACCGAGGCCACCGTCGACGTCGCGCTCCACTGGCATCGCTGGCGGGTCGGCTCCGACCTGCTCGACGCCATGGACGACGAGGTACGCCGCTGCGCCGCCCGGGCGCTGCACGGCTATCCGGGGTGACCGCCGGCCGGGTCTCGGCAAGCTCGACCACTGAGTCGGCAGGCTCGACCACCGAGTGTCAGCGGCCGACGTAGTCGGCGAGGTGCTGACCGGTGAGCGTGGCCCGCGAGGCGACCAGGTCGGCAGGGGTGCCCTCGAAGACCACGCGACCGCCGTCGTGGCCGGCGCCGGGGCCGAGGTCGATGATCCAGTCGGCATGCGCCATCACCGCCTGGTGGTGCTCGATGACCAGCACCGAACGGCCACCGTCGACCAGCCGGTCCAGCAGCCCCAGGAGCTGCTCCACATCGGCCAGGTGCAGCCCGGTGGTCGGCTCGTCGAGCACGTAGACCTCCGCCTTCTCGGCCATCTGGGTGGCGAGCTTCAGCCGCTGCCGCTCACCGCCGGACAGCGTGGTCAGCGGCTGCCCGAGGGTCAGGTAGCCGAGTCCGACGTCGCTGAGGCGGTCCAGGATCTTGTGCGCGGCCGGCACGCGTGAGTCTCCGTCGGCGAAGAACTCCAGGGCCTCGGTCACCGGCATCGCCAACACCTGCGCGATGTCCCGGCACCCCAGCTTGTGCTCGAGCACCGCCGCCAGGAAGCGCCGTCCCTCGCACTCCTCGCACGGCGACTCCACGGTGGCCATCACCCCGAGCTCGGTGAAGATCACCCCGGCCCCGTTGCAGGTGGAGCAGGCACCCTCGGAGTTCGAGCTGAACAACGCCGGCTTCACGCCGTTCGCCTTGGCGAACGCCTTGCGGATCGGCTCGAGCAGACCGGTGTAGGTCGCGGGGTTGCTGCGCCGGGAGCCGCGGATCGCGCCCTGGTCGATCACGACCACCCCGTCGCGGCCGGCGACCGAGCCGTCGATGAGCGAGCTCTTGCCCGACCCGGCCACCCCGGTGACGACGCACAGCAGGCCGAGGGGGATGTCGACGTCGACGTCCTGGAGGTTGTGCGTGGCCGCCCCGCGCACCTCGAGCACACCCGCGGCCGCGCGCACCGACGGCTTCAGCACCGCACGGTCGTCGAGGTGCCGGCCGGTCACGGTGTCGCTCTTGCGCAGCCCCTCGACGTCGCCCTCGAAGCAGACCCGGCCGCCGGCGGAGCCGGCACCCGGGCCCAGGTCGACCACGTGGTCGGCGATGGCGATCGTCTCGGGCTTGTGCTCGACCACGAGCACGGTGTTGCCCTTGTCGCGCAGCCGCAGCAGCAGTCCGTTCATCCGGGCGATGTCGTGGGGGTGCAGGCCGATCGTCGGCTCGTCGAAGACGTAGGTGACGTCGGTGAGCGAGGAGCCCAGGTGGCGGATCATCTTCGCGCGCTGCGCCTCTCCCCCGGACAGCGTGCCCGAGGGCCGCTCCAGGGAGAGGTAGCCGAGCCCGATCTCGGTGAACGAGTCGAGCAGGTGCTGCAGCCCGGCCAGCAGCGGGGCCACCGACGGCTCGTCGAGCTCGCGCACCCAGGCGGCGAGGTCGCTGATCTGCATCGCGCACAGGTCGGCGATGCTCTGGCCGGCGATCTTCGACGCGCGCACCTCGGGCGTCAGCCGGGTCCCCTCGCAGTCGGGGCAGGTCTGGAAGGTGACCGCGCGCTCGACGAAGCGGCGTACGTGCGGCTGCATCGCCTCGGGGTCCTTCGAGAGCATGGACTTCTGGATCTTCGGGATGATGCCCTCGAAGGTGAGGTTGACCCCCTCCACCTTGATCTTGGTCGGCTCCGCGAAAAGCATCGTGTCGAGCTGCTTCTTGGTGAAGCTCTCGATGGGCTTGTCCATCGGCAGCCCCACGCCTTCGAACAGGGGTCCGTACCACCCGTCCATCGAGTAGCCGGGCACGGTCAGGGCGCCGTCGGCGAGCGACTTCGAGGCGTCGTACAGCGCGGTGCGGTCGATGTCGCTGACGTTGCCCATGCCTTCGCAGCGCGGGCACATGCCCCCCAGATAGACCGCTTCGCGCACCACCTTCTTCTCGACCCGGCCACCCTTCTCGGTCGTCATCACGCCGCCGGCCCTGCGGGTGGGCACGTTGAACGAGAACGCGGTGGGCGGACCGACGTGCGGCCGCCCGAGCCGGCTGTAGAGGATGCGCAGCATCGCGTTGGCGTCGGTGACCGTGCCGACCGTGGAGCGCGGGTTGGCGCCCATCCGCTCCTGGTCGACGATGATCGCGGTGGTCAGCCCGTCGAGCAGATCCACCTCGGGCCGGGCCAGCGTCGGCATGAAGCCCTGGACGAACGCGCTGTAGGTCTCGTTGATCAGCCGCTGCGACTCCGCGGCGATCGTCTCGAAGACCAGCGAGCTCTTGCCCGAGCCGGAGACGCCGGTGAACACGGTCAGCCGCCGCTTGGGCACCTCGACGCTGATGTCCTTGAGATTGTTGACCCGGGCGCCGACGACCCGGATCAGGTCGTGGCTGTCGGCTGCGTGAGCGGGCAAAGCTGGTCTCCTTCGGGTGGGGACGGGCGGGCCGGGACGCTCAGCTCAGGCGACCTCGTTGATGCGCAGCAGGTTGCCGGCCGGGTCGCGGAAGGCGCAGTCGCGCACGCCGTAGGGCTGGTCCATCGGCTCCTGGAGGACGTCGGCGCCGCTGTCGACCAGCTTCTTGAACAGCCCGTCGAGGTCGTCGGTCGCCAGGGTGAGCGCGGCGCCGTAGGAGCCCTTCGCGATCAGCTCGAGGATCGTGCGCCGTTCGTCGTCGCTCAGGCCGGGGTCGGCCGCCGGCGGAGTGAGCACCAGCGCGGGCGCCGCCTGGTCGGGCGGCCCCACCGTGATCCAGCGCATACCTTCGTAGCCGACGTCGTTGCGGACGTCGAAGCCCAGCGTGTCGCGGTAGAACGCCAGCGAGGCGTCGGGGTCGGTGTGCGGGAGGAAGGTGTAGTGGATGGTGATGTTCATGTGCGCGACGCTAGCGGCGCTCATCGGCCCAGTGCTTCTCGATTCCTGACCGGTCTGGTGACCTGCTTGGCCAGGCAGTGCGGGATGCCGGCGGCCTCGGCGCCGGCCGCTGCTCGGTAGGCGCTCGGCGACATCCCGACCAGCTCGCTGAACCGGGTGCTGAAGGTGCCCAGTGAGGAGCATCCGACGGCGAAGCACACCTCGGTCACGCTCAGGTCGCCCCGGCGCAGCAGCGTCTTGGCCCGCTCGATCCGGCGGGTCATCAGGTAGGAGTACGGCGACTCGCCGTAGGCCCGCTTGAACTCGCGGCTCAGGTGCCCGGCGGACAGGTGCACGCCTCGGGCGAGGGACTCGACGTCGAGGGGCTGGGCGTAGTCGCGGTCGATCCGGTCCCGCACGCGGCGCAGCAGGGCGAGATCACGGAGGCGTTGCGCGTCTGCGGGGATGCTGGCCACCCGCCCGATGCTGCCAGGTCGCGCCCTCCTTGCCTACGGTCCGCGCCCCGCCCGATCAGGGCGTACGCCGCTGTGGCCGCCAGGGCCAGCGCGGACAGGGCGTAGGCGTTGCCGGCCGACTGCTGCCAGGCCGTCCAGTGCAGCTCGCGCCCCTCTGTCTCGGGCGGCCACCAGATCGAGCGGCTCGCGAAGACGGCGGTCCAGGACCCGGCCAACCACCAGCGGGCGCGGCTCTCCCGCGCGAGCAGCAGCAGAGTGACAGGGGGACGAAGAGCACGGCCGCGAACGGCGGGTAGGTGAACGGGAGCCCGGAGGCCGGGTCCTCGGTGTCGTAGAGGCTGTTGCCGTGCAGGATGCTGGTGGCCCCGAACCGGTAGACACCCAGGTCGATGAAGCCACCGCTCAGGGCCGCGGCGAGTGCCGTGCCGATCCCCACCACCACCGCCACGGCTGCCACGGCTGCCACCTGGGGGTTCGAGTACGCCGGCATCCGCCCTCCTGTCGGTCTCGTCGGCTCTGACCCGGACGGCTGGCCGGACTCGGCACGGTAGACAGCCGGCACGGCTCGGCGGTGAACGCCCGGTCAACGCCCGTCGGCGAGCGGACGCCCCGGCGTGCTCGCGAGCGCACGCCTGATCAGCTGCGGGCCGTGTGCGAGTCCCGGGCTGCCGGGCTGACGGGAGCACCTGCGCTCCTCCTCCGTCAGGGCCGACTCCATGGCCTGTTCTGACTACGTCTGCTCACGCCACGGCGGTTCTGCCCGATCAGGAGGCAAGGGACTCCTAACGTCAGGATCTCCAGGAGGAGACCATGTGGGACACCGTCCAGAGCAGCGACCACCCGTTGAGCCACGACATGCCGTGCCCGCGGTGCGGCCACGCCCGTCACACGTTCCTGGCCTGCTCCGACCGCTGTGACTGCCAGCCGGTCGACGTGCCGGACCGGGTGCTCGTCCGCCGCTGAGCCCCGCTCACCCGTCGGCCTTCCCCTGCTCGACGCTGGCGACCCGGCGCAACCGGGGACGGTCGTCGCGACCGTCGACCACCTCGCCGGTGGACCACCACAGGCGCAGGCGCTCCCCGTGGATCTCGAGCACCGCGAGGTTGTTGTCGTACCAGGGCCCCTTCGTGAGCCTCCAGTGAAGGGGTGAGGCCGGCACCCGCCCCCGAAGCAGCCTGCCGGTCGGCCTGGCCGTGCCGTGCGAGGCCAGCGCGGTCGCCGCCCGCATCACTCCCGGCAGCGGGTTGCGGATCGGCGAGCAGACGGCCTGCAGGATGGGTGCGGTGCGCGATCGCAGCGCCGGGTCCGCAGGCCAGGCCTCGGCGACGTAGCTGTGGTGGACGTCGCCGGACAGGAACGTCACCGACGACGGCGCCCGGCCGCGGGCGCCGGAGGCGGTCTCCACGACCATTCGCCCGACGCGCACGAACCCCTCGCCGAAGGCCGCCCAGTGCTCGAGGTCGACGGCCTGCCGGAGCCACTCCCCCAGCTTCGCGGGCAGCCGTCCGAAGCTCCCCTCGGCCAGCGCCTCGCTGAACGCCTCGGCGTGGTGCAGGGCCGGGGCCAGCAGGAACGGCAACGAGGTGCCGATCAGCAGGTGATCGACGTCGCCGCGCAGCTGCTCGTCGAGCCAGTCCATCTCGGCCTGGTCGAGCATCGAGCGGTGCTCGGGGTCCAGCACCCGGCCGGCGCGGGAGTCCACCACGACCAGCCGGGCCTGGGTGTCGAACTCGCGGGCGAAGCTCCACCGGTAGCAGGCGGGGTCCTGGTCCGCGCGCTCGGCGAGATCGTCGAGCGCGGTGCTCAGGTCGAGCTCACCGGGCCCGCGGTGGCTCTTGACCCGCTGCCAGAGCGGGTCGGCGGCTCGCTCGGCGGGGCCCAGATTGCCCAGGTGCTGGTAGATCCAGTAGGACGCCAGACCACCCACGATGCGGTCATGCCACCAGGTGGTCGACTCCATCTTGCGACGCCAGTCCAGGCTGGTGTTCCAGTCGTCGCGGACGTCGTGGTCGTCGAAGATCATCGCGCTCGGCAGCGTGGAGAGCAGCCACCGGTTGGCGTCCTCGGTCCACGCCAGGCGGTAGAGGTGGGCGTACTCCTCGAAGTCCTTCAGCTCGTACCACGGCGCCTGCTCCGGGTCGCGGCGCTGCTCGATGAAGGCCCGCATCTCCTCGCTGGTCTCGTCGGCGTAGACCTGGTCGCCGAGGAAGAGGACCAGGTCGGGCCACCGGTCGTCGGGCTGGCTGTGACTCTCGTCGGTGGTGATCCCGGCCATCCGCAGCGCGTAGGCACGCAGCGCGTCGACGCCGTGCTGGTCGTTGCCGGCCGCGTCGTGGGAGACGCTGACCCGGCAGGACCCGAACGCCATGCGCAGCGGCTTGCCGGGCTCGAGCGTCGCGATCAGGGACGGGCCGTACGGCGTGCCCTCGGGCGGCCACACCTGCTCGCCGTCGACGTCGACGGCGTAGGCGCTCTTGCTGCCCGGAGCCAGCCCGTCGAGCTCGACCAGGGCGTAGTGGTGGCCGTGGGCGGCGAAGGTCCGTGCCTCGGCCACGTGGGCGGCCCGGTCGAGAGCCTCCGGCGCACCCGCCCGGACCCGGACGGTGGCGGCGCCGTCGGTCTCCACCCAGATCGCGGCGGACGTGGCGTCGACGTAGCGCAGCAGCGGGCCCAGCCGCAGCCGGTTCATCGGCGGCCGCTCACGGCTCCACCAGCACCTTGATCGCGCGGCGCTCGTCCATCATCCGGTAGCCCTCGGCCACCTCGTCGAGCGGCACCGTCGCGTCGAAGACCAGGCCGGGCTCGATGCGGCCCTCGCGGACCAGGTCGAGCAGCTCGGGCAGGTAGCGCCGCACCGGGGCCATCCCACCCGCCAGCCCGACGTTCTTGCTGAACATCGTGCGGACCGGCAGCTCCACCCCGTGCGGGACGCCGACGAAGCCGACCGTCGATCCGGGACGGGCGACAGCGAAGGCGGTCTTCATGGCGGCGTCGGTGCCCACGCACTCCAGCACGGCGTCGGCGCCGATGCCGTCGGTGATCTCCTTGACCGCCGCACCGCCCTCGCGGCCGCGCTCGGCGACCACGTGGGTCGCACCGAACCTGCGGGCGAGCTGCTGGCGCGGCTCGTGGCGCGACATCGCGATCACCTTCTCGGCGCCCATGGTGGCCGCGGCGAGGACGCCGCACAGACCCACCGCGCCGTCGCCGATCACCACGGCCGTGCCGCCGGGGCGGACCCCCGCAGAGACGGCGGCGTGCCACCCGGTGGGCATCACGTCGGAGAGCGTCAGCAGCGACGGCACCAGCGCGGGGTCGGGGGTCGCGCCGACGTCGGGGACGGCGACCAGAGAGCCGTCGGCCTGGGTGACCCGGGCGAACTCGGCCTGCCCGCTCACGGTCATGCCGAGGTTCACGCACCCCGACTGGGCGCCGGCAAGGCAGTGCGGGCAGGTGTTGTCGCAGTGGTCGAACGGCACGATCACGAAGTCGCCCGGCCGGAACGAGCGGACGTCGGTGCCGACCTCCTCGACCACGCCGATGCACTCGTGGCCGATGGTCTGTCCGGGCGTGATGTCGTTCTCGCCGCGGTAGGGCCACAGGTCGGAGCCGCAGATGCAGCCCGCGGTGACCCGCACGATCGCGTCGGTGGGCAGCTCGAGGACGGGATCGGGGACCTCGGAGACCCGGATGTCGCCGGGGGCGTGGATGGTGGTGGCGCGCATACCTCGCATCTTTCCACCGTCGCCGTGCGTCCAACCCCCGGGCGGCCGCCTCTCCCCTGGGCCAGCCTCACCGACCGCCGCGCGCAGGACTCGCCAGCTCGCGATTTGAACCTCTATCTCACATGTGAGTTACCGTGAACGACATGAGTGCCGACTATCTCGCCCGCATCGGCAACCTGATCCGGGACGCCCGCAAGCACCGTGGTCTGACCCAGCACCAGCTGGCCGAGCTGCTGGCCACCAGTCAGTCCGCGATCAACCGCATCGAGAAGGGGCACCAGAACCTCTCCTTGGAGATGATCGCCCGCATCGGCGCGGCCCTCGACTCCGAGATCGTCGCGCTCGGCGCCGGCCCCACCCACCTGCGGGTCACCGGCCCGACCACGCTCTCGGGCAGCATCGACGTCAAGACCTCGAAGAACGCCGGGGTGGCGCTGCTGTGCGCCTCGCTGCTCAACCGCGGCCGCACCACCCTGCGCCGGGTGGCCCGGATCGAGGAGGTGAACCGACTGCTGGAGGTGCTCGGCAGTCTCGGGGTGCAGACCCGGTGGCTCAACGACGACAACGACCTCGAGATCGTGCCGCCCAAGCACCTCGACCTCGACGACATCGACGTCGCCGCCGCGCGGCGTACCCGCTCGGTGATCATGTTCCTCGGCCCCCTGCTGCATCGGGCCGACGACTTCGCGCTGCCCTACGCCGGCGGCTGCAACCTCGGCACCCGCACCGTCGAGCCGCACATGGCCGCGCTGCGCCCGTTCGGCCTCGAGGTGAAGGCCACCGAGGGCTCCTACAACGCGCAGGTCAACCGCGCGATCGAGCCCACCCGCCCGATCGTCCTCACCGAGCGCGGCGACACCGTCACCGAGAACGCGCTGATGGCGGCCGCACTGCACCCGGGCACCACCGTGATCCGCAACGCCTCGTCGAACTACATGGTCCAGGACCTCTGCTTCTTCCTGCAGCGTCTCGGCGTCGCGGTCGACGGCGTCGGCACCACGACGCTGACCGTCACCGGGGTCACCGAGATCGACGTGGACGTCGACTACGCGCCGTCCGAGGACCCCATCGAGGCCATGTCGCTGCTGGCCGCGGCCATCGTGACCCGGTCCTCGATCACGATCCGGCGGGTGCCGATCGAGTTCCTCGAGATCGAGCTGGCCACGCTCGAGGAGATGGGCTTCCGCTACGACCGGTCCGAGGAGTACGTCGCGCGCAACGGCCACACCCGGCTGGTCGACATCACCACCCAGCCCAGCGAGCTGCACGCGCCGCTGGACAAGATCCACCCGATGCCGTTCCCGGGGCTCAACATCGACAACCTGCCGTTCTTCGCGGTGATCGCGGCCGTGGCCGAGGGCCAGACGCTGCTGCACGACTGGGTCTACGAGAACCGCGCGATCTACCTCACCGAGCTCAACAAGCTCGGCGGTCAGGTCAAGCTGCTCGACCCGCACCGGGTGATGATCGAGGGGCCGACCCACTTCTCGGGCGCCGAGGTGGTCTGCCCACCGGCCCTGCGGCCGGCCGTGGTGATCCTGCTCGCGATGCTCGCCTCCAAGGGAACCTCGGTGCTGCGTTCGACCTACGTCATCCACCGCGGCTACGAGGACCTCGCGGAGCGGCTGAACACGCTGGGCGCGAGCATCGAGACCTTCCGCGATATCTGATCCGGAGGCGGCGGGCATCCGCGACCGGGCAGCCGGGATACTGAGGCGCGTGACTGCCCCGCCCACCGGCCACCCCTATCTGGACGAGGTCCGATCCCAGCCGGGGTCGGTGCTCGCGTTCGCCCATCGAGGAGGGGCCTACCACCCCGATCTCGAGGGTCTCGAGAACACGCTCGCCGCGTTCGAGCACGCCGTCGGCCTGGGCTACGACTATCTCGAGACCGACGTGCACGTCACCCGCGACGGGGTGCTGCTCGCCTTCCACGACGCGGTCCTGGACCGGGTCACCGATCGTCAGGGGGCCCTGGACGAGCTCACCCACCGCGAGGTGCGCTCGGCCCTGGTCGGTGGGCGCGAGGAGGTGCCCACCCTGGCGAGCCTGCTCGACCGGTTCCCGCAGGCCCGGTTCAACATCGATCTCAAGTCCGACGGCGCGGTGACGGCGCTGGCCGATCTGCTGGCCGCGCGCGAGGCCTGGGGTCGGGTCCTGGTCGGGTCGTTCTCCGTCCGCCGGCTGCGCCGGTTCCGGGCGCTGACCCAGGGTCGGGTGCCGACCGCGGCCCACCCGGGAGAGGTGCTGGCCTACCGGCTGCTGCCCAGCGGCCGACTGGCGGCAGCGGTGACCCGCGGGCGTCCGGCAGCCCTCCAGGTGCCGCACCGTCGCCGTGGCTTCACGATCCTGACCCGGGGGCTGCTGCGTCGCGCACACGCCGGCGGGCTGCACGTGCACGTGTGGACCGTCGACGACCCCGACGAGATGCGCACCCTGCTCGACCTGGGTGTGGACGGCGTCTTCACCGACCGCACCGACGTGCTGAAGGCGGTGCTCGAGGAGCGCGGCCAGTGGCGAGGACCCGGCCGGCTCCGGGAACGGAGCGACCGGTGAGCCCGTCCGGCGCGGCGCCGGCCCCGCCCCTCGCCCGCCCGGCGCTCGGGCGCTGGCCCGTCCTCGCGTGGGGGCTGTGGGACTGGGGGTCGGCGGCGTTCAACGCCGTCATCACCACGTTCGTGTTCAGCGTCTATCTCACCTCCGACGACTTCGGGCCCGGGGCTGCGGCGAAGCTGGGCTGGGCGCTGGCCGCCGCCGGCGTGCTCGTGGCCGTCTTCGCGCCGATCACCGGTCAACGGGCGGACCGCTCCGGGCGCCGCACCTGGTGGCTGGCGGTCAACACCGGCCTGGTCATCGCCGCCTCCGCGGGGATGTTCTTCGTCCAGCCCTCGCCCGACTACCTCTGGCTCGGCCTGCTCCTGCTCGCCGCGGGCAACGTGTTCTTCGAGTTCGCCTCGGTCAACTACAACGCGATGCTCCCGGAGATCTCGACGCCGGCCACCGTCGGCCGCGTGTCCGGCCTCGGGTGGGGCCTGGGCTACCTCGGCGGGATCGTGCTGCTGCTCATCGTCTTCTTCGGGCTGATCGACCCCGAGGTGGGCCTGTTCGGGGTCACCGGCGAGAACGGGCTCGACGTGCGGGTCACGATGCTGTTCTGTGCCGGGTGGACGCTGCTGTTCTCGCTGCCGGTGCTGCTCACGCTGCGCGACGACCCCGCCCGGCGCGGCCCGCGGGGTCCCCGCGTCGGCATCGGGGCGTCGTACCGGATGCTGTTCGCCAGCATCGCGCACCTGTGGCGCACCGATCGCGACACCGTCTACTTCCTGGGCGCCTCGGCGGTGTTCCGCGACGGGCTGGCCGGTGTCTTCACGTTCGGGGCGGTGATCGCCGCGAACGTCTTCGGGTTCACCGACGGCGGCGTGATCGTGTTCGGCATCGCAGCCAACGTGGTCGCCGGCATCGCGACCATCGCATTCGGCGTCCTCGACGACCGGATCGGTCCCAAGCGGGTGATCGTGCTCTCGCTGACGTCGATGGTCGCGGCCGGACTCGTGGTCTTCGCGCTGCACGACCAGGGCCGGACCGCGTTCTGGGTGGCGGGGCTGGTGCTCTGCGTCTTCGTCGGACCCGCCCAGTCGGCCTCGCGCACCTTCCTGGCGAGGCTGATCCCCGAGGGCGAGGAGGGCCAGGTGTTCGGGCTCTACGCGACCACCGGCCGGGCGGTGAGCTTCCTGGCGCCGGCCTCGTTCGCGACCGCGATCTGGGTGGGTGCGCAGGTGACCGGCGTCAGCAGCGACGACGCCGAGCACTTCGGCGTCCTGGGCATCGTCCTGGTGCTCGCCGTGGGGCTGGCGCTGCTGGTGCCGGTGCGGGCACGCACCCGGGCAGACTCCGCCCTCGTGCAGCACTCGGCCACCGGACCGTGAGCCGCGTGCCGCGGCGGCCGGCGTCCCGCCCGAGGGACCGGGCGGTGACCCTGACGACGTGAGTTCGGTCGCAGCGATCCGCACATGGAATCTTGCGGGGCTGGCTACCGTTGAGCAGATGAGGCGTTCGATCCCCACCGGAGGATCACCGTCTCGGTCATGACCATTGGGGGAACGAAGACTGGAGGTGCCTCATGGCGGAGCGCACATTGCGTGGAGCGCGACTCGGAGGCCAGAGTTTCGAGGACGAGCGCGGCATCGAGTTCGCGGCTCGTCAGCAGGTCGGTTATCGGTGTCCGCAAGATCACGAGTTCGAGATCACGATGTCGGTCGAGGCCGACGTGCCGGCGGTGTGGGAGTGCCCGCGTTGCGGGGGCGTGGGGCTGAGCATCTCGGGCATCCAGCCTGAGGAGAAGGCCGAGAAGCCCGCTCGCACGCACTGGGACATGCTCTTGGAACGGCGGTCGGAGAAGGAGCTCGAGGACATCCTCAAGGAGCGCCTCGAACTGCTGCGCGGAGGCGAGATCGGCCCCGCGCACCTGCACCGCGCGAACCAGAAGAAGCGCAAGACCTCGGCCTGAGCCCCGGCTACTCGTCGACCACCTCGCCCCGGATCACCGGCCCGTCGGGCCCCGGTCCGGGGCGTCGTGCGTTCGGGGCCCCGGCGCCGAGCAGCCGCCGCGTCAGCACCCCGGTGAGCAGTCGCCGCGCCACCGGCCTGGTGAACGGCAGGATCAGGGCGATCCCGTAGACATCGGTGACGAAGCCCGGGCTGAGCATCAGGGTGCCGCCCATGAGGATCAGCGCACCGTCGGCCAGCTCACGTGCCGGCATCCGCCCGGTGGAGAGCGAATCTCGCAGTGCCCGCCATGCTCGACCGCCCTCCCGCCGGATCAGCCAGCCGCCCAGGATGCTGTCGGCGACCAGGAGCGCGATCGTCCACCACGCGCCGATCACCTGCCCGACCTGGATCAGCACGTAGATCTCGGCCAGCGGCATCACCACCAGCACCAGGAAGAGCAGCCAGCTGATCGACCGGCGGCGCGCGGCCATCAGCGCCGCCCGCGCAGGGCTCGCCGCACCTGGGTGCGCCGCTCGCTCACGCCCCAGCGGGTGATCAGCTTCAGCGACTCGGTGGCGACCGCGCCGCTCATCTTGGAGTCACCACGCTCGCGCTCGACGAACTCGATCGGCACCTCGCGCACCGTCAGGCCGGCCCGGAGGGTGCGGGTGACCAGATCGGTCTGGAAGACGTAGCCGACCGAGCGCACCTGGTCGAGCTCGATCTTCTCCAGGGTCGCCCGGCGGAACAACCGGAACCCGGCAGTGGCGTCGCGCACGCCGATCCCGAGCAGCAGCCGGACGTAGAGGTTGCCGCCCCGGGAGAGCAGCTGCCGTGAGAGTGGCCAGTTGACCACCGAGCCGCCGGAGACGTAGCGCGACCCGATCACCAGGTCGGCGTCGCGGACGGCCTCGAGCAACCGGTGCAGCTGCTCGGGCTGGTGGGACCCGTCGGCGTCCATCTCGCCGATCACGTCGTAGCCGTGCTCGAGGGCCCAGCCGAAACCGTGGAGGTACGCCGCGCCGAGGCCGGCCTTGGTGGTGCGGTGCAGCACGTGCACCCGAGGGTCGTCGGCGGCCAGCGAGTCGGCGATGGCGCCGGTGCCGTCGGGAGACCCGTCGTCGACGACGAGCACGTCGACCTCGGGCTGGGCCCGGTGCAGCCGGCCGACGATCCAGGCGAGGTTGTCGGCCTCGTTGTAGGTCGGGACCACCATCACGATGCGTCCCAGCCCGTCGGTGTCGGCGGCCGGGCTCCCGTCGGTGTTCGCTCCGGGTCCCACAGCAGGGTTCACGCCGGCTGCCTCACTCGCTCGTCTCCGTGGCGGGGACGGTCAGCGCCGGGCTGCGACCCGGCGCGGCGTCCTCCCCAGCACCCTGCTGCCGCCGGCTCCGACGATACGGGACCAGCCCCATCAGCAGACCCACCGCGGTGAGCACGACGCACGCGCGTCCGGTCCACGGCCCGAGTCGCACGGCCGGGGTGACCGCGTCGACGAGCGGCACCCGCTCGAGCAGCACCTCGCGGGTGCGCGGCGCCGCGCTGGAGACCACCTCGCCGTCGGGACTGATCACGCCGGAGACGCCGTTGGTCGCGGCCACGACCACCCAGCGCCCGGTCTCCAAGGCGCGCAGGCGGGTGATCGCGAACTGCTGGTCGATCTGGTCGGTGTGGATGAAGGTCGCGTTGCTGGTCTGCACGGTGAGCAGCTCCGCGCCCCGCGAGACCTGGTCGTGGATGCCGTCGTCGTAGGCGATGTCGAAGCAGATGGCGTTGGCGACCGGGACGCCGGCCACCTGGAGCGGCTCCTCGCGGGTGCCGCTGAGCATGTCTCGGGGGATCTGGTCCAGACGCCCGATGCTGCCCTCGAACAGGCTTCGGAACGGGATGTACTCACCGAAGGCCACCGGGTGGCGCTTGGTGTAGCGATCCCCGGCTCCGGTGACGGGATCCCAGACGATGCCCTGGTTGAGCACGTGGTCCTCGCCGGCGTCGACGATCGCCCCCACCAGCACCGGCACCCCGATGGCGGTCACCGCCGACTCGATACCGCTGTTGGTGGCGGTGTCGCGGAACGGGTCGACCGCAGTGGAGTTCTCCGGCCAGAGCACGAAGTCGGGCCGAGGCAGGTCGGTCCGCCCGGCGTCGGCGGTCTCTCCCCCGCCGGGCACCCCGACCCGTTCGGCGAGGTCGACGGTCGCCTCGATGTGGTTCGCGGTGACCTGCCGGTGGTCGGCCAGGATGTCGTCGCCGTTGCCGGGCACGTCGCCCTGGACCGCCGCGACCGTGACCTCCCCCTCCGAGTCGGGTTGGTACGGCGCCAGGGCCGGCAGCGCGCCGATCGCGAGCACCGCGGCCAGCGCCCCGCCGGCGGCGAACCACTGACGGCGGTCACGGGCCGTGGCCAGCCACGCCAGTAGCGCGCCGGTCAGCGCGAGCAGCAGGCTGACGCCGCTCATCCCGGCGTACGGCAGAGCCTCGGCGACGGGTGTGTCGGCCACGCCGTAGGCCAGCCGGCCCCAGGGCAACCCCCCGAACGGCCAGCCACTGCGCCAGACCTCCACCGCCACCCAGGCCGCGGACACCCACAGCGGCCACCAGCGGCGCTGCTGCAGCACGGCGGTCACCGACCCGAGCAGCGCGAAGAACAGCGACTCCGCGGCCGTGAGCGCGAGCCAGGCATCGGTCCCGACGGCGCGCAGCCACCACAGGTGGGTGAAGAGGAAGACCACGCCGAAGGCGAGCCCCGGCACCCAGCCGCTCCGGGCGCGCAGTCCGCGGGTGGTGAGCACGAAGCCGGCCACCGCGACCGGGATCAGGAAGGCGGCTGCCACCGGCTCGAAGGCCAGGGCCAGGGCCAGGCCCGCCAGGGCGGCGAGCAGGGTCCGCGTGAGCACGCGTCAACGGTACCTGGACGGTGCCCGGTGGCGATGGCTGCAGGGAACGGAAGGACCTCGGGCGCCTTCGGTCCGCTCCGAACACCGACCGGCTGCCGGGATCGGGACGTTGTCTAGGGGGTCCGAGGCCCTTCCGCGACCGCCGTCGCAGCGGTGGACCGACCTCCGCAGACCAGGTCGGACAGGTGTTTGGCACCCCACCCTCAGACCCGGCCACTCGGACGTCGGTTCACCAACCACGATCTGCGTTGGCAGTCGCCACAGGTTTGCCGGGCGGCCACCTCGGTGTCAACCGGGCGTTGACCTGGGACTTTAGGCAAAGTCGCAGGTCAGCGCCGCCCCTGGTTTGCTCAAAGTTCCCTCCGATTTCTCGGCGCCGACGGCGTGTCGCGGCATAGGTTCTGTGATGGTCTGGCCCACACGGGGCCGGCGCGGCTCGAGTCAGCCTGGGACCACCACGGTTCCGGTCGCCGAAGTGGCCAGCAGGGGCTCCGCGAGCACCTGGGCGGCGCCCGGTCGCTCGGCGGTGGCGGCACCGCGGGCGACCACGTGGACCGCGAACTCCATGACCCGCGACCGCCGGCCGACCCGGACCAGCTCGCAGCTGATCTCCAGCACGTCGCCGGCCCGGACCGGGGCCCGGAACTGCACGTCGGAGTAGGACGCGAACAGCCCCTCGTCACCGTCGGTGCGGATACACATCTCGGTGGCGACGTCGCCGAACAGGCCGAGGCTGTAGGCCCCGTCGACCAGGTTGCCGGCGTAGTGGGCGTGCGAGTAGGGCACGTAGCGGCGATGCACCACCCGGGCACCCGCCAGCGCTCCTGCACCCCCGGTTGACTCGACGACCTCGCTCACGCGCTCCTCCTCGCCTCGACCTGCTTGCGGACGCTGTCGACCAGATAGCTGGCCACCTCCCCCGGCGTGGTGCCCCGGCCGAAGATCCGGTCGACACCGAGCTCGGCGACCAGGGACTCGTCGAAGCGCGGCCCGCCCACGACCAGCAGCGGCCTGCGGTCCGAGGGGTAGGCCTCCCGGAACGCGGCAGCCATCTCACGGGTGTTCAGCAGATGGGCGTCGCGCTGGGTGACCACCTGGGAGACCAGCACCGCGTCCGCCTTCTCCGCCCGAGCCCGCTCGACCAGCTGTGGGACCGAGACCTGGGCGCCGAGGTTCACCACCTTGAGCTCGCGGTAGTACTCGAGCCCCTTCTCGCCGGCGAAGCCCTTGATGTTCAAGATCGCGTCGATGCCCACCGTGTGGGCGTCGGTGCCGATGCAGCCACCGACCACGACCAGACGCCGGCGCAACAGCCGGCGCACCGCGGTGTTCACCTCGGGCGGGGTCAACAGCGGGTAGTCCCGCTCGACCACCCGGACCTTGCTCGTGTCGACGAGGTGGTGGACCCGGCCGTAGACGACGAAGAAGGTGAAGTCGGGGCCCATCGGCTTGGCGTGCACCACCAACGCCGGCTCCAGCCCCATCTTCGCCGCGAGCTGGGCGGCCGCGCCCTCCGCGGTCTTCGAATGTGGCAGCGGCAGCGTGAAGCTGACCTGCACCATCCCGTCACCGGTGGTGTCGCCGTACGGCCGGACCAACCGACCGTCGGCGGAATCGGGCGTCGCGCTCACTTCTCCTCCAGCAGCTCGGTGGCGGGGTTGTAGTAGGCGGCCGACTTGCGGGCGACGCCGTCGAGTCCGCGGCCTCCGTCGGAGGGGCGGCGCATCAGCCCGAAGGTGCCGTCGGCGATCGCGTCGAGCAGGCCGTGCTCGTGGTCGATGATCCGTTCCAGCAGCTCGAGCGTCTCCCCCAGCACCTGGCGGGCCCGGGTGGCGATCAGGCCGTCGGGCGCAGGGTGGAAGTCCTCGTGCAGGCTGCCCGCCGACTCGAGCACGTAGCGCACGTTCTGCAGCGCCAGGTCGCGGTCGGAGAGCCAAGGCGTCACCACGGCCTCGGTCATCATGCCGACCAGCAGGATCCCCTGTCCGGTGAGCGCGCCCGCGAGGTTGAAGAACCCGTCGAGCAGGTAGCCGCGGAAGATGTCGCCGGTCATGTGCCGGGTGGGCGGCATCCACTTCAGCGGGGCCTCGGGGAACAGCTCGCGGGCGAGCAGTGCGTGGGCCAGCTCGAGGCGGAACGAGTCGGGCACGTCGGGGTCGATCTCGAAGGCATGACCGAGGCCCAGCTGCCAGTCCTCGAGGCCGGCCTCCTTGGCGAAGTACTCGTTGAGGAGCTGGCTGGTGGTGACCGTGTGCGCGGCCTCGACCGCATCGGCGGTGGTGAGGTAGTTGTCCTCGCCGGTGTTGATGATGATGCCCGCGCGAGCGTGCACCTGCCGGCTGAAGCGCTGGTCGACGAAGGTGCGGACCGGGTTGATGTCGCGGAAGAGGATGCCGTACATCGAGTCGTTGAGCATCATGTCGAGGCGCTCGAGCCCGGCCAACGCGGCGATCTCGGGCATGCAGAGGCCACTGGCGTAGTTGGTCAGGCGCACGTAGCGGCCCAGCTCCTTGCTGGACTCGTCGAGCGCCGCCCGCATCAGCCGGAAGTTCTCCTGGGTGGCGTAGGTGCCGGCGAAGCCCTCGCGGGTCGCGCCCTCGGGGACGTAGTCGAGCAGGCTCTGCCCGGTGGAGCGGATCACCGCGATCACGTCGGCGCCCTCGCGGGCGGCCTGTTGGGCCTGCGGGATGTCCTCGTAGATGTCGCCGGTGGCGACGATCAGATAGATCCACGGGGTGCGGGGCGCGTCGCCGAAGCGCTTGATCAGCCGGTCCCGCTCGCGACGGCGGGAGTCGATGCGCCGGATGCCCTGCCCGACCTGCTTGCGCGACGCGCTGCGCGCCCGGGTGGCGTCGCGGCCCTCCGGGAGCCGGAAACGCACCGAGCCGGCGGATGCCCTCTGCGCGAGCGTCGCGAGGTCCTCGGCCTCGCCGCGCAGCAGCGCGTCCCACACCGGCAACGCGACGCCGTGCTCGAGGCCCCCGTCGGCGGCGAGGTCGGCGCGGACCACGTCGAGCAGGCGATTGACCCACGGTGTGCCCTCCTGGTCCGCCCCGCCGAGGCCGCCGAGGCGCAGGGTCGCCCGCTCCACGGCGACCGTGGTGTGCTGCTGGGCCATCTCGACGATCGGCTGCCCGGCCTTGCGGGCGAGGCTGCGCGCACGGCGTACCGTGGCCGGGTCGAGGTCGAGCTTGCCCCGGCTCACGCCGACACCTCGAGCCGCCGCTCGAAGAGCCCGCGGACACCGGCGTGCTCGCGGATCAGGTCGAGGGCGTACGCCGCGTGGCCGGGGAGGTAGCCGTTCCCGACCAGCATCGTCACGTCGGCGGCCAGCCCCTCGGCGCCCAGGGCGGCGGCCGAGAACGAGGTGGCCATCGAGAAGAAGACCACGGTGCCCCGATCGGCGGTGGCCAGGACGGCCCCGCCCTCGCAGCCGGGCACGTCGACACAGACGACCGTGACGTCGGCCGGACCTCCGGCCGCGGCCACCGCGTCACGCAGGGCGATCGGGTCGCGGGCGTCGGCGATGACCACCTCGTCGGCGAGCCCGGCCTGCGTCAGCAGCCCGGCCTCGCCCTGGTGCGGCACCACCCCGATGGTGCGGCCGGCGCCGGCCCGGCGGGCCGCGGCCAGGCTGAGCGACCCGGACTTGCCGGCGCCGCCGATCACGGTCACCGTCGGTGCGCGGCCGTCGCGGGCGGCGTGCTCCGCCACGACGCGGGCGGTCAGGGCGGGTGCCCCGCAGACGTCCATGACCGACAGGCTCAGCTCGGCGGGCAGGTCGTCGGGCAGCACCGCAGCGATCGAGCGGCCGAACAGCACGGCGTACCCGTCGCAGGGCACCTGCTCGCCCCGGCCGTCCCACCGGGCCAGGGCGTCCTCGATGACCAGCGGAGTGAGGGTGAGCGAGACCAGCGTGGCCACCCGGTCGCCCACGCGCAGGCCGAGCGGCGAGTCGGGCCCGACCTCCTCGACGGTGCCGACCAGCATGCCGCCGGATCCGGTGACCGGGTTCTGCATCTTGCCGCGTGCGGCGACGATGTCAAGCACCGCCTGGCGGACCGCGTCGCCGTCGACCGCGCCGTCGACGGTGTGGGTGCGCTCGAGCTGCCGGTAGGACGCGGCATCGAGGTTGAGCCGCTCGACGCGCACGCGCACCTCGTCGGGCCAGAGCTCGGCGCGGGTGTCGAGGCGGTGCGCGGCCTGGGGCAGCACGCCAGCCGGGTCGAGCACCCGGTGGAGCCCGGTCGGATCGCCACGGCGAAGGTCGGTCATGGTCATCTGTCCTTCTTGACACGTGTCAGGCCGCAAATATTGCGGCGCGTCTGTGGACGCCCCGCACTTTCTCCTCGTACTCTCGCAGGTGGGGGCAGCCGGCACAACCGACTCGCCGCCAGGCACCGACCGCCGACCGACCGCTGATCGCCGCCGCCAGGCCGCCGACGAGGGAGCACGTCTTGAGCATCGACACCATCCGCCACGAGCGGTCCGAGCAGCCCTACGCCTATCGGCGTGCCGAGCTGGTCGAGCCCGACTGGCGGCGCTTCCCCGGCTGGGCCGGGGTGACCGAGGACGAATGGCGCACGGCGCAGTGGCAGCGCTCCCACTGTGTGAAGAACGTGCGCCAGTTGCGCGAGCTGCTGGGCGACCTGGTCGACGACCGCTTCTACGCCGACCTCGAGCGCGACCAGGCCGAGCGCGCGACCATGTCGATGCTGGTCCCGCCGCAGATGATGAACACGATGATGCCCGCGGCGGTGCCGGCCGGGCCGGGCTCGCTGACCGAGGCGTTCTACGCCGACCCGGTGCGCCACTACATGATCCCGGTGTTCTCCGACCGGCGCACCGACTGGCCCTCCCACCCCTATGCGACCCGCGACTCGCTGCACGAGCAGGACATGTGGGTCGCCGAGGGGCTGACCCACCGCTACCCCACCAAGGTGCTGGCCGAACTGCTCCCGACCTGCCCGCAGTACTGCGGCCACTGCACCCGGATGGACCTGGTGGGCAACTCCACCCCGGTCATCGACAAGCACAAGTTCCTCATCAAGCCGGTGGACCGCCTCGAGGCGATGATGTCCTACCTGCGCACCACGCCGGCGGTGCGCGACGTCGTCGTCTCCGGCGGCGACGTGGCCAACATGCCGTGGCCCCGGCTCGAGGCGTTCTTGGACTCGCTGCTGGAGATCGAGAACATCCGCGACATCCGGCTGGCCACCAAGGCGCTGGTCGGGCTCCCCCAGCACTGGCTCGGCGACGAGGTCCGCGCCGGCATGGCCCGCGTGGCGGGCGTGGCCCGGGCGCGCGGGGTGTCGCTGGCCATCCACACCCACGCCAACCACGCCAACTCGATCACCCCGCTGGTCGCCGAGGCGTCGGCGGCGATGCTGGAGGCCGGCGTGCGCGACGTCCGCAACCAGGGCGTGCTGCTGAACGGGGTCAACGCCGACCCGCACGAGCTGCTCGACCTGTCGTTCCGGCTGCTCGACGGGGCGCAGATCATGCCCTACTACTTCTACATGTGCGACATGATCCCGTTCTCGGAGCACTGGCGGGTCTCGGTCGCCGACGCCCAGCGGCTGCAGCACCACATCATGGGCTACCTGCCCGGCTTCGCCACCCCGCGGATCGTCTGCGACGTCCCGTTCGTCGGCAAGCGCTGGGTGCACCAGGTCTCGTCCTACGACACCGAGCGCGGCATCTCCTACTGGACCAAGAACTACCGCACCTCGATCGAGTCCACCGACCCCGACGCGCTGTCGCGCACCTACGAGTACTACGACCCGATCCACACCCTCCCCGAGGCCGGCCGGGCCTGGTGGGAGCAGCACGGGGGCCGCTGAGCCTCGCTGGGATCACCGGATCTCCGGTGATCCGACGCCGGCTCAGGTGACCGGACGGTTCTCGTAGAACGTCGACAACACGATCGTGGTGCGGGTCGAGACGTTCGCCGCCGCCCGGATCCGGGCGAGCAGGTGCTCGAGGTCGTGCGGGGTGGCGGTCCGGATCTTGAGGATGTAGGACTCCTCCCCCGCCACCGACCAGCACGACTCGATCTCGGTGATGTCGCGCAGCCGGTCGGGGCAGTCGTCGGGTTGCGAGGGGTCGATCGGGCGGATCGAGATGAACGCAGTGAGCGCCAAGCCGATTCCGTCGTAGTTCACGGTCGCGCCGTAGCCGAGGATCAGGCCGCGCTGCTCGAGCCGCTTGACCCGCTGGTGCACAGCCGAGGTCGACAGACCGGTGGCCTTGCCGAGGTCGGTGTAGGACATCCGCCCGTCGACGGAGAGCAGCTCGAGGATGCGGCGGTCGGTGCCTTCCAGGTCGGACGGGGTCACGGGCCCCAGGCTAGGGCACACCCGTGGCAGGATGCCGCGCGTGACCAGACCGCAGACCGGCCGCCTGATGCTGCTCGACACCGCCTCGATGTACTTCCGGGCGTTCTTCGGGGTCCCGGAGATCAAGGCCGAGGACGGCACCAACGTCAACGCGGTCCGCGGTCTGCTCGACTTCATCGCCCGGCTGGTCGGCGACTACCACCCGACCGACCTGGTGTGCTGCTGGGACGACGACTGGCGTCCGCAGTGGCGGGTCGACCTGCTCCCGTCGTACAAGGCGCATCGCGTGGTCGCGGAGGTGTCGACCGGGCCGGACGTCGAGGAGGTGCCGGACCCTCTCGAGCTGCAGATCCCGATCATCCGCGAGATCCTGACCGCGTTCGGCATCACCGTCGTCGGGGCTCCCGGCTACGAGGCCGACGACGTGATCGGCACGCTCGCCACCGGGGCCGGCATGCCGGTCGACGTCGTCACCGGCGACCGCGACCTGTTCCAGCTCGTCGACGACGAGGCCGAGGTGCGGGTCCTCTACATCGCCCGCGGCGTGGGCCGGCACGAGCGGGTCGACAACGCCTGGGTGCGCGCGAAGTACGGCATCGACGCACGCCAGTACGCCGACTTCGCGACGTTGCGCGGCGACGCGTCGGACGGGCTGCCCGGCGTCGCCGGCGTCGGTGAGAAGACCGCCGCCACCCTGCTCGAGCGGTACCGCGACATGGCCGGCATCCTCGCGGCAGCCCACGATCCCGACTCGGGGATGGGGCCCGGCCCCCGGGGCAAGATCAAGGCGGCCGCCGACTATCTGTCGGTGGCCCCCAAGGTGGTCGCGGTCGCGCGCGACATCGACCTCGGCGCACCGGCCACCGCGCTGCCGCGGACCCCGGCCGACCCGGACCAGGTTCTCGTGCTCGCGCAGCGGTGGAACCTCGAGGGGCCGGCCCAGCGGTTGGTGACGGCCCTGCAGGGCTGAACGACCCTCCCACCACCCCGCCCGTAGGTTGGCGCCATGAGCCGAATCGCCGTCGTCGGAGGCCACGGACAGGTGGCCCGTCTCCTGCACCCGATCCTGGTGCGTGCCCAGCACACGCCGGTCGCGCTGGTCCGCAGGGAGGAGTACCGCGCAGACCTGGAGAGCATGGGCGCCGAGGTCCGCCTGCTCGATATCGAGAAGGACGACGTCGACGCGTTCGCCGCGGCGTTCCAGGGCTGCCGGGCGGTGGTGTTCGCCGCCGGCGGCGGGCCCGACGGCAACATCGAACGCAAGCGCACCGTCGACCTCGAGGGGTCGCTGAAGTCGATCGAGGCCGCCCGACAGGCCGGTATCGACCGGTTCGTCCAGGTCTCCGCGATCGGGGTCGACGAGCCGCTGCCCGACGACACGGCCGACGTGTGGCGCGCCTATGTCGAGGCCAAGCGAGATGCCGACGCCGCCCTGCGCGACAGCGGCCTGCAGTGGACGATCCTCCGCCCCGGCGCGCTCACCGACGACCCCGCCACCGGCACGGTCACCGTGGCTGAGCGGGTCGACCGGGGCGAGATCCCCCGTGCCGACGTCGCGGCCGTGCTGGCGGCCGTGCTGGACCTGGAGGGCGCCATCGGCAAGCAATGGGAGCTGGTCGGCGGCGACACCGCGATCGTCGAGGCGGTCCAGACCGCAGCGGAGGGCTGAGCCGGGATTCACCGGCCGGAGGCCCGGGATCAGTCCGCGAGCGCCGAGTAGGCCACGACCCCGCGCTTGAGCCGCCGGATCGTCTCCCGGGCTGTCTGGCGCAGCGGAGCGTCGCCCGCTGCGTCGGCGACCTGCCCGGCCAGGTCGAGCAGCTGCTTCATCCAGCGCACGAAGTCACCGGCGGCCAGCTCGGTGGCGAGCAGCACGTCGTCGAGCTCGTCGCCCTCGGCCCACCGGTAGGCGACCCAGGCGAAGCCCAGGTCGGGGGCGCGCAGGAAGTCGAGCCGGTGGTCCTTCTCCAGGGTGTCGAGCTGGCCCCACAGCCGCACGGTCCGGCCGATCGCCTCCTGGATCGCACCGCCGGGGAGCCGCGGCGACGACGCGTCGTCGGGGCGCCGGGCCTCGAAGACCAGCACCGAGAGGGCGGCAGCCAGGCCGGAGGCGTCCAGGTCGTCCCAGATGCCCTGGCGCAGGCACTCGGCCGCCACCAGGTCCATCTCGGAGTAGAGCCGCATCAGGTGCGCACCGCGCGGGGTGACCTCGTCGCCGTCGAGGTAGTCGAGCGCGGTCAGCACCTCGCAGACCCGGTCGAACTGGCGGGCGACGGTGTTGGTGCGCTGCTCGACCCGGCGGCGCAGGGTGCGGGCGTCGCGATCGAGCTTGAACCAGCGCTCGGCCCACCGGGCGTGGTCCTCCCGCTCGGGGCAGGCGTGACAGGGGTGCTCCTTGAGCTCGCCGCGCAGCCGGGCGATCTCGAGGTCGGCCGCAGACCGGGCGGAGCCGCCGTGCCGGTCGTCGCCGCGTCCACGGCCCGGCACCGGGAGCGCCTGGGTGCGGGCCCGCAGGTTCATCGCGAGGTCGCGTCGCATCTGCGGGTTGCGCCCGTTGAAGCTGCGGGGAACCCGCATCCGGGTGAGCGCCTCGACCGGGTTGGGGAAGTCGATGAGCGCCAGCCGTCGAGCCTGTCGTTCGACGGTGACGACGTAGGGGCGCGGCTCCTCGGTGGCGTCGCCGGGGTCGACGACCACGGCGTAGCCGGCGAACTTGCCGGCCGGCACATGGATGACGTCGCCGGGCTTGAGCCGCCGCAACGAGGCGACCACCTCGTCGCGCCGGTCGGCCCGCCGGGCCCGGCTGGCGTTCTTCTCCTCCTCGCCGATCCGGCGGCGCAGCTCGGCGTACTCCATGAAGTCGCCGAGGTGGCAGGCCGCCGCCTCGCGGTAGCCCTCGAGCGCGTCCTCGCTCTTGCGCAGCTGCCGGGCCAGCCCGACGACGGCCCGGTCGGCCTGGAACTGGGCGAAGGACTGCTCCAGGAGCTCGCGACCGCGACCGCGGCCGAAGTGGTGCACCAGGTTGACGGCCATGTTGTACGACGGGCGGAACGACGAGCGCAGCGGGTAGGTGCGGGTGGAGGCCAGGCCGGCCACCTCGCGGGGGTTCATGCCCGGTTGCCACAGCACGACGCCGTGGCCCTCGATGTCGAGGCCGCGGCGCCCGGCACGGCCGGTGAGCTGGGTGTACTCCCCCGGGGTGATGTCGGCGTGGGTCTCGCCGTTCCACTTCGACAGCTTCTCGATCACCACGGTGCGGGCCGGCATGTTGATGCCGAGCGCGAGGGTCTCGGTGGCGAAGACCACCTTGCACAGGCCGCGTACGAACAGCTGCTCCACGCACTCCTTGAACGCCGGCAGCATGCCGGCGTGGTGGGCGGCGACGCCGCGCATCAGCCCGTCGAGGAAGTCGTGGTAGCCGAGCACGTGGAGGTCCTCGAGCGGCAGGTGCCGGGTGGCGGCCTCGACGTACTCGCGGATCGCCTCGCGCTCCTCGGCGGTGGTGAGGCGGGTGCCGGCGTCGAGGCACTGCCGCACGGCGGCGTCGCAGCCGACCCGGCTGAAGATGAACACGATCGCCGGCAGCATGCGTTCGTGGTCGAGCCGCTCGATGACGTCGGCCCGGCTGGGGATCCAGACCCGCCGGCCGTTGCCGACGTTGCGGGGGTTCTTCGACGACCCGGGGTTGCCCTTGCGGGGGGATCGCCGGTCGCGCATCAGCCGACTGCTGGCCCAGTCGTCGCGGGCGATCTTCACGAGCTCGTCGTTGACCGGTGCCCCCTCCTTGACGAAGCCGGCGGCCGCGTCGACGTCGGAGGAGGCGAACAGGTCGAGCATCCGGCGGCCCACCATCACGTGCTGGTAGAGCGGCACCGGGCGCCGCTCCTCGACGATGGTGGCGGTCTCGCCGCGCACGGTCTGGAGCCACTCGCCGAACTCCTCGGCGTTGGAGACCGTCGCGGACAGCGAGATCAGCGACACCGACTCGGGCAGGTGGATGATCACCTCCTCCCAGACCGCGCCGCGGGAGCGGTCGGCGAGGTAGTGCACCTCGTCCATGACGACGAACCCGAGGCCGAGCAGGGTGTGGGAGCCGGCGTAGAGCATGTTGCGCAGCACCTCGGTCGTCATCACCACGATCGGCGCCTCGCCGTTGACGACGTTGTCGCCGGTGAGCAGGCCGACGTTCTCGGGGCCGTAGCGCGCGACGAGGTCGTGGAACTTCTGGTTCGACAGCGCCTTGATCGGGGTGGTGTAGAAGGCCTTGCGGCGGGTCGCGAGGGCCAGGTGGACGGCGAACTCGCCGACGATGGTCTTGCCGGAGCCGGTGGGCGCCGCCACCAGCACCCCGCGCCCCTCCTCGATCTCGCGGCAGGCCCGCAGCTGGAACTCGTCGAGCTCGAAGTCGTAGAGCGCGGTGAAGTCCTTGAGCACCGGGTGCGAGCGGTGCGCACGGTACGACGCGTAGCGCGCGGCCGGGGACGGCTCGGCCTCGGCGGGCCCGGAGCCTCCGGACTCGGGTGTGCCGGTCATGCCAGCGCCCTGAGGGCCCCGGGCACGCACTCGACGGTCAGCGGCAGCGCACCGAACCGCTCGCCGTCGGCGTAGGCCACGATGCCGTGGGCGGCGATGGTGACCGTGCGGGCGCGGTGGTGGACGTACTGCGGCAGAGCGGTGTGGGTGCCGCGGAAGAGCTTCGGGTAGGCCCGGACCAGGGCCGGTTTGCTCAGCGGCGTGATGATCACGACGTCCAGCATGCCGTCGTCGGCCAAGGCCCCCTCGGCGATGCGCAGGCCGCCTCCGAAGGAGGGGCCGTTGCCGACCGCGACCAGCATCGCGTCGGTGTGGTGGACCAGCCCGTCGATCTCGAGGGTGTAGGCGATCGGCTCGAAGACCCGCAGCTCGGCGAGGGTCGCCAGGTTGTAGCGCATCTGGCCCCGTGGCCAGGTCATCCGGTTGGCCCGCTCGTTCACGACCGCGTCGAACCCGGCCGCCATCACCGTGAGGAAGTACTTCCCGCCGCTGCGCGCGAGGTCGAGGGTGTGGGTGCGGCCGGCGATCACCCGGTCCGCCGCGGCCGCGAAGTCGCGGCCCGGCAGGTCGAGCAGCCGGCCCACGTCGTTGCCGGTGCCGGCGGGGATCACACCCAGCGCGGTGTCGGTGCCGGCGAGCGCCTGGACCGCGAGATGGGCCATGCCGTCGCCGCCGCAGACCACCAGGGACTCGACCCCGTCGGCGACGGCGGCGTGGGCGAGGTCCAGCGCCTCGTCGGCGTCGCGGCCGACCAGGTCCCGCACGGAGAGCCCCGCGTCGCGGAACCGGCCGATCACCGCCGCGCGGGCCCGGGCGCCGCGACCCTGGCCGGCCGTAGGGTTGGTCAGGAGCGCGATCTCGCGACGACTGCTGGGCACGGTCTCGACCCTAGTGCCCCGGGCGCTAGCGCCCGCGGGTTCCGCTCTCACGGCCGATCCGCAACCGAGCGGCGTACCGCTCGGGCGAGCCGCCGACCGCGCGGGCCAACCGGCTCAGGGCGTCGAGCAGGTCGTCGGCGGTGAACGTGGTGCCGGGCACGGCGAGCGTGAGCCGCCCCTCGCGCTCGACCAGCAGCACCTGCCCGTGCTGCCAGGCCTGGTGCGCGCGGGCCCGGGCGGTGTCGTCGGCGACCGGCACAGGATAGGCGTCGTCGACGGCCAGCAGGTCGCACGCCAGCTCGGCCCCGTCGACCCCCGTCAGCCGGCCCGCGACCAGGTGGGCGCTGCGCAGGCCGGAGTCGGCGACCCAGGTCACCTCGTCGGTGCCCAGCCAGTCGGGCAGCTCGAACGGGTCCGCGTCGCTGAGCGGGACGGGGACCGCGCTCACAGCGGCGAGGCCTCGTCGTCGGCCCACTGGTCGGCCCGCCGTCCACGTGAGCGGTCGACCAGGCGGGCGACGGCCTCGGCGACGAGGAACAGCACCATCATCGGCAGCGCCAGCATCAGCATGGAGAACGGATCGGTCGACGGGGTGGCGACGGCGGCGAAGACGAAGGTGCCGAGCACGATCCACGGTCGATAGCGGCCGATCGCGGCACCGCTGACCACGCCCGCCAGGTTGAGCATGATCACGAACAGCGGGATCTCGAAGGCCACGCCGAAGACCAGCATCATCCGGGTGAAGAAGCTGAAGTAGTCGCCGAACTCGACCAGGTTCTGCATGCCGGCCGGGGTGAAGCCGATCAGCACCTCGAGACCCTTGGGCAGCACGTAGTAGGCGGTGGCGACCCCGGCGATGAAGATCGGTCCGGCGATGCCGGCGAAGACGCGGGTCCACTTCTTCTCGTGGGCGTGCAGGCCGGGAACGATGAACGCCCACAGCTGGTAGAGCCAGAACGGGCTCGACACCACGACCGCGGCGACGCCGCACAGTTTCAACTGCAGCAGCAGCGGGCCGCCGGCGCTGGCGATGTAGGCGGTGGTGTCGGTGTCCTCCAGCGCCTGCTGGGCGTCGTTGTAGGGCCCGAGCACCAGGTCGAGCAGCTCGTCATAGAAGAACAGCGCCACCGAGAAGGCGAGCACCAGGAACAGCGCGGACTTCAGCAGCCGCGCACGCAGCTCGCGGAGGTGGTCGGAGAGGGCCATCCGGCCGTCGGCGCCGACGGGGTGGCGCGGTCGGCCGCTGAACAGCTCGAACACGCCGGTGAAGGACAACGGCGGCCCCCGGTCAGGTCGTGGTGTCGCCGTGGCGCCGGCGCTCCGCGTCCAGCGCCGCCTGCCGCTCGGCCTCCACGTCGACCTGCCGGGCCTCGATCTGTCGCTGCTCGGGGGTCTTGCGGGAGTCGTCGGCCGGCTCGTCGTCGTCCATCAGGCCCTTGGTCTCGGCCTTGAAGATGCGCAGCGCCCGGCCGCTGCCCCGGGCCAGCTCGGGCAGCTTGGAGGCACCGAACAGCAGGATGATCACGGCCAGGATGATGAGCAGCTCGGTGGTGCCGAGACCTGCGATGGCGAGCGGGAGCATGGGGTCCTCAAGGTGCGTCGACGTGGGCGTCCGGACGGACGCCCCGATGGGCGTCGCCCATGCTACGCCGGTCCGTCGTACAGGCGGACCGCGTCGGCGACCGTGGCGGTCAACGAGGAGGTGAACTCCTGGGGAACGACGACGCTGGCGTGCGGGGCCAGGCGGAGCAGCAGCCGGGTCAGCCAGCGCTGGTCGGCGACGAGGAGGTCGACCTCGAGCCGCCCGTCGGCGAGCTCGCGCACCTCCTCCACCGGGTAGTACTCCACCACCCAGCGCGCGGGCGGCTCGAGCAGGAGCGTGGTGCGGGTGACGTCGGGGGCGGAGGCGAACATGCCCGCCGAGAGGTCGCGCGGCGGCTCGGGGTCGGTGGCCACCGGGCTGTCGAGCACCTCGGCCTCGAGGATCCGGTCGAGCCGGAACAGGCGCGGCGCCTCGGCGGCGTGGCACCAGGCGTCGAGGTAGTCGAAGCCGTGGGCGGAGACCACCCCGCGCGGGTCGACGGTGCGGGTGGACTCCTCGTCACGGGAGGGCACGTGGTAGCGGATGCGCAGCTGCCGGCGCCGCCCGGCGGCGTCGCGCAGCCGGGTCGCGAGCTCGGCGGTCCGGGCACGGGCGGCGAGGTCGTCGGGGTCGCCGGGGTCGATCAGCGGCACCTCGGTGCCCTCGGCGGCGGCCGCCTCGAGCTTGGCCAGCGCCCGGTCGACGACCTCGCGGGTCTCGGCGGACGCCCCGCCGCGCAGCGCCCGGAGCGCGACGATGATCGCGCTCGCCTCGGTGGGGGTCAGCCGCAGCGGTCGGGCCAGGTAGTCGGCGTTGGACACCCGGATCACGCCGTCGGCCGCGGGGCCCTCGAGCGCGTCGAGGTCGACGTCGATCAGGTCGTCGGGGTAGCCGCCGGGGAGCCCGCACATCAGGAGCACCTTGAGGTCGGAGAGCAGCTGCTCCGGGGTGGTGCCCAGGGTGCCGGCGGCCTCCTCGAGTCGCACCTGACCGTGCGTGTGCAGGTAGGGCACCAGGGTGAGCAGCCGGGCGACCTGGTCGCGGGCCCCGGCCGCGCCGGGCCGACCGGAGGAGCGGGCGCTCACGACGCCTGCCCCAGCCGCGAGAGCAGGGAGCGGAGGCGGGTGGCGACCTCGTCGCGCAGCGCGCTCGGCTCCTCGACGTACACGTCGGCACCGTAGCCGAGCAGCTCCTCGGCCATCGCGAGCCCGCCGCGGCTCAGCACCAGTCGATCCCACCCGGTGCGCTCGTCGGGTCCCGCCACGTCGCCCTCGACCCGGTCGGCGTTGCGGCGCAGCGTGTGGCCGGCGCCGTGCCGGACCAGGACGACGGCCGGCTCGGCGGCGGGCGCCGGGGCCAGCCGACGCGCGACGGCCCGGACGTCGGTGCCGGGCGGCACCTCGTAGGAGCCCGGCTTGCCCTTCTTGCGCGCGCGGCCCTGCACCCGGGAGAGCCGGAAGACCCGTTCGCCGCCGCGGTCGGTGTCGTAGCCGACGACGTACCAGCGGCCCGAGTAGCGGACCACGCCCCAGGGCTGCAGGTGGCGGGTGCTGGGTTCGGGCTGCCCGGTGCGCACGTAGTCGAACTCCACCGGGGTGCGCTCCTGGGTGGCCTCCCAGAACACGTCGAACGACGGCTCGTCGGCGCTCAGCCGGGGCTCGACGATGTCGAGGGCGGAGGTGTCGACCGGGACGCCGAGCGCGGCGAGCTTGCGCACCGCCTCGGTGGTGGCCTCGGCGAGCCGCGCGTGCTGCCACACCTTGGTGGCGACGCCGATCACCGAGGCCTCGTCGGCGGTGAGCTCGATCTCGGGCAGGGCGAGCTCGTCGGGACGGATCCGGTAGCCGGGCTCGTCCTCGAAGAACTTGTCGATGTGACCGACCTCGATCGGGACCCCGAGGCTGCGCAGCTCCTCCTTGTCGCGCTCGAACATCTTCTCGAACGCCTCGTGGGAGGAGCCGGGATAGATGATCGAGCGGATCCGGTCCTTGCCGACGAAGTGGCGCTGGACCAGCAGCATGATGAGCAGGTTCAGCAGGCGTTCGCTCTTGTTCGCCGCGGCCACGTCGCCTCCGTCCCGGAATGGGTGGGCCCGCCGTCCACGTCGCAGACAGCGAAGGGCCCCCGGCGCCGAGCGGCGCCGGGGGCCATTCTTGCCGACCGGGGGTCGGCGTGGCTGCTCGCCACGCAGCGGAGCGGGCTGGAGCCTCAGGCCGCGGCGAGGATGTCGACGACGAAGTAGAGGGTGTCGGTGCCCTTGATGCCGGCGCCCTCGTTGCCGTTCTCGCCGTAGCCCTCGGCCGGCGGGATGGCCAGGATCAGCCGGCTGCCGACGTTGGCGCCGACCAGCGTCTTGTCCCAGCCGGTGATGACCTGACCGACGCCGATGCCGAACGAGGCCGGGGCACCGCGGCTGTAGCTCTCGTCGAAGGGCTGCTCGCCGCCGTAGACCTGGCCGAGGTAGTTGACCGTGATGGTCTGGCCGGCCTGGACCTTGGGACCCTCACCCTGGATCAGCACGCCGGAGCGCAGCTTGCCGTCGGGCTCGGGGGTGCCCTCGAAGTCGAGTCCGGTGATCGCGTCGCCCTCGGTGACCAGCCCGGGGGCCCAGGAGGGTGCCTCCTGCTCCTCGCCCTCGGGGCCGGTCAGCACCTCCTGGATCTCGACGATGTCGGCGACCAGGAGCACGGTGTCCTCGTTGCCGATGCCGAGCTGGGGGTTGCCGCCCTCACCGAACGCGTCGGTGGCGGTCGCTGCGACCACGACCCGCGACCCGACGGTCTGGTCCTCGAAGGCGGCCTTGAAGAACGGGCTCAGCTCGTCGCTGATCGTGATCGTCTCGGGCGTCGCGGGGATGTCCTCGAACGTCGACTCCTCCGAGGGCTCCGGCTTGTCGCCCTTGCCGCCCTCGGGCTCCTCGCTCTCGGCGTCCTCGCTGGGCTCGGCCGCCGCGGCGTCCTCCTCCTGCTGCTCGGCGGTGGCGCCGAAGGTCGAGTAGACCTCCTCCTGGGTGTAGCCGTTGCCGACCCAGAAGTTCGCGCTCACCTGGTCGCCGGTCTCGACCGTGTCGCCGTCGCCTTCGATGAGCACCTCGGACTCGATCTCGTCGACCTCGAGGTTGCCGTCCCACTCGACCTCGGGAGCCTGACCGAACTCTCCGGTGATCGAGATCGCGGAGAGGGCACCGCCGCCGGAGGTGCTCTCACCGGCGGTGTCGTCCTCGCCGTTCTCCTCGCCGCAGGCGACCAGCGTGGTCAGCAGCAGGGCGGGCAGCAGGATCGAGGCGGCTCGACCAGAGGGTCGGCGCAGTCGTCGCAGCACAGGGTTCACCTTCGCGGGGCTCGGTAGCAGGTCGGGGCCGGTCCGCACCGGCCCTGGCGAACCATACAAGTGGAGCCTGAGAGGAGCCTTGCCCTGCCCATCCGGCGTGCGTCACATGCCTTCGATCAGCCGCTGCACCCGCTCGTCGTAGGCCCGGAACGGGTCTTTGCACAAGACGGTGCGCTGGGCCTGGTCGTTGAGCTTGAGGTGCACCCAGTCGACGGTGAAGTCGCGCCGCCGCTCCTGGGCCCGCCGGATGAACTCGCCGCGCAGCCGGGCCCGCGTGGACTGCGGCGGCACCGACTTGGCCTCGAAGACCTTCAGGTCGCTGGTCACCCGGGCGACCGCGCCCCGCTTCTCGAGCAGGTAGTAGAGGCCGCGTCCACGGTGGATGTCGTGGTAGGCCAGGTCGAGCTGGGCGATCCGGGGGTGCCCCAGCGGCAGCCCGTGCTTGGCGCGGTAGCGCTCCAGCAGCTTCCACTTGATGACCCAGTCGATCTCCCGCTCGACCAGGCTGAGGTCGTCGGACTCGATCGCCTTCAGCCCGCGCTCCCAGAGGTCCAGCGCCTGCTCGATCACCGGCGTGCTGATGCCGCGGCGGTCGACGAAGTCGCGGGCCTTGGAGAGGTACTCGCCCTGGATGTCGAGCGCGCTGGCCTCGCGTCCGTTGGCGAGCCGGACCTTGCGGCGGCCGGTGACGTCGTGGGAGATCTCCCGGATCGCCCGGATCGGGTTCTCCATCGTGAGGTCGCGCATCACCACGCCCTCCTCGATCATCCGCAGCACCAGGTCGCAGCTGGCCACCTTGAGCATCGTGGTGGTCTCGCTCATGTTGGAGTCACCCACGATCACGTGCAGCCGGCGGTACTTCTCGGCGTCGGCGTGGGGCTCGTCGCGGGTGTTGATGATCGGCCGGGAGCGGGTGGTCGCGCTGGAGACGCCCTCCCAGATGTGCTCGGCGCGCTGGCTGACGGCGTACGACGCGCCGCGCGGCGTCTGGGTGATCTTGCCGGCGCCCACGACGATCTGGCGGGTCACCAGGAACGGGATCAGCACGTCGGCCAGCCGGGAGAACTCCCCGCTACGGCTGACCAGGTAGTTCTCGTGGCAGCCGTAGGAGTTGCCGGCCGAGTCGGTGTTGTTCTTGAACAGGTAGATCTCGCCGGCGATGCCCTCGTCGTGGAGCCGCTGCTCGGCGTCGAGCAGCAGCCCCTCGAGGATCCGCTCCCCCGCCTTGTCGTGGGTGACCAGCTCGACGATGTCGTCGCACTCGGGGGTGGCGTACTCGGGGTGGCTGCCGACGTCGAGGTAGAGCCGGGCGCCGTTGCGCAGGAACACGTTGCTGGAGCGGCCCCAGCTGACCACCTTACGGAACAGGTAGCGGGCGACCTCGTCGGGACTGAGCCGGCGCTGGCCCTTGAACGTGCACGTGACGCCGTACTCGTTCTCGATGCCGAAGATCCGCCGGTCCACGGGGTCAGCCTAGGTGGTGACCGGTCACCCGTGTGGACGATGTCGATTGAGCGGGCGCGAGTCGACCCGATCAGGTCAGCGGGTCACCGGGGTCGCTGGGCGGGTCGGTCGGCGGCGGTGCCACCGGTGGCTCCGCGGTCGTGGGAGCCGGCTGATCGTCGCCGTCGGGGCGATGCCCGGCCACGGTGGACTGGGGGGACGCCGCCGGCGTTCCGCGGCCGCCGAGCAGCGGCTCGAGCCGCGCCGGCACCAACCGGTTGAACTTGCGCGGCTGGGTGCGGGTGCGGTCGAGCACCGCCACCTCGAGATCGCGGACCGAGATCACCCGGTCCTCCCCCTCGCTGTGGCCGAGCGCGGCCACGGCCATCCGCAGCGCCTCCTCCAGGGCCATGCCCTCGGTGAACCGGCTCTCCAGGTAGGACGCGACGGCCTCCGCGGCGCCGCCCATCACGGCGTAGCCGTGCTCGTCGGCGACCTGGCCGTCGTAGGTCAGCCGGTAGATCTGGTCCGCGGCCGGGCTGTCGCCGATCTCGGCGACGAAGAGCTCGACCTCGTAGGGCTTCTCGCCGCCGCTGGAGAAGATCGTGCCGAGCGTCTGGGCGTAGGCGTTCGCCAGGCCGCGGCCGGTCACGTCGCGGCGGTCGTAGCTGTAGCCGCGCATGTCGGCCAGCCGGACCCCGGCGATCCGCAGGTTCTCGAACTCGTTGTAGCGGCCCACGGCCGCGAACGCGATGCGGTCGTAGATCTCGGAGACCTTGTGCAGCGCCTGGGACGGGTTCTCGGAGACGAACAGGATCCCGTCGGCGTACTGCACCGCCACGACGGACCGCCCCCGGGCGATGCCCTTGCGGGCGTAGTCGGCCCGGTCCTTCATCAGCTGCTCGGGTGAGACGTAGAACGGCATGCTCATGGCTCGCCCTCTCAGATCAGGCCGGCGGCGGGGCCGTCGGGACGGGTCATCCGGCCGGCGATCACGCGGTCGGCGATGTCGGCCACCTCGTCGTCGGGGAGGCGGCGCCCGCCCTCGGCGGTGATCACCTGCACGACCGGGAAGATCCGGCGGGTCAGGTCGGGGCCGCCGGTGGCGGAGTCGTCGTCCGCGGCGTCGTAGAGCGCCTGCACGACGGCGGTGACGCACTGAGCGGGTTCGAGATCCTCGCGGTAGAGCTTCTTCAGCGAGCCGCGGGCGAACAGCGAGCCGGAGCCGACCGAGTGGAACGCGGTCTCCTCGTAGCGGCCACCGGTGACGTCGTAGCTGAAGATCCGGCCCCGACCGGACACCAGGTCGAAGCCGGCGAACAGCGGGACGACCGCGAGGCCCTGCATCGCCATGCCGAGGTTGCTCCGGATCAGGGCGGCGAGGCGATTGGCCTTGCCGTCCAGCGAGAGCGTCGTGCCCTCGATCTTCTCGTAGTGCTCGAGCTCCACCTGGAACAGGCGCACCATCTCGACCGCGAGCCCGGCGGAGCCGGCGATGCCGACCGCGGAGAACTCGTCGGCCGGGAACACCTTCTCGATGTCGCGCTGGGCGATGATGTTGCCCATCGTCGCGCGCCGGTCGCCGGCCATCACCACTCCGCCGGGGAAGGTGGCGGCCACGATCGTGGTGCCGTGGGGCGCGAGGTCACCGGCCTGGCCCGGCGGCACCGGGCGGCGGCCCGGCAGCAGGTCGGGGGCCTGGCTGGCCAGGAAGTCGGTGAACGACGAGGAGCCCGGCTGCAGGTACGCAGCGGGCAGACGGGGGTCGGGCACCGGCTACTCCCCGCCCTTCTGGATGAACGACTTCACGAAGTCCTCGGCGTTGGTCTCGAGCACGTCGTCGATCTCGTCGAGGATCGCGTCGACGTCATCGTCCAGGGCCTCCTTGCGCTCCGCGACATCGGTCTCGGGCGCGACCTCGGTCGTCTCCTCGGACTCCGACGACTTGCGCGGTTGCTTCTGCTCCTGTGCCATGTCTGGACCCTATCCGAGGGTCACGAGGTCAACGCGGCGAACAGCTCCTCAGCGGTCTCGCAGCGCTCCAGGAGATCACCCACGTGCGCCTCGGTGCCGCGCAGCGGGTCGACGGTCGGCACCCGCTGGAGCGACTCCCGCCCGGGCAGGTCGAAGATCACCGAGTCCCACGACGCGGCCGCGACGTGAGCGGCGTACTTCTCCAGGCAGCGGCCCCGGAAGAACGCGCGGGTGTCGTGCGGGGGGTCGTGCATCGCGGCGTCCACGGCGTCCTGGGCGAGCAGCCGCTCCATCCGGCCCAGTTTCACCAGGCGGTGGTAGAGGCCCTTCTCCGGCCGGATGTCGGAGTACTGGACGTCGATCAGCTGGAGCTTGGCATCCGACCAGTCCAGGCCGTCGCGGGAGCGGTACTGCTCGAGCAGCTGCAGCTTCGCCACCCAGTCGAGCTCGCGGGCGCACAGCATCGGGTCGCGTTCGAGACGGTCCAGCACCGACTCCCAGCGGGCGAGCACGTCGAGCGTCTGCGGGTCGGCGTCGGCGCCGAAGCGGTCCTCGACGAACTTGCGGGCCAGGTCGAGGTACTCGCGTTGCAGCTGGATTGCGGTGAGCCGGCGACCGTCGGCCAACGTGACGGTCTGCCGCAGCGACGGGTCGTGCGAGACCGCACGCAACGACGCCACCGGCGTGTCGAGCCGGAAGTCGTCGTCGATGAACCGCTCCTCGATCATCGCCAAGACCAGCGCGGTGGTGCCGACCTTGAGGTAGGTGGACACCTCGGACAGGTTCGCGTCGCCGATGATCACGTGCAGCCGGCGGTACTTCTCGGGGTCGGCGTGCGGCTCGTCGCGGGTGTTGATGATCGGCCGCTTCAGGGTCGTCTCCAGACCGACCTCGACCTCGAAGTAGTCCGCGCGCTGGCTGATCTGGAAGCCGTCCTCGCGTCCGTCCTGCCCGATGCCGACCCGGCCGGCGCCGGTGACCACCTGGCGGGTCACGAAGAACGGGGTCAGGTGCCGCACGATGTCGCCGAACGGCGTGGCCCGGCGCATCAGGTAGTTCTCGTGCGCCCCGTAGGAGGCGCCCTTGTTGTCGGTGTTGTTCTTGTAGAGCACGATCTGCGGGTTGCCCGGCAGCTGGGAGGCGCGGCGCGCGGCGTCGAGCATCACCTGCTCGCCTGCCTTGTCCCAGCGCACCAGATCCAGCGGCGTGGTCACCTCGGGCGTGGAGAACTCCGGGTGCGCGTGGTCGACGTAGAGCCGCGCGCCGTTGGTGAGGATGACGTTGGCCAGCCCGAGGTCCTCGTCGGTCAGCTGGGTCGGGTCGGCCACCTGGCGAGACATGTCGAAGCCGCGGGCGTCGCGCAGCGGCGACTCCTCCTCGAAGTCCCACCGGGCCCTCCGGGCGATGACCGTGGCCGACGCGTAGGCGTTGACGACCTGCGAGGAGGCGACCATCGGGTTCGCCGTGGGCTGCCCCAGCACCGAGATGCCGTACTCGACCTCGGCCCCCATGATCCGGCGCGCGCTCATGCCACGAGCCTACGGGTCCGGCCCCGGCGAGGGTTCGGCCACCCGCAGTAGTCTTCGCGCATGGCCGTGCGCGGGTGGTGGGACGAGCAGGTGCTGCCGCACCTGACCGACCTCACCCTGGCCTCGGCGCCGGTCCGCCGCCTGCGCGCCCAGGTGACCCGGGGGCTGCACGGCGAGGTGATCGAGGTCGGGTTCGGCAGCGGAGCCAACCTGTCCCATCTGCCGCCCGAGGTCTCCTCGGTCCACGCGGTGGAGCCGTCCGCCACCGCGTGGCGCCGCTCCGCAGAGCGGCGCGAGTCCGCCCCGGTCCCCGTCGCCCGGCTGGGACTCGACGGCCAGCGGCTCCCCGCGGCAGACGCGTCCTACGACTCCGCCCTCTCCACCTTCACGCTGTGCACCATCCCCGACCCGGTCGCGGCCCTGCGCGAGCTGCGGCGGGTGCTGCGCCCAGGCGCGGCCCTGCACTTCCTCGAGCACGGACGGGCGCCCGACGCCGGGGTACTGCGCTGGCAGCGCCGACTGGAGCCGCTGCAACGCCGAGTCGCCGGCGGCTGCCACCTCAGCCGGGACGTGCCGGCCCTGCTCGAGGACGCCGGCTTCGAGATGGAAGGCATCGAGTCCGGCTACGCGCTGGGTGGAGGGCCGATGCGGCCCTGGGGCTACCTCTACCGCGGGACGGCCCGCAGCCGGTAGGCGAGCGCGACGGGCCGGGGCGCGACCGGCCGGCGCCGTCGCACCCCGGGCTCGCCGGGAGCGCTCCGAGAACTCCTAGAGGTATTGGCCGGTGTTCGACACGGTGTCGATCGACCGCCCGGGCTCGGTGCCCTGCTTGCCGGTGATCAGCGTGCGGATGAACACGATCCGCTCGCCCTTCTTGCCGGAGATGCGGGCCCAGTCGTCGGGGTTGGTGGTGTTGGGGAGGTCCTCGTTCTCCTTGAACTCGTCGACGCAGGCCTGCAGCAGGTGCGCGACGCGGAGCCCCTTCTGCTCGTGGTCGAGGAAGTCCTTGATCGCCATCTTCTTGGCTCGGTCCACGATGTTCTGGATCATCGCGCCGGAGTTGAAGTCCTTGAAGTAGAGGACCTCCTTGTCGCCGTTGGCGTAGGTGACCTCGAGGAAGCGGTTCTCCTCGGTCTCGTTGTACATCCGCTCGACGGTGGCGCGGATCATCCCCGCGACGCAGGCCTCGCGGTCGCCGCCGAACTCGGCGAGGTCGTCGCCGTGCAGCGGCAGCGTGGGGAGGAGGTACTTGCTGAAGATGTCTCGCGCGGCCTCGGCGTCGGGCCGCTCGATCTTGATCTTCACGTCGAGCCGGCCCGGTCGCAGGATCGCGGGGTCAATCATGTCCTCGCGGTTGGAGGCACCGATGACCAGCACGTTCTCGAGCAACTCGACGCCGTCGATCTCGCTGAGCAACTGCGGGACGATGGTGTTCTCGACGTCGGAGGAGACGCCCGAGCCGCGGGTGCGGAACAGGGAGTCCATCTCGTCGAAGAACACGATGACCGGCGTGCCGCCGCTCGCCTTCTCACGGGCCCGCTGGAAGACCAGGCGGATGTGCCGCTCGGTCTCGCCGACGTACTTGTTGAGCAGCTCGGGGCCCTTGATGTTGAGGAAGTAGGACTTGCCCTCCTGCCCGGTCTTCGCCGCGACCTTCTTGGCCAGCGAGTTCGCCACGGCCTTCGCGATCAGCGTCTTGCCGCAGCCGGGGGGCCCGTAGAGCAGCACGCCCTTCGGCGGCTTGAGCTGGTGCTCGTCGAAGAGCTCGGGGTAGAGGTAGGGCAGCTCGACGGCGTCGCGGATCTGCTCGATCTGGTTGCCGAGCCCGCCGATCGACTCGTAGGCGATGTCGGGGACCTCTTCGAGGACGAGCTCCTCGACCTCCGACTTCGGGACCTTCTCGTATACGTAGCCGGAGCGCGACTCGAGCAGCAGCGAGTCGCCGGCCCGCAGCGTCTCGCCGAGCAGCGGCTCGGCGAGCCGCACCACCCGCTCCTCGTCGGCGTTGGCGATGACCAGCGCCCGCTCGCGGTCGGCCATCAGCTCCTTGAACATGACCACCTCGCCGAGCTCCTCGAACTCGAGCGCCGCGACCACGTTGAGGGCCTCGTTGAGCATGACCTCCTGGCCGCGCCGCAGCGAGTCGAGGTCGACCGACGGGCTGACGGTGACCCGGAGCTTGCGGCCGCCGGTGAACACGTCGACGGTGTCGTCGTCGTTGCGGGTGAGGAAGGTGCCGAAGCCCGCCGGCGGCTGGGCGAGCCGGTCGACCTCCTCCTTCAGCTTCATGATCTGGTCGCGGGCCTCGCGCAGCGTCTGGGCCAGGCGCTCGTTCTGCGACGTGACCGCGGCCAGGGACCGTTGGGCGTCGGCGAGGCGCAGCTCGAGCCCGCGCGAGTGGGACGGTCCGTCACTGAGCCGCCGGCGCAGGTCGGCGACCTCTGCCTCGAGGAACCTCACCTGGTCCGCGAGCTCTTCGGCCTGGCGCCCCTGGGAACCGGGGGCGTTCTCCGCTGTCGACATCCGCGTCACCTCCTGTTCTGGTGACACTACCCGCGCCGTCGGCCAAGGGAAGGGGAGGAAACGCTCTCTTGGTCACGATTGGGTCGCGGCCCGGTGGCGGAGCCGGTACGCCGAACCGCGGGGGCGGCTACTCGCCGGCCTCGGCCGGCGCGTCGAGCGGCGCGTCGGCGGGGCGCGGCCCGGTGTAGTCGGCGCCGTAGGCACCCGGCGCCGGGCGCCGCCGCTTCAGCGGCGGCCGCTGTCCGGGGGCCATCCGTCGGGCCGTGACCAGGAAGGCCGTGTGCCCGATCATCTTGTGTCCCGGCCGCACCGCGAGGCCCTCCACGTGCCAGTCGCGCACCAGCGACTCCCAGGCAGCCGGCTCGGTGAAGCCACCGTGCACCCGCACCGTCTCCACGAACCGCGACAACTGGGTGGTCGTCGCGACGTAGGCGCACACGATGCCGCCCGGCAGCAGCGCCTCGGCAGCAGCGTCGAGGCACTCCCAGGGAGCCAGCATGTCGAGGATGATCCGGTCGCACCGCTCCCCCGACGCCGGCAGGGCCTCGGCGAGATCGCCGAGGGTGAGCTGCCAGGCGGGGTGGTCGCCGCCGAAGAACTGCGTGACGTTGCGCCGGGCGACCTCGGCGAACTCCTCGCGCCGCTCGAAGGACAGCACCCGGCCGTGCGGACCGACCGCCCGCAGCAGCGAGCAGGTGAGCGCGCCGGAGCCGACGCCGGCCTCGACGACGGTCGCGCCCGGGAAGACGTCGGCCAGCGCCACGATCTGCGCGGCGTCCTTGGGGTAGACCACCGCCGCGCCGCGCGGCATCGAGACCACGAACTCCGAGAGCAGCGGCCGGAAGACGAGGTACTCCCCGCCCGCGGACGAGGTGACGGTGAACCCCTCCTCGCGTCCGATCAGCTCGTCGTGGTCGAGGTGCCCGCGGTTGGAGAAGAAGCGCTTGCCCGCCTCGAGGCAGATGTTGTGCCGGCGGCCCTTCGCGTCGATCAGCCGCACCCACTCGCCGGCGCGCAGCGGGCCACGGTGCACCCCGGACCAGGCGTCGGGTGCGACGTCCGGCACCGCCTCGGCGGCGGTCGGAGTCGACGGGTCCAGGTCGTCGGCCATGGGAGGAACCCTAGAAGACACCGTCGGACGGCCGCGGCTCGGGCCCGGCCGCCTCGCGGTCGAAGGGTCAGGCCTGGTCGCGGAAGGCCTGGTCCACGTCGGCGGTGGACAGCACCCCGAACACCGATCCGTCGGGTTCGAGGAGGAGGTACTCCGCGGCGGGGTGGCGACTGATCGCCACCACGAGGTCCTCGCCGGCGAGGTCCGCCGGCAGGCTGAGCCCCGGCTCGAGCGTGCGGGCGACGCTGGAGGTGGCCATCCACGGCCGGCGCTCCTCCGGGGTGGCCAGCAGCGCGGCCTCGTTGACCAGCCCCGTCGGCCGGCCGTCGGCGGAGACGGTGAGGATGCTGCCCGCGGCGGCGTCCTGGGCGCGGCGTACCGCCTCGGCGAGCGGCAGCTCCTCGGGCACCTCCAGGGTCCGCCGGGCCAGGGTGCGGGCGGCCAGCCTCGGCAGCCGCCGTCGGAACCGCGCCGCGGCCATCGCCGCGGTCGCCCCGGTCCACAAGAACACCGCCACCACGAAGACGAGCACGAAGTCGAGCAGGTCGGGCTCGGTGTCGGTCAGCTCGGCCATCACGATCGGCCAGGCGAGCACGAGACCGGCGGCGACGCGACCGACCCACCCCGCGACGATGGTGCCGCGGTGCGGGTCGCCGGTGACCCCCCAGACCAGCGCCTTGAGCACGCGGCCCCCGTCGAGCGGCAGGCCCGGCACCAGGTTGAGCACGCCCACCAGCAGGTTCGCCCCCATCAGGATGGCCAGGGCCAGGTCGATCAGGCCGTCCGGCACCAGCAGCCACAGGCCCAGGCTCACGATGCCGACGGCGATCGAGGTGAGCGGGCCGACGACGGCGATCCAGAACTCCTGGCGCGGACGGCGGGCCTCGCCCTCGATCGAGGTCATCCCGCCCAGGAAGTGCAGCGTGATCGAGGTGACCGGGTAGCCGTAGCGGCGCGCCATCAGGGCGTGCGACGCCTCGTGCAGCAGCACCGAGAGATACAGGACGACGGCGAACGCGAGACCGGCGAGGTACTTCCAGCCGCCGAGTCCGGGCTGCACGTTCTCGACCACCGGAGCCAGCAGCACCGCGATCAGGCCGGCCACCAGGAACCACGACGACGAGACCAGGACGTCGCTGCCGGCGATCGTGCCCACCTTGATCGTGCCCGGTGGGCGCGGGCGGGGGCCTGGACGGGGCCCGGGGGCGCCGGCTGGGTCGTGGTCGGACACGACCGTGAGGCTATCCGAGGGATGGCCGCTGCCGGCTGCCGAGCAGTGCCGGGAGGCCGGGCGGGCTCGCGTTGTCGGTGCCCTGACCTAGGGTTCGGGTCATGACGGCGCAGCAGGCAGACCCGACCCCGGGCGCCGAGCCGACCACGGTCACCGCGGTGGACGGCGTGGAGGTGCCGGCCTCGCTCTCCCCCAGCCGCGCCGCCGACTTCCTGCGCTGCCCGCTGCTCTACCGCTTCCGCACGATCGACCGTCTCCCGGAGCCCCCCTCGCCGGACGCCGCCCGCGGCACGTTGGTGCACAAGGTGCTCGAGCAGCTCTTCGACGTGCCCGCTGACGAGCGCACGCCCCCGCGCGCCGAGCAGTTGCTGGCACCGGCGTGGGACGAGCTGGTCGCAGCCGAGCCCGAGCTGGCCGAGATGTTCGGTGGCGAGGGCCCCGAGGTGGGCGCCTGGATGGCGTCGTGCCGCGACGTGCTCGAGCGCTACTTCTCACTGGAGGACCCGCGCCGGCTGGAGCCTGCCGAGCGCGAGCTCTACGTCGAGACCGTCCTCGGCTCCCGGCTCCTGCTGCGCGGCATCGTCGACCGTCTCGACGTCGCCCCCGACGGCGCGCTGCGGGTCGTCGACTACAAGACCGGGCGCTCGCCCGGGGTCGGGTTCGAGGCCGCTGCCCTTTTCCAGATGCGCTTCTACGCGTTGGTCCTGTGGCGCACCCGCGGGGTGGTGCCGGCGATGCTCCAACTGGTCTATCTCGGCAACGGCGAGATCCTGCGCTACCAGCCCGACGAGGCCGACCTGTTGGCCACCGAGCGCAAGGTCGAGGCGATCTGGCGGGCGATCGAGGAGGCCACCCGCAGCGGCGACTGGCAGCCGCGGCCGAGCGCGCTGTGCGCCTGGTGCGCCCACCAGGCGATCTGCCCGGCGTACGGCGGCACACCACCGCCGCTGCCTGAGCCGGCGGCCAGCGACGACGCAGCTCAGGACTCCTAGGAGGCCACCACCTCGTCGGGGGTGACCTCGTGCGCCCGGATCGTGCCGGCCTCGATCTGCTCGGTCCAGTGGCAGGCCACCTGGTGGCCGGTCTCGACCACCCGCAGCTCCGGCCGTTCGGTGTCGCAACGAGTGGGCTGGCGGAACGGGCAGCGGGTGTGGAACCGGCAGCCACTCGGCGGGTCGGCCGGCGACGGCAGGTCGCCCTGGAGCAGGATCCGCTCCCGGGTGGCCTCCACGACCGGGTCCGGCACCGGGATCGCCGAGAGCAGCGCCTTCGTGTAGGGGTGGCGCGGCTGGGCGTAGACCTGGTCGGAGCCGGCCCGCTCCACGATGCCGCCGAGATACATCACCGCCACCTCCTCGGCCATGTGCCGCACCACCGCCAGGTCGTGGGCGATGACGACATAGGTCAGCCCGAGCTGCTGCTGCAGCTCCTCGAGCAGGTTGATCACCTGGGCCTGGATCGAGACGTCCAGCGCCGAGACCGGCTCGTCGGCGACGATCAGCCGCGGGCGCAGCGCGATCGCCCGGGCGATCCCGATCCGCTGCCGCTGGCCACCGGAGAACTCGTGCGGGTACTTGTGGGCCGCCGACGACGGCAGGCCCACCCGGTCCAGCAGCTCGCGGACCGTGCCGCCCTTGTCGTAGGCGAGGCCGTGCGCCCGGAGCGGCTCGGTGAGCAGCGACTCGACGTTCTGCCTCGGGTTGAGGCTGGCCATCGGGTCCTGGAAGACCATCTGGAGATCCTGTCGCGCCCGCCGGAGACGCTCGCCGGACAGCGTGGCCAGGTCGGTGCCGTCGAAGAGCACCTGGCCCTCGGTGACCGGGGCCAGCCGCAGGATCGCCCGGCCCAGGCTGGACTTGCCGCACCCGGACTCCCCCACCACGCCGAGCGTGGTGCCGGCCGCGACGTCGAGGTCGACGCCGTCGACGGCCTTCACGTGGCCGACGGTGCGGTTGAGCACCAGCCCGCCGGTGATCGGGAAGTGCACCTTCAGCCCGCGCACCGACAGCAGCGGCTCGGGGACGGCATCCGGCTCCGGGGCGCCGGCGGCGGCAGGGCCGGTCGAGGCGGTCGGGGTGCTCACGGCTGGACCTCCATCTGGGGAGCAGGGCCGGGTCCGACCGGGTTGAAGCACCGCAGCAGCCGCCCTCCGGGGGCGGTGTCGGGCTCGAGGGCCGGCGGTTGCTCGGTGCACCGGTCGACCCGGTTGGCGCACCGCGGCGCGAAGGCGCACCCCTGCGGCCAGGGCAGGGTCTGCGTCGGGGAGCCCGGGATCGGCCGCAGCGGTTGCCCGCGGGGGGCGTCGAGCCGCGGGATGCTGTCCAGCAGGCCCCGGGTGTAGGGGTGCCGGGGAGCGGAGAACAGGTCGTGCCGGTCGGCCGCCTCGACGATCCGGCCGGCGTACATCACGTTCACCTGGTCGCACAGCCCCGCGACCACGCCGAGGTCGTGGGTGATCATCAGCAGCGCGGCGCCGGTGTCGGCGACCAGCTCCTTGACCACCTCGAGCACCTGGGCCTGCACGGTGACGTCGAGCGCCGTCGTCGGCTCGTCGGCGATCAGCAGCCGTGGGCCGCAGGCGAGCGCCGTCGCGATCAGCACCCGCTGCCGCATGCCGCCGGAGAGCTCGTGGGGGTAGGAGCGCAGCCGGCTGCCCGGTGCGGGGATGCCGACCTTGCGCAACAGCTCCTCGGCCCGGTCGTAGGCCTCGCGCTTGTCGGCGTCGGTGTGGCGGCGGATCACCTCGGTGAGCTGGACCCCGATGGTGACGACGGGGTTGAGCGAGGTCATCGGGTCCTGGAAGACCATCGCGATCTCGCGGCCGCGCAGGTGCGCGAGCTGTTCGCGGCCCAGGTCGGTCAGGTCGCGCCCGCCGTAGCGGACCGCCCCGCTGACCTGCACGCCGCGCCGGGGCAGCAGCCCGATGATCGCCAGCGAGGTGACCGACTTGCCGCTGCCGGACTCGCCGACGAGGCCGACGTGCTCGCCGGGTCGGATGTCGAACGAGACCTGGTCGACCGCCCGCACCGGGCGGCGGCCGCGGCCGGTGAAGGTGACGCTGAGGTCGCGCACCGACAGCAGCGGCTCGGTGGGCGACCCGGGCAGGGGCGCGCGGTCGTGGACGGGGACGGTCACGTCCCTCACCTCCGGGTGCGTGGGTCGAGGGCTTCGCGCAGGGCCTCGCCGATGAGCGTGAACCCGAGCGCGGTGACCGCGATGGCGGTGCCGGGGAGCAGGGCCAGCCGGGGGGCCGCGTCGAAGCGGTCCTGGGCGGCCACCAGCATCCGTCCCCACTCGGCGACCGCCGGGTCGGCGGTGCCGAGCCCGAGGAACGACAGCGCGGCCACCTCGATGATCGCGGTGGCGAGGTTCAAGGTGGCCTGCACGATGGTGGGTCCGACGGAGTTGGGCAGGATGTGGCTGACCACGATGCGGCGCTTGCGGATGCCCAGGGCGCCCGCGGCGACGACGTACTCCGCACGGCCCTGGCCGAGCATGGACCCGCGCAGCAGGCGCGCGAAGATCGGCACCTGGGCGGCGCCGATGGCGATGATCACCGCGTAGGCGTTCTGGCCGAGGATGGCCGCGATGCTGACCGCCAGCAGCAGGCTGGGCACCGAGAGCATGATGTCGACCAGCCGCATCACCGCGGTGTCGATCCAGCGGCCGACCCGCCCGCCGAGCGCACCGAAGCCACCCGCGAGCGCGCCGAGGGCTGCGCCGACGGTGAGCCCGACGGCGGTCGAGAGCACGCCGTAGATCAACGACTGCCGGGCGCCGAAGACCATCTGGGTCCACATGTCCGAGCCGAACCGGTCCAGACCCAGCAGGTGGTCGTCGCTGGGGCCGGGCACCGAGCTGGTGCTCACCTCGCCGGCCCACTGGGTCGAGCCCGGTTCGTACGGCGTGAGCAGTGGCGCGATCGCGGCCACCACCACGAACGCCAGGACGATGGCGGCGCCCAGCAGCGCGACCGGGCTGCGCAGCAGCCGGTGCGCGGCGCCACGCCACAGGCTCACGCCGGGGGCGCCGTCGGCCTCGACGACCAGCGCCAGAGGAGTGTTGGAAGGGGTGCTCACGGCGTCCTCACCCTCGGGTCGATGAGCCCGTAGCTCAAGTCGACCAGCAGGTTGATCAGCGAGTAGATGACGGCGATGAACAGGATGTAGCCCTGCAGCACCGGGTAGTCGCGTTGGCTGATGGCGGTGAAGAGGTACTGGCCGACCCCGTTGATGCCGAAGACCGTCTCGGTCAGCACCGCCCCGGAGAACAGCAGCCCCGCCTGGAGGCCGATCGTCGTGGCCACCGGCAGCATCGCGTTGCGGAGCACGTGACGTCGGGAGATGGTGCGGGCGGCCAGGCCCTTCGCCTCCGCGGTGCGCACGTAGTCCTCGTGCAGCACCTCGGCGACCGAGGCCCGGGTGATCCGCACGATGATGGCCAGCGGGATGGTGCCCAGCGCGAGGGCCGGCAGCACCAGGTGCACCGCGGCGTCCCAGGCCGCGTCGTACTCCCCGGTCAGCACCCCGTCGAGGATGTAGAAGTTCGTGATGTGGGTGGCGTCGATCCGGGCGTCCTGGCGGCCCACAGTCGGCAGCCAGTGGAGGGTGTCGGCGAAGACCAGCTTGAGCAGGATCGCCAGGAAGAACACCGGCGTCACCACGCCCAGCAGCGACCCGGAGACCGCCAGGGTGTCCAGCCAGCGGCCCTGGTGCCGGGCGGCCAGGTAGCCCAGCGGCACGCCGAGGAGGACCGCGAACAGCAGGGCGGACAGGCCCAGCTCGACGGTGGCCGGGAACCGGTCGGCGAAGCTCGACACGACGGGTTGGCCGGTCTTGATGGAGTTGCCGAAGTCGCCTTGGAGCAGCGCCCCGAGGTAGGTCACGTACTGCTCCCACAGGGGCCGGTCGAATCCGTAGGCCTCGGTCACCCGGGCCAGGCCCTCGGGGGTCGCCCGTTCGCCGAGGAGGGCCCGGGCCGGGTCGCCCGGGAGCGCCCTGACCCACATGAACAGCAGCAGGCTCAGCCCGAGGAGCACAGGCACCATCAGTCCGACCCGGCGGAGCGCGAAGCGCAACATCAGCCAGTGATCCTTCTCTGAGGGTCTTCGAGCCGGTCGTCAGCGCGACGACAGGCGGGGACACACGGCCGGGCCGGGGCTGTCTCGCCCCGGCCCGGCACGCGTCCTCAGTCGATCGAGACCGTGTTCCAGACCTCGTTCTGCACCGGGCTCGCCTCATAGCCCGACACGTCGGGGCTCAGACCCAGCGACGGCACCGGGCTGGCGATCGGCACCCCCGGGAGGAAGTCCATCACCATCTTGTTGATCTCTTCGTACGCCGGGGTCTGCTCCTCCACGGTCGGCAGGCCGCGCGCCTCCCGCAGGGCGTCGAAGAGCTCCGGGTTGTCGAAGCCCCACTCGGAGGACTCCCCGCCGAAGAAGACGCCGAGGAAGTTGTCGGTGTCGTTGTAGTCACCGGTCCAGCCGAGCAGGTGGATGCCGTGGTCGGACGTGCCCTGGATCTTCTCCAGGTAGTCGGGGTCCCAGACGTCGGCGGTCGGCTTGATCTTCAACCCGACCTCGGCCAGTTGGCTGCGGATGACGTTGAACGTGTCCTCCGGCTGCGGCATGTAGGGGCGGCTGACGCCGGTCGGGTAGTTGAACTCGATGGTCGCCCCCTCGGCACCCGCCTGCTCGAGCAGGTCGCGGGCGCGGTCGGGGTCGTAGTCGTAGGTCGCGACGTCCTCGGTGTAGCCGTTGACGGTCGGCGGGATGAACTCCAGCGCCGGCTGCGTCCCCTCCGGCATGGAGGCGCTGATGACCGCCTCCTTGTCGATGGCGTGGGCGATGGCCTGACGCACCTTGAGGTCGTCCAGCGGCGCCTGCTTCTGGTTCATGCCGAGGTAGAGGATGTTGAAGGGCTCGCGGTTCTGGATCTGGAACCCCTCGCTCTCGAGCGGACCGACGTCGGCAGGGCCGACCAGGTCGAACGCGTCGATCTCGCCGTTGCGCAGCGCGTCGGCGCGGGCCTTGGAGTCGTCGATCGGCACGATCACCGCGGTGTCGATGATCGCCTTCTCGCCCCAGTAGTCGTCGTAGCGCTTGAGGGTCAGCCGGTCGCCGCGCTCCCACGAGTCGAACACGAACGGGCCGGTGCCGACCGGGTGCGCGGTCGAGTAGTCGGTCGTGCGCGGGTTGTTGGCGCCGTCGTCCTGCCACTTCTCCAGCGCGGTCGGGCTCTGCATGCTGAACGCCGGCATCGACATCGCGGAGATGAACCCGGCGAAGGGGGCCTTGAGCTTGATCGTCGCGGTCAGCTCGTCGTCGGCGGTGCAGGAGTCGAACACCGCGGCGTCCTTGCGGTCGCCGGTGGCGAACCCGCGGAACAGGGTGCCGTAGTAGTAGGTGTACTCGTCGTTCTGCGCCGACTCCGGCATGTTGTACCAGCGGTCGAAGTTGTAGCAGACCGCCTCCGCGTCGAACGGGGTGTCGTCTTGGAAGGTGACGCCCTCGCGGAGGTTGAAGGTGTAGGAGAGGCCGTCGTCGGCGACCTCCCAGGTCTCGGCGAGGCCGGGGGCCGGGTCGGCGCTGTCCTCCTCGGTGGACACCAGGCCCTCGAAGATCTGGCGGGCAACCCGGAAGCTCTCGCCGTCGGAGGCGAAGAACGGGTCGAGCGAGACCGGCTCGGCGGAGCCTGCGAACACGAACGTGCCGCCACCCCCCGACCCGTCGGACTCGTCGTCGGAGTCGTCTCGCTGGCTCTCCGCGCAGGAGCTGAGGGCGAGGGCGGTCGCGGCCAGGAGTGCAGCCGAGCTTCTGAATCGTCGCGATCTCTTCATCGCTGGGGTCACCTCGTGTGATCAAGGCCCCGGGGTTTCCGAGACAAGTGTCCGGAACCTACTCCGAGCCGCGCCCCGCCCGCCACCTTCGACACGCGACCCACGCACGACCCGGCGCACCGTTGTCGTGGTGTGACGCGATCGTGACCGAGAAGAGACCTCGGCCGGTCAGAGTCCGTGGCGCTCTGCCCAGAGGGCCGCCTGGGTGCGGTCGGCCACCCCGATCCTGGCGAAGGCCGAGGTCAGGTGCGCCTTGACCGTCCGCTCGCTGATGTCGAGGCGACGGGCGATCTGCTTGTTGGCGAGTCCGGAGCGCACCAGCGCCAGCACCTCGGACTCGCGGGCGGTGAGCTGGACGTCGCGTCCGCCGGAACGGGCGCCGAGCAGGCTGCGTGCCGCTCGCGGGTGGATCGGCGACTCCCCACGGCTCACGGCCCGGATGCCGGAGAGCACGTCGTCGGGGTCGGCGTCCTTCAGCAGGTAGCCGACCGCTCCGGCGTCGAGCGCGCCGACGATGCGCTCGGTGTCGGAGAACGAGGTCAGCACGAGCACATCCGAGCCGAGCCGCTGCTCGACGATCATCCGGGTGGCGCTCACCCCGTCGACCCCGGGCATCTGCAGGTCCATCAGCACCACGTGCGGGGCGGTCTCGCGGACGACCTCCACCGCCCGGGCCCCGTTGTCGGCCTCCCCGACGACCTCGATGTCGGGAGTGCCCGCGAGCAACTGTCTCAGCCCGGCACGGATCACCGCGTGGTCGTCGACGATGACGACCCGGATCGTCTCGGGAGCCCGCTCGGCCTCGGTCACTGCAGGTCCACCTCCACACGTACCGCGGTCCCGTCGCCGGGCGCGGACTCGACCTCAAGGCGGCCACCCACGTCGGCGACCAGGGTCCGCATCCCCCGCAGACCGTAGCGCTCGGCCGGTGGCGGCTCCGCCGGGTCGAAGCCGACTCCGTCGTCGACGACCTCCAGGCACAGCGTGCCGTCGTTCACCCGCACGGTGACCGCCAGCGTCGACGCCTGGGCGTGCCGCAGCGCGTTGCGCACCGCCTCCTGGGCGACCCGCCACACCAGGGCGACGGCGGCGTCGTCCGCGGCCTCGACTCCGGCGACGCTCACCGAGGCCTGGACCCCCTCTCGCTCGGCGGGGGCGATCAGGTCGGCGAGCGCCGACCCGAGGCCGTTGGCGTGCAGGTCGGGCGGGTGGATCTCGGCCAGCAGCGACCGCAGCGCGCTCAGCGAGCCGCGCAGCGACTCGCTCGCCGAGTCGAGCATGGTCCGCGCGTCGGGCGAGGTCTGCGGTGACCGGGCCAGCGCGGTGACGGAGTACGCCGTGCCGGCGAGGTCCTGCACCACGCCGTCGTGCAGGTCGCGCGCGATCCGCCGTCGCTCAGCGTCGGAGGCGTCGATCGCCGAGCGCAGCAGTCGCTCGCGCTCCTCACCCGCCTTGGTGAGCCGGCGGGTGAGGATGTGCAGCAGTGGCGTGACGAGGAGCAGCAGCAGGAAGGGTCCGCCGAGGACGATCCACCTGAAGGATGCGTAGATCTCCTCGCGCCGCTGCTCGATCTCGGAGAGGGAGTAGTCCGCCTCGAACAAGATCAGCTCCCCGCTGGGGATGCGGGTCCGGGTGTAGATCCGCACCCACTCCTCGTCGCTGGGCACGTCGCTGTTCAGGGCCAGGGCCGGGTCGACGTACTCGAACGCAGTCCTTGACTCGGGGTCGCGTCCGCGCAGCACCTCCTCCTGCACGTCGGTGAAGCCGAACTGCTGCCCGTAGACGTCGAGGTCGTAGGGGAAGGAGTAGATGACCGTGCCGTCGTCGCGCCAGAGCAGAAGGCGGGTCACCTCGGGTTCCTTAAGCCGCAGGCGCGGTGTCACCAGCCGCAGGAACTGGTCGGCGGCGCCGACGTCGAGTTGCAGCAGCGAAGCCGGGATGTCCGGGCGGGCGACCGAACGGGCCAGCACCTCGTTCGTAGCCTGGGCCTCGGCCAAAGCCTCTTGCTCGGCCGCGTGCTCCGCTAGCCGGTTGGCCGTGATCACGAGTGCGATGAGCGTGACGACGCCGATGAGCAGAAACTGCACGACGGGGTTGCGGAGCGCGCGCACGCGTGAGTCGCCTTTCCCTCGGGGTGGAAAGGATAGGCGATCGGGAGCCGGCGGCCGGGGATCGGCCCGCGGCCTCAGTAGACAGCCGAGGCCCGGCAGACCTCGCCGGTGCTCAGATTCTCGGCTCGGAAGGTCGCCGAGTCCGTGCCGGGCACGTTGAACATCGAGCGCACGATCTTGAAGGACTTGTCGGCATCCTTGGCCTTGACCACGCCGTCGTCGGACAGGTCGCCCTCGTGCTTGAGCTTCCACGCCCACATGTCCGAGTCGTCACTCCATACCGTGGCGATGGCCGTGAGACGGCCGTTGCTCTCCTCGGTGAGGCGGAGGCGCACCACGCTGGACTCCTTGCACTCCTTGGTGGTGGTGTCGTCCTTCGCAGCCCCGCCATCACTCGCCTGCGCCGTGGGCGCGATCGCGAGGGCCGCTGCACTCAGCGCCAGGCTGAGCACGATGGCGGGGCCGCGTCGGACGGACATGTGGACCTGCTTCCTGTGTTCTCAGGAGGCATGTCCCCCGAGTTGTCTCAATCTTGAGGGTCGCGACGTGCAGCCCGCCATTGTCCGGTGGTACTAGGACCTCGGCCGGCTCGGAGTAGTCACTCGACTAGTCACCCCGGGTGGTGCCGACGACCGGGCGGCCGGACTCCGCCCAGACCGCAGAGACATCGACCCCGGCGAGCGTCTCGACGAACGCCCGTCCGGGCGCCGCCGGCACCGGCACGTGGTGCGGGACGACCAGGACGTGGCAGCCGGCGCTCTCGGCCGACCTGGTGCCGGTGTCGGAGTCCTCGATGGCCAGGCACTGGTCGGCGTCGACGCCCAGCAGCCGGGCCGCGGTCAGGTAGGGCTCCGGGTGCGGCTTGCCGTTGGCGACGGCATCGCCGGTGACCACCACGTCGAACACTCCGTCGGGCAGCGCGGCGAGCACCGGGTCGACGAACCGCTGGTAGGACATCGTCACCAGCGCGCACGGCACACCGGCCGCACCCAGGCCGGTCAGCAGCTCCACAGCCCCCGGGCGCCACGGCACCTCCTGCTCCACGCGGGCGACCACGCCGTCGAGCAGCAGCTCCACGATCACCTCGGGCGCCAGGTCGATGCCCATGTGCTCGCGGATGTAGCGCCCCGACGACAGCAGGTCGTTGCCGACCAGGTTCATCGCGTGCTCGTGGCTCCAGACCCCTCCGAACCGCTCGGCGAGCTCGTACTCGGTGGCGATCCAGTAGGGCTCGGTGTCGACCAGGGTGCCGTCCATGTCCCACAGGACGGCGGCCGGCCCGGAGGTCACGCTCAGTCCTCCGGGTCGTAGGCGAGGTTCGACGACAGCCACCGCTCGGCCTCGGCCAGGGTCCAGCCCTTGCGGCGGGCGTAGTCCTCGACCTGGTCGCGTCCGACGCGGCCGACCACGAAGTACTGCGACTGGGGATGGGAGAAGTACCAGCCGGAGACCGCCGCGCCCGGCCACATCGCCATGCCGTCGGTGAGCTCGATCCCGGTGTTGGCCTCGACGTCGAGCAGCTCCCACAGCGTCCGCTTCTCGGTGTGCTCGGGGCAGGCCGGGTAGCCGGGGGCCGGACGGATGCCGACGTACTCCTCCGCGATCAGCGCGTCGTTGTCGAGCGACTCGTCGGGGGCATGGCCCCAGAACTCCTTGCGCACTCTCTCGTGCAGCCGCTCGGCGAAGGCCTCGGCGAGCCGGTCCGCGAGCGACTCGAGCAGGATCGCCGAGTAGTCGTCGTGCTGCTCCTTGAAGGCCAGGATCCGCTCCTGGCCGCCCAGGCCGGCGGTCACCGCGAAGGCGCCCACGTGGTCGGGCAGCCCGGTCTCGCGGGGCGCCACGAAGTCGCCCAGCGAGCGGTTCGGCACGCCGTCCCGGTGGTCGCCCTGCTGACGCAGGTTGTGCAGCGTCCGCAGCACCTGCGTGCGCGACTCGTCGGTGTAGAGCTCGATGTCGTCGCCGACGGCGTTGGCCGGGAAGAACCCGAGGACCGCGTTCGCGGTGAGCCACTGCTCCGCGATGATCCGGTCGAGCATCGCCTGCGCGTCGTCGTAGAGAGCGCGCGCGGTCTCGCCGGTCGCCGGGTTGTTCAAGATGTCGGGGAACCGTCCCTTCATCTCCCAGGCGTTGAAGAACGGCTGCCAGTCGATGTAGTCGCGCAGCTCGGCCAGGTCGTAGCCCGACAGCACGTGCACGCCGGGCCGTCGCGGCGCGGGCGGCTGGTAGCCGGCCCAGTCGATCGGGGTCCGGTTGGCCCGGGCCTGCTCGAGGGAGACCATCGGCCGGTCGTGCCTGGCTGCGTAGCGGGTGCGCAGCGCGTCGTAGTCCGCTGTGAGGTCGGCCAGCAGCTTGGGCCGCTGGGCGTCGCTGAGCAGGGCGGCCAGCACGGGGACCGAGCGCGAGGCGTCCTTGACCCAGACCACCGGGCCGTCGTACTTGCCGTCGACCTTGACCGCGGTGTGCGCCCGGGACGTCGTCGCACCGCCCACCAGCAGCGGGATGTCGAGTCCTCGCCGCTGCATCTCGGCGGCGACGTTGACCATCTCGTCCAACGACGGCGTGATCAGGCCGGAGAGACCGACCGCGTCGGCGCCCACCTCCACCGCCGTGTCGAGGATCTTCTGGGCCGGCACCATCACGCCGAGGTCGATCACCTCGAAGTTGTTGCACTGCAGCACCACGCCGACGATGTTCTTGCCGATGTCGTGCACGTCGCCCTTCACGGTGGCCATCACGATCGTGCCGTTGGTGTCCTTGGCGGTGGCGAACTCCGGCTTGTCGAGCTTCTCCTGCTCGATGAACGGGATCAGGTAGGCCACGGCCTTCTTCATCACCCGGGCCGACTTCACCACCTGGGGCAGGAACATCTTGCCTGCCCCGAACAGGTCGCCGACGACGTTCATGCCGTCCATCAGCGGCCCCTCGATGACCTCGATCGGCCGGCCGCCCCGTGCCTCGATCAGGGCCCGCAGCTCCTCGGTGTCGGACTCGGCGTAGGCGTCGATGCCCTTCACCAGCGCATGGGTGATCCGCTCCCCCACCGGCAGCGAGCGCCACTCCTCGGTGGCGGCCTCGGTGCGGCCGGCGGCACGGTTGTGCTCCTCGGCGATCTCGAGCAGCCGCTCGGCGGCGTCGGGGCGCCGGTTGAGCACGACGTCCTCGATGCGCTCGCGCAGCAGCGGGTCGACCTCGTCGTAGACGACGAGGGCCCCGGCGTTGACGATGCCCATGTCGAGGCCGGCCTCGATCGCGTGGTAGAGGAAGACCGCGTGGATGGCCTCGCGCACGGGGTTGTTGCCCCGGAACGAGAACGACACGTTGGAGACGCCGCCCGAGACCTTGGCGCCCGGCAGGTTCTGCTTGATCCAGCGGGTGGCCTCGATGAAGTCCAGGCCGTAGGAGGCGTGCTCCTCGATGCCGGTCGCCACCGCGAACACGTTCGGGTCGAAGATGATGTCCTCGGCCGGGAAGCCGACCTCCTCGGTGAGGATCCGGTAGGCCCGCTCGCAGATCGCGGTACGCCGCTCGAGGTTGTCGGCCTGGCCGTCCTCGTCGAAGGCCATCACCACCGCCGCCGCGCCGTACTTGCGGCACAGCCGGGCCTGCTCGACGAACTTCTCCTCGCCCTCCTTCATCGAGATGGAGTTGACGATCGGCTTGCCCTGGACGCACCGCAGGCCGGCCTCGATCACCTCCCACTTGGAGGAGTCGATCATCACCGGGACCCGGCTGATGTCGGGCTCGCCCGCGACCAGCTTGAGGAAGCGGTCCATCGCGGCGACGCCGTCGATCATGCCTTCGTCCATGTTGACGTCGATGACCTGCGCGCCGTTCTCGACCTGCTGGGCCGCCACCGACAGGGCTGCGTCGTAGTCGGCGTCCTTGATCAGCTTGCGGAAGCGCGCCGAGCCGGTGATGTTGGTGCGCTCGCCGACGTTGACGAACAGGCTCTCGGCGGTCACGTTGAACGGCTCCAGCCCGGAGAGCCGCAGTGCGGGCTCCGGGCGGGCCGGCACCCGCGGCGCCACCTCGGCGACCGCCGCGCCGATCGCGGCGATGTGCTCGGGCGTGGTCCCGCAGCAGCCGCCGACGACGTTGACCAGTCCGCTGGTGGCGAACTCCCCCACCGTGGCCGCCATCTGCGCGGCCGACTCGTCGTACTCGCCGAACGCGTTCGGCAGCCCGGCGTTGGGGTGGGCGGAGACGAAGCAGTCGGCGACCCGGCTCAGCTCGGCGACGTACTGGCGCAGCTCGGCGGCCCCGAGCGCACAGTTCAGCCCGATCGTGAGCGGCCGGGCGTGGCGCACCGAGTTCCAGAACGCCTCGGTGGTCTGGCCGGACAGCGTGCGACCCGAGGCGTCGGTGATCGTGCCGGAGATCATCACCGGCCAGCGGCGTCCCTGCTGTTCGAAGAGCGTCTCGAGCGCGAAGATCGCCGCCCGTGCGTTCAGCGTGTCGAAGACCGTCTCGATCAGCAGCAGGTCGGCCCCGCCGTCGACCAGGCCCCGCGCCTGCTCGAGGTACGCCGCGACCAGCTGCTCGTAGGAGACGTTGCGGGCACCGGGGTCGTTGACGTCCGGCGAGATCGACGCGGTGCGGTTGGTCGGTCCGAGGGAGCCGGCGACGAAGCGGGGGCGTTCGGCGGTCGCGACCGCGTCGCACGCCTCCCGGGCGACCCGGGCGCCGGCCAGGTTCAGCTCGTAGGCCAGCGCCTCCATGCCGTAGTCGGCCTGGGCGATCGAGGTCGCGGTGAAGGTGTTGGTCTCGACGATGTCGGCACCGGCGTCGAGATACCGGCGGTGGATCGAGCGCACCATCTCGGGCTGGGTGAGGTTGAGCAGGTCGCTGTTGCCCTTGACGTCGTGGCTCCAGTCGGCGAACCGGTCGCCGCGGAACTCGGCCTCTCCGGGCGCGAAGCCCTGGATGAGGGTGCCCATGCCGCCGTCGAGGACCAGGATCCGCTCGCCCAGCATCCGGGTCAGCTGCTCGGTGGCGTCCGGGCGGTGGCCGCTCGGCGGCACGTGCGTCGGCATGGTCGTCGGGGCCGGCTCCGGTGCGGGCTGGCTCACTGGCACTCCTCTCCGGCCGTGGGCCGGCAGCGGTCGTCGCCTCCAGCGTAGGAGGACGTCCACAGCGTGGACAGGCTGCCCGCATCGTGACATTCCAGCGGCGGACGGGCCGAATCGCCGCGGGTGTGCCCTCCTGCACACGGTGGGCGTCGGGCGCGGTGACTACGCTGGGGAGGTGATCGAGATCGACGACGTCCCGGACCTGGTGGATCCCGTGGTCATCGCGGCCTTCGAGGGCTGGAACGACGCCGCCGACGGGGCGTCCTCGGTGATCGACCACCTGATGACGGTCTGGGGCGGCCGCGTCGTGGCGGCCCTGGACCCCGAGGACTTCTACGACTTCCAGGTGAACCGGCCGATCGTCGGCACCGACGCCCGCGGCCACCGCAGCATCACCTGGCCCAGCACCCAGATCGCCGTGGCCTCGCCCCCGGGGCTGGACCGCGACGTCATCCTGGTGCGCGGCATCGAGCCGAACCTGCGCTGGCGCCAGTTCTGCGCCGAGCTGCTGGCCACCATCGACGACCTGGGCGGGCAGCTGGTCGTGACGCTCGGCGCGCTGCTGGCCGACACCCCGCACACCCGCCCCATCCCGGTCTCCGGCACCGCCACCGAGCCCGATCTCGTCGATCGGCTCAAGCTCGAGACGTCCTCCTACGAGGGCCCCACCGGCATCGTCGGCGTCTTCCAGGACGCCTGCGGCAAGCTCGACATCCCCGCGGTGTCCTACTGGGCCGCGGTCCCCCACTACGTCGCCCAGCCGCCGTGCCCCAAGGCCACGCTGGCGCTGCTCGGCCAGCTCGAGGACCTCCTCGAGGTGTCGATCCCGCTCGGCGACCTCCCCGAGGACGCCAAGGCGTGGGAGCGGGGCGTCGACGAGCTCGCCGAGGAGGACGAGGACGTCGCCGACTATGTGCGCAGCCTCGAGGAGACCCGCGACACCGCCGACCTGCCCGAGGCGTCCGGCGAGGCGATCGCCCGCGAGTTCGAGCGCTACCTGCGACGCCGGGGCGAGGGCGGGCCCCTGTAGGGCTGGTTCAGTCCCCGGTCATCCCGAGCTCCTCGGGGCCGAGCGTGACCGGGGTCTGCAGGAGCCACTGGACGCCGAAGGGGTCGCGCACCCGGCCGCCGCGGGCGCCGTACGGCTGGTCCTGCACCGCGAAGACCGTCTCCGCGCCGGCCGCCACCATCGCGGCCGCCAGCGCGTCCGGCGCGTCGGTCACCACGTCGAGGATCGGCCCCGGGCGGCCCGGGCCGGGTGCCGGGTCGTGCTCGTCGGCGTCCTTGAGGGTGAGCCGGGTGCCGAGCACGTCGACCTCGGCGAAGACGATCCGGTCGCCGGCGGCGTAGCGCACCACCTCGGTGGCGCCCAGGGTGGCGGTGTAGAAGGCGATCGCCCGGCCGGCCCCGTCGACCGCGAGCTTCGGACGGACCGCGTTGCTTGGCGTGTCGTTCATGGGTCCACCGTGGCACGAGCGCCCGCGCCCGCTCTTGAACGATTGGGAGATGGGCCTGGCCACCCGCCCGGGCAGGGTCAGACGGTCAGGCCCAGCGCCGCGTCGAGCGCCGGGAGCAGCGCGGCCGCGGCCTGCGGGTCGCTGGTGTCGGCCAGCCCGCCGGAGCCGAGCGTCGCCGCGGCCCACCGGTCCACCGCCGCGACCGCTCGCGGGGCGTCCAGGTCGTCGGCGAGGGCGGCCAGCACCTCCTCGACCACGGGCGCCGCGGGAGCCCCCGCCCCGAGCGAGAGCGCCTTGCGCCAGGTCGCCAGGTCGTCGACCGAGCGCCACAGCTCGGTGTCGGTCCACTCCCAGTCGTCGCGGTAGTGGTGGCGCAGCAGCGTCAGCCGGATCGCCATCGGGTCGACGTCGCTGTTGCGCAGCGCCGAGACGAAGACCAGGTTGCCCCGCGACTTCGACATCTTCTCGCCGTCGTAGCCGACCATGCCGCCGTGGGAGTAGACCCGGGCGAACGGGGTGCCGGGCTCGACGACCTGGGCATGGCCCGCGCACATCTCGTGGTGCGGGAAGACCAGGTCGCTGCCCCCGCCCTGGACGTCGAACGCGCCACCGAGGTGGTGTCGCGCGATCGCCGCGCACTCCACGTGCCAGCCGGGCCGGCCGGGGCCGAAGGGGCTCGGCCAGGACGGCTCGCCCGGCCGCTCGCCCCGCCAGACCACGCAGTCGAGCGGGTCTCGCTTGCCGGGCCGGTCGGGGTCGCCGCCGCGGTCGGGGAAGATCCGCAGCATCGCGTCACGGTCGAGGTTGGACGCAGCCCCGAAGTCGGGGTCGGCGGTGACCGAGAAGTAGAGGTCGGTCTCGACCTGGTAGACCGCGCCCTGGGCCTGGAGCTGCTCGATCAGCTCCACCGCCAGCGGGATCGACTCGACCGCCCCCACGTAGTGGTCCGGCGGCAGCACCCGCAGCGCGGTCATGTCCTGGCGGAACAGCTCGGTCTCCCGCTCGGCCAGCGCCGTCCAGTCGACCTTCACCTTCGCGGCCCGCTCCAGCAGCGGGTCGTCGACGTCGGTGACGTTCTGCACGTAGGTCACGTCGTGCCCGGCACTGCGCCAGGCCCGGTTGAGCAGGTCGAACGCGACGTAGGTCGCGGCGTGCCCCATGTGGGTGGCGTCGTAGGGGGTGATCCCGCAGACGTAGAGACGGGCGGTGCCACCGGGATCGGTGGTCACCCGGCTGCCGCTGGCGGTGTCGTGGAGCACCACCTGGGGTCCGGTCACGGGGAGGGAAGGGATCTCCGGGGACGGCCAGGCACGCATGTCCGCAGCCTAGTGGTGGCCTCCAGGACGCCGGTCAGAAGGGCGGCCAGGGAATGGCCGGGTAGTCGCCGCGCGGGTGCGGCAGGGCCCCCCGCGTCAGCAGCCGCTCGAGCCGGCCGACCAGCGCCTCCAGCTCGACGTCGGTCAGGTGCTCGGCGAGCCCGTCGTACGCCGCTCCGGTCACCGCGGCGCTCACGCGCTGGAGCGCGGCGAGCTCGTCGTCGGTCAACGGCTCTCCCGACCACCCCCACAACACGGTGCGCAGCTTGTGCTCGGCGTGGAAGGTGAGCCCGTGGTCGACGCCGTAGCGGTGACCCCCGGGCATCTCCAGGACGTGCCCACCCTTGCGGTCGGCGTTGTTCACCACCACGTCGAAGACGGCCATCCGGCGCAGCGCGGGGGTGTCCTCGTGCACCAGCGACACGGGCTGGTCGTGGTTGTCGACCCCGTCGAAGACGTGCCGATAGCCGGCCGGCAGCTCACCGCCCGGCACCAGCGTCACCGCGGCCTGGGTCTCGTCGGGCTCCTGCCACCGTTGCACCATGCCGACGCCGTGCGGGCCGTCGCGCAGCCACGTCTCGGGGACCACGTCCCAGCCGAACAGCTGCGAGAGCAGGTAGGCGGCGACCTCGCGGCGCGCCAGGTTGCCGTCGGGGAAGTCCCATAGGGGGCGCTCCCCCGCCACCGGCTTGTAGACGACCCGGAGGTCGCCGATCTGGCCGAGGAAGGTCGCGTTGGAGGCCGGCATGATCCGCCCGTGCAGCACCAGCTCGCCCTCGAGGAGCTCGCCGTCGCCTGTGGCGGTGTCGCTCACCGACGGCTCACGGATCGCGTCGGCGGAACCCGTTGGCGCGCACGCACAGGTGGCCGTCGGGGTCGATCGGGTTGCCGCAGAACGGGCAGCTCGGACGGCCGGCCTCGAGCACGCGCTCGGCGCGCTTGGCGAAGGAGCGGGCGTGCCCGGCGTCGAGCCGGACCAGCAGCACCTCGTCGGGCTCGGGCTCCTCGAAGTCCTCGTCGATCTGTTCCGGGGAGACGACCGCGGCCTCGGTGTAGGGGAACACCTCGATGACGATGCGTTCGTCGGTGGGGTCCCACGACAGCGTCATGGTGCCGGCCCGGAACTCCTCCTCGATGGGCTGCTCGAGCGGTGCGTCGTCGTCGAGGCCGAGGGGGGCGACCGCCGGGATCAGCGCGTCGGGCTCGCCGCTGGCCATGACCTCGTCGAGCAGCTCGTCGACGCGCTCGGCGAGGGCGGCCACCTGCTGCTTCTCGAGGGCGACCGTGACGAGCCGGGTGCCGGAGCGCGCCTGCAGGAAGAAGGTGCGGGAGCCGGGCGGGCCGACGGTGCCCGCGACGAAGCGCTCGGGCGGGTCGAATCCGTGGACCAGGGGTGCCATGGACCCCACCTTAGGGCCGCGGCCGAAGGCGCCCGATCCGAGCCCGGCTGCGGACCGGCTGGGGATCGGCTGGGGATCGGTGGACCCGCTCACCGCCGGCGGGCGGGTGATCGCTCAGGCTGTCGGCTCGGGACCGGCACCCCCTCCGACGACCGCGTCGACGTTGCGGCGCGGTGCCCGCCGCCCCCGGCTCGGCTTGGGCGCGAGCCAGGCGAGGTCGCCGGCATGGCTGTTGGTCGCGAGCACGTAGGGCCGGGCGCCGGTGTAGCGAACGATGGAGGCCGAGGCGGGGTCGACGTGGAGCCGCTGGAAGAGGTCGAGGTGCATGCCGAGGGCGTCGGCCAGCACCGCCTTGATGATGTCGCCGTGGCTGACGGCCACCCAGACCGCGCCGGCACCGTGCGCGGTCTCCACGGCGGCGTCGTGGCGGCGTACGGCGGCGACCGCGCGGGCCTGCATGGCGGCCAGCGACTCGCCGCCGGGGAAGGCGGCCGCCGAGGGCTGGGACTGCACGGTGGCCCACAGCTTCTCGCGGGCCAGGTCCTTCAGGGCGCGGCCCTGCCACTCGCCGTAGTCGCACTCGGTGATGCCCCGCTCGCTGGCGATGGCCAGGGGCCCGGCCTGGGCCCGCATGATCGCCTTGGCGGTCTGCCGGCACCGTTCGAGCGGGCTGCTCACGATCGCCGACAGCGGCACCGCCGCGATCCGCTCCGCCGTCCGGTCGGCCTGCGCCTGGCCCGTGGCGTCGAGCCGGACGCCGGGCAGACGACCCGCCAGGGTGCCCGACGCGTTCGCGGTCGTCCGGCCGTGGCGCACCAGGATCACCGTTGCCATGCTCGGAGCCTAGTGGCATCCGCCAGCGCGTCGGCGCCGCCGGCAGCGCAGAGGCACTAGCCTGCGAGCGTGATCGTGGACGGTGCGCTCTACCGGGGCGGTGCCCGGGTGGCCACCGACTGCGGCGCCCGCGACTACCGGACCCTGCGCTCCCTGGCCGACCAGCCCGGCGACTTCGTCTGGGTCGGCCTGCACGAGCCGACCCATGCCGAGCTCACCGACGTCGCCGAGGCCTTCGACCTGCACCCGCTGGCGGTCGAGGACGCGGTCAAGGCGCACCAGCGGCCCAAGCAGGAGCACTACGGGCAGAGCCTGTTCGTGATCCTCAAGACCCTCTGGTACGTCGACGAGGAGGACGCCGTCGAGACCGGCGAGATCGGCCTGTTCGTCGGCCACGACTTCGTGGTGACGGTCCGGCACGGGCAGGGATCGGAGCTCGGCAGCGCGCGCCGGCGACTCGAGGCGGATCCGGCGGTGCTCACCCACGGCCCGTCGGCGGTGCTCTACACGGTCAGCGACGTCGTCGTCGACCAGTACGCCGAGGTGATCGACGCGCTCGAGGTCGACGTCGACGAGGTGGAGGCCTCGGTCTTCTCCGAGGACCGCACCGACGACGCGGCGCGCATCTACCGCCTCAAGCGCGAGATCGCCGAGGTGCGCCGGGCGGTGCTGCCCCTCCGGGAGCCGATGAGCCGCCTCGCCGGCGGTGAGCTGCGCGGCATCGACGGCGAGGCGGGGCCGTTCTTCCGCGACGTCGCCGACCACCTGCACCGGGCGTCCGAGGTGGTGGACACCCTCGACGGGTTGCTGTCGACGGCGTTCGACGCCCACCTGGCCCAGATCTCCATCCGCCAGAACGACGACATGCGCAAGATCTCCGCCGGGGTCGGGCTGGTGGCCGCGCCGACGCTCATCGCCGCCGTCTACGGCATGAACTTCACCCACATGCCGGAGCTGCATTGGCTCTTCGGCTACCCGTTCGCGCTGCTGCTGATGGCGCTGGCTTCGAGCACCGTGTGGGTGTTCTTCAAGCGTTCCGGGTGGCTGTAGCCGCTCGGTGAGAGGTCAGGCCGTCAGCACGCCGGTGCCGACCAGCAGCAGGGTGGCCGAGCCGAGCAGCACCCGGTAGACCACGAACGGTGCGTAGGAGCGCGTCGAGACGTAGCGCAGCAGCCACGCGATCGCCGCGTAGCCGACCAGGAACGAGACCAGGGTGGCGACGATCGTGGGTCCCCACCCGTAGGTGTTGTCGCCGTGCGGGATCTCCTTGAGCTCGAACAGGCCTGCCCCCACCACCGCGGGGATCGCGAGCAGGAACGCGTAGCGGGTGGCGGCCTCGCGCTCGTAGCCGAGGAACCGGCCCATGGAGAGCGTGGCGCCGGACCGGGAGACGCCGGGCACCAGCGCCATCGCCTGGGCGAAGCCCATCAGGATCGCGTCGCGCGGCCCGATCTGCTTGATCGTCTTGGTGCTCGACCCCAGCCGGTCGGCCAGGCCCAGCACGAGCCCGAGCACGATCAGTGTCGTGCCGATGATCCACAGGCTGCGGAAGTCCTCCTCGATGACGTCCTTGAGGGCGATGCCGAGCACCACGATCGGCAGCGAGCCGAAGATGATGAACCAGCCCATCCGGGCGTCGAGGTGACCGCGGTACTCGGGCCGGAACAGCGAGCGCAGCCAGGCGGTGGCGATCCGCCAGATGTCCTTGCGGAAGTAGAGCAGCACCGCCAGCTCCGTGCCGATCTGGATCACCGCGGTGAACGCCGCGCCCGGGTCTCCCCAGCCGAACAGCTCCGGGTAGATGCGCAGGTGCGCGCTGCTGGAGATGGGGAGGAACTCGGTCAGCCCCTGGATGGTGCCGAGCACGACGGCTTGGAGGAGATCCCACACGGGTGGCGATCCTACGGAGTGCCGTCGAGCGACGCGGCGGCGCGGGCGGATACCTTGTCGCCATGCAGCACAGGTCCCTCGGCCGCACCGGCCTTCAGGTCTCCCGGCTGGGGCTCGGCACGATGACGTGGGGCCGGGCCACCGACCAGCACGAGGCCCGCGACCAGCTGATCGCGTTCGCGGAGGCGGGGGGCACGCTGGTCGACACCGCCGCCGGCTACGGCGACGGGGCCTCCGAGGAGGTCCTCGGATCCCTGGTCGGCGACGTGGTCGCCCGTGACGAGGTGGTGCTGGCCACGAAGGCCGGCATCGTGCGGCGTGGCGACACCCGACGCCTCGACACCTCGCGCGGCCACCTGCTGCCGACGCTCGACGCGTCGCTGCGGCGGCTCGGCACCGACCACGTCGATCTGTGGCAGGTGCACGTGTGGAGCGACGGCGCCCCGCTGGAGGAGACCCTCTCCGCGCTGGACGTCGCGGTGTCGTCGGGCCGAGCGTCGTACGTCGGCATCTCCAACTACTGCGGCTGGCAGACGGCCCAGGCCGCGACCTGGCAGCGCGCCGTCCCGGGGCGCGCGGTGCTCGCCTCGACGCAGGTGCAGTACTCCCTCCTGCACCGCGACCCCGAGGACGAGGTGCTGCCCGCGGCCCAGGCTCTCGGGCTGGGGGTGCTGCCGTGGTCGCCGCTGGCGGGCGGGGTGCTGACCGGCAAGTACCGCACGGGCACGCCGGCCGACTCCCGCGCCGCCGACCCGGCGTTCGCGGGGCGGGTCGAGAGCTACCTCGACGACGACAGCCGTGGCGTGGTGGAGGCCGTGATCCGGGCCGCGGACGGGCTGGGCTGCACGCCGACCGAGGTCGCCCTGGCCTGGGTCCGCGACCGCCCGGGCGTGACCGCCCCGATCGTGGGCGCCCGCACCGCGGGACAGCTGCGCGCCGCCCTCGCGGTCGAGGAGATGACGCTGCCGCCCGAGATCGCCTCGGCCCTCGACGACGTCTCGGGAGGCTGAGGATGAGCCGAGCCCACCGGCGCCCGCCGAGCCCGGGGGTGGAGTGGGAGTACCACAAGGTGACCTTCTCGCGGGAGTTCTCCCGCAACGTCGTCACCAAGCTGCTCGTGGAGCGCGCCGAGCACGGCGGCTGGGAGCTGCACCAGGTGCGTATCGGCCCCGACGGCGTACGCCGGGTGGTGCTGCGGCGCAAGATCATCCGGCAGCTGCGGGCCTGCTGACCCACGGGCCATCCGGTCCGGAATGCAGCGGCGCGCCGGCCCCGAGGGGGCCGGCGCGCCGTCGTGCAGGGAGGACAGGTCAGCCCTGGAGCGTCCTGCCGTCGGCGTCGGTGGTCCAGCCGTCGGAGCCGATGAGGTAGAGGATGCCCTCGATGAAGCCCCAGATGGCGCCGATGCCGCAGGTCACGAGCGTGACCACCAGCTGGATCACGCCCTTCTTGGTGTTGCCGAGATAGAACTGGTGGACACCGAAGCCACCGAGGAAGATGCCGAGCAGACCGGCGACGATCTTGGACTTGTCCGACATCTGGCCCGGCTGCGGGACTCCAGGCTGCTGATTGGGGGGCGGGGTGGGGTAGGACACGAGCGCTCCTGGCAGGTGGCGAAGGAAGGTGCGGTTGCCGCACCGATGCCGTCCCGGTCGGGACGGCAGATGTGGGCCAGTCTGGCCCCACAGGTCGAGCTCCGGCAGCAGGATGGCAGATTCGGACCCGCGTTGCACGAAACCCGCACGGCGCGGCCGATCCGCCTACACCTGGTCGAGGAACCGGTCCAGCACCCGCGCCCCGAACTCGAGGGCGTCGACCGGGACCCGCTCGTCGACGCCGTGGAAGAGCGCGGTGAAGTCGAGGTCGTCGGGCAGCCGCAGCGGCGCGAAGCCGTAGGCGCGCAGACCGAGACGGTTGAAGTGCTTCGCGTCGGTGCCGCCGCTCATCAGGTAGGGCGCCACCACCGCGTCGGGGTCCTCGGCCAGCAGCGACCGGGTCATGGCGTCGACCAGCGCGCCGTCGTACGGCGTCTCCCATGGTGCCTGCTTGGAGACGTAGTCGATCGAGACGTCCTCGCCGCACAGCTCGGCCAGCGTCGCGAAGAACTCGTCCTCGAAGCCCGGCAGGAATCGCCCGTCCACGTGGGCGGTCGCCTCGGTCGGGATGACGTTCACCTTGTAGCCGGCGCCGAGCATCGTGGGGTTGGTGGTGTTGCGCAGCACCGCGCCGAGCATGCGGGCGGCTCCCCCGAACTCCGAGATCAGCGCCTCGGCGTTCTCAGGGGTGGCTTCGACGCCGGCGATCTCCCCCACCGCCGCGAGCAGCGTGCGCATCGTGGGGGTGAGGCGCACCGGCCAGTCGTGCGCGCCGATGCGGGCGACGGCGGCCGCGAGCGCGCTGACGGCGTTGTCGTCGTTGAGCATCGACCCGTGGCCGGCCCGGCCCCGGGCAGTGAGCCGCATCCAGGCCATGCCCTTCTCGGCCGCCTCGATCAGATAGACGCGCCGACCGCGCACCGTGGCGCTGAACCCGCCGACCTCACCCACGGCCTCGGTGACGCCCTCGAACTCGTCGCGATGACGATCCATCAGGACCTCGGCGCCGTGGTGGCCGCCGGCCTCCTCGTCGGCGGTGAAGCAGAGGACGACAGGGCGCTCCGGGGCGCGGCCGGCCCGGGCCCGGGCGCGCACCACCGAGAGCAGCATCGCGTCGAAGTCCTTCATGTCCACCGCACCGCGCCCCCAGACGTAGCCGTCGCGGACCTCCCCGGAGAACGGGTGCACCTGCCAGTCCTCGGCAGCGGCCGGGACGACGTCGAGGTGGCCGTGCAGCAGCAGCGAGCCCCGCTCGTGGGTGGCGCCGGGGGTGCCGCCCCAGTGCGCGACCACGTTGGTCCGGCCCGGACCGGACTCGTGCAGCCGGCACTCGATGCCGACCTCCTCGAGCAGCGCGGCGACGTGCTCGGCGGCCTTGCGCTCTCCGGGGCCCTCGTCGTCCCCGTAGTTGGAGGTGTCGATGCGGATCAGGTCGCGGCACAGCTCGACGACCTCGGCCGCCGGGTCGTGGGCACCGCGATCGGCGGGGAGGCTGCTGACGGGCTCGGCTGGCGTCACGGCTGGCTTCTCGGCTGGCTCCCTCATGGGGCCAGCATGACACTCGGGGTGAGGGCTCCCGATGTGAGGATTCGGCCCGCGCTTTGCTACAGTTCCGACGCACTCGTCCGGGTGGCGGAATTGGCAGACGCGCTAGCTTGAGGTGCTAGTGCCCGTATTAGGGCGTGGGGGTTCAAGTCCCCCCTCGGACACCGGGAAACACCCGCTTGACCAGCGGAAACGCACCGAGACCCCCGGCCCACAGGGCCGGGGGTCTCGTGCGTCGCGGCCGTTACTCCCGTTGCGGCTCCTGGGTGAGCACGCGCAGCGCCAGGTCCGTGGTCGCCGGGACGCCGAGGTAGCCCACGACCTGGGAGATCCGGTCGGGATCGAGCGGCAGCAGGCCCGGGCTGCCCGGCACGTCCGGGGTCAGCCCGAGGTCGAGGTCGGTGCGGCCCGACATCATCGCCAGGTTGAAGTCGAACCGCTCCCGGACCCCCGGCGCGAGCAGCTTCTTCAGCACGCTCGCCCCCATGCGCGGGCGACCGGCCTCCTCGCACCAGGAGTCGAGCGTGGCGACCAGCGTCGCGCCGTCGCAGTGCTCGATGTCGGCCCACACCGCGTCCATCGACCCCATCTGCTCCAGCAGGACCGCCGCTGTCTTCTCGCCGAAGCCGGGCACGCCCGGCAGGTTGTCGCTGGCGTCACCGCGGAGCACGGCGTACTCCAGGTAGTGCTCGGCCCGGATGCCGTACATCGTCCGCAGCCGGGCCGGGTTCAGCAGCGGTGAGCCGTCGATGCCACCGTTGATGAGCCGCAGCACCTGGGTGTGCTCGCTGATATGGGCGAAGGCGTCGCGGTCGGAGGTGACGAGCACGCAGCGCCAGTCGTGCTCGACGGCCCACGTGGCCGCCGTCGCGTTGACGTCGTCGGCCTCCAGCCCTCTCGGCGTCACCGTGAGCATGCCGAGCGCGTCGAGCAGCGCGCCGGCGCGCTCGAGCTGGTCGACGAGCGCGTGGTCCTTCTCGGCCCGGCCTGCCTTGTAGGCCGGATAGCGGTCCTCGCGCACCGACGACGTCCGGTCGTCGAGCCCGAAGAGCACAGCGTCCGGGGCGAACCGGTCGATCGCCTGCAGGATCTGGCGCAGCATCCCGTGCAGCGCCCACGCCGGTCGGCCGCCGCGGTCGCGCAGTCCGGACTCGGCGCGGGCATGGTGGTTGCGATGGAGCAGCGACGGCGCGTCGACGGCCAGCAGCAGCGGGCGGGTCATCGCGGCAGCCTCCGGTGCAGGGCCGGTATCTCGCCCGCGGCGCGGTCGTGACGCCGGTGCGCGCCGACCTGGTGCTCCGCGCCGACGAGCGCATTCTGCCTCCGACCCACGGCGACCAACCTAGTCTGGGCGGATGCGTCTGCTTCTCGGTGCCTTCCTGCTGGCTCTCGTCGCTCTCACCGGGTGCGGCGCTGACGAGACCGCACCGTCGCCGGACCCGGCGGCTGCGCGGCCGCTGGACCAGGCCTGGGAGCACGACCTGGTGCTCCCGCCGAACTCCTACACCGACCCCCTCGCGGTGGCCAAACGGCACTGGCTCGCGTCCGGGTCGTTCGACAACTCGCCGGGGACGACCAACCCCACCCCGAACGTGCCGCTCCCCTACACGATCGGCGACAGCCGCACCGGCGACGTCACCCCCCTGCCGTCGCTCGGCCTCGGCCCGGTCCAGGCCATCCCCGGCACCCGGTTCTTCGTGGCCGTGGCCGACGGCAAGGTTGCGGTCATCGACCCGGCGAAGCCGGCGTTCGTGTGGACGAAGCCGGCCTCGATCGGCACCGAGGTCGTCGACATGTCCGCGACGCGGATCTGGATGGGCCGCACGACCGACGACGGCCACCCGATCTGCTTCACCGTCGCCACCGGCCGCGTCGTCGAGCAGGACGCCCAATGCCTGGCCGCCGACATCGACCCGCCGAACGTCATCGACGGGGTGAGCTGGTGGCCGAACCCGCGGATCGTGGAGGTCCCCGGCGGGGGCCGACTGGAAGTCCCGGTGGTCGACGCCCACGACGTCGAGACCAGGCAGCCGCTGTGGTCCTTCGGAGATGTCGACGTGCGGGTCGAGGACGACACCGCCGCCCTGGCGTACTCCGCGTTCGCCGGCTCCGCCCTCGGGCTGGCGCGGATCGACTACGCCGCCGACCGCGCGACACTGCGCCTGGTCGACGTCCGGACCGGCGACGTGACCCAGACCCTCGGCCGCGTCGACGCGGGCACGCTGGTCGGCTTCTCCGGCAAGGTCGCGGTCTTCGAGGAACGCCACCCCGACCGCGCGCCGCGGATCACGGGATACGTCGTCCGGCGCTGAATCGTCGCCGCCGTGTCGGTGCGCTCGGCTCTCGTGCGTCTGATCGGGGCGCTCCCCCGCCCGATCAGCGGGCGTCGAGCAGGTGCGCGGAGAGCGTGGCGGCGAAGCTGCGTGACTGGTCCTCGCTGGTGAAGTCGAGAGTCACCGGACCGCCACGCAGCACCTCGGTGAGCAGCGCCACCCGGTGGCCGTGCAGCCGGACACCGTCGATCAGCCGCCAGGGCAGCACGAAGACCTGAGGGTTGTCCGCGTCGCCGGACCTCTCGAGGTCGAGCACGACCACGCCGCGCGGCGAGGCCTCGACCACCAGCACCGCTTGGCCGGCGTGGTTGGACCTCCGCGCCCCGACGCGTCCCTCGCCGCCCAGGGCGCTGTCGAAGAAGCCGGGAAGCCAGTCCGGGAGCTCGTCGGCGTCGGTCATGGTCACCACCCGTTCTGGTCGCTGGTCACGCTGGCCCGCGGTTGCCGGCCTGGTCATCGTGCCCGATCCCCTATCGGCCGCACAGCACCCGCCGCTGAGGAACCCCGGCGCAGCGGGACCCGGCGCACGCGTCCCGGCCTCGAGCCGAAGGGCCGTCGCGGTCAGCGCCGCGGCCCCGGCCCGGCGTACATCGACTCCAACAGCGAGTGGTGCTTGCTCTCCACGACGTTGCGCCGCACCTTCATGCTGGGGGTGAGCTCGCCGGACTCGACCGAGAGATCGTGGTCGAGGATGCGGAAGTCCTTCACGGTCTCCCACCTGTTCAGCCGCCCGTTCACCTGGTCGAGTGAGGACCTGACGTAGTCGTGGACCGCGGGGTGGGCTGCGAGCGAGCGATAGTCGGAGGCGTCGAGCTGTCGGGCGGCGCCCCACTGGGTCAGCGCGTCCGGGTCGAGGGTCACCAGCGCGGTCGCGTAGTGCCGCCCCTCGGCGTGGACGACCATCTGGCTGGCGAGCGGGCACAGCGCCTTGAACAGGGTCTCGATGGCCTGCGGGGCGATGTACTTGCCGCCGGAGGTCTTCACCAGGTCCTTCTTGCGGTCGGTGATCCGCAGCTGCTCGCGATCGTCGAGCTCGCCGATGTCGCCGGTGGCGAACCAGCCGTCGGCGTCCAGCACCTCGGCGGTCGCCTCGGGCAGGTTGTGGTAGCCGCGCATCACACCGGGGCCGCGCACGAGGATCTCGCCGTCGGGTGCGATCCGCACCTCGGTTCCCGGAAGCGGCGGGCCCACCCGGCCGAACACCGGGTCGCCGGGTCGCACGATGCACACACCCGCGCTGGTCTCGGTCAGGCCGTAGCCCTCGAGGACCAGCAGTCCGGCGCTGTGGAACCAGCGGGCCACGTCCGGTGAGAGCGCCGCGCTGCCGGAGAGCATGAAGCGGATCCGGCCACCCAGCCTCGCCCGGATCTTCCTGAGCACCAGGCGGTCGGCCAGCGCGTGCTCCACCAGGTCCCGGCGCGAGACCTCGCGCCCCTCCAACCGGGCGGTGGCGACCTGCTCCCCCACGGTGAAGGCCCAGGCGAAGAGCCGGCTCTTCACTCCGCCCTCCTCCTCGATGGTCTGCACGATCTTGCCGTGCACCTTCTCGAAGATCCGGGGAGGTCCGGCCATGAAGGTGGGGCGCACCACGGCGAGGTTCTCGACGATCTTCTCCATCCGGCCGTCGACGGCCGTGGTGAACCCGATCTGGAGCTGGACCGCCTGGAGCATCTTGCCGAACGAGTGGGACAGGGGCAGCCAGAGGTACTGCAGGTCGTCGATGGAGAGGATGTCCAGCGACTCGGCGCCCACGCCGATGTAGGTCCAGCAGCGGTGCGGCAGCTCGACGCCCTTCGGCTGCCCGGTCGTACCGGAGGTGTACATCAACGTGGCCAGGTGCTCCGGCCCGATCCGCGCGACCGACTCGTCCACCGCGTCCGGGTGCTCGGCGAGGTGGGCGCGACCACGCTCTCGGAGGTCGTCGAGCCCCAGCACCCAGTCACCGTCGGCCGCGCCGTCGAAGGTGACCACCCGGGTCACGTCGGGCAGCCGGTCGCGGTGCGCGCGCAACTTGGCGACCTGGGCGTCGTCCTCGGCGAACACCACCCGAGAGCCGCTGTCGCCGAGGATGTACGCGACGTCCTCACTCCCGGTCGTCGGATAGACCGCCGTGGTGGCTGCCCCGGCACAGACCACGGCGAGGTCGGCATGGATCCACTCGATGCGGGTGCTGCTGGCGATCGCCACCCTGTCCTCGGGCCCGACACCGAGCGACAGCAGGCCGGCGGCCAGGACACGCACCGTCTCGCCTGTCTCTCTCCAGGTCTCCGACTCCCACTCCGTCCCCGATGGGTAGCGGTAGGCCTCGCGGTCGGGTGTGGCGGCGACCCGGTCCCAGAACATGCGCGCCAGCGATACGGCGGCGGTCGGGGCGAGCTCCGGCTGGACGGTGGACATGTGAGACCCCCTCGTGGACAACGTGTCCACACTCCCGCCGCCACCGCCGCGTCGCTAGAGAACTAGGTCCCGGGGTTCGGGCGCGGAGACCCCGGTCCGTCGGCTCCGGGTGGCCGTGGCGGTGCCGGCCACGGCCACCCGGTGCGTCCGCCGCGGCGGTCCTGGTCGCGAAGCGTGTTCGCGAACCCCTGTGCTGCTTGACGATCGGGGATTCATCAGGAGCCCGTCCAAATGCGTGGACGCAGCCAGGGTCGCCGTCCCGCTGCGCCGCCGCCAGGGACTTTCGCCCCGGTCCAGTCGGGACCTTCGACGAGGCGGCCGGACCGTCGATCGGTGGGCAGAATGGGCGGCAGCGACCCGGGAGGACCACATGGACGCACCGCTGACGCCCGGAACCACCATGCGCGCCTGGGCCGTCGAGCGGCCCGCGCCCATCTCCCACCGGCCCCTGGTCGAGGTCGTCCGACGGGTGCCCGCACCGGGACCCGGCGAGGTGCTGGTCCGGGTGCGCACCTGCGGCGTGTGCCGCACCGACCTGCACCTGGCGGAGGGCGACCTCGCCCCGCGGCACGCCGGCATCGTCCCGGGCCATCAGGTCGTCGGGGAGGTCGTCGCCCGCGGCCGGCGCGCCGAGCGGTTCCAGATCGGGGACCGGGTGGGCATCGCCTGGCTCCGCTCGACCTGCGGCCAGTGCCGCTGGTGCCGCTCCGGAGCCGAGAACCTGTGCCCGGCCTCGAGCTACACCGGCTGGGACGCCGACGGCGGGTTCGCCGAGTACGCCGTGGTCCCCGCCGCGTTCGCCTACTCCCTGCCGGCCGGTGTCGACGACGTGAGCGCGGCGCCGCTGCTCTGCGCGGGGATCATCGGCTACCGGGCGCTGCGGCGGGCCGCCCTCCCTCCGGGCGGGCGCCTGGGCATCTACGGATTCGGATCGAGTGCCCACCTGACCGCGCAGATCGCCCTCGCCGAGGGCGCCGAGCTGTACGTCATGACCCGGGGCACGGCGGCCCGTGCCCTCGCCGAGGAGCTGGGAGCCGCCTGGGTGGGGCCAGCGGACGCTGCGCCACCGCAGCAGCTCGACGCCGCCGTCGTCTTCGCTCCCGCGGGCGAGCTGGTCCCGGTCGCCCTCGAGGCCCTGGACCGCGGCGGCACCCTCGCTCTCGCGGGCATCCACATGTCACAGGTGCCGGCACTGGACTACGAGCGGCACCTCTTCTACGAGCGCGACCTGCGCTCGGTCACCAGCAACACCCGGGCCGACGGCGAGGAGCTGCTCCGCCTGGCGGCGCGGCTGCGCCTCGACGTCCGCACCACCGTGCACCCGTTCGGGCAGACCGACACGGCCCTGGCCGCCGTCGCGGCAGGTCAGGTCGCCGGTTCGGCGGTGGTCCGGGTGTCGGAGTCCTCGCGGGAGTGAGCCTCGCCGGTCGGGCTACTTCTGCATCGTCCCTTCGTCCTCGAGGACCAGGCCGGGGGTCTCGGCGGCGACGGCCTGTGGCGGCACGATCGCCACCGGGCACACCGAGTCGCGCAGCAGGGTCCGCGCCACCGATCCCAGGTGGACCGCGGCCGGGAAGCCGTGGCTCTTGCGCACCAGCACCATCAGGTCGGCCTCCTTGGAGGCCTCGCGGAGCGCATGCGCCGGGTGGTCGTGCAGCACCCGGACCTCCACCTCGACGTCGGGGTAGCTGCGGTGCCAGTCCTCGAGCAGCGGGTCGATCTCCTCGTGCGCGGCCCGCGCCCATTCCTCGGCGTGCACGCGCCCCTCGACCACGTCGTCGTACGCCGTCGGCAGCCGCCAGGCGTGCATGACCACCAGCTTCGCCTTGCGCGCCGACGCCGCGGCGAACGCACGCGCCAGCAGTTCGCCGGAGTGAGCGGCACCCTTGAAGCCGGCGATGACCAGCCCGTGCTCGACCTCGGGGTTCCAGGTCGCGGGGACCGAGACCACCGGGGCGGTCGCCCGCGCCGCGACCCCGGTGGTGGTGGTGCCGGTGCTGAGCCGGGTCATCATCGACGCGTGCCGGTGCCCGAGCACGATCATCCGGGCTCCCCTGCCCGCCTCGCTCACCGCGCCGACCCGACGGCCGACCCGCAGCAGGGACTGCACGGGGGCGTCCGGCGCCCAGCGGCGCAGGGTCTCGGCCGACTGGTCGAGGATGTAACGGCCCTGTTGCTCCATCTCGCTCATCGCCACCGGGTACATCGCCGCGATCGGCACGTAGTCCGGGGTGACGTGGACGAGCGTGATGCCGCAGCCGGCTCGCGCGGCCTCCAGCGCTCCGTAGTGCAGGGCCCGTTCGCTGTCGGGCGAGCCATCGGTGCCGATGACGACGGTGGGCACATGACCGGACATGGCAGGTCCTCTCGTCGGTGCGGCGGCCCGTGGGGTCGGCGGGTCCGCTCCACCTCGAGTCTGCTGACCAGGGACCGCGGCGACGAGGGCCTTTCCTCCCCGGGGACCGGGTCCAGGGGCCCGGAAACGCGCACCCTGCCGGGCAGGTGGGTGGGCGGGGACGCAGGGCCCGGCCGCTGGTGACCTGGGTCCCTGCCGCGGGGGCCGACGCCTCCGCTTGCCTGGTGGCATGAGGATCTACCGTCGCTGCTGGCTCGTGGTCGCCGGCGCCGTGCTCGGCGTGGGCGTGGCCGCCGGCCTGTCCACGCTGACCTGGCAGTCCGGTCTCGCGCTGGTGCTCCCGTTGGCCGGTCTCGGCGCGCTCTACGGCTTCTTGTGGGCTCCGTTCCTGCCGGGCATCCGCCGCCCGGCCCTGGACGGCGCGCTGCTGGGCGCCACCGCCGGGCCCGCCCTGGTCGGGATCTTCGGCCTGCTCGGTCCGATCGCGGCACTGCTCCTGGGCATGCTGTTCCTCGCCCACCCGGCCTCGCTGCCCTGGCTGACCGGACGCGGCCGACGCGCCGCGAACCCGGCCGGCGCGATCGCCGATCGCTCCACCACCGGGGTGCCCGCCCGGGCAGCGACGGCGGACCGCCGGGCGGCGCCTGTCGCGGCCGGGCGCATCGACTTCGGCAAGGACGCCGACAGCGTCCGCGCGGCGCTCCGGTCGGCCAGCGACGACGAACTGCGCCAAGCGTGGCTCACCACCAACGACTCCCTCGGCTTCTCACGCAGCCCCGACCGGGCCATGGAGCTGGCGCAGGTGCGCGCTCTCGTGCTCGACGAGTTCGAGATCCGCGACCCGGCGTCGTTCCAAAACTGGCTGTGGGCGGCCCCACGCCCCTCGGCCGGACCCGCGCTGCACGGTCGCCACCGTCACTCCTCGGGCCGCTGAGCTCGTGCGCCTCCGTTGCCACGCCGACGGGCGACCCAGGTCGTGGGACTGCGGTCGGTGCCGGCTGCGTGCCACCTCGATCCTGATCCGATCGGGGCCTTCGACCCTGCCGGTGAGCGGCGGTGCACGCCAGACTGGCAGGCGAGCCGGGCGCCGCGCCGCCGCCGGCAGGCCGACGGTGGGGCGTTCCGGGCCGATGCGCACTCCGAGGAGGTCCGCACATGTCCGACCGACCGACCCGGATCGTCGTCGCCGTCGGTGACGGGGACGCCGAGCCGCTGCTGCGCTTCGCCGCCGGCGAGGCACTGAGAAGCGGCAGCCCCCTGCACCTGGTGCACGTCCTGCACATGCCCCCGAGCGGCCCGGAGTCGTTCGTGATGGCCTTCGAGGCCGCCCGAGAGATCGGCACCCGGCTGCTGTCCCGGCACGGGGCTCGGGCCCGCGAGCTGGTCGGGGGCCGACTCGCGGTCACCACCGAGCTGCTCGAGCACAGCAACGGCACCGTCGGCGACATCCTCGAGCTCAGCTCCGATGCCCGCCTGGTCTGCCTCGAGCACCGCCAGCTGCACTGGCTGCGGCGGCTCGCGTCGGGGTCGACCACGCTGGGAGTCGCAGCCCGCTCCCTGGTGCCGGTGGTCTCCGTCCCGGAGGGGTGGGACGCGACGCAGGAGGCCCGTGGCCTGGTCAGCGTCGGTGTCGACGACCCCGTGAACTCCGACCCGGTGCTGCGCGCCGCCTTCGAGAACGCCGCCGAGCGGGGGGCTCGCCTCTGCGTGCTGCATGCCTGGTGGCTGGCCAACGGCTACGACGACGTGGTCGTGGACAACCGGATGCGCGAGGACTGGAGCCGCCGCCTCGAGGCCGCCATCGAGCCGGCCCTGGACAAGCTGCGCGTGGAGTTCCCGCAGGTCGCGGTCGAGCTGGTCGTGCGGCACGCGCCGATCGCGCTCGCCCTGACCGAGCTGTCCGCCGAGTCCGACCTGCTCGTGCTCGGCCGACGCCACGCCCACCTGCCCTTCGGCAGCCACCTCGGTCCGGTGGTGCGCACCCTGGTCCGCGACAGCGCCTGCCCGGTCATCGTGGTCGAGCCGGTGGACCCACCGCCCCTGACGCGGCGGGACCTCGCCACCCCCGAGTGAGAACGCGGCGGCTCAACCTGGATCAGCCGAACGCCCCGGCCTTTCGCAACGTTCGCCAGAGATGGTCACGTCGCGCGTGGGCGTACGTGGCCGTCACATGTGCCTGGTCGGCCCACACGATCTCGCCGTCGACGACCGGCGCGGCCACCGGGAAGTCCGGGAACAGAGCCTGGTTCAGATCCACGGAGTGCACCCCGTCCAGGTCAGCCGCGAGGGAGTCGAAGAAGCCGTTGCTGACCGCCGGCTCGCTGGGCATCGCGACCACGCACTCGACCAGCCGCTCCGCCTCCGCGAGGCACTCGAGCGGATCCCAGCTCTCGGCCATGGCGATCTGCTTCACCAGAACGGCCTCGGCCCCGGCCGCTCGGACCTTCTCGACCGTATCCCTGGTCGCGCGGAGCGTGGCCCGCTCCAACGACTGTTCGCGGCTGTCACGTCGGGTCACGTGGCGCGCCCAGTCCTGACCGTCACGCGGACGCGCGATCAACACCACGACATCGGGGTCCAGCTCGGGAAGGACCTCGTCGTACCACCCGACCCGGGCCCGCTCGCACTGAGCCTGCAGGGTCTCGCCGAACTTGGCGTTGCGCAGTCCCTCCTGCCACGGGCACGACGCGACGACGTTCATCGACAGCGTCCAGTCGTGTTCCTCGGCCAACGCCTCGAACGCCTCCGAGAGCATCATGGCGTGGCTGTCGCCGACCACCACGACATGGCGGCCCGCCCCTCGGGCCACCACGCAGTCGCGCACGTCGTCGCGGGTGCACTTCACGGAGAAGCCGGTGTCTTCCTCGACGGCCTTCCAGTCGACGTTCTTCGGCGGGCGCTCACGCTGGAGCCGCGCCCGGACCCCGCCGGCCCCGGCACGCCCGGTGCGCTGCCGCTCGGCCTCGTCGGCAACCAGGGTGGCGTCGACCTCCGAGGCCGTCTGCCGGCTGGCCGCGAGCACCGGCCGGCGGTCGCTCTCGAGGATCCTCGGGACGACGACCGCGGCGGCGACCAGGCAGCCGGCCACGCCGACGGCGACGACCGGCCAGGCGAAGGCGTCCAGCCGCCGGGCCCGGCGGACCGGAAGCTCGACCAGCTCGTTCGAGGCCGCGGCGAGCGCCGTGGCGAGCACGGCCACGAGCACCGCCAGCACCTCCGGCCGGACCACGAGGATCTGGGCCAGCACCAACACCAGCGGCCAGTGCCACAGGTAGGTCGCGTAGGTGATCTTGCCCAGATAGACCGGTAGTGGCCGGGCGAGCAACCGGCCCAGTGGCTGCCGCTCGGCAGCCATCAGCCCGGCGATCATCGCCAGGATCGCGGCGGTGGCGACGAACCCACGAGCGGACTGCGACACGGTCACCAGCGACGTGGGGGTGAGCGCGAGGAAGACGACGAGCCCGCCGCTGGCCAGGGCGACCGCCCAGGGGCGGGGGATCGACCGTCCGGTGGCGGCCAGACGCCGGAAGGCCAGGGCCAGCAGTGCCCCGGCGAGCAGCTGGTAGGCCCGGGCGTCGGTGCCGTAGTAGGCGTGGATCGGGTCGACGAACCCCCAGTACGTCTGCGCGGCCACCGACAGGACGAACAGCCCGGCCAGGCCAGCGGGCAGGGCCCAGCGGCGTCCGGTCCGCACCAGCAGCAGCACCACGAGGGGGAACAGGATGTAGAACTGCTCCTCGATCGACAGCGTCCAGTAGTGCAGGAACGGGCTGGGATCGTCACCGACCGCGAAGTAGTCCTCGGCCTCGGCGATGTAGCCCCAGTTCGCGACGTAGAGCAGCGCGGCCTGTGCGTCGCCGACGACCGCGGCGCGGCGCACCGCGGACGCGACCAGCAGGAACACCAGACTGGTGCCCACGATGGCGACCAGGGCGGCCGGCAGCAACCGGCGCACCCGTCGGGCGTAGAAGCGGCGCAGGCTGAGCCGGCCGGTGCGTTCGAGCTCCTCGAGGATCACCTGGGTGACCAGGAAGCCCGACAGGACGAAGAAGAGGTCGACTGCGACGAACGAGCCGCGCAGCCAGGGAACGCCGGCGTGGAACAGCACGATGAGGTACATCGAGAGCATCCGCAGGCCGTCGAGCGAGGGCCGGTAGGTCCACGTCATGTGAGGCGAGTCTAGGCCTCGCCCGCCGGGAGCTCAGATCCCGGCCCTCACCGGCCGAAGAGAACGGCATGGACGCGGTGCTGTTCGACTTCGACGGGACCCTCGTGGACTCCGCCCCGGTCTGGCTCGCCGCACGGCAGTGGCTGGCCCGCCGGATCCAGATCCCCTGGGCCGACGAGCTGGCCACCGTCGGCATGTGCGGGAGCCAGCGCGACGCCGTCGAGGCCTTCGTCGCCGCGTCGGGGCGCTCCGTGGCCGACGAGCAGCCCTGGGTGGACCGGCTGACGCGGGAGTACGTCGTCGCGGCGTGCGAGCTGCTGCGTGAGCACGGTCCCCGGCTGGTGCTACCCGGCGTCCGGGAGCTGCTCGTCGAGCTCAGCGAACGCGGCGTACCGACCGCCCTGGTCTCCGCGTCGACCCGAGCGTTCGTCGAGACCGGGGCCGCGGTCCTGGCCGACCTGGGTCTGCCCCCCTTCGAGCTCGTGCTGGCCAGCGACGACGTGACCGTCGCCAAGCCCGACCCCGAATGCTATCTGCGGGCCGCCGCCGCGCTCGCGGTCGAACCGGGGCGCTGCCTGGTCGTCGAGGACTCCTGGCACGGCGCCCGGGCCGGCTGGGCCGCCGGCTGCTCGGTCGCTCTGGTGGGCCCGCACGGCACCGGGGCGCCGGTGCCCCCGCCCGGCCGCTTCTCCGACATGCACGCGGTGGCCGGCCTCCTGTTCGCCGCCTGACGCCGCCGCGATCGACACGACGCAGCGCGAAGGGCCCGAGCCGATCGGCTCGGGCCCCTCGCCCGCTTCGTCCGTCGGTGGACGTCTCCGGATGCCCTTAGAGGGCCGAGCCCACCGCGATGAACGCGGTGCAGAGCACCAGCAGGATGCCCACCAGCGGCAGCACGAACTTCAGGTACTGGTCGTAGCGGACCTTGGCCAGGGCCAGGCCACCCATCACGACCGCCGAGGTCGGGGTGATCAGGTTGATGATGCCGGAGGCCGACTGGAACGCGGTGACGACCATCGCCCGCTCGACGCCGGCGAAGTCCGCCAGCGGCGCCAGGATCGGCATCGCCAGAGCCGCGTGACCCGACGTCGACGGCACCAGGAACGCCAGCGGCAGGTTGATCAGGAACATGACCGCGCCGAACACCCCGGACGAGGTGTCGTTGACGATGCTCTCCATCGAGTTGAGGATCGTGTCGGTGATCTCCGCGTTGTTCATGATCACGGTGACGCCACGCGCCAGGACGATGATCAGGCCGACGCCGATGAAGTCGCCCGCACCCTTGACCAGGGTGTCGGTCATGCCCTTCTCCCCCAGTCCGCCGATCAGGCCGACGACGAGCGACATGACCAGGAACAGGGCGGCGAGCTCGGGGAAGTACCAGTCGAGCTGCCATCCGTAGGACGCCGCGTCAGGGCCGTTGATGACCTGCGCCCACGGGACGATCGCGTAGATCATGAACGCGAACGTGACGCCGACGATGGACAGCACGGTCTTCTCGCGGCCGGTGAGGGCCTGCACGTCGCGCAGCCCCTGCAGCTTCAGCTCGTCGTCACCCTCGACGTGTCCGACCATCGAGCGGCTCGGGTCGGCCTTCACCTTGCGGGCGTAGCGGGTGACCCACCAGATGCCGACCGGGACCAGCACCAGGTACATCAGGAACCGGAAGGCGATGCCGTCGCCGATCGAGATGTCGGAGGCGCCGGAGGCGACGCCGGTGGCGAACGGGTTCACGGTGGAGGCCAGCACGCCGATGCCGGCGCCGACCAGGATCGTGGCCGCGGCGACCATGCGGTCGTAGCCGAGGGCCAGCATCAGCGGGATCACCAGAGCGTAGAAGCCCAGGGTCTCCTCGGCCATCCCCTCGGTGGTGCCGCCGATCGAGAACAGCACCATCAGGACCACGATCAGCATCGTGCCCTTGGCGCTCATCCGGTGGGCGATACGGGCGATGCCGTTGTCGATCGCGCCGGTCTGCATCGACATCGTGATGAAGATGCCGATCGCGATGACGAACATGAACACGCCGGCTGCGCCGTAGAGGTCACCGGTCTCGTAGGGGCCGATGAAGCCGGTCTCGCCGCTCATCACACCGTAGAGGCCGTTGATCGGCGACAGGAACAGGTCCATGACCCGGTCGCCGAACGACATCGCGCTGTCGGTTCCCTCGTAGCTGCCCGGGATCGGGCGACCTGACTCTGCGTCGGTCTGGTAGCTGCCGGTGGGGATGATGAAGGCCAGGAGCCAGACGCCGATGGTGACGGCGAACAGCACCGAGAAGGCGCTCGGGAACCGGAAGCCCTTCTTCTCGCTCTTCCGAGCCGCGGGTCTCGCGGCTGCTTGGTGGTTGGCCATGGGTGGTTGCCTCTTTCACGTTGGTGTCACAGCGGGCCGATCCCAAGGAACCATCTGGCGCTCCCCTGGCAGATGTGCCAATGGGCACCTGGTCAGAGGACTTTCTCCCCCTGCTTCTATACCGCGCGCGCGAGGCACACTGAGGTCACCTAGAGAAAGGCGGAACATGACATGACCACCCTTCATGTCGACTCCGAGGTCGGCCGTCTGCGACAGGCGATCCTGCACAGGCCCGACCTCGAGCTGAAGAGACTGACCCCGACGAACAAGGACGAGTTCCTCTTCGACGACGTCTTGTGGGTCAAGCGGGCCAAGCAGGAACACGATGCCTTCGCAGAGACCCTGCGGGACCTCGGCGTCCAGGTCCACCTCCTCGACGAGCTGCTCCGCGACACCGTGGCGATCCCCGAGGCACGCAAGCACATCCTCACCGAGTCGCTCGACGAGCGCGTCTACGGCCCGATGGCCATGGACGCCCTCTACGAGCTGTTCGCCAACATGGACGACGCCGAGCTGACCGAGTTCCTCATCGGCGGCATGACCAAGCGTGAGCTGCTCGAGTACATCGAGGAGCCGCCGTCCGTCGTCGTGCACGCCCTCGGCCTCGACGACCTGCTGCTTCCGCCGTTGCCCAACCACCTGTTCACGCGGGACACCTCCGCGTGGGTCTTCGACGGCGTGTCGATCAACTCGATGCGCAAGCGCGCCCGGATGCGCGAGACGATCCACTACGAGGCGATCTACCGCTGGCACCCCTACTTCACCGGCACCGAGTTCAACGTCTGGGGAGACGGCTCCGCCAACGGCTACGCCACCACCGAAGGCGGTGACATCCTGGTCCTCGGCCGCGGCGCGGTCCTGGTCGGGATGAGCGAGCGCACCACCCCCGCGGGTGTCGAGCGCCTCGCCCGCCGGCTCTTCGCCTCCGGCAGCGCCACCAAGATCGTGGCCCTGTCGATGCCGCAGAAGCGCGCCTTCATGCACCTCGACACCGTGATGACGATGGTCAACGAGGACACCTTCACCAAGTACGTCGGCCTCGGCATGCTGCCGTCGTACACGATCGAGCCCAACGGCAGCGAGTACGAGCTGAAGGTCACCGCCCACGCGCCCGAGCAGATGCACCAGGCCATCGCGGACGCACTCGGCATCGACCACATCAACGTGCTCACACCCACCCAGGACGTGCACGCCGCCGAGCGCGAGCAGTGGGACGACGGCAACAACGTGCTGGCGGTCAGCCCCGGCGTGGTCGTGGCCTACGAGCGCAACGTCACCTCCAACACCTTCCTGCGGAAGAATGGCATCGAGGTCGTCACCATCCAGGGCAACGAGCTCGGACGCGGCCGCGGCGGCCCGCGCTGCATGAGCTGCCCCATCGAGCGGGAAGGGATCTAGAGCCGTGGCGTTCAACCTGCGCAACCGCAGCTTCGTCAAGGAGGTCGACTTCACCCCCCAGGAGTGGAAGTTCCTGCTCGACCTCTCCGCGGACCTGAAGTCCGCCAAGTACGCCGGCATCGAGCGGCCCCGCCTGAGCGGCAAGAACATCGCCCTCATCTTCGAGAAGACCTCGACCCGGACGCGCTGCGCGTTCGAGGTCGCGGCCTACGACCAGGGCGCCCAGGTGACCTACCTCGACCCGAGCGGCTCGCAGATCGGCCACAAGGAGTCGATGGCCGACACCGCCCGCGTCCTCGGCCGGATGTACGACGGCATCGAGTACCGCGGCTCGGCCCAGACCAACGTCGAAACCCTGGCCGAGTACGCCGGCGTCCCGGTGTGGAACGGCCTGACCGACGAGTGGCACCCGACCCAGATGCTGTGCGACATGCTCACGATGCGCGAGCACAGCGGCAAGCGCGACGAGGACATCGCCTTCGCCTACCTCGGCGACGCTCGCAACAACGTCGGCAACTCGCTGCTCATCTCGGGCGCGATGATGGGCATGGACGTGCGGATCGTGGCTCCCAAGGAGCTGTGGAACGACGAGCAGGTCATCGCCCAGGCCCGGGAGATCGCCGACCGCACCGGTGCGCGCATCACCCACACCGAGTCGGTCGCCGACGGGGTCGCGGGCGTGGACTTCCTCTACACCGACGTGTGGGTCTCGATGGGTGAGCCCAAGGAGGTCTGGGACCAGCGCATCGAGCAGCTCAAGCCCTACCAGGTCAACATGGACGTCGTGAAGGCGACCGGCAACCCGCAGGTCAAGTTCATGCACTGCCTCCCCGCCTTCCACGACCGCAACACCAAGGTCGGCGAGGACATCTTCCAGAAGACCGGCATGGAGTCGCTCGAGGTCACCGACGAGGTCTTCGAGTCGCCGCACTCGATCGTCTTCGACCAGGCCGAGAACCGGATGCACACGATCAAGGCCGTGCTCGTGGCCACGCTGGGCGCCTGAGATGCGGATCGTCGTCGCCCTCGGCGGCAACGCCCTGCTCGAACGCGGGCAGAAGCCGGACGCCGAGGTGCAGGAGGCGAACGTCGACCGCGCGGTCAAGGCGTTGGCACCACTGGCCGAGAAGCACCAGCTGGTGATCACCCACGGCAACGGGCCGCAGGTGGGGGTGCTGGCGCTGCAGAGCGCCTCGGACCCCAACCTGACCACGCCGTACCCCTTCGACGTGCTCGGGGCACAGACCCAGGGGATGATCGGCTACTGGCTGCTGCAGTCGCTGCAGAACGCGATCCCGGGCAGCCAGGTCGCGGCCATCGTCAACCAGACCCTCGTGGAGGCCAGTGACCCGGCCTTCGACAACCCCACCAAGTTCGTGGGCGAGGTCTATGACGAGGAGACCGCGAAGCGGCTGGCCGCCGAGCGCGGTTGGGTGGTCAAGCCCGACGGGCAGCACTGGCGTCGGGTGGTGGGTTCGCCGGTCCCCCGACGGGTCGTCGAGACGCGCCTGATCCGGCAGCTCCTCAACCTCGGCGCGATCGTGGTCTGCGCCGGCGGCGGTGGGGTGCCGGTCATCCGCAACGAGGACGGACACCTCGAGGGCGTCGAGGCGGTGGTCGACAAGGACATGACCGCCTCGGTGCTCGCCGAGACGCTCGAGGCGGACGCGCTGCTGGTGCTCACCGACGTCCCGCAGGTCGTGCGGGGCTTCGGGACACCGGACGCGGAGCCGATCCCGCGGGCCACCCCCGCCGCGCTGCGCCGGGAGGACTTCCCGGCCGGCTCCATGGGGCCGAAGGTGGAGGCGGTGTGCCGGTTCGTCGAGCTCACGGGCGACATGGCCGCGATCGGCCGCCTCGAGGACGCGCTGGCGATCCTCGAGGGCAAGGCCGGCACGATCGTCACCCCCGGTGGCGACTACGGCGGTCCGGGCGACCTGAGCCCGCGGCACGAAGGCTGATCAGGATCCACGAGGCCGGTCCCGCAGGGGGCCGGCCTCGTGGCATGCCGAGGACCGGACCGGCAGCCTCGTCCCGGCTCAGTCGGGCATCTCCACCAGGACGTCGTGGGCGGCCTCGTCGCCGTGCGCCGCGCCCGAGTCCGTCTCGGCCTGCCAGCCCTCGGGCACCGAGACCACCGGGGCGTGTGCTCGGGCCACCAGGCCGTGGGTCACCGAGGCGGAGATCAGCCGCTCCAGCGGTCGGTGCGAGCGGCGCTGCAGCACGACCATCGAGGCCCGTGCCGACATCTCCGCCAGCGTGCGGACCACCGGCCCGAACACGAGCTCGGTGGTGACCGGCAGCTCCGCGGGCAGCTGGTGTTCCAGGCGACGCGCGGCGTCGGCCAGCACCCGGTAGCCGGTGTTGGAGAGCTGGTCGTCGGTGATCCGGACCTCACCGGCCGCATCGCCGACCAGCTTCGACACCACGTGCACCAGATGCACGCCGCAGCCACGGCGGCCCGCCTCCTGGGCCGCGAATGCGGTCGCGGCCACCGCGTCGTTCGGGCCGAGCGCCACGAGGATCTTGCGGGGCTTGGTGGTCAGCATGGCGAGCTCCTCTCCCGTCGCCTCTCCTCCCACGATCCCGCGGCAAGGCCCGGACCAACAGGGACTTTCGGCCCGTGCGGACAGCCTGTACCGGCGGCCGCGGTCGAGCCGCAGAGGTCGCGCCGGTCAGGACAGCGGAACAGCCCAGCGGACGACGGTGCCCTCGCCGGTGCCCGACTCCACCTCGCAGTGCCCACCGAGTGCCTCGGCGCGGCGCCGCATGTTGCGCAGGCCGCTCTCGGCGACCTCCTCGGGGATGCCCCGCCCGTCGTCGGCGACGGTCAGGACGACCTCGTCGTCGACCGAGAGCTCCACCTCGACGGTGTCGGCCTCCGCGTGGCGCGACGCGTTCGACAGCGCCTCACCGAGCACGGCCAGGATGTCGGGGGCCACGGCGGGGCTGATCCGGCTCCGGACCGGGCCCTCGAACCGCAGGCTCGGCCGGAACTTCAAGGTGCCGGCAGCGCGGTCCACCATGCGGGTGACCTCGGCCTGGATGTCGGCCGCGTGGTCCATCGAGCCCAGCGCGAAGATCGTTCGCCGGATGTCCTTGATCGTCGCGTCGAGGTCGTCGACCGCGGCGGTCAGCCGCTGTCCGACCTCCTCGACCTGCACGTGCCGCACCGCCCCCTGCAGCGAGAGGCCCACGGCGAAGAGCCGCTGGATCACCAGGTCGTGGAGGTCGCGGCCGATCCGGTCGCGGTCCTCGAAGACCGCGAGCCGCTGTTGGTCCTCGCGGGCGCGCGCGACCTGCAACGCCAGGGCGGCCTGCTCGGCGAAGCTCGCCGGCAGGCTCGCGTCGACCGCGTGGAACGAGTCGACCCGATCGGGTGTCCAGGCCAGGGCGAGGACGCCCTCGGTGCCCGAGGCGTTGCGCAGCGGGACCACGATCGCCGGCCCGAGCTCGGGGCCGTCCCAGCCGCTGTCGAGCAGCCCGCTGGCCAGGCGCTCCACCGAGATCGGGGTGCCGGTGCGGATCACCCCGCGCACCTGGGACCCGTCGAGGGGGATCTGCCGACCGCGACGCAGGTCGGCGGTCGTCCCGGCCACGACCTGTACCTCGAGATCGCCCTCGGGAGCGCCGGTCATGATCCACGCGACGTCGGCTCCGGCCACCTCGCGTGCCCGGTCCGCCACCGCCTGCAGCGCCTCGTGCCCGGCGGCGGAGCCGGAGAGCAGGCCGGTGATCTCGGCCGTGGCGGCCAACCAGCGCTCACGCCTGGCCGCCTCCTCGTAGAGCCGGGCGTTCTCGATCGCGACGCCGGCGGCCGCAGCGAGGGCCACCACGATCCGCTCGTCCTCGGCGGTGAAGTCGCCGCCACCCAGCTTCTCGGTGAGGTAGAGGTTGCCGAAGACCTTGTCGCGGGTGCGCACGGGCACCCCCAGGAACGAGCTCATCGGCGGGTGATTGGCCGGGAACCCGACCGAGGCGGGGTGCTCGGCGATGTCGTGCAGACGGAGCGGCTCGGGTCGGTCGATGATGAGCCCGAGCAGGCCGAAACCGTGCGGAAGGTCGCCGATGTCGAGGACCTTCTCGGTGGTGATGCCGTGGTGGATGAAGGTGCGAAGCCGGCGCTGCGGCCCCACGCCGAGGACGCCGAGCGCGGCGTACTTCGCGCCGGCGAGGTCGGTGGCGATCTCCACGATCCGGGCCAGGAGGCCGTCGAGGGAGAGGTCGGCGGCCATCGTCACCACGGCCTCGAGCAGGAGCTCCCAGCGCTGGCGCTCGTCGAGCACCCCGTGGACCCGGTTGAGCACCTCGCGCAGCAACGCGTCGAAGTCGGTCTCGGCCAGCGTCTGCTCGCTCTCGGACCCAGGCCCGGTCACCGAGTGCGATCGCACCAGGGGGTCGGCCTGCTCGGCCGGGCCGTCGGCCCGCCTCGGGGGCATGCTCATCCTTCGACTCCTCGTCGTCCGCCCGGGGGCATCGCGGACGACCATGACGCTAGCAACTCAGGCACCCGTCCGGGACCAAAGTCCCGGGTCAGACGTCCCACCGTAGGCCCACTGTCGGTGAGCGGCCCCGGGCGTCAGTCTTTCAGGTGCTTGTTCGCGAAGATGGCGGCCTGGGTGCGGGACTCCAAGTTGAGCTTGGAGAGCATCGAGGAGACGTAGTTCTTCACGGTCTTCTCGGCCAGGAACAGCGTCTCGGCGATCTGCCGGTTGGTCATGCCCTGCCCGATCAGCTCCAGGATCTTGTGCTCCTGGGAGGTCAGCTGCTTCAGCGAGGGGTCGACCTTGGGGCCGCTGCGCAGTCGCTCGAGCACCTGGGCGGTGACCGCCGGGTCGAGCATCGACTGGCCGGCGGCGACCCGGCGCACCGTGTCGATGAAGTCGTTGCCCCGCACCTGCTTGAGGATGTAGCCCGCCGCTCCCGCCATGATCGCCGAGAACAGCGCCTCGTCGTCGTCGTAGGAGGTGAGGATCAGCGCGGCGATCTTGGGATCGCGCGAGCGCACCTCACGGCACACGTCGATGCCGGAGCCGTCGGGGAGCCGGCCGTCGAGGATCGCGACGTCGGGGCGCAGGGCGGGGATCCGCCTCGCGGCCTCCTCCGCGAGACCCGACTCACCGATCACGGTGATGTCGCCCTCGCTCTCGAGCAGCTCCTTGATGCCCCGGCGCACGATCTCGTGGTCGTCGAGGAGGAACACGCGGATCGGTCCGGTCGCGCCCTCGGCCTCTGCGGGTCCCTGGTCTGACATGGGCACCAAGGTACCCGGTCCGCGCCCGTGCGGCGGCAACGACTCGGCCCTTCCGCGTCGAGGGCGGGCCCCCGCCCGGCCGGCGCCGGTCGCCCGCCCCGCCGAGACGCTGCCGCTCGCGCGTGCGCCGCCCGGTACCCGGCCTGCGCGACGCGGGACTTTCGTCCCTGCCCCCGGACCAGCCTCAGGCCGCACGCTGACCCCAAGAGCTACTGGGGCCGTCGAGGAGGAGAGCCACCATGCTGGTGCAGGACGTGATGACACCGCATCCGGTAACCGTGCGCACCGGGACGACGATCAAGCAGGCGCTCACGCTCATGGCGCGCTACCGCGTGACCTCGCTCCCGGTCGTCAACGGCGCCGGCCGGATCCAGGGCGTGGTCAGCGAAGCGGACCTGATCCGCGACTCGGTCGCGCCGGATGCACGCTCGGCCGCCCCCGGAGCCGATGCCGACGTCGACTCGATCACCCCGCCGCGCGTCGTCGACGAGGTGCTCACCCGGCACGCCGTCACGGTGGAACCGCACACCGACCTCGCCGTGGCCGTCGACGTGATGACCTCCACGAGCGTGAAGAGCCTGCCGGTCGTCGACCGCCACGAGCGGGTGCTCGGCATGGTCAGCCGCAGCGACGTCGTCCAACTGCTGGCGCGGGCCGACAGCACGCTGGAGCACGAGATCGACCAGCTCCTCAACCAGCTCGGCCACGCCGACTGGCTCGTCGAGGTCCGCGAGGGGGTCGTCGAGGTCAACGGCCCTGCCTCCCACGAGGACCGCTCGCTCGCCCAGGTCGCGGTCAGCACCGTCCCCGGCGTCGTCGGGGTCCGCATCACCTGACCGGTCGCGCCGCCACCCGCGCCTCGGCGATGGCGACGCCGTCGCGGCCGGGGACCTCCACCGCGCGGCGCGGCACGGTCATCTGGGCTCCCGGCCGCTGGCGCCATTGGTCACCCGGCCAACAGGACGTACGGCCCTTGGGCGACACGCCGCCGGGAGCGACCGTGGACGTGACCAGGCACTGCACAGACACCGCACAGGCAGATCCGACCAGGCAGATGTGACCAGGCGGTCCGGCTCCGGCCGGACGCACATTCAGCGAAGGAAACCGATGAACGTCCAGTCGATGCCCGTCGAGCACGTGCTCACCGAGCAGGCTCGCCGCGTGGTCGAGCTCGCCTGCCTGGCCCCGAGCATCCACAACACCCAGCCCTGGCTGTGGCGGATCGACGGTGACCGCCTGACGCTGCGTGCCGACCGCAGCCGGCAACTGCCGGTCGCCGACCCGCAGGGCCGGAACCTGATGATCAGCTGCGGGACCGCGCTGCACCACGTCCAGGTCGCCGCGGCCGGACTGGGCCTGGCGGCCGAGGTGACCCGGCTCCCCGACCCGGACGACGAGGACCTGCTGGCTGTCATCGATCTCTCGCCCGGCCACCGGACGCCCGCGGCCGTGGATCGGCTCGCCGCCCTGGAGCAGCGCTGCACCGATCGCCGCCGGTTCACCTCGTGGCCGGTGCCCGTCGAGCGGCTCGACCGTCTCGCCGCAGCGGGCGAGGACTGGGGCGCCGAGGTGCTCCCGCTGACCGATGTGACCTCGCGGTTCCGCGTCGAGCTCCTGGTCAGCCGGGCGATGACCCGGCAGGAGGCCGACGAGCGCTACGCCGCCGAGGAGGGCCTGTGGATCGACCACAGCCGCGAGGACGGCATCCCCTCCGGTGCGGTCCCCCGGGTCGACTACTACCCCCGCAACCGACGGGCGCGCTTCGGCCACGGTCTCTACCCCGACGCCCACCAGGAGTTGGTCGAGAGCTCCGACGGACTGCTCGCGATCTGCACCGGATCCGACACCCCGCTGGCGTGGCTGCGTGCCGGGGAGACGCTCAGCGCCGTCTGGCTGCAGGCGACCTACGACGGACTGTCGGTGGTGCCGCTGAGCCAGGTGATCGAGGTCGAGGAGACCCGGCTCGCCCTCTACCACGAGGTCTTCCGCAGCATGAACGCCCCGCAGATCCTGGTCCGCATCGGGTGGCAGGCGATCGGCAGGAGCACCCTGCCACGCACCCCGCGGCGACCGGTCGACAGCGTCTTGGCCTGACCCGGGACGCCCTCACCAAGGCGCGTCCCACCTGCGTTCCCGGGGGCGCTGTGAGCGACACCACGACGGCGCCGGGTTCGCCCGGGCCGAAGGTCCCGGCCCGCGGGACGTTGGTCCTGCGGGCTTCGGGTCGGCGGACCGTGCCCGCCCTCCGCGAACTCTCTTAGCGTCAAGACATCTGAGCAATCCCTGCTGTCAGGAGACTCCGTGGACCCCCTCGACATCGCCCGGTGGCAGTTCGCCATCACGACCGTGTACCACTTCATGTTCGTGCCGATCAGCATCGGGCTCTCGGCGATCGTGGCCGGCTACGAGATCGCCTGGCTCCGCACCCGCAACCCCATGTGGCTCCGGCTCACCAAGTTCTTCGGCAAGCTGTTCTTGATCAACTTCGCCATCGGTGTCGTCACCGGCATCGTGCAGGAGTTCCAGTTCGGCATGAACTGGAGCGACTACTCCCGCTTCGTCGGCGACATCTTCGGCGCACCTCTGGCCATCGAGGGCCTCCTCGCGTTCTTCCTCGAGTCGACGTTCCTCGGCCTGTGGATCTTCGGCTGGGACCGACTGCCGGGCAAGCTGCACGCGGCCTGCATGGCCATCGTGCACGTCGGCACCCTCTTCTCCGCCTACTTCATCCTGGCGGCGAACTCCTGGATGCAGAACCCGGTGGGCTACGAGTTCAACCCCGAGACCGGACGCGCGGAGATGAACGACTTCGCGGCGGTGCTGTTCAACAAGGTGCAGCTCGTGACGTTCCCGCACACCGTCCTCGCGGCGTACATGACCGGCGCCGCGTTCGTGATCGGCTTCTCCTACTGGCACCTGGTGCGGCAGAAGACCAAGCCCACCGACAAGCCCATGTACCGCACCGCGGTGCGCACGGCCGCGTGGATCGTGCTGGTGTCGGGGCTCGGCGTCGCGGTCTCCGGCGACGTGCAGGGCAAGATCATGACCGACGTGCAGCCGATGAAGATGGCCGCCGCGGAGGCGCTCTACGACACCGAGGAGTCCGCGCCGTTCTCGATCTTCACCTACGGGACCCCCGACGGGAAGACCGAGAAGTTCTCCATCGAGGTGCCGAACCTGCTGTCGTTCCTGGCCACGGGCACCACCGACGGCGAGGTGCAGGGCATCAACGACCTGCGCGAGAAGTACCAGGAGACCTACGGGCAGGACCCGGGCGAGAAGTACTACTCCCCCGGTGACTACACGCCCTACATCCCGCTGACCTACTGGACCTTCCGGCTGATGATGGGCCTCGGCTTCGTGGCCGCGTTCGCCGCCGCCTGGATCCTGTGGGCCACGCGCAAGGGGCGGACGCCGACCAGCACGGTCCTCTTCTGGCTCGCGGTCACGCTGCCGTTCATGCCGTTGTTCGCGAACTCCTTCGGGTGGATCTTCACCGAGATGGGCCGCCAGCCGTGGGCCGTGTTCGGGCTGATGACGACCGCGTCGGCAGTCTCCCCCGGGGTCAGCGCCACCGAGATGATGATCTCGCTGATCTCGCTCACGGCGGTCTACGGCGTGCTCGCGGTGGTCGAGGTGAAGCTGATCCTGCACTTCGGCCGCAAGGGCGCCGACGAGATCGCCGACGAGGACCTCCCACCGGACCGTCCGGACAACGACCCCGACCGCCCGCTGGCGTTCGCCTACTGAGCGACCGGAGACCCCATCATGGAACTCACCACCGTCTGGTTCATCCTGATCGCCGTCCTCTGGATCGGCTACTTCACCCTCGAGGGGTTCGACTTCGGGGTCGGCATGCTGCTGCCCGTGCTCGGCAAGAACGAGCGCGAGCGGCGCGTCATGATCAACACGATCGGCCCGGTCTGGGACGGCAACGAGGTGTGGGTGCTGGTCGCCGGCGGCGCCACGTTCGCGGCCTTCCCCGAGTGGTACGCCACGCTGTTCAGCGGGTTCTACCTCCCACTGCTGCTGATCCTGCTCGCGCTGATCGTCCGCGGCCTGGCCTTCGAGTACCGCGCCAAGCGGGACGACGACACCTGGCGCGCACGCTGGGACGCGGCGATCATCGTCGGCTCGTTCGTGCCCGCGCTGCTGTGGGGCGTGGCCTTCGGCAACATCCTGCGCGGCGTCGCGATCGACGCGGACATGGAGTACACCGGCGGCTTCTTCAACCTGCTGAACCCCTACGCCCTGCTCGGTGGCGCGACCACGCTGCTGCTCTTCCTGACCCACGGCGCGATGTTCATCGCCCTCAAGACCGACGGCCCGATCCGCCGGGAGGCCCGTGCCCTCGCCGGTCGCATCGGTCTGGTGGCCGCCGGCGTCACCGTGGTGTTCCTGGGCTGGACCCAGTACTCCACCGGTGACGCCTGGTCCGCGGTGGCGTTCCTGCTGGCCGCCGTGGCGCTGGTCGGCGGACTGGTGGCGGTGGCCGCCGGTCGCGAGGGCTGGGGCTTCCTCGGCACCTTCGTGGCGATCGCTCTCGGGGTCGCCGGCCTGTTCCTGGCCCTCTTCCCCGACGTGATGCCCACGACGCTCGCCGACGGCGTCAGCCTGACCACGACCAACGCGTCGGCGACCGACTACACCCTGAAGATCATGACCGTGACCGCGGTCATCTTCACCCCGATCGTCCTGCTCTACCAGGGTTGGACCTACTGGGTGTTCCGCCGCCGCATCTCGGTGCACCACATCCCCGAGCCGGTGCTCGCGGGAGATCGCTGAGCGCCCGCGGTGAGATCTCGGGAGGCCGCGTGAAGCCCACCGACCCACGGCTTCGCGAGCAGCTGGCGCCTGCCTGGCGCCAGCTGCTCGGCGTCGGTGCCGCCGGCGTCGTCGGCGCCGTGCTGGTGATCGTCCAGGCGTGGGTCGTCACCGGCCTGGTCGTGGCGGTCGTCGAGCAGCGGCCCTTCGAGGACTGGGCCGGTCTGGTGCTGATCGTCTTCGCCGCCCGCGCCGCCGTGGGCTGGGTCGGCGACGTGCTGGCCGCCCAGGCCGCCGCGCGGGTCGGCACCCGGATGCGCCGCCGGATCATCGCGGCCATCCTGCGCAACGGCGCCGGCGGCAGGTCGGCGTCCACAGGGGAGCTGTCGGTGCTCGCCACGCGCGGGGTCACCGCCGCCGAGCCCTACCTGACCCGCTATCTGCCGGCCCTGGTCCTGGCGGGGGTGCTGCCGCTCCTGACGCTGGCGGTGATCGCGAGCCAGGATCTGCTCAGCTTCGTGATCGTCGCCTCCACCCTGCCCCTGGTGCCGGTCTTCGGGGCGCTGGTCGGGCTGGCCACCCGGGACCGCGCCGAGGAGCAGTGGCGGGCGATGGCGTCGCTGTCGGGCCACTTCGTCGACGTCGTCCGCGGGCTACCGACGCTGGTCGCGCATCGGCGCGCCGGCCACCAGTCACGCACGATCCGCGACATCACCGACCGCTATCGCATCGCCACGCTCCGCACCCTGCGCATCGCGTTCGCCTCCTCCGCGGTGCTGGAGCTGGTGGCGACGCTCAGCGTGGCCCTGGTCGCCGTCGTCGTCGGCGTCCGCCTCGCCGACGGCGGCCTCGACCTGCAGACCGCCCTGCTCGTGCTCCTCCTCGCCCCAGAGGCCTACTGGCCGCTGCGCCGGGTCGGCGCGGAGTTCCACGCCGCCGCCGAGGGCATCGCGACCTTCGAGGCGGTCGACGCACTGGCCGTGGGGGGACCCGACCTCGCCGGGCCGGGAGGAGCGGCGCGGGCGGCCGGGGGCCGTCCGGACGTGGACGCCCCGCTGGTGGTCCGCGATCTCACCGTGACCTATCCGGGCCGCACCAGCCCCGCCGTCGAGAAGGTCGACGCGCTCGTGCTCCCGCGCGGCGTCACCGTGCTCACCGGGCCGTCCGGCTGCGGGAAGTCCACCCTGCTGGCCGCGTTGGCAGACCTCCTCCCCCACGACGGCACGGTCAGCGTCGACGGGGTCGAGGTCGCGGGCGACGCCTGGCGCCGCCGGATCGGCTGGTTGCCCCAGCGCCCGGTCTTCGTCGCCGGCAGCATCGCGGCGAACCTCCGGCTGGCCGCGCCCGACGCCTCGGAGCAGCGACTGTGGTCGGCACTCCGGGCCGTGGCGCTGGAGGAGCGGGTGCGCGGCCTCGACGGTGGTCTCGAGGCGCCCCTGGGCGAGGACGGCGCCTCGCTGTCCGCCGGCGAACGGGCTCGGCTCGCCCTGGCCCGGGTGGTGCTGGCCGACCGGCCCTGGGTCTTCCTGGACGAGCCCACCGCGCACCTCGACGAGCTGACCGAGCGCGTGATCGCCGACACGATCGTCGAGCTCGGGCGCACCCGCGGGGTGCTGGTCGTCGCCCACCGTCCCACGATCGTCGACCTGGCCGACCACGTCGTCGAGCTGCCCGGCAGGGGCACTCCCGCGGTGCCTGCCCCAGCGGTCCACCCGACGGCGTCCACGGTGACGCGGCGCGCCGTGGCCGCCGAGTCGGTCGACACGCCCGGGCCCGCGCGGTCGACCACCTCCTCGCGCTCCCTGTGGGGCAGCACCGCGGTGGGCGCCCTGGCCTCCGCGTCCGGCGTCGCGCTCACCGCCACCGCCGGCTGGCTCATCGTGCAGGCCTCCACCCACCCGCCCGTGCTCACGCTGATGGTCGCGATCGTCGGGGTCCGCACCTTCGGCCTGGCCCGGCCCGTGCTGCGCTACGCCGAACGGCTGCGCTCCCACGACGTGGCCCTGCGGATGCTCGCCGACCGGCGCGTCGAGGTGTACGACGCGGTGGTGCCGCTCACGCCCGGCCGACTGGGCCGGCGCCGGGGCGACGTGCTGGCCTCGATCGTCGACGACGTCGACAGCGTCGTCGACCGTGAGCTCCGGGTGCGGATGCCGGTCCGCCAGCTCGCGATCGTCGCCCTGCTCGCCTCGCTGGTCGCCGCGATGCTGCTGCCGGCGGCGGCACCCGTGATCGGCGGCGGCGCGGCCCTCGGCGGTCTGGCCGCCTTCGTGCTGGCCAGGATCGGTGCCGGACGGGCCGAGCGTGCCGCGGTCGAGACCCGTGGGCGGCTGTCGGCGGTGGTGCTCGAGACCGCCCAGACCGCGCAGGAGCTGCTCATGTGGCAGGCCGACGCCTCCACGACGGACCGCGTGGCGACGATCAGCGACCGGATGGGGGCGGCCGCCGTCCGCGCGGCCGCCTGGCTGGCGACGGCGCGAGCCCTGGTGCTGCTCGTCGCCGGCGCCGGGGTGGCCCTCGTCGCGCACGTGGCCGATCCGCGTGTGGGCGACGGCACCCTCAGCGGGCCGTTGATGGCGCTGCTCGTGCTGATGCCGCTGGCGCTCGGCGACGTGATCACCCCGGCCGCCGACGCCGGCGCGCTCTCCGCCCGCACCTCGGCGGCCGCCGACCGCCTGCACGCGCTCGAAGCGACCGCCCCCGCGGTGCGCGACACGGTCACCACGACACCGCCGCACGGCAGTCTGGTGGAGGTCGACGACGTCACCGGGGGCTGGGGCCTGGACGAGCCGGCGCTACGCGGCCTCTCCATGCAGGTCCGGCCCGGTGAGCGGGTGGGCGTGATCGGCCCGTCCGGGTGTGGCAAGAGCACGCTCGCCGCGATGCTGCTGCGCTTCCTCGACCCCGCCGGCGGCGAGGTGCGTCTCGGTGGCGCCCCCCTGGACGCGCTGTCCTTCGACGACGTGCGCGGCCGCGTCGGGCTGGTCGACGACGACCCGCACGTCTTCGCCAGCACCCTCGTCGAGAACGTCCGCTTCGCCCGGCCGGGCGCGAGCGACGCCGAGGTCGAGACAGCGCTGCGGCAGGCCCGGCTCGGCGGCTGGCTCGACACCCTCCCCGCCGGCCTGCACACCTGGCTCGGTGACGGTCACGCCCATGTCTCCGGGGGCGAACGCGCCCGGATAGCGGTGGCCCGGTCGCTGCTGGCCGACCAGCCGGTCCTGGTGCTCGACGAGCCGACCGCGCACCTCGACCACGCCACCGCCACCGAGCTGGCCGCCGAGCTGCTGGCACGCGACGCCGGCTCCGGCCCGGCGCGCAGCATCGTCTGGATCACCCACAGCCCCGTCGGGCTGGACCTCGTCGACCGGGTCATCGACCTGGCGCCTCCAGCCGCGAGCGGCGTGGGTCACCGCACCGGCAGGCTCCGCCGCAGCTGACGCGGCACCCCGAGATCGAGCTGGTCCAGGGGCCCGAGCCGCACGTTGACGTCGACCAGGCAGGCGCATCCGTCGCCGACGATCACCGGGTTGACGTCGAGCTCGGCGATCTGCGGCACCTCCTCGGCCAGCTGCCCCACCTGCACGACCAGTCGCTCGAGTGCCTCCAGCTCCAGGTCCCGCTGCGGGCTGGCGTCGAGGGCCGGCCACGCGCGCAACGCCCGCAACGCACGCGAGGCATCGCCGCGGGTCACCGGTGGCACCAGCCGCACCCGGTCGTCCCACAGCTCGCTGGACAGGCCGCCGCCCGAGACCGTCACCAGCGGTCCGAAGACGGGGTCCCTGCGCACCGACAGCGCCACCTCGGTGCCCGCGACCACCGGCTGCACCCGGACCGCGATGTCCTCGTGGCCGAGCTCGCGCTCGAAGGCCCGGACCGCGGTGACCACCTCGGCGGCGGAGCGCAGCCCCACCCGGACCAGACCCCGCTCGGTCTTGTGGACGATGTCCCGACCGGCCACCTTCACCGCCACGGGGAACCCGATCTCCGTCGACGACTGGGCAGCGGTCACCGGGTCCTGCACGACGGGGCCGATCGGCGCCAGTCCGTAGTCGCCCAGCAGCCGCTCGGTCGCCTCCGGCCCGAGCCAGGAGCCCGAGTCCGGGAAGCCCAGCAGGTCGTCGGCGAGCGCGCGCGCCCGCGATCCGCGCTCGGCGTCGACGCCGGCCAGGGGCTCGCGGGCGACGCTCAGCCACTCGGCGTACCTCCAGGCACGGCCCAGCGCCCGGGCCGCGGCGCGTGCCGAGCCGAACCTCGTGACGCCGTCGAGCGGCGTCGGCACCGCCTGCAGGCCACCGATCGGCACGATCAGCACCGGAAGCTCCGGGTGGCGGCGCCGGATGCGTGGCGCCTCCTCGACGGCCGCCGCGACGTCGATGACCTGGGTCGAGACCAGCACCACGATCATGGCGTCGATCTCCCCGGAGGCGACCAGCTCCTCGGCGATCGCCGCGATCTGGCCGGCACCGGCACTGATCCCGGCGTCGACGGGGTTGCGGCTGGTGCCGAAGCCGACGGCGTCGCGCGTGATCCGCTGCCACAGCTCCTCGGAGAGCTCCGGGACCACCAGGCCCCACTCCTCGGCCGCGTCGGCGGCGAGATTGCCCAGGCCCTGGGCGTTGGACAGGATGCCGACGCGGGGGCCCCGAGGCAGCGGCTGCTGGGTCAGCAGCAGCGCGGCCTCGACCATCTCCTCGGCGCTCTGACAGGAGATCACCCCGCTCTGGGCGAACAGCGCGTCGACGCCGACGTGCTGCTTCGCCTCGACACCACCGCGCCGCACGGAGCGGCTGCCGAGCACCGCGAGGAGGGGCTTGCGCTCGGAGAACCTGCGCGCGAACCGCACGAACTTCGGCGCGTTTCCGAAGGACTCCAGGTAGAGCGCGGCGGCGGCCACGTGCTCGTCGTCGCGCCAGGCGGCCAGCAGGTCGTTGCTCGAGACGTCGACCTTGTCGCCCAGGGAGACCAGCGCGCCGACGCCGAGGCCGAGCTCACGGGCGAGGTCGTCGATGACGATCCCGACGCCTCCGGACTGGGTGGCCACCGCGAGCCCGCCCACCGGAGGCTCCTCGCCGCTGAAGGTGGCGTTGAGGCGCAGGTCGACGTGGTTGGCGATGACACCCAGGGAGTTCGGGCCGACGATCCGCATGCTGCTGGCTCGGGCCAGGTCGAGCATCCGGGCCTGCAGGCGCGCCCCCTCCTCCCCCATCTCGGCGAAGCCGGACGTCACCACCACGGCCGCTCCCACGCCCGCCGCGGCCGCGTCCTCGAGGGCGGCGATGACGTTCGCGGCCGGCACGGCCACCACCACGAGGTCGACGTGCTCGGGGATCTTCGTCACGGAGCGGTACGCCGGGACGCCGGCGATCCGACGCCCCCTCGCGGCCCGCGGGTGCACGACATAGACGGGTCCGCCGAAGCCCGATCCCGCGATCGTGCGCAGGGCTGCCGCACCGACCCCGCTGCCGTCGGCGCGGACTCCCGCCACGGCGACCGACCGGGGGTAGAGCAGCGGCCGGAGCGACCGGGTCTCGGCTCGCGCCTCGCGCTCGTCCGCCGCCGCGACCGCCCGGGCCGAGGCCACGGTGTCCATCTCGACGTGGACCTCACCGGCCTCGGGATGACGTGTGGTGGTGAAGCCGGCGGCGAGGAACACCCCGAGCATCGCGTGGTTCTCGGCCAGCACCTCGGCCTCGAAGCGACGGATCCCGTGAGCACGGCCGAGCGCGGCGAGGTGTTCGAGCAGCAGGCTGCCCAGGCCACGACCGTGGTTGGAGTCGTCGACGAGGAACGCGATCTCGGCGACCTCGGGGCCGATCGGCTCGGCGGTGCCCAGGGCGACGATCTCGCGGCCGGAGTCGCCGGCTGCCCGGGCCTCGGCGACCAGCACTAGCGGCCCCTCGTCGCGCAGCAGGTGGTCGACGTAGTCGCGCGAGGCCTTGCGGCTGGCCGAGAAGAAGCGAAGCCGCAGGTTCTCGTCGGAGACCCGGTCGTGCAGTCGGTCGAGCGCCTCCTCGTCGTCGGGGCGCAGTGCGCGGATGCGGCCGACCGAGCCGTCGCTGAGGAGCACGTCGGCGGTGGTCGACGGGTCGCCGAGCCCCTCGGCGTCGTGGGGGGCGTCCTGGGTCCTCGCCTGCTCGGCCGAGATGTCCGCGGCGATGTCGGCGGCCGACCCGGGAGCCGTCCCGGCGGGGTGATCCGGCTGTTCGGTGGGCTGGTCGGTGGCCTGGTCGACTGCCTGCTCGGTCGGCTCTTCAGCGGGCGCTGTCGCGTCGACCTGGCGGCCGGCGGCCTTGCGCTGGCCGGTCCTGGATCGCTTGGCCGTGGCCTTCCTGCGGGGTGCCTCGGGCGGGGTCATCGCGCTCAGCCGATCCGTCGGGCCGGCATCGAGGAGGCGGGGTCCCAGCCGTGGCCGATGCGGCGGCCGCTGATCCTGGTCCAGGGCAGCCGCAGCAGTCGGTCGCGGGTGCCCGACACCCACGGGCGGGGCGACCACCCGTGCCTTAGCTGCTCCAACTCACCGGGGTCGGTCACCCACTCGCCGGTGCCGTGCACGACCACGCTCCAACCACGCTGGTTCTCGTGGTCGATCTGGTCGACCTCGAACGCCAGGGGTGCGTGGTGGGCCCGGCTGCCGAGCACGCTGTCGGGGGCGGTGCGCATGAAGACCGCCTCGCCGAGCACCACGTAGTTCATCGGGAAGATCTCGGGACCGGCGGCGGTCGAGAGCGCGACCCGGCCCACGACCCCCGCGCGCAGCAGCGTCTCGCACTCGGCAGGGCTGAGCTCGCACGATTCCTGCACCGACGATCCTCCTCCTTGCCGGGCTCGCCCCGGGACGGGCCGTTGGCCCCGAGCCTAGGCGTCCGAGCCCGTCCGCGTCCCGGGTTCCCCGGCCCTGTCCGGCCTCGCACTTGAGCGCGCTCCGGTGGTCGAGCGTGCCGAGAACCCCGCCCGGGCTCTCACCCCGGCTGGACCAAGGGCCCGGCACCTGAGGACCCGAGCCGGTGGGCCGGCCCGCCGGGGCGCGCGACGATGAGCACATGGAGACCTCGCAGATCCCTGCCGGCGCTGTCGTCGTCGGCGTCGACGGCTCGTCCGGCTCGCGGCACGCTCTGGAGTGGGCCGCGGCGCAGGCCCAGCTAGAGAACCGCCCGCTGGTGCTGGTGCACGCCCTGGGGGTGCTCCCGCTGGTCGGCAGTGCCTGGATGGACCGGGCGGGCATCGACCACGGGCGGCTGATCGAGGAGGAGCGAGCCGCGGGGCACTCCGTGCTCGCCGAGGCCGCCGCCCAGGTCCTCGCCGGCCGGCCGGACCTCGCCGTCCACCAGGTGCTGCGGCAGGTCGACGCCCGTGAGGCGCTGTTGGGCGTGGCCGACGACGCAGCGTTGCTCGCCGTCGGCTCCCGTGGCCGCGGGCCGGTGGCCAGCCTGCTGCTCGGCTCGGTCAGCGTCGCGGTGTCCAAGCACGCACCCTGCCCCGTCGTCGTGGTGCGCCCGACCGACGGGGCGGAGCGCCGCGGCGTGGTGGTCGGCACCGACGGCACGGAGCGGTCCGCTCCGGCGGTGGAGTTCGCGTTCCGCGTGGCCGACGCCAGGGGCGTGCCGCTCACGGTGCTGCACTGCTTCTGGGACGCCGTCGCGGTGGTCGAGGGCACTCTCGACGTCGCCGACGACGAGACGGACTGCGACGACATGCGCGCGATGCTCGCCCAGGCCGTCGCCGGCCATCGGGAGCGCCACCCCGACGTAGAGCTGCGGCTCCAGCTGACCCGCGGCTTCGCCGACCAGCGTCTCCTCGAGGCCTCGCACGACGCCGAGCTGGTGGTGGTCGGCTCGCATCCGCGCAAGGTGCTCCAGCAGATCGTCTACGGCTCGCTCACTCCCGCCGTGGTCGAACACGCCCGCTGCCCCGTGGCCGTGGTGCCCTTCCACCCCTGAGCCTCGCCGACCCCTCTCCCGGAGGCCGGATCAGCCGGCCTCGCCCGCGTCCGGCCGGGCGGTGGTCGACGGCGACCAGCCGTGGCCGGGGTGCGCCGACGGCGACCAGGCCCACTCGCGCACCTCGGGCAGGTCCTCACCGGTCTGCCGGGTCCACTGGCGGGCCCGGCGACGGGTGTCGACCATCAGTTGCCGCACGCCCGCTGCCCGGGAGCCCAGGCCCGGCACCCGGTCGATGACGTCCATGACCAGGTGGTAGCGGTCCAGGTCGTTCATCATCACCATGTCGAACGGCGTCGTGGTGGTGCCCTCCTCCTTGTAGCCGCGCACGTGGAGGTTGGCGTGGTTGGTGCGCCGGTAGGTCAGCCGGTGGATCAGCCACGGATAGCCGTGGTAGGCGAAGATGACCGGCTTGTCCGCGGTGAAGATCGTGTCGAAGTCTCGGTTCTTCAGCCCGTGCGGGTGCTCGACCTCGTCCTGCAGCCGCATCAGGTCGACGACGTTGACGAAACGGACCTTCAGCTCCGGCAGGTGCTCGCGCAGCAGTGACACCGCGGCCAGCGCCTCCAGGGTCGGCACGTCGCCCGCGCTGGCGAGGACCACGTCGGGCTCGCCGTCGTCGTTGGAGGCCCAGTCCCAGATGCCGAGGCCGCGGGCGCAGTGCAGGTCGGCCTCCTCCGCGGTGAGCCAGTCGAACTGAGGCTGCTTGCCGGCCACGACGACGTTGACGTAGTGCTGGCTGGCCAGGCAGTGCCGCATGGTGGAGAGCAGGGTGTTGGCGTCCGGCGGCAGGTAGACGCGGACCACCTCGGCCTTCTTGTTGACCACGTGGTCGATGAAGCCGGGGTCCTGGTGGGAGAACCCGTTGTGGTCCTGGCGCCACACGTGGGAGGTCAGCAGGTAGTTCAGCGAGGCGATCGGCGGCCGCCAGTCGATCTCGCGGGTGGTCTTGAGCCACTTCGCGTGCTGGTTGAGCATCGAGTCGACCAGGTGGATGAACGCCTCGTAGCAGCTGAACAGGCCGTGCCGGCCGGTCAGCAGGTAGCCCTCGAGCCAGCCCTGGCAGGTGTGCTCGGAGAGCATCTCGACGACCCGCCCGCTCCGGCCGAGGTGCTCGTCGACTGGCAGCAGGTCGCCGGCGAAGACCTTGTCGGTCACCTCGTAGACGGCGTCGAGGCGGTTGGAGGCGTTCTCGTCGGGCCCGAAGATGCGGAAGTTGTCGGGGTTCTGCCGGACCACGTCGACGAGGTACTGGCCCAGGACCCGGGTGGCCTCGTGGATGGACCCGCCCGGCTCGGCGACGTCCACCGCGTGGGTGCGGAAGTCGGGGAGCCGCAGCGGACGCCGCAGCAGGCCGCCGTTGGCGTGCGGGTTGGCGCTCATCCGGCGGGCGCCGCTCGGCGCCAGGGCGCACAGCTCGGGCAGCAGGCGACCGTCGGCGTCGAAGAGCTCCTCGGGGCGATAGGAGCGCAGCCACTGCTCGAGCTGGGCCCGATGGCCGTCGTCGTGGCGAGTGCCCGACAACGGGACCTGGTGGGAGCGCCAGGTGCCCTCGACCAGCTTGCCGTCGACCTCCCGCGGTCCGGTCCAGCCCTTCGGCGTGACCATCAGGATCATCGGCCAGGGACGACGCTCGGTGTCGCCGTCCTCGCGAGCGGCGCGCTGGATCTCCCGGATCCGATCGTGCGCGGCGTCCATGGCCGCGGCCATCTGCTGGTGCACCGACTCGGGGTCGTCGCCCTCCACGGTGAGGACCTCGTGGCCGTAGCCGCGCAGCAGGCTCTCGAGCTCCTCGCGCGGGATCCGCGCCGGGATCGTCGGGTTGGCGATCTTGTAGCCGTTGAGGTGCAGGATCGGCAGCACCGCGCCGTCGTTGACCGGGTCGACGAACTTGTTGGCGTGCCAGGAGGTGGCCAGCGGACCGGTCTCGAACTCGCCGTCACCGACCACTGCCGCCACCAGCAGGTCGGGGTTGTCCATCGCGGCGCCGTACGCGTGGGAGAGCACGTAGCCGAGCTCGCCGCCCTCGTGGATGGAGCCGGGCGTCTCGGGCGCGACGTGGCTCGGGACCCCGCCGGGGAAGGAGAACTGGCGGAACAGCGCGCCCAACCCCTCCTCGTCGGGGCCGACGTGGGGGTAGACCTCGCTGTAGGTGCCCTCGAGCCAGGCGTTGGCGACCGCGGCCGGGCCGCCGTGTCCGGGGCCGGCGAGGAAGATCGCGTCGACGTCGCGCTGCCTGATCAGCCGATTGAGGTGGGTGTAGACGAGGTTCAGGCCCGGGGTGGTGCCCCAGTGGCCGAGCAGCCGGGGCTTGATGTCCGCGGGCTCCAGCCCGCGGCGCAGCAGCGGGTTGTCGAGCAGATAGATCTGGCCGACCGAGACGTAGTTGGACGCGCGCCACCAGGCGTCGAGGAGCCTGAGCTCGTTCTCGTCGAGCGGCGTGGGGTGTGGGTCGTCGGGCGGGGTGGTGCTGGTGGTCGAGCTGATGGGGCCGGTGCTGGTGCTGGTGTCGGTGCTGGACATGCTGCTCCTTCGGGGCGCGGGTCTCCTCGGACGGGCTGCCGACTCCTACGGTGCCCGCTGTGAGGGGAGACACACCAGGGCCACCGGTCGGTAACCCCGATCGGTGGCCTCGGTGCTGCCCCGTTCCCCCGGGTTCGTCTCACACCGCCTGGACCGGCCGGTTGTGGTCACCGCGGCCCCACGTCGCCATCCGGTGCGCCTGCGTGGGCGCGACCAGCAGCACCGGGCAGTCGGCGTCGCGCAGCACGGCGCGGGCCACCGGGCCCAGGTGGGAGCCGAGCGGGATGACCGGGTCGTGGCGTCCGACCACGATCAGGTCCGAGCGGTGGGAGGCCTCGATCAGGGCGTCGGCAGGCTTGCCGTGCCGGACGTCGATCTCGACCGGCACGTCGTAGTCGCCCTGGAGCTTGCTCAGCACCCCCTCGATCTCGTGGCGGGCCCGGGCCGACCACTCCTCCTGGACCGCGGGGCTCGGCACCTCGTCGTAGCCGGAGGGGATCCACCAGGTGTGCACGATGTTGACCGTCGCGCCGCGGGAGCGGCCGGCGTGCAGCGCCTTGCGCAGGATCGAGCGGCTGTGGTCGGGCACGTCGAGTCCGACGGTCACCCGCTTGTCGCCGAACTCGGTCCACCCGTCGGGCACCGAGACCACCGGCACGTGAGCCCGGGCGGCCACGCCGCTGGAGATCGACCGGGTGACGACCCGGCGCAGCACGTTGCTGGGCCGGCGCCCCAGCACGACCAGGCCGGCGTCGATGCTCGCGTCGACGACCGCGTCGACCGCCGATCCGTGCACGAGCGAGCTGGTCACCAGGGCCGCCCCGTCCAGCATCACCTCAGCTCGCGCGGCCGCCAGCCGCAGCGTCGCCGTGCCCAGGTGGTCGGCCCGGTCCAGTTCTTTCGGGTCCGGGCGGGGGCCACTCGGCGTCACGTCGACCGCGTGCACCAGGTGCAGGCCGCAACCTCCGCGACGGGCCTCCGTCGCGGCGAACCTCAGGGCGGACTCGGAGCCGTCACGGGCGACCGCGACGACGACAGGTCGGGGCGTGTGGTCGATCATGGTTCCTCCCGGATTGGTGCTCTCACGCTCCCGCATCGCCGAGACCGGGCGTAGGGACCAAAGTGCCCGGGTCGCGGGTCGCGGGTCACTGGGGCCGGCGCCCCTCACCAGGGGGCCACCGGGCTGCTCGCGGGCGGCAGCATGGCCATCGACCGCCGGTCCTCGGCGCCCGCCACCGGTCTAGCGCATCGCCTGTTCCACTGCGGTCGACGTCGGGTGGATCTCCCGTTTGCCCAGGTCACCACGGGCTATCCGACCCGAGGGAGAAGTTTTACTTTCTTTGTGCATAAAACCTCTCAGGTGGACTTAGGTTAAGGCGCGGATACATCCAACAGACTGCGGTGCGTGCTCGGGATCGCACCCTTCGGGGGAGGGGAACCACGTGCAAACGCGACGCGTGCACAGTAGGAAGTTCACAGGGCTGGTGGCCCTGGCTGCCGCAGTCGGCGCCATGGCCCTGCCAGGTATGACCATCAGCAGCGCCTCGGCGGCGGGGGCGCACAGCCACAACGTGATCAGCAAGGTCGAGCAGAAGTCCCTCACGATCGCCGGGCTGACGTCGAGCGGGGAACTCACGGTCGGCTGCCCGACCAACTACTACGCCATCGACGGCGGCTTCGTGCTCGACTCCGTCGACACCGGCGGCGAAGTCAGCGACGTGAACGTTCGACTCAGCGCACCGACGACGGGTTTCTCGGGTTGGCGCGTCGACGTCGTCAACGACAACCCCGTGCCCGCCCAGGGCAAGGTACAAGTCACTTGCGTCAGCAAGACCACCGCGAAGGCCGGACCGGACGGCCACGTGCACACGATGAGCATTCCGGTGCAGCAGACCTCCACGTTCTCGAGTGCATCTGTTTGGGGCCACAGCGATCCCGAGGGGACCTTCACGACGAACTGTCCGGCCAACACCATCGCCACCGGTCCGGTCTTCGAGTTCCACCAGGGTTCCGCCACTCTTAACCGGCTGAGCCTGGACGGTGCGAAGCTCACGATGTCAATGCTCGCGAACGAGGCGTCCAAGACCTTCACCGGCGCTGTCTGCGTCGACCCGGCCCTCGCGCCAGATCAGTACCTGGTCTTCGAGAATCTCGTCGTGCAGGACACGCTCACAGTTCCTGAGAACCGGTTCGCCGACATGACTCTGACCTGCCCCGATGGCGGCACCGCCGCCAGCATCGAGTTCTCCACCGAACCGGGCGTGCTCTACGTCGGCAACGACCACCGGATCAACGCCCGAGCCCCTCGGTACTACAACGACACCGATGACACGGATGTCGTCAAGGACTTCGGTGTCCTCTGCATCGGGGCCCGCACAGGCACCAGTCCCACGCCGCTGACCTTCGCGGTGTCGCCCACGGTGACCAAGGCGTCGTCGGGCAAGTACATCATCGCCAGCGTCGAATGCTCCTCGGGCTGCAAGATCAAGGCGCGCCTCAAGGGCAACCAGACCGTCGGCAACGCCGGCCCGGGCCGCTTCTACAAGGGCACCACCATCGCCTACGGCAAGGGCAAGACGACCGCCGGTGGCACCGCCACCGTGCGCCTGGTCGTGAAGTCCAGGTTCCGTGACACCGTCAAGAACAACGCGTTCTCGGCGGTCCTGCACGTCACTGTCGCCGGCGAGACGATCACCCAGACCGTGAATGTTCCCTGATCAACCGCACCACAGCGGGCCCATCCCTCCGGGGGTGGGCCCGCTGTCGCATTCCGGGCCTGTCCGCCGGATACCGTGACCCGGTGACCACTCCCCCGTCCTCACCGGCGTTCCGGGTCGGCTTCGTCACCGGCGCCACCCCCGACAAGTGGGCCGGGGTGTGGCGGGAGCGGCGGCGCGAGCCGCTCGAGCTGGTGCCGGTCGACCAGGAGCATCAGGAGGCCGGGCTGCGCGACGGCAGCCTCGACATGTGCCTGGTGCGGCTGCCGGTCGACCGCGACGGGCTGCACCTGATCCCGCTCTACGAGGAGCAGCCGGTCGTGGTGGTCGGCAAGGAGCACCTGGTCACGGCGGCCGACGAGGTCGCCCTCGACGACCTGAGCGAGGAGCAGTTGGTGCTCCCCCACCCGTCCGGGTGGACGCCGTCGGTGCCGCAGTTGGACTGGCCGGCGATGTCGGCCAAGGACGCCGTCGAGGTGGTCGCGAGCGGCACCGGGGTGGCGATCGTGCCGATGTCGGTGGCCCGGCTCTACTCCCGCAAGGACGTCACCTACCGGCCGGTGACCGACCTCCCGCCGACCACCGTCGGCCTGGCCTGGCTGGTCGAGCACGACGACGAGCGCACCCAGGCGTTTGTCGGGGTCGTCCGCGGACGCACCGCCCGCAGCTCCCGAGGCTGACCGCTCCCGGGGTTCCGCCGACCCGTCACCGATTCCCGCCGTCTCTCGGCGTGTCGGTGAACGATCGACGGCTCGGCGATCACCAGGACGTCGACAGCGGCCGGCCCTCGTGGAACCCGGCCGCGGACTGGACCCCGACCACCGCGCGCTCGTGCAGCTCACCGAGCGTGCGGGCTCCGGCGTACGTGCACGCCGAGCGGAGGCCCGAGCAGATCTGGTCGATGAGGTCCTCGACACCGGGGCGCTGCGGGTCGAGGTACATCCGCGAGGACGAGATGCCCTCCTCGTAGAGGCCCTTGCGGGCCCGCTCGTAGGCCGATTCGGTGGTGGTGCGGTTCGCGACGGCACGGGCCGAGGCCATGCCGAACGAGACCTTGAACGCCTTGCCGGACGGGTCCTGCATCAGGTCGCCGGGCGACTCGTGGGTGCCGGCGAACCACGACCCGACCATCACCGCCGAGGCGCCGGCGGCCAGGGCCAGCGCCACGTCGCGCGGGTGCCGGACGCCGCCGTCGGCCCAGACGTGCTTGCCGAGCTTCCGCGCCGCCGCGGCGCACTCGAGCACCGCGGAGAACTGCGGGCGGCCGACCCCGGTCATCATCCGGGTGGTGCACATCGCGCCCGGTCCGACACCGACCTTGACGATGTCGGCCCCGGCCTCGACCAGCGCCCGCACCCCCTCGGCCGAGACCACGTTGCCGGCCACCACGGGGACCGCGGGGTCGACCGACCGCACCGCGGCGAGCGCCTCCAGCATCCGGTCCTGGTGCCCGTGCGCGGTGTCCACGACCAGCAGGTCGATGCCGGACTCCACCAGCGCGGCGGTCTTCGCCGCGACGTCGCCGTTGACGCCGACCGCCGCCGCGATGCGCAACCGGCCCTGCTCGTCCACCGCCGGGCCGTAGAGCGTGGCCCGGAGCGCCGCGGTGCGGGTCAGCACCCCCACCAGCGAGCCGTCCGAGGCGACCGCCACGGCCAGCGGCGCCTTCGCGGAGTCCAGTGCGTCGAAGGCGATGCGGGGATCGGTGTCGGCGGCGATCGTGACCGGGGCGGGGTTCATCACCTGACGCACCTGCGCGAACCGGTCGACGTCAGCGCAGTCGTCCTCGGTCACCACGCCGACCGGCCGGCCCCCGTCGACCACCACGGCGGCCCGATGAGCGCGCTTGGGGATCAGCGCCAGGGCCTCGGCGACGGTCTGGTGCGGGTGCAGCTCGATGGGCGTGTCGTGCACCAGGTGGCGCGACTTCACCCACCGCACCACGTCTGCCACCACCGGCAGCGGGATGTCCTGCGGCACCACCACCAGGCCGCCGCGGCGGGCGACGGTCTCGGCCATCCGCTTGCCCGCGATCGCGGTCATGTTGGCCACGACGAGCGGGATCGTGGTGCCGGAGCCGTCGGCGGTGGCGAGGTCGACGTCGTGCCGGCTGCCGATGCCGGAGTGCCGCGGCACCATGAAGACGTCGTCGTAGGTCAGGTCGTGCGCGGGCGCCGCGCCGTGGAGGAACTGCACGTGGGCCGAATCTACGCGTCCGGGCACGATCGCGCCGAACCCCGGAGCAACCCGACAGTCGATGACTCCGATCACGGCAGGGGTCCGACCGGCCTGTCCCGACACCTGGCTCTCCTGGTTCTCCTACGGTGGTCCCATGGCCTTCTTGGACCCCGGTGACCCCGTCGAGCTCAGCTCCGCCACCCGCGCCGGATTCCGCGCCCGCTACGGCGCCGACGCCGCGCTCGTGGCCCGGGCCCCCGGCCGGGTGAACCTGATCGGCGAACACACCGACTACAACGCCGGGCTCTGCCTCCCGGTCGCGCTCCCCCACGCCACGTACGCCGCGGTGGCGCGCCGCGCCGACGACCGGGTGCGGGTGGCCTCGCTCGAGGCCGACGACACCTGGGAGGGCACCATCGCCGGAGCCGGGCCGGGCGGCGCCACCGGCTGGGCGGCCTACGCCGCGGGCGTGTTGTGGGCGATGCGGGAGGCCGGCCACGACGTGCCGGGCGTCGACGTGCTGGTGCACGGCACCGTGCCGCTCGGCGCCGGGCTCTCCAGCTCGGCGGCACTGGAGTGCTCGGTCGCCGTGGCCGTCGCCGCGCTGACCGGGCGCGAGCTCGACCTCGAGACCCGCCGCGCGCTGGTGCCGCTGTGCATGCGCGCCGAGTCCGAGGTCGCGGGCGCCCCCACCGGCGGCATGGACCAGACCGTGGCCCTGCTGGCGGAGCCCGGCACCGCGCTGCTGCTCGACTTCGGCGACGACTCGAACCGGGCCGTGCCGCTCGGACTCGAGGACGCCGAGCTGACACTGCTGGTCACCGACACCCGGGTCTCGCACGCGCTGCACGACGGCGGGTACGGCGACCGGCGCGCGGAGTGCGAGGCCGCCGCCGCCGCCCTGGGCGTCGCGTCGCTACGCGAGGCCGAACTGTCCGCCGTGGAGGCGCTCGACGACGATCTGCTCCGCCGCCGGGCCCGGCACATCGTCACCGAGAACGACCGGGTCGCGGCCACCGTGACGGCGTTGGGCGAAGGAGACTGGAACGCCGTGGGCCGGCTCCTGCTGGCCTCGCACGTCTCGATGCGCGACGACTTCGAGATCTCCTGCGACGAGCTCGACACGGTCGTCACCACCGCGGTCGAGGCGGGAGCGCTCGGCTCCCGGATGACCGGAGGCGGGTTCGGCGGGTCCGCGGTGTCGCTGGTGCCGCTGGCCCGGCTGGACGCCGTGATGAGAGCCGTCGACACGGCCTTCGTCGCCGCGGGCTTCCGGCCTCCGGCCCACCTGCAGGTGGACCCGGCCGCACGCGCCGAGCTGGTGCCGTAGGGGGTCCCGGCCTCGGCGCCTCCTAGAGTGGGTCCGTGCCCGAGAGGCCGCTCTCCCGTCCCGATGCCGCACCGGTCCTGCTGGCGCTGCCCTTCACCGGCCGCTGGCGGTCGATCAACAGTCCCGCACGGCGGGTACCCAGCCACGGCACCGACCTGTGGGGTGAGCGCTACGCCATCGACTTCGTCGCCGTGGACGAGGCCGGGCGCAGCGCGGCCCGCGACTGGCGCAGCAGGTGGGGCTCCGAGCCCGCCGACCGCTTCGTCGGCTTCGGCCGCCCGGTCCTGGCACCGGCCGACGGCGTCGTCGCCTCGGTCCACGACGGGGAGTCCGACCACGAGGCCCGGCGGTCCCAGCTCGCCCTGCTGCGGTACGCCGCGGGCCAGCGGGCCCGGCTGCGGCTGGGGGTCGCCGCGATCGCCGGGAACCACGTCGTCCTGGCGTTGCCCGGTCAGGCCGGCTTCGTGGCGCTGGCCCACCTGCGCGCCAGCTCACTCCTGGTGCGCCCCGGTGACCGAGTGGCTGTCGGCCAGCCGATCGCCGAGTGCGGCAACTCGGGCAACTCCACCGAGCCTCATCTGCACCTCCAGGTCATGGACGCCGTCGATCCGACCGTCGCCCGGGGGCTGCCGATCGCCTTCGCATGCTTCGTCGAGTGGCCGGCTCGACGAGGGGCCCCTGCGAATCGGTTGGCGGGGCTCCCCGGTGAAGGGTCCGTCGTCGCACCGATGTCGGGCTGAGCCTGCCGACGTGGGTCAGCCGCTGGTCGCGGCCACGCCGATCCGGCCGCTGCGGAACGCCTCGACGAAGAGCGCGTGGTCGGCGCGCACGCGCTCGGCGTACTCCACGGCGAAGTCGGCCAGCCAGTCGCGCAACTCGGCCTGCCGCTCCCCCACGGCCTCGACGATCGCGTCCTCGACCTGGAAGTCGACCAGGTCCTCCTCGCTGTCCTCGTCGGAGGCGCAGTGGACCTTGGCGGTCGCCCGGCCGAGCAGCCCGACCACCTGCCGGATCTGCTCGGGCTCGATGAGCGCGCTCCAGTCGAGGTCCACCTCGTAGGGCGACAGCTCCGAGACCAGGTAGCCGACACCGTCGATCTCGGTGTGGCCCAGGAGCGGGTCGGTGTGCGCCTGCAGCGCGCGCTGGCTCACGACGGTGCGGTGAGCCTGGTTGTCGAAGTGCTCGTCGACGGTCGTGGTGTCGACGAACCGGCTCACCGCGGGCACGCCTGCCTGCTTCATCGACAGCACCACGTCGTCGTCGAGGGCCTGGCTGTAGCCCTCGATGAGCAGGTTGAAGGCAGGCAGGCCGGCGCTGCCGATGCCGAACCCGGACTTGCCGACCACGTCGCGCAGGTCGTAGAAGAGCTCGCGCCGCATCCGCTTGGGCTCGGGGATGCTCTCGACGAAGCGTGCGTACGCCGCGACGACGGCCTCGCGCTCCTCGTCGTCGAGCCTGCGGGTGCTGCCGTCGTCGCGAAGCCTGCGAACTCCGTCGACCGGCACCGTCAGGTCGTCCAACAGGTCGGCGCGGCGCCGGCCGCGGGCCTGCACCAGCGCCTCGTGCACCGGCCCCTCGGTGTTGTCGAGGTGGAGCGCGAACTCCTGCCCGATGTCGCGGGAGGCACCGTCCGTCTCCGCCGCCGCCCGTCGGTACGCCGCCACCTGGTCGAGGTAGGCATCGACGTAGACGCCGACCAGGTCGCGGACGTCGTCTTCGGGCAGCGCCTTCTGCCAGCCCAGCACCGCCAGCGAGGCCACGAATCGCTGGAGGTCCCAGGTGAAGCGTCCCAGGTAGGCCTCGTCGAAGTCGTTGACGTCGAACACGAGCCGCCCGTCGGAGGCGAGGTAGGTGCCGAAGTTCTCGGCGTGCAGGTCGCCGTGCACCCAGATCCGGCCGGCGCGACCGGTGGCGAACGGGTCCTCACGGCCCGTGACGTCGGCGTAGAAGACGCAGGCGGTGCCCCGGTAGAACGAGTGGGGGTCGGCGGCCATCTTGCGGTACTTGCCGCGGAACGCCACCGGATCGGCCTCCTGCAGCGCGGCGAACGCCTCGGTGATCGCGGCGACCAGGAGGTCGGCGCGGTCGGTGGCGCTCACCGGGCCACCCCGCCGGTGGTCCGCCGTCGGGATCGCCGTCCCCCGGGGGCTGCTCGGTGGGTCACCGGAGACGTCCGCGTCACTCGCATGCCGCTCAGGTACCCAGGCCGGGCCGACAGGTGCGGTCTGGGTGCGGATACTCAGCCGGAGTTGGGCCGACGCACGGATCCGCCGCCGGCCGTGGCCCGGCAGGCTCGAGCCATGAGCACTCCAAACCTTCCCAAGAACACCACCGCCTTCTACGCCCAGGCCGGCATCTCCTTCGCCATCGCCCTGGTGACCCTGCTGTTCGCGATCCTCTACCTGCCGGTGGATCCGTGGATCCGGGCCTTCCTCGCGGTCAGCACCCTGTTCCTGACCACGTCGAGCTTCACGCTGGCCAAGTGCGTGCGCGACGCGCAGGAGAGCACGTCTGTGGCCAGCCGGCTCGACCAGGCACGCGTCGACAAGCTGCTCGCCGAGCACGACCCCTTCCGGGCGGTCTCCTGATCGGGCCCGACGGCCGGGCCCGGACCGTCGGGGTGCGGCGGGTCACGGCGTGCCCACGCCGGTATCGGGGTACGGACCACCGGGCGGTCGCGCACCACCGGTGCGTGCTTGACTGCATCATCGGAGCAGAACCTCCCCGGAGCCGCCCGGCCCGACAGCCGGCGGAACCCGACCCCCGCTGGTGACCTCCACGACCGAAGGGAAGCACGACGTGGCCCGCAAGAACCCGCTCGGCAAGATCAAGGACGCGGCTCTCGAGACGCTCAGGGACCCCATCGGCACCGCCGGGAAGGCGGTGGGTCAGGCCCGAGAGACCGCCGAGCTGGGCAAGTTGGTCGCCGGGCAGGTGACCAAGTCCGCCGCCGGCACCGCCGCCAAGAGCGCCGGGGTGGTCACCTCGCTGGTCCCCGGCCGCAAGCCGTCCCCCGCGCCGAGGCCGGCCGCGCCCACGCCGGCAGCCCCCAAGCCCGCGGTCCCCACCGAGGGCTCGCGCAAGGTGCACGGCGACCCGCTCGAGCCGGCCGCGCGCGCGGCGGTCGCCGACGCCGCGCCGGCCGCGGCCACGAGCAAGAAGGCCACCGCCAAGAAGGCCCCGGCCAAGAAGACGCCGCCGGCCAAGAAGGCCGCTGCGACCAAGGCGCCGGCCAAGAAGGCGACCAAGGCTCCGGAACCGGTGAACGTGACCCGCGAGTTGGGCCTCGACGAGGCGCCGGTCCAGAAGAACCCGGCCGCCAAGAAGGCCGCGAAGACCCCCGCCGAGCCCGCGACCGGCATCGACGCCGCCGCGACCGCGGTCGAGGTCGACGTGACGCCTGCCGACGTCGCCGAGCAGGTCGCCAAGAAGGCTCCCGCGAAGAAGGCACCTGCCAAGAAGGCACCCGCGAAGAAGGCTCCCGCCAAGAAGGCGGCTGCTCCGAGCAAGGCATCGACGAAGGCTCCGGCCAAGAAGTCTGCGCCCGGCGCGAAGCTGCCGCCTCGGAAGGCACCGGCCCAGCCGCCCGCCTCGCCGGCCGGCCAGCCGACGGAGCCGGCCGCCGCGGCCGGCGGCTCCACCGAGCCGCTGGTGGACCCCGCGACCACCAAGGCGGTCGCCAGCGAGCAGGCCCAGCTCAGCGCCGCGGCCGACACCGAGAAGGGCTGACCCGCCCGCACGACACACGACGAGGGCCCGGGAGCATCGCTCCCGGGCCCTCTTCGCGTCTGTTGCCGACCTACCTCAGCTCGGCGCTGGTGAGACCCAGCACCCGGCGGGCCACGATCAGCTGCTGAATCTGCTGGGTGCCCTCGAAGATGTCGAGGATCTTGGAGTCCCGGGCCCACTTCTCGAGCAGCTCGCCCTCCCGGTAGCCCACCGACCCGGCGAGCTCCACGCAACCCAGGGTGATGTCGCTGCCGACCCGGCCCGCCTTCGCCTTGGCCATCGACGCCTCCAGCGAGTTGGGCTTGCGGTTGTCGGCCATCCAGGCGGCCTGCAGCATCAGCAGCCGCGCACCCTCCCAGTCGGCCTCCATCTGCAGCAGCCGGGCGGCTGCCGCCGACTGGGTGTGTGCCGGGCGGTCGTAGTCGACGACGACCCCGGCCTGCTCGAGCAGGTCGCGGGTCAGGTCGAGCGACGCCCGGGCGCAGCCGACGGCCATCGACGCGACGAGGGGACGGGTGTTGTCGAAGGTCGCCATCGCGCCCGCGAAGCCCTGCTTGGTGTCGATCTCCGGCGACCCGAGCAGGTTCTCGGCCGGCACCCGGCAGTCCTCGAAGATGATGGTGGCGGTGTCGGAGGAGCGGATGCCCAGCTTGTGCTCCAACCGCTCCACCCGCATGCCGGGCGTGCCCTTGGGCACCACGAACGACTTGATGGCGGCGCGCCCGAGGTCACGGTCGAGGGTCGCCCACACCACGACGGCGTCGCAGCGGTCGCCGGCGGTGACGAAGATCTTCTCGCCGTTGAGGACGTAGGCGTCGCCGTCCTTGACCGCGGTGGTCTTGATGTTCGCGGAGTCGGAGCCGGTGCCGGGCTCGGTGATCGCCATCCCGGCCCAGACGCCCTCGAACCTCTTCGCCTGCTCCTCGTTGGCCACGCTGGCGATGGCCGAGTTCCCGAGCCCCTGCCGGGGCATCGAGAGCAGCAGGCCGACGTCGCCCCAGCACATCTCGGCGATCGACATGACCGAGGCCAGGTTCGAGCCGTTGCGGACGCCGCCGGCCTCGCGCTCGTCCTCTTCACGCCGCACGCCGGCCGCACCGGCCCCCTCGGCGGCGCCGGACTCGGACAGCCCGTCGATCATCGCCGCCAGCATGTCGAGCTCCTTGGGATAGGCGTGCTCGGCCTGGTCGTACTTGCGCGAGATCGGGCGCAGCATGTTCATCGCGACCTGGTGGGCCTGGCCCGCCAGCGCACGGAACTTCTTCGGGTCGTCGAGGTTGATCATGCGTGGTCCTCACGGTGTGGTGAGCGGAAGCCGCGGAGCGGCGGAAGCGGGCAGCAGCGTGGGGTGTTCACACCAGCACCGTCCCTTCCATCACGCCGATGGCCCGCAGGTCGCGGTACCACCGCTCGACCGGGTGCTCCTTGACGAAGCCGTGGCCGCCGAGCAGCTGCACGCCGTCGAGGCCGATCTGCATGCCCTTGTCGGCGCAGAGCTTGCGGGCCAGGGCCACCTCGCGGGCGAACTCCTTGCCCTGTGCTGCCCGGGACGCGGCCTTGTAGGTCAGCAGCCGCATCGCCTGCAGCTCGATGGCGATGTTGGCGACCATGAACGCCACCGACTGGCGGTGGGCGATCGGCTCGCCGAACGCCTCCCGCTCCTTGACGTAGGGCGTGACGTAGTCGAGGACGGCCTGGCCGGTGCCGACGGCCAGCGCACACCAGGCCAGGCGGGACAGCCGCACGCACTCGGCGTACGTCGTGCCGTCGGCCGCGCCGAGCAGCGCGTCGGCCGGCACGGTGGCTCCCTCGAGGCGCAGCGTGGTCATCGAGGCGGCGCGCACGCCCATCGCGGGGTCGGCCTCGACGGTCAGCCCCGGGGTCGACGACTCGACCAGGAGCAGCACGGGGTTGCCCTCGAGCTCGGCGCCGACCACGAACAGTTCGGCCTCGGCGCCACGGGGGACCAGGCCCTTCACCCCGTCGATCACGAAGCCGTCGTCGGTGCGCCGGGCCGTGGTGCTGGGGCGGAGGACGTCGAAGAGCACGGTGGGCTCGTTGAGCGCCAGCGCCGCGGCGGGGACGCCCTCGCCGCCTGGCCCGTCGCCGGTGAACGCCGGCAGGTAGGTCTGCTGCTGCTGTTCGGAGCCCCACAGCGCGATCGCGGTGGCCACCGAGCCGGGGGCCAGGATCGCGATCGCGAGGCCCATGTCGCCGCGGGCGAGCGCCTCGGCGACCAGCGTGCCGGCCATGGCCGAGCGCTCCTCGGAGATGCCACCGAGCGCCTCCGGGACCCCGAGCGAGGGCAGGCCGACCTCGAGCGCGGCCTTGAGCACGGCCTCGGGGGCGGCGCAGGCCTCGTCGGCCTCCGCGGCGGCCGGCCGGACCAGCTCGTCGGCGAGCTCGGTGACCACGTCGACGAGCATCTGCTCGTCCTCGGTGGGGGTCAGGTCGAACACGCCGCTCTTCGGCGCGGGTGCCACGCGCTCGCCCGGGGCACCGGAGCGTCCGCGCTTCGAGAACGCCCGGCTCGCCCGGGTGGCGGTGGCGAACCCGCCGCGGGTGACGGTGAAGACCGCCTGCTCGGTCTGCTTGCGCAGCCCGATCCGGTCGAGCACGTCGCTCTGGGCGAGTCGGTTCAGGGCGGCGACCGCGAGCCCGATCGGGTCGCGGCTCTCCTTGGAGGACAGGCCGTGCCGGCCTCCTGGTCTGAGGCTGCTGGTCAAGGACATGGGAGAAAATGTAACTCCTAGTTACACCATGCGCTACAGGCAGTCTCGTGGGCCGGGTCACAGCCCGTCGTTCCCGCGCCCGACCGCGGAGTCCGGCATGGGGACTTCGTTAGGCTTCCCTCATGCCGGCCCAGCCCCCTCACGCGCCCCACGGCCCGCTGCCCACCGGCGGACGCGTCCGCCCGATGACCCGCTGGGGCACCCCGGTGATGCACCGCCCGCAGCAGCGCGTGACGGCGTACGACGCGCAGCTGCGCGAGCTGGTCGCCGACATGGTGGCGACGATGTACGCCGCCGACGGGGTCGGCCTGGCCGCCTGCCAGATCGGCGTCGACCTGGCGGTGTTCGTCTTCGACTGCCCCGACGCCACCGGGGCGCACACGGTCGGGGTGGTGTGCAACCCCGAGCTGACGCTGCCCGAGGTCAGGGAGCGGCGGCTCGACGAGGACGAGGAGGGGTGCCTGTCGTTCCCGGGCGCCTTCATCGCCTGCGCGCGTCCCGACACGGCCACGGTCACCGGGACCGGCCTCAACGGCGAGCCGGTCACGTTCACCGGCGACGGGCTGCTCGCGCGCTGCCTGCAGCACGAGACCGACCACACTCACGGCGTGGTCTTCGGCGACCGGCTGCCGACCAAGGCCCGCAAGAAGCTGCAGAAGCAGCACGACAAGCTGGCCGAGGACTACCCCGCCGACTGGCCGGCCTGAGCGTCATGTGGGCCAGCTGCGACGCGGGGCACACGCATTGGGGGCGGCACGGCGCGGCCGGCGTCCTGGTGCGCCACGCGCCTGAGACCGGCCCGGCCCGCTACCTGCTGCAGCATCGCGCTCGCGGGGTGCACCACGGCGGCACGTGGGGCGTGCCGGGCGGCGCCGTCGAGCGCGGCGAGACCCCCGAGCAGGCGGCCTGGCGGGAGGCCTGGGAGGAGCTCGGGCTGCGACCCGACGGGCTCCGGCCGGTGGGCAGCCACCTCGACGACCACGGCGGCTGGAGCTACCACACGCTCGTGGTCGACTCCCCCACCGCGTTCCCGGCCCGCGGGCTCAACTTCGAGACCGGCCCCGACGGCTGCCGCTGGTTCACCGCCCACGAGGTCGGCGCCGTCACGCTGCACCCCGGTCTGGCCGCCGCCTGGCCGCACCTCATGCGCCTCGCCCCCTGACGCCGAGGAGTCACTGATTCCCGCCGTTTCGCGGCGTGTCGATGAACCGTTGACGCCTCGGTGGCACAGGACACACTCCCGGCCCATTGGGGACCTTGGTCCCCCCGTGATCCGGCACCGGGCTGCCTAGCATCGACGCGTCGGGCGCCGGGCCCGGCGAGAGAGAGGAGCCCGCCATGCGCAGACTCATAGCCGCATCCGCCCTGTTCACCCTGCCTGCGCTCGTCCTCCTGGCCGGTTGCTCCGGCGAGGAGGACGAGCCGGCCGCCGGCGCACCGCCGGCGAGCGCCGCCGACCAGGTGCTGGCCGACTACGACCTCGACGGCCTGCCCGGCGACGAGGTCGTCGACCGGCTGGACCGGATGCCGGTGAGCGAGCGACCGGGCGACCTGATGGCATCGGTGCGCGACGACCAGCTGCTCCTCAACGAGGGCGGTGACGACGAGGCGACGGTGGACCTGCCCGACGACAAGTTCTACCTCTCGGTCGCGCCCTACGTCGACCAGACCCACGACTGCTACTTCCACAGCCTGACCACCTGCAAGGGCGAGCTGGGTGGCGAGGAGGTCACGGTGACGATCACCGACGACGCCGGCGAGGTGCTCGTCGAGGAGACCACCGAGGTCTTCGACAACGGGTTCGTGGGCTTCTGGCTGCCCGACGACGTCACGGGCACCGTCGAGGTCACCTACGAGGGCCGCACCGGCGAGGTCCCGTTCGCGACCGGCGACGAGGACCCCACCTGCCTGACCACGCTGCAGCTCGCGTAGCACCCGGGCCGTACGCCGCGCCGCGGAGGCGCTGGGTCAGCGCCGGGCGGTGACGTAGCAGGCGACCGCGGTGGCGGCCGCGACGTTGAGTGAGTCGATCCCCTCGGCCATCGGGATGATCGCCCGGCGATCGGCCGACTGCTCCCAGCGTGGCGAGAGCCCGTGGCCCTCCGAGCCGAGCACGAGCGCGACCCGGTCGAGCCCGGCGACGGCCTCCTCGACGGGGGTGGCGTCGTCGGCGAGCGTGAGGGCCACGGTGGTGAAGCCGGCCGCCGACAGCGCCGGGAGCGCGTCGTACCAGTCGGGCAGGCGGGTCCACGGCAGTCGGAACACGGCGCCCATCGCGACCTTGATCGAGCGACGGTAGAGCGGGTCGGCGCAGCGCGGTGAGAGCAGCACGGCGTCGAAGCCGAGCGCGGCTCCGGAGCGGAGGATCGCGCCGACGTTGGTGTGGTCGACGACGTCCTCGAGCACGAGCACCGATCGGGCGCCGGCGAGCACGGACTCGACCGACGGGAGCGGGCGGCGTTCGAGCGAGGCGAGCGCGCCGCGGTGCACGTGGAAGCCGGTGACCTGCTCGGCCATCGCCTCGGAGAGCACGTAGCAGGGGGCGTCGGTGCCGGCCAGGACGTCGGCGAGTCCGTCGAGCCACCGGGGTGCCATCAGGAACGAGCGGGGGCTGAAGCCGGCCTCGACGGCGCGGCGTACGACCTTCTCGCCCTCGGCGAGGAAGAGTCCGTGCTCGGCCTCGAGGGTCTTGCGCAGCTCGACGTCGCGCAGGTCACGGTAGTCGGCGAGACGCGGGTCGGTGGGGTCGGTGATCTCGACCAGGTCGGCCATCAGCGGCCGTAGTGGTCGGGGTGGGCGACCGCGACCACGCCGCCGACGACGATGATCGCCGGTGGCTTCACGGCCTCGCGTTCGAGGTCGGCGGCCAGGGTGCCGAGCGTGGAGAGCACGGTGCGCTGGGTCGCCATGGTGCCGTCGCAGACGACGGCGACCGGGGTGTCGGCGGGACGCCCCCCGTCGACCAGCGCCGCCGCGATGGCGGGGGCGTTCTGCACGGCCATCATCAGCACCAGGGTGCCCTGGAGACCGGCGACGGAGGGCCAGTGGGTCAGCGACTCGGGGTGCCCGGGCGGCAGGTGACCGGAGATGACGGTGAACTCGTGGGCCACGCCGCGGTGGGTGACGGGGATGCCGGCGACGGCGGGAACGGCGACGGGGCTGGTCAGCCCCGGGATGATCGTGACCGGCACCCCCGCCTCCCGGCAGGCCTGCACCTCTTCGAAGCCGCGGCCGAACACGAAGTTGTCGCCGCCCTTGAAGCGGACCACGCGCTTGCCTGCTTGGGCGCGGGCGACGATGACCCGGTTGATCTCCTCCTGCTGGGCCGAGCGGCCGCGGGGCAGCTTCGCCACGTCGATCAGCTCGACGTCGCTGGAGAGGTCGCCGAGCAGCTCGCGGGGGGCGAGTCGGTCGGCGACGACGACGTCGGCGGCCATCAGGGCCTTGCGGCCGGCGATCGACATCAGGTCGGGGTGCCCGGGGCCGCCGCCGACGAGCACGACGCCGGGAGTGGCGTCCCGGTCGTCGTGGTCGGCGAGCTTGCCCTCCCGGAGGCACTCGACGATCTCGTCGCGGAGCCGGGCGGAGCGGCGCGGGTCGCGGCTGCCGAGGACGGCGACGGTGACACCCTCGTGGCGGCCGACGGCCGGCGTCCAGGCTGTGGCGGCCGTGGCGTCGTCGGCGCGGACGCAGAAGGTACGACGGCGCTCGGCGCCGGCGCTGACCTGCTCGTTGACCCAGGGGTCGTTGGTGGCGGCGATGACGTACCACGCGTCGTCGAGGTCGGCGTCGTCGAAGCCCCTGGCGTGCCAGGTGATCTCGCCCGCACCGGCGAGCCCCTCGATGGCGGGGGTGACCTTCGGCGAGACCACGACGACGTCGGCGCCGCAGGCCAGCAGACCTGGCACGCGGCGCTGAGAGACGTGACCACCGCCGACCACGAGCACGCGTCGGCCGGCGAGCCGGAGTCCGGAGGGGTACGGCGGGAAGTCGTCCACGCGAGCATTCTTCCCGGTCGGCGCGGGTGGGCGATGGCGCCGGACCAGGGACCGGACTAGGTTGAGCGACGCGCCTCGGGCGGGTTAGGGCACCACCGTCCGGGGCACCGTCGGATCGCTCCCGCAGCGCGGGGCACCCCGACCTCCCGACCACCGAAGCATCCGCAGCGAAGGAGCACGATGAGCACCCTCGACCGGCCGGTCCACCCGAACCCCTACGACCTGCTCCCCCAGGTCCCGTCGTTCACGGTCACCAGCGACGACGTCGCGGACGGCCAGCCGCTGAAGGGCGACCAGGTCGCCGCCGAGGGCAACACCTCCCCGCAGCTGTCGTGGTCGGGCGCACCGGAGGGCACGAAGAGCTACACGGTGACCTGCTTCGACCCCGACGCCCCGACGCCCAGCGGCTTCTGGCACTGGGTCCTGGTCGACCTGCCGGCCGACTGCACCTCGCTGCCGGCCGGTGCCGGCGCCGCGGACGCCGAGCTGCCGGGCAGCGCGTTCATGTGCCGCAACGACGGCGGCGGCAAGGCGTTCATGGGCGCCGCTCCCCCGCCCGGCGACCAGGTGCACCGCTACTTCTTCGTCGTCCACGCGGTCACCGAGGACAGCCTCGGCGTCGACTCCGACGCCTCTGCCGCGGTCGTCTCGTTCAACCTGGCGTTCAAGACCGCCGGTCGGGCGATCCTGCACGGCACGTTCCAGCACTGACCCGGGCCTGCCCGTGACGCAGCCACCGGCCGTCCCCTACGTCGACCAGCACGCGGGACCCAAGCGGGTGCTCGAGCTGGTCTGTCGACGCGGCCTGATGTCCGGCGCCGGCGTCGAGGTCTCCATCGACGGGCGGGCCTACCCGATGCCGTGGGGCACGACGCGCTTCGAGGTGCCCGCCGACCGGCCGGTGAGCGTCGGCGTCAGGCAGACGATCCGTGGCGGGGCGGGGCAGGCGCACAAGGTGCTGGCCCCACAGGAGCCTCCGGTGCTGGAGTACCGCGGTCCGGCCCACCTCTCCCAGCCGGGTGACCTGGGCGCCCCGGGGACGACCCGGAGCCGGGGCCTGGGTTGCCAGATCGCGCTGCTGGTCGTGCTCGCCTTCCTGCTGCTCCTGCTGGTCGGCATCGGCTTCGTCCTCTTCATGCGCTAGCCCACCGGCCGCTCCGGCGGCGTTGAGCGCGCGTGACAACCGACGGCGGCTACCAGCCGCGGGTGCCGGGCGCGCCCTTGAACGGGCCGGTGACCCAGCTGGTGATCCAGCCGCCGTAGAAGTCGCCCTCCTGGGCCTGCACCGTCTCGTCTTCGACCGTGCACCGGTCCATCCGCCCGGGGTAGAAGGCGACGTGAGCGACGAGCGCCTCGAAGCCGGCCGTGGGCTCCGGATAGTGCCAGGCCGCCCGTGGGAGCACCCGTCCGTCCGGCGCGACGACGTCGAAGTACGCCGCCGCCCCCTTGAACTCGCACCACGTCGCGCCGGGCACCGCGCGCAACAGGCCGGCCGCCACGTCCGCGCGCGGCACGTAGTAGACCGGCGGGTGGCTGGTCTCCAGCACCCGCAGCGAGCGCCGGGTGTCGACGACGATCTCACCGCCGAGCTCGATCACCACGTGCTCACTCGACGGCAGCACGACTGGAGGCCGGGGGTAGTCCCAGACCGACTCGGTGCCGGTGCGCTCGGCCTCGTCGTTCACCGGTCCATCATTGCTCGCACCGCGGCACGCGACTCTCGACGCCGTGGCCGGGGGACTTCGATGTCGTCGCGGCACACCGCCCAGGATGGCGCCCGCACTTTTCATCGAGCCGGTCTTCAATCGTCCTCGTGCGGGTCCTTCGGGACCCACTGGTTTCCGCTGCCCGCCAGCGTCGGCACCGAAGTCCCCGCTGGGTTCTGACGCCTGATGCAGCGGCCCGCCGACCGTTCTCCAGGACTCGCAGTCGTGACGAGCCCCGAACGACGCCCGACCAGAAGTGCACAGCCATTCCGCCGTGCGGCGTGGTTCCTCGAGGGATCGGACGGTTCAGCGCCGCACCAGCCGTCCGCGTATGGCGGCTCGGGGGGTGTAGGGGCGGCTCCAGGAGCGGCTGTCGCTGGAGCGGTCCCGGTTGTCGCCGAGGACGAGGAAGTGCCCGAGCGGCACGTCGTACGCACCGCGGAACATCGATTGGCTTGCGTAGAGCTCCGGCAGGGGCCGGCCGTCGATGCTCACACGGCCTGCGTCGAAGGTGATCTTCTCGCCAGGCAGCCCGACGACTCGCTTGACGACGAGTTGGTCCGGGTCGACCGGGGAGTCCAGGACGACAAGGTCACCCCGGCCGACTGCGTGAGCCGGTCGGAGCGATCTCGTGAGCACGAGCTGACCGTCGGTAAGGGTGGGCGCCATTGAGTCCGAGCGCACCCGTGTGAGCCACCACATCAGTGCGCGTGGGCGTACTGGTGGTCGTGGTCGTGGCCTTCGGCGTACTTGAAGAACGAGACGTACGCCTCCATGTACTCCCGCGCGGCAGCCAGGTCGTCGACGGCGAAGCCCTTGAGCGCCACCGCACGGTCGAACCTGCGCTCCAACTCGTCCCACCGCTCGTCATCCACGAGCCCGCGCAGCGGGTCGATGCGGCCCAGCGACAGCGCCTCGTCGGCGGCGACGACCTGCGGGGGCACGTCCGCGCCGGTGGGCTTGATACCGTCGAAACTGGCGCCCTCGCCGGCGCGATGGACCCGGATCAGGACGTCGAGGAAGTAGCGGTCGGCCACATCGCGTGCCTCCGGCGACAGATCACGTACGGCGACAGCGCGAGTGAACGCGGCCCGCACGTCCTCCTCTTCGTCCTGGTGGACCCACTTGAGAGCGATGTTGACGTTGCCGGTCTCCAGGGCACGACGGCCGTCGGTGACCGCGGGACCGTCCTCGGTGTCGCAGTGGGCGGACGCGGTGCGGACGAGCAAGCGGAGCAGCTTGGCGATGTTCATGGTTCCTCCTCGATCAGTGGTAGTTCGAAGGTAGGAGGAGGACCGCCGCGCCGCCTTGACGTGCGTCAAGCGCCGCGAGCACGCAGGTCGAGTCCGACTGGATCCCGAATGTCGACGTCCATACCGCGCACCCGGATGAGGCCCTCGTGCTCGAAGGCTTTGAGTCGCCGACTGACGGTCTCGGGCGAGGTTCCGAGGAAGGTCGCGATGTCCTTCTTTGCCATCGGCAGGTGCGCTGTCGCGGCGCCACGAGCGCGCCCAGTGGTGGGGCAGTCCAGGAGGTAGGCCGCCAGTCGCGCGCCCACGTCGGCGAGGGTCCTGGCCGTGAGCATCCGCTCAGCGGAATGCAGCCGGAGCGCCAGTGACCGCAACAGGGCGATCCCGACGCTCGGGAACTCTCTGACGATGGTCTCCAGCGCAGCCGGCTCGAAGACGCACATCCGCGCATCCTCCAGGGCAACCACGTCGTTCTCGGGCCGCTCGCCGGTGATGAGCCACGTCTCCCCACCCACCTCGCCCGGGCCGAGGACCTGCAAGGTCGTGCTCCTGCCGTCAGGGGTCGTGCGAGAGAGCTTCACCATCCCCGAGTGCACCACGAACAGGGGCGCCCGCCGCGCCCCGGCCCGGACGAAAGTCTCGCCGACTCCCACGGTCACCGGGCGGGCGAGGGTCGCCACATCTGCCTGCTGCTCCCGCGTCAGCCCCGCGAAGAGCGGGACCAACGACACGCAGGGCTCATCTGCCGACGACTGACCGTGGGCCATAACCCCAGTATCGCGTTCAGCCGGTCGGACTAGGGCCCGGCTGTCAATGGGGCGCTGATCTCGTATGCCCGCTTGGGCTAGGTCCAGTCGGACGTCCTCGACTCCTGCTGTGCGGTCACATCGCCCATCAGCAGGCGCCGAAGCACTCACGGTGCGTGACCGCCACCATTGGGCGGGCGCGACGAAGGGTCGCGAAGATGGCCTCCGGGTGGCAAGCCATGCGGACGCGGAATGGGGCGGAGTGGCAGGTCGAATCATCTGCGGAGTCGGGTGAAGGTGACGGTGCCGTCGGGTGCCCAGGCCTGGTCGTAGTCGCGGCCGTGGGCGCGGTGGTGGTGCCAGGGGCAGAGGAGGGCTCCGTCGGCGAGGTCGGTGTTGCCGCCTTGGGCCCAGGGGTTCTTGTGGTGGGCTTCGCACCAGGCGGCGGGGACGGTGCAGCCGCGTGCTTGGCATTGGTGGTGGACCAGGCCCATCGCGATCCGCTGCGGGCCGGTGAAGAGCCGCTGGCTGCGGCCCAGGTCGAGGACCTGGGACTCGCCGTCCAGCACTGCGGGCAGGAGGCTGTGTTCGCAGGCAAGGCGGCGGAGCTGGCTGATGGAGATCTGGTCGCCGGTCGACAAGCCCGCGGCGCCGAGGTCGTGACGCAGTTTGTCGTGGTCGATGGCGGCGACGATCTTGACCGGGGTCCGGCCTTGGGTGGGGAGCCTGTCGGTGGGGATGTGCTCCACGAGGGCGCAGAAGGCGAGCCCCAGCAGCTGGTCGTGGGGGATCCGTTCGCCGGTGTCGGGGTCGAGCCGGGGTAGTCCGTCGACGACTTCGGCGTGGTTGTCGCGGCGGGGGCTGGTGTGGGCGTGCAGCGCGCTCTTGAAGATCGCGGCGATGGCGTCGGGGATGTCGGCGACGATGCGTGTGCGGCCGTCACCGAGGGGCTTGAACACCAGCCGGGTCTTGGCTCGCGCGTGGCGTTCTTCGTCTTCGAGGCGTTTGCGTTCTTCGTCGTCGGCGACCTCGGGGGCGACGACCTCGAGGATCCGGCGGCCCAGGATCCGCAGGTCGCGGGGGTTGTGGAAGCCGGCCAACCTGACCAGCTCGGCCTCCGCGGCCCCGATGACCTCGGCGCCCAGCCGCCGCGGTAGTTCGTCGAGGGCTCGGGCGATCACGGTGACCTGGTTGCGGTTCACGCCACCGGTGGCCCAGGCGGCGGCCAGGGTGGGGTACTTGCGGTCGAGGGTCTTGGCGAGCTTCTCCTCGGCCGCGCAGCAGGCGGCCTCGTCGCGGGTCTCGACCGCCAGCCAGGAGGCCACCGACCGGGCGCCGCGGTCCTCGGCGAGGTCACCGGAGGCGGCGATGACGCGGGCCTTGAGGGCACCGAGTTGTTCGTGGGCGCGGTGGAGGTCGAGGAGGAGGTTGGCTTTGGTGTCGACGGGCAGCCAGGTGGGGTCGAGGTCGACGACGTCGGCCAGCGCCTGGGTGATCGCGGTGGCGCATGCCCGGAGCGGATGCTCCCGGGTGCTGGTTGTCGTCATGGCACTACGTTAGAGGCGACCACCGACAGCCGGGTTCGAACAGGTGTGCGCCTGTGGACGATGTTGTGTGGTCGTCGAATGTGCACAACAGGGGCGCAATGCGGGGGTCTCGGCAAGCTCGACCACCGGGCCGGCTCGACCACCGCGGACGGCCGGGTCTCGGCAGGCTCAACCACCGGGGGCGCTCGACCACCGAGTCTCGGCAGGCTCGACCACCGGGGCCGCTCGACCACCGGGTCTCGGCAGGCTCGACCACCGGGCCGGCTCGACCAGCGGAGGGCTCAGTTGCCGCCGGACGCCTCGCGCAGCAGCTCCTCGAACGGCGTGGGCTCGGCGAACTCCTGCTCGGTGGTACGCCGGGGGCGCACCGCCGCGGGCTGCTCGCCGCGACCGGCGGCCGGGCCGACGACCAGTGCGGCCAGCTCGGCGGCCGCGCGCGCGATCCGCTCCCCCAGCCCGCCGTCGCCGCCCGCGCCGAAGTCGTCGGTGGCGGCGAAGACGCCGGTCGGCAGCACGACCGCGTGGAGGTAGGAGAACAGCGGCCGCAGCGCGTGGTCGAGCACCAGCGAGTGCCGGGCGGTGCCGGCCGTCGCGGCGACCAGAACCGGCGTGCCCTCGAGCGCGCCCGGCTCGAGCACGTCGAAGAACGTCTTGAACAGGCCGCTGTACGAGGCCGAGAAGACCGGCGTCACCGCCACCACCGCGTCGGCGCGGCGGACGGCGTCGAGCACCTCGTCGAGCTCCAGCGGTGCGAAGCCGGTGAGCAGGTGGTCGGTGAGCTGGTGCGCCAGGTCGCGCAGCTCGACGAGCCGCACCTCGACCTGCTCACCACGGGCGTCGAACGCCTCGACGACCGCAGCCGAGAGCCGGTCGGCCAGCAGCCGAGTCGACGACGGGACACTCAGCCCGGCCGAGACCACCACGACCTGCCGGGTCACGCGGTCACCTCGGCGTCCTCGGCCCGGTGGCCGGTCGCGGCGTCGGCGGGGGCGTAGACGGTGGAGTCCACGGCGCCGCCGGCGGCGGCCGCGAGCGAGCCGTGCGTCGGGGCGTCCGGCACGTGCGCCGGCCGGCCCTCGGCGAACCCCGCCCGCATCGCGGGCAGGATCTCTCCGAGCAGGTCGAGCTGCTCCAGCACGGTCTTCAGGGGCAGGCCCGCGTGGTCGATCAGGAACAGCTGGCGCTGGTAGTGGCCGACGTAGTCGCGGAACGACAGCGTGCGCTCGAGCACCTGCTGCGGCGACCCGACGGTCAGTGGCGTGGCCTCGGTGAAGTCCTCGAGCGACGGGCCGTGCCCGTAGACCGGGGCGTTGTCGAAGTAGGGCCGGAACTCGTTCCAGGCGTCCTGGCTGTTGCGCCGCATGAAGAACTGCCCGCCCAGGCCGACGATCGCGGTGTCGGCCGGGCCGTGGCCGTAGTGCTCGAACCGGCGCCGGTAGAGCTCGACCATCTGCTGGGTGTGCGAGGCCGGCCAGAAGATGTGGTTGTGGAAGAACCCGTCGCCGTAGTACGCCGCCTGTTCGGCGATCTCGGGGCTGCGGATCGAGCCGTGCCAGACGAACGGCGGTACGCCGTCGAGCGGACGCGGCGTCGAGGTGTAGCCCTGCAGCGGCGTGCGGAACCGGCCCTGCCAGTCGACGACGTCCTCGCGCCAGAGGCGGTGCAGCAGCGCGTAGTTCTCGATGGCCAAGTTGATGCCCTGACGGATGTCCTTGCCGAACCAGGGGTAGACCGGACCGGTGTTGCCGCGGCCCATCATCAGGTCGACGCGGCCGTCGGTGAGGTGCTGGATCTTGGCGTAGTCCTCGGCGATCAGCACCGGGTCGGTGGTGGTGATCAGCGTGGTGGCCGTGGAGAGGATGATCCGCTCGGTCTGCGCGCCGATGTAGGCCAGCGTCGCGGTCGGGTTGGACGAGATGAACGGCGGGTTGTGGTGCTCCCCGGTGGCGAACACGTCGAGCCCGACCTCTTCGGCCTTCTTGGCGATCGCGACCGTGGCCTTGATCCGCTCGTGCTCGGTCGGCGTCCGCCCGGTGGTGGGGTCGGTGGTGACGTCGCCGACGCTGAAGATGCCGATCTGCATGGCGGGCTCTCCCTCTCTGGTCTCTGCTCACTGCCTCGGCCCCTGCCTGGGCCGGACACCGACAGAACCGGACCATGGTCCGGATTATTCCGGACCCGCCGGCACGAAGTCTGACAGCATGCGCCCCGTGACCCGACGCCCCGCATCCCGGCAGGTGCCCTGGCTGGTGCCCGCCCTCGTGCTGCTGCTCACGGTCGGCCAGCTGCTGGTCGCCGAGTACGTGCCTGGCATCGACCGCTTCGCCGACAAGGCGTTCGGCGCCCGGCTGATCGCCTACCCGTTGCTGATGCTGACCGCGCCGACCTGCTGGTGGCTGGCCAACCGGCGCCGGCCCCGTCGCGACGCTCCCCCGTGGGGTGCGTTCGCCCTGGTCATGGCGCCGTTCCTCGTCGACGTGACCGGCAACAGCCTCGACCTCTACGACGCGGTCGTCTGGTGGGACGACCTCAACCACTTCGCCAACTGGGCGCTGCTCTGCGCCGGCCTCGGCCTGCTGCTCGGCACGAGGGTGCGGCCCGACTGGGCCCTGGTCACGCTCGTGACAGGACTGGGGGCCGTCCTCGCCATCGGCTGGGAGCTGGGCGAGTGGTTCACGTTCATCCGGCACGGGACCGAACTCGACACCGCCTACGAAGACACCCTCGCCGACGAGGCGCTGGGCACACTCGGCGCGCTGGCGGCCGGCCTGGTCGTGGCCTCGCTCCGACGGCGTACGCCGGCGCCGGAGGACCCGGCCGCCGCGGGCGTCAGCGCACCGGCCTCGCGGTGACGACCACGTTGCTGAGGTAGCGGCTGCCGTCCCAGTCCTCGCAGGTGATCAGCACCAACCGGCCGGCCACGTCCTGGCTGAACAACCGCTCGGCGTGCCGGGCGAGCCCGCCCTTGGTGTAGATCTCCACCCGGCGTACGACGTAGGGCACCGTGCCGGCATCGGTGCGCACCGAGACACGCTCGCCGCTGCGCAGCGTCTCCAGGTCGTCGAGGGCACCGTCACCGTCGTGCACCGTGTGACCGGTGACCAGCACGCTGCCGCGTCGCTCCCCGGGCCGGGCCCCGTCGGCCCACCAGCCCAGCCGCATCGGGTCGGCCGGTGGGACCAGGGTCCGGTCGGGAGCCCTCACCGGCAGGATCGGCGCGTCGACCCCCAGAGCGGGGATGCGTACGCGCTCCGGAGCCCCGGGCACCCGGGGAGCCCGGACCGGCTTCGCGGTGGTGCCGACCGTCGGCTTCGTCGCCATCCCCGCGGGCCTGCCTGCTCCCCCGTCGGCGCTGCGGGCCGCGCCGTCGGGCGCCTGTGCGACCCAGACCGCGCCGCTGGCGAGCACCGCCGCAAGCGCCACGGCGGCCACCGACCGGAGTCGACGGCCGCCGTGCGCCTGCGCGGTGGGGTCAGACACGGTTGCGGCGCAGCCCCAGCGCGAGCGCGAGCGCCGCGAGGAGGCCGAGACCCAGGGCCATCAGGCTCATCGGGGAGCCCATGTCGCCGAGGAGCGAGCCGTCGTCCCCGGCGTCCACCGCCGTCGGGACCGCGACCTCGTCGACCCCGGCCGCCTGAGTGGAGGCATCCTCGGCCTCATCCTCAGCGTCGGCCTGCGTGCCCAGGACCTCGGCGCTCTGACTGCTGGCCGACCCGCCCTGACCCGCCTGGGGCTCGACGCCCGGCTCCAGCTCGGCACCGGGCTCGTCCGCCGGCGCGGAGGTCTCGCACGGCTCGACCCAGAAGACCTTGCTCTTGGTGTCGTTGCCCAGCGAACGCGGAGTGCTCACCACCAGCTTCACGTGGTAGCCCTGCTTGGGGTGCGGCTCGCCGTCGAAGGTCAGCGTGTAGGCCTCGCGGCCGTCGAGGTCGGTGCCCCCGCCCGCCGCGTCGCCGCCCACGGGCACGCTGGTCTCGCCGGCCACGGTGAGCCCGACGTCGGAGGTGGGCGCGTGCGGGGTGAACGACACCGTGGAGACCACGTCGTCGCCTTCGTCGAAGCCGTACCACTCGACCTGGAAGGTGCAGCCAGGGTGCGGCACGTTGTTCGGGATCGAGTCGAGGTCGCCGAGCCCGGCGATCTTCACGCTGCCGTTGTTGCCGGGAGGCGAGCCCTGCGGCGCGCCCGGTGCGGGGTTGCCCTGGCCGGGGTTCGGGTTGCCGGGGTTCGGGTTCCCCTGACCCGGGTTCGGGCTCCCCTGGCCCGGGTTCGGGCTCCCCTGGCCGGGGTTCGGGTTCCCCTGACCGGGCTTCGGGCCGCCGGGGTTCGGGTCCCCCTGCCCGGGGTTCGGGCTCCCCTGGCCCGGGTTCGGGTTCCCTTGACCGGGCTTGTCGGGCTTGCCCTGGCCGGGGTTGTCCGGCTTCCCAGGCTTGTCGGGCTTCCCCTCCCCGGGGTTCGGGTTGCCCTGGCTCGGGTGCGGCTTCCCGTCGCCGGGCTTGCCGTGACCCTGGCCCGGGTCGGCGAGCGCGGGGCCGGCAGCGAGGGCCAGCCCGGTCAGGGCGGCTGCGGCGGAGGTCGCAAGGGCGCGCTTCAGCGACGTGTGAGACATCTCGTGTACTCCCAAGGATCGGCCGGGATCACCGGCGGTCGGCTGCTCGTGTCCAGGTGGTGCGCCAGGAGGACCTGGCCGTCCCGGCCCAACGACCCTCGGACCCCCGTCGAGAGCCACCGCCGAGCACGGGACTCACTGCACAACGCCGCTGACCTGGGAAGGTCACAGAACCGCACGACTGTCTAGTAGTGGACTAGACCTTTCGGGAAAGTTTTGCCTGTGGCAGGTTTAGACGAGCCCGAGAACGGCCACGATTCTCGGCCCCGTCAGCGCTCCTCGGGAGTGAAGTCCTCCGGCGGCAGCTCGGCCTCCAGGTCGGCGCCGTAGTGCTCCACCGCGGGGTCGCGATGGAGACCTCCGCTCATGGCGTACTCCTCCTCCGGCGAGAGCACCAGGTGGTGCCGCCCGACGACGGCGAACAGCAGCAGCCCCACGGCGTACACCACAGCGATCGCGACCACCGCCGGCCGATAGGTCTCGTTGAGCAGCACGCCCACGAACGTGACCGCGGCGATCACCCCGGCGACCACCGCCCCCGCCACCCCGGTCGGGCTGCGGTAGGGCCGCAGCGCGTTGGGGAACTTCTGCCGGAGCAGCACGAACGAGACCATCTGCAGCATGTAGGCGATCACCGCGCCCCACACGGCGATGTTCAGCACGATGTCGCCGGCCGAGCCGCCGACCTGGTCGACCAGGATCAGCGCGACGAAGCCGATCACCGCACCCGCCACCAGGGAGACCCAGGGCGTCTGCCGGGATCCGGTGAGCGACAGGAACTTCGGGTAGTAGCCGGCCCGGGAGAGCGAGTACATGTTGCGGCCGTAGGCGAACATGATGCCCTGGAGGCTGGCGAGCAGGCCGACCAGCGCGAACGCCGACAGCACCGCCGCCCAGTCGTCGGAGAGGAACGAGCGGAAGCCGTCCAGCAGCGGCTCGTCCGCGGCACCGAGCGCCGCGGAGCCGGTCACCGCCGGGTTCAGGAACAGCACCAGCGCCGCGCACGCGACCAGGGTGAGCAGGCCGATGATCCCGGCCCGGGGGATGTCCTTGGCCGGGTCGTGCGCCTCCTCCGCCGCCAGCGGCAGCTCCTCGATGCCCAGGAAGAACCACATCGCGAACGGCAGCGCGTAGAGGACGCCCTCCCACCCGAACGGCAGGAAGTCGCTGTTGCCGGCCTCGGGCTCGATGTCGAGCAGGTTGCCGAAGTCGATCGCGCCGTTGGCCACCGCCAGCACCGCGAAGAGGGCGAGGATCGCCACCGACAGTGACGCCACGACGATCGCGAACTTGAACGACAGCTCGGCGCCCAGCGAGTTGAGCCCGACGAACGCGACGTACAGCACCAGCCACCAGACCCACATGCTGCCCGAGAGGTCGAGGCCGACCAGCTCGTCGGTGACGGCGTTGGCGTAGCCGGCCGAGAAGTAGACGATCACCCCGGTGGTGAAGACGTACTCGATGGTCTCCGCGAGGCCCGTCACGAAGCCGCCCCACGGCCCCATCGAGGCCCGGGCGAACGAGTAGGCCCCGCCGGTGTGCGGCATCGCGGCCGACATCTCGCCGATCGAGAACAGCATCCCGAAGTACATGACCACGATGACGCCGGTGGCGATCAGCAGGCCACCCCAGCCGGCCTCGCCGATCCCGAAGTTCCAGCCCGAGAAGTCGCCGGAGATGACGGCGCCGACGCCGATCCCCCACAGCCCCCAGAACCCGGCGGCCCGCTTGAGCTGCCGCTTGTCGAAGTAGCCCTCCACGGCGTGGGAGTACGTCGCCCCGCCTCCGGGCCGCCGCCCCGCCGTCCTCGCCGTCGTCTCGTCAGCCACGCTGGCCTCCAGGTGCTCGTCCCCGGCCTCGAGCCGGGTCCTCCGGTCCTGGCGAGCGAACGTAGACCCGCGAAGATCACCGTGTCGATACCTCTGTGTGAATCCCCGGGAAATTGGTCTGAACTCAGGCCATTGGCGCGGCCGGACCGTTGACAGCCGACGACCTGGCTCCACAGGATGAGCCGGGTGAGCGCGTCACCCTCCGAGGCCGCAGGTCTCGACCTCCCCGAAGCGGTGCTCCGACCCGTGCGCGGGCACCACGCCTTCGAGGCCTGCGTGGAACAGCTCGCGGTGGCGATCCGGCTCGGGGTCTACCCCCGCGGCTCGACACTGCCGCCCGAGCGGGCCCTCGCCGCACAGCTGCGCGTCTCCCGGGCCACGCTGCGCGAAGCGATGGCGGCCCTGCGCCAGGCCGGGCTGGTCGAGACCCGGCGGGGGCGCGGCGGCGGCACCGTGGTCACCCTCAAGCCGCGTACGCCGTCGGCCCGGGCGGCAGCGCGCGTCTCACCGCAGCGGCGGGCGGAGTGGCTCGACGCGCTCGAGTTCCGCAGGATCGTCGAGCCCGGCGGAGCCTGGCTGGCCGCCGAGACCGACCTCGGCCCCGAGCGCCGCGAGCAGCTGGAGCGGGCCCTCGCCGACGTCACCGCCGCCCGGCGGCCCGCCGAGCACCGCCAGGCCGACTCGCGCTTCCACCTGACGGTCGCGGCGCTCTCCGGGTCGGCGCGGGTGGTGGAGGCGGTCACCTCGGTCCAGGCCACGTTGCACGAGATGCTGCTGGCCATCCCGGTGCTCGACGCCAACATCGCCCACTCCGACCGGCAGCACGCCTCGCTGGTGCGGGCCCTGCTCGCCGGCCGGCCCGACCAGGCCCGCACCGTGATGGAGCAGCACTGCGACGACACCGCGGCACTCCTGCGCGGCCTGGTCGCCTGAGGAGGAGCCGACACATGGAGCTGCGCAACAAGCGCCACCTGACGATGGGCCAGCTGGTCAACGACATCGAGACCGGCTCGATCGACACCGTCGTGCTGGCGTTCACCGACATGCAGGGCCGGCTCCAGGGCAAGCGCCTGCACGGCCGCTACTTCGTCGACCACGTGCTCGAGCACGGCGCCGAGGGCTGCAACTACCTGCTCGCCGTCGACGTCGACATGAACACGGTCGCCGGCTACGACATCTCATCGTGGGAGACCGGCTACGGCGACATGGAATTCGTGCTCGACCACCGCACCATCCGGCTGCTGACCCATCTGCCCGCCACCGCGATGGTGCAGTGCGACCTGGTCTGGCTCGACCACTCCCCCGTGCGGCAGTCCCCGCGCACCGTGCTGCAGGGCCAGCTCGCCCGGCTCGCCGACCACGACTGGGTCGCGATGGCGGGCACCGAGCTGGAGTTCATCGCCTTCGAGGACACCTACGAGGACGCCTGGCGCCGCGGCTACCGCGAGCTCGAGCCGGTCAACCAGTACAACGTCGACTACTCGATCCTCGGCACCACCCGCATCGAGCCGCTGCTGCGCGCGATCCGCAACCACATGTACGCCGCCGGGCTCGACGTCGAGGGCGCCAAGGGCGAGTGCAACCCGGGGCAGCACGAGGTCGGGTTCCTCTACGCCGACGCCCTGACGACGGCCGACAACCACGCGGTCTACAAGACCGCCGCCAAGGAGATCGCCGCCCAGCAGGGCAAGTCGATCACGTTCCTGGCCAAGTACAACGAGCGCGAGGGCAGCAGCTGCCACATCCACCTCTCGCTGCGCGGCCGCGACGGCTCGCTGGTCTTCTGGGACGCCGAGCGGGGTGAGCGCACCGCCCTCTACGACCACTTCGTGGCGGGGGTGCTCGCGACCGCGGCCGACTTCACGCTGCTCTACGCACCCAACGTCAACTCCTACAAGCGCTTCGCCGAGGGGTCTTTCGCCCCCACCGCCATCGCCTGGGGACAGGACAACCGCACCTGCGCGGTGCGGCTGGTCGGGTCCGGCTCCGCAGCCCGGATGGAGAACCGGCTGCCCGGCGCCGACGTGAACCCCTACCTCGCGCTGGCGGCGATGGTCGCCGGCGGCCTGCACGGCATCGAGCAGGAGCTGGCGCTGCCCGACGAGCTGGTCGGCAACGCCTACGCCTCCGAGGCGCCGCGGGTCCCGACCACGCTGGCCGCCGCCCGGGAGGCGTTCACCGCCTCCGCGGTGGCCCGCGCCGCGCTGGGCGACGACGTAGTCGACCACTACGTGAACATGGCCGACGTCGAGCTGGCGGCGTTCAACTCCGCGGTGACCGACTGGGAGCTGAGACGGGGGTTCGAGCGGATGTGACCGCCCCCGACCCCGTAGCCGAGAGGACCCGATGACCGACACGTTCACCGTCGTCAACCCCGCGACCGCCCGGCCGCTGACCGAGGTGCCCGCCACGACGCTGGCGCAGACCGACGCGGCCATCGAGCGGGCGGCGGCCGCCTTCCCCGCCTGGCGGGCCGTCTCCCCGGGCGACCGGGCGAGCCTGCTGCGGCGCATCGCCGCGGTCGTCGACGCCCACGTCGACGAGCTCGCCGAGCTCGAGGTGCGCAACGCCGGCCACACCTGGGGCAACGCCCGGTGGGAGGCCGGCAACGTCCGCGACTGCCTCAACTACTACGCCGGCGCACCCGAGCGCCTCTTCGGCCGCCAGATCCCCGTGCCGGGCGGCACCGATCTCACCTTCCACGAGCCGCTCGGCGTGGTCGGGGTGATCGTGCCGTGGAACTTCCCGATGCCGATCGCCGGGTGGGGCTTCGCCCCCGCGCTGGCCGCGGGCAACACGGTCGTGCTCAAGCCCGCGGAGCTCACCCCGCTCACCGCGCTCCGGCTGGCCGAGCTCGCACTCGAGGCCGGGATCCCCGAGGGCGTGCTGACCGTGCTGCCCGGCCAGGGCGCCGTGGTCGGCGAGCGGTTCGTCACCCACCCGCTGGTCCGCAAGGTGTGCTTCACCGGCTCCACGGCGGTCGGCAAGCAGGTGATGGCCGGCTGCGCCGAGCAGGTCAAGCGGGTCACCCTCGAGCTGGGCGGCAAGAGCGCCAACATCGTCTTCGCCGACGCCGACCTCGCCGCGGCCGCCGCCGCTGCGCCGGCCGCGGTCTTCGACAACGCCGGCCAGGACTGCTGCGCGCGCTCGCGCATCCTCGTCGAGCGCTCGGCGTACGACGAGTTCCTGGCGCTGCTCGAGCCGGCCGTGCGGGCGCTGCGGGTGCTGGACCCCGAGGACGAGACCAGCGAGATGGGCCCGCTCATCTCGGCGCGACAGCAGCGCAGGGTGCAGGGGTACGTCGAAGGGGCGCGGGTGGCGTTCACCGGCACGGCCCCCGAGGGTGCCGGTTTCTGGGTGCCGCCGACCGTGGTGACCTGCGACGACCCGGGCGAGACGATCTGGCGCGAGGAGGTGTTCGGGCCGGTGGTGGCGGTGATGCCGTTCGACGACGAGGCCGACGCCGTGGCGTTGGCCAACGACACCGACTACGGGCTGTCCGGGTCGATCTACACCGGCGACGTCGGCCGCGCGCTGCGGGTCGCCCGGGCGGTCGAGGCCGGCAACCTCAGCGTCAACTCCCACGCCTCGGTGCGCTACTGGACGCCGTTCGGCGGCTACAAGCAGTCGGGGCTGGGCCGTGAGCTCGGGCCCGACGCCCCGATGGCGTTCACCGAGGAGAAGAACGTGTTCATCGCGCACTGACCCACCGACCGCAGCCCGAGCCCGGTGGATCGGGCCCGCTGCGACCGGTGGTCGAGCTTGCCGAGACCCACGAGAGGAAGAGATCCGACCATGGCAGGACGTCTGCAAGGCAAGGTCGCCGTCGTCACCGGCGGCTGCTCGGGGATCGGCCTGGCCACGGTGCGCCGGTTCGCCCAGGAGGGCGCCCGGGTGGTGATCGGCGACATCGACGACGCCGCCGGTGAAGCCCTCGTCGACGAGCTCGGCGGCCCGGCCACCGCGACGTACGTCCACGTCGACGTCACCGACAAGGACCAGGTGGAGGTGCTGTTCGCCACCGCCCACCAGGGCTACGGGTCGGTCGACGTCGCGTTCAACAACGCCGGGATCTCCCCACCCGAGGACGACTCGATCCTCGACACCGACCTCGACGCGTGGCGCCGCGTGCAGGAGGTCAACCTGACCAGCGTCTACCTGTGCTGCAAGACCGCGCTGCCCTACATGCTGGAGCAGGGCCGGGGCTCGATCATCAACACCGCCTCGTTCGTCGCGGTGATGGGCGCCGCGACCTCGCAGATCTCCTACTCCGCCTCGAAGGGCGGGGTGCTGTCGATGTCACGTGAGCTCGGCGTGCAGTTCGCCCGCCAGGGGGTGCGGGTCAACGCCTTGTGTCCCGGACCGGTGAACACCCCGCTGCTGCAGGAGCTGTTCGCCAGCGACCCCGATCGGGCCGCGCGCCGGCTCGTGCACGTGCCGATGGGCCGCTTCGCCGAGCCCGAGGAGATCGCGAACGCCGTGCTCTTCCTCGCCTCCGACGAGTCCAGCTTCATCACCGCGAACGCCTTCCTCGTCGACGGCGGCATCTCCGGCGCCTACGTCACCCCCGTGTGAGCCGTCGATGACGGCGCCGGTCATCGGGCTCACCACCTATCGCGAGCAGGCGGCGTGGGGGGTGTGGCACCAGCGCGCCGACCTGCTGCCGACCCAGTACGCCGTCGCGGTCGAGGCCACCGGTGGGCTCCCGGTGCTGCTGCCTCCGGTGGGGCAGGTCGGGGCAGCGGACACGGTGGTGGCCCGGCTCGACGGGCTCGTGGTCAGCGGCGGCGCCGACGTCGACCCCGCCCGTTACGGCGCCGAGCCGCACGCCCGCACCGCCGGCTGGCGCCCGGACCGCGACGCGTGGGAGGCGGCGCTGCTCGACGCCGCCGCGGCGTCCGGCCTGCCGGTGCTCGGTGTGTGCCGCGGCATGCAGCTGATGGCCGTGCACGCGGGCGGCACCCTCGACCAGCACACCCCCGACGTGGTGGGGCACGACGGCCACTCCCCCGGCGGCGACGCGTTCGGGCACGTCGAGGTGCACACCCGAGCCGGCTCCCGGGTCGCCGGGCTGGTCGGCGAGCGCCTCAGGGTCAGCTGCCACCACCACCAGTCGGTGCGCCGACACCCCGGCTTCGTGGCGGCCGCGCGGGCCGACGACGGCACGCTGGAGGCGATCGAGGCGCCGGGTGACCGGTTCTGTGTCGCGGTCCAGTGGCATCCCGAGACCGCCGACGACGTCGGCCTGCTGGCCGGGCTGGTGCGCGCCGCCGCGGCGTACGCCGAGCAGCGGGGTGCGGCGGGAGCCGGTTGAGCCGGTGCCACCCGGCGGCTGAGAGGATCTGCCCATGAGCCAGCAGGTGACCGACGTGCTCGGTGAGCCCTACCTCGCCGAGACCCTCGAGCTCCCCGCGGACGCGGAGGGCGACGTGGTGGCCACGCTGGTCTGCCGCCGTGCCGAGACGCCGACGAACCGGGCGGTGCTGCACGTGCACGGCTTCGCCGACTACTTCTTCCAGACCGAGTACGCCGAGTGGTGGACGCGGCGGGGCTACGACTTCTACGCGCTCGACCTGCGCAAGTACGGCCGGTCGATCCGCGACCACCACACCCCCAACTACGTCACCGACCTGCACGACTACTTCCCCGAGCTCGACGAGGCGTGGCAGCGGGTGGTGCGCCGCGACGGCCACGACCACGTGGTCGTCTCGGCCCACTCGACGGGGGGCCTGACGCTGCCGCTGTGGGTGCACGACCGGCGGCTGCCGGAGCTGGCCGGCATGGTGTTGAACTCGCCGTGGTTCGACCTGCACGGCCACCCGCTGCTGCGCACGGTCGGCACCGCCGCGATCCACGGCGTCGGTCGACACCTGCCGATGCGTGAGATCCCGCGGAGGGTCAGCGGCTTCTACACCCGCAGCCTGCACCGCGACCACGACGGCGAGTGGGAGTTCGACCTGAAGTGGAAGCCGGTCGAGTCGTTCACGGTCTATGCGGGGTGGCTTCGTGCGATCCGGCGCGGGCACGCCGAGCTGCACCGGGGGCTCGACGTGCGGTGTCCGGTGCTGGTGCTCTCGAGCGGCGCGAGCGCGCGCCCGATGGAGATGGGCCCCGAGGTGCACACCCACGACATCGTGCTCGAGGTCGCCGACATCCGCCGCTGGGCGACCGCGGTGGGCCCGCACGTGACCTACGTGGCGGTGCCCGGCGCCCGGCACGACGTCGTGCTCTCCCAGCCCGAGCCCCGCGCGCGCGTCTACGCCGAGCTCGACCGGTGGTGCTCGACGTACGTCGGCTGAGGCGCCGGCTCGACGCCCCCCGACCGGCCCAAGCGCCGACTCGAGGTCGTGCTCAGCGCTGGCGCAGGCCCCGCAGCCCACTGACGACGGCGCCGAGGGCCGGCGCCACGAGGCCGGCCGCGGCCTGCTTGGAGACCTGGCCCTCGCGGGCACCGAGCACCCCGGTGGCGGCATCGGCGGCGTCGACGAGGATGCCGGCCAGCACCAGGTTGCGGCGGGCGCTGCCGGTGGCCAGCAGGGTCAGCGTGCCGAGCACCACCTCGCGCGAGCCGAACAGCCGGGAGAGGTAGGGCAGCTGCGGGTTGGCCGCGGCGTCCAGCTGAAGTGCCTTCGCGGCCAGGTCCGGGCGGGCGAGGGCGACGGCGCCGACCGCGATGCGGCCCAGGGAGAGTCCGGTGACGGGGTTCATGGGCCGGACCCTAGCGAGCCCGTCTCACACCCCGCGCGCGGGTGTCCCAGCAGCGTCGTCGGCCGAGTCGGCGCTACTGCAGACCCAGCCCCCACCGACCCGGCGCACGTGCAGGCGGCCGTCCCTCAGCCGAGCAGGAACGCGACGAGCGCGACCGTGCCCACGAGCACGATGACCGCCCGCAGCACCGGGCCGGGGAGCCGGCGTCCGACGGTGGCCCCGATCTGCCCGCCGATGACCGAGCCGACCCCGATCAGCAGCACCACGAGCCAGTCGACGTCGGCGACGACCGCGAACAGCACCCCCGAGACGGCGTTGACCATGGCGGCCAGGATGTTCTTGGTGGCGTTGAGCCGCTGCAGCGACTCCGAGATGCCGATGCCCATCACCGCCATCAGCAGCACGCCCTGCGCGGCGCCGAAGTAGCCGCCGTACACGCCGGTGAGCAGCACCGCCGGCCACACCCACCAGGCACCGTGCACGGCCCGCTGCTCGCTGACCTCGTCGTGCCGCCGGGCCACCCACGCGGAGATCCGCGGCTGGAAGACCACCAGGACCAGGCCGAGCAGGATCAGCGCCGGCACGATGGCCGCGAAGGCGTCCTCGGGGAGCACCAGGAGCAGCAGTCCGCCGGCCAGGCCGCCGAGCAGCGACGCCGAGGCCAGCCGCACGACCCGGGCCCGCTGGCCGGCCAGCTCCCGACGGTAGCCCCACGCTCCGGAGAGCGAGCCCGGCACCAGGCCGATCGTGTTCGACACGTTCGCGGTCACCGGCGGCACCCCGAACGCCAGCAGGGTCGGGAACGTCACCAGCGTCCCCGACCCCACCACGGTGTTGATCGTGCCGGCTCCCACTCCGGCGAGCAGGATGGCGGCGGCTTCGAGCGTCGTCACGCTCACATCGTCGCGGGCGGCTCCTGCGGAGGCGTCGGCGGGGTCGACCGCGGGGTCGACGGCGGGGCATCGCGCCGCTCGCTGGGACCGGTCGTCGCCGCGGCGGAGGACGCCTCGGCGATCGCGGCCTGCACGGCGGCATGCGCGTCACTGGACGCGCGGTCCCAGCTGGGCCTCTCCGGTTCGCGGGAGCCCATGTCGACCCGGGTGCGCGGGCCCTCGACGTCCTGCGGGATGCCCTGCAGCTGGTTCATCGTCGACCCGAGGCCCTCCAGCGCCTTGCCGATCTCGCTGGGCACGATCCACACCTTGTTGGCGTCGCCCTCGGCGATCTTCGGCATCATCTGGAGGTACTGGTAGGCCAGGAGCGCCTGGTCCGGCTGGCCGTCGTGGATGGCCTGGAACACCGTCTGGATGGCCTGGCCCTCGCCCTGTGCGCGCAGGATCGCCGACTCGCGGTCGGCCTGGGCGCGCAGGATCTGCGACTCCCGGTCGCCCTCGGCGTTGAGGATCGCCGACTGCTTGTTGCCCTCCGCGGTGAGGATCGCGGACTGTCGCTGGCCCTCGGCGGTGAGGATGAGCGCGCGCTTGTCACGGTCGGCGCGCATCTGCTTCTCCATCGCGTCCTTGATCGAGGGCGGCGGGTCGATGCCCTTGATCTCCACCCGGTTGACCCGGATGCCCCACTTGCCGGTGGCCTCGTCGAGCACCCCGCGAAGACCGCTGTTGATCTCCTCGCGGCTGGTCAGCGTCTGCTCGAGGTCCATGCCGCCGACGATGTTGCGCAGCGTGGTCATGGTCAGCTGCTCGACCGCCTGGATGTAGTTGGCGATCTCGTAGGTGGCCGCGACGGGGTCGGTGACCTGGAAGTAGATGACGGTGTCGATGGAGACCACCAGGTTGTCCTCGGTGATCACCGGCTGCGGCGGGAAGCTCACCACCTGCTCGCGCAGGTCGATCAGGTAGCGCACCTTGTCGACGAACGGCACGACGAAGTTCAGACCGGCGGGCAGGGTCTGCTTGTACTTGCCGAACCGCTCGACGATGCCGGCCCGGGCCTGCGGCACGATGCGCACCGTCTTCGCGAGCACGACGACGACGAACAGCAGCGCGAGCGCGAGCAGGACGAGGATGACGACGCCCATGGGTTCTCCTTTGCCTGAGGCGGGTGGTGCAAGCTCGATGGGACGGCCGGAGGAGACTCAGGGCTCCAGCCGCTGGACGGGGTGGACGTAGGCGGTGGCGCCCTTGATCTGCAGCACCTCGACGGTCTCGCCGGCGGCGATGGTCAGCGACTCGTCGTACGGCGCGGCCGACCAGATCTCGCCGGCGAGCTTCACCCGGCCGTGCTCGAGCCCGCTGATCTGCTGGGTCACCAGGCCCTGCTGGCCGACCAGCTTCCCGTGGCCGAGCATCAGTTCGGGGCCGCCGTGCAGCCGCTTGGCCAGCGCTGGGCGGACCACGGCCAGCGTCGCGACCGAGGCCCCCGCGGCGACCAGCACCTGCAGCACCAGCCCGGCCCCGAGCGCGGCCGTGGTCATGCCCGCGATGGCGCCGAAGGCGAGCATCAGCAGGATCAGGTCGAGGCTGAACATCTCGAGCACGCCCAGCGTCATCGCCAGACCGAGCCAGGCCGCCCATGCATGGTCGCTGAGCCAGTCCATGTCCGAAACCCTAGCCCTCGGCCGCGCACGGCGGGGCGGGCCCGGGGGCACTCGGGCCGGATCCACCGATACGCGGCGTGCGCGCAGCAGGCGAAGGTCGGTGGATGCGGCTCAGCGGTGCCGCGTCTGTCTGCGAGCCGCCCAGCGGCCGTCGGTGTGAGTGAGCGCCAAGGGCATCCCGAAGGTGGCCGAGAGGTTCTCCTCGGTGAGGGTGTGGTCCAGCAGCCCACCGGCGACCACCCGCCCCTGCCGCAGCAGGAGAGCGTGGGTGAACCCGGGCGGGATCTCCTCGACGTGGTGCGAGACCAGCACCGTCGCCGGCGACTCGGCGTCCATGGCCAGCACCGACAGCGTCGACACCAGATCCTCCCGGCCGCCGAGGTCGAGCCCCGCCGCCGGCTCGTCGAGCAGCAGCAGCTCGGGGTCGACCATCAAGGCCCGGGCGATCTGCACCCGCTTCCGCTCCCCCTCGCTCAGCGTGCCGAAGGTGCGGTCGGACAGGTGGCCGGCGCCCAGCTCGGTCAGCAATGACGCGGCCCGGTCGTGGTCGAGGTCGTCGTACTCCTCGCGCCAGCGGCCGACCACGCCGTACGACGCGGAGACGACCACGTCGTGCACCCGCTCGCCGCGCGGGATGCGCTCGGCGAGCGCGGCGCTGGTCAGCCCGATGCGCGGGCGCAGCTCGAAGACGTCGACGGTCCCGAGGACCTCCTCGAGGATGCCCGCCACGCCGGACGTCGGGTGCAGCTGGGCCGAGGCGACCTGCAGCAGGGTCGTCTTGCCGGCCCCGTTGGGGCCGAGGATCACCCAGCGTTCGTCCTCCTCGACCACCCAGTCGACGCCGTCGAGCAAGGTGGCCTGGCCGCGTCGGACGGTGACACCGGCGAACTCCAGGACTGCGGCCATGCCCGTCACCCTAGCGAGCGACCCGGAGGCCGGCCGCGCGTATCCTCACCGCCCGTGACCGATGCCGCACCCGACGCCCTGCCCGACGCCGGACGTCTCGCCTGGTGGGGCACCGCCTGGCTGCGCGGACACGTGGTCGCCGACCTCATGGTCGACGCGGTGATCGGCGGTGACGCGACCCACACGGTGGTCGGGCTGGCCGCTCTGCTCGGCGGTGACCCGACCGCCGAGCCGGTCGCCGAGCCGCTCGTGACCGGGCTCGGCCGGCTCCGGGTCGAGGGGGCGCGGTCTCTCGGTGCCTCGTTCCCCGTCGAGGGTGACCCGGTGGGGCTGGGTGGGCCCCCGGCCTTCAACCACGCCGCGCTCGAGGAGGGCCGCGCCATCGTGGCGCTGCTCGACGGCGGTCTCGAGGTGGGCGGTGTGGGTCTGGTTCCGGTGCGCACCGGCGCGGCCGTCGCCTGGGTGGCCCACCGGGCCGAGCGCCGGCAGCTGCCCGACGTCGGCGAGGCCGACCGCGCGCTCCGCGCCGCGCTGCTCCAGACCGCCGACGAGCTGGCCGCCCTCGACGTCGCCCGTTGGCGGCCCGAGGTCGCCGACCGGCTGATGGACCTGCGCCACCGCGACCGGCTCACCGCCCCCGAGGGCGTGCCGGCGCGCTGCGTGGAGCTGGCGGCCCGCGGGCTGCAGGCCCTGGAGATCGCCGAGCTCGCGCTCGAGGACGACGGCGGCGCCGTCACGGCGCAAGAGATGGAGCGGCGGCGCTCCGCGCTGGTCCCCCTGGAGCGAGCCGGACGACGGGCGCTCACCGCGGCCTGCTCGCCCGAGGTCTGGCCGCCGGACTGAGCGCCACGGTGCCAGCGATAGCCTTCGGGGCGAGATGACCCAGACCACGTCGCGGCCCGAGACCCTGCTGATCACGCTCACCGGCAAGGACCGGCCGGGCGTGACCTCCTCGATCTTCGCCACGCTCGCCCACGCCGGCGTCGAGGTGGTCGACATCGAGCAGATCGTGCTCCGCGGGCGCCTGATCCTCGGGCTCCTCGTCACCGCGCCGCGCGACTGGCGACGGCTCGCCGAGGAGGTGCACCAGACGGGGCGCACGCTGGGCATGAGCGTCGACGTCGAGCGAGGTGTCGGCGATAACAGCCGCCGCTCCGACGGGCGCTCCCACGTCACGATGATCGGCAGCCCGTTGAGCGCGCGGGCGGTCGCGGCGATCGCCGGGCGGGTCGCCGACCTGGGCGCCAACATCGACCGCATCGAGCGGATGGCGCGCTACCCGGTCACCGCGATCGACCTGCACGTCTCCGGCGTCGACACGGCCGCGCTGCGCACCGCGCTCGCCGCCGAGGCCGCCCAGCACCGCGTCGACCTCGCCGTGCAGCCCGCCACGCTGATGCGGCGCGGCATGCGGCTGATCGTGATGGACGTCGACTCGACCCTGATCCAGGGTGAGGTGATCGAGATGCTCGCCGCACACGCCGGCTGCGAGGCGCAGGTCGCCGAGATCACCGAGGCGGCGATGCGCGGCGAGCTCGACTTCGAGGCCTCGCTGCGGGCCCGGGTCAAGCTGCTGGCCGGCCTGGACGCGGCCGTGCTCGACGAGGTGTACGACGAGATCGTGCTGTCCCCGGGCGCCCGGACGATGGTGCGCACGCTGGCCCGGCTCGGCTATCGCTTCGCGATCGTCTCGGGCGGCTTCAGCCAGATCACCGATCGGCTCGCCGCGGATCTGGGCATCCACTTCGCCCGCGCCAACGAGCTCGAGATCGTCGACGGCACGATCACCGGTGAGATCGTCGGTGCGGTCGTCGACCGGGCCGGCAAGGCCGCCGCCCTGCGCGAGTTCGCCGCCGAGTCGGGGGTGCCCGAGGCCGCGGTGATCGCGATCGGCGACGGCGCCAACGACCTCGACATGCTCAACGCCGCCGGGCTCGGCATCGCCTTCAACGCCAAGCCGGTGGTGCGCGACGCGGCCGACACCTCCGTCAACGTGCCCTACCTCGACACGATCGTCTATCTGCTCGGCATCTCCCGCGAGGAGGTCGAGGCGGCCGACGCCGAGGCCGGCTTCATCACTCCCGCTCCCCCGCTCTGACCCCGACCCGCCATTCGTGGTCGGTGGATCCGCGCTGACCCGCCATTCGTGGTCGGTGGATCCACGCTGACCCGCCACTCGTGGTCGGTGGATCCACGCTGACCTGCCACTCGTGGTCGGTGGATCCACGCTGACCCGTCACTCGTGGTCGGTGGGTCCACGCTGACCCGCCACTCATGGTCGGTGGGTCCGCGCTGACCCGCCACTCGTGGTCGGTGGATCCACGCTGACCCGCCACTCATGGTCGGTGGATCCACGCTGACCCGCCACTCATGGTCGGTGGGTCCGCGCTGACCCGCCACTCGTGGTCGGTGGGTCCGCGCTGACCTGCCATCTCAGGGTGTGCCGTCGACCGTCCGGCCCCGGGACGGCACGCGGGAGGTTGTCCCCGTCCCACCACCGCAAACGGCAGGTCACCGACCTCCCGACCACCACAAACGGCAGGTCACCGGCCTCCCGACCACCACGAGCGGCAGGTCAGCGCCCAGACAACCACCAAAGGTGACGGGTCAGCCGCGCGGCACGTGGAAGGCAGTCAGACTCGCCGAGCCCGACCCGAGGTCGGCCCAAGGACCCTCGAGGCGGAACACGCTGATCGCCCCGGTCGGATAGCCCATCGCCAGCTGGTTGCCGGCCTCGGCGTCGCCTTCGCCGTCGTCGAGCAACTGGGCCAGCAGGGCGACGGTCGGGTTGTGCCCCAAGAGCAGCAACGTCGAGACCTCGTCGGGCACCGCCCGCACGAGATCGAGCGCGCTCTCCGGCCCGGCGGAGTAGAGGCCACGGTCGAGGTCGGGGGTGAGCTCCCAGCCGGCGCCGTGCGCGAGGCGCGCCCAGGTCTCGCTGGCGCGGGCGGCCGCCGAGACCAGCGCGTGGTCGACGACGGTGCCGTGCGCGCGCAGCCACTGGCCGGCGGCCTGAGCGTCGCGGCGTCCGCGGTCGGTGAGCCGCCGCTCGAAGTCGCTGGCCGCGGTGTCCTCGGCCTGGGCGTGCCGCATCACCACGATCACCCGCGACTGTGGCTGCTGCACGGGATCCAGTTTCTCAGTCGCGGCCACGGGATCCGGCGCCGGGTCGGTCATCGGGCGTGTCGGGCCGGTCAGGCGCCCATGGCGTGGAAGCCGCCGTCGACGTGCACGATCTCACCCGTCGTGGCCGGGAAGAAGTCCGACAGCAGCGCGCAGACCGCTCGTGCGGTGGGCTCCTGGTCGGTGTTGTCCCACCCCAGCGGCGACCGGCTCGACCACATCGCGTCGAGCTCCTCGAAGCCGGGGATGGCCTTGGCTGCGAGCGTGCGCAGGGGCCCGGCCGAGACCAGGTTCACCCGCACCCCCTCCGGTCCGAGGTCGCGAGCGAGGTAGCGGGCGCAGGACTCCAGCCCGGCCTTCGCCACGCCCATCCAGTCGTAGGCGGGCCAGGCCACCGTGGCGTCGAAGGTGAGCCCGACGACGCCCGACCCGGGCGTGAGCAGGGGACGGCAGGCGGTCGCCAGCGACTTCAGGGAGTACGCCGAGACCTGGACCGCCTGGGCCACGTCGGGCCAGGGGCCGTCGAGGAACCTGCCGCCGAGCAGCGTCTCGGGGTTGCCGTAGGCGATCGAGTGCACGACGCCGTCGAGGCCGTCGACATGCTCGCGCACCAGATCGGGGAGGCGGCCCAGGTGCTCCTCGTCGGTCACGTCGAGCTCGAGCACCGGCGGCTCGACGGGGAGCCGCTTGGCGATCCGGCGGGTGATGCCGAGCGCCCGCCCGAAGTTGGAGATCAGCACCGTCGCGCCCTGCTCCTGCGCGACCTTCGCGGTCGCGAAGCCGATCGAGGAGTCCATGGTCACGCCGGCGACCAGGATCCGCTTGCCCTCGAGGATGCCCATGCTCGTCTCCCTCTGCTCCCTCTGTCTGTGGTCGATGGTCGGGAGCGCTCGCGCTCCCCGCTGCGAGCGCTAGTGGCCCATGCCGAGCCCGCCGTCGACCGGGATCACCGCGCCGGTGACGTAGCCGCCGCCCTCCCCGGCGAGCCAGGTGACCGCGGCGGCCACCTCGCCCGGCGCGGCGTAGCGGCCCAGCGGCACCTGCGCCTTGATGGCGGCGCGCTGGTCGTCGGTGAGCACCGCGGTCATGTCGGTCTCGACGAAGCCGGGGGCGACCACGTTCGCGGTGATCGAGCGCGAGCCCAGCTCGCGCGCCAACGACCGGGCCATGCCGACCAGGCCCGCCTTGGAGGCCGCGTAGTTGACCTGACCGGCCGAGCCGAGCAGCCCCACGACGGAGGAGATGAACACGATCCGGCCCCGGCGCAGCCGCAGCATGCCCTTGGCGGCGCGTTTGGCGACCCGGAACGAGCCGGTGAGGTTGGTCTCGACGACGCTCGACCAGTCCTCCTCCGACATCCGCAGGACGAGCGTGTCGGCGGTGATGCCGGCGTTGGCGACCAGCACCTCCACCGGGCCGTGCGCGGCCTCGACCTCGGCGAAGGCGGCCTCGACGGACCCGGGGTCGGTGACGTCGCAGCGTACGTCGAGGGCGCCGTCGGGTGCGCCGCCGCTGCGGGTGGTGACCGCGACCCGGTCGCCCTGGGCCAGGAACGCCTCGGCGACCGCCCGGCCGATGCCGCGGTTGCCGCCGGTGACCAGCACCGAGCGGCCGTGCGGTGCTTCGGGGCTCGTCGGGGGTGTCGTCTCGCTCACGTTCGGTGACGCTAGCGATTACCGCAGGGTACGCCGAACGCGCGCGCCGGGCGCCCGGGTCACGGCCGCCGGCGCCGGCTCACTCGTGGGTGCTCACTCGTCGTCCTCGAGCCGGAAGCCGACCTTCATGCCGACCTGGAAGTGCTCGACCTCGCCGTCCTTGATCTGGCCACGGACCTGGGTGACCTCGAACCAGTCGAGGTGGCGCAGCGTCTGGCTGGCCCGCGACAGGCCGTTGCGGATCGCGGCGTCGACGCCGTCGGGCGAGGTGCCGACGATCTCGGTGACGCGGTAGGTGCGGTTGGTCATGGTGGTCTCCGTCGGCTGCTGGGGTGGGAGCCCGATCGTAGCCACGGGGGCCGACGTACGATGGCACCCATGGCCCGCGACCAGCGCCGGGACGACGCCATCCGCATCACGACCGCGGCGTCGAGCCGCAACGACAGCATTGCCGCGCGGCAGCGCCGCTACGTGTGGTCGATGATGCTGCGCACCGCGTGCTTCGTGGGGGCCGTGGTCGCCGGCGCCGGGTTCGGGCTGTGGTGGCTGTGCTGGATCCTGATCGTGGGCGCGGTGGGGCTGCCCTACGTCGCGGTGGTCGTCGCGAACGTGCACTTCCATGGCACCGACGCGGTCGACCTGCCCGACACCGCCTACCGGCCCGAGCTCGGGGCGACAGGTCCCGTCGGCGGCCCGGCAGACACCCGGGCAGACACCCCGGCAGACACCCCGGTCGAGCATGCGGCGGAGCCGCGCGCGGGGCATCGATGACCGCGGCCGAGGGCGAGGGGCCCGAGGTGGCGGTCTGCTCCGCGAAGGGGTGTCAGGCGCCGGCCACCTGGCAGCTGCTGTGGAACAACCCGAAGCTGCACACCCCCGACCGACGCAAGGTGTGGCTGGCCTGCGACGACCACCGTGAGTCGCTCTCGGACTTCCTGGGTGCCCGGGGCTTCCTCAAGGACGTCGTCGCGCACGGCGGTTGACCGCGACCGGTCACTGATTCACGCCGTTCGTCGGCGTGTCGGGGAACGATCGACTCCTCGAGCCGCATCGCTCACCATCGACGTCCCCGCTGACGCGGTGGACGGTCTCGACACGCTCCGTCAGCCGCCGATGGCCGACATCGGCCGGTCCGGCTGCAGGAAGGTCGGGTCGTCGATGCCGTGGCCGGCGGCCTTGCCGCGCATCGCGACCACCCAGCGCTCGGCGATCTCGTCGTCGGACGCGCCGGCGCGCAGCGCACCACGCAGGTCGGACTCCTCGCGGGCGAACAGGCAGTTGCGCACCTGGCCGTCGGCGGTGAGCCGCACCCGGTCGCAGTCGCCGCAGAACGGCCGGGTCACCGACCCGATGACGCCGACGGTGGCCGGGCCGCCGTCGACGAGGAACAGCTCGGCGGGGGCGCTCCCCCGCGGCTCGGTCGCCGGCGCGAGGTCGAACTCGCGCTCCAGCCCGGCCAGGATCTCGTCGGCGGTGATCATCGTCTCGCGCGACCAGCCGTGCTGGGCGTCGAGCGGCATCTGCTCGATGAACCGCAGCTGATAGCCGCGCGCCAGGCACCAGCGCAGCAGCTCGGGGCCCTGGTCGTGGTTGAGACCACGCAGCAGCACCGCGTTCACCTTCACCGGCCCCAGGCCCGCCTCGTGCGCGGCAGCCAGGCCGTCGACCACGTCGCCCAGCCGGTCACGGCGGGTGATCGCGGCGAACGTCTCGGCGCGGACCGTGTCGAGGCTGACGTTGACCCGGTCGAGCCCGGCCTCGGCGAGCCCCCGAGCGGTGCGGGTGAGCCCCAGGGCGTTGGTGGTCAGCGAGATCTCGACCTCGGGCCCGACCTCGCGGGTGCGCCGCACGATGTCGACGAGCCCGCGGCGTACCAGGGGCTCGCCACCGGTGAACCGGACCTCGCGGATGCCCAGCTGTCGGACGCCGATGCCGATCAGCCGGACCACCTCGTCGTCGGTGAGCACGGAGTCGTCGGGCAGCCAGTCCAGGCCCTCGGGCGGCATGCAGTAGGAGCAGCGCAGGTTGCAGCGGTCGGTGAGAGAGACCCGAAGGTCGCTCGCCACCCTGCCGTAGCGGTCCTCCAGCAGCCGAGTCGTCACCGCGCCAGCATAGGCGCCCGCCCCTCACATCGGGCATCCCCCGTGCGCCGGATAACCTCGAGCGGTGCGCTCCCTGGGTTTCCTGCTCAGCCGGCGCTGGGCCCTGTTCGCGGTCGCGATCGGTGTCGTGGCCTACGGCACCTGGTGGCTCGGCGAGTGGCAGTTCGGCCGTCTCGAGGACCGCAAGGCCGACAACGCGGTGATCCGGGCGAACGAGGACAAGCCCCCCGCGCCCGTCGCCGAGGTGCTCGCGCCCGGCGAGCCGGTCTCCGAGGACGACGAGTGGCGGGTCGTCTCCGCCACCGGCAGCTACGCGCCCGAGGACACCGTCATCGTGCGCTACCGCACCCGCGACAGCGCCTCGGGCATCGACGTCGTGGTGCCGCTGGTGACCACCGACGGCACCACCCTGCTGGTCGACCGCGGCTGGCTGGCCACCGACAACCGCGGTGGCGACGAGGCCGACATCCCCGATCCCCCGGCCGGCGAGGTCACCGTGACCGGCTACGTCCGCGCCGACGGCACCGGGGCCAGCACCGAGGTCGACGACATGTCCACCCGGGCGGTGAACAGCGAGGTCATCGGCGAGGCCATCGGCCGCGAGGTGTTCACCGGGTGGGTCGAGCTGCGCTCGGAGGACCCACCCCCGGCGCAGCCGCTCGAGCCGGTCGAGCTGCCCGAGCTCGACAACGGCCCGCACTTCTTCTACGGGCTGCAGTGGTGGTTCTTCGGTGTCTTGGGCCTCGGCGGCTTCGGCTATCTGATCTGGGACGAGTGGCGTCGTACGACGGGTCGCAAGCGGGGCAGGCCGGCGCCGGGTCAGAGCACCCGCAGCATGCCGCCGTCGACCGGGAGCATCACACCGGAAACGAACGAGGCGGCCGGCGAGAGCAGGAAGGCCGCCACCCGGCCGAACTCCTCGGGCTCGCCGTAGCGGCCCAGGGGGATCGTGGCGATCGCCCGGGCCCGGGAGGCAGCCGCGTCGCCGGTGGCGGCGTCGAGCTCGTCGATGCGCTCGGTGGCGATGCGTCCGGGCAGCAGCCCGTTGACGCGGACGCCGCGCGGGCCGAGCTCGTCGGCGAGGGTCTTGGCGACCATCGCGAGGCCGGGGCGCAGCCCGTTGGAGATCGCGAGGTCGGCGATGGGGGCTCGGACGCTGGAGGAGAGCACCAGCGCCAGGGAGCCGCCGTCGCCCAGCTCGGCCCCGATCTCGCGGCACAGCCGCACCGCGCCCAGGAAGACGCTGTGGAACGCGGAGGTCCACTGCTCGTCGGTGGCCGCGGTCACCGGTCCGGGCGGCGGGCCGCCGACGCTGACCAGGGCGCCGTCGAGGCGTCCCCACCGCTCCCGGGCGGCGGCGATCAGCCGGCCGGGGGTGGCCGGGTCGGCGTTGTCGGCGACGACGGTGGTCACCGCGTCGCCGAGGGAGTCCTGGGCCGCGGCGAGCGACGCGGCGGAGCGCCCGGAGACCACCACCCGCGCGCCCTCGACGACCAGCCGCTCGACGGTGGCCCGGCCGAGCCCGCGAGCCCCTCCGGTGACGACGTAGACACGCTCGCGCAGCTGCAGGTCCATGGGGGCGACTCTAGGACGATCAGCTCGTGGTCACTACGGCCGTGTCGTCGATGAACTGGGTGCGGTAGAGGTCGGCGTAGAGCCCGCCGGCGGCCAGCAGCTCGGCGTGGGTGCCGGACTGCACGATCCGGCCCCGGTCGAGCACCAGGATGCGGTCGGCGCCGCGAACCGTGGACAGCCGGTGGGCGATGACGAGTGAAGTGCGGCCCTCGAGCGCGGCGTCGAGGGCCTGCTGCACGGCCGCCTCGGACTCGCTGTCGAGGTGGGCGGTGGCCTCGTCGAGGACGACGATCGCGGGAGCCTTCAGCAGCAGCCGGGCGATCGCGAGCCGCTGCCGCTCCCCGCCCGAGAGCCGGTAGCCACGGTCGCCGACGACCGTGTCGAGCCCGTCGGGCAGTCCGCGCACCAGCGTGGCCACCTGCGCGGCCTCCAGCGCCGCCCAGACCTCGTCGTCGCCGGCCTCGGGGCGGGCGTAGAGCAGGTTGGCCCGGATCGTGTCGTGGAACATGTGGGCGTCCTGGGTGACGTAGCCCACCGCGTCCTCGAGCGACTGCAGCGTCACCTCGCGCACGTCATGCCCTCCGACGCGCACGGCGCCCTCGTCGACGTCGTACAGCCGGGCGACCAGGTGGGTGACCGTGGTCTTGCCGGCACCGGAGGGGCCGACCAGCGCGATCATCTGGCCCGGCTCGGCGTGGAAGGTGATGTCGTGGAGCACCGGGCCGGAGTCACGCGACTCGGTGCGGGCGACCACCTCGAGCGAGGCCAGCGACACCTCGTCGGCGCGTGGGTAGGAGAACGACACATGGTCGAACTCCAGGCTCGCCGCGGACGCCGGCAAGGCCGCGGCGTCGGGCGACTCCTGGATCAACGAGGGCAGGTCGAGCACCTCGAAGACCCGCTCGAAGCTAACCAGGGCGGTCATCACGTCGATGCGCACGTTGGAGAGCCCCTGCAGCGGGCCGAGCAGCCGCAGCAGCAGCGTGGCGAGCGCGAGCAGGGTGCCGACGGTGAGTGCGTCGCTGATCGCCAGCTGGCCGCCGACGCCGTAGACAAGCGCGGTCGCGATCGCGGGGACCGCCATCATCGCGGCGGTGAAGATGCGGGTGACCAGCGAGATCCGGATGCCGAGGTCGCGCACGACCGCCGCCTTGGTCGCGAAGAGCCGGTCCTCGTCGGCGCGGCGTCCGAAGAGCTTGAGCAGCATCGCGCCGCCGACGTTGAACCGCTCGGTCATCGCGTTGCCGAGGTCGGCGTTGCCGTCCATCTGCTGCCGGGTGAGCCCGGCCAGGCGGGCGCTGACGAACCGGGAGACCAGCAGCAGGAGCGGGAACAGCGAGAGGCACAGCAGGGTGACCTGCCAGCTGAGCGCGAACATCGCCACCCCGACGACGACCACCGAGATCGAGTTGGAGACGGTGCTGGAGAGCGTCGAGGTGAAGGCGCGCTGGGCGCCGATCACGTCGTTGTTCAGCCGGGAGACCAGGGCCCCGGTCTGGGTGCGGGTGAAGAAGGCCAGCGACTGGCGCTGCACGTGGCCGAAGACCTGGGTGCGCAGGTCGAAGATGAGTCCCTCGCCGATGCGGGAGGAGAGGTAGCCGGTCACCACCGCGAGGAGCGCGTTGAAGACGGCCACCCCCGCCATCGCGAACGCCAGCACGGTGACCAGGCCCCGGTCGCCGTCCAGGATGCCGTCGTCGACGATGCGCTGCACCAGCAGCGGGACGACCACGACCATGGCCGCGTCGACCACGGTGAGCGCGAGGAACGCGGTGATCAACCGCCGGTGGGGCGCGGCGAAGCCGAGGATGCGCTTGACCGTGCCCCGCTCGAGCCGGCTGTTCACCACGCTGCGGTCCTGGCGCATGGTGCGCATCATCGGGCCCATGCCCTGCATGCCGGACACGTCCTCTCCTCTCGCGAAGGCCGGTCAGCCACCGGCCATCAGGGCCGCCACCTCCCGGAACCTGCGGATCTGAGCCTCCCGTTCGAGCCGCCGCTGCTCGTCGAGGGGCCGTTGGTCCGCTCCCAGGAGCAGCGCCTTGGTCTCTCGGACCGCGCCGGGCAGCGCGGCGGTCAAGGCCCCGGCGAGCTCGGCGACGGCGGTCTCCAGGTCGGCGGCCGGCACCGCAGTGTGTGCCAGGCCGATCCGGACTGCCTCCTCCGCACCGACCATGCGTGCGGTGGCGCAGATCTCGAGGGCCCTGGCGTAGCCAACGCACTCGACCAGCGGCTTTGTTCCCGTGAGGTCGGGCACCAGACCGAGCGCGGACTCCTTCATGGAGAACTGCGCATCGTCGCTGACCACCCGCAGGTCGCACGAGAGCGCGAGCTGGAAGCCGGCGCCGATCGCGTAGCCCTGGACGGCCGCGATCGAGACGAACCGCGAGTCGCGCAGCCAGGTGAAGCCGCGCTGGTAGTCGTCGATGGTGGCGGAGAACTCGGCGTCGTCGAGGCGCAGCAGGCCGGCGACCGTCTCGGTGCCGTCGCTGCCGGTGGCGTCGAGCATGGCCCGGTCCAGGCCGGCGGAGAAGCTGTGCCCGGAGCCGCGGAGCACGACGACGCGGACGTCGTCGCCCACCTGCTCCCCCAGCGCGGCGAGCGCCCGCCACATCGTCGGGGTCTGTGCGTTGCGCACCTCGGGTCGGTCCAGGGTCACGGTCGCCACGGCGCCGTTCACGTCGTACCGCAGTCCGGCCGCGGCGAGCTCGTCGGGGGTCATGCCGAGGAGTGTAGGAAGCGCCACCCCCACTCGTCGCCCCGGGCTACCCGTGGGTAACCCGTGGTGGGCTCAGTACGGCGTCGTCCGAGCCACCGCCAGGGCCCGCTTCATCGAGAACGGGTCAGTCTGCATGTGGAGCCACGGCCGGCCGAACCACAGGTAGCCGTCGACGTGCTCCCGGGCCCGACGGCGGTTCTCGGCGCTGAGCCCCCAGCGCTCGGCGGCCACCGCCGTCGTGGGCGGGATGCCGAGCGTGACGCACTTGCGCTCGCGCTTGGTCGCGCACACCTTGGCGTTGTTGGGGTGGGAGCCGCGGGCCTCGCCGAACAGGAACGGCCGGCCGTTCTGGGCGGTGTTGACCACGAAGTGCTTGCCGGGATGCCCGCGCCGGGCGAGCTCGTCGACCACCCTGGCGCCGTGCTCGATGTCGTCGGCCACCGAGACGTAGTGGGTGGCGTTCAGCGCGAACCCGCGGGCGTGCTCGATGCCGCCCCGGACCAGGATGGTCGCCGCGGTCTCGGGGTCGTCCTTGGGCCAGTCGGAGGCCCCGACGTCGATGTAGACACTGCTGTTCGCCGGGCGGCTGAGCTCCTCGGCGGCGTAGGCCACCAGCCGCGACGGCACCTTGGACCCGCCCGGCGCACACAGCGCGAACGGCCCGTCGGGCTGCAGGATGATCGCGGTGTGGGTGTCGTCGATCGCGCTCGCGAAGCGCCGGATCCAGTGCTTGTAGGCACGGCGCTCCTTGCGGGTGGGCAGCCGCTGGCAGGTCTCCTGCTCCCAGGGCACCATCCGGAACACGGTCATCTGGACCAGCACGTCCGGGTCCCCGCCGGTGGAGTTCTCGATGTAGTCGCGGACCTTCCCGGCGATGTCGCGGGCGGGGATCCAGGCGCCGAACCACTTGGCCTTGGGGCGCAGCGCGATCTTGGCCAGCAGCCGCTTCTTCTTGCCGCTGGCGCGCTGGTAGGGCTCCCAGGCCTGTTCCATCGGGCCCTTGTAGACCCCCATCCGGTGGCCGGCCAGCGGGTTGTCCCCGGCCCGCGCGCGACGCTCGTCCGGGGCGCTCGCCTCACTGGCTGAGGGCGCCGTCGACGCTCGGGAGGCGCCGGCCGACGAAGGCGCCGTGGTGAGTACGCCGATCGCGAGCGCCCCGGCGGCGAGCGCGGCGGCCAGGCGGTGCGGGCGGCGCCGGTCACGGCGTGGGTGGTGACTGTTCCCGAGATGCATGTGGTCCTCCTCCGCCGCTCGGTGCCCGGCTGCTGCCCCGAGCATGTCAGGACCGGTCCGGCTGCTCCATCGGCCGGCGGGGCCACCTGCCTGAGCCGAGCGGGCTCGTCCGGCGCCCGAGGCCGGGACTTCACCCGCGCTGTTGGCGCTTCACACGCGCTGCAACCCGTGTGAAGCGCGGGGATCACCGGATATCCGGTGATCCTCCGTCCTCGGCCGCTCGACCCCCGCGACGCCGCGCGGTCAGGCGAGGCTGACCAGGTCGGCGTACTCGGGGCTCCAGAGGTCCTCGACGCCGTCGGGGAGGATCAGCACCCGGTCGGGCTCGAGGGCGTGCACGGCGCCCTCGTCGTGGGTGACCAGGATGATCGCGCCCTCGTAGCTGCGGATCGCGGCCAGCACCTCCTCGCGCGAGGCCGGGTCGAGGTTGTTGGTGGGCTCGTCGAGCAGCAGCACGTTGGCGCTGGAGACCACCAGGCTGGCCAGCGCGAGCCGGGTCTTCTCGCCACCGGAGAGCACCTTCGCCGGCTTGTGCACGTCGTCGCCGGAGAACAGGAACGAGCCGAGCACCGAGCGGGCCTCGGTGTCGGTGAGCTGCGGCGCCGCGCTGTGCATGTTCTCCAGCACCGACCGGCCGGTGTCGAGGGTCTCGTGCTCCTGGGCGTAGTAGCCGACCTTCAGCCCGTGGCCGGGCAGCACCTGCCCGGTGTCGGGCTCGTCGACGCCCGCGAGGATGCGCAGCAGCGTGGTCTTGCCGGCGCCGTTGAGACCGAGGATCACCACCCGCGAGCCCCGGTCGATGGCCAGGTCGACGTCGGTGAAGACCTCCAGCGAGCCGTAGGACTTCGACAGTTCGCGGGCGGTCAGCGGGGTCTTGCCGCAGGGGGCGGGGGCGGGGAACTTGATGTGCGCGACCTTGTCGGCGGCCCGCTCCCCCTCGACGCCGGCGAGCAGCTTCTCGGCCCGCTTCAGCATCGACTGAGCGGCCTGTGCCTTGGTGGCCTTGGCCCGCATCTTGTTGGCCTGGTCGGTGAGCGTCTTGGCCTTGTTCTCGGCGTTCATCCGCTCACGCTTGCGACGCTTCTCGTCGGTCTCGCGCTGCAGCAGGTAGGGCCGCCATCCCATGTTGTAGACGTCGATCACGGCGCGGTTCGCGTCGAGGTGCAGCACCTTCGTGACCGTGTTCTCCAGCAGGCCGGTGTCGTGGCTGATCACGATCAGCCCGCCCTTGTGGCTCTTGAGGAACTCACGCAGCCACACGATCGAGTCGGCGTCGAGGTGGTTGGTCGGCTCGTCGAGGATCAGCGTGTCGGCGCCCGAGAAGAGGATCCGGGCCAGCTCGACCCGGCGCCGCTGTCCGCCGGAGAGCGTCTTGAGCTGCTGGCCCAGGATGCGCTCCTCGATGCCGAGGCTGGAGGCGATCTGCGCGGCCTCGGACTCCGCGGAGTAGCCCCCGCCCGCGTGCAGCTCGGAGTCGGCCCGCGAGTAGCGCTTCATCGCCCGCTCGCGCACCTTGGGGTCGTCGCTGCCCATCTCGGCCTCGGCCTCGCGCAGCCGGCGTACGACGTCGTCGAGGCCGCGGGCGGAGAGGATCCGGTCGCGAGCCAGCACCTCGGGGTCGCCGGTGCGCGGGTCCTGCGGCAGGTAGCCGACGTCGCCGGTGGCGTGCACGGATCCGGCTGCGGGCTGGGCCTCGCCGGAGAGGATCTTGGTCAGCGTGGTCTTGCCGGCGCCGTTGCGACCGACCAGGCCCACCTTGTCGCCGGGCCCGACGCGGAAGCTGACGTTCTCCATGAGGAGTCGCGCGCCGGCACGGACCTCGAGCTGGTGAGCGGTGATCATGAGGTACCTCATCCTAGGTGCGCGCCGGGTCGCGACAGAATTGTGGGTACCGTCGCTGCGTCCCGCGGTCCGGCCACGGGGTCGCCGGAGAGCGCCCGGACTCAGCACGAGGAGCAGCGATGAGGTTCAACCCGAAGGCCCGGCTCGACACCAGCCGGGTGCGCCAGAGCGGACGTGGGGGCGGGAGTCGCGCCGGGGGCATGCCGATCCCCGCGGGAGTCGGCGTCGGCGGTGGCATCGGCGGCATCGTGCTGGTGGTGATCTTCATCGTCGCCACCCAGTTCCTCGGCGGCGGCGGGGCGGACGGCGCGGCGCTCGACACCAGCCGGATGGACGACAGCGACCGGTACGCCGAGTGCGAGACCGGCGAGGACGCCAACAACAGCGCGGACTGCGCGCGCGTCGCGGTCGAGAACTCGCTCTTCGACTACTGGTCCGAGGCTCTCCCCGACCAGGGCGACCGCCAGTTCCGGGCCGCGGAGTCGATCACCACCTTCTCCGGCTCCGTCGCCACCTCGTGCGGCAACGCCAGCTCCGACGTCGGACCGTTCTACTGCCCGGCCGACGAGACCATCTATCTCGACACGACCTTCTTCGAGGCGGTGCTCGAGCGCCAGCTCGGCGGGCCGGGCGGGGACTTCGTCGAGCCGTACGTCCTCGCGCACGAGTACGGCCACCACATCCAGAACCTGCTCGGCGCGATGGGCCGGGTGAAGACCCAGCAGGGCCCCACCAGCGACGCGGTGCGCCTGGAGCTGCAGGCCGACTGCTACGCCGGCATGTGGACCGCCGCCGCGACCCGCACCGAGGACGACGGAGGTCAGGAGCTCTTCGCCGAGCTGGATCAGGCCGACATCACCGAGGCCCTCGACGCCGCCGCGGCGGTCGGCGATGACCGGATCCAGCAGAAGACCGGCGGCCAGGTGACCGAGGAGTCGTGGACCCATGGCTCGGCGAGGTCCCGGATGCGGTGGTTCCAGACCGGGTTCGACGAGGGCACGCTCGCCGCGTGCGACACCTGGGCCACCAACGACCTGTGACCTGAGGGTGCCCGTGGGCGGGTCGAGACCGACCGTGTTGTCGAGAGCGTCGACCGGGTGATCGCGGCGCAGCCGCGAAATCCACCCCCACCCCGGGTCGGCGGTGCGCCCGGCGCCTGCGCGAGGCGGGACGGCGGAGACGGAGGGGGCCCCCGGACGGTCGTGGATGGGCCTGGCCGACCACCCCGAGTCATCGCGACGCAGCCGCGAAACCCACCCCCACCCCGGGGCTGCGGTGAGCCCGGCGCCGAGCGCGGGGTGGGGCGGCGGAGACGGAGGGGGCCCCCGGACGGCCGTGGATGGGCCTGGCCCCGCTCCGTGAGGAACGAGCGGAGCGGGTGGTTGGCCGGCCGGGGCCCCCTCCGACGCAGCCGACCCACCCCACCCACACACGCCACCGGACTCACCAGCACCACGAAGCCCCGCGCAGCGGAAAGCCCGCCGCGCAGCGGCGGCCACACCAACCACGAGCGACAGGTCAGCGCGCAAACCCCCACCACGAGCGACAGGTCACCGCGCCACCACCCACCACGAGCGACAGGTCACCGCGCAAACACCCACCACGAGCGACAGGTCAGCGTGCCACCACCGACCCGGATCAACCGAGGAGCGACTCGATCTGCGGGAAGTGCCGCTGCAGCGCCCGCAGGTGCGGGGCGACGGCAGGATGGCGGTACTTCCCGGCTAGCGCCCCCTCCCCCATCGCAGCGCGGGCCAGCGCCCACTCCGCACGACTGAGCACCGTGTAGACCGTGGTGATCCGCGCACCGAGCAGCACCTGCTCGCGGTCGGCCACACCGGGCGGCAGCCCGCCGCAGTAGGCGTCGACCAGCGGGTCGTACTCCTCGCGCGCCGACAGCGCCCAGTAGCCCAGGTCGGCGCCCACCGGGCCGGTGCCGACCGTGGACCAGTCGATCGCCAGCACGTCGTCACCCAGACGGCCGCGCAGGTTGTCCGGCACCGGGTCGCCGTGCTGCGGCACCTGCGGGAGTGCGTCCAGGGCGGCCATCAGCACCGGGCGGCGCTCCCAGATCCGGAAGGCGAGGTCGGCGACGGTGGTGCGGGCCAGCGTCGGCCACCCTCCCAGCCGTTCGGTGCGCGCCAGCCGCTGCCGGAGCTGGTCGCCGGCCAGCCACGGCACGTCGCCAAGGTCGGCCCCGGCGAACCGGGCCAGGTTGTGCGCCACGAACAGCCCGCCGTTGGATGCCGCGTCGACCTCCGGCTGCACCAGCGTGACCCCCTCGGCGTCCTCCTGCACCTCGACATGCGGCGCCCGGAGCCCGGGGGTGTCGGTCACGGCGCCGGACCTGGCGACGTCCGCCGCTCGCCGCCAGTACGCCGAGTGGTGGGGGTCGGCGAGCTCGTGCGGGTCACCGGGACGTGGCGGCTCCAACCGCTTGACGACGTAGCCCCGGCCACCGGACTCGTAGCGCCACACGCCGACGGTCGACGGACCGGTGCCGCCGGGCACCGGCTCCCACGCGGCCTCGGGCTGCCACATGGCGTCATCCTGGCAGACCGCGGCCGCTCCGCCGTGGCGACGCGGCCGGTCGATCAGCGCAGGTCGCGCCGGGCGAACGCCAGCTGGCCGGCGGCGCTGAGCGCGACGGCGACCAGGCTCAGCAGGCCCAGCGGCAGCCAGGCGACGTCCTCGGCGGGGAGCAGCGGTTGATGCTGGAACGGCGAGAGATCGCGCAACCAGCCGGGCATCTGCAGCACCTCACCGAACATCAGCACGACGAGGCAGTACAGCAGCAGGAGCCAGGCGCCGAAGCCCGCCCGGGGCTCGATGCCGGAGAGCAGCCGGGCGAAGGCCGCCAGCAGCAGCACCGACGGCAGGTGGCTGAGCGTCGGCAGCAGGTAGTCGAGCACGGCACCCTGGTCGCCGGTGACCAGCGCGTAGCCGAGCCCGACGCCGAGGCCCGCGACCGCGAGCATCGCCGCGGAGCCGAGCACGGTGACGGCCACGTGACCCAGCAACCAGTCGCGCCGGCGCAGGCCCGTCGCGAGCAGCGCCTCGACGCGGCCCGCCTCCTCCTCGGCACGAGGCCGCAGCGCCGAGGAGATGGAGAAGCCCGCCCCGATCACCGCGAGCATCAGGATCATCGTCGCGTAGAAAGCGTCGACGAGGGTGCCGCCGCTCTGCACGAACATCTCCTGGGCCAGGTCGGAGTCGCCCAGCAGCGAGTCGACGTCCTCGCCGAGCGTGCCGTAGCCGACCCCGCCGAGGAACATGCCCCCCAGCCAGCCCAGCACCGTGCCGCGCTGCAGCCGCCAGGCCAGCCCGGCCGGCCGGTGCAGCCGGGCCGCGGCCCGCGGCGGGCCAGGACGTGCCGCGATGACGCCGGCGCCGTAGTCGCGACGCTGGAACACCACGGACGCTGCCACCAGCGTCACCGCGGTGGCGGCGACCAGCAGCAGCGCCGGCCACCAGCGCAGACCGGAGAACGCGTGCATCGCCTGATACCAGCCGATCGGCGAGAGCCAGCTGAGGGCCGGCGTGCCGACGTCGCCGATCGCGCGCAGCGCGTAGGCCAGCGCGATCACGCCCCCGGTCACGCCGTAGGTGGCACGCGAGGTCGAGGTGAGCTGCGCCGCCGCGAGCGCCACAGCGCCGAACCAGGCGCCACACAGCCCGACCCCGACTCCGAGCGCCACCGAGTCGGCGGTCGCGAGCGGGTAGAGCGCCAGGCTGAGCGCCACGGCCGCGCCCACCGCGGCGTTGGCGATCACCATCACGAAAGTGGCCGCGACCGTGGTCGCGAGGCGGCCCACCGCCGCGGCGCGCAGCAGCTCGTCGCGGCCGGTCTCCTCCTCGGTGCGGGTGTGCCGGGCGACCAGGAACATGCTCATCAGCCCGGCCATCACGGCCCCGAACGCGGCGGACTGCCAGGCAACCTGCCCGCCGACGGTATTGAGCGCGCGGGCCGGTCCAGCCATCGCCACGAACCCCGCGTTGCTGCTCATGCTGGCGGCGGCCCGGTCGAACTCCTCCTGCGTCTCGTAGAGCCCGTCGACGCTGATCGCCTGACTCCAGTAGAGGAACGCGATGCCGAGGCTCCACCACAGCAGGAGCCACCGGTCCCGGCGCAGGAACGCGCGGACGAACAGCCAGGTGCCGGTCATGGCGCCGCGCTGCCCTCCTCGGCCGGCGCCAGCTCCTCGCCGTAGTGGCGCAAGAACAGCTCCTCGAGACTCGGCGGCTGAGCGCTGAGCGAGCGCACGCCCGCGGCCTGCAGCGTGTCGAGGGCGGCGTCCATCGCCTTCCCCTCCACCTGGAAGTGCACCCGCAGGCCGTCGACGTCGAGGTCGTGCAGCCCGTCGATGCCCTCGAGCCCCACCGCCGGGCGGCTCAGCTCGGCCGAGATCGAGGTGCGGGTGAGGTGGCGCAGGTCGCCGAGGGTGCCGGTCTCCACGCGGCGTCCGGCGCGGATGATGCTCACCCGGTCGCACAGGTGCTCCACCTCGGCCAGGATGTGGCTGCTCAGCAGCACGGTGCCGCCGCCGTCCCGGAAGCGCTCCACCTCGTCACGGAAGACGCTCTCCATCAGCGGGTCCAGGCCGGACGTCGGTTCGTCGAGGAGCAGCAGCTCGACGTCGGAGGCCAGGGCCGCGACGAGCGCTACCTTCTGCCGGTTGCCCTTGGAGTAGCTGCGGCCCTTCTTGCGGGGGTCGAGCTCGAACCGCTCCAACAGCCGGGCGCGACGCACCTCGTCGACGCCGCCGCGCAGCCGGCCGAGCAGGTCGATCACCTCACCGCCGGTCAGGTTCGGCCACAGGTTCACGTCGCCGGGCACGTAGGCCAGCCGCCGGTGCAGCGCGGCGGCGTCGTGCCACGGGTCGCCGTCGAGCATCCGGACCTCGCCGGCGTCCTTGCGCAGCAACCCGAGCAGCACCCGGATCGTCGTCGACTTGCCGGCGCCGTTGGGGCCGAGGAACCCGTGCACCTCGCCGCGCCGGACCTCCAGGTCGAGCTCGTCCAGCGCTCGGAGCGAACCGAAGGTCTTGACCAGTCCCCGGATGCGGATCGGAGCCTCAGTGGTGCTCACATGCCCCACGCTAGACCTCGTGGGGCGCCTTTGCCGAGGTTCACGGAGCGGTGCCTCAGTCGGCGTTGTGGACCTCGACACGCAGCGCGGCGGCGTCGGACACGGCACGCTCCAGGACGCCGCGGCGGGGGTCCGGCACCGACAGGAACGGAGGCACGACCCGGTGCCGCCGCAGCCGCGGGTCCTCCAGCACCTCGGTCACCGCCGCGTGGTCGCCGCCGGTGACCAGGGGCCCGGCCAGCCCGTCGAGGATCCGCGCGGCGTGGTCGGCCGCCGCTTCGAACGCCTGCCTCGCCTGGTTGTCACGCCGCCTCGCGAACCGCTGCTGGCTCTGACCACCGGCCTTGGTCCGGCCCTGCACGTGCCGTTGCCCCACCTTCGAGTCGGTCGTCTGCTCCCCGGCCAGCCGCGCCACCGCGAACCCGCCCTTGCGCACGAGCAGCACTCCCCAGTCGTCGGGCGCCGCGGCGGCCGCGGCGAACGCGTCGGCGTCCGGCAGACCGGCGTACCGCTGCTCGAACGGCAGCCGCGCGCTGAACGAGGAGCCGTCCGCGGCGACTCCGGCGAGCGCGCCGTCGGTGACCGTCAGCGCGGTCGCGCCGTGCCGGCCCTGGAAGTTCAGCACCCACCGTGCCATCCGGGCGGCCGGGACCGGCACGCTCGCGGCGCCGGCGGTCACCTCGTCAGGCTCCGCGCTCGGGAGCCCAGAGCACCCGCAGGTGCTCCACCACGGCGTCGCCCTGCACCTCCACGGCGGTGGTGCTGACCAACGCCCGGGGGTGCCCGCCACCGTCGGCCACGATGCCCAACGCACCGACCTCGGGCAGCTCCTCGCCCCCGAACTCGATGAGGGGGACGGGCAGCTCGACACTCGCCGCGTCGAGCAGTCGGTCGACCAGCTCGTCGGCCTCGGCGGCGCTCTCCCCCAGCGACCAGACCGGCGGCGGGACCGCCTCGAGCGCGGTCGGGCCGAAGTAGCCCGGCAGCGAGTTCAGCTTCGCGTGGAAGCGGGCGAGGTTCCAGAACGCCGCCACCTCGGCGTGGTCGGGTTCACGATGCACGGCGCCGTCGGTCATGCGGAGACCCTACGGGAGGTCGGAGCCCGGTCGTGTGCCTGTGGACGCGCCATAGGGCGTTCGCGAGCACACGACCCACAGCGCAGCGGGGCTCGCCGACCTCTTCGCGTCGCGACGCCGCCCGTTCCTCGGAGGCGCGACCCAAGGTCTCGACCCGCCCGTCGCGGCCTCGCAAGCTCGCCCGCGGGGCTCGCTCGACCTCCTCGCCTGCTGACCCTCCTCGTTCCTCAGAGGGTCAGCGCTCAGACGTTGAAGCCGAGGGCGCGCAGCTGCTCGCGGCCGTCGGGGGTGATCTTGTCGGGGCCCCACGGCGGCATCCAGACCCAGTTGATCGCCACGTCGTTGGCCAGGCCCTCGAGCGCGGAGTTGGTCTGGTCCTCGATCACGTCGGTCAGCGGACAGGCCGCCGAGGTCAGCGTCATGTCGAGCACCACGCGGGTGCTCTCGTCGATGTGCACGTCGTAGACCAGGCCGAGGTCGACGACGTTGATGCCGAGCTCGGGGTCGACGACGTCCTTCATCGCCTCGGTGACGTCGTCCTTGGACAGCGTGCTCACGCCGCCACCGGTGGCCTGGGGCACCTCGGGCAGGTCGCCGTGGTCGACGGTGCTGGGCTGCTGCTCGGTCACTTGCTCTCCTCGGGGTTGGAAGCGTTGGGGTCGGCGAGGACCTGCGCGGCGGCGTCCTTGAACGCCATCCACGACAGCAGGGCGCACTTCACGCGGGCGGGGAACTTGGCGACGCCGGCGAAGGCGATGCCGTCCTCGAGGACGTCCTCGTCGGGCTCGACGGTGCCCTTGCCCTGCATCAGGGTCAGGAACGTCTGGTGGATCTCGAACGCCTCATCGGTGCTCTTGCCGATCACCAGGTCGGTGAGCACCGAGGTGGAGGCCTGCGAGATCGAGCATCCCACCGAGTCGTAGGACACGTCGGAGACGACGGTGCCCTCGGGGCCCTCGGTCAGGTGCACCCGCAGCGTCACCTCGTCGCCGCAGGTCGGGTTGACGTGGTGCACCTCGGCCTCGAACGGGTCGCGCAGGCCCTTGTGGTGCGGGTTCTTGTAGTGGTCGAGGATGATCTCCTGGTAGAGCGCATCCAGGTCCTGGTTGGCGGCAGAGGTCATCGTCAGCCCACCTTGAAGTAGGAGCGGGTGTAGAGGAGGCCCTCGACCAGGGCGTCGATCTCGGCCGGCGTCGTGTAGAGGTAGGACGACATCCGCGACGAGCTCTGCACCCCGAACCGGGCATGCGCGGGCTTGGCGCAGTGGTGGCCCGCGCGCACGGCGATGCCGCGCGAGTCGAGCACCTGCGCCACGTCGTGGGGGTGCACCCCGTCGATCTCGAAGGAGATCGCGCCGCCGCGGGAGGCGGCGTCCTGCGGGCCGAGCACGGTGAGTCCCGGCACCGTGGCCAGCCCCTCGAGGGCGTAGCCGGTGATCGCCTGCTCGTGGGCGTGCACCGCCTCCATGCCGACCGCCGCGAGGTAGTCGACCGCGGCACCGAGGCCGACGGCCTCGGCGATCGGCGGGGTGCCGGCCTCGAACTTGTGCGGGATGCCGGCGTACGTCGAGCGGTCCATGCGGACGGTCTCGATCATCTCGCCGCCACCGAGGAACGGCGGCAGCTGCTCGAGCACCCGCCGACTGCCCCACAGCACACCGATGCCGGTCGGCCCGACCACCTTGTGGCCGGTGAACGCCAGCAGGTCGGCGCCCACCTCGGTCACGTCGACCGGCAGCTGCGGCGCCGCCTGGGCGGCGTCGACGACGACGATCGCCCCGACCTCGTGGGCCCGCCGGGCGATCTCGGCGACCGGGTTGATCGTGCCGAGCATGTTCGACACCCAGGTCAGCGAGACGACCTTGGTGCGCTCGTTGATCAGCCGGTCGAGGTCCGACAGGTCGAGCCGGCCGTCGTCGGTGAGCCCGAACCAGCGCAGGGTCGCGCCCTTGCGCTCGGTCAGCAGCTGCCACGGCACGATGTTGGAGTGGTGCTCCATCTCGGTGATGACGACCTCGTCGCCGGGACCGATGGCGAGGTCGCCGGTGGCCCAGGCCAGCGTGTTCGCCACCAGGTTCAGCGCCTCGGAGGCGTTCTTGGTGAAGATCACCTCGTCGCGGCTGGGCGCCTTGATGAACGACGCCACCTTGTCGCGGGCGTCCTCGAACGCCTCGGAGGCCTCGGCGCCGAGCTGGTGCATCGCCCGGGCCACGTTGGCGTTGTGCCGCTCGAGGTGGTCGACCATCGCGTCGATCACGCACTGCGGCTTCTGCGAGGTGTTCGCGCTGTCGAGGTAGACCAGGGGCTGCCCACCCGCGAGCGTGCGCTCGAGGATCGGGAAGTCCTTGCGGATCACCTCGAGCTCGGGGAGCAGGCCCTCGATCATGTGGTCGTCCTTCGTCGGCTGTGCGGGTTCTCGGAGCAGGTGCCTGGGGGCGGGGGTGGGAGAAGCGGTGCTGGGCAAGGCGCCGAAGCGAAGGCGGCCTTCACGCGGAGCGGGCCGTCGAGCGCCGGCAACGCCGCCCGGTGCCGCTTATCGCGCCGCCGACACGTAGCGGTCGTAGCCCTCGGCCTCCAGCCGGTCGGCGAGCTCGGGGCCACCCTGCTCGGCGATCCGGCCGTCGACGAACACGTGCACGTGGTCGGGCTGGATGTAGCGCAGGATGCGGGTGTAGTGCGTGATCAGCAGCACGCCCTTGCCCTCCTGGGCGCGGAACCGGTTCACGCCCTCGGAGACGATCTTGAGCGCGTCGATGTCGAGGCCCGAGTCGGTCTCGTCGAGCACCGCCACCTTGGGGTTGAGCAGCTCGAGCTGCGCGATCTCGTGGCGCTTCTTCTCACCACCGGAGAAGCCCTCGTTGACCGAGCGCTGCGAGAAGGTGGAGTCGAGGTTGAGCTTCTCGAGCACCCCGTTGACGTCCTTGACCCAGGTGCGCAGCTTGGGTGCCTCGCCGTCGACGGCCGTCTTGGCGGTGCGCAGGAAGTTCGCGACCGAGACGCCTGGCACCTCGACGGGGTACTGCATGGCGAGGAACAGGCCGGCCCGGGCCCGCTCGTCGACCGACATGGCGAGGACGTCCTCGCCGTCGAGGGTCACCGAGCCGCCGCTGACGGTGTACTTCGGGTGGCCGGCGATCGAGTAGGCCAGCGTGGACTTGCCGGAGCCGTTGGGCCCCATGATCGCGTGGGTCTCGCCGTCGCCGATGGTCAGCGTGACGCCCTTGAGGATCTGCTTGGGGCCGTCGTCGGTCTCGACGGTGACCTGCAGGTCCTTGATCTCCAGCGTGCTCATCAGTGTGGTTCCTTAACCTAGAAGTCAGACCTGGAAGCCGGCCGCGGGGCGGCCGGGAAGCTGTTCAGCTCGGGGTGACGCCGTTGAGCGTCTGGGAGACGTCGACGAAGACGTCGCCGTCGCGGACCTCCACCGGGAAGGTCGCGACCGGCTCCGTCGCCGGCGGCCCGGTGGGCTTGCCGGAGCGCAGGTCGAAGCGCGACCCGTGCAGCCAGCACTCGATCTGGCAGTCGGCGACCTCGCCCTCGCTCAACGGCACCGCCGCGTGGGTGCAGAGGTCCTGCACCGCATAGACGTCGTCGCCGTCGCGGGCCACGGCCACGTCGAGGTCACCGACGCGGACCGCCAGGCCCTCGTCGCCGGGGACCTCGGAGAGGGCGCAGACCCGCTCGAACGTCACGGGAGCTCCTTGCCCAGCACGTTGCGCGCCAACTCGGCCTCGACGGTGGCCAGCAGCTTCTCCTCGATCGAGACGACGCCGACCTTGCGGATCAGGTCGTTGAAGAAGCCGTGCACGACCAGACGCTGCGCCTCCTTCTCGGAGACCCCGCGGGAACGGAGGTAGAACAGCTGCTCGTCGTCGAACCGGGCGGTCGCCGAGGCGTGCCCGGCACCCTCGATGTCGCCGGTCTCGATCTCGAGGTTGGGGATCGAGTCGGCCTGGCAGCCGTCGGTGAGCACCAGGTTGCGGTTCTCCTCGTAGGTCTCGATGCCCTCGGCGACCTTGCGGATCAGCACGTTGCCGACCCAGACCGTGTGCGCGCCGGCACCCTGCAGGGCCCCCTTGTAGAGCACGTGGCTCTTGGTCTTCGGCGCGGTGTGGTCGGCGAAGAGCCGGTGCTCGATGTGCTGGCCCTCGTCGGCGAAGTAGAGGCCGAGCAGCTCCGCCTCGCCGCCGGGGGCGGCGTACTCGACGTTGGCGTGCATCCGGACCAGGTCGCCGCCGAAGGAGATCGCGGTGTGCTTGACGCTGGCGTCGCGGCCCACCCGGATCGCGTCGCGGCCCAGGTGCACCGCGTCGTCGGCCCAGTCCTGCAGGGTCAGCACGTTGACCGTGGCGCCGTCGCCGACCAGGAACGTCGAGATCGCGCTGTAGCGGGCCGAACCGGTGTGGATCAGCACGATCGTGACGCGGGCGTGCGCGCCCACCCGGAACAGCAGCTGCCCCCAGACCAGGTCGTCGACGCTCTCGCCGTGCAGCCGGATCGTGATCGGCTGGTCGGTCTCGAGGTCGGCCGGCACGTCGATCAGCGCCGCGCCGCCGGAGTGGGCGGCCGCGAGGGCCGCCGGGCGCTCGTTGGGGGCGAGCTCGCCGAGGTCGCGCGCCTCCTGGGCGGAGATCGTGCTGACCGTGACGCCCTCGGGCAGCTCGGTCTCCCAGGTGAGGCAGTCCGAGGACGGCTCACCGTCGAGGATGCCGCGCAGCCGCTTCAGCGGGGTGAAGCGCCACACCTCCTCGCGCCCGGTGGGCACGGGGTGGTCGGCCAGGTCGTAGGACGCCGGAGGGTTCAGGTGGGACTCCACCCGGCCCAACTCCAGCGCGGACGCCACGCTCTCGCGGGCGGTGTCGACAACAGTCACAGCTCGTCTTTCTCGGTTCTCGGGGGTGTGCCGGGCAGCGGTGCGGGTCTCAGCCGACCGCGCCCTCCATCTGCAGCTCGATCAGCCGGTTCAGCTCGAGGGCGTACTCCATCGGGAGCTCCTTGGCGATCGGCTCGACGAAGCCGCGCACGATCATCGCCATCGCCTCGTCCTCCTCCAGCCCGCGCGACATCAGGTAGAAGAGCTGGTCGTCGGAGACCTTCGAGACGCTCGCCTCGTGCCCCATCGACACGTCGTCCTCGCGGATGTCGACGTAGGGGTAGGTGTCGGAGCGGCTGATCTGGTCGACCAGCAGCGCGTCGCAGAGCACGTTGGACTTCGACCCGTGGGCGCCCTCGTTGACCTGGATCAGCCCGCGGTACGACGTGCGCCCGCCGCCGCGGGCCACCGACTTGCTCAGGATGGAGCTGGAGGTGTGCGGGGCGGCGTGCACCATCTTGGCGCCCGCGTCCTGGTGCTGGCCCTCGCCGGCGAACGCGATCGAGAGCGTCTCGCCCTTGGCGTGCTCGCCCATCAGGTAGATCGCGGGGTACTTCATGGTGATCTTGGAGCCGATGTTGCCGTCGACCCACTCCATGGTGGCGCCGGCCTCGCAGGTCGCCCGCTTGGTGACGAGGTTGTAGACGTTGTTCGACCAGTTCTGGATCGTCGTGTAGCGGCACCGGCCGCCCTTCTTGACGACGATCTCCACCACGGCGGAGTGCAGCGAGTCGGAGGAGTAGATCGGCGCGGTGCAGCCCTCGACGTAGTGCACGTAGGCGTCCTCGTCGACGATGATCAGCGTGCGCTCGAACTGGCCCATGTTCTCGGTGTTGATCCGGAAGTAGGCCTGCAGCGGGATGTCGACGTGCACCCCCTTGGGCACGTAGATGAACGAGCCGCCCGACCACACCGAGGTGTTCAGCGCCGAGAACTTGTTGTCACCGACCGGGATGACGGTGCCGAAGTACTCCTTGAAGAGCTCTTCGTGCTCCTTCAGCGCGGTGTCGGTGTCGACGAAGATGACGCCCTGGGACTCGAGGTCCTCGCGGATCGAGTGGTAGACGACCTCGGACTCGTACTGGGCCGCGACCCCGGCCACCAGCCGCTGCTTCTCGGCCTCGGGGATGCCGAGCTTGTCGTAGGTGTTCTTGATGTCCTCGGGCAGGTCCTCCCAGGAGGTGGCCTGCTTCTCGCTGGACCGGACGAAGTACTTGATGTTGTCGAAGTCGATCGTCGACAGGTCCGAGCCCCAGGTCGGCATCGGCTTGCGGTCGAAGAGCTTGAGGCCCTTCAGCCGCAGGTCGAGCATCCACTGCGGCTCGCCCTTCTTGCCGGAGATGTCGCGCACGACCGCCTCGTTCAGCCCGCGCTGAGCCTCGGCGCCGGCGACGTCGGGGTCGGCCCAGCCGAACTCGTAGCGGCCGATGTTCTTCAGCTCGGGGTTGAGCTCCTCGATGGAGGTCATGTGGTGACCTGCTCCTTCTGGTGGGAGATGCTGCCTGAGGTGTTGCCGGGCTTGCTGTCTTGGTTGGTGCGGGTGGCGCCCACCGGGATCACGGCGTCCGGCAGGCAGGTGGTGCACACCCCGTCGCCGTGGGCGATGGTGGCCAGCCGTTGCACGTGGCGGCCGAGGACGCGGCTGATCGCCTCGGTCTCGGCCTCGCACAGCTGGGGGAACTCGTGGGCGACGTGGGAGACCGGGCAGTGCTGCTGGCACAGCTGCTCTCCCACCGGCACCGAACGCACCGCCGCTGCGTAGCCCTCGTCGGTGAAGACGCGGGCCAGCGCCTCGGCGGCACTGAGGTCGGGATGGTCGCGGCGGACCGTCTCGAACCTCTCCTCGATGAACGCCGAACGTCGCTTGGCGAATTCCCGGACGGCGGCCTCGCCGCCGGTCTCGGCCAGGAACCGCAGCGCCTGCACCGCGAGATCGTCGTACTGCTGGTCGAACAGGTCGCGACCGGCCTCGGTGAGCGCGAACACCTTGGCCGGGCGGCCCCGGCCCCGGGACGCGAGCGCCCGCGGGTCGCGAGCCTCGACGAGGCCCTCGTCGACGAGCTGGTCGAGGTGCCGGCGGACGGCGGCCGCGGTCAGGTCGAGGGAGGCCGCGAGGCCGGCGGCGGTGGAGGGGCCGTCGACGAGGATCGTCCGAGCGACGCGCTGCCGCGTCGACTCGTCGGGTGCCCCTGCGAATTCCACAACGCCAGTGTGCCGTTATTGGCTGGAGCGCTTCAAGTAAGGGTCGCCTAAGGACTCCGCGGTGTGGAACCGCTCACCCGCAGGGTCCGCCTGCCGATCCTTGGAACGTGAAATTCCCCTCCCCGGGGAACCTGCATTCAGAATGGCCCTCTTCCCCACCCCGCGACCCTGGACACCCCACCGCCGCATGAGCACCTCCTCCGCCTCCGCCGCCCCGCCCGCACCGTGCGATCGAGCACCGTGCGACGCCGGCCCGCCCGCCGCGCCCGCCTCCCGCTGGCGCCGGGCAGGCCACACGCTGAAGCGCGCCGCGCACTCCCGCACCGCGCTGATCGCCGGCATCCTGGTCAGCCTGGTGGTTCCCGCCGTGACCCTGCCGCGCCTCCCGTCGGTCAGCTGGTGGCCGCTGCTGCTGGGCCTGCTGCCCTGGGTGCTCGGCAAGTACCTCCTCTGCCCGCTGCGCTGGCGCGCGCTCACCGGGGCGGGCCTGACCCGTCGCTGGCACCTGCGCGCCTACGCCGAGTCCGAGCTGCTGGGCCTGCTCACCCCCGGCCACGTCGGCGCCGATCTGTGGCGGATGCACCGGTTGACCGGCACCGGGCTCGGTCGCGGCGACGCGGTCCTCAGCGTGGCGCTCGACCGGTTCGTGGGCGCCCTGGGACTGACCCTGTTCGTCGCCTTCGCCGGCACGGCGCTGCCCACGCGGATGCTGCTGGGCGCCTTCGGGCTCTCGCTCCTGGCCGTGCTCGCCTTCCTGGTCGTCCGGAGAGTGCGCCCTCAGTGGCTGCCCACCCGGCCGCTCCCCCGCCCCCGGCAGCTCGCACACGGACTGTGGCTCTCCGGGTGCTACCAGGCCTCGATCGCGGCGCTGCTGCTCGGCACGGTCGCCGCCACCGGCCACGAGATCTCCCCGCTCACGGCCCTGGGCGCGTTCGGGGCCAGCCAGCTCGCCGGGGCGATCCCCGGTCCGAACGGCGCCAGCCCGCGCGACGGCGCGCTGGTGCTCGCGCTGGTCTCCGCGGGGGTGCCGTGGACCGCCGCCGCCGCCGCGGTCTCGCTCAAGGCGGCGCTGGCCTGGCTGCCGGCGCTGTTGCTCGGCGGCGTCAGCCTGCTGGCCACGCGGTACGCGGCCCGGCGCCAGGGCCCGGCCCTCGCGCTCCCCGCCTGAGCGCGCCTGCGCGCCAGGTCGGGACCGGACCGGACCGGCGGAGGTGACCTTCGCCTCGCCCGCTGCTGCTGCGCGAACGGGCATGATGGAGACGGACGGGACGGAACGGGAGGTCTGAGCACGACTGCCGCGCAGCTGCCGCCGGCGTCGACACCACGCAGTCGACGAGAGCAGACGTGCGCCCGACTCGCTCGAACCGCCTCGTGCGCCGCCCACTCCCGCGTCGGCAGCGCGCTCGGCCAGACGCTCCTGGTGGTCCTGGGGATGGTCGTCTACTTCGGCGTCCGCGGGCAGACCGAGGGCTCGGTCGGGGCGGCGTTCGACCACGCCCAGGACATCGTCACCCTCGAGCAGAACCTCGGCATCGACATCGAGGGAGTCGTCCAGGGGCCGGTGGAGGCGTCACCGACGCTCGAGACCCTCGTGAACTGGATCTACATCTGGGGTCACTGGCCGGTCATCGTCGCCACGATGCTCTGGCTGGTGTGGCACCACCGCGAGGTGTTCCTGCGGCTGCGCGACGCGATGATGCTCTCCGGCGCCGCGGGCATGGTGATCTTCGCGACCTACCCGGTCGCCCCGCCCCGACTGGCCGACCTCGGCCTGGTCGACACGGTGACCGAGAGCTCTTACGCCTACCGGGTCCTGCAGCCGCCGGCGTTCGTCAACCAGTACGCCGCGGTGCCGAGCCTGCACGCGGGCTGGGACCTGCTGATCGGCATGGCCATCGTCAGCGCCGCCACCACCACCTGGCTGCGCATGGTCGGCGTGGCGATGCCGGTCCTGATGGCGTTCGCCGTCGTGGCGACCGCCAACCACTACGTTCTCGACGTGGTCGCGGGCATCGCGCTCGTGCTCGTCGCCCACCTCGGGGCCCTCGCCCTGGAGCGCAGACGACGCCGGATCCGGGCGGCCCGCCCCCGGCCGCCGGGATCGGCGTCCGCCGACCCGCCCTCGGCCGCCTCGCAGCCGGACCCACACCCGGGCGCGCCGTCGTGACCGGCCACGACGCCCCGCTCGCGATCGCGCACCGCGCCGGCAACTCGCTGGCCGGGCTGCACGAGGCGAACCTGCTCGGCGCGGACGTGATCGAGTGCGACGTGCACGAGTACCGCGGCCGGCTCGAGGTCCGCCACCTCAAGACCGCCGGGCCACTGCCGTTCCTGTGGGACCGCTGGGAGCTGGCCTCCGCCTCCGCTCCCCGGCTCGGCCTCGCGGAGCTGCTCGAGGCGCACCGGCACGGAGCTCTCTTCATGCTGGACCTCAAGGGGCGCCGCGCCTCGGCGGGCCGGGCCGTCGCCGAGCTGCTGCACGGCGAGGGGCACCACCGCGAGGTGATCGTCTGCGGACGCTACTGGCCCGCGGTCGAGGAGGTCGCCCGGCTGCCGTTCGTGCGCCCGGTGCTCTCGGCCCGCAACCGGGCCGAGCTGGCCCGCCTGCGGCGGCGGGTCGCCCAGCCGGGCGCCGCCCCCCACGGCGTGTCGGTGCACCGCTCGCTGCTCGACGAGGCCGTCGTGGCCGAGCTGCGGCGACACGTGCAGGTGGTGATGACCTGGCCGATCAACGACGTGGAGTCGCTCGACGCGCTGCTCGGGGTCGGCGCCAACGGCATCATCAGCGACGAGCCCGCCGTGCTCGCCGAGCTGCTCAGCCGGCGGTGACCGGGCGCACCAGCGTGCGGGTGTGCCACAGCCAGGCCAGGCCGGCGAACGGCAGCGCCAGCGGCAGGAAGCCGTAGCCCTGGCCGAAGTGCGACCAGACCGTCCGGTCGGGGAACCAGCCGGGCATGGTCAGGCTGAGCACCCCCACGACCAGCACCCCGGCCAGCTCCACCGTGCAGGCCGCCACCGCCAGGCGCCAGGCCCGCTCGCCGCCACGGAGCAGGCAGCCGGTCGCGACGACGTACACGACCGCCGCCAGCAGCGAGAGCGAGTAGGCCAGCGGCGCCCGCTCCGCGTGCAGCAGCAGCTGGGTGAGCGAGCGGCCCGTGGCCGCGACCGCGAACACGGCATAGACGGCCACCAGCGTGCGCCCCCAGCCCGCGGCCAGGCCGGCGCGGTCCTCAGGCACCGGCGCCGTCCCAGATGGCGTCCAGGCGCAGCTCGAGGGCGAGCACGGTCGCCGCGGCGACGAGCAGCACGGCCGTGCCGGCGCGGTTGCGCTCGGCCAGCGACCAGAACGCGCCGAGCGGCAACGCGACCACCACGGCCGCCAGGTAGCCGACGAAGATGACCGCCGAGACGTCCCGGTCGGTGCGCACCAGCGCGGTGATCCCCCACGCCGCCTGGACCAGCAACGCCACCTCGGCGGCCGCCATCAGCGCATAGCTGGGGTCGCCCGGGGACTCGTCGCGGACCAGCAGCACGACGGTGGAGACGAGCACGGCGCCCACGAGCACCACGGCGACCAGCAGCACCCAGACGTTCACGGCGGACAAGGGTGGCACAGTCGCCGCCCTGCGCCCCCCACGCCGGTCCGGACCGGCCGGGGCGCATGACCTGGCTCACCCGCTGGGCGAGGACCCTGGCGGCCCGCGCGGGGGCGGGGCCCGCTCGGTCCCTAGACTGCCGGGGTGTCCGCAGCCTCCCCCGAGCCGGCCGTCGTCGTCGACGGCCTGGTGATGCGCTACGGCGAGAAGACCGCCGTCGACGGGCTCTCGCTGACCGTCGATCGCGCCTCGGTCACCGCCGTGCTCGGGCCCAACGGCGCGGGCAAGACGACGACGCTGGAGACCTGCGAGGGCTACCGGCGCCCCCAGCAGGGCGTGGTCCGCGTGCTCGGGCTCGACCCGGTGCGCGACCGCAAGCAGCTGCTGCCCCGGATCGGCGTGATGCTGCAGGGCGGCGGCGCCTGGAGCGGCGTACGCGCGATGGAGATGCTGCGCCACGTGGCCCGGCTGCACGCCCACCCGCTGGACGTCGACCTGCTCGCCGAGCGGGTCGGCCTCGGCGACTGCGGGCGTACGCCCTACCGGCGCCTCTCCGGCGGCCAGCAGCAGCGCCTCGGGCTCGCGCTCGCCCTGGTCGGCCGCCCCGAGATCGTGTTCGTCGACGAGCCGACGGCCGGCATGGACCCGGCCGCCCGGCGCACCACCTGGGAGCTGCTCGAGGAGCTGCGCGGCGACGGCGTGACCGTGGTGCTGACCACCCACTACATGGACGAGGCCGAACGGCTCGCCGACCGGATCCACATCATCGACCACGGCCGGCTGATCGCGAGCGGCACGCCGCTGGAGCTCACCCGCGGCGGTGCGGTGGCCACGATCCGCCTCGTCGTGACCCGCCCCTTCCCGCCCCGCGCACCCGAGTCGCTGCGTCGGGCGCTGGGCGAGCAGACCGTGGTGACCCAGCTCGACGAGGTGAGCCTGCTGGTCACCGGCCCCGCCGACGCCTCGACGCTGGCCAAGGTCTCCCGCTGGTGCGAGGAGAGCGACGTGCTGCCCGAGTCGCTGACGCTCGGGCAGCGGACCCTGGAGGACGTGTTCTTGAAGCTGACCGGCCGGGAGCTGAGCGCATGACCACGCCCCCCACCGGGTCCGCGGCCGGCGGCACCGGCACCTTCGCCCCCCGGCCGGGCGCCGCGCCGCTGCACCGGCAGGTGCTGGCCCAGGCCGGCATGGAGGCCCGGCTGCTGCTGCGCAACGGAGAGCAGCTGCTGCTCGCCGTGGTGATCCCGGTGATCGTGCTCGTCGGCGGGGTCCAGGCCGGCGACCGGGTGGGCCTCGACTTCGACCATCCCGTGGTCGACGTGCTCACCCCCGGCGTGCTGGCGCTGGCGGTGCTCTCCACCGCGTTCACCTCGCTGGCGATCGCCACCGGATTCGAGCGGCGCTACGGCGTGATCAAGCGCCTCGGCAGCTCGCCGTTGCCGCGCAGCGGCCTGCTGCTGGGCAAGGGGCTGGCCCTTCTGCTGGTCGAGCTGCTCCAGACCGTCGTGCTGTCGGCGGTGGGCCTCGCCCTCGGCTGGGACCCCGCCGCCGGCGTGCTGGGCGCGCTGCTGGCCGTCGTGCTCGGCACGGCCGCGTTCGCGGCGCTCGGGCTGTTCCTGGCCGGCTGGCTGCGCGCCGAGGCCACGTTGGCCGCGGCCAACCTCGTCTACCTGCTGCTGATGGCCGGCGGCGCGGTGGTGCTGCCCGCCTCGGCGTACGGCTGGTTCGGCGACCTGGTCGGCTGGCTGCCGTCCGGCGCCCTGGGCGGCGCGATGCGCACCGCCCTCATCGACGGCGCCACGGCGTGGCGCGACCTGGCGGTGCTGCTCGGCTGGGCAGTCGCCGGCACCGCCCTGACCGCAAGGACGTTCACGTGGGAATGACCCTGCCCGACCCCGGCCTCGGCTCCCCCACCGAGGCGCCCACGACACCCCGCGGCGACGACCGCCGCCAGGCCGGAGGCGACCCGGACCGCTGGCTGCTATGGACCCGCTGGCTGGGCTGGGCGACTTTGGTCGCGAACACCGTGCTCGTCGTCACCGGAGGAGCCGTCCGGCTCACCGGCTCCGGGCTGGGCTGCCCCACCTGGCCCCGCTGCACCGAGGACTCGTTCACCCCGCACGGCGCCTACGACGTGCACTCGATCATCGAGTTCGGCAACCGCACCCTGACGTTCGTGCTGGTCGCGATCGCGTTCGCGACCTTCTTCGCCGCGCTCGGCACCCGGCGCTCCCGCCTGATCCGGTACGCCGTCGTGCTGGCGCTGGGCATCCCCCTCCAGGCGGTGATCGGCGGGATCACCGTGCTCACCGACCTGAACCCGTGGGTGGTCTCCCTCCACCTGCTGCTCTCGCTTGCGATCATCAGCCTGTCGGTGGTTTTCCTGCGCCGCATCGACCAGCCGGACCCGGCCGCGGCGCGCGGCCCGGTCGCGGGCCTCGCCTGGGCGACGATGCTGTCGGGCTGGGTGGTGCTCTACATCGGCACGGTCGTCACCGGGTCGGGCCCGCACGCCGGCGACGCCGACTCGCCACGCAACGGCCTGGACCCGCTCCAGGTCAGCCAGCTGCACGCCGACGCCGTCTTCTTGTTCATCGGCCTCACGATCGGACTGCTGTTCGCGGTGCGGGCGGTGGCGCTGCCCGCGGAGAGCACCCGGGCGGTGTCCTGGCTGCTGGGCGTGCAGGTCTCGCAGAGCGGCATCGGCTTCGTGCAGTACTTCACCGACCTGCCCGTCGTGCTGGTCGGCTTCCACCTCCTCGGCGCCGCGCTGATCGCGGCGGTGCTCACCTGGGCGGTCCTGGCGGTCTATCTGCCGAAGGCGCCGGCGCCGGCGCCGGCTCCGGCCGGATAGCCGACGCGCCGATCCGGGCTGATCCGGGCTGATCCGATCAGCGATCGATCATCCGCTCCATGGTCTCGGGGTAGCGAGCGCCACGCACCGGGATCCGAGCGGCGGCCTCGTCGAGCTCGGCCAGGTCGTGGCTGTCGAGCTCGAGCTCGATGGCCGCGAGGTTCTCGTCGAGCCGGTCCAGCCGCCGGGTGCCGGGGATCGGCACGATCCAGGGCCGGCGCGCGAGCAGCCAGGCGAGCGCGACCTGCGCCCGGGTGGCGCCCCGCTCGGCGGCCTGCCGGCCGAGCAGGTCGACCAGGGCCTGGTTGGCTGCGCGGGCGTCGGCGGCGAAGCGAGGGATGCCGGCCCGGATGTCGTCGTCGGTGAACGAGGTGCCGGCGTTGATGCTGCCGGTGAGGAAGCCCCGGCCGAGCGGGCTGAACGGCACGAACCCGATGCCGAGCTCCTCAAGGACCGGCAGGATCTCGGCCTCGGGCTCGCGCCACCACAGGGAGTACTCGCTCTGCAGCGCCGCCACCGGGTGCACGGCGTGGGCCCGGCGGATGGTCGTCACTCCGGCCTCGGACAGGCCGAAGTGGCCGACCTTGCCCGCGGCGACGAGCTCTCCCACCGTGCCGGCGACCTCCTCGATCGGCGTCTCGGGGTCGACGCGGTGCTGGTAGAGCAGGTCGATCCGCTCGCTGCGCAGCCGGCGCAGGGATTCGTCCACCGAGCGGCGGATCGTCTCGGGCCTGCTGTCCAGACCCCGGGACTCACCGGAGGACAGCTCGAAGCCGAACTTGGTGGCGACCACGACCCGGTCGCGCACCGGCTCCAGCGCCTCGCCCAGCAGCTCCTCGTTGTGGAACGGGCCGTAGACCTGAGCGGTGTCGAAGAAGCTCACCCCGCGATCGACGGCGGCTCGCAGCACCGCGGTCATCTCCGCCCGGCTGCCCGGGTTGGGGCCGTAGCCGGTGCTCATACCCATGCAGCCCAGCCCCAGGGCCGAGACCACGAGGCCGCCGCCCAGCGTCCGTTCCCGCATCGTCTGCTCCGCCTTCGGTCAGGTCAGCGGGTGAGCAGCGGGTCGAGCGCGACCGCGACGAACAGCAGCGACAGGTAGAGGTTGGAGGAGTGGAACAGCCGCATCGGCTGGATCGCGGTGAGGTCCTCGGAGTGCTTGGCCCGGCCCCACATCCGGTGTGCCTCGAGCAGGAACACCGCGCCCAGCACGGCGGCGGCCACCGGATAGACCAGGCTGGTGCCGGCCACCGGCCACAGCAGCAGGGAGGTCGCGACCATCACCCAGCTGTAGAGCACGACCTGGCGCCCGACCTCGCGGGCCGGCACCACGACCGGCAGCATCGGGACGTCGACGTTGGCGTAGTCCTCGCGGTAGCGCAGCGCCAGGGCCCAGGTGTGGGGCGGGGTCCAGAAGAACACCACGAGGAACAGCACGACCGGCACCCACGACAGCTCACCGGTCACCGCGGTCCAGCCGATCAGGGCCGGGAAGCAGCCGGCGATGCCGCCCCAGACGATGTTCTGGGTGGTGCGCCGCTTGAGGATCATCGTGTAGCCGAAGACGTAGAACGCGTTCGCGGCCAGCGACAGCCCCGCGGAGAGGGGGTTCACCCAGGCCCACAGGATCGCCGTCGACAGCACCGCGAGCACCACGCCGAAGATCAGCGCAGCGCGCGGCGAGACGATGTGCCGCGGGAGGGCCCGGCGGCGGGTGCGGCGCATCTGCTCGTCGATGTCTCGGTCGTAGACGCAGTTGAACACCGACGCCGAGCCGGCCGAGAAGGTGCCGCCCACCACGGTCGCCACGACCAGCCAGAGGTCGGGCACACCCCGCGCGGCGTAGAACATCACCGGCACCGTCGTGAGCAGCAGCAGCTCGATGACCCGCGGCTTGGTGAGGCCGACGTACGCCGCCACCACGTCGCGCAGGGTCGCGCGAGCCGTCTCCTGCTGCCGGACGGCAGGGGCCGAGTGGCCGACGTAGGTCACGGGAAAGTTCGTCCTCGGGCGGGGCGGGTCTGGCAGACCCGCGGGCCGGGTCTCGGGTGGTGCTGGGCGTGCTGAGCGACACCAGGGCGATCGCGGAGTCTGGCGTGAGTCTATCCCGCGCCGTGAGTAGGCTCGGCGGTGCCCGGGGACGCACCCTTCGCGCGCGTCGCGCGGACCACCTCCGGCGTCCACCGTTGTCCCGAGAGGAAACACGTGAGCACAACCGCTGAGCTGGCCTGGACCGACGTCGACCAGAAGGCGGTGGACACCGCTCGAGTCCTCGCCATGGACGCGGTGCAGAAGGTCGGCAACGGACATCCCGGCACGGCGATGAGCCTGGCGCCCGCGGCCTATCTGCTGTTCCAGAAGGTGATGCGGCACAACCCGGCCGACCCCGGCTGGGCCGGCCGCGACCGGTTCGTGCTCTCGTGCGGGCACAGCTCGATCACGCTCTACACCCAGCTGTTCCTCGGCGGCTTCGGTCTCGAGCTCGACGACCTCAAGTCGCTGCGCACGTGGGGCAGCAAGACCCCCGGCCACCCGGAGTACGGCCACACCGCCGGCGTCGAGACCACCACCGGGCCGCTGGGGCAGGGCGTCGCGAACGCGGTCGGGATGGCGATGGCCGCCCGCCGCGAGCGCGGCCTGCTCGACCCCGACGCGGCCCAGGGCGCGTCCCCCTTCGACCACCACGTCTACGTCCTGGCCAGCGACGGCGACCTCCAGGAGGGCGTGAGCGCCGAGGCCTCCTCCATCGCCGGCACCCAGCAGCTCGGCAACCTGACACTGGTCTACGACGCCAACCGGATCTCCATCGAGGGCGACACCGACGTGGCGTTCACCGAGGACGTCGCGAAGCGCTACGAGGCCTACGGCTGGCACGTGCAGACCGTCGACTGGACCCACGACGGCACCGGCTACACCGAGGACGTGCCGGCGCTGCACGCCGCGATCGCCGCGGCCCGCGAGGTCACCGACCAGCCCAGCCTGGTCGTGCTGCGCACCGTGATCGCCTGGCCCGCCCCGAACGCCCAGGGCACCGGCGCCTCCCACGGCTCGGCGCTCGGCGACGACGAGGTGGCCGCCACCAAGGAGATCCTCGGCTTCGACCCCGCGCGCACCTTCGAGGTGCCCGACGACGTGATCGCCCACACCCGCTCGCTGGTCGAGCGCGGCAAGGCCTGGCAGGCCGAGTGGGAGGAGCAGCTCGAGCAGTGGCAGGGGCGGGCCGACGAGGCCACCCGCGCCACCCGCGAGCGGATGCTCGGCCGCACGTTGCCGGCCGGCCTCGACGAGGCGCTCCCCCGCTGGGACGCCGACGCCAAGGGAGTCGCCACCCGCAAGGCCTCCGGCGAGGTCATCAACGCCGTCGCCGGCGTCATGCCGGAGCTGTGGGGCGGCTCGGCCGACCTCGCCGAGTCGAACAACACCACGATCAAGGGCGCGCCGTCGTTCATCCCGGCGAGCCGCTCCACCGACCAGTGGACCGGCGACCCGTACGCCGGCCGGGTGCTGCACTTCGGCATCCGCGAGCACGGCATGGGCGGCATCCTCAACGGCATCGCCCTGCACGGCGGCACCCGCGTCTTCGGCGGCACGTTCATGACGTTCTCCGACTACATGCGCGGCTCGGTGCGGCTCGCGGCGCTGATGGGTCTGCCGGTCACCTACGTCTGGACCCACGACTCCATCGGTCTCGGCGAGGACGGCCCCACCCACCAGCCGATCGAGCACCTCGCCGCGCTGCGCGCGATCCCCGGGCTCGACGTGGTCCGCCCCGCCGACGCCAACGAGACCGCCGCCGCCTGGCGCGCCGTGCTGGCGCGCACCGACCGGCCGGCCGGCCTGGCACTCACCCGGCAGAACGTGCCGGTGTTCCCGCGCGGCGAGCAGGGCTTCGCCGACACCAGCGACGTGCACCGGGGCGGCTACGTGCTCCTCGACGCCGAGGGCGGTGCTCCCGACGTGGTCCTGATCGGCACCGGCTCGGAGGTGCAGGTCGCGGTGGCCGCGCGCGAGCAGCTCGCCGCCGACGGCATCTCGGCCCGGGTGGTCTCGATGCCGTGCCGGGAGTGGTTCGACGAGCAGGAGCAGTCCTACCGCGACATGGTCCTCCCGCCGACGGTCAAGGCCCGGGTCTCGGTCGAGGCCGGCATCGCCATGGGCTGGCGCGAGGTGGTGGGCGACCAGGGCCGGATCGTCTCGATCGAGACCTACGGCGCCTCGGCCGACTACTCCCGCATCTACGCCGAGTACGGCATCACCGCGGAGGCCGTCGCCGACGCCGCCCGCGACAGCGTCCGCCTCGGGCGCGGCTGACCGCCGTCCACCGCACGGCTGCCGGGCGGGACGCGACTGAGCGCCCCGCCACCGGGTACCCGACCAGCACCAACGTAGGAGGAAGCATGAGTGACCGACTGCAGGCCCTGGCGGACGCCGGGGTCTCGATCTGGCTCGACGACCTGTCGCGCGAGCGGGTCGAGACCGGCAACCTGGCCGAGCTGGTCAAGGACAGCTCCGTCACGGGCGTGACCACCAACCCGACCATCTTCGCCGGCGCGATCGCCGACGGCGCCCGCTACGACGACCAGGTACGCCGCCTGGTCGCCGCCGGCGAGCCGGTCGAACGGGTGGTCTTCGAGCTGACCACCGAGGACGTCCGCAACGCCTGCGACATCCTCGCGCCGGTCCATGCCGAGCACCCGGCCGACGGCCGGGTCTCCATCGAGGTCGAGCCGGCACTCGCCCGCGACACCGAGGGCACCCTGGCCTCCGCGCGGGCGCTGTGGCAGGCGGTCGACCGCCCGAACGCGCTGATCAAGATCCCGGCCACGGTCGAGGGACTGCCCGCGATCACCGCCGCGATCGCAGAGGGCATCAGCGTCAACGTCACGCTGATCTTCGACGTGGAGCGCTACCGGGCGGTGATGGACGCCTACCTGACCGGGCTCGAGCAGGCGCGCGAGGCCGGCCTCGACCTCTCCCGCATCCACTCGGTGGCCTCGTTCTTCGTCTCCCGCGTCGACAGCGAGGTCGACAAGCGGCTCGAGGCGATCGGCTCCGACGAGGCGCTGGCGCTGCGCGGTCGGGCGGCGATCGCGAACGCCCGGCTCGCCTACGCGGCGTACCAGGAGGTCGTGGGGGGTGAGCGCTGGCGGCTACTGGCGGAGGCCGGCGCGAACCCCCAGCGGCCGCTGTGGGCCTCGACGGGCGTGAAGAACCCCGACTACCCCGACACGCTCTACGTCACCGACCTGGTCGTGGCCGGCACCGTCAACACGATGCCGCAGAAGACCCTCGAGGCGTACGCCGAGCACGGCGAGGCGGCCCCCGGCGACCTGGTCACCGGCCGCGCCGACGACGCGCGGCAGGTCTTCGAGCGGCTCGCCGCCGTCGGCGTCGACTTCGCCGACGTGCTGCAGGTGCTCGAGACCGAGGGCGTCGACAAGTTCGTGGCCTCGTGGGACGAGTTGGTGGCCACCGTCGCCGAGCAGATGGAGAAGCAGGCATGAGTGGGTCGACTGCCCCAGAGGGGTGGAGCCGGGTCTCCGGCCCCGGCCACGACGTGCTGGTCCGGTGCGCCGACCGGGAGCGCTACGTCGCCACCCTCGACCAGTTGGTCGAGGACCGGGTGGCCAGCCGGATCGCGGCGCGTGACGCCACCCTGTGGGGCCCCGAGGCCGAGGCCGAGTCCGGCAAGCGGCTCGGCTGGGTCGACCTCTCCCGGCGCTCGCACGACCTGATCACCGACATCGCCACCCTCGAGGTCGAGCTGCGCGAGCAGGAGCTCTACCGGGTCGTGCTCTGCGGCATGGGCGGCTCCTCGCTGGCGCCCGAGGTCATCTGCGGCGCCGACGGCGTCGACCTGGTCGTGCTCGACTCCTCCGACCCCGACTTCGTGCGCGCGGCGATGGAGGACGACCTCGCCGGCACCGTCGTGGTGGTCTCGAGCAAGTCCGGGGGCACCGTCGAGACCGACAGCCAGCGGCGCGCGTTCGAGAAGGCCTTCCGTGACGCGGGCATCGACCCGGCCGACCGGATCGTGGTGGTCACCGACCCCGGCTCGCCGTTGGAGCAGGCCGCCCGTGGCGCCGACTATCGCGTCTTCCTGGCCGACCCGCAGGTCGGTGGCCGGTTCTCCGCCCTGACCGCCTTCGGCCTGGTGCCCAGCGGGCTGGCCGGCGCCGACGTCGCGGTGCTGCTCGAGGAGGCGGAGGCGATCCGGCCGCTGCTGGAGTCCGACTCCCCCGACAACCCGGCCCTGCGGCTGGGTGCGCTGCTCGGCGCCGCCAACCTGGCCGGCGCCGACAAGCTGGTGCTGGCCAGCGACGGTGCGGCGTTCTCCGGCCTCGGCGACTGGGCCGAGCAGCTGGTCGCCGAGTCGACCGGGAAAGACGGCAAGGGCATCCTGCCGGTGGTCGTCGACCGGCTCGACGCTCCCAACCTGACGCCGGCGACCGCCGACTCGGTGCTCGTCACCTTCGGTCCCGGCCGCGAGCTCGTCGACATCGCCCCCGGCCCCGGCTGGGCGGCGATCCTCGACGCACCGCTCGGGGCGCAGCTGCTCCTGTGGGAGTACGCCACCGCGATCGCCGGGCGGATCATCGGCATCAACCCCTTCGACCAGCCCGACGTCGAGAGCGCCAAGGCCGCCGCCCGCGACCTGCTCGAGGGCGCCGGCGAGACCCCCACCCCGGTGTTCGAGGACGGCCCGATCACCGTCTTCGCCTCCGACGGGTGGCTGCCCGACGGGTGCCGCACGGTGGCCGACGCCGTCTCCGCCCTGCTCGACCGGCTCGACGACACCGCCGGCTACGTCTCGGTGCAGGCCTACCTCGACCGGCACCGCGACGCCGCACTGGCCGGCGTACGCGACACCCTCGCCGTGCGCACCGGCCGGCCGGTCACCTTCGGCTGGGGTCCCCGGTTCCTGCACTCCACCGGGCAGTACCACAAGGGCGGCCCCGACACCGGCGTCTATCTGCAGGTCACCGGGCAGCCGGAGGCCGACCTGGCGGTGCCGGACCGGCCGTTCACGTTCCACGAGTTCCTCACCGCCCAGGCGGTCGGCGACGGACGGGTGCTGGCCGACAAGGGCCGCCCGCTGCTGCGGCTGCACGTCTCGGGACCCGGCGACCTCGACACGGTCGCCCAGGCTCTGCGATGACGGCCCCTCGTCGGCGTCGGGGGCGCCCGTGAGCCCGGCGAAGCAGGCGTCCGGCGGCTGGACCAACCCGCTGCGCGACCCCCAGGACCGGCGGCTCCCCCGGATTGCCGGCCCCTGCGGGATGGTGCTCTTCGGCGTCACCGGCGACCTGTCGCGCAAGAAGGTGATGCCCGCGATCTACGACCTCGCCAACCGGGGACTGCTGCCGCCGGGCTTCAGCCTGGTCGGGTTCGCCCGCCGCGACTGGGCCGACCAGGACTTCGCGCAGATCGTCCACGACGCGGTGAAGGCCAACGCCCGCACCGAGTTCCGCGAGGAGGTCTGGGAGCAGCTCTCCGAGGGCCTGCGGTTCGTGCCGGGCAACTTCGACGACGACGAGGCCTTCGACACGCTCCGCCGCACCGTCGAGGAGCTCGACCAGCAGCGCGGCACCGACGGCAACCACGCCTTCTACCTGGCCATCCCGCCGGCGTTCTTCGGCGACGTCGTCGGCCAGCTGCGCGAGCACGGGCTCGCCGACTCCGGCACCGACGCCTGGCGGCGGGTCGTGGTCGAGAAGCCGTTCGGGCACGACCTCGAGTCGGCCCAGGCGCTGAACCAGGTGCTCGACGACGTCTTCCCACCGGGGTCGATCTTCCGGATCGACCACTACCTCGGCAAGGAGACCGTCCAGAACATCCTGGCGATGCGCTTCGCCAACACCCTCTTCGAGCCGATCTGGAACGCCAACTACGTCGACCACGTGCAGATCACCATGGCCGAGGACGTCGGCATCGGCGGGCGCGCGGGCTACTACGACGGCATCGGGGCGGCCCGCGACGTCATTCAGAACCACCTGCTCCAGCTCCTCGCGCTGGTCGCGATGGAGGAGCCGACCGCCTTCGACGCCGAGGCGCTGCGCATCGAGAAGCAGAAGGTGCTCTCCAGCGTGGTGCTGCCCTCGCGGCTCGACCTGGCCACCGCGCGCGGCCAGTACGCACCCGGCTGGTCCGGCGGCGTGCAGGTGCCCGGCTTCCTCGACGAGGAGGGCATCGACCCGCACTCGACCACCGAGAGCTACGCCGCGGTCAAGCTCAACATCGAGAACCGACGCTGGGCCGGGGTGCCGTTCTACCTGCGCACCGGCAAGCGGCTGGGCCGCCGGGTCACCGAGGTCGCGATCGTGTTCAAGCGCGCACCCCACCTGCCGTTCAGTCCGCTCTCCACCGAAGAGCTCACCTCCAACGCGCTGGTGATCCGGGTGCAGCCCGACGAGGGGATGACGCTGCGGTTCGGGTCGAAGGTGCCCGGCACCCAGATGGAGATCCGCGACGTCAACATGGACTTCGCCTACGGCGGCTCGTTCACCGAGACCAGCCCCGAGGCCTACGAACGGCTGATCCTCGACATGCTGCTCGGCGACCCGCCGCTGTTCCCCCGGCACCAGGAGGTTGAGCTGTCCTGGAGGATCCTCGACCCCGTCCTCGACTTCTGGGCCCGTCAGGACGAGGAGGGGCGCACCCCGCCCGAGCCGTACCCCTCCGGGTCCTGGGGCCCCGCCTCGGCCGACGAGATGCTGGCCCGCGACGGTCGCGCCTGGAGACGGCCGTGAACCGGCCGGCACGCCGTACCAAGCCCACCGGGGGAGCCCGATGATCGAGCTGACCGACACCACCTCGTCCGCGATCGCCGCGGAGTTCGTGCGCGCCCGCACCCGCGCCGGCAGCCCGGCGATGGGCATGGTGATGACGCTCGTCGTCGTCGCGTCCGAAGACGAGTGCGAGAAGGCGATGGCGGTCGCCCAGCAGGCCTCCCACGAGCACCCCGCCCGGGTGCTCGTGGTCGTGATCGGGCCGGCCCGTGGCCGGTCGGCGGTGCACGCCCGGGTCGGCACCGGTTCCGGCTGGTCGGGTGAGACCGCGCTGATCCGGCTCGAGGGCGAGGTGAGCAAGCACCCCGAGTCGGTCGTGCTGCCGCTGCTGCTGCCCGACTCGCCCGTCGCCGTCTGGTGGGCGGGGTCGCCGCCGGAGAGTCCCGCCGACGACCCGCTCGGAGCGCTCGCCCAGCGCCGGATCACCGACACCGCGACCGTGACCCGCGGCCGCACGAAGGCCGTCCACGCCCAGTGCTCGGCGTACACCCGCGGTGACACCGACCTGTCCTGGACCCGCACCACACCGTGGCGGGCCCTGCTCGCCGCTGCGCTCGACCAGCACCACCTCACGGTCACCTCGGCGTCGGTCACCGCCGAGCGGTACAGCCCGAGCGCCGACCTGCTGGCCGCGTGGCTGGCCGACCGCCTGAAGGTCGAGGTCACCCGCTCCAGCTCGTCGGGCCCCGGCATCACCGAGGCCGTGCTGGAGAGCAAGGAGGGCCCGATCCGGATCAGCCGGCCCGACGGCCGGCTGGCGACGTACTCCTCCCCCGGCCACCCCGATCGACCGACCGCGCTGAAGCGGCGGGACCTGCCCGAGCTGCTGGCCGAGGAGCTGCGCCACCTCGACGAGGACGACGTCTACGCCGCCACCACCGCCTGGGTCGCCAAGCACGGCGTCCCCGGCGGCAAGACGGCGCCCGCGTCGAAGCCCCCGGCCACGAGGTCCACGAGGTCCACGAGGCCCACCAAGAAGGCGGCCGGCCCGAAGCCGAAGAGAGGACGCTCGTGAGCACCCTTCCCGCCCCGATCGTGGAGGTCCACGACGACGCCGCCGACCTGGCCTCGGCCGCCGCCGGTGCGTTCGTGGCCCGCCTGGTCGAACTGCAGGCCGACGGCCGCACCCCGCACGTCGCGCTCACCGGCGGCTCGATCGCCGAGGCCTTCCACCGCGAGGTGACCCGGCACTCCGGCGCCGTCGACGCCCCCGGCGACGACCGGGTCGACTGGTCCCGGGTGGTCTTCTGGTGGGGCGACGAGCGGTTCGTCGCCCCCGATTCGACCGACCGCAACGCCGTGGACGCCCACGCGGCCATGCTCGCTCCGCTCGGGGTGCCGGCGGCGCACGTGCACGAGGCGCCGTCGACGGCCGCCGCGGGGAGCGTCGACGAGGCCGCCGAGCAGTACGCCGCGGACCTCGAGGCACACCTGGGCGGCGACTTCGACCTGGTGCTGCTCGGGGTGGGCCCCGACGGCCACGTGGCCTCGCTCTTCCCGGGTCGCCCGGAGCTCGACGTGACCGACCGCGCCGCGGTCGGCGTCACCGGGTCGCCCAAACCCCCGCCGGAGCGGGTCACGCTCACCTTCCCGGCGCTGAACCGGGCCCGTTCGGTGTGGTTCCTGGTCAGCGGCGAGGGCAAGGCCGGCGCGGCGGCCCGCGCGCTCGCCGGCGGGCCCTCCGGCTCCGGCACGCCCTCCGCCCCCGACCTCCACCAGATCCCCGCTGCCGGGGTCCGTGGCCGCGAGCAGACCCTCTGGTTCCTCGACCGGGCCGCCGCTACCCGCCTTTGACCCGTCTTCCCGCTGACCTGCCACTCGTGGTCGATGGGTGCGCGCTGACCCGCCACTCGTGGTCGGTGGGTGCGCGCTGACCCGCCACTCGTGGTCGGTGGGTGCGCGCTGACCCGCCGCTCGTGGTCGGTGGCTCGGTCGACGCTCAGGCGGCGGGGTACGTCGTACCAGCCTCGAGCGCGCCGCGGGCTCGCAGCCATCCCTCCCGCAGCCGAGGTCGCGCCCGTCCCTCCGCGCCGTACACGTCGCGGGACTTGAACACGTCTATCACCCATCCTCGCGCCTCGAGCCAGGCCAACCGCTCCCTGTCCCGCGCCCTGGCCGCCTCCCCGTCATGGTGCGCCGCGCCGTAGTACTCGGCGCCATAGCGAACTTCCGGAGCCGCGATGTCGATCCGATAGACGGGGTTGCCCACGTCGTCGCACACCCAGTGCTGAGGGACCGGGCTCGGCAGGTCGGCGTCCATCCAATGCAGTCGCAGCGCCGACTCCGGTTGTGACTCGGCCCGGGGATCGGCCAGCGGCGCGAGAGTCCGCAATTGGATGACACCGCGGTAGCCCTTGAACCGCCCGACCTCGGCAAGGAGCTCAGCTGAGTCGACGCCGAGGCGCAGGAACTGGTCGAGCGCCGCGAGGGCGTCGAACCGCCACAGCTCGCGGCCGAGATCACAGGCCGTCCGCAACGGCGAGGTCACCGCCAGTCCGTGCACCTCGACGACATCGCTGGGGAGCAGCATCCGTTCACCGCTCGCCACGCCGGGACGGCGAACCCGGCGACCCGGTCGACGATGCACGGAGACGGGGACGACCGTCGTCCGGGCGTCGCGCGGAAGGACGTCGACTCCGTGCAGCCACGCCGCGGAACGGCTGGTCACCACCGAGTCCGGGGCGACGACGAGGTGGAGAGCCCGGGCCCGGAACTCGAGGTCACCGGGCGCCTGCAGCACGGCGTACACGCCTCGGACAACACGGCGCACCAGCCCGCGCTGCACAAGCGTGCGAAGAGTGGCCCGGCTGACTCCCCACACCTCAGCCTGGCGCGGCGTGAATGGGTGGTCGAGGGGCAGCGGACAGGTGGAGTCGAGGAGCCGGGAGTCGGCGGGGAGCCACGTGGACATGCCCTCGACGGTGCACCGTCGAGGGCGATCTCACCACCGGCTATCCACAGGCGCGCGTCCTGACCACCACGAGCGACGGGTCAGCGCCCGGACGACCACCACGAGCGACGGGTCAGCGCCCGGACATCCACCACGAATGGCAGGTCAGCGCCCGGACATCCACCACGAATGACAGGTCACCGTCCGCTGACCCACCACGAATGGCAGGTCAGCGTGGTGACGATCAGCGGCGGATCAGAAGATGATCTCGCCGGACTTGCGGCGGCTGCGGAGCAGGCGGACGGCCTCGTCGAGGATGTCGGCGGCCTCCTGGTCGGAGCGGCGCTCCTTCACATAGGCCAGGTGGGTCTTGTAGGGCTCGATCTTCGGTGCCGGGGGCGGGTTCTCGGAGTCGAGGCTCGCCGGGAGGCCGCACTTGGGGCAGTCCCAGGCCTCGGGGGCCTGGGCCTCGATCGAGAACGTCACCACCGAGCGGTGCTCGTTCGCGCAGAAGTAGGTCACCGGCTGACGGGGCGCCGCCTCACCACGCTCGGCCTCGCCCATCGGACCGGCACCGACCCGGCTCCCCCGGATTGCGTTTCCTCCACCAGCCACGTGCGGTGTCCTTCCTCAGTTCTGGTAGGCCAGCAGCAGGCCCATGGCGATGACGCAGGCGAACCAGATGACCCCGATGCCGACCGTGAGCCGGTCCAGGTTGCGCTCGGCCACCGAGGAGCCGCCGAGCGAGCTGGAGACGCCACCGCCGAACATGTCGGAGAGGCCACCGCCACGCCCCTTGTGCAGGAGCACGAGCAGAATCATGATGGCGCTCGAGGCCATCAACAGGATCGTGATCAGGGTTTCCACGAGGGATGAGCCTACGTCACAACCGGCCGGTCACAGCACCGGCATGTCGTAGAACCGGCAGATCCCGCCGAACTCCTCGGCCTGCAGGCTGGCGCCGCCCACGAGCGCGCCGTCGACGTCGTCCTTGGCCATGATGCCGGCGACGTTGGAGGCCTTCACCGAGCCGCCGTAGAGAACGCGTACGCCGTCGGCGGCGGCGTCGCCGTGCACCTCGCGGATGCGGGTCCGGATCGCCGCGCACACCTCCTGGGCGTCCTCGGGCGTGGCCACCTCTCCGGTGCCGATCGCCCAGACCGGCTCGTAGGCGACCACGAGCTCGGCCACCTGCTCGGCGGTGAAGCCGGCCAGCGAGCCGTCGACCTGCGCGAGGGTGTAGGGCACGTGCTCCCCCGCCTTGCGCACCTCGAGGCCCTCGCCGACACAGACGATCGGCGTCATGCCGGCAGCCAGTGCCTTGTGCGCCTTGGCGTTGACCAGCTCGTCGCTCTCGGCGTGGTACTCGCGCCGCTCGGAGTGACCGACGACCACGTAGGAGCAGCCGAGCTTGCTGAGCATCTCGGCCGAGATCTCACCGGTGTAGGCGCCGCCGTCGTGCTGGGAGACGTCCTGCGCGGCGTACTTGATCGAGAGCCGGTCACCGTCGACCAGGCTCTGCACCGAGCGGAGGTCGGTGAACGGCGGGACGACGACGACCTCGGCCTTGGCGTAGTCGTGCCGCTTGTCCGAGAGGGTCCAGGCGAGCTTCTGGACCAGCACCACGGCTTCCTGGTGGTTCAGGTTCATCTTCCAGTTGCCCGCCATCAGCGGCGTGCGCGCGTTGACCATGGCACTTCCTTCGCGTCGAGGTCCGGGGGGTTGCCCCGGTCTGGGGTCCACGGCGGCGGTGCCCCGTGGCGGTTCGGTGCTGTGGTGCCGGGGCCGACGGCCCCGACCGGCCACCCGCGGCGGGCGGGGCCCGCCGCGGATGGCGCAGCGCACGGGACGAAGCCCGCGCGCAGGGTCAGTCGTCCAGGATCGTGATGCCCGGAAGCTGCTTGCCCTCGAGGTATTCGAGGCTCGCGCCACCACCGGTCGAGATGTGGCCGAACGCCGACTCGTCGAAGCCGAGCTTGCGGACCGCGGCGGCGGAGTCTCCGCCGCCGACCACGGTCAGCCCGGGGGCCTTGGTCAGGGCCTCGGCGACGGCGCGGGTGCCGTCGGCGAACGCCTCGACCTCGAACACGCCCATGGGGCCGTTCCAGAAGACCGTGCGAGCGTCGGCCAGCGCCGCGGCGAAAGCAGCGCCCGACTCTGGCCCGATGTCGAGGCCCAGGCTGTCGGCCGGGATCTCGGCTGCCGGCACGACCCGCGGCTGAGGCTCCCGCTCACCCGAGGGGAACGCGGTGTCGACCACGATGTCGGTGGGCAGCACGATCGAGACGCCGGACTCCTCGGCGCGCGCCAGGTAGGACCGGCAGGTCTCGAGCTGGTCCTCCTCGAGCAGGCTCTTGCCGACCTCGTGACCCTGGGCCGCCAGGAAGGTGAAGACCATGCCACCGCCGATCAGCAGCTTGTCGGCCTTGCCGAGCAGGTTGTCGATCACGCCGAGCTTGTCGGAGACCTTGGAGCCGCCGAGCACGACCACATAGGGACGCTCGGGGTCCACGGTGAGGCGCTTGAGCACCTCGACCTCGGCGGCCACGAGTCCGCCCATGGCGTGCGGCAGCCGCTGCGCGACGTCATACACGCTGGCCTGCTTGCGGTGCACCACGCCGAAGCCGTCGGAGACGAAGACGTCGGCGAGGGCGGCGAGCTGCTCGGCGAAGGCACCGCGCTCGGCCTCGTCCTTGCTGGTCTCGCCGGCGTTGAACCGGACGTTCTCGAGCACCGCCACCTGACCGTCGGCCAGGCCGTCGACGGTGCTGCGAGCGCTCTCGCCCACCGTGTCGGCCGCGAACGAGACGTCCGCGCCGAGCAGCTCACCGAGCCGCGCGGCGACCGGTGCGAGGGAGTACTTCGGATCCGGGCTGCCCTTGGGACGGCCCAGGTGGGCCACGACGACGACCCGGGCGCCCGCGTCGACCAGCTTGCGCAGGGTCGGCAGGCTGGCCCGGATGCGCCCGTCGTCGGTGATCCGGTCGCCGTCGAGCGGGACGTTGAGGTCGGACCGGACGAGGACGCGCTTGCCGCGCAGGTCGCCCAGGTCGTCGATCGTGTTCGTCATCGGGTCAGAGGCTCGCGCCCACGTAGTCGACCAGGTCGACGAGGCGGTTGGAGTAGCCCCACTCGTTGTCGTACCAGCCGACGACCTTGACCTGGTTGCCGATGACCTTGGTCAGCGGCGCGTCGAAGATGCACGACGCCGGGTCGGTGGTGATGTCGGTGGAGACGATGGGGTCCTCGCTGTAGCGCAGGAACTTGCCGTCGGCCGCCGCCTTGACGATGGCGTTGACCTCCTCGACGGTGGTCTCACGGCCGGCCTCGAAGGTGAGGTCGGTGGCGGAGCCGGTCGGGGTGGGCACGCGCAGGGCGTAGCCGTCGAGCTTGCCCTTGAGCTCCGGCATGACCAGGCCGATCGCCTTCGCGGCGCCGGTGGAGGTCGGCACGATGTTGAGCGCGGCGGCGCGGGCCCGGCGCAGGTCCTTGTGCGGGGCGTCGAGGATGTTCTGGTCGCCGGTGTAGGCGTGGATGGTCGTCATCAGGCCCTTGACGATCCCGAGCTCGTCGTGCAACGCCTTGGCCATCGGAGCCAGGCAGTTCGTGGTGCACGAGGCGTTGGAGATGATCGTGTGCGAGGCCGGGTCGTAGTCGCCCTCGTTGACGCCCATGACGACGGTGACGTCCTCGTTCTTGGCGGGCGCGGAGATGATGACCTTCTTGGCGCCGCCGTCGATGTGGGCCTTGGCCTTGGTGGCGTCGGTGAAGAAGCCGGTGGACTCGATCACGATGTCGGCGCCCAGCTCGCCCCACGGGAGGGCTGCGGGGTCCTTCTCGGCGAAGGCCTTGAAGGTGTGGCCGGCGGCGGAGATCTCGGTCTCGGTGGCGGTGACGTCGCCGTCGAGCCGACCGAGGATCGAGTCGTACTTGAGCAGGGTGGCGAGCGTCTGGTTGTCGGTCAGGTCGTTGACGGCAACGATCTGGATGTCGGCGCCGGAGGCCACGACGGCCCGGAAGAAGTTGCGGCCGATGCGGCCGAACCCGTTGATACCTACACGAACGGTCACTGCATTAACTCCTGCTGATTGGCGGACAGTGCGGACTGCTCTGGTGCGATCGCCGGGCGCAAGCCCGCGTCACCGTCGACCCTATCGGTCCTGCGCCCGCACCCAACCTCGCCGGGAGCGATACCGGGCAGTAGGGGTCGGAGGTCCCGCACAGAGGGGACCTAGTGCCGCCACGCGGAGCCGCCCGCGGGGGGGCTGCGCTGCCTACGCCTCGTCGGCGAGCATCTCCGCGGTCAGCGAGGCCTCGGTGTCGGGGATGCCGAGCTCCTCGGCCCGCTTGTCGGCCATCGCCAGCAGGCGCCGGATGCGGCCGGCGATGGCGTCCTTGGTGAGCACCGGCTCGTGGAGCTGGCCGAGCTCCTCCAGTGAGGCCTGCTTGTGCTCGAGCCGGAGCTGCCCGGCCATGCGCAGATGGTCGGGCACCTCGTCGCCGAGGATCTCCATGGCCCGGTCGACGCGCGCACCGGCCGCGACGGCGGCCCGCGCCGAGCGGCGCAGGTTCGCGTCGTCGAAGTTGGCCAGCCGGTTGGCGGTGGCGCGCACCTCGCGACGCATCCGCCGCTCCTCCCAGGCCATCAGCGACTCGTGGGCGCCGAGCCGCGTGAGCAGCTGGCCGATGGCGTCGCCGTCGCGGATCACGACCCGGTCGACGCCGCGCACCTCGCGCGCCTTGGAGGCGATGCCGAGCCGGCGGGCGACCCCGACCAGCGCCAGGGCGGCCTCCGGTCCGGGGCAGGTGACCTCGAGCGAGGACGAACGCCCGGGCTCGGTGAGCGACCCGTGGGCCAGGAAGGCGCCGCGCCAGGCCGCGACGGCGTCGCAGCCACCACCGGTGACGACCGCGGGCGGCAGGCCCCGGACCGGCCGGCCTCGCTGGTCGAGCAGGCCGGTCTGGCGGGCCAGTGCCTCGCCGTCGCGGGCGATGCGGACCAGGTAGCGGCTGCCCTTGCGGATGCCGTTGCCCTGCACCATCACCACGTCGGACTGGTGGCCGTAGACCTCGGCGATGTCCTTGCGCAGACGCCGGGCCGCAGCGCCGGTGTCGAGCTCGGCCTCGACCACGACCCGACCGCCGACCAGGTGCAGCCCGCCGGCGAACCGCAGCATCGACGCCACCTCGGCCTTGCGGCAGCAGGTCTTGGTGATCTGGGTGCTGGCGAGCTCCGCCTTCACCTGTGCCGTCATCGCCATGCGGGAATCCTCGCACGCGAGTCAATCGCGCCAGGAGGGCCCTCGGGAGCCGACGCCATCGGGGCTGCGGCCGCTCACTGCCCGCCCATGATCTCGGAGTACGCCGCGGCCAGCTTCGCCGGGTCGTGGCGGGGCGAGCCGTCCGCGTCGCGCACGTCGGCGACCATCACCCGGGCTCCGACCGCCTTGGCGACGTAGTCGAGGTCGGCGAGCTCGTCGGCGGGGCAGCCGGCGTCGACCAACACCGTGTCGACCTCCAGGTCGGGTGCGTGCTCGGCGAGCACCGCGAGATGGTCGGCCGGGCTGAAGCCACCGGTCTCGCCGGCCTGCTCGGCCAGGTTCATCACCACCGCCACCCGGCCCTCGGTCCGCACCAGGGCCTCGCGCAGCGCCGGCACCAGCAGGTGCGGGATGACCGAGGTGAACCAGGACCCCGGCCCCAGGAACACCCAGTCGGCGGCCGCGACGGCGGCCAGCGCCTCGGGCGCGACGGCCGGGTCGGGAGGGTCGAGATGCACCGCGGTGATCACCCCGTCGGTGGTGGCCACCTCGACCTGACCGCGGACCGTGGTCAGCGCGTCGGCGTCGGCGGCGACCAGCCCGCGGACCTCGGCGGTGATGTCCATCGGGGTCAGCGCCATCGGCAGCACCCGCCCGGAGGCGCCCAGCAGGCGTCCGACCCAGTCGAGAGCGTCGACGTGGTCACCCAACTGCTCCCACAGGGCGACGATGAGCAGGTTGCCGACGACGTGGTCGCGCATCTCGCCCTGGCCGGCGAACCGGTGCTGGAGGACCCGCGACCAGGTCTCGCCCCACGCGTCGACACCGCACAGTGCCGCCAGTGCCATCCGCAGGTCACCGGGAGGGAGTACGCCGAACTCGCCACGCAGGCGGCCAGAGGAGCCGCCGTTGTCGGCCACGGTGACGATCGCGGTGAGCTCGTCCACGGTGAGGTCGTCGACCAACAGCCGCAGCGCCCGCAGCGAGGCGTGCAGCCCGTGGCCGCCGCCCAGCGCCACCGCGGCCTGGGCCCGACCCGGCGCAGGGCCACCCGGCGGCATGCTCACTCGCGACCCAGGTCGCGGTGGACCGTGCGCGCGTCGTAGCCGTGGTCGGACATCCGGCGGCAGATCTCCTCGGCCATCGCCACGCTGCGGTGCTTGCCGCCCGTGCAGCCGACCGCGATGCGCATGAACCGCTTGCCCTCGCGCAGGTAGCCCTCGGCCACGCCGGCCAGCACCGGCACATAGCCGTCGAGGAACTCGGTCGCGCCGGGCTGGCCGCGGACGAAGTCGGCCACGCCGCTGTCGCGCCCGGTCATCGGGCGCAGCTCGGGGATCCAGTGCGGGTTGGGCAGGAAGCGCATGTCGGCCATGAAGTCGGCGTCGACCGGGATGCCGTACTTGAAGCCGAAGCTGACCACGGTGACCTTCAGCCGCGAGGCGTCGGGGCTGCCGAAGGCCTCGCGGATCCGGGCGGTGAGCTGGTGCACGTTGAGGCTGCTGGTGTCGATGACCAGGTCGGCCTCGCTGCGCAGGTCGCCGAGCACCTCTCGCTCGCGCTGGAGCCCGTCGAGGAGCCGCCCGGCCCCCTGCAGCGGGTGCGGCCGGCGCGCGGCCTCCTGGCGCCGGACCAGGATCTCGTCGGTGGCGTCGAGGAAGACCAGGGTCGCGCGGCGGCCGGTGGCGCCCTGGGCCAGGTTGGCCTGGAGCGACCCGAAGAAGGAGCCGGACCTGACGTCCACGACGACGGCGATGGGCTGGCCCATGCCCTTGCTCTCGTCGACCAGCCGCACCACGTCGCGCAGCAGGCTCGGCGGCAGGTTGTCGACGACGTAGAAGCCGAGGTCCTCCAGCTCCTTGGCCGCGGTGCTGCGCCCGGCACCGGTCATGCCGGTCACCACCACAAGCTCGCCGGTGGCGGGGTGGCTGGTCGGGGGCACAGCGGTCATCAGGCTTCCTCGATCTCTCCGGTCGCGGTGTTGACCGCGGTGATGGTGGGACCAGTCTCGCCGTCGGCGGCAGGGGCCGCCACCGCGTCCCTGATCGCGGCGGCGGTGCGGGCACCAATGCCGGGCAGGGTGGCGATCTCCTCGACGGTGGCGGCGCGCAGCTTCTTCAGCGACCCGAAGTGCTTGAGCAGGGTCTTGCGCCGCACCTCCCCCAGCCCCGGCACGTCGTCGAGCACGCTCTCGACCATCGACTTGGACCGGCGGGAGCGGTGGTGGGTGATCGCGAACCGGTGGGCCTCGTCGCGGACCCGCTGCAGGAGGTAGAGGCCCTCGGAGGAGCGGGGAAGGATGACGGGGTCCTCCGCCCGGCCGGTGGCCGGCGAGAGCCACACCTCCTCAAGGCGTTTGGCCAGCCCGCACACGGGGATGTCGTCGATGCCCAGCTCGTCGAGGGCCCGTTGTGCGGCCGCGACCTGCGGCGGTCCCCCGTCGACGACCACCAGGCCCGGGGCGTAGGCGAACTTGCGGGGCCGGCCGGTCTCGGGGTCGACCAGCATCGGCCCGCTGCCCTCACCGCCGACGCCGTCCACGCCGTCGGGGTCGCCGGGCGTGCCGTCGGGCTGCCCGGTGCGCGCCTGCTCGTCGAGGAGCCGGCGGAACCGCCGGGTGATCACCTCGTGCATCGAGGCCACGTCGTTCTGGCCCTCGACGCCGCGGATGACGAACCGGCGGTACTCGCTCTTGCGAGCGAGGCCGTCTTCGAAGACCACCATCGAGGCCACCACCTCGGTGCCCTGGAGGTTCGAGACGTCGTAGCACTCGATGCGCAGCGGCACCTCGTCGAGTTCGAGTGCCTCCTGGATCTCCGCGAGCGCCTGGTTGCGGGTGGTGAGGTCGCTGGCGCGCTTGGTCTTGTGCAGCGCCAGTGACTGGAGCGCGTTGCGGGCCACGGTCTCCTGCAGCGACCGCTTGTCGCCTCGCTGAGGCACCCGGATGCGGACCTTGGCACCGCGGAGGTCGCCGAGCAGCTGCTCGAAGGTCTCGACGTCGGGCGGCAGGGCGGGGACCAGGATCTCGCGCGGGATCGCGTCGCCGGTCTCGTCGGCGGCGCCGGCGTAGAGCTGGAGGAGGAAGTCCTCGACGAGCTCGGGGGTCTCGCCCTCCTCGACCCGATCGGCGACCCAGCCCCGTTGGCCGCGCACCCGCCCGCCGCGGACGTAGAAGATCTGGACCGCCACCTCGAGGGGGTCCTCGGCGAGGGCGATCACGTCGGCGTCGGCGCCGTCGCCCAGCACCACCGCCTGCTTCTCCAGCGCCCGGTTCAACGCGCCCAGGTCGTCGCGCAGCCGGGCCGCGCGCTCGAACTCCATGGCCTCGGACGCGGCGTACATCTCCTGCTGCACCCGCTTGACGAACGGGCCGGTGCGGCCGGCCATGAACTCGCAGAAGTCGTCGACGATGCGTCGGTGCTCCTCGGCGCTCACCTCGCCCACACAGGGGGCGGAGCACTTGTCGATGTAGCCCAGCAGGCAGGGCCGCCCCACCTGGGCGGAGCGCTTGAACACGCCGTTGCTGCACGAGCGCATCGGGAACACCCGCAGCAGGATGTCGACGGTCTCGCGGATGGCCCAGGCGTGGCTGTAGGGGCCGAAGTAGCGGGTGCCCTTCTTCTTCGCGCCCCGGCCCACCATCACCCGCGGGAACTCCTCGCCGACCGTGACCGCGAGCCAGGGGTAGGACTTGTCGTCGCGGTACTTGACGTTGAACCGGGGGTCGAACTCCTTGATCCAGGAGTACTCCAGCTGGAGCGCCTCGACCTCGGTGCCGACGACGGTCCACTCGACGCTGGCGGCCGTGGTCACCATCGTGGCCGTGCGGGGGTGCAGGTTGGCGATGTCTTGGAAGTAGGACGAGAGCCGGGCCCGCAGGTTCTTGGCCTTGCCGACGTAGATCACCCGTCCGCGGGGGTCGCGAAAGCGGTAGACACCGGGCTGCGTGGGGATCGAGCCCGGCTCGGGACGGTAGGACAGCGGGCCTCGAGCGGAGCGGGTGGGGCGAGCGGGAGGCACGGACCAACCCTACGGTCCGGCACCGACGCCGCCCGGGCCGACGTGCGCCGGCGTCAGGCGAGGTTGATCCGGCCGCCCTCGACCGTGATCGGCACCTCGTCCAGCGGGGCCGTGGCCGGGCCGCTCTGGGGCGAGCCGTCCTCGATCGAGAACATCGACTGGTGGCAGGGGCAGTGGATCTGCCCGTCGACGACGTCCTCGACCGGGCACCCCTGGTGGGTGCAGATCGCGGAGAACGCCTTGAACTCGCCCTCACTGGGCTGGGTGACCACGAGCTGCTCGGCGGCCAGCACGACGCCGCTGCCGACGGCGACCTCGGACGCCGCGACGAGACCGCCGCCCCCCGCACCGGACCCGCCGGAGCCCGGGTCGTCGCTGGGGGCGGGGCTCGTGGAGTCGGCGGCCGGGTCATCGGCCGCGGCGCCTCCGCCGGCGTCCCCACCGTCGTCGCCACCGCAGGCCGCCAGGAGCGGCAGGCCGATGGCGACGGTGGCGGCGCCGGTGAGGGCGTGCCGGCGGGCGAGGCCTCGCGGTAGGGAGTGCTGGGTCACGATCGTGGTCCTCTCACTGGGAGCCCACATCGGCGGTTCGGTCGAGCGCAGCCGAGTCGCGCGGGCCGGAACTGGTTGAAGATCACACTAGTGAGCGAAGGTCGCGCCCGGAACCCGCGCAACCTGAGGAACGCTTGAGAACTCACCGGAGGTTGGCTCGTCCTGACCCCACACCGATCAGCCGGCCGCCACGCGCCTGCTGGCCGCCGACCGCTTCTTGGCCGGGGTCTTCGCGGCCGGCTCCTCCGGTGGCTTGCGCGGCGCGCCCGGCTGGCGCGCGTGCTTGCCGTCGAGCAGCGGCGCGAGGAAGCGACCGGTGTGGCTGTCGGGGTGGGCGGCCACCTCCTCCGGAGTGCCCTGCGCGACCACCGTGCCGCCCTTGTTGCCACCCTCGGGCCCCATGTCGACCAGCCAGTCGGCGGTCTTGATGACGTCGAGGTTGTGCTCGATGACCAGCACCGAGTTGCCCTGGTCGACCAGCCGGCCGAGCACCCCGAGCAGCTTGCGGATGTCGTCGAAGTGCAGGCCAGTGGTCGGCTCGTCGAGCACGTAGACGGTGCGGCCGGTCGAGCGCTTCTGCAGCTCGGCGGCGAGCTTGACCCGCTGCGCCTCCCCGCCCGACAGCGTGGTCGCGGGCTGGCCGAGGCGGACGTAGCCGAGACCGACCTCGACCAGCGTCTGCAGGTGCCGGGCGATCGCGGAGATCGGCGCGAAGAACTCGACGGCCTCCTCGATCGGCATGTCGAGGACCTCGGCGATGGTCTTGCCCTTGTAGTGCACCTCGAGCGTCTCGCGGTTGTAGCGCGCGCCGTGGCAGACCTCGCACGGGACGTAGACGTCGGGGAGGAAGTTCATCTCGATCTTGATCGTGCCGTCGCCCGCGCACGCCTCGCAGCGGCCGCCCTTGACGTTGAACGAGAACCGGCCCTGCAGGTAGCCGCGCATCTTGGCCTCCGGGGTGGAGGCGAAGAGCTTGCGGACGTGGTCGAAGACCCCGGTGTAGGTGGCCGGGTTCGACCGAGGGGTGCGCCCGATCGGCGACTGGTCGACGTGGATCACCTTGTCGACGTGCTCGAGCCCGGTGATCGTGCGGTGCCGGCCGGGCACCGCACGCGCGTTGTAGATCTGCTTGGCCAGCGAGGTGTAGAGGATGTCGTTGACCAGGGTCGACTTGCCCGAGCCCGACACCCCGGTCACCGCGACGAACAACCCCAGCGGGAAGCTCACGTCGATGTCGCGCAGGTTGTGCTCCTTCGCGCCCTTGACCACCAGCTCGCGCCCCTTCGTGCGTGGCCGGCGGACCTCGGGCACCGGGATCTCCCGACGTCCGGAGAGGTACTGGCCGGTCATCGAGTCGGGGTGGGTCAGCAGGTCTGCCACCGATCCGCTGTGCACGACCTGACCGCCGTGCTCGCCGGCCGCGGGGCCGATGTCGACGACCCAGTCGGCGACCCGGATCGTGTCTTCGTCGTGCTCGACCACGATCAGGGTGTTGCCGAGCTGCTTGAGCCGCTGCAGCGTCTGGATCAGCCGCTGGTTGTCGCGCTGGTGGAGGCCGATCGAGGGCTCGTCGAGGACGTAGAGCACGCCGACCAGGCCGGCACCGATCTGGGTGGCCAGCCGGATGCGCTGCGCCTCGCCACCCGAGAGCGACCCCGACGGCCGGTCGAGACTGAGGTAGTCGAGACCGACGTCGAGCAGGAAGCGCAGGCGCTCGTTGATCTCCTTCAGCACGTTCTCGGCGATCGCCCGCTCGCGGTGGCCGAGCTCGAGGCCGCCCAGGAACGCGGCGGCCTCGTTGATCGGCAGGGCGGAGACCTCGGCGATGTTCTTGCCGCCGACGGTGACCGCCATCGAGACCGGCTTCAGGCGGCTGCCGGCGCAGGCCGGGCACGCGACCTCGCGCATGAACCCCTCGAACCGCTCCCGGCTGGTGTCGGACTCGGCCTCGCGGTGCCGGCGCTCGATGTAGGGGCGGACCCCCTCGAACTCGGCGTAGTAGGCGCGCTGCCGGCCGTAGCGGTTGCGGGTGACCACGTGCACCTTGGTGGGGTGGCCCTCCAGGATCGCCTTGCGCGCCTTCGCGGGCAGCTGGCCCCACGGCGTGTTCAGGTCGAAGCCCAGCTCGTCGCCCAGCGCCCCCATCAGCCGGAGGAAGTACTCGGCGACGTGGGCGCCGCTCCACGGTTGGACCGCGCCCTCGCCGAGCGTCGCCTGATCGTCGGGCACCACCAGCTCGGGATCGACCTCCATGCGGGTGCCGATGCCGTGGCAGGCCGGGCAGGCCCCGAACGGGGAGTTGAACGAGAACGAGCGAGGCTCGAGCTCGTCGGTCTCGATCGGGTGCTCGTTGGGGCAGGCCATCCGCTCGCTGAACTTCAGCTCACGCGCGGGGTCCTTCGCGTCGAGGTCGACGAAGTCGAACACGACCAGACCCGAGGCGAGGCCGAGCGCGGTCTCGACCGAGTCGGTGAGCCGCCGCTTGGAGGACTCCTTGACCGCGAGCCGGTCGACGACCACCTCGATGGTGTGCTTGCGCTGCTTGTCGAGCTTGGGCGGGTCGTCGAGGGCGTGCGTCTCGCCGTCGACCCTGGCCCGGGAGAAGCCCTGCGACTGCAGCGTGCGGAAGAGCTCGACGTACTCGCCCTTGCGGCCGCGGATGACCGGGGCCAGCACCTGGAAGCGACGCCCCTCCTCGAGCGCGAGCACCCGGTCGACGATCTGCTGGGGCGTCTGCCGCTCGATCGGAGCACCGCAGGTGGGGCAGTGCGGGCGCCCGGCGCGCGCGTAGAGGAGCCGGAGGTAGTCGTAGACCTCGGTGATGGTGCCGACGGTCGACCGCGGGTTCTTAGACGTGGACTTCTGGTCGATCGAGACCGCCGGGGAGAGCCCCTCGATGAAGTCGACGTCGGGCTTGTCCATCTGGCCGAGGAACTGCCGGGCGTAGGCCGACAGCGACTCCACGTAGCGCCGCTGCCCCTCGGCGAAGATCGTGTCGAAGGCCAGCGAGGACTTGCCGGAGCCGGAGAGCCCGGTGAAGACGATCAGGGAGTCGCGCGGCAGGTCGAGCGAGACGTCCTTGAGGTTGTGCTCGCGGGCGCCACGGATGATGAGCTGGTCGGCCACTGGTGTCCTCGGCTGTCCCTTGCAGGTGTGCAGATGGATTCGAACAAACGTTCGTGATGGTACGTGGCGGATGCAAGCCGCCGCACCGTCCTGTGCACGATCTCACGAGCCACCGACACTCCCAACCGGGTCGCCCGTCGGCCTGTTCCGGCCGGCTCCTCCTCGGGGTGGTGCTTTGCGTCACGGCGAGGACCCGCCACGATGTGGGCATGCCCTCCCTGCCCGACCCGGCCGCGGTCGCCCTGCTCCCCGACGCCTCGCAGCGGCTGCTGCGCCGCGTCGACTCGATGCCGGACCAGGCCTGGCCGGGCCCGAGCCTGTTGCCCGGCTGGACCCGCGCCCACGTCGTCGCCCACGTGGCGCTCAACGCCGAGGCACTGGCTGGCGTGCTGCGCGGCGTGGTCGGAGACGACCCGACGCCCATGTACGCCTCGCAGGAGCAGCGCGACGCCGACATCGCCGATCTCGCCACCGCGGAGCCCGGCGAGATCCGCACCCGCCTGCTGGGCGCGACGACGCTCTTCGCCGACGCCGTCGCCGCCATGCCTCCGGACTCGTGGGAGGGCTCGTTCGAGCGGACCCCCGGCGGTCCTCGCTACCGCATCGCCCGGGTGCTCGAGATGCGTCTGCGCGAGGTGGAGATCCACCACGCCGACCTCGGCCTGGGCTACCACCACAACGACTGGCCCGCCGAGTTCAGCCACCACCTCGTGGGGGCCCTGGCCCGCCGAGTCGAGGTGCCGCTCCGGCTGCGGGCGACCGACGCGGGAGCGACCTGGGAGACCGGCCGCGGCTCCGCCGAAAGCGCCCCCGACACCACCCCCGCCCCGCCCACCGTCTCCGGCCCGGTGGCCGACCTCGCCTGGTGGCTCACCGGCCGCGGCGAGGGCGCCGGGCTGACCATCGACAGCGGCTCGCTGCCGCGGATCGGAGCACTGTGAACGATCACTCCCCCACCGAGGACGCCTACACCGGCCGCGTGCGCCCCGGCGGCCCCGCCGACGTCCGCCACCTGGCCGACCTGACCATCACCAAGGTCGCCGTCGACGAGCAGATGTCGAACAACTGCTACCTGCTGCGCTGCACCGCCACCGGCGAGCAGGTGCTCATCGACGCCGCGGCGGAGCCGGAGACCCTGCTGCCGCTCATCGGCGACGTTGGACTCCAGGCCGTGGTGACCACGCACCAGCACTGGGACCACCACCGTGCGCTCGCCGCCGTAGTGAATGCCACCGGCGCCGAGGTGGTCGCCGGCGCTCCCGACGCCGACGCCATCACCGAGCAGACCGGTGTCGCGGTGGGTCGCCGGGTCGGCCAAGGAGATCCGGTGCAGGTGGGCGAGAGCCGGCTCGAGGTGATCGCGCTCGCCGGGCACACGCCCGGGTCGATCGCGCTGCTGTTCGATGATCCCGGCACCGAGGCACAGCCCGGCCATCCGCACCTGTTCACCGGCGACTCCCTGTTCCCCGGCGGGGTCGGCAACACCTTCGGAGACGAGGCGGCGTTCGCCCAGCTCATCGACGAGGTGGAGACCAAGGTCTTCCAGCGACTGCCCGACAGCACCTGGTTCTATCCGGGGCACGGCGACGACTCCACGATCGGCGCGGAGCGCCCGCACCTGGCCGAGTGGCGCAACCGGGGCTGGTGACCGGCTGCGGGGTCAGGCGGCGAGGGGCTCGTCGCCGCCGCTGAACGGCAGGTCCGGCGGGATGTCCGGCCCGGAGGCCGCCCGCCAGGTGGCGTCGAGCGTCGACGAGGTGCTCTCGACGTTCGGGAACGGCCAGCCCGGGTCGTAGATCCTCGGCATCGAAGACATCCGGCGTCGGACGCCCGGACCGTCGCCGCCCTGGAGGCGTACCCGGCCGGGGGCCGGCACCCGCAGCTCCGGCTCGGGCTGGTCGAGCCCGTTGAGGCAGGCCAGCACCTCGAGTTGGGCCAGATCGGGGGTGGTGCCGTTGCCCAGGTGCGCCAGCAGCTCGCGGTGGCTGAGGTCGGCGGCGACGACCAGTGCGAGCGTGGCCACGTCGAAGCGCCGGATCCACATCAGCATGGTCAACGGGGCGATGCGCAGCGACTCGGCACGCGCGCAGATCAGGTCGACCTGGTCGGGCAGGAGCTCGCGGGAGAGGAGCACGCGGATGTCGTGGGAGTTGACCTGCTCGGGATGCCGCTCGACCCAGCGGGCGCGTCGCGCGCGCTGACGGGCGCGCCGCCCGCGGTCGCCGACGGTGGTGACGCCGTAGGTCAGCACCACCGCCACGCCGATCACCACCAGTCCCAGGACCACGCTTTTGGCTCCTCCCACCGTCCACGGGGAGACTCTGCTGTTGTGGACTCGCCGTCCCGTCCGTGGGATGGCATCGCAGGCGTCCAACGCCCAGATCGGCCGGCCTCGCGGATGGTCGAGCATTTGATGCCCACATCTAGACCACTTCATGCATTCGGCCACGATCCTCCGCAGATGGGCCTGGATGGACGCGGACGGAAGCGGACGGACGCCGGCCACGGCCCCGGCGCGAGACCGGGGCCGTGGCCGGTGGAGCGGAGGGTGTCAGCTGTACGAGGCGCGCACCGTGTCGGTGACCGGGACAGCCTGACAGGCGAGCCGGATGCCGTCGGCGAGGTCCTCGTCGTCGAGCACGTCGTTGTGGAGCAGCTTGACCTCGCCCTCGACGAGCCGGACGGCGCACGCCGAGCACTCGCCCTCGCGACAGGAGAACGGCGCCTTGACGCCCTTCGACTCGAGGTGGTCGAGCATCTTCGTGCCGGGCGCCCAGTCGTCGAAGGCGTAGGTCTCGCCGTCCAGCTCGACCTCCAGCCGGACCGGGCCCTGCGGCCGGTCGCCGTCGGCACCGTCTTCGTCACCGGGCAGCGGGGCATCGATCTCGGCGTCGTCGGGATCGCGTTCGGCGTCCTCGATCTCGTGCTGGGCCACCTCGACGTCGTGGAGGTCGCCGAACGGGTTGCCACCGAGCGAGATGAACTTCTCCTGGTGGCGCCGGGCCCGCGGGAACCCCAGCTCCTTGAGCGCCGCGACCGTCAGCTTCATGAACGGTGCGGGCCCGCACACGAACGCGTCGTACGCCGAGTGGACGGCCGCGAAGGCGCGCAGCTGGTCCTGGGTGGGCAGGCCCTGGACCGACTCGAGCCAGTGCACCACCTGCAGCCGGTCCGGGTGCGCGGCGGCGAGCTCGCTGAGCTCGCGGGCGAAGATCACCGAGCGCTCGTCGCGGTTGGCGTAGAGCAGCACGATCCGCCCGGTGCCCCGCGTCAGCGCCGTGCGGATGATCGACATCACCGGCGTGATGCCGCTGCCGCCGGCGAACAGCAGCAGGTCGGCGTCCAGCGAGGCCGGGGTGAAGATGCCGCTGGGCGGAAGCACCCGCAGGGTGTCGCCGACCCGCAAGTGGTCGCAGATCCAGTTCGAGGCGTAGCCGTCGGCAGTCCGCTTGACGGTGATGGTGAGCGGTCCGTCGCCGACGGGGCTGCTGGAGAGCGAGTAGCAGCGGGCCGCGATGCCGGTCTGGTCGCTGGGCACGGCGACCGTGAGGAACTGCCCCGGCCGGTAGCCGAAGTGCTCCTCGGCGCCCGCGGGCACCTCGAAGGAGATCGAGTGGGCGGCGGCCGTCTCCTCGACGACGTCGACCACCCTCAGCTCGAAGGACTCGGTATCCACTCAGTCATCCACTCTCAGTCAGTGCCGCTCACCTGACCCGGCCACGTTGCCGGGGCTGCCGGGGCTGCCCGGGTTGCCGGGTTCGCTCAGTAGCCGTCCTCGGCCCCGATCGGGATCTTCCCCTCGCGCACCGCGGCCTCGATGCTCGCGACCATCCGCGGGCACCCCTCGTGCACGTCGCGTCCCTCGGGCCGGGCGGCCATCCGCGCGAACTCGGGGCAGTGTCGCAGGGCGTCCGACGACCACTGGATGGAGGTGTGGTGCTCGCTGTTCTTCTTCACCCCGACGGTCGCCAGGCAGTCCAGGCAGGACACCTCGACCAGGCGGGCCCGCGTGTAGAGCCGCTGGTCCTCGAGGGTGTGCGGGTCGGTCGGGACGAACGAGGCCACGTCAGGTGCCCGTCATGATCGGCGGGGTGCCGGCATCGGCCCCCTCGCCGGCACCGGCGTCGTCCTCGGCCTTCTTCTTCGCGAGGTTCTCGGCCACCTCGGCGCGCCAGTACTCGTTGGCCTTGGTGGTGTCGACCTCGAACTCGAAGCGGTCGGTCATCTCCGGCGTCACGTCGGCCTTGTCGACGTAGAACTGCTCGTACCACCGGCGCAGCTGGTAGACCGGCCCGTCCTCCTCGCACAGCAGCGGGTTCTGCACGGGGGCCTTGTTCAGCCAGATGTGGACGTCCTGCATGAACCCCTCGCCGAACATCTTGGTCATCTTCTTGCCGATGTATTCGGCGGTGGCGTCGTCGACCCCTTCGGGCTTCTTGACCGCGAGCCCGAACTGCAGCTTGAAGGAGTTCTGCGAGGTCGGGACGTGGCAGTTGATCAGCAGGATCTCGGTGATGAAGCCTTTGTACTCGCTGGTGATCCAGTTGATCATGTACGACGGCCCGTAGTAGGTCGCGACGGACTTCAGGATGCTGTTCTCGTCGCCGTACCCCTCGCCGGCCTTGTCCGGACGACCGGTGGAGTTCATGTACTGGGTGGCGGTCTGGCCCTCGAACACGTTCTTGAAGTGCGTCGGGAAGGCGAAGTGGATGTAGAAGAAGTGCGCCATGTCCACGACGTTGTCGATGATCTCGCGACAGTGGGCGCCTGGGACGTCGAGCACCTCCCAGGTCCAGTCGGTGTACTCGTCGGTGCCGATGCCGGGCAGCTCGGGCGGCAGGATGTCCATGTCGGGGGCGCTGTTCTCCACGTCGTGCCAGATCAGCAGCTGGCCGTTGCGCACCACGGTGGGGTACTTCTGCGTGCGCGCCCGCAGCGGCACCCTGCGCGCGTACGGGATCGCCTTGCACTTGCCGTCGCCGCCCCAGCGCCAGTCGTGGAACGGGCAGGCGATCTCGTCGCCCTTGACCGTGCCCTGGGTGAGGTCACCGCCCATGTGCCGGCAGTAGCCGTCGAGCACGTTCAGCCCGCCCTGGGTGTCCTGCCAGACGACCAGCTTGCCGCCGAACGCCTCGACGGCGTGCGGCTTGCCGTCGGAGAAGTCCTTGGCCAGACCGAGGCAGTGCCAGCCCCGGGCGAACCTCTCCGGCGGCGTGCCGGCGTCGAGGAACCGCGTGTCGCTCATGGTGTGCCTCCCGATCTCCGCCCCGGGCGTCTGCCACGGCCGCGGGTAGGTGCGTCCTGCGTCGTTCACTCTGGACCAAAACGAGAACAGGTTATAGTTTTCTTGCCCGGGGCGCCAACGACCCCGTCCCAGTCGGCGTCCCCGACGGCCGGGACCGCCGCGATCTTGGGAGTATCCCGTGCACATCGCCCTCACCCCCGAGCAGCTCGCGCTCGCCGACGAGCTGCGCGACTACTTCGGTCGTCTGGTCACCCCCGAGGTCCGCGCCGCGCTCACCGCGTCGTCGGGCGAGTTCGGGGACGCCGAGGTCTACAAGGACGTCATCCGCCAGCTGGGTCGCGACGGCTGGCTCGGCATCGGGTGGCCCACCGAGTACGGCGGCCAGGAGCGGTCGATGATCGAGCAGCTGATCTTCACCGACGTGGCCGCGGTCGCCGGCGTGCCGATCCCCTATCTCACGCTGAACACGGTGGGGCCGACGATCATGCGCTACGGCACCCCGGCTCAGAAGGACTACTTCCTGCCGCGCATACTCGCCGGCGAGCTGCACTTCTCCATCGGCTACTCCGAGCCGGGCTCGGGCACCGACCTGGCCTCGCTGAAGACCCGCGCCGTCCTCGAGGGCTCTCTCGACGACGGCGAGTGGGTGATCAACGGCCAGAAGATGTGGACCTCGCTGATCCAGTACGCCGACTGGATCTGGTTGGCCTGCCGCACCGACGCCGACCTGCCCCGCCACAAGGGGTTGTCGATGATCCTGGTGCCCGCCGACGCCCCCGGCTTCTCCTACACGCCGGTGCACACGGTCGCCGGCGTCGGCACCAGCGCGACCTACTACGAGGACGTGCGGGTGCCGGCGACCAACCTCGTCGGCGAGCTCAACGGCGGCTGGTCGCTGATGACCAACCAGCTCAACCACGAACGGGTCGCCCTCACCTCGGCGGCGCCGCTGACCCACTCCATCGAGCTGGTACGCCGCTGGGCCCAGGACACCAAGACCGCTCGCGGCGAGCGCGTGATCGACGCCGAGTGGGTGCAGATCGCGCTCGGTCGCGCGCACGCCCGCACCGAGATGCTGCGGCTGCTGAACTGGAAGCTGGCCGCCGACGCCGACGCGGGCGTCGCGCTCTCCCCGGCGGAGGCGTCGGCGACGAAGGTCTACGGCTCCGAGCTGGCCACCGAGGTCTACCGCACGCTGATGGAGGTGGTCGGCCCGCAGGCCTCGCTCACCGGCGACTCCCCCGGCGCGGTGCTCGCGGGCCGGCTCGAGCGCTTCCATCGCTCGTCGCTGGTGATGACCTTCGGAGGCGGCACGAACGAGATCCAGCGCGACATCATCGGCTACGTGGGCCTGGGCCTGCCCGCCGCGAAGCGCTGACCCGGACCCCGGCGGTCGAACCCTCCCGGCAGTCGAACCCTCCCGGCGGTCGAACCCTCCCGGCGGTCGAGCCTGCCGAGACCCACGAAAGGCACACCTGATGGACTTCACCTTCACCCCCGAGCAGGACGAGGCGGCCGAGCTGGCCGCGCGCATCCTCGGTGACCGGGCCACGAACGAGCGGATGCGGGCGGTCGAGGCCGACGGCGACCGGTTCGACCGGGCGCTGTGGGCCGAGCTGGGTGAGGCCGGGCTGCTCGGCCTGGCGCTGCCCGAGGAGCACGGCGGCGCCGGGCTCGGCCTGGTCGAGCTGTGCCGGGTCCTGGTCGAGGTCGGCCGCACGGTGGCCCCGGTGCCGTTGGCGGCGCACGGCCCTGCGGCGCGGCTGCTGGCCGAGCACTGCAGCGACGAGCAGTGCGCTCGCTGGCTGCCGGCGGCCGCGACCGGCGCCGTGGTGCTGACGGCCGCGGTCGCCGAGGAGCTCGCGTTCGCCCCGGCCCGGCCGGTGACCGCGGCCGAGCCCGACGGCGCCGGCCACCGGCTCACCGGCAGCAAGACCGTCGTCCCGGCCGGCCCGGAGGCCGGCCTCTTCCTGGTGCCGGCCGAGACGCCCGACGGCGTCGCGGTCTTCCTGGTCGAGCCGGGCGACCTCGGCGTCACCGTGACGCCCCAGCGGCTCGCCGACGGCGACCGGGTGGCCCGACTGGACCTCGACGGCACCCCCGTCGACGCCTCGCGACGGCTCGGGCCCGCCGACGGCAGCGTGGCCGAGCGGCTGCGCCTGCTGCTGCTGCTCGCGGCCTCGGCCGAGCAGCTGGGCGTGACCGAGGGCGCGCTGCGCCTCACCTCGTCGTACGCCAAGGAGCGCGAGCAGTTCGGCCGGCCGATCGGCACCTTCCAGGCGGTCTCCCAGCGCCTGGCCGACGGCTTCATCGACGTCCTCGGCCAGCGGCTCACCCTGTGGCAGGCGGCCTGGCGGCTGGAGCAGGGACTGCCGGCGGCGTCCGAGGTCGCGATCGCGAAGCTGTGGGCCGCCGACGCCGGACACCGGCTGGCCCACACCACGGTGCACGTGCACGGCGGGGTCGGCATCGACCTCGACGGCGAGGCGCACCGCTACTTCACCACCGCCAAGCGGTTCGAGTTCCTGCACGGCGCGGCGACCGAGCAGGCGCTCGCGGTCGGCAGGGCCCTGGCCGCCGAGCCGGTCTGAGCGGTCGTCGGCGAGCCCCGGCCGAGGCCTCGGCCTAGTCTGGGGGCATGAACGTCTGCGTCACCCTGGGCCCCGACGGCACCGTCGGCGGTGGGCTCGGCAAGGCCGCCCGCGTCGCGGTGGCCACGGTCACCGACGGCGAGCTCGCCGCCTGGACCGAGCACGAGGTCGGCTGGGACCGGCTGCACGACGAGGGCACCGAGGGCGCCCACCACGCCCGGATGGTGCGCTTCCTGCGCGAGCACCACGTCGAGCTGCTGGTCGCCGGCTACCTCGGCGCCGGCATGCAGCACACCCTGACCAAGCTGGGGGTACGCCTGGCGCTGGGCGCCCAGGGCGACGCCCAGGAAGCGGTGGTCCGGGCGGCCACGAGCGGCTGAGGCGTCGGGAGTTCCACCGCTCACGCTGTGGACCCGCCCGGTGAGACTCCCGGACCCCGGGCTCAGCCCGAGATCTTCTCCAGCCGCCGCACCGACTCCTCGAACTCGGCCACCAGGTCGGCCATCACGTCGGCGACCGGGCGCACCTCGTTCATCCGCCCGACGATCTGGCCGATCGGCATCGAGATGACGTCGGGGTCGCCGGAGGCGTTGATCCGGTTGTGGGCGTCGGCGACGAGCAGGTTCTGCAGCGGCATCGGGAGCGGCTGGGGAGCGCCCTCCTCGGCCCAGGCCTCGGTCCACTTGGTCTTCAGCAGCCGGGCCGGCTTGCCGGTGTAGATCCGGGTGCGGACGGTGTCGCTGGAGGTGGCGCGGGTGAACGCGGTGGTCCAGCCGGCGTTCGACTGCAGGTTCTGGTACTCCTCGGTGCCCAGCCAGATCGAGCCGGTCCACACGCCCTGGGAGCCGAGCGCCAACGACGCGGCGATCTGGCGGCCGGAGCCGATGCCGCCGGCACCGAGCACCGGCACGTCGGGCCCGACGGCGTCGACGATGTCGGGCTGCAGCACCATGCTGGCGATCTCGCCGGTGTGCCCGCCGGCCTCGTAGCCCTGCGCGACGATGATGTCGACGCCGTTGGCGACGTGGCTCTGCGCGTGCTTGGCGGCGCCGGCCAGCGCGGCGACCTTGATGCCGTGCTCGTGGCACTGCTCGATCACGTCGACCGGCGGCGACCCGAGCGCGTTGGCGATCAGCACCGGCCGGTGCTTGAGCGCCACGTCGAGGTGGGAGCGGGCCACCGAGTGCAGCCAGCCGAGCACACCGTCGCGGCCCTCGCCCTCGGGCAACGGGGGCACCCCGAGCTTCTGGAGCGTGCGGTCGACGAACGAGACGTGCTCCTCGGGGATCATCGCCTTGAGGTCGACCGACTTGCCCTCGGTCGGCATCTTCATCGGCATCACGATGTCGACGCCGTACGGCTTGCCGTCGGTGTTCTCGTCGAGCCAGGTCAGCGTCCGCTCGAGCTCGTCGGTGTCGTTGAAGCGGACGCAGCCGAGCACGCCCAGCCCGCCGGCGCGCGAGACCGCGGCCGCGACGTGCTCGGAGGGGGTGAAGGCGAAGATCGGGTAGTCGATGCCGAAGGCGTCGCAGAGGGGGGTGCGCATGGGAGGGCTGCTCCAGTCGGTTCGGGGTCGTGTTTCGGCGGGGTCGGGGCTCGCGCTCAGACCTTGGTGGGGTGCTTGTCCGCGAACGCGGCCATCGCGATCTCCTTGGCGCGGGGGTACTGCGCCTTGCCGGTGGCGTTGCGCGGGATCTGGTCGACCAGCGCCATGGCGCGGGGCAGCTTGTAGCCGGACAGGTGGGCGCGCAGGTAGCCGCGCAGCTCCTCCAGCTCGACCGTCGCCCCGTCGCGGGGCTGGATCACCGCGGTGACCGACTGGCCGTACTTCTCGTCGGGCACGCCGACCACCAGCACGTCGTAGATGTCGGGGTGACCCTTGATCGCCATCTCGACCTCTTCGGGGAAGACCTTCTCGCCACCGGTGTTGATGCAGTTCGAGCCGCGGCCCAGGAGCGTGACCTTGCCGCCCTCCTCGATCCGGGCAAAGTCGCCGGGCACGGAGTAGCGCGACCCCTCGATCTCGAGGAACGTGCGGGCGGACTTCTCGGGGTCCTTGTAGTAGCCCACCGGCACGTTGCCGCCGCGTCCGAGGCGTCCGGTCTTGCCGATGTCGGTGGCCGGGTCGAGCACGTGGCCGGTGTCGTCGATGACCACGCTGTTCGGGCCGAGCGCGATCACGGGCCCGTCGGAGCTGAGGTTGCCCTTCTCCTGGATGCCGGTGCCCTGGAAGCCGGTCTCGCTGGCGCCGACGGAGTCGGTGAAGATCGCGTTCGGGAACGCCGTCATCCACCGCTCCTTGACCTGGGGGCTGAAGATGGCCGCGCTGCTGGAGATCGCGAACAGGCCGGAGGCGTCGTACGGCGTGCCGGTCGCGGCCTTCGCCTCGTAGGCCTCGATCAGCGGCCGGGCCATCGCGTCGCCGGTCATGAAGATCAGCTGCACCTTCTCGCGCTCGATGACCTCCCAGGTGCGCACCGGGTCGAACTTCGGCTCGAGCACGGTGAGGTGGCCCGCGAACAGGTGCATCAGCAGCCCGGCCTGGGCACCGCCGTGCATCAGCGGGCTGAGCGGGAAGGTGACCATGCGCGGGTCGGTGGCCTGCTTGGACTGGTCGTACTCCTCGAGCGGCTCGCCGGTGTAGAAGTCGATGCCGCCGCCGAGCACCCGCCAGAAGTCCTCGTGGCGCCACATCACGCCCTTGGGGAAGCCGGTGGTGCCGCCGGTGTAGATGATGTGCAGGTCGTCGGCGCTGCGCGGACCGAAGTCGCGCTCCTCGCTCTGGCCGGCGAGCGCGTCGTCCCACAGCACGCCGCCGAACGACGACACGTCGGAGGCGTCGTCGGGGTCGAGGGCGTCGGGGAGGGCGACCGCCACGCGCAGTCGGTCGTGCTGGGGGAAGCACGCGGCGACCATCGGCGCGTAGGTGCGCTCGTGGAGCACCGCGACGACGTCGGCGTTGTCGAAGAGGTAGTTGAGCTCGCTCTCGACGTAGCGGTAGTTGACGTTGATCGACACCGCCCGCAGCTTCACGACCGCGAGCACGGCCACGACGTGCTCGATGCTGTTCTTCGCGTAGATCGCCACGTGGTCGCCGTGGCCGATGCCCTGGCCGGCCAGGTAGTGGGCCAGCCGGTTGGCCTGGGCCTCCAGCTCGGCGTAGGTGACCGAGCGCTCCCCCACCTTCAGCGCGAGGTTCTCGGGGGCGGCGTCGACGGCGTGCTCGAAGAGGTCTGCGATGTTCAGGGCCACGGCGGCGAGACTAGAACACGTTCTCGTTCTTGGCTAGGCTGCCGTCCATGACCGCAACCTCGGACCCCGCCGCGCCCCCCTCCGCCACGCCGGAGGAGGCCGACGCCCCCCACTGCCTGGTCGAGCAGGACGGCCACAAGCTCGTGGTCACCATGAACCGGCCCGAGTCGCGCAACGCCCTGTCCGGCGAGATGCTCGCGATCATGGAGCAGGCCTGGGACCGGGTGAACGACGACGACTCGATCCGCGTCTGCATCCTCACCGGCGCCGGCGGCGCGTTCTGCTCCGGCATGGACCTCAAGGCCGCCACCAATCGCTCCCCGAGCGACAGTTTCTCCTCGGGTTTCGACCCGTCGTCGATCAAGGGGCTGCTCAAGGGGTTCCGGCTCAAGAAGCCGCTGATCGCCGCGGTGGAGGGCGCCGCGATCGCCGGCGGCACCGAGATCCTGCAGGGCACCGACATCCGGGTCGCCGGCGAGTCCGCGCGCTTCGGCATCTCCGAGGCCAAGTGGAGCCTCTACCCGATGGGCGGCTCCGCGGTGCGACTCCCCCGGCAGATCCCCTACACGGTCGCGCTGGACCTCCTGCTGACCGGCCGGCACATCAAGGCCCCCGAGGCCAAGGAGATCGGCTTGATCGGCCACGTCGTCCCCGACGGCCAGGCGCTCGCCAAGGCCCACGAGATCGCCGACCTGATCTGCGCCAACGGACCGCTTGCGGTGCAGGCGATCCTGCGCACCGTGCGCGACTCCGAGGGCCGGCACGAGGAGGACTGCTGGGCCGACGACGCCAGGGTCGGCATGGCCGTGTTCGCCTCCGACGACGCCAAGGAGGGCCCCCGGGCCTTCGCCGAGAAGCGCGCCCCCCGGTTCACCGGGTCCTGACCCGTCGCGGCGGCCGCGCCGTCTACGGTGGGCGTCGTGGAAGCCGTACTCGGGTTGGCAGGCGGGGGCATCTTCTTCCTGGCGTTCGCCGGGTTCGTCGCCCTGATCGTGGTGCTGATCGTGCTCAGCCACCGCGCCGAGAAGCAGCGGGTGCAGACGCTGACGGCGTACGCCGCCGCCCGCGGCCTCGCCTACGCGCGCTCGGACCGCGGCCTGGTCGGCCGCTTCGACGGCTCCCCGTTCCGCAGTGGCTACGCCCGCACGGTCAGCCACGTGCTGCGCGGCACCCACGACGGCCGGGCCTTCGTGGCGTTCGACTACTCCTACAAGGAGAGCAGCGGCACCGGTGACGACCGGAAGACCACCACCTATCGCTACGCCGTGGTGGCGCTGCACCTCGGCGTGACGGCGCCCGCGCTCTCGGTCTCGCCGGAGAACATGTTCGGCCGGGTCGTGGGCCGGCTCACCAACTCCGACATCGAGCTCGAGTCCGAGCAGTTCAACCGGGCCTTCACCGTCCGCTGCCCCGACCGGCGGTTCGCCTCCGACGTGCTGCACCCGCAGATGATGGAGCTGCTGCTGCACTGGCCCGACCGCGGCTGGCGCTTCGCCGGTGACTCGATGCTGGTCGTCACCCGTGGCCAGCAGACCCCCCAGTCGATCGACGCCAAGCTGCACATGATGGACGCCGTGCTCGACGCGATCCCCGAGTTCGTGTGGCGCGGACTGGCAGGAGGCCGGCCATGATCGAGCTGCTCACGCTCCTGCTCCTCCTGCTCGGTGTCGCGACGCTGGTGCTGCTGCTCAGCCTCGTGGTGATGTACAACCGCTTCGTGCGGCAGCGCACCCTGGTCGACGAGGCCTGGGGCGGCATCGACGTCGAGCTGACCCGGCGCCACGAGCTGGTGCCGAACCTGGTCGAGACCGTGAAGGGGTACGCCGCGCACGAGCGCACGCTGCTCGAGGCGCTGGTCCGCGCCCGGGAGTCGGCCGCGGCGCACCAGGCCGACCGCCCCATGCGGCGACAGGCCTACGAGGACGCCCTCGGCGGCACCCTCGCCCAGCTGCTGGTGCGCGCCGAGGCCTACCCGCAGCTCAAGGCCGATCAGCACTTCGCGATGCTCCAGAAGGAGCTCACCCTCACCGAGGACCGGATCGCCGCCGCCCGCCGCTTCTACAACGGCAACGTGCGGGCCTACAACACCCGACTCGGCACCTTCCCGTCGAACCTGGTCGGCTCGGCGTTCGGGTTCACCGGACGCGACTTCTTCGAGCTGCGCGACCCGGCCGCCCGGGCCGTGCCGGGGGTCGGCGGTCTGCCCGGCGGCGGGCCGCCGCCTCTGGCGTGACCTCGCGCGGCCCTCGCTGCCGCGCCCCCCTGTCGTTTCATCAAGGTATGCAGACGAACCTTCACTTCCCTAGCCGGGTTCGCCCGGGGAAGTGCGGGTTGACCTGCATCCCTTGATGAAGCCACACCATCGTGCAGCCGCCCACCACCCGGCAGAGACCGACCCGGCGCCTCCCGGCGCGGCGTACCCGATCAGCCGACCGCGCGGTCGCCGGTCCAGAACTGCTTGCGCAGCGCCTTCTTGTCGAGCTTGCCGACGGCGGTGAGCGGCAGCGAGGTCACCGCGATCACCTCCTTGGGAGCGTGCACGGCGCCCTTGCGCTCCTTGACCAGCGCCTGGATCTCGGCCGCGACGCTCGCCACGGCGGCCTCGTCGGCCGGGTCGACGCCCTCGCGCAGCACGACGATCGCGGTGACCGCCTCACCCCACTTCTCGTCGGGCACGCCGATCACGCCGACCTGGGCGACGGCGGGGTGCTCGGCGATGACGTCCTCGATCTCGCGGGGGAACACGTTGAACCCGCCGGTGACGATCATGTCCTTGGTGCGGTCGACGATGTGCCAGAAGCCGTCCTCGTCCTCGCGGGCGACGTCGCCGGTGCGCAGCCAGCCGCCGCCGAAGGTCTCCTCGGTGGCCTCGGGGAGCTGCCAGTAGCCGTCGCAGACCAGAGGCCCGGCGACGCAGACCTCGCCCGGCTCGCCCTGCGGCACCGGGTTGCCGTCGGCGTCTAGCAGCGCGCTGCGCACGAACGCGGACGGCCGGCCGCACGAGGTCAGCCGGGCCGGGTCGTGGTCGCCCTTCGGGAGGTAGGAGATCGCCATCGGCGCCTCGGACTGGCCGTAGTACTGCGCGAAGATCGGGCCGAACCGGTCGATGGCCTCCTGCAGCCGCACCGGGTTGATCGCCGAGGCGCCGTAGTAGACGGTCTCGAGCGAGGACAGGTCGCGGGTGCGCGAGTCGGGGTGGTCCATCAGCGCGTAGAGCATCGCCGGCACCAGCATGGTGGCGGTGATCTTCTGCTCCTCGATCGTGCGCAGCACCTCGGCGGGGTCGAACTTCGGCAGCACGTAGAGGCAGCCACCCTTCAACACGGTCGGCACGAAGAACGCCGCGCCCGCGTGCGAGAGCGGGGTGCACATGAGGAACCGTGGCGCCTCGGGCCACTCCCACTCGGCCATCTGGATCTGCGTCATCGTGTTCATCGCCCGGGAGGTGCCGATCACGCCCTTGGGCTTGCCGGTGGTGCCGCCGGTGTAGGTGATCGAGACGACGTGGTCGGGCGGCAGCAGCGCCGCCTCGAGCCGCTTCGGGTCGTACGCCGCCGCGGTCGCGGCCAGGTCGGTGGCCCGGCCCTCGAGCTCGGCGGGCACCGGCCCGATCGTGAGCACCTGGCGAAGGCCCGGGCAGCGTTCGAGCAGCGCGACCGCCCGCTCGACGAACATCGGCACCGGGTCGATCACCAGCACGCCGATGCCGGCGTCGTCGATGACGTAGGCGTGGTCGTCGAGCGAGCCGAGGGGGTGCAGCGAGGTGCGCTGGAAGCCCTGGGTCTGGCCGGCGCCGAGGATGAACAGCACCTCCGGCCGGTTGAGCGCGAGCAGTGCCCCCGGCACGCCGCGGCCGGCACCGAGCGCCTCGAACGCCTGGACGTACTGACTGATCCGCGCCGCGGTCTCGCGTCCGGTGAGCGTGGTGTCGCCGAGGTACATCACCGGGGCGTCCCGGTGGCGCTTCAGCGCGGCCACCATCAGGTGGCCGTTGTGGGTGCCGAGGTGCAGTGGGTCGGCCGCACTGGCGGCGGGGTCGGTGCTGGGGTCGGCGGGACGGGCGGCCTGGGAGACGGGCGTCGCGGTCATGGCCCCGAGACTAGAACGTGTTCCACTTCCGAGGGAAGGGCGTTCGGGATGGAACCGTCACCGGGGCGACTCCCGGGCTCGACCGTGGCACCCGGCCCGCCCCGGGGGGGCGCAGCCTGCGTCAGGCCAGGACCTCGGCCACCCGGCGCACCTCGTCGGCGGAGCGGCAGCTGAGCAGCAGCGTGGTCACGCCGGTCTCCTCCCAGGCCGCGACCCGATCACGCACCTCCGACTCGGTGCCGACGATGTGCATGTCGTCGACCAGCTCGTCGGGCACCAGCGCCGCGGCGCGGTCCTTCTCACCGCCGAGGTAGAGCCGCTGCACCTCGTCGGCCAGCTCGGCGTACCCCATGCGCTCGAAGACCATCTTGTGGAAGTTCTGCTCCTTGGCACCCATGCCGCCCATGTAGAGCGCGACGAACGGCTTCATCGCGTCGAGCACCGCCTGCTTCCCGGCGGCGTCCGGCACGATCTCGAGGTGACAGGTCGCGGCGATCTCGAAGTCGGTGCGGGTACGCCGGGCGCCCGGGCGGGCGAAGCCCTCGTCGAGCCACGGCTGGTACATGCCGGCCGACTTCGGGGTGTAGAAGATCGGGATCCAGCCGTCGGCGATCTCGGCGGTCTGGGCGACGTTCTTCGGCCCCTCGGCGCCCAGCCAGATCGGCAGGTCGGCGCGGAGCGGGTGCACGATCGGCTTGAGCGGCTTGCCGAGACCAACGGCGTTCTCGCCGCGATAGGGCAGCGGGTAGTGGGGACCCTCGTTGGTGACCGGAGCCTCGCGGGCCAGCACCTGGCGGATGATCGAGACCACCTCGCGGGTGCGCGCCAGCGGCTTGGCGAACGGCTGGCCGTACCACCCCTCGACGACCTGCGGGCCGCTCACGCCCATGCCGAGCACCACCCGGCCACCGCTGAGGTGGTCGAGGGTGAGCGCGTGCATCGCGATCGAGGCGGGCGAGCGCCCCGACATCTGCACGATCGAGGTGCCGAGCCGCAATCGCGACGTCTCGCGCCCCCACCAGGCCAGCGGCGTGAAGGCGTCCGAGCCCCAGGCCTCGGCGGTGAACATCGAGTCGAATCCGGCGTCCTCGGCGGCGGCGACCAGCTCCGCGACGCCTGTCGGGGGCTGCGCGCCCCAGTACCCCAGCTGTAGTCCGAGCTTCATGCCCGACAGCCTGGCAGACGCCTTGCCCCGCTGACTAGAACGTGTTTCAATTCCGAGCCATGTCCCGCACCCTGCAAGCCCCCGTGACGGTCGCCTTCGACTACACCCGCTCGGTCGGACCGGTGCTCGGCCGGTTCTTCGCCGGCCTGCGCGACCGCACCCTCGTCGCCGGGCGCACCTCGGACGGCAGGGTGGTGCTGCCGCCGCCCGAGTACGACCCGGTCACCCACCGGCAACTGACCGACGCCGACCTGGTCGAGGTCGCCGACACCGGCACGGTCACCTCGTGGACCTGGGTGCCCGAGCCGGTCAAGCACCAGCCGTTCGACCGCCCGTTCGCCTTCGCGCTGGTGACGCTCGACGGCGCCGACGCGCCGCTGTTGCACGCGCTCGACGTCGACTCCCCCGACCACGTGGTCACCGGCATGCGGGTGCGGGTCCGGTGGGCCGAGGAGCGCTCCGGTGCGATCACCGACATCGAGTGCTTCGAGCCCGCCGACGACCTGCCCGGCGGCCGCGCGACACCGCTCGCCGACCGCGAGGCGACCACCGGCATCGTCACCCCGGTCTCCCTCGACTACCTCTACGCCGCCTCGCCCGAGGAGTCGGCGTTCTACCGCGGACTCAACGAGGGCCGCATCCTCGGCCAGCGCTGCCCCAGTTGCGGCAAGGTCTACGTGCCGCCGCGCAGCGCCTGCCCGGCCGACGGCACGCCCACCGCCGAGGAGGTGGAGCTGTCGCAGACCGGCACGATCACGACGTTCTGCATCGTGAACGTGCCGTTCCTCGGCCAGAAGATCACGCCGCCGTACGTCTCCGCGTACGTGCTGCTCGACGGCGCCGACATCGCCATCCTCCACCTGATCCTGGGCGTGCCCGCCGACCAGGTGCGGATGGGCATGCGGGTCAAGGCGGTGTGGAAGCCGCAGGAGGAGTGGACCTACTCGCTGGAGAACATCGACCACTTCGAGCCCACCGGCGATCCCGACGCCGACTTCGACACCTACAAGCACCACCTATGAACCACCCCACGACGTTGCTCGCTGCGCTCGCAAGCGCCGCGGGGACCCCGGTTGTCGCAAGGAGATGTGACTGATGAGAGACGTCGCCGTCGTCGGGTTCGCCCAGCGACAGATGCCCGAGTTCGACGGATCGCCCACCTGCGTGGAGCTGCTGGTCCCGCTGTTCACCGAGTGCTACGAGCAGACGGGCTGGAGCCGGCGCGACATCGGGTTCTGGTGCTCGGGGTCCTCGGACTACCTGGCCGGGCGGTCGTTCTCGTTCGTCTCGGCCGTCGACGCGATCGGGGTGATCCCGCCGGTCAACGAGTCGCACGTCGAGATGGACCTGGCCTGGGCGCTCTACGAGGCCTGGATCAAGATCCAGACCGGCGAGGTCGACACCGCGCTGGTCTACGCGTTCGGCAAGTCCTCGGCCGGCGTGCTGCGGCGTACCCTCGCGCTCCAGCTCGAGCCCTACACGATGACGCCGCTGTGGCCCGACACCGTGTCGCTGGCCGGCCTGCAGGCGCGCGCCGGCATCGACGCCGGCATCTGGGACGAGCGGGCGATGGCCGAGGTCGCCAACCGCTCGCTGACCGATGCGGAGAAGAACGAGTACGCAGTGCGCAAGGGCGGCTCGTCCGTCGAGGAGCTGCTGGCCCGGCCGGTCTACGCCGACCCGCTGCGCAAGCACGACTGCTCACCGGTCACCGACGGCGCGGCGGCGATCGTGCTCGCCGCGGACGACCGGGCCCGCGAGGTGCGGGACCGGCCCGCCTGGATCGACGGACTCGCGCACTACGTCGACCCGATGAGCATGGGCACCCGCGACCTCACCCGCGCCCCGTCGGCGGCGCGGGCGGCGGCGGCGGTCGACCTCGACGGCGTCGAGATCGCCGAGCTGCACGCCCCGTTCAGCCACCAGGAGCTGATCCTGCGCAGCGAGCTCGGCCTGGCCGACGACGTCCGCATCAACCCGTCCGGCGGCGCGCTGACCAGCAACCCGATGTTCTCCGCCGGCGGCATCCGGATCGGCGAGGCGGCCTCGCGGATCTGGTCCGGCGAGGCGTCCAAGGCGGTCGCGCACGCGACGTCCGGCCCGGCCCTGCAACAGAACCTGCTCTGCGTCCTGGAAGGACGGAACTGATGGCGAAGCAGCCCGCCGCGGTGGTCGGCGTCGGCCAGACCCACCACCGCGCCAAGCGCGAGGACGTCTCGATGGCCGGCCTGTGCCGCGAGGCCATCGACCGCGCCCTGGCCGACGCGAACCTGACCCTCGACGACATCGACGCGATCGTCGTCGGCAAGGCCCCCGACCTGTTCGAGGGCGTGATGATGCCCGAGCTCTTCCTCGCCGAGGCTCTCGGTGCCGCCGGCAAGCCGCTGCTCCGGGTGCACACGGCCGGCTCGGTGGGGGGCTCGACCGCGATCGTGGCCTCCTCGCTGGTGCAGGCAGGCGTGCACAAGCGGGTGCTCACCGTGGCCTACGAGAAGCAGTCGGAGTCGAACGCGATGTGGGCGCTGTCGGTGCCGCTGCCGTTCAACATGCCGGTGCACGCCGGCGCGGGCGGCTACTTCGCCCCGCACGTGCGCTCCTACATCCGCCGGTCGAACGCCCCCACCCACGTCGGTGCGATCGTCGCCGCCAAGGACCGGCAGAACGCGCTCAAGAACCCCTACGCGCACCTGCGCAACCCCGACACCACCGTGGAGTCGGTGCTGGCCTCGCAGATGCTGTGGGACCCGATCCGCTACGACGAGACCTGCCCCTCCTCCGACGGCGCCTGCGCGCTGGTGATCGTCGACGAGGACACCGCGAAGGCCTCGCCGAACCCCGCGTGGATCCACGGCACGGTGATGCGCTCGGAGGCCACCACGGCCGCGGAGCGCGACCAGGTGAACCCGCAGGCCTCCCGCGACGCGGCGGCCGCACTCTGGGCCCAGGCCGGCATCACCGACCCGCTGACCGAGATCGACGCGGCCGAGATCTACGTGCCGTTCTCCTGGTTCGAGCCGATGTGGCTGGAGAGCCTCGGCTTCGCCGCCGAGGGCGAGGGCTGGAAGCTCTCCGAGTCCGGCGCCACCGCCATGGACGGCCAGATCCCGGTCAACTGCTCCGGCGGCGTGCTCTCCTCGAACCCGATCGGTGCCTCCGGGATGCTCCGCTTCGGCGAGGCGGCCCTGCAGGTGCGGGGCGCCGCCGGCGAGCACCAGGTCGACGGAGCCCGTCGGGCGCTGGGCCACGCCTACGGCGGCGGCTCACAGTTCTTCGCGATGTGGGTGGTCGGGTCGGAGCCTCCGAGCAACTGAGTCCCGCCGATTCGGCAGACATGGGCGCCGACTCGGCGAAGGAACGGAGGAAGGCGATGATGGCGGCGTGGCCCCGACGACGTCTCCGTTCGACCGGCTCCCCTGGCCGGTGCACACCACCCGGCTGCTGATCCGCCCGGCGACGCCGGATGACGAGGAGGCCAACTGGCGGTTCCGACGGCTCCCCGAGGTGGCGCACTGGCTGAGTGTCGACTCGACGAACCGAGCCGACCACCGCGACCGGTTCACCTCACCCGAACGGCTCGCCAAGCTCCTCATCGTCGAACTCGACGGCGTCATCATCGGCGACCTGATGCTCGCCGTCGAGGATGCCTGGGCCCAGGCCGAGGTCGCCGAGCAGGCGCGCGGCGTCCAGGCGGAGCTGGGCTGGGTCTTCGACCCGGCCTACGGCGGCCGGGGATACGCCACCGAGGCGGTCGCCGAGCTGCTCCGGCTGTGCTTCGACGGACTCGGGCTGCGGCGGGTCACCGCCGGGCTGTTCGCCGACAACACGCCCTCGTGGCGGCTGGCCGAACGCCTCGGCATGCGCCGCGAGCTGCACACGGTCAAGGAGTCGCTGCACCGCTCCGGCGAGTGGCTCGACGGCTACGGCTACGCGCTGCTCGCCGAGGAGTGGCGGGCCGCGCGCCGCTGACCCGCTCCCCGACCGCTCCGGGCAAGGCCACCGTTCGCCCACCGCGAACGGGCCTGGGCACGGGGGCGCCGCGGGTCTAGCGTCCGAGCATGAGCAGCCCCGCCGCCGAGCCGGCCGACCGCGACAACGTCTTCGCGCTGCGCCCCCGACCCGCGGCGCCGCCGCGGAGCACCCCGCCGGCGCCGCTGTGGCGAGAGGCGGTCGGCCGCGAGCTGCGCGAGGAGCGACGCCGCAGCGGTCGCACGCTGTCAGACGTCGCCGGAGCGGCGGGGATCTCGCTGCCCTACCTCTCCGAGATCGAGCGGGGGCGCAAGGAGCCCAGCTCGGAGATCCTCGAGGCGGTCGGCGGCGCCCTGGGGCTCGAGCTGGTCGACCTGACCGCGCGGGTGACCCGTTCGCTCGCGCGGGAGCGGGCCACCCGCTCGCCGCTCTGCCTGGCGGCCTGACGGCGTACGCCGCGTGGGCGCTGTCTCGTCGCCGTCGTCAGGCGGCCGCCTTGCGGCTGCCGAGCACCGCATCGGCCACGCCGTACTCCACCGCGCGCTCCGCGTCGAGCACCAGGTCCCGGTCGGTGTCCGCGCGCAGCCGGTCGACGCTCTGGCCGGTGTGCAGCGCCAGGATCTCCTCCATCGCGCCGCGCAGCCGCACCACCTCCTTCGCCTGGAGGGCCAGGTCGGGGAGCGTGCCCTGGCCTCCCCCGGAGGGTTGGTGCAGGACGACCCGCGCGTGCGGGAGCACGGTCCGTGAGCCGGCGGCGCCGGCGGCGAGCAGCACCGCGGCACCCGAGGCGGCCTGGCCGACGCAGGTCGTGCCGACCGGCGACCGGACGAACTGCAGGGTGTCGTAGATCGCAAGCATCGCGGTGACCGAGCCGCCGGGCGAGTTCAGGTAGAGGTTGATGGGGGCGTCGGGCCGGTCGGACTCCAGATGCAGCAGCTGGGCGATGACCACGTTCGCGACGCTGTCGTCGATCTCGGTGCCGAGGTAGATGATCCGATCGGTGAGCAACCGGCTGTAGATGTCGACCGCGCGCTCGCCGCGCACGGTGCTCTCGACCACGCTGGGGATGGTGTACGAGCTCATCGCGCTCACCTCAGCCCGAAGCTGCCGGCGCCGCGGGCCGGCACCACCTGGTCGACGTCGGTGAGCACCGCGTCGACGAAGCCGTAGTCGCGGGCCTCCTCGGCGGTGAACCAGCGGTCGCGCAGCGAGTCCTGCTCGATCCGCGAGACCGGCTGGCCGGTGTGCTCGGCGATCAGCCCGAGCATCACGTTCTTGGTGTGCTCGAGGTTCTGCGCCTGGATCTCGATGTCGACCGCGGTGCCGCCGAGCCCGGCCGATCCCTGGTGCATCAGCACCCGGGCGTGCGGGAGGGCGTAGCGCTTGCCCGGAGTGCCGGCCGAGAGCAGGAACTGACCCATGCTGGCCGCCAGCCCGAGGGCGAGCGTGCTCACGTCGTTGGGGATCAGCCGCATGGTGTCGTAGATGGCCAGCCCGGCGCTCACCGAGCCGCCGGGAGAGTTGAGGTAGAGACTGATGTCGCGGTGCGGATCCTCGGCCGAGAGCAGCAGCAGCTCGGCGCAGAGCCGGTTGGCGATCGCGTCGTCGACCTCCTGGCCGAGCACGATGATCCGCTGGTGCAGCAGCCGGGCGGTCAGCTGGTCGTCGAGGCTGCCGGTGACAGGTGGGGCGCTGGTCATGGGTCCTCCTGGGTCGGGTGCTCCCAGCCTGCGGAGCACCCGCTCCGCGACCCAAGCGGTTCTGCCCCCGGCAGATCTGCCCTCGGCAGAGGTGGCCTCCGCGAGGTCTCGGCCCGCCGAGCTCGCCGTGGCCCGGCGCCCCGTACGATCCGGGGTGTGATCGAGCTCCGCACCCCCGCCCAGATCGAGGAGATGAAGCCGGCCGGCCGGTTCGTCTCCGAGGTCATCACCGCTCTCGCCGAGGCCGCCGACGTGGGGGTCAACCTGCTCGACCTCGACGCGCTGGCGCACCGGATGATCAAGGAGCGCGGCGCGGAGTCGTGCTACATCGACTACCACCCCTCCTTCGGTGCCTCGCCGTTCGGCAAGGTGCTGTGCACGTCGGTGAACGACGCGGTGCTGCACGGCCTGCCGCGCGACTACGTGCTCGCCGACGGCGACCTGCTCAGCGTCGACTTCGCGGCGTCCGTCGACGGCTGGGTCGCCGACTCGGCGTACTCCCTCGTGGTCGGCACTCCGCGCCCGGAAGACCTGCGGCTGATCGAGGTGACCGAGCGGGCGTTGGCGGCCGGCATCGACGCGGCTCGAGCCGGCAACCGGATCGGCGACATCTCGCACGCGATCGCCTCGGTGGCGCGCGCCGAGGGGCTGCGGATCAACACGCAGTTCGGGGGCCACGGCGTCGGCCGCACCATGCACGGCGACCCGCACATCCCCAACGACGGCCGTCCCGGCCGCGGCTACAAGCTGCAGCCCGGGCTGGTGATCGCGATCGAGCCGTGGTTCCTGCACACCACCGACGAGATCTTCACCGACGCCGACGGCTGGACGCTGCGCAGCATGGACGGCTCGCGCGGCGCGCACATGGAGCACACCGTCGCGATCACCGACGGCGACCCGTTCGTGCTGACCGCTCGCGCCCGCGAGCCGCAGCTGCGGACCCGCTTCGCCGCTCAGGCGTAGCGGACCTGGAGGTCCTTGATCCCGTTCACCCACGGGTGGCGAAGCCGCTTCGGCTCGCCCGCCTTGCTGATGCCCGGCGCCAGGTCGGCGATCGCGTCGAACAGCACCCGGACCTCGAGTCGGGCCAGGTTGGCGCCGATGCAGTAGTGGGCGCCGTGCCCGCCGAAGGACAGGTGCGGGTTCGGGTCGCGGGTGATGTCGAATCGGTAGGGGTCGTCGAAGACGTCGTCGTCGAAGTTGCCGCTGGCGTAGAAGATGCCGACCCGCTGGCCCTGCTCGACCGGCACGCCGCCGACCTCGACGTCGCGCAGCGCGGTGCGCTGGAAGACGCTGACCGGCGTCGCGTAGCGGATCACCTCGTCGACCATCGTGGCCGGCCGCTCGGACTTCCAGAGCTCCCACTGGTCGGGGTTCTCGAAGAACGCGTTCATGCCGTGGGTGATCGCGTTGCGGGTGGTCTCGTTGCCGGCGACGGTCAGGATGATCACGAAGTAGCCGAACTCGTCGTCGGTGAGGCCCCGGCCGTCCTTGTCGGCGTGCACCAGCTTCGTGACCAGGTCGTCTCGGGGGTTCGCGCGCCGGTCGTCGGCCATCGCCATCGCGTAGCCGAGGATCTCGGCCGCCGCCACGTCGGGCTCCCCGCCGATGTCGGGGTCGTCGCCGGCCAGCATCTGGTTGGACCAGTCGAACAGCTTGTGCCGGTCGTCCTGGGGGACGCCGAGCAGGTCGGCGATCGCCTGCAGCGGCAGCTCGGCGGCGACGTCCTCGACGAAGTTGCCGTGCCCGCGCTCGAGCGCGTCCCGGACGATCTTCTCCGCGCGCTCGCGCATCACGGTCTCGAGGGCGCCGACCGAGCGGGGGGTGAACCCGCGGGAGACGATGTGGCGGGTGCTGGTGTGCTCGGGCGGGTCCTGGTTGATCAGCATCACCCGCTGCAGCTCGACCTGGTCGCGGGTCATGCCGGCCTGGAAGCGGATGATCGCGCCGTTCTCGGCGGTCGAGAAGTCCTTGCTGTTCTTCGACACCGCCGCGACGTCGGCGTGCTTGCTCACCGCCCAGTAGCCCGGCTGGTCGGGGAACCCGTCGTTGGCCGGGCTGCTCTGCGGCACCCAGAAGACCGGAGCGTTGCGGCGCAGCGCCAGGAACTGCTCGTGCGGGATGCCGGCCTCGTTGAGGAAGGGGTCGGTGAAGTCGAAGCCCTCGGGCAGGATGTCGCTCGCGGTCACGGTGGGTCCTTTCTCAGCTGTTCGCCCTGGGCGGAACGTCCTGGGCGGTACGTCGTGCTGGTCCCGAGACGGGGCGCGTCACCGGTAGGCGACGCGGAGGTCCTTGACGCCGTTGAGCCAGCCGCTGCGCAGCCGCGAGGGCTCACCGAGGGGGCGGATGCCGGGCGCGATGTCGGCGATGGCCTTGAAGATCAGGTCGACCTCGAGCTTGGCGAGGTTGGCGCCGATGCAGTAGTGCGCGCCGTGCCCGCCGAACGCCTGGTGCGGGTTGGGGTCGCGCAGGATGTTGAAGGTGAAGGGGTCGTCGAAGACGTCCTCGTCGAAGTTCGCGCTGGCGTAGAGCAGACCGACCCGGTCGCCCTTCTTCACCGGCACGCCGCCGACCTCGATGTCGTTCAGGGCGGTGCGCTGGAAGACGGTCACCGGCGTGGCCCAGCGGATGATCTCGTCGACCGCGGTCGCGGGCCGCTCCCGACGGTAGAGCTCCCAGGCGGCCGGGTCGTGCATGAACGCGTGCATGCCCCAGGTGATGGCGTTGCGGGTGGTCTCGTTGCCGGCGACGGCGAGCAGGATCAGGAAGAACCCGAACTCGTCATCGGTGAGCCCGCGGCCGTCGACGTCGGCGGTCACCAGCTTGGTGATGATGTCGTCGGCGGGGTTCTTGCGCCGCTCGTCGGCGAGCGCCATCGAGTAGCCGAGGATCTCCATGAAGGCGGTCATCTGGTCGCCCTCGACCTCGGGGTCGTCGTAGGACATCATCTGGTTCGACCACTCGAAGAGCTTGCCGCGGTCCTCCTGCGGCACCCCGAGCAGGTCGGCGATCGCCTGCAGCGGCAGCTCGGCAGCGACGTCCTCGACGAAGTTTCCCTCGCCCTTGGCGACCGCCTCCTCGACGATGCGCCGGGCACGCTCCTCCAGCCCGTCGTGCAGGGCGTGGATCGCCCGCGGGGTGAATGCGCGCGACACGATCTGACGCAGCTTGGTGTGGTCGGGCGCGTCGTGGTTGATCAGCAGGAAGCCGGTCTGCTCGCGCTCCTCCTTGGTCATCTCGGGGTGGAACCGGATGATGACGCCGTTCTCCTGGGTCGAGAAGTTCGTCTGGTCCTTGGAGACCGCGGCGACGTCCTCGTGCTTGCTGAGCGCCCAGAAGCCGGCGTGGTCGGGGAACCCGCCGCGAGCGGCCTCGTCCTGCTCCACCCACGACACGGGTGCGGTGCGCCGCAGTGCCAGGAGCTCGTCGTGCGGCACCCGCTCCCGCATCACGTCGGGGTCGGTCGGGTCGAAGCCGACGGGCAGGACGGGGGTCTGGGTCACCGAGCACTCCTGGAAGACGGGGGGTGGAACGTGTTCTAGGTGACGATGCTTACATACCGTCGGTAGGTTTGGGAAGACCCACCCGGCGACGCCCTCCCGGTCGGCGGGACCGCGCGATCGTGGCGAACCGGAACGTGTTCTACTTTCGGGTCATGGGCAACCCGGTGATCATCGACGCAGTCCGCACTCCCCTCGGCCGCCGCCGCGGCTGGCTCGCGGGCATCCACCCCGCTGTGCTCCTGGGCTTCGCCCAGCGCACGGTGCTGGAGCGGGCCGGCCTCGACCCGGAACTGGTCGAGCAGGTCATCGGAGGCTGCGTCACCCAGGCCGGCGAGCAGTCCAACGACATGGTCCGCCGGGCCTGGCTGCACGCGGGTCTCCCGCAACACACCGGAGGCACCGCCCTCGACGCCCAGTGCGGCTCGGGCCAGCAGGCCGCCCACCTGGTCAACGACCTGGTGCGCGCGGGCTCGATCGAGGTGGGCGTCGCCTGCGGCGTCGAGTCGATGTCGCGGATCCCGCTGGGCGGCAACGTCCCCGAGGGCCTCGGCGACCCGCGACCCGACGACTGGACCATCGACATGCCCAACCAGTTCGAGGCCGCCGACCGGATCGCCCGCAACCGCGGGCTGACGCGGGAGGACCTCGACGCGTTCGGACTCGCCTCGCAGCAGAAGGCACGCGTCGCCGTCGACGAGGGCCGGTTCAAGCGAGAGACCGCTCCGATCGAGGCACCGGTCCTCGACGACGAGGGCAAGCCGACCGGCGAGACCCGGGTCGTGGACGCCGACCAAGGACTGCGGGAGACGACGCTCGAGGGCCTCGCCGGGCTGCGCACCGTGCTGCCGGACGGGCTGCACACCGCCGGCACGTCGTCCCAGATCTCCGACGGCGCCGCGGCGCTGCTGATCATGGACGAGGACAAGGCCCGGGCCCTCGGACTCACCCCGCGCGCCCGGATCGTCACCCACTGCCTGGTGGGCTCCGATCCCTACTACCACCTCGACGGCCCCATCGACGCGACCCAGCGGCTGCTCGACCGCACCGGCATGTCCATCGGGGACTTCGACCTGTTCGAGGTCAACGAGGCGTTCGCCTCCGTCGTCCTCTCCTGGGCCGGTCAGCACGGCGTCGACCTGGACCGGGTCAACGTCAACGGCGGCGCGATCGCCCTCGGCCACCCCGTCGGCGCCACCGGCGTCCGACTGATCACCGCCGCACTGCACGAGCTGGAGCGCCGCGACGCCACCACCGCCCTGATCTCGATGTGCGCCGGCGGCGCGATGGCGACCGGGACGGTGCTCGAGCGATTGTGAGGGTGCGGGCGGTCGGCTCTCGAGCGGGCTCGTCGCGACGCATCGAGAACAGCGGGTTTGGGACGCCCCGACGCGGATAGGTTGCCCACGACCCGACGTTCCCACCCGAGGTGCGCCATGACCGAGATCCTCATCGAGTACGACGCGCTCGCTCTCAGCCAGCAGGTGCTGGAGCGGCAGCAGCAGCACGCCGCGCGGGTCGCCGACTACCTCACCACGCATGCCGGGATCGGCGACGCGACCGGCGTGCTGCTGGCGGCCTTCGACCCGCTCTCGCGGGCGGCCGTGGGCGCGGCCGAGGTCGCCGCCTCGACCGTCTCCCGACTGGAGCAGGCGATGGTCGACGCGGTCGGCCGGACCGCGGCCGACCTGGCCGCGACCGACGCCACCGTCGGCGAGCAGTTCGCCGACCTGGCCACCCGGCTCGGTGGCGGCTCGGTCCCGGGCTCGGCCCCGGACCTCGGCGGACCGCCGCTGCCCCCGGCCGCAGAGAGCGCACCCGAGGGCCACGGCAGCGTCGACTCCTATGCCTGGGAGAAGGCCCAGGGCACCGTCGACACGCTCTCGGGCGGGGCCGCCGACGCGGTCTCGCTCATCGAGGGCCTCTCCCAGTGGGGGGCCACCGGGCCGGTCCGCGAGGTCGTCGACGCCTCGTCGTTCCTGGTCGCCCCCCAGGTGCCCGAGAACCCCGTCCAGGACCTGCGGTGGAGCGCGGGCGCGCTGCTCGGTGGCATCGACTGGGTGGCCGAGCAGTTCCTGGGCTACTCCATCCTCGACCGCTGCGTCTACGAACCCCTCGCCGGCGACTGGGAGGGCCTGTACCGCGCCTCGGAGGCCTGGGCCCATGCCGGCAGCGCCACCTCCGCCGTCGCGCGCAACCATGCCGGGCTCGTGGCGGCGTCCCCACGCGGCTGGCAGGGGTTGTCCGGCAACGCGTTCCGGGTCGCCATGACAGGGTTGGCCGGTGCGGCTCTGGGGCTCGGCACCGCGTTCGAGACGGCTGCCGGGATGGTCAAGAACATCTCCACCGCCTGCAAGCTGGCCTGCGCCGGCATCGGGGCCGCCCTGCGCTTCATCGCGAACAAGCTGCTGAAGATGGCCGCCCAAGCGGCGACGCCGGTCATCGGATGGGCGGTCGGCGCGGTGACGGCGTACTCCGACATCGACGCCATCATCAGCAAGGTCCGACTCGTCTACACGATCATCGAGACCGTGGCGTCGGCGATCCAGGGCTTCGCGGAGGCGAAGGCGTCGATCATGGATCGGCTCGCGCTGATCGAGGACCTCGCCCAGGGCGCCGCGACCAGCGTGGTGACGTCGTGACCTCCACCGGCGCTGAGGACCCCATCGGCCGCCTCCGAGACCTGGTGGCCGGACTCGAGCGGATGGCCGACCAGTCCGAACGGGAACTCGCCGAGGATCAGCGTGAGCGCGCCGACGCCGCTCGAGAGGGGCGTCTCGGCGAGGACTGGCGCACGGTCCAGCAGCGCATCGATCGAGGAGACACGACGCTTGCTGCGGTGTTCTCCGGTGTGGACACCTCGCCGGGCGCCGTACGCCTTCAGGAGCGGTCGCGGCGCACCATCGAGCAGTGGGCGACCGAGTCCGTCCCGCCGGCCGAGGTCGTCGAGGCCCGGCGCCAGGCTGACGCCCAGTGGGAGCGGCTGACCCGGCGACCGACGGCACCCCCCGAACCCGGGACCTCGCCTTGAGCGAGCCGGAGGTGCCGGGCTGGAACCGCTACCGCGACTGGCACCAACAGCTCGACCTCGCCACCTCCGCCCCGACCACAGAGGCGCTGGCGGTGCTCTCGGCTTCGCTGGCGGCCTCCCGGTTCACGATCAAGGACGCGACCGCCTCGGGGTTCGTCGCCAAGTACGTCGACTGGCTCGCCGTGCTGGCCCAACGGCTGGACTGGACGACGCTGCGGGTGCAGGCCGAGCCCCGGCCCGGCGGGGCCCTGGCCACGGTCGCCGTGGTGGCGGGTGGCGAGCACCGGTCCGGGCAGCGCCGGGCGGCACAGGGCCTCAGCGCGGCAGCCCGCGAACTCGCCCACCGCGGCCACGCGGTGCAGGTCGGCGACTGGCGATCGACACCGCGCTGATCCCGGCCCGGCCGCGGTCGGGCGGGCCGGTCCCGCGTCAGGCGCCGTAGACCGGCTCCGGGTCGGGCGCCTCGGCGATCAGGTCGCGCAGCGCCGGACCCACGTCGACTGCCGACCAGCGCCCGCCGTTGTCGCGGGAGTGGCCGTGCCGCCAGCCGGTCTCGAGGGTGATCTTGCCGCCGTCGATCTCGATCACCCGCCCGGTGACGTCGCCGGCCTCCTCCGAGGCGAGCCAGGCGACGATCGGCGAGTTGTCCTCGGGCAGCGCCATCGCGCTGGTATCGAAGGCGCCCTCGGTCATCCGGGTCCGGGCGACCGGGGCGATCGCGTTCACCGTCACGCCGTAGCGACCCATCTCCTGCGCGGCGACGAGGGTGAGCCCGGCGATGCCGGCCTTGGCCGCGGAGTACGTCGCCTGGCCCACCGAGCCCTGCAGTCCGGCGCCCGAGGAGGTGTTGATGACCCGCGCGGCGCGCTGGCGGCGCTCCTTGGCCTCGGCGCGCCAGTAGGCGCCGGCGTGCCGCAGCGGGGCGAAGTGGCCCTTGAGGTGCACCCGGATCACCGCGTCCCACTCCTCCTCGGAGGTGTTGACCAGCATCCGGTCGCGGACGAACCCGGCGTTGTTGACCAGGATGTCGAGTCCGCCGAAGGTGTCGATCGCCTGCCGCACCATCGCGCCGGCCTGCTCGAAGTCGGCCACGTCGGCGCCGTTGGCCACCGCCTCGCCGCCGCGGCTGCGGATCAGGTCGACCACCTCGCCGGCCGGCCCGTCGGACGAGCCACGGCCGTCCAGCTCGGCACCGAGGTCGTTCACGACGACCTTCGCGCCGTGGGCGGCCAGCTCGAGGGCGTGGGCCCGGCCGATGCCGCGGCCGGCGCCGGTGACGATCGCGACGCGACCATCCAGAAGCTTGCTCAAGGTTGCTCTCCCTAGGGGTGTGTGCGGACGGCGTGGTTCACGGGGTGGGTGCGGGGATCTGCTGGGCGTAGAGGAACACCGGGGGCTCGCCGCCGCCGTGGCAGGCGACGGTGGCGCCGGACACGTAGGAGGCGAGGTCGCAGGCCAGGAACGCGACCACCCGGCCGACCTCGGCGGGCTCGGCCATCCGACGCAGCGGGATCGTGCGCTCGATCGCGGCGACGCCGGCGTCGCCGCCGTAGTGGTCGTCGGTCAGCTCGGTGCGGCACAGCCCGACGTCGATCGCGTTGACGCGCACCCGCGGCGCCCACTCGACCGCGAGCGAGCGGGTGAGCGAGTCGACGCCCGCCTTCGCCGCGCCGTACGCCGCGGTGCCCGGCGAGGGCCGCAGCGCGGAGACCGAGGAGATGTTGACGATGGACCCGCCGTGCTGCTGCCGCTGCATCACCCGGTTGGCGGCCTGGGCGACGTTCAGCGGCGCCATGAGGTTGAGCCCGACCACCTTCTCGTGGAGTCGTGGCGAGGCGTCGGCCGCCGGGGCGTAGGGCGCTCCCCCGGCGTTGTTCACGGCGATGTCGAGCCGGCCGTGGGCGGCGACCACCTCCTCGACCAGCGCAGACACCGCCTCGGGGTCGCGCACGTCGCAGAGGTGGTGGGTGGTGCCGGACAACGGCTCGGCGTCCGACCGCGCGCAGGTGGCCACCGTCGCGCCGGCCTCGAGCAGTGCCCGGGTGATCCCGAGCCCGATGCCCTTGGTGCCGCCGGTCACCAGCGCCACGCGGCCGGACAGGTCAATGGGGATCGCCACGGGCTGCTCCTCGGGTGGTCGGGGTGTTCGACCCGCAGCACCGCTGTCGGGCGAACCAAGCAACTGTTAGGCTACCAAGCAAACGTTAGGTTTGCTCGCCTCCCCACCTGGAGGCACCTCGACACCCCCGAAGGACACGCATGGCCATCTCCTCCGAACTGCGCGACGACGGCGTCCGGGTCGTCACCATGTCCGCCCCGCCGGTCAACGCGCTGACCGTCCAGGGCTGGTACGACGTCGCGGCCGCGCTCGACGAGGCGGGCGCCGACCCGGCCACCCACGCGGTCGTCCTGCGCGCCGAGGGCCGCGGGTTCAACGCCGGCGTCGACATCAAGGAGATGCAGCACACCTCCGGGTTCGAGGCACTCCTCGGCGCCAACCGCGGCTGCTACGCCGCGTTCAAGGCCGTCTACGAGTGCGCGGTCCCGGTCGTCGCCGCCGTCAACGGGTTCTGCCTGGGCGGCGGTGTCGGTCTGGTCGGCAACGCCGACTGCATCGTGGCCAGCGACGACGCCTACTTCGGGGTCCCCGAGGTCAACCAGGGCGCCCTCGGCGCCGCGACCCACATGGCCCGCCTGGTGCCCCAGCACATGATGCGCACCCTCTACTTCACCGCCCGCACCATCAAGGCCGCCGACCTGGTGCAGTTCGGCTCGGTGCTCGAGGTGGTCCCCCGCGACGAGCTCGACGCCGCCGCGCTGAAGGTCGCCGGCGAGATCGCCGCCAAGGACCCCCGCGTCATCCGGGCCGCCAAGGCGGCACTGAACGGGATCGACCCGGTGGACGTGAACAAGAGCTACCGGTTCGAGCAGGGGTTCACCTTCGAGCTGAACCTCGCCGGGGTGGCCGACGAGCTGCGCGACGGATTCGCAGGGACGGAGAAGGCGAAGAAGTGAACCAGGGACCACGCGACAAGCAGATGGCGATCGACGAGGTCGTCGCCGAGCTGCGCGACGGCATGACGATCGGCATCGGCGGCTGGGGCCCCCGGCGCAAGCCGATGGCGCTCGTGCGGGCCATCGTGCGCAGCGACCTCAAGGACCTGACGGTCGTCAGCTGGGGCGGCGCCGACGTCGGGCTGCTCGCCCGCGCCGCTAAGATCCGCAAGCTGGTCTTCGCCTTCGTCAGCCTCGACTCGGTGCCGCTGGAGCCGAACTTCCAGCGGGCCCGCCAGGAGGGCTCGATCCCCGAGGTCGTCGAGCTCGACGAGGGCATGTTCCAGACCGGCCTGTACGCCGCCGCGCAGCGGCTGCCGTTCCTGCCGATGCGGGCCGGGCTCGGCTCCGACGTGCTGGTCAACCAGCCGTGGATCTCGACGGTCACCAGCCCCTACCCCGATGCCGACGGAGCCTACGAGGAGCTCACGGCGGTGCCGGCGCTGAACCTCGACGTCGCACTGGTGCACCTCAACCGCGCCGACAAGCACGGCAACGCGACCTACCTGGGGCCGGACCCCTACTTCGACGACCTGTTCGCGATGGCCGCGGAGCGCACGTTCGTCAGCTGCGAGCAGATCGTCGACACCGCCGGCCTCACCGTCGACACCCCGGTGCAGCGGCTACTGCTCAACCGGATGATGGTCAGCGGCGTCGTCGAGACCCCGAACGGCGCCCACTTCACCACCTGCTCCCCCGACTACGAGCGGGACGAGCGGTTCCAGCGCGCCTACGCGAAGGCGGCGGGCGGCAGCGACGAGGACTGGGCGGCGTTCAGCGCCCGGTTCCTCGAGGGGGACGAGGCGGCCTACCAGGCCGCCGTCGCGGCGTTCGGTGAGGAGCAGGCATGAGCAGCAGGGCAGACGTGTGCGCCGCCGCGATCGCGGACGCCTTCGCCGACGACGGTGAGATCTTCGCCAGCCCGATGGGGCTGCTGCCGATGCTCGGCGTCCGGCTCGCGAAGCTGACCAGCAACCCCGACCTGGTCATCTCCGACGGGGAGTCCCTCTTCCTGGCCGGGGTCCCGCCGCTCTTCGCGAAGGCGGACGTCGTCGAGGGATGGATCCCGTTCCGCAAGGTGTTCGACGTGGTCGCCTACGGCAAGCGCCACGTGATGATGGGCGCCACCCAGGTCGACCGGCACGGCAACCAGAACATCTCCGCGATCGGCGACTGGGCGCGGCCCAAGCGCCAGCTGCTGGGCTCGCGCGGCGCGCCGGGCAACACCGTCAACAACCGGACGTCGTACTGGGTGCCCAAGCACTCCCCTCGGGTCTTCGTCGAGCAGGTCGACATCGTCTCCGGCGTCGGCCCGCAACGCGCCAAGGCCGCCGGCCCGGGTGCCGCCCGCTACAACGACATCCACCGCATCGTCTCCAACCTCGCCGTCTTCGACGTCAGGGGCGCCGACGACACCGTGCGCCTGCTCAGCGTGCACCCCGGCGTGACCGTCGACGACGTGGTCGCCGCGACCGGCTTCGAGCTCGAGGTGCCAGCCGAGGTGCCGACCACCCGGGAGCCCAGCCTGGAGGAGCAGATCCTGATCAAGGAGGTGCTCGACCCCAAGAGCCTGCGGTTCAAGGAGGTCCCCGAGCCCGAGGCATCCACGGGAGCCCAGGGAGCCCAGGGAGCACCGTCGTGATCGACCAGCAGCTGCGCACCCCGCTCACCGACCTGGTCGGCGTCCGGCACCCGGTCGTGCAGACCGGCATGGGCTGGGTGGCCGGCCCGCGGCTGGTCAGCGGCACCGCCAAGGCCGGCGGGCTGGGCATCCTGGCCAGCGCCACGATGACCATCGAGGAGCTGGAGCGGGCGATCCTCGAGGTCAAGGGCCGTACCGACGCTCCGTTCGGCGTGAACCTGCGCGCGGACGCAGCCGACGCCCCCGCCCGCTGCCGGCTGCTGATCGAGCACGGCGTGAAGGTGGCCTCGTTCGCGCTGGCCCCGAATCCGGAGCTGATCGCCACGCTCAAGGAGCACGACATCGTCGTGATCCCGAGCGTCGGCCTGCCCAAGCACGCCACGAAGGTCGCCTCGTGGGGTGCCGACGCGGTGATGATCCAGGGCGGCGAGGGCGGTGGCCACACCGGCTCGGTGCCGACGACCCTGCTGCTGCCGAGCGTGCTCGACGCCCTGCACGGGGCCGGCACCGACATCCCGGTGATCGCCGCCGGCGGGTTCTTCGACGGCCGCGGGCTGGCCGCCGCGCTCTCCTACGGCGCCGCCGGCATCGGCATGGGCACCCGGTTCCTGCTCACTCGCGACAGCGCCGTCCCGGACCCGGTGAAGCAGCTCTATCTCTCCCACGACGTCAACGGCACGGTCGTCACCACCAAGGTCGACGGCATGCCGCACCGGATGCTGCGCACCCCGTTCGTGCAGCAGATCGAGGAGACCAGCCCGGTCAAGCGGCTCGGCCCGACCGTGCGCCGCACCCTCGCCTTCAAGCAGGAGAGCGGCATGTCGTGGCTGCAGCTGGCCCGCGACGGCCGGTCGATGCGCAAGACCCAGGGGCGCTCACTCGCACAGACCGCGCTCGCGGCCAACACTCCGATGATGCTCAAGGCCGGGCTGGTCGACGGCGACACCGAGGCAGGGGTGCTCGCCTCCGGACAGGTGGTCGGCGTGATCGACGACCTGCCCAGCTGCGAGGAGCTGATCGACCGGGTGGTCACCGAGGCGGTCGAGCAGCTGCGCCGCTCCTCGGCGTACGTCGGCTGAGCCGCCCTGCTGGCGGGCTCAGCCGAGCCTGCGCTGGAAGTCCAGCTCCCGGCCGACGATCCGGTAGCCGAGCTCGACGTTGACGCCGACCATGTGGTCGTTGCTCTCGGCGTTCCAGGTGTCGACCTGCACCAGGCCCGGCCGGGCCTCGCGCAGCCAGCGCACCATCTCGAGCTTGAGCAGCAGACCGAGACGGTGGCCGCGGTGCCCGGCGGCGACCGCCGTGTCGTGCTGCTCCCCCAGCTGCGGGCGCTCCCCGTCGACCACGACGACCGTGTGTCCGGCCAGCGCGCCGCTCTCCCGGTGCCGGGCCAGCACCCGGTGGATCTCGTGGCCGCGGGCCAGCTGGGCGGTCTCGTAGTCGCGGATCCGCTCAGCGGTGTAGACCTCGTCCTCGACGTCGAGGCCGTCGGTGGGGGCGTCGTTGATCGCCGCGGTGAGCCGGGCCAGCGGCTCCAGCTCGCCGTCGGGGCTGCGACCGGCCCGGCGCTCGAGGGTGTACGCCGCGGCGTGCGGCAGCGCTGCCGCGTACCGCCGGTCGAGGGCCTCCCAGTCCAGCTCGCCCAGCAGTTGGCGGCGCTGGACCTGCACCGCGACCTCCTCGAAGCCGTGCCGGGCCGCGAACGCGCGGGGGGCCTCGGCGTCCCAGCCGTCGGTGCCGAGGGTGGTCCGGCCCCGCTCCCGCGCAGCCTCGGTGAGCGCCGCGAGCAGCGCGCTGCCGTGGCCGCGGCGGCGGTGGCCGGGGTGCACCTGCACCTCCAGCCAGGCCAGGTGGCGGTTGTCCCGCTCGCTGGTGTGCAGCCCCCCGGTCGCCACCGGCACCCCGTCGGCGCAGGCGAGGTAGGCGGTGGGGGGCTCGAGGTCCCAGCCGAAGCGCAGCTCGCCGGCGACCTCGTGCCGGGTCACCGGAGGCAGCCAGGGTGCGTCGAGGGCCCGGGCGGCGTTGACCACCTCGACGTGGGCGTCCACGGCCGCGCCGTCGTCGGGGCCGAACGGTCGGATCTGCATGCTCCGACGATGCTCCGCTCCAGCGCCGGCCGCCACCGGTTATCGGCCGAGGTCACTCTTCACCTCCCGTTCACCGGCTGCGGGGTGACGTCGCCACGGCGATGCTCGTTGCTGAGGTCATGTGCGACTCCGCCGACCACCACGCGCCCTCGTCCACGCTCCGCCCCGCACACCGGGCCACCCCGCCCGCGGCACTGAGCCGACGGGCGGCGCTGGCCGGCACCGGGGCCTCGCTGCTGATCGCCTCCCGGCTCGGCGAGGCGACGGCGTCGATCGGCCGGCCGGGGGGCGCCCCGGCGACCGGGGCTGCCCGCGTCTCGCCGCTGCTGCGGGGCACCACGCTCGTGCACGCCGACCTGCACAACCACACGCTGCTCTCCGACGGCGACGGCGATCCCGCGCTGGCCTACGACTCGATGCGCAGCGCCGGCCTCGACGTCGCCGCGCTCACCGACCACGCCACGATCTCCGACAACCTGCTCGCCGAGGTGCTCGAGGGGCTGCTGCCCGAGGAGTACCGCGACCACATCGGCGAGCTGCGCGGCCTGGTCGGGCTCACCCGGTCGGGCTGGCGGCAGACCCAGGCGTACGCCGACGCGGCGAACGCCGACGGTGCGTTCACCGCGATCCGCGGGTTCGAGTGGTCCGAGCCGTTGCTGGGCCACGTCAACGTGTGGTTCACCGACCACTACACCGACATCGTGCGACTGGGCCTGATGCGGCCGCTCTACGACTGGCTGCGCCGCGAGCCCGGCCTGGTCCTCGACGGCGGCGCGGGCGGGCTGGCCGGGTTCAACCACCCCGGCCGCGAGCCCGGCCGCTTCTGCGAGTTCCGCTACGACCCGCGGGTGCGGGACCAGATGGTCTCGCTCGAGATGTTCAACCGCCGCGACGACTACCTCTTCGAGGGGTGGGCCGAGGGCCGCACCTCTCCGCTGGTGGCCTGCCTCAACGCGGGCTGGCGCACCGGGATCGCCGGGGTCACCGACGAGCACGGCACCGACTGGGGTCACCCGGAGGGCAAGGGTCGCACCGGGCTCTGGGTGCGGGAGCACTCCCGAGCAGGCGTCAAGGCCGCGATGGCGGCCCGGCGGTTCTTCGCCACCCGCACCTCCGGGCTGCGGCTCGCGGCCACCGCGACGCCGCGCGGGCGTCGTCCGGTGCCGATGGGGTCGGTCCTGCCGGTCTCGCGCGGACTGCTCACCCTCCGGCTCGACGTGGCCCGGGACGCGGACTGGGTGGGCCGGGAGCTGGCGGTCCAGGTGCTGCGGCCCGGGGCGGAGGTGCCCACCGTCGTCGACGTGGTGCCGTTCCGCGTCGGTGACCCCGTCTCCTTGCGCGTTCGGATCGACGCCGCCGACGGCGACTGGCTGCTGCTGCGGATCTCCGACCCGATCCTGCCGAACGACACACCGGGACCCGAGGGGCACCCGTGCAACGACCTCGCGATCGCCTACACCAGCCCGTGGTGGCTGGCCGGCCGCTGAGCGGCGGCCCCGCGTCGGGGCCGCGGCACTAGAGTCGCGCCGTGCCCGGACGCAACGCCCTCGTCGCGATGATCCCCGTCAACCTGCTGCTCGTCGCCTGGGTCTGGATGGGGAGGGTGTTCTTCGGGGTCGGCGGCTGGTTCCTGCTGATCTTCCTGCTCAGCCTGGTGCCGCTGCTGCTGATGCTGCTCACCATCTCCACGGTGCTGGCCTTCACCCAGCCCAGCCACCCGGGCCGACCGCGCTCGCTGACCCGCAACCAGGTCCGCTCCCAAGCGGTGCTGTGGGCCGGGCTGTTCGTGTTCGGCGCGTTCTGCCCCGACTTCGGCGACGCGCCGGACAGCTCCAGCTCGCTGCTCACCCAGATCTTCGGCTACAGCGACACCCTGCTCGACGTCAGCGGGTTCATCACCCTCGCCGGCGGCGCGGTGGCGGTCGGCGGCTACATCGCCCTGCTCACCACGCTCACCGTGGGGCGGCGTCAGCCGCCGCCACCCGGCTCGGCACCCGTCACAGACGCTCGATGATCGTCACGTTGGCCTGGCCGCCGCCCTCGCACATCGTCTGCAGGCCATAGCGGCCGCCGGTGCGCTCCAGCTCGGCGAGCAGCGTGGTCATCAGCCGGGTGCCGGTGGCGCCGATCGGGTGCCCCAGCGCGATGCCGCCGCCGTTCACGTTCACCTTCTCGTGCGGCACCCCGATCTCCTTCATCCAGGCCAGCACGACCGACGCGAACGCCTCGTTGCACTCGAACAGGTCGATGTCGTCGACCGAGAGCCCGGTCCTCTCCAGGGCGTGCCGGGTGGCTCCGATCGGGCCGGTCAGCATCCAGACCGGGTCGTCGCCGCGCACCGAGAGGTGGTGGATCCGGGCGCGCGGGGTCAGGCCGTGCTCGCGCACCGCGCGCTCGGAGGCGAGCAGCATCGCCGAGGACGCGTCGCAGATCTGCGAGGCCACGGCTGCGGTGATCCGCCCGCCCGGGGCCAGCGGCTGCAGCCCGGCCATCTTCTCCAGCGAGGTCTCGCGCGGGCACTGGTCGGTGTCGAAGACGGTGCCGTCGGGCAGCGTCACCGGCTCGATCTCGCCGGCGAACCGGCCCTCGGCGATGGCGGTGCGGGCCCGCTCGTGGGAGGCGAGGGCGAACGCCTCCATCTCCTCCCGGGAGCAGTCCCACTTCTCGGCGATCATCTCCGCGGAGCGGAACTGGCTGACCTCCTGGTCGCCGTAGCGCGCCAGCCAGCCCGGCGACTCCGCGAACGGGGTCGAGAAGCCGTACTGCTGCCCGACCAGCATCGCCGCCGAGATCGGGATCGCGCTCATGTTCTGCACGCCGCCGGCGACCACGAGGTCCTGGGTGCCGCTCATCACGCCCTGGGCGGCGAAGTGCACCGCCTGCTGGCTGGAGCCGCACTGGCGGTCGATGGTCACCCCCGGCACGTGGTCGGGCAGCCCCGCCACCAGCCAGGCGGTGCGCGCCACGTCGCCGGCCTGCGAGCCGATCGTGTCGCAGCAGCCCAGGATCACGTCGTCCACGGCGCCGGCGTCGATGCCGGTACGCCGCACGAGCGCCGCGAGCGTGTGGGCGGCCAGGTCGGCGGAGTGCATGGCCGCCAGCGCGCCGCCGCGCTTGCCGACCGGGGTGCGGACGGCGTCGATGATGTAGGCCTGGGGGTAGGCCTGGGTGGAGCCCTCGGACATGGGTGTTCCTTTCGTGGGCCGCGTGCTCAGCCGCGGTCGGTCGCGATCCCGTCGAGCAGGATCGTGAGGTACTGGGCGGCCACGTCGTCGTGGGTGAGCTTGCCGCCGGGGCGGTACCACTTGACCGCGACCCAGACGGTGTCGCGGATGAAGCGGTAGGTGAGCTCGACGTCGAGGTCGTCGCGCAGCGCGCCGCTGCGTACCCCCTCGGTGAGCAGGGTGAGCCACACGTCGCGCGACTGTGCGTTGCGGTCGGCCAGGTAGCCGAACCGCTCGAAGCCCAGCAGATAGTCGGCGTCGTTCTGGAAGATCGCCACCTCGTGCCGGTGCCGGTCGATGGCGGCGAACGAGAGCCGCACCGCCCGCTCGATCTTCGTGCGGGCGTCGTCGTCGCTGGCCAGCACCGCATCGTAGGCGGCGAACAGCTCCTCCTGGAACGACGAGAGGATCTCGTCGACCATCGACTCCTTGGAGTCGAAGTGGTGGTAGAGGCTGCCCGAGAGGATGCCCGCGGCGTCGGCGATGTCGCGCACGGTGGTGTTCTTGAAGCCCTTCTCGGCGAAGAGGCCGGCCGCGATGGCTAGCAGCTGCTCGCGGCGGGTGGGTGCGGGGGCCGGCGCGGTGCTCATGGGCCCATCCTCCCCGGGGCGCTGTGGCTCACGACGTACCCCCGGCTCAGGCGTGCTGGCTGCTGGTCGAGATGACCTCGCCGGTGAGGTAGGAGGCGTAATCGCTGGCCAGGAACACCATCACGTTCGCCACCTCCCACGGCTCCGCGGCCCGGCCAAAGGCCTCGCGCTGCTTCAGCTCCGCCAGCAGCTCGTCGGAGGTGACCTTGGCCAGGAACGGGTGCATCGCCAGGCTCGGCGAGACCGCGTTGACGCGGATGCCGTGCGGGGCGAGGTCCATCGCCGCGCAGCGGGTCAGCGCCATCACCCCCGCCTTGGCCGCCGCGTAGTGGGCCTGGCCCTCCTGCGCCCGCCACCCCACGACCGAGGCGTTGTTCACGATGACGCCACGCCGTCCGGCGGCGACCATCCGCTGCCCGGCGGCCCGCACGCAGCGGAACGTGCCGGTCAGCGTGATGTCGAGGACCCGGCTCCACTGCTCGTCGGTCATCTCCAGCACCGACGCGGTGCCGCCCAGGCCGGCGTTGTTGACCATCACGTCGACCCCGCCGAGCTCCTCGGCGGCGTCGAGCAGCGCGGCCACCTGCGCCTCGTCGGTCACGTCGCAGACCTGCTGGCGCACCCGGTCGGCGCCGAACTCGGCCGCCAGCGTCTCCTCGGCCTCGGCCAGCCGGCGGGCGTGGGTGTCGCTGAACAGCACCGCGCGGGCCCCCTCCTCCAGCGCCCGGCGGACCACGCTGGCGCCGATCCCGGCGCCGGCCGCGGCGGTCACCACGACCACCTTGTCGGCGAGCAGGCCGTGGCCCGGCACGTAGGCGGGCGTCGGCTGCTCGGGGCGGGTCGTGGTCATGACGTCTCCTTCATGGGGGTGTTCGGCCTCGCCTCGCGGCGCTGAACTGCTCGGCTCACTCCGCCGGGGAGGGTGCGCCGGTCCGCGTCCGTCACCGCCATCACCCGGCTCCCTTCGCCTCGCGGGGCAGACCGAGCACGCGCTCGGCCAGGATGTTGCGCTGCACCTCGTCGGAGCCGCCGTAGATCGTGTCGGCGCGCGAGAAGAGGAACAGCCGCTGCCACTGGTCGAGCTGGTACGGCGCGCCCGCGGCCGCGAGCCCGTCGGCGGCCCGCACGTCCATGGCCAGCTCCCCCAGCCGGCGGTGCCAGCCGGCCCACACCAGCTTGAAGATCGAGGCCGCTCCCCCGCCCGCGGCGGAGTCCTGCCCCCCGGTCACCGTCGACAGCCCGCGCAGCGCCTGGAAGCGCATGGTCTCGAGCTCGACCTTGGCCTGCGCCAACCGGTCGCGCAGCACCGGGTCGTCGAAGGCGCCGTTGGTCTTCGCCAGCGCCACCAGATCCTCGAGCTCGCGGGCGAAGCCGACCACCTGGCCCACGGTGGAGACACCGCGCTCGAAGCCGAGCAGCCCCATCGCGACTCCCCAGCCGCGGCCGGGCTCGCCGACGACCAGGTCGGCGTCGGTGCGGGCACCGGTGAAGAACACCTCGTTGAACTCCGAGCCGCCGGTGAGCTGCTCGATCGGCCGCACCTCGACGCCGTCCTGGGCGAGCGGCACGAGCAGGAACGAGAGCCCGTGGTGGCGCTGCGAGCCCGGCTCGGTGCGGGCGATCACGAAGCACCAGTCGGAGAAGTGGGCGTTGGAGGTCCACACCTTCTGGCCGTCGACCACCCAGTGCTCGCCCTCGATGCGCGCCTTCGTCTGCACGTTCGCGAGGTCGGAGCCGGCGCCGGGCTCGGAGTAGCCCTGGCACCACAGCTCCTCGACCGCCACGATCCTGGGCAGGAAGCGCTGCTGCTGCTCGGGGGTGCCGAACGCGATGAGCGTGGGGCCGAGCAGCTCCTCGCCCAGGTGGTTGACCCGCGCGGGGGCGTCGGCACGGGCGTACTCCTCGTGGAAGATCACCTGTTGCCACAGGCTCAGCCCGCGGCCGCCGTGCTCGGTGGGCCAGCCGACGCAGGTCCAGCCGTGGGCGGCCAGGTGGCGGTTCCAGGCCAGCCGCTCGTCGAGCGCCTCGTGATCGCGCCCGGCTCCGCCGAGGCCGCGCAGCTCGGCGAACTCGCCCGAGAGGTGGTCGCCCAGCCAGGCGCGCACCTCGGCCCGGAATGCCTCGTCCTCGGGCGTGTAGGTCAGGTCCACGAGTGCTACCCTACCAAGCACTTGCTTGGCTGGCGAACAGGAGGACGACGTGGCCGATGCATCGCCCGCGACCCCGCCGACGACACTGCCCGAGGCACTGCACGCGGCCGCGGCCCGCTTCGGCGACCACCCGGCGTACGTCGAGGGCCGGCGGTCCGTGTCGTACGCCGAGCTGCTCCGGCTCGTGCGCGCCACCGCCGCGGTCTACGCCCGCGACGGCGTCCGCCCCGGTGACCGGATCGTGCTCTGGGGGCCGAACAGCATCGACTGGGCGGTGGCGGCGCTCGCCGTGACGTACGCCGGCGGGGTGCTGGTGCCGGTCAACTCCCGCTACGTGGGCGCCGAGGTCGCCGACGTCGTCGAGCGGACCGCAGCGACCCGGGTCGTCGTCCACGACGGCTTCCTCGGGCGGGACCAGGTGGGCGAGCTGCACGGCGCGGGCGTCGCGGCCCGGTTGGTGACGACGCTCGCCGACCTGATCGCAGCGGCGCAGGGCGTCGAGGGCCTGGCGAAGCCCGAGGTGGCCCCGGACGACGTGGCCGACATCCTGTTCACCTCCGGCACCACCGGGCGCTCGAAGGGCGCGATGAGCGCGCACCGCCAGACCATCGGCGTCGCGCGGGCCTGGGCCGAGCTGGGCGGCGTCCGCCCGGACGACCGCTACCTGGTTGTCAACCCCTTCTTCCACTCGTTCGGCTACAAGATCGGCATCGTCGTCGGCCTGCTCACCGGGGCGACGCTCTATCCGCTGGCGACCTTCGACCTCGACGAGACGATGCGGCTGATCGAGCACGAGCGGATCACCGTGCTGCCCGGCGCTCCGACGATCTACCAGTCGCTGCTCGACGCGCCCGGCCGGGTCGAGCGCGACCTGTCGTCGCTGCGGCTCGCGGTCACCGGAGCCGCCGTCGTGCCCGTCGTCCTGATCGAGCGGATGCGCGCGCCGCAGCCCGACGGCCTGGGCATCGACCAGGTCGTGACCGCCTTCGGCATGACCGAGGCGGTCGTGGTGACGATGTGCCGCGAGGGCGACTCCGCGCAGACGGTCGCGACCACCTGCGGCCGGGCGATCCCGGGCATGGAGATCCGGATCAGCCCCACCGAGGCGGAGTCGGGCGCCGGCGAGCTGCTGGTGCGCGGCGACTACGTGATGCTCGGCTACCTCGACGACCCGGCCGCCACGGCGGAGGCGATCGACGAGGACGGCTGGCTGCACACCGGAGACGTCGGCGTGCTCGACGAGCGCGGCAACCTCACGATCACCGACCGGCTCAAGGACATGTACATCTCCGGCGGCTTCAACGTCTATCCCGCCGAGGTCGAGCAGGCCCTGGCCCGCATGGACGGCGTCTCCGACGTCGCCGTGGTCGGCGTCCCCGACGAGCGGATGGGCGAGGTCGGCAAGGCGTTCGTCGTGGCCGCGCAGGGCTCGAGGATCGGACCTGACGACGTCGTCGCCTACGCCCGGGAGCGGCTGGCCAACTTCAAGGTCCCCCGGCACGTCGAGGTCGTCGGCGCGCTCCCCCGCAACCTGTCCGGCAAGGTGCTGAAGAACGTCCTTCGAGACGGGCACGGCACGCCCTCCTCGGGAACCTAGAAGGAACTGCTGATGGATCTGTCCCTGTCCGAGTCCGAGCTCGCGTTCCGCGCCGAGGCCCGCGACTGGCTGGCCGCGAACGTGCCGACCGAGCCGCTGCCGTCGATGGACACCGCCGAAGGCTTCCGCGCCCACCAGGAGTGGGAGGCGAAGCTCGCCGCAGACCGCTGGTCGGTGGTCTCCTGGCCGACCGAGCACCACGGCCGCGAGGCCTCGCTGGTGGAGTGGGTGCTCTTCGAGGAGGAGTACTACCGGGCGGGGGCACCGGGCCGGGTCTCGCAGAACGGCATCTTCCTGCTCGCCCCGATCATCTTCGACCACGGCACCCCCGAGCAGCAGCGGCGGTTCCTGCCGTCGATGGCCACCGGCGAGACCGTGTGGGCGCAGTGCTGGTCCGAGCCGGAGGCCGGCTCCGACCTCGCCTCGCTGAAGTCCACCGCCCGACGGGTCCCGGCGAGCTCGACCACCGGGGAGAGCGGCTGGCTGCTCAACGGCCAGAAGACCTGGTCCTCGCGGGCGGCGTACGCCCACTGGGGCTTCGGACTGTTCCGCTCCGACCCCGAGGCCGCCCGGCACGCCGGGCTGACCTACTTCCTGTTCCCGCTGGACGCCGACGGCGTCACCGTGCGGCCGATCGCCCAGCTCGACGGCGAGGCCGGCTTCGCCGAGGTGTTCTTCGAGGACGTCTTCGTGCCGGACTCCGACGTGCTCGGCGCCCCCGGTGACGGCTGGCGGGTCGCGATGAGCACGGCCGGCAACGAGCGCGGACTCTCGCTGCGCTCGCCCGGTCGGTTCTGCGCCGCGGCCGACCGGTTGGTCGACCTGTGGGGCGAACGGGGCGACACGGTGCCCTCGGCGGCCGACGGTGTCGTCGACGCCTGGATCAAGGCGCAGGCCTACCGCCTCTACACGTGGGGCACCGTCACCCGGCTGGCCGGCGGCGGCGAGATGGGTGCGGCCGGGTCGGTGAACAAGGTGTTCTGGTCCGAGCTCGACATCGCGCTGCACGAGACCGCGCTCGACCTGCTCGGCCCGGAGGCCGAGCTGGAGTCGTCCTGGCTCGACGGCTACACGTTCTCGCTGTCGGGACCGATCTATGCCGGCACCAACGAGATCCAGCGCAACATCGTGGCGGAGCGGGTGCTGGGACTGCCCCGCGAGCCGAAGGGCGAGCCGAAGGGAGCGACCCGATGAGGTTCGTGCCGTCCGATGACCAGCGCGACTTCGTCGCATCGCTGGAGTCGCTGCTCGCCGCCGCCGACCCGGTCGCGGCCGCGCGGGCCTGGGCCGAGGGCGAGACCGCCCCCGGGCTGGCCCTGTGGCGTCGACTCGCCGAGCAGGGTGTGCACGCGCTGCTGGTGCCGGAGGAGGCCGGCGGCATGGGGGCGACGCCGGTCGAGCTGGTGCTGGCGTTCGAGGCGCTGGGCCGGCACGCCGTGCCCGGACCGTACGTCGAGTCGGTGGCGTTCCTGCCCGCCGCGCTCGGCGACGCCGAGCCGGTCGCGGCCCTCGCCGAGGGGGCCGTGGGCAGTGTCGCCGCGCCGCCCGGCACGCCGTACTGCCTGGACGCCGACGTCGCCACGCACGTCTTCGTGGCCGGGGACGGCGCGCTGCGGAGTGCGTCGGTGGCCGCCGCGGCGACGACGTCGGTCGACCGCACCCGGCGGCTGTTCGAGGTGACCCCGACCGGAGACGCGGTCGGTGCCGGCGACCTCGACGCCGCCCACGACCTGGCCTCGCTGGCCACCGCCGCCCAGCTGCTCGGCTGCGGCGAGCGGATCCTCGCCGACTCGGTCGACTACGTGAAGCAGCGGCGGCAGTTCGGCCGCGAGATCGGCTCCTACCAGGCGATCAAGCACCACCTCGCCGACGTGCGGATCGCGCTCGACTTCGCCCGCCCGCTGCTGCACGGCGCCGCCCTGGCCGCCACGGGCGAGAGCGTCGACGCGGTGCCCGCCGACCGGGCCCGCGACGTGAGCGCGGCCAAGGTGGCCTGCGCGGACGCGGCGTACCGCGCCGCCCGGACGGGGCTGCAGGTGCACGGCGCGATCGGCTACACCGCCGAGTTCGACCTGTCCCTGTGGCTGACCAAGGTGCGGGCCCTGGTGACCGCCTGGGGCACACCGGCCCACCACCGGGCCCGGGTGCTCGCAGCGCTCACCGCCGCAGAAGGCGGGGCGGCCTGATGGAGTTCTCGCTCTCGGAGGAGCAGCAGGAGCTCGCCGCCACGGTCCGGACGCTGCTCGCCAAGCGCGCCGACAGCAGCGCGGTGCGCACCGCCATGGCCTCCGAGACCGGCTTCGACGCCGGCCTGTGGCAGACGCTGTGCGAGCAGATCGAAGTGGCCGCGCTCGGCATCCCCGAGGAGCGCGGCGGAGCCGGCTTCACGCTGCTCGAGTCGCTGGTCGCCCTCGAGGAGGTGGGCCGCTCGCTGGCCCCCACTCCCCTGCTGTCGTCGCTGGTGGCGTCGCAGGCCCTCCTGGCCGGGGCCGACGACGACGCCCAGGATCGCCTCCTGCCCCGCATCGCGGCCGGCCAGGTCGCCACGCTCGCCTGGTCGGGCACCCGGGGCCCCGGGCTCGACGAGCCCGTGACCGCCGAGGGCGGCAGGCTGACCGGCACCGTGCAGACCGTCCTCGACGGCGACCAGGCCGAGGTCCTGCTCGTCGCCGCTCGGACCGGCCCCGGCGTGGCGCTGTTCGAGGTCGACACTGCCTCGGTCGACCGCGCGTGGACACCGTCGATGGACCAGGGGGCCCGGCTCGCGAGCCTCCGCCTGGACGCCACGCCGGGCGTGCTCGTCGCCGCCGACGCGACCCCGGCCCTGCAGCGCGCCGCCCTGGTCGCGGCGGCCGGCAGCGCAGCACTGGCCGTCGGCGCGGCTTCCCGCGGGTTGGAGATGACCGTGGCGTATGCGAAGGAGCGCGAGCAGTTCGGGCGCCCGATCGGGTCGTTCCAGGCGCTCAAGCACCGGATGGCCGACATGCTGGTGCGCGTCGAGATGGCGCGCTCGGCGTCGTGGGCGGCGTCGTACGCCGTGTCGTCGGGCGCCGCGAACGCCGCCGAGCTCGCCGCCGTGGCGAAGTCCTACTGCTGCGAGGCGCTCTCGCACGTGGCGGCCGAGACCGTGCAGCTGCACGGCGGCATCGCGATCACCTGGGAGCACGACGCCCAGCTGGTGTTCAAGCGCGCCCACGCCCTCGCTCAGCTGTTCGGCGCCCCGCACCGGCACCGGGGTCTCGTGACGCTCTGAGCCCGAGGCGGCACCGCCGGCGACGTCACTCCGAGTTGGCCAGCCAGGCCGTGTCGACCCCACACTCCTGCTCGATGTCGACTCCGCCGACGTCTGGGCCGTCGGCCCCGCCGCCGCCGACCTGGATCTCCTCGCCGAGCGCATAGTCGTCCTCGCCGGGCACCGCGATCGTGAGCGGGTCGTCGTCGACGACGTCGGTGCCGTGCGGCCAGACCACCACGGTGCCGGTCTCGTCCTCGGTCGTGGTGACACCGAGGCATCCCTCGACGACCGCCAGGCGACCGGACAGCAGCGCGTCCATGCCGTCGCCGCTGCGCTCACCGACCAGGACGGCCACCTCACCGGACTCGACCACCTCGGCGCTGCACCCGGTGAGCCCGAGGGCGGTCAGCGCCAGCCCGGTGGGAAGGTGTCGCAGCCCGCTGCCGAGTGGTCGCATGCTGGAAGTCTCCACAGCCGACGCCGATCCGGGTAGGCCGGTCATGGTCACGGATCGGGCACGATCCGGCCGGTCACTCCTCGCCGGCGATGTTGAACGACCGCAGCCGGCGGCCGGCCCACCAGGTGCCGCCGACCAGCACCACGACGGTCGCCACGAGGGCGTAGCCGAGGCTGAGGTCCTGGGTGGCGTCGGGGTCGACGATCCGGCCGCCCACGGCGGCGGCCCACTGGGTGACGCTGAGCCAGCGCACGCCGGAGAGCAGCCCGCCGAGCAGACCCTCCCAGACCAGCACGTAGATCAGCCCGATCACCACGGCGTGCCGGTTGAGCATCGAGGCGAGCGCGAACACCACGCAGTAGGTCACGCCCGCGAGCAGCGCGGCCAGGGCGAAGCCGAGCACGAACCGCGGGTCGCCCGGCATCAGCACGAAGCCGGCGAGCAGCATCGGGAGCGTGCCGAACACGACCGAGGCGCCGGTGGCGACCGTCAGCTTGCTGAGCACGATCGTGTGCCGCGAGATCGGTTTGGACAGCAGGTAGGCGATCGATCCGTCGTCGATCTCGGGGGCCAGCACGCCGGTGGTGCCGAGCAGCGAGACCAGCGGCACCACGACCACCAGGCCCAGTCCGTAGAGCGTGCCCTCGGCGGCGTCCTCGTCGACGCCGACCAGGGCGCGCACCAGGATCGCGAGTCCGACGAGCACCAGCGGGAGCACGAAGAGCAGGACGCCGCGGCGGCGGCCGAAGACGCTGCGGACGCCGAGCTCGACGATCGTCGGCGACAGCCCCGGCCTCGTGGACGTGCTCATCGGGCCACCAGGTAGGAGAAGACCGACTCCAGCGACTCGTCGGTCGGTGAGACCTCCAGCAGCCGGACGCCGTGGTCGCGGGCCAGCCGGGGCAGCACCTCGCTGAAGCGGCCGAAGTCGGAGGCCTCGAGCTCGATGCCGCCCTCGGCGCGCAGGCGTACGCCGCGTACGGACGGGTCGGTGAGCAGGACGCCGGCCAGCTTCCGGTCGTCGGCGCTGCGCAGCACGAAGCGGTTGGGGCGGTCGGTCATCAGCCGACGGATCGCCCCGAAGTCACCGGACGCAGCGTGCCGGCCGGCGACCATCACCTCGACCTGGCGGGCCACCTGCTCGACCTCCTCGAGGATGTGGGAGCTGAACAGCACGGTGCGACCCTCGGCGCCCATCGTGCGCAGCAGCTGCATCAGGTGCATCCGCTGGCGTGGGTCCATGCCGTTGAACGGCTCGTCGAGCAGCAGCACCGACGGGTCGTGCACGAGCGAGGCGGCCATCTTGATCCGCTGCCGCATGCCCTTGGAGTAGGTCGCGATCGCCCGGTCCTGGGCGTCGGCCATCTCGACCATCGCGATCGCCCGCTGCGCGGCTGCTCCGGGATCGGGCAGGCCCTGGAGCTCGGCGTTGACCAGCACGAAGCGCAGCCCGGTGAGGTAGTCGAACAGCGCCTCGCGCTCGGGCACCAGCCCGACCTTGCGGTAGATCTCCTGGTTGCGCCACAGCGGGTCGCCGTCGAGGGTGACGGTGCCCGCGGAGGGAGCCAGGAAGCCCGACATCATCGCGATCAGCGTCGACTTGCCGGCGCCGTTGGGTCCGAGCAGGCCGGTCACGCCCGGGCCGAGCGTCATCGAGACGTCGTTGACCGCGACGACGTTGCGGTACCACCGGGAGACGTGGTCGAGACGGATCGTGCTCACGAGGTCACCGTCCGGTAGCGGCCCAGCATCGCGGCCATCGAGCCGAGCACGAGCACCGCGACCGTGCCCAGGTAGAGCAGGCCCATGGCGGTGCCGGTCGGCGGCGTGGGGGTCGCCTCCGGGGCGTCGAAGAGGAACACCTGCACCCCGTTGACCAGCGTGTAGGGCGAGAACAGTCCGGCGACCTCGCCGACGGTGTCGTGACCGGAGTCCCAGGCGATCCCCTGGATCGTGGCGACCACGGTGTAGCTCACCAGCAGCACCACGATCACCGCGGCCACGGCCAGGCCGCGGCGCACGGTCAGCGCGGCGGTGAGCGCGGAGAGGCCGGCCAGACAGGCGGCGAGGAGCAGCGCGCCCACCGCGGCGCCGAGGAACCGGCCGGTCTCGCGGCCGGCGGGCAGCTCGGCGAGCAGCCCCCCGAGGTACATCAGCAGCAGCGGGGCACCGATCAGCACGAACGTCGCCGCGGTCAGCGAGGCGACCCGGACCAGCACGTAGGTGGTGCGGCGCAGCGGGCGGGCGAGGTAGAGGGTGATCGTGCGGAACCGCAGGTCGCGCGAGATCAGCGCCGGCGCCTGGGCGGCCACGAACACAGAGATCAGCAGCTGGGTGGTCATCGGGTAGGTCGAGTAGGCGACGATCTGCTCGTCCAGCCCCAGCAGGTCCTTGGCCTGCACCAGCACACCGACCAGGATCAGCGCCGGCAGCAGCATCAGCGCCAGCAGGATCATCGGCAGCACCTTGGAGCGACCCGAACGGCCCAGGCCGAAGCAGTGCCGCAGCCCGGTGACGAAGAACGCCCACGAGACCGCGCCCGCGCCCAGCCGGGGGCCCTCGTAGGGGCGGTAGCCGAGGTCGTGGATGACCGCCGACGGCGCGACGGCCGCGGGCTCAGGCGGACTGGTCGACACGGCCGGCACCTCCGTCACGGAAGACGTCCTCGATGCGGTGGTGCCGCTCCTGCAGCCGCACCAGTCCCAGACCCAGGTCGACGACGGTGTCGCGGATCCGGTCGCGCACCGCGTCGCGGGCGGCGTCGTCGCCGGCCACCGGCACCTCGACCAGGTGCCCCTCGGCGGGGCGCGCGGGCAGCCCGGCGTCGACCAGGGCCTGGCCCAGCCGACGGTCGGAGCCGGCGGGACCCTGCACCTCGACCAGCAGGCTGCCGGTGGCGTGCAGGAAGTCGGTGGTGGCCGAGGAGCGCAGCAGGCGGCCGCCGTCGAGGACGACGACGTGGTCGCTGACCCGCTCCAGCTCGCCGAGCAGGTGGGAGCTGACCAGTACCGCGATGCCGAAGTCGGTGCCGATCCGGCGAACCAGCGCGAGCATGTCGTCGCGGGCGGCCGGGTCGAGGCCGTTGGTGGGCTCGTCGAGCAGCACCAGCCGCGGGTCGTGCACGAGCGCCTGGGCGAGTTTGGCGCGCTGCTTCATGCCGGTGGAGTAGCCCCCGATCGGGCGGTAGCGCTCCTCGGCCAGCCCGACGTGGCGCAGCACGTCGGCCGCCCGCTCGCGCGCCGCGGCGTACGGCAGGCCGGACATCTGGCCCATGTGCACGACCAGGTCGCTGGCGGACACGTCGGGCGGGAGGCAGTCGTGCTCGGGCATGTAGCCGACCAGGGAGCGCACCGCGGCGCCGTCGGTGGCGACGTCGTGGCCCAGCACCCGGGCGGTGCCGTGGGTGGCCGGCACCAGCCCGAGCAGCACCTTGATCAGCGTGGACTTGCCGGCCCCGTTGGCGCCGACCAGCCCGGTGATCCCGTCACCGACGGCGAGGTCGAGCGCGTCGAGCGCCGTGACCCGGGGGTACCGCTTGGTCAGCCCCGCGGTCTCGATGACGTGCACGAGTTCAACCTAGCGGGCCGGTGTCTCTCGCCGACCCGTCACTCATTCCCGTGTTTGTGCGGCGTGTCGCGGAACGCTTGACGGGTCGCCGCCCGTGGCGGCGGCGGTGTCGGCGCCCGCCCGTAGGTTCGAGCACGTGCGCACCCCTGCCGAGCGGATGCTCGACGTGTCGACGATCTACCACGAGCCGGACGTCGCGGCGTACCCCCGTGGCGCCGAGATCCTGGCCCGCTTCCCCGACGCGGAGCGCATCGAGGTGCCCAGCCACCAGACGGTGCCGGGGCTCTACGGCAACGCCGGCGCCGTCGACGACTGGGTGCGCAACAAGCGCAGCGTGCTGGTGCTGGGGGTGAAGAAGAGCCTCACCGCACGACCCAACGGCCGCTCTGCCGACTTCATCGCGCCCTCGACGTCCAACGGCTGCGCGATGGCCTGCGCCTACTGCTACGTGCCGCGCCGAAAGGGCTACGCCAACCCGATCACGACCTTCGTCAACATCGAGCGCATCCTCGGCTACCTCGAGCGCCACGTCGGTCGGCAGGGCATGAAGCCGAAGCCGAACCAGGTCGACCCCGTCGACTGGGTCTACGACATCGGCGAGAACGGCGACTGCTCGGTCGACGCACTGGTCTGCGACAACGTGCGCGAACTGGTCGACCTGTTCGGGCGGCTGCCGGGCGCCAAGGCCAGCTTCGCGACCAAGTTCGTCAACCGCGATCTGCTCACGTGGGAGCCGCGGGGCGGCACCCGGGTGCGGTTCTCGCTGATGCCAGAGGGCATGGCAAAGCGTCTCGACCTGCGCACCACACCGATCGCCGAGCGCATCGCAGCGATCGACGACTTCGTGGCCGCGGGCTACGAGGTGCACCTCAACTTCTCGCCCGTCATCGCCCACGAGGGCTGGCGGGCCGAGTGGGCCGAGCTGCTCGAGCAAGTCGCCGACGGTGTCGGCCCGGCCGCACGCGCCCAACTCGCTTGCGAGGTCATCTTCCTCACCCACAACGCCGGGTTGCACGAGGTGAACCTCGGGTGGCACCCCCGCGCCGAGGAGCTGCTGTGGCGCCCCGACCTGCAGGAGGCCAAGCGCAGCCAGAGCGGCCAGGAGAACGTCCGCTACCGCGCCTCCTGGAAGGCGGTGTGGGTGCGCCAGCTGACGGAGATGATCGAGACCACCCTGCCGGGCTGCCGAGTGCGCTACGCGTTCTGAGCCGATCCGTCACAGATTCCCGCCGATCCACGGCGGGTCGGTGAACGATCGACGGGTCGATCAGAGAAACGGCCCTCGCTCACCGCGCAGGTGCCGGGTCAGGGCGTCGCGCACGACCGCGGCCGTCCCGTCCCGGTCCGTGGTGACGTGCCGGGCATCGAGCACGACGATGCCCCACCCCTGATCGGTCAACCAGCCGAGCCGACGCCGGTCGTCTTCTTGCTGCTCGGCACCGTGGAACTCGTCACCGTTGTACTCGACGCCGAACATCAGCTGTCTGTTGGCAAGATCCAGATACGCGGTGCCCTCGCCGTGGACGCGGCCGCGCAGCACCTCGACCTGGGGCTCGAGCGCCGGAAGCCCGCCGTCCTGGCAACGGATGCGGACCACCGACTCGCGCGGCGACTCGGCCCGGGGATCGGCTCGCGGCACCAGGTCGCGCAACTGGACCACTCCGCGCATGCCCCGGAACCGTGGCAGCGCGGCGCTCAACTCCTCGTGGGTGAACGACGCCCAAGGCAGCGATCCCCGTATCGAGGCGCGCAGCAAGGCGTCGATGGCAGCCATCGCCGGATCGCGCTGGCGCAGCCGGCCGAGGTCGCAGGCCAGGCGCAGTGGCGTCAGCACCCTGGCCCCCTCGACCACGCAGACATCCGACGGCAGCAGCGTCCGCTCACCTCCCCCGCAGGCAGCCTTGCGGATGCGGGTGCCACCGGGCTGCTGGAACACCTGGACCCGAGGTGCCACGACCCGACTCCACGGCGGGTCGACGTCGATGCCGTGGATCCACGCGGCCGACTCGTCGACGATGATCGCGCCCGGCGGGACCACCAGCGAGACCGCCTGCGCCCGGACCCGGTGCGTGTCGGGAACCGCCGAGTCGACGTAGACACCCGGGATGACGCGCCGCAGCAGGCCGGAGCGCACCAGGCGGGTGAGCTGGTTGCTGGTCACCCCTGTGGCGCGTGCCTGAGCCAGGGAGAACGGCCGGTCGAACGGCAGGTTGGGGTGCGCGTCGGGCGGCGCGGGCAGCTCGCCGAGCCAGAACAGGGACAGGGCCATGCCGGGAGGATGCCCAGCCCTGGCGGAATGGCGGCTGCTCATCCACAGGGGCCGCGTCGACCCGTCAGGCGTTCCTCGACACGCCGCGAAATGGCGTGAACCAGTGACGGGTCGGCGTCAGGGGCGGGGGTGCGGGGTGTGCTCGTGCTCCGGGTCGGCCGCGAAGATCCGCTCGTAGACGTCGTAGACGAACTCCGCCTTGTGATTGTTGTAGTCGTTGCCGTCGACGAAGCCTCGAGTGCCGAGGTCGGCCTTGAGCGCGGCGTAGGCCTGTCGGTCACCGTCATGGGAGCGAAGCCAGTCGCGGAACACTTGGTGCCGCCGGGGCTCGAGGGCGCCCGGTGACCAGACATGCAGGTTCGCCCGCGGATGCCTCAGCGTCAGCAGCCGATGCTCCTCCCACTCCGGCTCCCGGCGCCGCAGCTCGAAGCCGGCCGCCTCCAGCGCCGGCACGTACGCCGACTCGTCGGCGCTGTCGGGCACGGTCAGGTCGACATCGATCACCGGCTTGGCAGCCAGGCCGGGCACCGCTGTCGAGCCGACGTGCTCGACCGCCAGCGCCAACGGGCCGAGGGCGGCGACGATCAACGCCTGGAGCTCGGCGAACGCCTGCGGCCAGTGCTCGTCGTACCTCACGACCGTGACCGGCGCAACGTTCGGCCGACCCAGCAGTGCGGCCGCGGCTTCGGCCAGGTCGACCGGTTCGAAGAGGCGCCACATCGGGTGGGTGTGCACGTCCGGACGCTAGCAGCGTCGGCGACCCGTCGATCGTTCCTCGACACGCCGAAGCATGGCGGGAATCAGTGACGGGTCGGCGGAAGAGGGTCAGCCCGTGGCGGAGTACTTGCCGCGGTAGAACAGCAGGGCGTCCTCGACGTCGGTGGTGGCCAGGTCGAGGACCCGTCCGATGACGACGTAGTGGTCGCCGGCCTCGTAGACGTTGTGCACCGCACAGTCGACATAGCCGAGCACGCCGTCGAGCAGCGGGGAGCCGGTGGCCTCGGTGGGGCTCCAGGAGACGCCGGCGAACTTGTCGGAGCCGCGGCTGGCCATCTGGTTGGACAGGTCGGCCTGCCCGGCGGCGAGGAAGTTCACGCAGAAGCGGCCGGCCCGCTGGATCAGCGGCCACGCCCGCGACGACTTCGCCGGGATGAACATCACCAGCGGCGGGTCGAGCGAGACGCTGGAGAACGACTGGCAGGTCATGCCGACCGGCTCGCCGCCGCTGACGGCGGTGACCACGGTGACCCCCGAGGCGAACCGGCCGAGCACGTCGCGGAAGCGCCGCGCCGCCGCCACCGCCTCGGGGTCGTCGTGGACCGCGACGTCCTCGCCGGGGCGGAACTCGAAGTCGACGTCCTGGTCGCCCAGCCACGACTCGATCAGCTCGGGGCTCGGCCACGTCTCGCGCGCGTCGGGACGCATCCCGTCGGGGATCTCAGCGCTGGCACCCGAGGTCATGGATCCGACCCTAGCCACTGCCCGGTCACGGCTCATCGGGGGCTCCTCACCGGTGGCCGACGGAGAAGTCGTGCCCCCAGTAGGACACCGCGGTGCTCTCGCGGGCCACCCACTTCTGGTCGTCGACGGTCAGTCCCTCGGTGCCGTACTCGACGTCGAAGCCACCGGGCGACTTCACGTAGAACGAGACCATCTGGTCGTTCATGTGTCGGCCCAGCGTCGCCGATAGCGGCGCCTGGTGCTTGCGCACCCGCTCCAACGCGCGGCCCACGTCGTCGAGCTTGTCGACCTCGACCATGATGTGCACGCACTTGGCGGGGTTCGGCATCGGCAGGAACGCCAGCGAGTGGTGTCGCGGGTTGCAGCCGAGGAACCGCAGCCAGGCGGTGGAGCCGGGCTCCTTGCCGACGAACTCCCCCGGCATCCGCATCGAGTCGCGCAGCCGGAAGCCCAGCACGTCGGTGTAGAACCGCAGCGCCTCCTCGTCGTCGGTGACCGGCAGCACGATGTGGCCCAGCCCCTGCTCGCCGGTCACGAAGGCGTTGGCGTACGGCGTGACCAGCGGCCGCGACTCGTAGGTGATGCCGCAGAAAAGCTCCCACACGTTCTCGAAGGGGTCCTCGAACCGGACCATCCCCTCGACGCGGCGGTCGGCCAGCTCCTCGGCGGTGGCCTCGTGGACGAGCACGCCGTGGTGCTTCAGGTGCTCGACCGCGTCGGCCAGCGCCCGGCGGTCGGCGACCTCCCAGCCCATCGAGCCCATCCGGTCGTGCTCGGCGGGGACGACGACGACGCGGGCGGAGACCTCGTCCATCCGGAAGTAGAGGTGCTCGGAGTTCGGTCCGCGCACCTCGACCAGGCCGAGCACCTTGCCGGCGAAGTGCCGCCACTGCTCGAGGTCGGTGCTCTCGATCCGGACGTAGCCCAGCGACTTGATGTCGATCTGCGGTGCGCTGCTCACGGCTTGCTCCTCTCACGGTGGCGGGCCAAGAACGCGGTCGCCACCTCGGCGAACTCCTCCGCCGCCTCGATCTGGGCCCAGTGCCCACAGTTGGGGAACACGTGCAGGCTGGCCCGCGGGATCAGCTTCAACGCGACCATCGCCCCGTCGAGCGGGTTGACCCGGTCCTCGCGCCCCCAGGTCAGCAGCGTGTGCTTGCGCAGCCGGTGCGCCTCGCGCCACAGCATGCCGTCCTCGGCCGTCTCGGGGTTCCAGAACGACATGCCCATCGACCGCATGGCCTCCTGGGCTCCGGGCGCGGTGGCGTCGGCGAACCGCTCCTCGACCAGCTCGTCGGTGACCAGCGACTGGTCGACGACCATCGTCGAGATGAATGCCCGCAGCTTCTCGCGGGTCGGGTCGGCGCCGAAGTCCATCAGCCGCTGCACCCCCTCGGTGGGGTCGGCGTGGAAGAGGTTCAGCGACAGCCCGCCGGGTCCCATCAGGATCAACCGGCCCACCCGGTCGGGGTGGCTCAGTGCCAGCCGCATCGCGGTGCCGCCGCCGAGGCTGTTGCCGAGCAGGTGCACCCGCTCGATGCCCAGCTCGTCGAGCAGGGCCACCACCGCGTCGGCGGCGAACCGGTAGAAGTTCCCGACCACCGGCGGCTTGTCGGAGCCGCCGAAGCCGGGCTGGTCGACCAGCAGGGTGCGGAAGCGCGCCGCGAAGTGCGGCAGCGCCCGGCCGAAGTTCGACCACGCCGAGGCCCCCGGGCCGCCGCCGTGCAGCATCACCAGCGGCAGGCCGCCGCCGAGGGTCTCGCCAGCTTCGCCGGCCGCCGGCGCGGCCTCGTAGTAGTTCAGCGTGAGCTCGCCGGCGACCTCGGTCTTGACCGTGGCCTGGTGCCGGACGGACTCCTTCGAGTAGTCCACGCTCAGTACATCCCCGGGTCGATCTTGTGGCCGAACTCCAGCGCGCCGTACATCTGCAGCGCCCGCTCGACGTCGTTGGCTGCGTGCACCCGCCCGGCGTGGGCGTCGCGCCAGGCCCGCTGCAGGTAGGTGCCCTCGGCCAGCGCGCGGCCGCCGGAGGCCTCGAACAGCGTGTCGAGGGCGCCGATCGCCCGCTCGGTGCCGAGCACCTGGTCGCGGCGCACCTTCAGCCGCAGCTCGAGCGGGATCTTCTCACCGCGCTCGACGCAGGCCATCTCCTCGCGCACGTTGTTGACCAGCAGCGCCCAGGCGGCGTCGATCTCCGACGAGGCCCGCGCGATCCGGACCGCCGCGAACGGGTCGAGGGACGCCTTCTCCCCGATGTACGCCGCGCGCACCCGCTTGCGCTGCATCTCGACGTGCTCGGCGTAGGCGCCGCTGGCCATGCCGATGATCGGCACCGTGATAGTGCCGGTGAAGATCGAGTGGAAGGGCAGCTTGTAGAGGTCGCTGGTGTTCTGCTCCTGACCCGGTCCGAAGCAGCGCCCGGTGTCGCTCATCGAGAGCGTGAACGCCTCGGGGATGAACACGTCGTCGACGATGATGTCGTTGGAGCCGGTGCCGCGCAGGCCGACGGTGTGCCAGACATCGACGATCGTGTACTTCTCCCGCGGCACCATGAACGTCTTGAAGTCGACGACCTGACCGTCGTCGTTGAAGACGAGCCCCCCGAGCAGCACCCAGCTGCAGTGGTCGCAGCCGGAGGAGAAGCTCCACTTGCCCGACAGCGTGTAGCCGCCGTCGGTGACGGTGGCCTTGCCGGTCGGCGAGTACGACGAGCTGAGCCGGGTCGAGGTGTCGCTGCCCCACACCGCCTGCTGGGCCTCGTCGGGGAAGAGCGCCACCTGCCAGGGGTGGACGCCGACCACGCTGGAGATCCAGCCGGTGGAGCCGCACGCGGAGGCGATGTCGCGCACCGCGGTGTAGAAGCTGACGGGATCGGCCTCGAACCCGTCGAAGCGACGGGGCTGCAGGAGCCGGAAGAACCCGACCTCCTCCAGCTCCTTGACCGACGCCTCCGGGACCACCCGGAGCCGTTCGGTCTCGTCTGCCCGCTCGCGGAAGGTGGGCAGCAGGTCACGCACGCCGTCGAGCACAGCCTGGGACGCCTGGGGCATGAGGGTCTCTCCTGTCTTGCTGGGACGACCAAACTAGAACACGTTCCAATTCGGTGCAAGACGGCAGAGGTTACGGGTGGATGACGAGTCGGCCCCCGGGCGCACGATCCGCGGGCGACGACCCGTCAAGCGTTCCCCGACACGCCGCGAAAAGGCGGGAACCAGTGACGCGTCGGCGAAATCCACCGACCCCGGCAGATCAGGGCAGGGGGCGCAGGACGCAGAACTCGTTGCCCTCGGGGTCGGCGAGCACCGCCCAGCCCTTGTCGGGGCCGTCGCGCAGGTCGTTGACCAGCGTCGCCCCGAGCCCGAGCAGCCGCTCGACCTCCTCGTCCCGAGTGCGGTCCGAGGGGCGCAGGCACATGTGCATCCGGTTCTTGACGGTCTTCGGCTCGGGCACCCGCAGGAACAACAGGGCCCGACCGTCCGGGGCGTCCAGCCCGCACTCCTCGTCGTCCGGCCCCTGGTCCTCGTCGGTGAGCCGGAAGTCGTCGAGCACCTGGGCCCACCACAGCGTCTGGGCGTAGGGGTCGTGGGCGTCGAGGCAGAAGTTCGCGGTCCGGGAGGCCATGCACCTCACCCTGACACGTAGCCCGGAGGCGGTGCACCGCGTTATCCGCTGCATGACGCTTCGCCACCTGGGGCGCGCCTGCCTCACCATCCTCCCCGCGCTGACCCTGGCCCTCGTGGCCGCGCCGGGTCCGGTGGACGCGGCTCCTGCGGCCACCACGCCGGCCCCGACCCGGGCCTCCTCGACCCTCGCGCAGGCGACGCACTGCCAGCCCGTGGCCGAGCTACGTGCGGCCCGCGGCGTCGTCCTGCTCGTGCACGGCACCGGCGAGACCATCGACGAGACCTGGTCGTGGAACTACCAGCCGGCGCTCCGTGCGGACGGCTTCGCCACCTGTGCGGTGCAGCTGCCCGACCACGGTCTCGGCAGCCTCGCCGTCGCCGCCGAGCACGTCCGCGCCGCGGTCCGTACGGCGTCGCGCCAGGCCGGCGGACCGGTCGCCGTCGTAGGCCACAGCCAAGGCGCGGCGCTGGCCGTGTGGGCGGTCAAGTTCTGGCCCCGGATCGCGGAGCGGGTCACCGACGTGGTCGGCCTGGCCGGCCCCTTCGGCGGCACCCAGCTCGCCGACGAGCTGTGCCTCGCGCGCCGGTGCGCCCCGCTCGCCTGGCAGCTGCGCAGGGGATCCGACCACGTCGCCGCGCTGCGCACCGCGCCGATCCCCGCGGGTGTCGACGTGTCGTCGCTGTTCACTCAGTACGACGAGATCGTGCGGCCCCAGCCCGCGGCCTCACAGCTCGACGGCGCCGCCAATGTGCTGCTCCAGGACGTCTGTGTCCAGGACCCCTCCGAGCACGCCATGATCCTCGGCGACCCGGTGGCCTACGCGCTGACCCTCGACGCGCTCACCCATTCGGGACCCGCCGACCCCGCACGGCTTCCCGGCGACACCTGCGAACAGGTGTTCATCCCGCACGGCGACCCGCTCGGCTCCCTCGCCTTCCTCCGGGGCGTGGCCCGCTTCGCCACCGGGCTCGCCGACCCACGCCGGTGGGTGTCCGCCGAGCCGGCGGTGCCGGCGTACGCCCGGCCCTACGTCGACGACCCGGAAGCCAGCTAGAACCTGTTACAGTTCCGCGCCATGAGCACCCCCTCCGTGGACCCGCTTCCCGCCGAGGTCGACGTCGTCGTCGTCGGTGCCGGAGGCGCCGGGATGGCCGCCGCGCTCCGGGCCGCGGACCTCGGCCTCGACACCGTGCTGGTCGAGAAGAGCCCCTGGTTCGGCGGCAGCACCGCGCGCAGCGGAGGCGGTGTGTGGGTCCCGGGCAACTACGCGCTGCGGGCCGCGGGCCAGGTCGCCGCCGGGGACCTCGCCGAGGCCAAGCGCTACCTCGACGCGATCGTCGGCGACGTCGTCCCCAAGCAGCGCCGCGACACCTACCTCGACCGCGGCCCCGAGGTGCTCGACTTCCTGCGCGCCAAGACCCCGCTGCGGCTGCGCTGGGTGCCCGGCTACTCCGACTACCACCCCGAGGCGCCCGGCGGACGGGCCCTGGGCCGCAGCGTCGAGCCGGTGCCCCTGGACGCCCGCTTCCTCGGCCCCGAGCTGGACCGGCTGCACCCGCAGTACACCAAGGCCCCGGCCAACCTGATCGTCACCCAGGCCGACTTCCGCAAGATCAGCCTGGGACTGCGCACGGTCCGCGGCCCGCTCACGATGCTCAAGGTGATGGCCAAGCGGCTGGTCAGCCTGCTGCGCGGGCAGCGGATGTATGCGATGGGCAACGCGCTGGCGATCGGCCTGCGCCAGGGCCTGATCGACGCGGGCGTCCCGGTGGCCTACGAGACCGAGCTCACCGACCTGCTGATCGAGGACGGCCGGGTGGTCGGCGTCCGGGTGACCCGCGACGGGCAGGCCCACGAGATCCGAGCGCGGCGCGGCGTGGTGCTCGGCAGCGGCGGCTTCGAGCGCAACCTCGAGCTGCGCGAGAAGCACCAACCCTCCCCCACCTCCGTGGACTGGACGACCGGGTCGCAGAACAACACCGGCGGCGGCATCCTCGCCGGCATCGCCGCCGGGGCCGAGGTCGACCTGATGGACGACGCCTGGTGGGGTCCCACGATCCCGCTGCCCTCGGGGCCGTGGTTCTGCCTGGCCGAGCGCAACCTGCCGGGGTCGATCATCGTCAACGCCGACGGCAAGCGCTTCATGAACGAGGCGCTCCCCTATGTCGAGGCGGTCCACGAGATCTACCGCGGCCAGGCCACCGGCGTCTCGCACGTGCCGGCGTGGATGGTGATCGACCAGCGCTACCGCAACCGCTACCTCTTCGCCGGGCTCTCCCCCCGACAGCCGTTCCCCGGCCGCTGGTACAAGAACGGCACGGTGAAGAAGGCCGCCACCCTCGAGGAGCTGGCCGCCCAGATCGAGGTGCCGGCGGAGAGCCTGAAGGCCACGGTGGAGCGCTTCAACGGCTTCGCCCGCTCCGGGGTCGACGCCGACTTCGGCCGCGGCGAGAGCGCCTACGACAAGTACTACTCCGACCCCACCGTGAAGCCGAACCCATCGCTGCACGTGATCGACCAGGCGCCGTTCTACGCGGTCAAGATCGTGCCCGGCGACCTCGGCACCAAGGGCGGGCTGGTCACCGACGAGCGGGCGCGGGTGCTGCGCCCCGACGGGTCGGTCATCGCCGGCCTGTACGCCGCCGGCAACTGCTCTGCGGCGGTGATGGGCCGCACCTACGCGGGCCCGGGCGCCACCATCGGGCCGGCGATCACGTTCGGCTACCTGGCCGCCGAAGACCTCGCGGCCGCCGGCTCCACCGCCACGACCCCCACCGAGCCCGCCACCGAGAAGGAGACCGCCTGATGCCGATCGACCCGTCCGTCGCCGTCGGGGCCGACCTGGGCACCCGCGAGTTCTCCTGGACCGCCAGCGACGTGCTGCTCTACCACCTCGGCATCGGCGCCGGCTCACGGCCGGGCGACCAGGTCTCCCCCGACGCCCTCCGCTACACCCTCGACGGCCCCGCGCTGCAGGTGCTGCCGTCGTTCGGCGTCGTGGCGCCCACCTTCCACGAGACCGACCCGCCGCCGCTGGACCTGCCCGGCTGCGAGATCAACCTGGCCCAGGTGGTGCACGGCTCCCAGTCGATCACCGTGCACGGCCCGCTGCCGACGGCCGGCTCGGCGAGCATCCGCACCAGGATCAGCGAGGTGTGGGACAAGGGCAAGGCCGCGGTGATCTGGCAGGAGGGCGTCGCCACCGCGCCGTCCGGCGAGGAGCTGTGGACGGTGCGCTCCTCGATCTTCGTGCGCGGCGAGGGCGGTTTCGGTGGCGACCGCGGCACCTCCGAGAAGGTCGAGCTTCCCGACCGCGCGCCGGACACCGACACGACGTACGCCGTGACGCCCCAGCAGGCACTGCTCTACCGGCTGTGCGGTGACCGCAACCCCCTGCACGCCGACCCCGACTTCGCGAAGGCGGCGGGCTTCCCGGCGCCGATCCTGCACGGGCTCTGCTCCTACGGCATCGTGCTGCGCACGCTCACCGACGAGCTGCTCGGCGCCGACGCCACCCGGGTGGGCTCGTTCACCGCCCGGTTCGCCGGCGTGGTCTTCCCCGGGGAGACGATCCGGGTGCGCGGCTGGCGCGAGGGTAGCCGCGTGGTGGCCGCCGCCACGATCGCCGGCGAGGGCGACCGCGACGGCGCACCGGTGCTCGCCGACTGCGTGCTGACCGAGGCCTGACCGGCCCCGCGGGTCAGGACTCCTGGCCCCGTTCCGGCGAGGTGTAGTCGCTCGGCTCGGTGTCGACCATGAAGTTCGGGTCGCGCTCGATGTTCTCGACGACCATCTGCACCCAGGCGTCGTCGCTGGTCTCGATCTCGCGCTCGGCCAGCTCTCGGCGCAGGTAGTCGGCCAGACCGCCCGGCTCGACCTCCCCGGCGTCCTTGGCCACCGAGGTGGCGTCCACGGCCGCCTGCAGGTCTGCGTCGTACGTCGCCATCGACTGCCCTTCTCTCGTCGTCGGTGTGGGCCGGCGGGCGGACACCCGCCACCGACACTGCGGTTCCCCCGGCCGGTCGGGATCATGCCGCCCGGCTGCGATGGGGTCGCCGCCCCCGGACACTGCTACGGTGGGGGGTGTTGAAGGGATCCAACTCCCTCGTGCGCCCGCCTCGCGGGCACCGGTTCATCGCATCGTTCCTTGGTTCTCGCTTCCGCTGGACATCAGGTCGCCCTGCAGATGTCTTCAGCTCCGTGGCGGGCGAAGTGCGTCCTCCACGCATCGAATCGAAGAGGAATACGCATGACGCAAGGCACCGTGAAGTGGTTCAGCGACGACAAGGGCTTCGGCTTCATCGCCCAGGATGGCGGCGGCGCGGACGTGTTCGTCCACCACACCGCGATCAGCGGCACCGGCTTCAAGTCGCTCCGTGAGGAGCAGCGTGTCGAGTTCGACGTGACCCAGGGCCCCAAGGGCCCCCAGGCCGAGAACGTGCGCGCGGTCTGACCAGACCCCCAGCACCACCGCCGACGGCGGCCACGATCACGCATCGTGGCCGCCGTCGGTCATTTCAGGAGGGTGGCCTCCCGGCCGGCTCGGCACGCCGGGCGAACAGCACCCGCGCCAGCACCATCGCCAACACCGCACCGCCGAGGACGGCGAAGACCAGCTCCCAGTACGTCGGGTGGTCGGCCGACAGCGCTAGGGGCGCGACGGGCACCACCAGCGCGAGTCCGGCCACGACCAGCAGCCGGTAGCCGACCGCACGGGTGAGCAGGGCGCAGGCTGCCCAGCCGATGACCAGCAGCATCGTGAACGCCACGATCGTCCACACGTCGTTGTCGTAGGCGTCGAACCGTTCGGGCTGGAAGGCGGACAGGTCGCCGCTCCCCTCCTCGAGGTCGTCGAAGGTCAGCTCGGGCATCTCGAAGGCGCTGAACGCGGTCTGCACCGCCGCGAGCACACCCAGGCCGATCAGGAGCACCGCGTTGCCGAGCACGGCGACCGCGCCGACGGTGACACCCACGAGCACGCGCTCGGGCAGCCACCAGGCCGCCACGGTCACCGCGATCGTGAAGACCAGCAGGGCGGCGCTCGCGCCGGCAGCAGCGTTGTCGCCGCCCTCGCCGAGGTCGAAGATGTCCTCGATCGCCTGGCTGTAGAAGGCGGAAAGCCCGGCCACGGCGACCAGGACGAACGGTGACCGCCGAGTGAGCAGGTAGCCGCCCGCTGCGAGAGCCGCGACCACCAGCCCCACGACGTAGGCGGTGGCCTGGTTGTCGTCCATGAGGACGCCGATCATCAGACCGACCCCGACGACGCCGAAGGCCCCCGGCCAGGCGACCAGGTCGGTCTCGCGGTCGCGGGCGCGGTCGAGCACCCAGCCCGCGGCCGCGACGCCGAGCAGCGCCAGGCTGGCGAGCACCCCCATGGCGAAGTTCGTGCCGTCGAGGAAGCCTCGGTCACGCGTGTAGAGCGTCGAGACCACCACCGCGGTTGCCAGGAGCCCGACGCCGAGGGCGACCAGCACCCGGTCGGCCCCGCGGAGCAGGTCCTCCTTCGGGGGGAGGGCGCCGTGGCCGCGCGAGGGGCTCTCCGGGGTGGTCGGCGGTGGACCGGCGGGAGGTGGTCCAGCGGGAGGAGGTCCGGCAGGAGGTGGACCGGCAGGAGGCTGCGTCATGCGTCGCAGAGTAAAGAACCCAGGCGTGGTAGCAACACCCCGGTCCCACCACAGCGCCCGGTCGCCGCGCTCGATCAGGCACCGTCGCACTCAGGCAGGCTTGCGTGCCACCACGTAGAGACGCTCGGTGGTCTCGCCGCGACCGGCCAGCGGGCCCCGGTGGTACCACTCGACGTCGACCAGTCCGGCCGCCCCCACGATCGCGACGAGGTCGTGCGGGTCGTGCAGCACCACGTCGAGGTCGACCGGCACGTCGAACCAGCAGGCGTTGTGGCGCACCCCCGCGCCGGCATGCAGCGCCAACACCAGCCGGCCGCCGGGCAACAACGGTCGTGCGAGGGCGGCGACCGCGTCGGGCAGCTCGGAGGCCGCCAGGTGGATGAGGCTGTACCACGCGAGCACCGCCGACCAGCCGGCCGCGGAGTTCGGCCGCATCAGCCGGCGCAGGTCGCCGACGTCGTAGCGCCCCTCGGGGAACCTCCGGCGGGCCTCGGCCACCATCGCCGGCGAGACGTCGAGGCCGCTCGCGTCGGCACCCGCCGCCGCCAGGTGCGCGGTGACATGGCCCGGCCCGCACCCCACCTCGACGACCTGCCCCCCGGCCGCCTCCGCGGCCACCCGGTCGAGGAGCCAGGCCTCGAACGTCTGACCGGCGAGCTCGTCGCCCAGCCGCTCGGCGTACGCCGCGGCCACCGCGTCGTAGGACGCGCGCACCCTGGCGTCGCGGGCCTCGGGGCCGGCGGCGAGCACGCTCTCGCGGTCCACGGCGGGCGCCGCGGCGGCCACAGCCGGCTCGGTGACGGCGCCGAGCAGATGGGTCCACCGGCGGTCGTGCTGGCCGGGACGCCGCTCGAGCTCGCGCACCAGTGGCCGGGACCGCGCGGCCAGGCCCGCGAGACACGCCTCGACCTGGTCTCGGTCGGCGAAGGGGTGCAGCCGCTCGGTGCGGGCCCGCAGCTCGCCGGGCGTCTGCGCGCCGCGGAGCAGCAGCACGGTGACCACGGAGCGCTCGGCATCGTCGAGCTCGAGCTGGTGGCTGAGCAGCTGGTGGAACTTCAGGGTGCGCGGGCCGCGGTCGGCCCACACCACCTTGACCAGGCCCCGCTCCTTGAGCCGCCGCACCGTCGCCTCGACGCCCGCCTCGTCGTAGGCCACCACGGGGTCTCGGCTGCTGCTCTGGTTGCAGGCGGTGCGCAGGCTGTTCAGCGTCAGCGGATAGCTGGCCGGGACCGTGACCTGCTTCTCGAGCAGGGCGCCGAGGACCCGCTGCTCCTCGGCGTCCAGTGGAGGGTCGAGAGGCGGGTCCAGCGGGGTCTCGGGGTCGATGACGTCGGCCACGGGTCGACGGTAGAGCACGCCGTCGACGTTGACGGGTCAGGCCTGCGCGATCGTGGTCACCCAACCGCGGTCGGGATTCCAGCGGCGCAGCTCGGAGAGGCGCAGCACCACGTCGTCGTGGCCGAGCACGTCGAGTGCCCGTTGGGCGTCGGACCGATCGAGCCGGCGGGCGAGGGTCACGTGCGGCAGCCACCCGACGTGGTCGCGGTCCGGCACCTGCACGCGCACCGCCAGCACCCGGCGTACGACGTCGTCGTCGAGGTCGACGGCCCTGGCCACGGTCAGCCGCGGGCCACCCAGGAGCAGGATCCCGGCCGCTCGCGCCCGGACGGGCAGCAGCGCGCCCAGGCGCACCCGGGCGACGTCGAGCGCGGCCTCGGGCAGCTCCGGGGCCGAGACCACGGTCAGGTGCGGTGCGTTGGTGGGGCCCCGGTGGTCCAGCTGCGAGGGCAGCCCCGCGTCGCGCAGCCGCTGCCAGTCGCGCCGCACCGCCTCCTGCCCGGCCTCGTCGGGCACCAGCTCCAGGGCGTGCCGGCGCCGGTCCCGGCCGGCCGGACCGGCCGGCTCCCCGGTCGACGGCGCTGAGACGGGTGGTTCCGACATGCCGCGACCGTACCCATACTCCGCACATGAGCACCGACACCCTGCTCCTGGCGGGCTGGACCCGCGGCACGCACACGCACCAGGGCGTCAGCCACCCGACGTACCGCCGCGGCACCGGCCCGGGCGTGGTGGTGATCCACGAGATCCCGGGCCTCACGCCGAAGGTGGTGGCGTTCGCCGAGGAGCTGGTGGCCGAGGGCTACACCGTGGTGCTGCCCGAGCTGTTCGGCCGCACCGGTGCCGAGCCCTCGGCGCCGACGCTGGCCCGGGCGTTGGGTCAGGTCTGCGTGAGCCGTGAGTTCACCAAGCTCGCCACCGGGGTCACCTCCCCTGTCGCCGGCTGGCTGCGGAGCCTGGCCCGGACCCTGCACGCCGAGCTCGGCGGTCCCGGCGTCGGCGCGCTCGGCATGTGCTTCACCGGCGGGTTCGCGCTGGCGATGATGGTCGACACCTCGGTGGCCGCACCGGTGCTGTGCCAGCCGTCGGTGCCGTTCGCGGTCGGCCGCCGCCGGCGCGGCGACCTCAACCTCTCCCCCGCCGACCTCGCTGCGGTCAGGCAGCGGGCGGCCGGCGGATGCCAGGTGCTGGGGCTGCAGTTCGAGCGCGACCCGATGACCGGATCCAGGTTCGACCGCCTCGGCGAGGAGCTCGGCGACGCGTTCCTGCGCGTCGACCTGCCGGGGCGCGGACACTCGACCGTCACCGAGCACCGTCGTCAGGAGGCCGTCGACGCGGTGCTCGGCTTCTTCGAGGAGCGCCTGGGCCGCTGATCAGCGGCCGAGGACCAGCCCGCTGGTCGGCACCCCGGTGCCCGCGGTGACCACCAGGTGCTGCACGTCGGGCACCTGGTTCACCGAGGTGCCACGCACCTGCCGGACCCCCTCGGCGATGCCGTTCATGCCGTGGATGTAGGCCTCGCCCAGCTGGCCGCCGTGGGTGTTGAGCGGCAGGCGGCCGCCGATCTCGATCGCGCCGTCGGCGATGAAGTCCTTCGCCTCGCCTGGCCCGCAGAAGCCGAGCTCCTCGAGCTGCATCAGCACGTACGGCGTGAAGTGGTCGTAGAGCACGCCCATCGCCATGTCGTCGGGGCCGAGGCCCGACTGGCGCCACAGCTCCCGGCCGACCACGCCCATCTCGGGGATGCCGATGTCGTCGCGGTAGTAGGAGGTCATCACGAACTGGTCGCGCCCGCTGCCCTGCGCCGCCGCCACGACGTACGCCGGGGGGTGCGGCAGGTCGCGCGCCCGGTCAGCGGAGGTCACCACCAGGGCGACCGCCCCGTCGCTCTCCTGGCAGCAGTCGAGCAGGTGCAGCGGCTCGGCGATCATCCGGGAGGCCTGGTGGTCCTCGAGGGTGATCGGCTTCCCGTAGAAGAACGCGTTCGGGTTGGTGGCGGCGTGCCGGCGGTCGGCCACGGCGACCCGGCCGAAGTCCTCCGAGGTGGCGCCGTACTCGTGCAGGTAGCGCCGCGCCTGCATCGCCACGGTGGCGGCGGGGGTGCCGAGCCCCATCGGGTAGGTCCAGGCGTTGTCGAGACCGTTGGTGTTCACCTGGGTGGCCGCGGCGACGCTGAACTGGCCGAACCGGCTGCCCGAGCGCTCGTTGAAGCCGCGGTAGCAGACCACGACGTCGGCGACGCCGGTGGCGACGGCCATGGCCGCCTGCTGCACGGTGGCGCAGGCGGCCCCGCCGCCGTAGTTGATCCGGCTGAAGAACCGGAGCTCGGGGATGCCGAGCTCGCGGGCGAGCGCGATCTCGCTGGAGGTGTCCATCGTGAAGGTGGTCAGCCCGTCGACGTCGGCGGGGGTCAGCCCGCAGTCGGCGAGCGCGGCCCGCGCCGCCTCGACGGAGAGCTGCAGCTCGGAGCGGCCGGACTCCTTGGAGAACTCGGTGGCGCCGATGCCGACGATGGCGGTCTGCCGGCTCAGCGTCCTGCCGGTGTCGCCGGTCATGCCGGCACCTCGATCCGCACCGTGCCGGTGACGTGGGCACCGAGCGAGACCGCCCCGGTCACCTCGATGGTGGCGACGCCGTCGTCGACGGCGGCCACCGTGCCGGTGAAGGACAGGGTGTCGTAGGGGTAGGCGGGGGCGCCGAGGCGGATCGCGATCCCGCGCAGGTTGGCGCCGTGGCCGGCCCAGTCGGTGACGTACTTCTCGACCAGGGCGTTGCTGGTGAGGATGTTGACGAAGATGTCCTTCGAGCCGGCCGCCTGGGCGATGTCGCGGTCGTGGTGGACGTCTTGGAAGTCGCGGGTCGCGATCGCGGTGCTGACCACGGTGGTCGGGGTCAGCGGCAGTTCCCAGGTGGGCAGCTGGTCGCCGACGGCGATGGTGCGGCTCATGCGCGGCTCCCTTCGGCAGGGCCGGTCCGTCGCCAGACCGGCAGGGTCAGGTCGTCGTCGACGCGGCGGAAGTCGACCTGGACCGGCATCCCGATCTCGACCTCGGTGGGTTCGGTGTCGACGAGCTCGCCGACCATGCGGACGCCCTCGTCGAGGTCGACGAGGACGAGCAGGATGGGCAGCTCGCGGCCGGGCACCGGCGGGTGGCGGTGCACGACGTAGGAGAAGACCGTGCCGCGGCCCGAGGCGGCCACGTGCCCGCGGTCGAGCGCACCGCAGGACGGGCAGGCCGGGCCCGGCGGATGCCGCAGCACCCCGCAGGCGTTGCACCGCTGCACGCGCAGCTCGCCGGCCGCGGTGCCCTCCCAGAAGAACTCGGTGTCGCGGTTCTTCATGGGGCGGAGCACGAAACGGCTGGCGTCCGGTCCGTCAGCCGCGTCCGCCACGGACGCCTCCGGGGGGTCCACGGGGGGCTGGACCGCCCGTGTGGGCACGAACTTCAGGACCCGGAACAGCATCGAGGCGACCTGCTCGGCGCTGCCGTCCTCGTGGTCGACGTACCAGGTGCTGCGCGAGGTGACGAAGTAGCCGACGCCCATCGCTGTCTTCTTCGGGCCGACGACCGAGTCGAGGGCCGTGGTGACCCGCAGCTGCTCGCCGACCCGCAGGTAGCGCTCGTAGCTCTGCTCGCAGTTGGTGCCCAGCACGGCGGTGAAGCCCGTGTCGGTCAGCACGTTCATCATCGCGTGCAGCGGGTCGTCGGCCGGTGCCTTGCCGCCCAGGCCGTACATCGTCCACACCTGCACCATCGACGGCGGCGCCTCGCCCTGGCGGAACCGGGGGTTGTCGTTGCCCATCGCCTCGAGCCAGTTGCTGATCGTCGGCTGGTTGACCGGGTCGCGGGCGAGCCGTTCGGACGCCTCGCCGAGCGCCTTGATCCGCTCGGCCTCGGCCATCACCTGTTCGTGGACGGCGGGGTCGACCAGCGGCTCCGCGGTCGCGCTCGTGGGGTGGCTCATCGCGGCACCTTGGGCAGGCCCAGGCCGAACATCGCGATCAGCTCGCGCTGCACCTCGTTGACCCCACCGCCGAAGGTGAGCACGAGGTTGCGCTTCTTCTGGGCGTCGAGATAGTCCATCAACGCTCCCGTCTCCGGCTCGGCCGGGTCTCCGTAGCGGTGCACGACCGCGGTCAGCTCGGCCAGCAGGTGCTGGACCTGGTCGGCGGCGAACACCTTCGACGAGGAGGCGTCGCCGACCGACACCTCGCCGGTCGCCGCGGCCCGGGCGACCTCCCAGTTCAGCAGCTCGTTGACCCGGAAGGCCGCGGTCACCCGGCCCATCGTCGCGGCCACGTCGGGGCGGTCGAGGACTCCGGCCTTGCCCGCCCACGACGCGACCCGGTCGCGGAGCCCCTCGATGCGTCCGGCCGGCCCGAGCATCACCCGCTCGTGGTTGAGCTGGGTGGTGATCAGCCGCCAGCCCTGGTTCTCCTCGCCGACCAGCATGTCGACCGGCACCCGCACGTCGTTGAAGTAGGTCGCGTTGACGTGGTGGGAGCCGTCGGCGGTGATGATCGGGGTCCAGGAGTAGCCGGGGTCGGAGGTGTCGACGATCAGGATCGAGATGCCCTTGTGCTTGGGGGCGTCGGGGTCGGTGCGCACCGCCAGCCACAGGTAGTCGGCCTGGTGGCCGCCGGTGGTCCACAGCTTCTGGCCGTTCACGACGTAGTGGTCTCCGTCGCGGCGCGCCGTGGTGCGCAGGGAGGCGAGATCGGTGCCGGCGTCGGGCTCGCTGTAGCCGATCGCGAAGTGCACCTCACCCTCGAGGATCCGCTTCAGGAACAGGTCCTTCTGCTTCTGGGTGCCGTAGCGGATCAGCGTGGGGCCGACCGTCTGCAGCGTGACCGCGGGCAGGTGCACGTCGGCGTGCTGGGCCTCGTTAGCGAAGATGGTCTGCTCGACCTCGCCGAGACCGTGGCCGCCGTACTCCCGGGGCCAGCCGACGCCCATCCACCCGTCACGACCCATCCGGCGCACCGTGCGCTGGTAGGACTCGCCGTGCCGGTCGACGGCCGTGGCCTGCGGGTCGGGCAGCGGGCCCATCGCGGGTGCGCGCAGCGCCGCCTCGCGGTGCTCGCCCTCGGCGGCGAGCGTGTGGAAGTACTGCCGCAGCTCGGCCTTGAGCCGGCGCTGGTCCTCGCTCAGCTCGAGGTTCTTCGCCGCCGGACTCTCGACCGGCACCTGCTCGGCGCCCGTGTCGAGGGCGTGCACCAGGTCGGTGACCCAGGAGAAGTAGCGCGACAGCGGATAGGTGACGTCGACGCCCATCCCGCCGTGCAGGTGGTGGCAGGTGCGCAGCGCGGCGGGCGCCTGCGCGCAGACCCAGTACGCCGCGACCGCGAGGTCGTCGTCAGCCGGCAGGCCGGCGGAGACCCGCCACGCGGCGTTGTCGGCGGCCAGGTCGATGGTGCGCGAGGCGATGTAGACGTCGGCGACCTGCTGGGCCACCGCCTGGAACTCGGCCAGCCGGCGACCGAACTGCTCGCGCTCCTTGACGTAGCCGGCGGTCAGGTCACGGGCGCCCGAGACCACCCCGGCGGCGGTGAGCGCCAGCCCGGCCACCGCGTGCTCGCGCAGGATGCGCGCCGCGTCGGGGTGGCCGTCCGGGCCGTCGCCGAGCAGCTCCGCCGGAGCGCCGTCGAGCACGATCGTGTGCTGGAGGCGCCCGGTCGAGGAGCCGGACGGCAGCAGCGTGACCCCGGGGCCCCGCGGGTCGACCACCGCCACGACCGTGCCCCGGCCCGTCGCGGCAGTGACCAGCAGGCGGTCGGCCTGGTCGGCGTACGTGACCGCGATCTTGCGGCCGGTGACCGCGCCGTCGTCGTAGGCGGTGGTGGGATCGGCGGCGAGGCGGCGACCGGGTTCGCGCAGGGCGGGCGCGAGCAGGGTCTCGCCGGCCGCGACGCCCGGCAGCAGCGCCTCCTGCTGTGCGGCGGAGCCGGCTGCGGCCACGGTCAAGGTGGCGCAGCACAGCGTCTCCCAGAGCGGGAGCTGCACGGCACGGGCTCCGGTCTCGCGCAGCAGCACCCCGACCTCGGGGAGGCCCAGCCCCTCCCCGCCGTGGGCCTCGGGGACCGGCAGGCCGAGCAGTCCGGCCCCGGCGAGTGCCGCCCAGTCGGCCGCGGGGTCGCCGACGGACCGGTCGAGGACCTCGGCGACGACGGCCCGCACGGCGGCGCTCGACTCGTCGTCCTGAGCGCGGGTGGGTGGGGCGGGGGACGTTGTCGTCGATGCCTGCGTCACCGGGTGACTCCTGCCGGTCGGGGGTACCTGCGCGAGAACTGTAACCTGTTCTAGTCTAGTCGCACCGGCTGACCGAAGGGAGGCCCCGATGGTCGCGTTCTCACCCCGCGCCCTGCCGCGCCAGCTGGTGCGTCGTCGCATCTATGTGCCGTGGACCCAGATCCCCGAAGGCGAGATGGTCGAGTTGCCCGGGCGCGGCTCCACCTACGTCACCGACACCCCCGGACCGACGCCCGACTCGCCCACGATCGTGCTGCTGCACGCGCTCGGCTGCACCGGCCTGCTCACCTGGTTCCCCGCGATCCGGCCGCTGTCCCAGCGCTTCCGGGTGGTCACCCTCGACCAGCGCTGGCACGGCCGGGGCATCCAGAGCGAGTCGTTCTCGCTGGTCGACTGCGCCGACGACGTCGCGGCACTGGCCGAGGTCCTCGACCTGCGCGAGGTGATCGTGGCCGGCTACTCGATGGGCTCGATCGTCGCCCAGCGCACCTGGCGCCAGCACCCCGACCTGGTGCGCGGCCTGGTGCTGTGCGCGACCACCGACCGCTTCCGCAACACCCCCGCCGAACGGCTCTTCCTCGCCGGCGTCGAGGTCTCCATGGCAGGAGCGCGAGGCGTCTCCCGCTCCCGCACCGCCGTGCACGCCTCCCGCCTGGTGGGCGAGGCCGTCGGCGTGTTCAAGGGCGACATGCACGACTGGGTGCTCAGCGAGTTCCGCCGCACCAGCCCCTGGGCGATCGGGCAGGCGCTGGCGGCGCTGAGCCGGCACCACTCGCGGCCCTGGCTGGGGCGCATCGACGTGCCCACGGCGGTGGTGGTCAACCAGCGCGACCGGGTGATCCCGACCGCCCGCCAGCTGGCGCTGGCCCGGATGATCCCCGGCGCCACCGTGCACGACGTCGACGCCGGGCACGCCGGCTGCGTGCTCGAGTCGGAGAAGTTCGTGCCGGCGTTGCTGGAGGCGGCCGCCACCGTCGACGCGCGCCGGCGGGCCGCCGCCGGTTGAGCCTCCGCCTCAGGATCGGGACGTGCGGCGTCCCCTGATCGGCGTCGCGGCACCCTCGCCCAGCACCGCCGCCTTCAGCCGCGCCAGCTCCTCGGGGAAGCGCGACACGAGCGCGTCGATGTCGGGCACCGACTCCCGGCAGGCGATCGCACCCACGTGCAGCTGCCCGTTGTTCGACATCACCGTGACGTTGAGCCCGGCGCCGTGGAAGACCGGCCCCAGGGGGTAGAGCGCCTGGATCCGCCCGCCCAGGAAGTAGAGCGGCACCGGCGGCCCGGGCACGTTCGAGATCACCAGGTTGTGCACCACCGGGTGCCGCTCGGCCAACCGCAGATTGGCGTAGGCGCGCATCGCGAGCCCGAACGTGCGCGGCGCCGCGAACTGCGCCCAGTCCTGCAGCGCGTCGGCGCTGATCGCGTTGTGGTGCTCCTTGGCGTTGCGGTTGCGGCGCGCCATCTCGCGCAGCCGCTCCACCGGGTCGGGCTCGTCGGTGCCGAGCTTGGCGAACAGGGCCGAGACCTTGTTCGCGCCCCCGTCTCGGCTCGACACCTCGCGCACCGAGACCGGCACCGTCGCCAGCAGCGAGTCGTCGGGGAGCTCGCCACGATCCTCGAGGTAGGAGCGCAGCGCGCCGCCGGCGACCGTGAGCACCACGTCGTTGACGGTGGTGCCGCTGGCGTCCTTGACCGCGCGGACGTCGCCGAGGTCCATGTCGCCCAGCCCGATCGTGCGGTGCGAGGTGATGGTGCCGTTGAAGGAGGTGCGCGGCGCCGTCAGCGGGGCCGCCATCGCAGTCCCGGCGCGCGCCCGCTCGACGGTCTTGGTGATCAGCTGCACCGACGGCGTCAGCAGCTTGACGGCGGCGAAGGGGCGCGTGGCGTTGCCGACCAGGGCGCGGCCGAAGAGCTCCAGCTTGCGCGGGTCGCGGCCGAACCGGTCCTCGGCGCCGCCCAGCGGTGGCGAGTCGGGCTCGAGACTGCACAGGTGGGAGACCAGGTTGGCGCCCGAGACGCCGTCGACGGTCGCGTGGTGCATCTTCCAGAACACCGCGACCAGCTCGCGGCCGTCGCCGCCGTCGTACCCCTCGATGGCCCACATCTCCCACAGCGGGCGGGAGCGGTCCAACGGCAGCCCGGCCAGGTGGCCGGTCAGCTCGGTGAGCTCGCGGTAGCCGCCCGGCCTAGGCAGCGCCAGCCGGTGCACGTGCCGCTCGACGTCGAAGTCGGTGTCGCGCACCCACACGGGGTGGTCCAGATCCAGCGGCACCCGGCGCAACCGCCGCGTGAACGCGGGCACGTCGCGCACCCGGTTGTCGAGCTCGGCCTGGAACTCCTCGAAGCTGTAGCCGCCCGGCACGGTCGCCGGATCCATCACGATCACCCCGCACACGTGCAGCAGCTGCGCCGGCGTCTCGAGGTACAAGAAGCTGGCGTCGAGTCCGGACAGACGATCCACGGCCTTGACCTCCCGGAAGTGAAACAGGTTCCACCTTCCAACGAGGCACAGCGTACGACGCTTCGTGTGAGCGCGGTCACCCCGAGGGCGCCGCGAAAGGCGGGGAACCGGTGACGGGCTCGGTGCGCTCCCCCTCCGCCGGACGGAGCCCCGGCCGGGCGCAGCCCGAGTTAACTAGAATGCGTTCCATGTCGTTCCTGCGCCGCCAGCTCGTGACCGCCGCACTCACCGCCAACGCGATCCGTCCGGTGCCGGGCTTCCGCGGCGGCCTGGCCACGTTCTTCCCGGGCTGGCTGACCAGCGAGCTCGCGCCGCAGCTGCTCGGGATCACCGCGGCCGACGCAGCCGTGCAGGTGGCCCGCGGAGGCGCGCGTCGCCAGCGCCGGGGCCTGGCGGTCGCCGCGGCCAGCGCGGCCGGCCTCGGCTACCTCATCCACCTGGCCCGCCAGGTGCAGCAGCAGGCCGAGGACGCCCTGGTCGAGGGCATCGGCTACGACTACGTCGAGCAGCTCGACGCGAAGCCCACCCCCGCCGACCTCGCCGTGCCGTGGCGCAAGCTGGTCTACCCGTTCCGGATGCGCACCGACGAGGTCGAGGTGCTGCGCAACCTCCCCTACGCCCCCGAGCACGGCCGGCGCGGCCTGCTCGACGTCTACCGGCCCGCCGGCCGCGAGGTCAGCGGCGCCCCGGTGCTGCTCCAGGTGCACGGCGGAGGGTGGACGATCGGCAACAAGGACCAGCAGGGCATCCCCTTGATGCAGCACATGGCCGCCAAGGGCTGGGTGTGCGTGGCGATCAACTACCGCCTGGCACCGCGGGACCCGTTCCCGGCCCAGATCGTCGACGTCAAGCGGGCGATCGCCTGGATCCGCGAGCACATCGCCGAGCACGGCGGGGACCCCGACTACATCGCGATCACCGGCGGCTCCGCCGGCGGGCACCTGACCGCGCTCGCCGCGGTCACGCCGAACGACCCGGCGTACCAGCCCGGCTTCGAGGACGTCGACACCAGCGTCCAGGTCGCGGTGCCCCACTACGGCGTCTACGACTTCGCCGGGTGCACCGGCCTGCGCAGCGCCGAGCTGATGCGCGACAAGTTCCTCGCGCCCCGCATCGTGCGGCAGCGCTGGGAGGACGCGCCCGAGGTCTTCGAGGCCGCCTCTCCCCTGCTGCGGGTCACCAAGGAGGCACCGGACTTCTTCGTGCTGCACGGCACCCACGACGGTTTGGTGTCGGTCGAGCAGGCCCGGCTCTTCGTCGAGCGGCTGCGCGAGCAGGGCGGGGCGACCGTCGTGTACGCCGAACTGCCCGGCGCCCAGCACGCCTTCGATGTCTTCCCCTCGATCCGCAGCTCCCACGTGGTCCGCGCCATCGACCGCTACCTGCACTGGCACTGGAACGGCTGGCGCCGCGAGCACGGCCGCGGCTGATCGCGTCCCCGCTGACCTGTCACTCGTGGTTGGTCCATCCCCGCTGACCTGTCACTCGTGGTTGGCCCATCCCCGCTGACCCGTCACTCGTGGTTGGCCCATCCCAGCTGACCCGTCACTCGTGGTTGGCCGATCCCCGCTGAGCCGTCACTCGTGGTTGGCCATGCTCGGGAACCGCTGATCCGGAGCGCCGGGGCCCCTGCCCACCACGGACGGCAGGTCACCGCCCCACCACCCACCACGAACGGCAGGTCACCGCCCCACCACCCACCACGAACGGCGGGTCGGCGCTAACGCGGGAGGCCGAGGATCCGCTCTCCCGCGACGTTGCGCAGCACCTGGGTGGTGCCACCGGCGATCGAGAGGCAACGGGTGTTGAGCATCTCCCACACCGCCTCGCGCACCTCGTCCCCGTCGGCCACCAGCCGCTCCTCGAGCAGCCGCACCACCAACTCGGAGCCGTCCTGGCGGTTGCGTACGCCGAGCAGCTTGGCGACGCTCGACTCCGCGCCCGGTCCCCGGCCAGCCAGGGAGCGGAGGGTGGTGCGCACGCCGAGCAGCGTGCACACGGTCGAGAGCGCCACGGCCCGGCCCACCCGCACCAGCTGCGCGTCGCTCAGCCCGCCACGGGCAGCGAGCGAGACCGCCCGCTCGGTGCTCTTGTCGAGCCGGCTGGTGGCCATCGCGACCCGTTCGTTCGCGAGCGTGGTGCGGGCCAGCTTCCACCCCTCGTTCAGCCCGCCCACCAGGCAGTCGTCGGGCACGAACACCTCGTCGAGGAACACCTCGTTGAACAGCGCCTCGCCGGTGATCTCGCGCAGCGGGCGCACGTCGATGCCCTCGCTGCGCATGTCGACGAGGAAGTAGCTGATGCCGCGGTGCTGCGGCGCGTCGGCGTCGGTGCGGGCCAGGCAGATCGCCCAGTCGGCGCGATCGGCGACCGAGGTCCACACCTTCTGCCCGGTCAGCCGCCAGCCGCCCTCGACCCGCTCCGCGCGAGTGCGCAGGGAGGCCAGGTCGGAGCCCGAGCCGGGCTCGGAGAACAGCTGGCACCACACCAGCTCGCCGAGCAGGGAGGGCCGCACGAAGCGCTCCTGCTGCTCGGGCGTGCCGTGCTCGAGGATCGTCGGCAGCGCCCATCCGGCGATGACCAGGTCGGGCCGCGTGACCGACGCCCGGGCCAGCTCCTGGTCGATGACCAGCTGCTGCACCGGGTCGGCCGACAAGCCGTAGGGCGTGGGCCAGTGGGGGGTGAGGTAGCCGGCGTCCACCAGCGCCGCGCGCCGCTGGTCCTCGGGCAGCGCCGCGATCCGCTCGACACTCGCCCGCACCTCGCCGCGTACCGCCTCGTCGCGGCCCTCGAGGTCGACCTCGACCCGGCGCCGTACGCCGTCGGCGGCGCGCCCCGCGAGCCGCAGCGCGGCCTCGTCGCCGTCTCCGAGCAGCCCGCGCAGTGTCATCGCCCGGCGCAGGTAGAGGTGGGCGTCGTGCTCGAAGGTGAACCCGATGCCACCGAGGACCTGGATGCAGGACTTGGCGACCTCGACCGCGCCGTCCAGCGCGGTCACCTGGGCGACGTCGGCGGCGAACGCCCACTGGTCGTCGCCACCGTCGTCGACACCGAACGCCGCGTTCGCGACGTCGAAGGCCGCCGCGGTGACGGCCTCGGCCGTCTCGAGCATCTCGGCACACAGGTGCTTGACCGCCTGGAACGACCCGATCTTGCGGCCGAACTGCTCGCGCACCTTCGCGTAGTCGACGGCGGTCTGCAGGCACCAGCGGGCGACACCCGCGGCCTCGGCAGCGGCGAAGGTGACCATGGTGCGGTGCAGCAGCTCCGCGTCGAGGTGCGGCACGGCGACGGTGTCGGCGATCGGCAGGTCGACCCGGACCGAGCCGGTCCGCCGGGTCAGGTCGCGCACCGGGTGGGGCGTGGTGATCGCTGCGTCGCCGGGGAGCACGAACCACCGCTCGCCCTGCTCGCCGGTCGCGCCGAGCAGCAGCAGCTCGGCTGCGGGAGCGTCCCACACGATCTCGACGGTGCCGACGAGTCGGTCGCCGTCGAGGCGCAGGGTCGGCGACGGGCCGATCGCGAGGTGGGCGCCGGCGGTGATCCGCTCGCCGAGGCCGGGGGTCTCGCCCAGCAGAGCTCCAGCGACGGTGACCCCGAGCAGCGGGCCGGGCAGCAGCTCGTGGGCGCAGGCCTCGAGGGCGACGGCCACGTCGAGCACTGAGCCGCCACCGCCACCGACCGCCTCGGGGAGGCCGATGCCGGGCAGCCCCATCTCGACGACCCCCTTCCACACCTGGCCGAACCCCGTCTCGGGGTCGTTCTCGGCATCGCGGGCGGCTGCGGCGCCGGCGGCGGCCGCCGCCCACTTGCGTAGGCTCGCGGCCAGCTCCACGTGCTCCTCGGAGATCCCGATCGACATGCCCGACCTTCCCGTGAACTAGAACGTGTTCCAATCCTAGCCTGATGCGCGGGGGGACTAGGGTCTCCCCGTGTCCACGACCTCCCCGACCAGCCCGAAGGCCAGCCCCGATGCCAGCCCCGAGGCCAGCCCCGACGCCAGCGGGATGCCCGCCGACCTGCTCGCCCACGCCCGAGCCGCGAAGGGCTTCATGCCCGAGGACGAGGGACTGCTGCTGCACCGCGCGGCCCGGGAGCGGCTCTCCCACGGACCCGTCCTCGAGGTCGGCACCTACTGCGGCAAGTCCGCGATCTATCTCGGCGCGGCCGCCCGTGCGGTCGGCGGCCCCCAGGCCGTCGTCTTCACCGTCGACCACCACCGCGGCTCCGAGGAGAACCAGGCCGGATGGGAGCACCACGACGCCACGCTGGTCGACGACGAGTTCGGGCTGATGGACACGCTCCCCGTGTTCCGCAAGACGCTGGCGCGGGCCGGGCTCGAGGACCAGGTCGTCGCCGTGGTCGGCCGCTCCACCACGGTCGCCGCCCACTGGCGCACGCCGCTGTCGATGCTCTTCATCGACGGCGGCCACGCCGAGGAGCACGCGCAGAACGACTACACCGGCTGGGCGCACTGGCTGATGCGTGACGGTCTGCTGGTGATCCACGACGTGTTCCCCGATCCCGCCGACGGCGGCCAGCCGCCGTACCACGTCTTCCTCCGCGCGCTCCAGAGCGGCGCGTTCACCGAGGTCGAGGCGGTCGGGTCGATGCGCGTCCTGCGCCGCACGGCCGGCGACGTCGGAGAGCGGGTCGGCTGATGACGTCGCGAGAGCTGCTCGACGAGCTGGCCGCCCAGGAGCAGCGCCTGGTCTTCGACAGCTTCGACGAGCAGACCGCCTGGGCGGTCGGCGTCGCCCTGCGCGACGCGGCGCTCGCCGCCGGGCTGCCGGTGGCGATCTCGGTACGCCGCAACGGCCAGCGGCTCTTTCACGCCGCGCTGCCGGGGGCCTCGGCGGACAACGACGGATGGCTGGAGCGCAAGTGCGCCGTCGTCGACCGCTACGGCCGCTCCTCGCTGCGAGTGGGCGAGGAGTTCCGCGTCGACGGCAAGTCGTTCGACGCCGACGCCCGCCTCGACCCGAGCCGGTACGCCGCACACGGCGGCGCGTTCCCGGTGCTGGTGCGCGACACCGGCTGCGTCGGCACGATCGCTGTGTCGGGCCTCCCGCAGCTCGACGACCACCGCCTCGTCGTCGAGGTGCTCGAGGCCTTCCTCAGCGAGCGGCGCTGACGGTCTCGGCCGAGGGGCAGCCGCACTCGAGCGCGAGCTCGGCGAAGTGCGGCGCCAGCGAGGTGCCGCGCATGATCCCCGAGCCCGGGGTGGCGTGACCGTAGGTCTCCCCCAGCGCGTCGACGGCGAGCACGACCGCGGCCGCGGTGTAGGTCGTCCACTCCGGCGGCCAGTTCACCCCGCCCTGGGCGGCGTACTCCTCTTCCTGCTCGGGGGTGAGCTCGTAGACCCATCCGGTCCAGTACTTGCCGCCCTCGTCACGGAGGTGCTGCATGTCGGCGAGCAGCTGCCGGGCGCGCCGGTGGTCGCCGAGCGCGTCGAGTGCCATCGCGAGCTCGCAGGTCTCCGCACCGGTGACCCACGGGTTCGTGTCGACGCAGAGGATGCCCAGGCCGGGGCGCACGAAGTGGTCCCACTTGCTCTCGAGCAGCTCGACGCCGGCCGGCCCGCGGACCGCTCCGCCGAGTACCGGGTAGTACCAGTCCATCGAGTAGGTGGCCTTGTCGAGGAACAGGTCGCGGTGCTCGCGCACCGCGTGGCCGAGCCGGCCGCCGGCGAGCTCCCACTCGGGCTGCGGGTCGTCCATCAGCTCGGCGAGCGCGACGCCGGCTCGCAGCGACTGGTAGATGCTCGAGGACCCGGCGAGCAGCGCGCCGTCCTCGGTGGGGGTCCAGTTGATGCCCCCGAACGGCAGCTGCTGGCTGACCACCCAGTCGAGCCCGGCGCGCACCGAGGGCCAGTGCTGCCGCACGAACCCGATGTCGTTGCGCACCAGCCAGTGGTGCCACACCCCGACGGCGAAGTAGGCCGACATGTTGACCTCGCCGCGGGGGTCGTCGACCTGGCCCGCGACGATCTTCATCGGCCAGGAGCCGTCGGGACGCTGCATGGTCGGCACCCAGGCGTACGCCGCCTCGGCAGCCTCGACCTCGCCGCCGACGAGCATCGCCATGGCGGCCTCGACGTGGTTCCAGATGTCGACGTGTTCGCCGGTGGTCCACGGCACGGCGCCGCACGGCTCCTGCATGGCCTTGATCGACGCCGCGGTCTCGGCGATCTCGGCGGCGCTCAGGACGCCGTCGACGTGCGGCAGGCTCATGCGTGGGCTTCCGGCTTGCGGAAGTAGAGCACCATGCTCTTGCCGATCAGCGGGTCGAGCACCTTCGCGGCGTACTGCAGGGCCTTGGGCTGCTTCATGATCTCCCAGACCAGCAGCTTGTGGTAGGCGCGGGCCGCCGGGTGGTCGTCGTTGGTGACCCCCACGGCGCACTTGATCCACCAGTACGGCGCGTGCAGGCCGTGGGCGTAGTCCTTGCCCTCGAAGACCATCGCCTCACCAGGGAGGCCGTTGTTGAACCGGCCCGCCTTGGTGACCTTGTCGATGAGCTCGTGGTCGGTGTAGATGCGGATGTGCCCGCCCTCGGCGTTGTGGTAGTCGGCCGAGAGCTTCCAGTTGATGACCTCGGGCAGCCAGCGGGGCACCGAGATCGCCAGCGTGCCGCCGGGGCGCAGCACGCGCACCAGCTCGGTGATGGCGCGGACGTCGTCGTGGATGTGCTCGAGCACCTCGGCGGCGACGATCCGGTCGAACTCGTCGTCGGCGAACGGCAACTGGAGGGCGTCGCCCTGCTTGATGTCGGCGTTCGCGCCGTCGGGCACCTCGCCGTTCTCCTTCATCGCGCCGAAGATCTCCAGCACGCCCGCCAGCTCGTCGGCGTCCATGTCGAAGGCGACCACGTCGGCGCCGCGGCGGTACATCTCGAAGGCGTGTCGTCCGCCGCCGGCGCCCATGTCGAGCACCCGCTCGCCGGGCCGCAGCCCGAGCCGGTCGAAGTCAACGGTCAGCACGTGGCCCTCTCCTCGTCGTCCAGGGGGTCGTTGTCCAGGGATTCGTCCGGGCCGCCACGCGGGGCCGGCTGGCGCGGCGTGGGCAGCAGGTTCTCGAGGTCGTCGATCGGCAGCCCGCGCTCGCGGCGGTAGTCGACGATGACCTCTTCGTACGCCGCGGCGGTGGTCGCGGCGACGGCGCGCCAGCTGAACATCTCCTCGACCCGGCGGCGGCCGTCACGCCCCATCCGGCCTCGGCGCTCGGGGTCGTCGAGCAGCGCGGCGATGGCCCGCTGCAGCTCGCCGACGTCGCCGGGGGTGACCATGTCGGCGCACAGCCCGTCGGGACCGACCACCTCGGGGATGGCCCCGGCGCGCGAGACGACCAGGGGCGTCGCGCAGGCCATCAGCTCGGCGGTGGGCAGCGAGAACCCCTCGTAGAGCGAGGGGACGCAGGCGATCTCGGCCGAGCCCATCAACTCGACCAGCTCGGCGTCGCTGACGCCGTGGACGAACCGCACGTGGTCGTTGATGCCGAGCTTGTCGATCAGCTTCTCGGTGCGCCCGCCGGCCTGGGGCTTGGTGACCAGCACCAGCTCGAGGTCGCGCTCGGTGCGCAGCTTGGCGAACGCCTCGAGCAGCGTCGAGATGCCCTTCAGCGGAGCGTCGGCGCTGGCCATGGCCAGGATGCGCCCCGGCACGCGCGGCTTGGTGGGCGGCACGAACGCGTCGTCGACGCCGAGCAGGATGACCTGCATGCGCGCCGGGTCGACCCCGAAGTCCTTGGCGATGTCGCGCCGTGAGGTCTCCGACGGGGTGAGGATCTTGCGAGCCTGGCGGGCGACCTTGCCCTGCATCCGCAGGAAGCCGTACCAGCGGCTGAGCGTGAGCTTGCGCCACGGGTTGCGGGTCGACTTCATGTCGATGCGGCGGTCGAAGGTGATCGGGTGGTGCAGCGTGGTGATCAGCGGCAGCCCGGCCTTCTCGATGTCGAGCATGCCGTAGCCGAGCACCTGGTTGTCGTGGACGATGTCGAAGTCGTCGACGCGGTCCTTGAGCAGGCGGGCGACGCGGCTGCTGAACGTCTTCGGCTCGGGGAAGCCGCCGACGCACATGGTGGCGAACTCCTCGACGTCGATGCGGTCGCGGAACTCGCGCGGCTTGGGCACCCGGAACGGGTCGGGCTCGCGGTAGAGGTCGAGGCTCGGCACCTTGGTGAGCGCCACGCCTTCGTCGAGCTCGGGATAGGGCTGGCCGGAGAACACCTCGACGCTGTGGCCGAGGTTGGTCAGCTCCCTGCTGAGGTGGCGGATGTAGATCCCTTGCCCCCCGCAGTGTGGCTTGCTGCGGTAGGACAGCAGTGCAATCCGCATTCGCCGCGTCCCTCTCTTGCTCGGTGAACTGGTCGGTGGAACTGGTCGATGATCCGATCCGTGACCGGTTCGTGATCCGCGCGTGTCCGGCCGGGGCCTCCGGACGGTGACACGCCGGGTCGGACGAGGTGGAACGCGTTCCTATTGTGCCCCACCGGTTGGTAGCCTAATGGCAACCCGACGACCTCCTCGGAGGTGTCTCCCGCTAGGTGGTGGTCGACGGGGCCCTCCCGACGACTACCTCCCCTGGGGGACAGGTGACCAGCGCGAACTCCTTGACGGCCGAAGATCTGGGCTCTGCGGCCCAGCGCGACCGGCGCAAGCGCATCCTCGACGCGACGATCGTGCTGGCCACCAAGGGTGGGTTCGACGCCGTGCAGATGCGCTCGGTCGCCGAGCAGGCCGACGTCGCCCTCGGCACCCTCTACCGCTACTTCCCGTCCAAGATCCACCTGCTGGTCTCGGCGCTGGGCCGCGAGTTCGAGCGCGCCGAGGGGCAGCTGCGCGACAAGCCGGTCGACGGCGACACCACCGCGGAGCGGGTGATCATCCTGCTCAAGCGACTGACCCGCGGACTGCAGGGCGACCCGCACCTGACCGAGGCGCTGACCCGGGCGTTCATGTTCGCCGACGCGTCCGTACAGCAGGAGATCCACGCCGTCGGCATGCTGCTGACCCGCATGCTGACGCGCGCGATGCACCCCGACCGCGACTCGGTCACCGACGAGGACGTCGCGATCGCCCGCGTGATCGGCGACGTGTGGCTCTCGGCGCTGGTCGCCTGGGTCACCGGCCGGGCCACCGCCGCCGAGACCGCCCAGCAGATGGAGGTCGCGGTCAGCCTGCTGCTGCGCGGCTGACCCGCTCCGACCGCCGGCTGGAGCAACCAGGTGCCCGTGCTCTCTCTCGTCCACCCGTGGCCGGCGCAGGGTCGCGCCGACCGGCCGACCGACGCCGACCCGGTCGCCGATGTCGCCATCCGCGGCTGCCGCTCCGTCGCCGAGCTCTACTCCGAGGCCGTCGCCGGGCTGGGGCTGCCGAGCCGCGTCGGCGAGCTGAGGCTGTTCCACCGCCACGAGCCGGCGCTGGACCATGTGCGCGCCACCGTGCACGTCGACCCCGGGCCGGAGGGGTTCGAGGTCGGACACGTGCAGGTGCCGACGGCGTTCGCCGACCGCACCCCCGAGGCCCGGGCGCAGGTGCTGCTCGACGCGATGCACGGCATGGTGTGCCGGCTCGCGGCCGCGCGCGGCTGGGACGTCGGGGCGCTCGAGCGCTGCCGACGCCACGTGGTCGAGAGGGGCATGGAGTACCACTGGTCGTCGCAACCGAAGGCGTCCCCGGACCGGCGGCACACGGCGTACGCCGAGCTCCGGCTGCCCCCGGACGGCTACGGCCGGGTGCGCCTCCTCGTCGCGCGACGGGACGACGGGACGGTGGTGGCCTCGTCCGACGAGGCGCTGGCGTTCTGCACGAGCCAGGGGTTCCGGCGCTCGGCCGCGTCCCTGCGCTGGAGCGGGAAGGATCACGTGTCGCTCGTCCCCTACGACTGGGTCCCCGCGGTGCGGGGCGGGCTCGTGGGCCTGACCCGCGATGCGGACGGGTGGCACGCGTCGGTGGAGGACTACCTCGCCGTCCGACCGGTGCCCGCGGGCGATCCAGGGCTGCCGGCCCTCGACGTCGTGGTCGAGGGCGCGGGGGCCACGGCCCCCGAGCAGGTGCCCGAGGTGACGTTCGTGGGGGGTGGTCCGATCGAGAGCCGTCGCGTCGAGCGCTTCCACCGCGCGTTCCGCGCGGAGATGCACCGGTTCGCCTCGCCCGCAGGCCAGGAGTGGTGGGGCGACTCCGGGCTTCGCCTGCTGGAGGTGCAGATCTTCTACGGCGGCGACCGGCCTCGGGTGCGTGGCCGGCGCACCGATCAGCGGCTGGCGGTGTTCGTAGACCGCCCGGGCGACTCGCTGCCGATCGGCGACCAGGCTCCGGTGGCTCGTGAGGTGGTCGAGGAGGTCGCGGCGCTGGTCCGTCGCCGCACTGGTCTGGGCCCGCACCCGGGGCTGTCCCGGGGCTGAGTCTCGGCGCCCGTAGGCTCGGATGCGTGCGCCTGCTGCTGATCCGCCACGGCCAGACCCCCAACAACGTCGTGGGCGCCCTCGACACGGCCTTCCCGGGCGCGGGGCTGACGCCGCTGGGACTTGCCCAGGCGGCCGCCGTGCCGGTTGCGCTCGCGGGCGAGCAGGTCGCCGGTGTCTACGCCTCGCCCCTGGTCCGCACCCAGCTGACCGGGGCGCCGCTGGCCGAGGCGCGTGGCCTGGACCTGACGGTGCTGGCCGGTCTCGAGGAGATCTCGGCAGCAGACCTGGAGATGCGCAGCGACGACGAGGCGGTGCACGCCTACGCGGGCTGCGTGGGCCACTGGGTCTGCGGCGACCTGGATCGGCGGATGCCCGGCGGCTGCTCCGGTCACGAGTTCTTCTCCCGCTACGACGCCGCCGTGCGCTCACTGGCTGCCCGCCATGGCCGCGACGACACCGTGGCGGTGTTCAGCCACGGCGCGGCGATTCGCGCCTACACCGCCCTGGCGACCAGCCTGGAGCCCGAGGTCGCGGCCGAGCTGCACATCATGAACACCGGCATGGGCGTGCTCGAGGGCAGCCCGGACGAGGGCTGGTCGCTGGCGGGGTGGTCGCGCGAGCCGCTCGGAGGCCTCGACCTCGAGGACCCGTCAGCGCACGACGTCACCGGCGAGAGCGCCGAGGAGGCCGCGCACTAGTGGCTCACCGACGCCCCCGTGGGCACGGTCAGCTGGGCCAGGTGCCGCTGGTGAGGTCGATCTCGACGTGGGCGCCGGTGAGACGTTCGGGGTGGATGTCGAAGCCGGGTGGTGCGGTGAGGATGAGGTCGGCCTCGGCTTCGTCGAGCGCACGGGTGCCTTGGTCGTCGACGAGGAACGCCAGTCCGTGGGGGGTCTGCCAGAGGTAGCGGCCGGGGCCCGCGGCGCGGCCGCGGTAGTCGCCATGGGTCTTCCATCGATGATGTCGCCGCCGCAAGGGCGCTGAGTTGTGGGGGCCGGTCTGGCCCGGTGGACCATCTGGCTGGTAGGCGACGATGTGGTCGGCGTCGGTCTGGTCACGGCTCGCTGCGGTGGAGTAGGGGAAGACGTCACCGCCGGCCAGCAGCCAGGTGTGGTCCTTGAGCCGTTCGGGGTGCTCGTAGGCGTCCACCCGGGGCTTCGTGGCGAGGTCGAGGACGGGCTGGAGCTTCACATCCGCGTGGCCGAGCAGTTCGGCCAGGCACTGGGCGAGCATCGGACCGAGGCCTTCGACGCGGGCGAGGCCGGCCTGGCGTTGGAGGGCGGCTTGGTGGAGGTGGACGAACACCGTGCCGCGGGGGCGGAGTGAGGCCAGCTGCCGGGTCGTCAGCGCCTTGAGGCGCTCCAGGGTCGCGTCGAGGTGCTCCGGCGCGTAAGCCGGGCGGCCCGCGGGCGAGCGAGCAGCGGGCGGTCGTAGAGACCCCCGGTTGGTTACCGTCCGGCGGGTATCTCACCGTCTGCTGGGCGTGCCCTGACCCGTCAGTTTCGGTCTCCTCCGCTGCGCTCCCCCGACCGAAAGCGGACGGGTCAGCGCGGGTCGCGGACTGGTGGCCGCTGGGTTGTGGCCGTGTTCGAGGGCGAGGATGTCGGCGACCCGGTCCACCAGGGCGTCGAACCAGACCGCATCGCCGGCGGTCACGCGAGCGATGATGTGGCGGAAGCCGTGTTCGTCGGTCTTGGAGAGCTTGACGTAGCGCTCGTGGCGGGCACGTTCGCGCCGTCGGGTGTGGGCTTCGGGGTCGGCCTCGATGATCTTCGCGGCGGTCAGGTCGAACACCTTGCCCGGCGCCACCTTGCCGATGGCTTTCGCGACGGCCCGGTCGACCAGGGGCACCTTGTCGGCGGGGAGGTGGCGGGTCATGACCGCGACCCGGCGGGCGACCCAGGGCTCGCAGTCCAGGGCTTGCACGATCCTCCAGGTGGCCGGGAGGCGGTGGCCCAGGTCGAGGGTGTCGGCGATCAACGCCCGCGCGGTCGCGGCGTGGACGCGCCTGGCCATGCCGAACTCGGCAATGCAGTGATCCCGGACCTCCGGGGTGCCCTCACCGCCGGGTTGGGTCATCGGGTCCACCAGACCGGCGAGCTCATCGACGGCCTGGCGGACGGGTTCGCCATGCAGCGTCGCCCAGTGCGCGGCGAGGCGCATCTCGGTCACCTCCGCGGCCCGGCGAGCAGTCATTGCCTCGGTGGCCGCGGCCAGCGTCGCCCGCGCGTCGAGACCGTCGAGGTCGGAGACCTCGTGGGACTCGGGTGGCGGGGCGGTGGTCATGCAGCCATTCTAGATCGAACTCGTGTTCGAGCCAAGCGTGTCTCCACAGGGTGTATCGGAAGGCTCGACCACCGGGCTCGCTCGACCACCGGGCTCGCTCGACCACCGGGCTCGCTCGACCACCGGGCTCGCGCTCGGCGCGGGTGCGCTGGCTGGCGTGCTGGTCGCGGACGGCATCTACGGCCTGACCGTGGTCGACTCCAGCACCAGTCCCGTCTACTGGACCCTGTGCCTGGCGGCCGGTGCGGTCCTGGTCACGGCGACGGCGGTCCGGCTGCGCACCCCCGCTGCCGCGGCCGTGGTGGTCCTCAGTGCTGTCGCGGCCACGGGCGTGCTGAGCCTGGGGTACGCCGCGCTCAACGCGATCGCCTGAACCGACGACCGACACGCGACGAACCCCACACCCACTGCCCCGGCAACCCACTGCGCACAGCGTCGGTGCACCACTAGTCTGAGACCCGGCGCGGTACCGGTCTCGAGCCAGCCGGTGGCGCCGGATGAGGGAGACGATGATCGAGAGACATCTCTTCTTGCGGTGCCGGGACGGAAGAGAGAACCTGCTCGCCCCCGCGTTCGACGGGCTCAGTCCCGAGGAGCTGGTGACGGCGAGCGAGGCGGCGGTGCTGCACGCCCATGGCTACCGGCTCACCGCCCAGGACGTCTTCATCGCCCTGGGCGAGCCCTGGGGCACGGTACGCCGCCTGGTGACCCGCCTCGAGACCCGACGGCTGCCGGGCGCCAAGGATCTGCCACCGGCGCGGGCGGACCGGCTCAAGGTCGACGTGTTCCACGCCCGGATGACCCTGACCCCGCCGGACGGGGTCCCGGTGACCTGGGTCGCGTTCCAGGTGGGCGCCGCCCGCCGTTCGCGGCGGCGCGCCGGGCGCCGCTGCGCCGTGGCCTGGCCGGTGCGCGACTGGGCCAAGACCACCATGTCGGGGCTGGTCAAGGTGCCCGGCCCGCGCGGCGACACCGCCCGCCGGCTGGCGGGCCTCATCCGGCTCAGCTGACTCCGACGTTCGGGGCCCTCAGCCCCCGAACGCGTGGGTGGCCGTGACGCCGCCGTCGATCGCGATCTCGGCGCCGTTGACGTAGGCGCTCTCGTCGCTGGCGAGGTAGACGTAGAGCGGCGCGATGTCGGACGGCGTGCCGACCCGCCGCAGCGGCACCTTCGAGGCGCCGAACTCCATCGCCGCGTCGCCGCCGTGGACCCGTGTCATCGGGGTGTCGATCATGCCCGGGTGCACCGAGTTGACCCGGATGCCCTTGGGGCCGAGCTCCATCGCCGCCACCTTGGTCATGCCACGGATCGCGAACTTGGTGGCGGAGTACGCCGCGCACGCGGGCATGCCGGCCAGCCCCTCGACCGAGGAGGAGTTGATGATCGAGCCGCCGCCGTTCTTGCGCATGGTGCGGGCCACCGACTTCATGCCGAGGAAGCAGCCGAGCTGGTTCACCCGGAACACCAGCTCGAACTCCTCGACCGACATCTTCTCGATCTCGCCGAAGCGGAGGATGCCGGCGTTGTTGGCCAGCACGCTGACCGGCCCGAACCGCTCGTCGGTCTGTTCCACGACCCGCACCCACGACGCCTCGTCGCTGACGTCGTGCTCGGTGAAGTACGCCGCGCCGGCCGGCAGCGCGTCGAGCTCGTCGGCGAGCGCTTGGCCGGGCTCCTTGGCGATGTCGGCGATCACCACCTGGGCGCCCTCGGCGACGAAGCGTCGCGCGATCTCCGCCCCCTGGCCCTGGGCGCCGCCGGTGACGATGGCGATCTTGCCGGCGAGCCGGCCCTGCTGTGCGGTCATGGTGGTCTCCGAGGGTCAGACGGTCAGCTGCATGATCGAGTCGGCGGAGAACCCGTGCATCAGGTCGCGCCCGTCGAAGTAGGAGCCGAGCTGCTTGTCGAGGTCGGCGGCGTCCCAGGTGTCGCCGGCGGCGTCGAAGCGCTGCTCGACGACGGGCGCCGCGACCAGCGCGACCATGCCGCCGTAGACGACGAACACCTGGCCGGTGATGTTCTCGGCGGCGGGGGAGGCGAGGTAGGCGACCACCGGGGCGACGTGCTCGGGCGAGTAGGGGTCGAGCCCGTCGGTGGGGCCCTCGCCGAAGACGTCGGCGGTCATCGCGGTGCGGGCTCGGGGGCAGATCGCGTTGGCCCGCACGCCAGAGCGGGCCATCGCCCGCGCGGTCGACATGGTGAGCGCGGCGATGCCGGCCTTGGCCGCACCGTAGTTGGCCTGTCCGGGCGGGCCGGCGAGGAACGCCTCGGAGGCGGTGTTGACGACCCGACCGTAGACCGGGGCGCCGGCCTCCTTCGACTGCGCCCGCCAGTACGCCGCGGCGTTGCGGGAGAGCAGGAAGTGACCGCGCAGGTGCACCTTGACGACGAGGTCCCACTCGTCGTCGGACATGTTGAACAGCATCTTGTCGCGGGTGATGCCGGCGTTGTTGACGACGATGTCGAGCGACCCGAACCCGTCGACGGCGGCGGCCACCATCGCGTCGGCGGTGGCCCGCTCCCCCACGTCGCCCTCGACCACGGCCGCCTCGCCGCCCAGGGCCTTGATCTCCTCGGCGGCCTCGTCAGCGGCACCGGGCAGGTCGTTGAGGACCACGCGAGCACCGGCACGGGCCAGCGCGAGCGCTTCGGCCCGGCCGAGGCCGGCGCCGGCGCCGGTGACGACGGCGACGCGGCCGTCCAGCGAGAGGGGGTCGGTGCTGGTCATCGGTGGATCAGTCCTCCAGGGAGATCGCCGCGCGCGGGCAGGCCGCGACCGCGCGCTTGACGTTCTCGATGTTGTCGGGTGTGGTCTCGTCGGTCTTCAGCTGCAGGTAGTCGTCGTCGTCCAGCTCGAACACCTCGGGAGCCAGCGCCTCGCACAGCGCATTGGACTCGCAGAGGTCGAAGTCGACCTTGATCTTCACGGTTGCCTCCTCATGGGGGTTGGCTGTCGGTGGCCGCTGTCGGCGGCGTCGGGCGGTCAGACCATCTTGCGGTGGTCCCAGCTGGCGACGTGCTCGGGCCGGATGATCACCGCGACCCGCTTGGTGGCCTGCTTCTCGACGGTCGTGCGCCCGAGTTCGCCGAGCTCGTCCATGCTGGACGCGCCGACCATCCGCACCGCGACCCGCGACCCGAGCTCGAGGATCCGGTCGTAGTCGCGGACGATCTCGGCCCGCCCGGTGATCGAGACCCCGCGCAGCTCGAAGTAGTCGATGCCGTCCTCGACCAGCGCGCTGACCCGGGGGTCGCGCTCGAGGTTGCGGATCTTCTGGCTGCGCGCATAGGTCCAGAACACGAGGTTGCCGTCGTCGACGACGTAGAACAGCGTGGACAGGTGGGGTGCGCCGTCCTTGCCGACGCTGGCGACCTGCACCTTGAGGTTCTCGTCGAGGAACGCCGAGATCTCGCCCTCGCTCATCTTCACCGCGTCGCGGCCGCCGGCCATGTCAGCTCCCCTCGCTCGAGTGGCCCGGGAACACGTGTGCCTCGGGGTTGATCACGACGGCGGCGTTGTTGACCGCGGTGGCCGCCTCACCGAAGCCCACGGCGATCAGCCGGACCTTGCCGGGGTAGTCGGTGATGTCACCGGCCGCGAACACCCGGGGCAGGTTGGTGCGCATGCTGGGCTCGACCACGACGTGGCGCTTGTGCACCTCGACGCCCCAGCGCTGGATGGGCCCGAGGTCGGCGACGAAGCCGAGCGCGGCCACGATCGCCTGGGCGGGCCGGCTCACGACCTCGCCGTCGACGGTGATCTCGACGGACTCGACGGTGGCGTCTCCGTGGATCGCGCTCACCTCGGCCTTGGTGAGGATCTCGACCGAGGAGGCCCGGACCTGGTCGACGGTGCGCTGGTGCGCGCGGAACGCGTCGCGGCGGTGCACGAGCGTCACCGAGCGCGCCACCGGCTCTAGGTGCAGCGCCCAGTCGAAGGCGCTGTCACCGCCGCCGACGATCACGACGTCCTTGCCGGCGTAGGGCGTGAAGCTGGGCACGAAGAACTCCAGCCCCCGGCCCAGCCACTCGTCGCCGACCGGGAGCGGCCGCGGGCTGAACTTGCCGATGCCGGCGGTGATCAGCACCGTCTTGGCCCGCACGGCGGTGCCGTCGTCGAGGCAGACCGTGACGGCGTCCTCGGCGTGCTCGAGGGTGCTGGCGGTGCGGCCGAGGAGGTAGTCGGGGTGGGCGGTGGCCGCCTGGGCGACCAGCCCCTCAACCAGGTCGCGACCCTTGACCGACGGGAAGCCGGCCACGTCGAGGATCTGCTTCTCGGGGTACATCGCGGTGATCTGGCCGCCGAGTTCGGGCAGCGAGTCGACCACCGCGACCCGGAGGCCGCGGAAGCCGGCGTAGTAGGTGGCGAACAGGCCGGTGGGTCCGGCGCCGACGACGAGCAGGTCGGTGTCGACGACCGTGCCCGCGGGAGTGGGATGCGAGGTCACGGCGGCGATCCTTCCCTCTCTCGGGCCACGGGCGCCAGAGGCGCGCGCACCGGTTGCCACCGGAACCCGGCATTTCTGAAACGTGTTCTAGTTCGTTATATCAGAGCGCGTCGAGGTCCGTCACGACCCAGTCGCCACCGTCCCGGTGCAGGGACACCACGACCCGGTTCAGGTCGATCCGCTCCTGGGGCAGGTGCTTGCCCTCGGTGGTGGTGTTGACGAAGAGCAGGGCCCGGACGTCGTGCTCGGTCGCGGAGATCGCCGAGGCCGCCACCACGGTGGCCTCCACGACCGCGCGGTTGCGCTTGGTCTGCTCCTCGATGGCGCCCATCGTCTCGTCGTACTCGGCGCGCATGTCCTCGTCCAGCAGCGCCCGGGCCGCCTCCATGTCCTCCTCGAGCCGGTCGTGCCGGTAGCCGAGGATCGTCTCGACCGCCTCGGTCGCCGCGCTCAGCCCGGCGGACTTGGCGCCGTCGGTGCTGATGCTCGCCCCCGCGGCGGTGGGTGTGTTGCCCTCCGCGACGGCCGGCTCGTCCCGTGCGTCGAGCAGCATCCGGGCGACCAGCACGGCGGCGAGCAGCGTGAGCACGCCCAGCACGGCGGTGGTACGCCGGCTCCGCAGCGCCGCGACGAGGGAACGGCGGCGGGGCTCGCCGTCCACGACGGTCTCGCCCCTGCCCCGTCGGTCACTCCCGGTCTCGCTGGCTTCGTCGGGGTCGGACTCCTCGCGTTCGGGATCCACCGACACCGGCGTCGCCGCGGTCGGCTCCTCCAGATCCGCCTGGCACCACCGGCAGCGGATCGCGGCGGCCTTGATGGTCTCGGCGCAGAAGGGGCAGGTCTTCTCCCCCGGGCCGAGGGTGCCGGCTCCCCCGGCGCCGCTGTGCGTCATCGGGCGCTGACCTCCGTGGTCGATCGGGTGGTCTGGGTCTCGCATGCTCACCCCACGAACCGCACGGAGGCGGCCTTCCAGGTGCCGTCGTCACGCACCATGTCGAGCTGCAGGCGGTAGAACCGCGGTTGCTTGGTGCCGTCGGTGGTCACGTTCTCGACCTCGCTGTCGGCGGCGACGTAGACGAGGGCGGAGTCGCCGTCCATCTCGCCGACGCCGATCGCGGCCACCGAGCCGCTCGAGAGCGACTCGTTCTCGCGGGCGGCCTCGATCAGCTCGGGAGCGCGCTGCTCGTACTCCTTCGCGAAGTCGCCGGTGGCCATCGACAGCACCTCGTCGATCAGCGGCTGCATGTCGCGGTAGTCGACCTCGAGGAAGGCCTCGGTCAGCGCTCGGGCCGCCTCGGTGACCTCCCGGTGCTGCCGGGTCAGCGCGTTCGGCTCGTCGCCGCCCCAGTCGGTCGCCGCCGCTCGAACCGCCTCGCGGGCGTCGTCGGAGCGTGCCGCGGTGACCGCGGTCGCGGCCACCAGCCCGACCAGCAGCGCACCGAGCACGCCGTTGACCAGCCCCCACGGCACTCGGCGCTCGCGGTCGGTGGGGAGCTGCGGTTCGCCGGTCGTCACGATCCCTCCATGGGTCCGAGCAGCATCCACTGCCACGAGTCGTCACCGAACATGGTCTGCAGTCCGCCCTGGCTGCCGACGACCACGCCGGAGCCTCGGGCGCCGCCGGCCGATCCGTCCACGACCCCGGTCACCGGGTCGTAGGGGGCGACCCGCGCCGCGCCGCCGCCGTCGAACGAGGGGGCGTACTTCGGGCCGCGCATGTTGTAGGGCGGGCCCTGCTCGCAGTACGCCGGGAAGACCTCGCCGTCGCTGAGATCGGAGGCGGGCCGCCATTCGTTGCTGGGCATGAAGCCGCGGCGGCAGGGGCCAGGCGACTGCGCGAGCTGCAGGTTGATGTGCCCGTAGCCGTCGCCCGGGGTGCCGGTGAAGCCGTTGGCGACGATCTTCGGGAACGTCACCAGCAGCTGCTCGACGGCCGGCAGCCGGGTGGCCACGATCTGGTTCAGCGTGACCAGGTTGCCGATGAAGACGGGCAGGGTGGGCTCCAGGCCACGCATCAGCCGGTCGACCTCCCGGACGGCGGCGCTGCCCCCCTCGAGGACCTGGCGCAGCTCGGGGTCCTTGCCCCGCAGCACCGAGGTGAGCCGGGCCAGGTCGCGGGCGAAGCCGCGCAGGTTCTCACCGTTGCGCTGCTGGGTGCGCAGCACGGTGCGTCCGTCGTCGAGGAGCGCGAAGGTCGCCTCCTCGTTCTCGAGGGCGGCGGTCAGGAACCGGTCGCCGCCGTCGATCAGCCGCTGCAGCGGGTGCGCGGTCTCGTCGAAGGCCTGGCCCAGCTCGGAGATCACGGTGTTCAGGTCCCGTTTGTCGACCGAGGAGACCAGCTCGTCGAGGTCGACCAGCAGGTCGTCCTCCCCCACCGGCAGGCTGCCTTCGTCGCCGACCAGCACGTCGCCGTCCTCGGCGTACGGTCCGTCGTCGTCCTCGGGGACGATGTCGAGGTACTGCTCCCCCACCGCCGAGAGGTTGTGCACGAAGATCTGGGAGTCGAGCGGGATCCTCGCCCCGTCGTCCAGCGCCAGGTCGAGCTCGAGCCCGTCGGCGGTGGGGTGCATGGCGTCGACCTTGCCGACCTTGACCCCGCGATAGGTCACCGCGCTGCCCTCGAACAGGCCGCCGGAGTCGGGCAGGGTCGCCTGCAGCTCGAGCCCGCGCCCGAGGACCCGGTCGACGAGGCCGAGGTAGGTGCCGGTCACGTAGACGATGCCGATGCCGGCGAGCAGCACGAAGGCCACCAGCCGGACGCGTACGCCGCGACTCATCCGAACCCCTTCCCGAGCAGGCCGCCTCCGGTGCCGACCTGGCCACCTGTCCCACGCCGGCCCGGCTGGCCCGCCCGGGGCAGCCCCGGCAGGCCCGGGAGCCCGATGTCGGGCAGCTCGGGGAGGCCGGGGATGTCGGGCAGGTCGATGATCGGCCCGTCGTGGCCGGGGCCGGGCTCGAGGATCTGGGTGAGCCCCTCGAGGGAGACGTCGAGGGCGAACTTCGCGTTGGCGTAGTCGCCCTTGGCGATCTCCATCGCCTCCTCGGGGAACGGGAAGCTGAGAAGCAGCGAGAGTCCGCGCGGCAGCGACTCGCCGGTCTCGTTGAGCTTGGCCAGGATCGGCTGCAGGTGGGCCAGCGAGGCCAGCAGGTCCTCCTTGGTGCCGTTGATGACGCGGGTGCCGACCCGGCCCAGCCGGTCCAGCTCGTCGAGCATGCCGACCAGTTGGCGGTGCTGCTGGTTGAGCACCTTCAACGCCGGTCCGGTGGCGTCGATGGCCTCCCCGATCACGTCGGACTCGCGGTTGAGGGTGCGGGCCAGGCTGTTGAGCGACTCCATCGCGGTGATGATGTCGCCCTTCTGCTCGTCCAGGGTGCCGACCAGCAGCTCCAGCTCGCCGAGCAGGTTGCGGATGTCGTCGGTGCGCCCGCTCATCAGGTTGTTGACCTCGTCGCTGATCTGCTTGATCTGGCCGACGCCGCCACCGCTGAGCAGGAACGACAGGGCGCCGAGCACCTCCTCCACCTCGGGGTTGCGGCCGGTCTCGGACAGCTCGAGGTGGTCGCCGGGTCCGAGCCGTCCCACCGGCTCCCCGGCGGGCGGCTCGAGCGCGATGAACTTCTCGCCCAGCAGGCTGGTCTGGCGGATCTCGGCGACGGCGTTGTCGGGCAGCTCGATGTCCTCGCGGATGCGCAGCACGACCGTGGCCTGCCACCCGTCGCGGTCGACCTCGGCGACCTCGCCGACCGTGACGTCGCTGACCATCACCGGCGACATCGGCACGACGTTCAGCACGTCGTCGAAGCTCGCGGTGACCGTGAACGTCTCCTCGCCGTCGACCGGCCCACCGGGCAGCGGCAGGTCGTAGGCGCCGTCGAAGTCGCAGGCGCTCAGCGTCGTCGCCGCCAGACCGAGCCCGAGCACCGCGCCGAACGGACGCCGCAACGTCGCCCTCCGGCTCACCCCTCGCATCGTCCACGAGGTCATCGCGAGGCACCCCCCAGCAGCTCGCGCAGCGTCTCGGCCGGGACCGCCTCGCCCGGCAGGCGGGCGGTGTCGGCCGGCGCCCGGGCACCGAGGTCGGGCAGCCGCAGGCCCAGCGGCTCCAGCAGCGCCTCGAACAGGTCGCAGACGACCCCGGCCCGGGGCACCCCGGCGTTCTGCACCAGCGCACACAGGAAGCCGTCGATGTCCTCGACGTTCGGCCCGACCTGGATGCGGGCGTTCTGGGAGCCGGTCTTGACGTCGAAGCCCAGCGCCAGGTTGCCGAGGCCGAGCGGGCCCTTCTCGATGGCGGTCGTCAGCGACTCCTGCTCGGCGACCAGCTCGTCGAGCACGACGGTGAGGTCCTCCACCTCGCCGGTCAGGGCCTTGCGGTGGTCTCGCACGAACGCCCGGACGGTGCCCACGGTCCGGGCCAGCGCGTCGAGCATCGCGCCGAGCTCCTGCCGCTCGGCACTCAGCTGCGCCGACGCCCGACCGAGGTCGCCCAGGAAGGCGTTGACCACCCGGTCGTTGCGGGCCAGCGTGCGGGTGAACCGGCCCAGCTGACGGACCGTGGCGAACAGGTCGCCGCTGTGGTCGCCGAAGGTCGTGGCGGCCGCGGAGAGGTCGCGGATCATCTGGTTGGCGGTCGACCCCTGACCCTCGAGCGCCTCGGCGCCGGCGCCGAGCAGGGCGTCGAGGGCCCCGTGGCGGTTCGCCCCCTCGGGGCCGAGGGCGTTCGACAGTGTCGACAGGCTCTCGTAGATGCGGTCCAACTCGACGGGCGTCCCGGTCTCCTCGAGGGGGATGTCGGCGCCGTCGGCCATCACCTTGCCCTCGGTGTACACGGGGGTCAGCTGGACGAACCGGTCGGCCACCAGCGTCGGGGTGACGATGACCGCCTTCGCGTCGGCCGGCACGTCGTACGAGGCGTCGTACTCCATCTCGACCCGGACCGACTCCCCTTCCGGCACCACCGCGGTGACCCGGCCGACGGGGACCCCGAGGATGCGGACCTCGGACTCGGGATAGATGCTCACCGCCCGCGAGAAGTGGGCGGTGACGCTCTTGGTCTCGGCGTCGTCGTCGAGGACGACGAAGCCGGCGGCGACCAGCAGCAGCAGCGCGACGCCGAAGACGGCCGCGCGCGGTGAGAGCGAGAGTCGTGCCATCTCAGTCGTCCCTCTGTCCGGGCAGGAACTCGCCGGCCAGGCCGAACAGGTTCACCAGGTAGGCGTCGAACCAGGGTCCGGTGCCGACCGTGTGGCCGAGAATCTCGGCGTAGGGACCGACCGCGGCCGCGGTCTTGCGGACCTGGTCCTTGCGGTCCTTGAGCAGGGTCGTGACCTGGCGCAGCTCGCGCAGCGCCGGGCCGAGGTCGCGCTCGTTGTCGTCGGCGAGGCCCTCCAGCTCGACCGCCAGCCGGCGGGCGTTGACCAGGAGCCGGTGGATCGCGGCCCGGCGGCGGTCCAGCTCGTCGAAGACCGCGCTGCTGCTCTGCATCAGCCGCACCAGGTCGCCGCGCCGGTCGGCGAGCAGGCCGGTCACGGAGTCGGCGCGGGTGAGCAGCTGCTCGAGCTCGTCGTCGCGGCTGGCCACCGACCGGGACAGCCGGGAGAGGCCGGTGAAGCTGGCCTGGATCTCCGACTCGCTGCCCTCCAGCGTGCTCGCGATGACCTCGAGCGCCTGGCCCAGCTGGCGGTCGTCGATCGACTCGGTGGTCTCGGTGAGGTCGCCCAGCACGTTGACGATGTCGTAGGCGGACTCGGTGCGCTCCAGCGGGATCGTGCCGCCCTCCTCGAGATCGCCCTCGCCCTCGGGGACCAGCTCGAGGTACTTCTCGCCGAGCAGGTTGAGCACCTCCACCGAGGCGGTGGTCTCCGGGCCCAGCTCGACGCCGGGGTCGAGCTCGAAGTCGACGACGACCCGGCCGTCCTCGACCCGCAGCCCGCCGACCCGGCCCACCCGATTGCCGGCGATCTGGACCATGTGCCCCTTGCGCAGCCCGCTGGCGTCGGAGAGCTCGGCGTGGTAGCCGGTGCCGCGGAAGCCGGGGAACTGCTGGAGGTTGAACGCCGCGGCCATCACCACGAGCAGCACGACCAGCGCCACGACGCCGAGCCGGCGGATCTGTGCCTCGCTGCGGTCAGCCATCGCTGCCCCCCGGCTGGCACCGCGGGGCGGTGCTGTGGAAGGAGAGGTCGTTGAGGGCGTCCTGGAGCCAGCCCAGGTCGAGACCGAGGATCTTGGGCAGCTTGATGCTGCCCTCGAAGTCGCAGAGGTAGTAGTTGTACCAAGAGCCGTAGGTGCCGATCCGGGTCTGGTCCGTCATCGCCTCGGGGAGCCGCTCGAGCAGCCCGATCAGCACCTCCTGGGACTCCTTCTCCGACAGCAGCGTCATCAGGCGGCGCAGCCGGGCCACGTCGGTCTTGAGCAGCGGCCGGGCCCGGGTCAGCAGGTCGGCGACGGTGTCGGTGAGCGCGGAGACGTTCTCCACCGAGTCGCCGATGCTGTCGCGGTCGCGGGCCAGGTTGCCCATCCAGTCCTTCATCTCCACCACCAGCGAGGTGAGCTGGCGGCGGCGGTCGTCGACGGTGCCGAGCAGCTTCTCCAGGTTGGTCACCACCTGGCCGATCAGCTCGTCGCGGTCGGCGAGGGTGTTGGTCAGCGAGGCGGTCTTCGCCAGCAGGCCGCGGACCGTGCCGCCCTCGCCCTGGAGGACCTGGATGATGTTCATCGACAGCTCGTTGACCTCCTCCGGATCGAGCGCGGCGAACAGCGGCTGGAAGCCGTTGTAGAGCGCGGTGAGGTTGAGCGCCGGGGAGGTCCGCTGCACCGGGATGGTCGCGCCGTCGTCGAGCCGCTCGGCCTCGGGGTCGCCCTCCTCGAGGGCCAGGTAGCGGTCGCCGACGATGTTGAGGTAGCGGATCTCGGCGCGGCTGGCCTCGGTCAGCGGCACGTCGCTCTCGGCGGTGAAGGTGACCATCGCGCGCTTGCGGTCGTGCAGCTCGACCTCCTTGACCTCGCCGACGGGGATGCCGGCGATCCGGACGTCGTCGCCCTCCTCGAGCATGCTGGCGCTGGTGAACTCGGCGTGGTAGGTCGCGTGGTCGCCGAAGCCGATGTTGCCCATGATCACCGCCAGCAGGCCGGTGACCAGCAGCGAGGTCACCGTGAAGATCAGCAGCTTGACCCCGGCGACGATCGTCGTGGCGTTGCGGGTGTTGGTCATCGCCCCACCCGCGTTCCGCGCAGCTGCGGGCCGTAGAGCAGCGCCGAGAGCGAGCCGAGGCGGTGCACGGGGACGTCGGCCTCGGAGGCCAGCAGCACGTTGACCAGGCGCTGCTCGGCCGGGGTCCCGGCGTACCCCTGGGTGGGGTTGCGGAACGACGTCGGCGCCTCGCGCGTCGAGAACGGGAGCGAGGTCCAGGCGGGGTTGGGGTCGTCCTGGTCGCTGCCGTCCCTCAACGGCGTGGCGACCACGCCGGAGGGGTTCGGCAGCCCCGCGCACCACGGTCCGTGGCCCACCTCGCCGTACTCCGGGCGGTCGCCGGCGTCGTAGGCGGGCCGCTGGGTGGAGCCGAGCTCGAGGATCTGGTTGACCCGCTCGCCGGCGAAGATCTCACCGAGCTTGTCGGTGTAGACGTCGAGGCCGCGCAGCAGGCAGGGGTACTCCGGCGCGTAGGTGTCGAGCAGCCGCAGCACCGGTCGGGTCAGCTGGCCGAGACGGATCAGCCCCGCCTCGTTCTCGCGCAGCACCCGGCCGGTGGTCTGCGCCATGCCCGTGACGTCGCCCAGGAACGAGGCGAGCTCGCTGCTCTGGTCCTCGACGGTGCGCATGGTGACGGTCGCGTTGCGCAGGGTGCGGACCAGGTCGGGGGCGGCCTCCTCGTAGGTGCCCGACACGTCCGCGAGCAGTCGGAGGTCCTCGCGGAGCGTGGGCAGCCGGTCGGTCAGCCGTCCGGTGTAGCCGCCGAGGTCCTCCATCAGCGCGCCCAGTCGCTCGCCGCGGCCGCTGAGCGCCGTGGCGAGCGCGTAGAGCGTGCGGTTGAGGTCGGCCGGGTTCACCGAGCGCAGCAGCGGGAACAGGTTGGACAGCACCCGGTTCAGCTCGACGTTGGTCTCGACCCGGTCCGCGGGCACCACGTCGCCGTCCTGCACCGGCTGGTCCGACGGCTGCTGGGGGTCGACCAGCGAGACGAACTTCTGGCCGAACAGCGTGGTGGGGAGGATCTCGGCGCGGATGTTCTCGGGGATCTGCTCCGCGGCCTCGGGGATCAGCGCCAGCGTGATCACGGCCTGCTCGCCGTCCTGGCTGATGTCGGCGATCCGCCCGACCAGCACGCCGTGGTGGCTGACGTCGCCGTTCTTCGGCAGTTGCAGGCCCGCCTTCTCCGCGTGGAGCGTGATCGTGGTGGCCCGCTCGAACTTCTTGTTGTAGATCGCCACCGACAGCCAGATGAGCAGGGCGACCGACAGCGCGAACACGACGCCGGCGAGCAGCAGCCGGTTGTGCTCGGCACGGGTGTCGTGGTGGACGTTGACCAGCATCGGCGTCAGCTCCCCGTGATCCGCACGGTGGTGGTGGAGCCCCAGATCGCGAAGCTGAGGAAGAAGTCGGCGACGACGATCGTCACGATGCTGGTGCGGATCGCCCGCCCCACCGCCATGCCGACACCGGCGGGACCGCCGGAGGCGGTGTAGCCGTAGTAGCAGTGGATGAGGATCACCGCGATCGCCAGGAAGATCAGCTTGAAGAACGACCAGAGCATGTCGATCGGCGGCAGGAACGCCAGGAAGTAGTGGTCGTAGGTGCCGGCGGACTGGCCGTAGAACATCGTGGTGATCAGCCTCGGCGAGAGGTAGGAGGCCGAGAGCGCGACGATATAGAGCGGGATCACCGCGATGAAGGCCGCGATCATCCGGGTGGTCACCAGGTAGGGCAGCGAGGGGATGCCCATCACCTCGAGGGCGTCGATCTCCTCGCTGATCCGCATCGCCCCGAGCCGCGCGGTGTAGCCGCAGCCGACGGTGGCCGCGAGGGCGATCGCTGAGATCAGCGGGGCGACCTCGCGGGTGTTGAAGTAGGCGGAGATGAACGCGGTGAACTTGGCGACCCCGAGCTGGCTGAGTGAGGCGTAGCCCTGGATGCCGACCTCGGTCCCGGCGAAGAACGCCAGGAACGCGATCACGCCGACGGTGCCGGCGATCACCGACAGGCCACCCACGCCGAAGGTGACCTCGGCGAGGGTGCCCGCGATCTCGCGCCGGTAGCGACGGACGGCACGCGGGGTCCAGGCCAGCGCCTTGATGTAGAAGAGCAGCTGGTCGCCGTACTCCTCGAGCCGGTCGCGGCGCTCCCTGACCAGCGCGGAGCCGATCTGCGTGATGGCCGACACGTGCTACAGCCCTTCCTGCGGGACGAGCTGGAAGTAGATGGCGGTGATGATCGCGTTGAGGAAGAACAGCACCATGAACGCGACGATCACCGACTCGTTGACCGCCCGGCCCACCCCGCTCGGGCCGCCGCCGGCGTTCAGGCCCTTGTAGGCGCCGACGATCGCGGCCAGCCAGCCGAAGACGGCCGCCTTGACCATGCTGATGTAGAGGTCGGGCAGCGTGGCGAGCGCGGTGAACGAGGAGAGGAAGGCGCCGGCCGAGCCGCCCTGGATGATCACGGTGAAGAAGTAGGCGCCGCCGATGCCGGCGGAGATGACCAGGCCGTTGATCATCACGGCCACGAACACGGTGGCCAGCACCCGGGGCACGACCAGGCGGGCGAGCGGGTCGACGCCGAGCACCTCCATCGCGTCGATCTCCTCGCGGATCTTGCGGGCGCCCAGGTCGGAGCAGATCGCCGACCCGGCGGCCCCCGCGATGATCAGCGCGGCAGCGATCGGCGCCGCCTCGCGCACCACCGCGAGCACCGCGGACGCGCCGGCGAACGACTGGGCGCCGAGCTGGCCGGTGAGGCTGCCGACCTGCAGGGAGATGACCGCCCCGAAGGGCACCGAGACCAGGATCGTGGGCATCAGCGTGACGCTGGTGATGAACCAGGCCTGCTCGATGAACTCCCGGGCCTGGAACGGGGTCGTGAAGATCCGCTTGGTGACGTCGACGACCATCGCGGTCAACTCGCCTGGGCCGCGGATCACGGACACGGCTGAGAAACCCACCCGTCACCTCCCCGATCCGGTGGTCTGGAGACGCCGTCCTGTCTAGACGGCCGCCTCACGGTAGAACATGTTCTCGTTCCGAGCCACGAGCGACCCACGCTCCGCGTTATGCCCGAACAGGTGAAGGCGGATGTGAGGACCACCACGGCCGCGGCGCGGCGACGAGCCGCTCGCCTCTACGATGCGCGACGTGAACGAGACGGCCAGGATCCTGCGCACCCACCCCTCGGCGGTGCTGCTCGCCGCCCAGCTGGTCACGGTCCTCGCCTACCCGTTCTTCGACGCCACCGCCGCGGGTCGTGCCGTGATCGGCGTGGTGCAGATGGGCGTGGTCCTGATCGCGCTCTGGGCGGTGCGCCGCACTCCGGCGCTCAGCTGGGTCGGGCTGGTCTTCGGAGCCCCCGCCATGGTCTTCACGGTGCTCGAGGCGGTGCACCCCGGGTCGGATGCCGTGGTGCTGGTCTCGGCCCTGCTGCACGCGCCGTTCTACTTCTACGTCTCCTACGGGATGATCCGCTACCTCTTCCACGACGAGCGCGTGACCCGCGACGAGCTCTACGCCACCGGCGCGGCGTTCACGGTGGTGGCCTGGGGCTTCGCCTACGTCTACGCCGCCGCCCAGGTGCTGTGGCCGGGGTCGTTCCTCGGCGTCGAGGGCACCGACCAGCACACCTGGTTCGAGCTGCTGTTCCTCTCGTTCACCACGCTCACCAGCGTCGGTCTCTCCGACATCGTCCCGGTGGGGCAGCACGCCCGGTCGTTGGTGATGGTCGAGCAGGTCGCCGGCGTCCTCTACATCGCCCTGGTCGTCGCCCGGATGGTCGGCCTCACGGTGACCCGGGCGCGCTGACCGCCGGGCCGACGGGCCTCACCTCTCGTCGCCGCGCGGGTAGGGCTCGAGGTTGGAGTGCTTGATCCCGTAGGCGAGGTAGAAGACCAGCATGACCGCGACCCAGGCGGCGAAGTAGCCGAAGGTCTGCCAGGGCAGACCGGTGATCACGAACACGCAGGCCGCGATCGAGAGCAGGGGCGTCACCGGGTAGCCCGGCACCCGGAACGCCCGGTGCATGTCGGGCTGGCGGCGGCGCAGCAGGATGACGGCAGCCGAGACCACCGTGAACGCCGCGAGCGTGCCGATGCTGGTCAGGTCGGCGAGACCGTCCAGCGGCACCAGTCCGGCGAGCACCGCCACCACGATGCACACCATGATCGTGTTGGCGACCGGCGTCCTCGTGCGCGCCCCGAGTCGACGGAAGATCGGCGGGACCACGCCGTCGCAGCTCATCGTGAACAGGATCCGGGTCTGGCCGTAGAGCGTCACCAGCGTCACCGAGAAGATCGACACCACGGCCCCCGCGGCCAGCACGGTCGCGGGCCACTTCGACCCGGTCACGTCGCGCAGGATCTGCGCCAGCCCGGCGTCCTGGCCCTCGAACCGCTCCCACGGCTGCGCCGCGACCGCGACCACCGCGACGAGCACGTAGATCGTGGTGACGATGAGCAGGGCCAGCACGATCGCCCGTGGCATGGTCCGGGTCGGGTCCTTGACCTCCTCTCCGGCCGTCGAGACCGCGTCGAGGCCGATGAACGAGAAGAAGATGCCGCCGGTCGCCGCCCAGACCCCCGCGCTGCCGAACGGCGCGAAGTCGGCCAGGTTGTCGGTCTCCCAGCCGGTGAGGCCCACCACGACGAACAAGATCAGCACTCCGACCTTGACCAGCACCATGACCGCGTTCACCGTGGCCGACTCGCTCGCCCCGCGGATCAGCAGCAGCATGCACAGCCCGACCAGCACGATCGCCGGGACGTTGGCGATGCCGCCCTCGGACGGAGACATCGAGAGCGCCTCGGGGAGCGAGACACCGAACAGACTGTCGAGCAGGTCGTTGAGGTACTGCGACCAGCCGACCGAGACAGCCGCCGACGAGACGCCGTACTCCAGCAGCAGGCAGGCCGCGAGCACCATCGCCATCGCCTCACCGAGCGTGGCGTAGGCGTAGGAGTACGACGACCCCGACACCGGGACTGCGCTGGCCAGCTCGGCGTAGCACAAAGCGGTCAGCGCGGCGACGATCGCTGCCAGCACGAACGAGACCACGATCGCAGGGCCGGCCTGGGGCACCTCGGTCGTCAGCACGAAGAAGATGCCGGTGCCGACGGTCGCGCCGACTCCGAGCATCGTCAGCTGGAAGAGCCCGATCGAACGGACCAGGCCGGTGTCGTGCGCTTCGGGCTCCAGCGGCTTGCGCCGCCGCATCCGCGCGCCCAGGGTCTGCCCACTTTCCGCGCCGCGCACCGTCATCGCCCCGCCTCCCCGAAGACCGCCACGCCACCGTCGCCGTCGCGATCGGGCGGTTGCCCTCGAAGGGATTCTCCCCCCGCCGACCGTCCGGTTTGCCGCAGGTCCGCCTCTGCGGAGTCGATGCTGCGTTTGCCGGCCTCGCGGAGAGGTACCGGTTCCTCACGTGCACCCGCCCGGACGGGAGCGGACTCGGAAGGCAGAGCATGGCCCCCAACCAAGTGACGGGAGAGACCCTCACGCGTCGCGCGGTGATCGCCCCGTGACCCGGCGGCTGCTGCTGATCCGCCTCGTGGTCCTGGCCACGGCGCTGCTCGGCGTCAACTACGTCGTCTGGCGCTGGCTGGTCTCGGTCAACTGGGACGCCTGGTGGATCGCGGTGCCCCTGGTGCTGGCCGAGACCTACAGCCTCGTCGACTCGCTGCTCTTCGGGCTGGCCATGTGGCGGATCAAGGAGCGCGGCGACCCGGCCACCGCTCCCCCCGACTGGACCGTCGACGTGTTCATCACGACCTACAACGAGCCCGTCGAGCTCGTGATGCGCACCGCCCGGGCCGCCCGCGACATCCGCTACCCCCACGACACCTGGATCCTCGACGACGGAGACCGGGCCGAGCTGCGCGCGGCGGCGGAGGCCGAGGGGATCGGCTGGATCACCCGCTCCGCGGAGTGGCAGGACATGCCCCGGCACGCCAAGGCCGGCAACCTCAACAACGCGCTGCTGGCCACCGAGGGCGAGTTCCTGCTGATCCTCGACGCCGACCAGGTGCCCCATCCGGAGATCCTCGACCGCACCCTGGGCTACTTCGCCGACGAGCAGATGGCCCTCGTACAGACCCCCCAGTGGTTCGAGAACGTCCCCGACGACGATCCCCTCGGCAGCCAGGCGCCGCTCTTCTACGGGCCGATCCAGCAGGGCAAGGACGGCTGGAACGCCGCGTTCTTCTGCGGCTCCAACGCCGTGATCCGACGTGAGGCCCTGATGCAGCTGGGGGTGAGCAGGTACGTCGGGGAGGTCGAGGTGGGCGTGCACCGGGCGCTGCGTACCGCGGGATCGGTCGTCCGCTCGGCCCGTCGGCGGCTCACCCCCGACGAGCTGGAGGTGCGCCGTGCCCTCGACGAGATCCTCCACGACATCGGCAGGGCACGACGTGAGCTGGCCCGAGGAGCTCCCCTCTTCGACGTCACCTACCGCTTCCAGCGCCGAGTCGCCGACATCCGCCGCCGCCTGATCGCGGCCGACCTGGAGACCGTGCAGTCCGACCTCACCGCGATCGCCGAGCTCGAGGGGCTCACCGAGGGCCCCGGTGACGATCTGGCCACCGTCGACCTGTCCGTGCTCGACCAGCTCTCGGACCGCGAGTGGTCCCCGCTGGGCGCGGTCGAGACCGTGCAGGCCCTCGTGGACTCGGTCGACGTACACCGCGGTGACGAGGCGCAGCCGATCATGCCGCTGGCCACCATCTCGGTCACCGAGGACATGGCGACCTGCATGCGGCTGCACGCCCTCGGCTGGCACACGGCGTACCACGACGAGGTGCTCGCGCACGGGCTGGCACCCGAGGACCTGCCGACGATGCTCACCCAGCGGCTGCGCTGGGCGCAGGGGACGGTGCAGGTCATGTTCCGCGAGAACCCGTTGGTGCAGCGCGGCCTGAGTCTCGGGCAGCGACTGATGTACTTCGCCACCATGTGGAGCTACCTCTCGGGCTTCGCGGCGGTCGTCTACATCGCCGCGCCGGTGCTCTACCTGACCCTCGGCGTGCTGCCGGTGCGCGCCTGGAGCCTCGACTTCTTCATCCGGCTGGTGCCGTTCCTGCTGGTCAACCAGCTGCTGTTCTGGGTGGTCGCCGCCGGCCGGCCCACCTGGCGGGGGCAGCAGTACTCCCTGGCCCTGTTCCCGGTGTGGATCAAGGCGTTCACCTCTGCCTTCGGCAACGTCTTCCTACGCCGCGAGCTGGACTTCGCCGTCACCCCCAAGACCCGCGGCGCCGACGGCGGTCGTCGGTGGGACCTGGTCCGCCCCCAGCTCGTGGCCATCGCGCTGCTCGCCACCGCAGTCCTGGTCGGCGTGGTCCGGGCTGGCACCGGCCATGCTCCGGTCCTCGGCGTCGGCTTCAACCTGCTGTGGGTCGCCTTCGACCTGGCCGTCTTCTGGGTGATCATCAAAGCGGTGCGCTACCGCGGACCGGCCACCGACCACTCCCCCGCCGGCGCTCGCCCCGGTGAACCCCACGAAGGAGCAGCATGATCGAGTTCAAGGTCGAGACCCGAGACGACGGGATCGGGGTGGTCACGCCCCAGGGTCGGTTGAACATGGTCGCCGCCCGCCGTCTGAAGGAGGTGCTGGGCGGGCTCGTCGGCGACGGCACCAGCCGCATCGTCGTCGACATGGCGGAGACGACGTTCCTCGACTCCTCCGGCCTCGGAGCGCTGATCGGCGGACTGAAGTCGGCCCGCCAGGCGGGCGGAGACCTACGCGTGGCCCGGCCCACCGAGTCGGTGCTCAACGTCTTCCGACTCACCAACCTCGACCGGGTGCTGCGACCCCGCGACTCGGTCGAGAGTGCCTTCGATGAGTGACCAGGATCCCCGGGAACCGGACGCTGGGCCGGCCGCCGACATCGCCTCGATGGAGGGCCGCCTGGAGCTGTCGGCCCCTGCCGACCCCGAGACCATGGAGCTGGTCCACGCGCTGCTCGAGAGCCTCTGGGTGGCCCACCCCGACGTGCTCGACGTCGACCGGTTCCGCTTCGAGACCGCGGTCATCGAGATCCTCGCCAACATCGTCGAGCACGCCTATCAGCTGGAGCCGGTCGACGGAGAGCGCTCCCCGCGCCGTTTCGAGATCGGGGTGGCGGCCAACGCCGACTGCCTCGTCGCGACGCTCGGCGACAACGGTCTCCCGATGGCGCTGGACCTCAGTGATGTCGCAATGCCCGAGGACGATCTCGCCGAGTCCGGCCGCGGGCTGGCGCTGGCGGTCGCCGCCCTCGACGACCTCCACTACGAGCGGGTCGGCGGCCGCAACCAGTGGACGCTGCTCTGCCGCCGGGCCGCCTCCGCCTGAACGGTTGGGTCACGACGGGGGCTTCACCACGCCCTCGGCTCCGAGACCGGCCTGCAGCGTGGCGCGGTCGACCACCCTGCGGGCCTGCCGCCGGTAGCGCCACACCTGCGAGAGACCCAGTGCCCAGAGCGGGTACTGCGCGGCCATCGCCCACCGGAAGGCGTCCGGGCCGTAGCCGGTGCCGCCGCCGGGGGTGCGCCAGTCGAGGATCACGCCGATGGTGATCACCAGGGTCAGGCTGGCGTAGAACCCGCCCTGGTTGATGATCCCGCTCGCGCTGGCCAGGCGCTCCGGCGGGTTCGAGGTGCGCCCGACGTCGAAGCCGATCATCGAGGCCGGTCCCCCGACCCCGACGACGACCGCCAGCAGCACCAGCAGCGGCAGCGGGGCCGAGCCCGGCCAGGCGAGCACCGCCGTCCACACCGTGACGATCGCGCCCACGATCACCAGCACCATCGAGGAGCGGTGCCAGGGGTGGGCGCCGACCAGCCAGCCCAGCACCGGACCCGCGGCCATCACCGCGACCACGATCACGGTGAGCAGCGCGCCGGCCGTGGCCGGTGACCGGCCCTCGCCCTGCACCAGGAACGGGTAGCCCCACAGCAGGCTGAGCGCCGTGGCGCTGAACTGGGTCACGAAGTGCATCCAGAAGCCCAGCCGGGTGCCCGGGTGCGCCCACGACGAGGTCAGGCTGTGCCGGATGGCGGAGACCGAGAGCCGGGGTCCGCGCAGCGAGCGCCGGTCCGGAGCGTCGTGGAGCGCCACCAGCACCGCGACCGCCAGCAGGACGCCGATCGACGCCGTGCCCAGGTAGGCGCGGGTCCAGCCCAGATCGGAGAGCGCCCAGGTCATCGGCACGGCCGCGCCGACCGCTCCGAGCTGGCCCAACGTTCCGGTGAGCTGGGTGATCAACGGGATCCGGCGCAGCGGGAACCAGCTGCTCACCAGCCGGAGCACGCAGATGAAGGTCAGCGCGTCACCGACCCCCACGAACATCCGCGCGACCAGCGCCGCCGGATAGGTCGTGGCCAGCGCGAAGCCGGCCTGCGCCGCGGTCATCACCAGGAGACCGGCCAGCAGCACGCTGCGCGAGCCGAAGCGGTCGACGAGCAGACCCACCGGCACCTGCATCGCGGCGTACACGAGCAGCTGCAGCATCGTGAACGTCGAGAGCTGCGAGGCGGAGATGTCGAAGCGCTCTCCGGCGGCCAGGCCGGCCACCGCGAGAGACGAGCGGTGGAAGACCGCCAGCAGGTAGACCGCGAGCCCGACTCCCCACACGACGTACGCCCGCGCGGGGACGGGCTCGGGGCGGGGACTCACCACAGCACTCTAGGAAGGACCGGGGCCTCCTAGTATGGGCGGGTGCCCACCCCCGACCCGTGGTCCGGCTTCACGCTGGACCCACGCCGCCCGGAGAACGCCGCGATGCGCGCCGGGGACCGCGACCGGGCGCTGGTGCAGCAGGTGCTCGGCGAGGCCTACGCCGAGGGGCGGCTGGAACGCGACGAGCTCGACGAGCGGAGCGAGGCCGTGCAGCGGGCCCGCACCCTCGGCGAGCTGGTGCCGTTCCTGGTCGACATCGTGCCGGCACGGCCGGTCGCGCCGAAGCCGGCGCTGGTGCAGTGGGGCCCCGACGAGGTGCGCCGCGAGGCGCTGCGCCGCTACGACGGCGAACGACGCTCAGCGGTCCTGACGTTCGTGGGACCGTCACTGATCTGCTGGGCGGTCTGGACCGCGACCTCCTGGGGCCCCGACGGCTTCGAGGCCGACTTCCCGTGGCCGCTCATCGTCATGGCTGCGACGCTCTTCCACCTCGTGCAGACGCTGGTGCAACGACGCGAACGCGTCGAGGGCCACATGAAGCGCATCGAGCGCGAGCAGGCCAAGGCGCTGCGCAAGGGCAAGTGGCCGCCGCCCGGGCTGTTGCCGGGCGGGTTCTGAGAGGCTCGCGGACCTGTGGGCCAGGTCACAGGCGACTCCGTCACCCGGTCGCGGCACCAGGCATAGTCTGACTTCATCTGTCTCGGGACTCCGATCTCTGCGGAGGTGTGCCGTGGCACGCTCGTCCCGACGGATCCTCGCGGCCGTGGTCGCCGCGCTCAGTTTGGTGCTCTCCGGCATCGGCGCCATGGGCGAGCCTCCCCCGGCCACGGCAGCCCCGGCCGCCTCCGCGGGCGAGCCGATCATCTACACGCCGGAGACGGTGCTCGTGCCCGCGAAGGTCGTCTCCGCCCAACTGCTCAAGGTCTCCGCCGACGGCGCGAAGTACACGTTCAAGAAGCGCGCCGGTGCTCTGAAGAGGGTGCGGAAGGGCTCGGTCATGTTGCTCGAGCGGCTGGCGGTGCGCAACGTCGTGTCGGCGAAGGTCGTGCGCACCCGCTTCGTCGTGAGGACCACGGGCGCATCGCTGACCGACGTCGTGGCCGACGGCACGCTGACGTGGGACTCGGCTCTGGACTGGAGCAACGCGTTCCCCGTGAGCGGAGCCGGCGTACCTGTGCGCACAGCGGCTCGGGCGGCCGACGGCAGCTTCACGCTCAAGGGCGAGGTGCAGGGCTACGGCTGGTCGGCCACCTTCACCCCGTCGAAGACGGCGATGTCGGTGAAGATCGCGATCACCCGCGAGAAGCCCATCGACCTCGAGGTCAACATCACCGGCACCCTCGGCAACCTGCGCACGGCGGGCTCCATCGGCATCGACCAGGGCCGGCTCGGAGTCGCCCGGTGGGCCGCCGACAACGTTCAGGGCAAGTTCGAGCTCGGCTACACCGCCAAGCCGATCTCCGCGCTCGGGCTGGGGCAGGCCGGCGGCATCAAGGTCACCCTGCCGGTCGAGGTCGCGGTCCCGTTCATGGTCGGCGCGATCCCGTTCTACGTCGGCCTCAAGGTGGCGTTCTTCGCCAGCGCCGGGTTCTCCGGCTTCGACCAGGAGCTGAGCGGCAGCTACACGCTCGACTACGACGGGAGCGGCGGCTTCCAGCTCTCCCAGAGCGGCGCCACCACCGGCCAGGGCGTCCTCGACGGGCTCGGCAAGATCATCCTCGGCGCCGCGGAGGCCGTGGCCACCGGACCGGTCAGCTTCGTCTTCGGCGCCCAGCTGCCGCAGCTCGAGCTGGGTGTGGGCACCAAGGGGCTCAACGTCGCCGGCCACGTCACCTTGGTCGGCCAGACCGGGATCGCGACCTTCGGCGCCGGCTGCGACACCCGCAAATACCAGATCTTCAGCACCGCGGGAGCCACCGCCGAGTTCTTCGGGCTCTCCGCAGGCCTCGGCACGGTCAGCCTGTTCGACAAGTCCTACTACGCGTCCTACCCACCCGGCTGCGGAGTCTTCCCGGGATAGGAGCCGCCCGACCTCGTCGCGAGCACGCGGCGCCCCGGTGATCGAGCCTGCCGAGATTCACTTCGTCGCCGATGCTCGCTTCGCTCGCGCAGCTCCTCGCTCGTCGGAACCGCTCGACCTCGTTCCTCGGTCGGCGATCCTCCTCACTTCGTCGCCGACGCTCGCTTCGCTCGCGTGGCTCCCGCGCTCGCGGCCAGAGCCTGAGCTCGTTCCTCGCTCGCTCTGCCGCTCACTTGGTCGCTTCCATCATCTGGCGGAGCTCCTTCTTCAGCTCGGAGATCTCGTCGCGCATCCGCGCCGCGACCTCGAACTGGAGCTCGGCCGCGGCCGCGCGCATCTGGTCGGTGAGCTCCTGGATCAGCGCGGCCAGGTCGCTGCTGGGCATGCCGGCCAGGTCGGCCGCGTGCTTGCCCGCCTTGACGCCGAGCTTCGGCGTCGGCGACTTCGGCTTGACGCCTCCGGCGCGCCCCTTCTGACCGACGTCGGCCCAGGTCTGCAGCAGCGCCTGGGTGGACTCGTCCTCACGGGCCAGCATCTCGGTGATGTCGGCGATCTTCTTGCGCAGCGGCTGCGGGTCGACACCGTTCGCGGTGTTGTAGGCGACCTGCTTGGCCCGGCGGCGGTTGGTCTCGTCGATCGCCGACTCCATCGAGGGGGTGATCTTGTCGGCATACATGTGCACCTGGCCGGACACGTTGCGGGCCGCACGGCCGATCGTCTGGATGAGCGACTTGTCGGAGCGCAGGAAGCCCTCCTTGTCGGCGTCGAGGATGGCCACCAACGACACTTCGGGCAGGTCGAGGCCCTCGCGGAGCAGGTTGATGCCGACCAGCACGTCGTACTCGCCCATCCGGAGCTCGCGGAGCAGCTCGATGCGCCGCAGCGTGTCGACCTCGGAGTGCAGGTAGCGGGTGCGGATGCCGGCGTCGAGGAGGTAGTCGGTGAGGTCCTCGGACATCTTCTTGGTGAGCGTGGTGACGAGCACCCGCTCGCTCTTCTCCACGCGCACCCGGATCTCGTGGATCAGGTCGTCGATCTGGCCCTTGGTCGGCTTGACCACGACCTCGGGGTCGACCAGGCCGGTGGGCCGGATGATCTGCTCGACCACGTCGGGCGGGCCGCCGTCGACGCTCACCTTGTCGAGCTCGTAGTTGCCCGGCGTCGCCGACAGATAGATGGTCTGGCCGATCCGGTCGAGGAACTCCTCCCACTTCAGCGGGCGGTTGTCCATCGCCGAGGGCAGCCGGAAGCCGTGCTCGACCAGGTTGCGCTTGCGCGACATGTCGCCTTCGTACATGCCGCCGATCTGCGGGACGGCGACGTGCGACTCGTCGACGACCAGCACGAAGTCCTCGGGGAAGTAGTCGAGCAGGCAGTTCGGCGCCGACCCGGGGCTGCGGCCGTCGATGTGCATCGAGTAGTTCTCGATGCCCGAGCAGGAGCCGACCTGGCGCATCATCTCGACGTCGTAGGTGGTGCGCATGCGCAGCCGCTGGGCCTCGAGCAGCTTGCCCTCGCGCTCGAAGCGAGCGAGCTGGTCGTCGAGTTCGGCCTCGATGCCGCGGATCGCGCGCTCCATGCGCTCGGGGCCGGCCACGTAGTGGGTGGCCGGGAAGACGTAGAGCTCCTGGTCCTCGGTGAGCACCTCGCCGGTGACCGCGTGCAGACTCATCAACCGCTCGATCTCGTCGCCGAAGAACTCCACCCGCACCGCGTGCTCCTCGTAGACCGGGAAGATCTCGAGGGTGTCGCCACGGACCCGGAACGTGCCGCGGGTGAACGACATGTCGTTGCGGGTGTACTGGATCTCGACGAGGCGGCGCAGGATCGAGTCGCGGTCGTGCTCCTCGCCGACCCGCAGCCGGAGCATCCGGTCGACGTACTCCTGGGGGGTGCCCAGGCCGTAGATGCAGGAGACCGTCGACACCACGATCACGTCGCGACGGGTCAGCAGCGAGTTGGTCGCACTGTGGCGCAGCCGCTCGACCTCCTCGTTGATGGAGGAGTCCTTCTCGATGTAGGTGTCGGTCTGCGGGACGTAGGCCTCGGGCTGGTAGTAGTCGTAGTAGCTGACGAAGTACTCCACCGCGTTGTGCGGGAACAGCTGACGCAGCTCGTTGGCGAACTGCGCCGCCAGCGTCTTGTTGGGCTGCAGCACGAGCATCGGGCGCTGGACCTGCTCGGCCACCCAGGCAACCGTGGCGGTCTTGCCGGTGCCGGTGGCACCGAGCAGCACGACGTCTTGGACCCCGGCGTTGACGCGCTTGGTGATCTCGGCGATCGCCGCCGGCTGGTCGCCGGAGGGCTCGAAGTCGGAGACGACCTTGAACGGGGCGACACGACGCTCGAGATCGGTGACGGGACGCATGCCGTCAGCCTACGAGGGACCACCGACACCGGGTCTGGCGCCGAGTCCGCGGGCGGCGCCCCGGTCACCGGCAGCGGTCAGCGGCGCGATCCGGTCGCCCGGGAGCCGCCACCCAGAACGGACCCGAACACGAACGAGACTCCCAGCACGAACCCGGTGTCGTACCACCCGCCGTTGTTGTCGACCTCGTAGATGCCGACGCCGGAGTCGAACCACGAGATCACCAGGCTCACCGGGGTGATGAAACCGTGCCAGAGCCCCGGCCAGAAGCCGGCCAGGTCGTCGCCGGTCGCCGCCTCGTTCGCGCCGGCACACGCCGACAGCACCAGCAACCCGACCACGAGCACCGCGGTCAACCACGGTGTGGACCTGCGCATCGCACTTCCCCTCTCCCGCACGCGACCCGAGCCGGCGTCCAGCCGAGCACGTCGGTCCGGCGCGGCGCCAGGTGCGAAGGTCCCGACCTCGCCGCGGAGTGCCGACACCGGCGCGCGGTGGCCGACTGGCAAGATGCGCACCGTGAGGGCGACGGCGGCAGCGGAGCGGGTCCTACGAACCGTGCGCCGCACGCTGCTCGCGCTCTTCGGGGCCCAGCTGGCGCTGGCGCTGGGCCTGACGCTGGTCGACTCCTACCGCCGGCGCGGCAAGAAGCCCAAGCCGTTTCCCGTCACACCTCCCCGCGAGGTGGCGATCGGTGACGGGACGATCACGACCTACACCTACGGCAACGACCTCTACGACGACATGCTCGCCGCCATCGAGGGAGCACGCCGCCAGATCCTCTTCGAGACCTACATCTGGAAGGGCGACGAGGTCGGCGAGCGGTTCAAGTCCGCGCTCGCGGCGGCCGCCGCCCGCGGCGTGGAGGTCTACTGCATCTACGACGGCTTCGCGAACCTGGTCGTCTCCCCGCGCTTCCTGCACTTCCCCAGGTCGATGAAGGTGCTGCGCTACCCCGTCTACGCCGCAGGCTGGCGGGTCTTCGACCTGCGCCGCTACGGCCGCGACCATCGCAAGATCCTCGTGGTCGACGACGTCGTGGGCTTCGTCGGCGGCTACAACGTGGGCACGGCCTACGCCACGGAATGGCGCGACACCCACGTATGCATCACCGGGCCCGGGGTCTGGGATCTCAAGCGCGCGTTCGCCGACTTCTGGAACCTCAACCGGCGCCGTCGCCTGGGGGTCAGTGAGCGGCCCCTGTTGCTGGAGACCGCCTCGACCTGGGAGCCGCGCATCCGGCTGCACCGCAACGTGCCTCGGCTGCTGATGTTCCCGATCCGGAACATGTATCTCGAGGCGATCAACCGGTCCAGCCGCAACGTGTGGCTGACCACCGCCTACTTCCTGCCCGACCAGGACTTCGTCGACGCGATGAAGGACGCCGCCCGGCGCGGGGTCGACGTCCGGCTGCTGATCCCCCACAAGTCCAACCACATCGTCGCCGACTGGATCTCGCGCGGCTACTTCTCCCAACTGCTCGACGCCGGGGTCCGGATCTTCCGCTACCGCGACGCGATGGTGCACGCGAAGACCGCGACCGTCGACGGGTCGTGGTCGACGGTCGGCACCGCCAACATCGACCGGTTGAGCCTGCAGGGCAACTTCGAGATCAACGTCGAGGTCTTCGACGAGGCGCTCGCTCGGACGTTGGAGGAGATCTTCACCGTCGACCAGGGCAACAGCCTGGAGCTGACCAGCGGCGAGTGGGAGGCCCGCGACCTGCACCGCAAGTTCACCGAGTACGTCCTCGCGCCGTTGCGACCACTCCTCTAGGCGCGGCGGGCGGCGACCCCGTCCAGCCAGAGGACCTCCGAGTCGTCGCGGTGACTGCCGTCGGAGCCGACGTGCTTGTCGCTGATCCGGGGTCCGTTCTTGATGACGTGCACCAGGGCCATGCCGTGACCTCGACCGAGGCCGAACTCCTCGGCGAGCCAGGCAAGGATCTCCCCGCTCTTGGTGTCCGCGCCGAAGCCACGAGCGTGGGCCAGGTCCACGATCTCCTGCGGGGTGCGGCCGGTCTTCTCCTCGGCCTTGTCGAGGTATGCCTGGAACGACATGGGCTTCTCCTTCTGTTGACGGGTCGCCAACAGAGACCCGCCGCGCGGGTCGGACTCATCGCGGGACCCGAGGTCGAACGGCAGGTCGGTCGAGCCCACCATCGACGGCACCCGCGTCGACGGCTCCTGCACGGGAGCCCGGCCCCACGAGGTGGGGAGCGCGCTGGCTACAGAGCCGTCATCTTGGCGAACGGGCTCACGATGCGCACCGTGCGGTCGCCGAAGTCGACGGTGACCGCGTGTGCTTCGGCACCGACCACCCGGCCCACCCCGTAGGAGTCGTGGGAGACCAGGTCACCGTTCTCGAACCGCTCGATCACCGGCTCGGGGTCGGGCTGGAAGGGGCTGCTGGCAAGGTGGCGGCGACGTGCAGGCATGGTTGACATCTCCTCCAGTATGCGCCTGCCCGCGGCATTTCGCTCCGACCGCTCGGTCAGCGGTATCTCTCGAGCACCTCGGCGGGCTGATCACCCCAGCCGTGGTCGGCGATCAGACCCCAACAGTCGGGGCGGGATCCGTCGGTGTCGCTCAGCCCGTAGCGGTCCGCGAGCTGACGCGCGGTCAGCACCTGACCGGCGTACTGCTGGCGGCCGGGGTCTGCGGCCAGCGCGGCGACGCCACGGGCGACGTAGGCGGGCGACTCGGAGACCGCGAAGCCGGGAACGCGCTGGCAGGCGTCGCGCCAGGTGGCCTCGGTGACCTCGAAGTGCTCGAGCATCTGCTCCGAGCGCAGCCAGCCCGGGGTCACCCCCAGCGCCGTGACGGGCTGCTCGGCAAGCTCGAACGCCAAGCCCTTGACGATGCGATCGACGGCCGCCTTCACGAAGTCGTAGTAGAAGCCGACCCCGGCCCGCACCGTCGCGTTGACCTCGCTCGGCCCGTCGGTCATCTCGACCACCAGCCCGGGTCCGGTCTCCAGCAGCAGCGGCAGTGCGTGGGCGCTGGTGATCAGATGGGTGTCGATGCCCATCCGCAGCATCCGCAGCCCGCCCGGCAGGTCGTGTTCCCACAGCGGCTTGTCGAACTGGGCATAGCGGTCACCACCGAAGATGTCGTTGATCAGCACGTCCAGCCGGCCGTGGTCCTGCCTGATCCGGTGCACCAGGCCGGCGACGGCATCGAGGTCGAGGTGGTCGACCCGCAGCGCCAGCCCCGCGCCGCCCGCGGCGTCGATCAGCTCGCCGGTCCCCTCGATGGTCTCGGGTCGTCCGATCTCGGAGGGGCCGGTGACCCTGCTGCTGCGTCCGGTGGCGTAGACGAACGCGCCGGCCCGGGCGAGCTCGACCGCGATCGCCCGGCCCGCTCCCCGGGTCGCCCCCGCCACCAGGGCCACCTGTCCGTCCAGGGCGCCGCTCACCGCGCACCGCCCCGCGAGACGGTGTCGGTGGTCTCGGCAGGCTCGACCTCCGGTAGGTCCTCGCCCGTGTGCCGCCACGCGGACTCGACGGCGTCGGCCACCGCGTCGTCGGCACCGTCGGCGGTGAGGTCGGCGACCACCATCATGTGCTTGGTGAAGCGGCTTGGCACCGAGAACACCGCCGGCGCGGTGCGCAGCAGCACGTCGCGCACGTCGAAGGGCACCCGCACGACCACGTGGTCGTCGTCGAGCCGGCGGGCCACGAGCCGACCGCGGCACTGCCAGCGCAGGTCACCCTCGGTGGCGCGGCGACGAACGCCGGCGTACGACGTCGCCAACGCGTCGAAGGCCCCGAGGTCCATCGCCTCAGCGTGCCAGCCCGTCGCCGCAGCGTCCATGCCCTGCGCGCGCTCCGGTCGCGTTGCCCCGTCAGCGCGGCGTGGGGATGTCGATCAGCGAGCTCAGCGCCAGCGCCTTGGTCTTGTCGCCCTTGACCTTGAGCTGGCCCTTGAGCACCCCGGTGACCGCGCTGAGGTGGCCGGTGGCCAGGCGCAGGAAGTCGTGACCCTCGCAGGTGATGGTCGCGTCGCGACGCTCCCCCTCGTCTGCGGCCTCGGCGCCGGCGCGCACCGTGGTGGCACCGTGGTCGACGCGGACGACGTAGCGCTCGACCTCGCCCGACGGGTTGCCGAGCAGCCGGAACCCGATCGTCAGGTCGGCGCCGGCGGCCTTGGCCGGGTCGACGAACTCGGGGATGCGGCGGAAGATCTCGCCCAGCACCACCGGCCGGAAGCCCGAGGCCATCACCCGCTTGAGGTGGTCGGCCTTCACACCCTTCAGAGCCGTGGCCACGTCGGTGGGATCGAGGTCGGTGGGGTCGAAGGCCACGTGCTGGGTGCCGGGCACCCGGAAGAGCCCACCCATGGCCAGTGCGAGGTCGGCGTCGCCCTCGATGTCGAGCTTGCCGGAGAGGTACTCCAGGGCGGCGTTGCCCTGGCCGCTGACGATGCGCACGAACCGCAGCAGACTGGTGCGCAGCACCACGTCGGTCGGCTCGGAGGCCTCGACGTGCCGGTGCAGCTCGATCTCGCCGTGGGTGAACTCGATGGCATGCCGCTCCAGCAGCGTGCCGCGGCGCTCGAGGTCGATGCGCACCACCCCGTGCATCTGGGCCAGCCGGTCGGGGACGGCGTACTCGCCGAGCCGGACCAGGACGCCGTCGATCGCCACCGGGCGCACCTCGTCGCGGCCGATCAGCTCGATCAGCTCGTCGTCGCCGGTGGCGACGATCGCGGCGACGAGCTCCTCGGCGTCGGCGTCGGCGAAGAACCGGGCCGCCTCGTCGGCGTCGGCCCGGCTCAGCACACGCAGGTCGAGGACTGTCATCGGCGGGTCACCTTCGCGGGCAGATGGGTGCGCGGCGCCATCCGGGCGCCGTGCCGTGGGCGGCGGAGGCCGGCGACCCCCACCAGAGCCTGCACCCGACCCCGGTGCGGGCGGTAGGGCTCGAGGAACGCGGCCAGCTGCGCGTCGTCGAACGGCGCCCCGCTCACCGCCCAGCCGATGTCCTTGGGCACGTGGTAGTCGCCGAACGAGACCGCGTCGGCGTCGCCGTGGGCCCGTTGGCGCACCTCGGCGCTGGTCCAGACCCCGACACCGGGCAGGCTGCGCAGCCGCCGGTCGGCCTCGTCGCACGGCACCTCGAGAGTGCGTTCCAGCGACGGAGCGACCCGGGCCGCCGTCACCAGGGCCCGGGAGCGCGCGGGGTCGATGTGCATGCGCAGCCACTCCCAGGAGGGGATGGTGCGAAGCCGCGCGGCGTCGGGCTGCACGAACAGGCCCAGGTCGGCGGTCGGGCCGGGCGCCGGCTCGCCGAACCGGCGCACCAGCATCCGGAACCCGGCGAAGGCCTCCTGGCCGGTCACCTTCTGCTCGATGATCGCGGGCACCAGCGACTCCAGCACCAACCCGCTGCGACCGACGCGCAGTGGACCGTGGCGGCGCCAGGCCTCGGCGAGCACCGGGTGCCGCGGCTCGAAGCCGCTGGGGTCGTCGAGGTCGCCGAGCAGCCCCGGCACCGAGGCCAACGCCCACTCCGCGCCGGGACCCCACGCTTCGGCGTGCACCTGCCCCAGCCGTGGCTCGGCCCACACCACCAGGGTCGCCGCCCCCTCTGGGGTGCGCAGGCCGCGCCAGTGCCGGCCGGCCGCGTCACGACGGTACGTCGGGTCGCCCGTGCCGCGCCGACGGTGCGCGAGCATCCGGTCGACCGGACACGCCCAGTCGGGGCGCCAGACGCGGGTGCGGCCGGGCGGGGTCATCACGAGACGACGCTAACCCACGAGACCGACGTCGGGCGTGACGCTCCGGGCCGTCGCGCGTTGGGACGGTGGACGCGGCCGAGCGCCGGCTGCGTCGGCGTACCAGGGAGGCCCGCCATGTCGCAGCCGCAGCCGCCGCGCAACGTCGCGGTCATCCTCGCCGGAGGCGTCGGCGCCCGGATGGGCCTGGGGTTGCCCAAGCAGCTGCTGAAGATCGCCGGCCGACCGATCCTGGAGCACACCATCGCCGCGTTCCAGGCGCATCCGCAGGTCGACGAGATCCTGGTGATGATGGCCCCGGGCCACCTCGACGCGGCGCGGGCGATCGTGCGCGGCGGCGGCTACGACAAGGTCGTCGACATCGTGGAGGGCGCCGAGACCCGCAACGCCACCACCCTGCGAGCACTCGACCGGCTCGGCCCCGACGAGTGCCACGTGCTGTTCCACGACGCCGTGCGGCCGCTGGTGACCCCGCGCATCATCGGCGACTGCTTCGAGGCCCTGCAGACGCACGCCGCCGTCGACGTGGCGATCCCGACGGCCGACACGATCATCGAGGTGGGACCGGACAACACGATCCGTGACATCCCGCCCCGGGCCGCGCTGCGCCGCGGCCAGACACCCCAGGCATTCCGCTCGTCGGTCATCCGGGAGGCCTACGCGCGGGCCGGCCGGGACCCCCACTTCACCGCCACCGACGACTGCACGGTGGTGCTCCGCTACCTCCCCGAGGTGCCGATCTGGGTGGTGCCGGGCGACGAGCGCAACATGAAGGTCACCGAGCCGATCGACCTCTACCTCGCCGACAAGCTCTTCCAGCTCACCGGCCGCGACCGGCCCGAGGTCAGCACCGAGGAGCGTCTCGCGGCCCTGGACGGTCGGACCCTGGTGGTCTTCGGCGGCAGCTACGGCATCGGCGGCGACATCGCCGACCTGGCCCGCGCGCACGGCGCCGACGTGCACGTGTTCAGCCGCTCGGCCACCAACACCCACGTCGAGCGTCGCGCCGACATCGCCGCCGCCGCCGAGCAGGTGCTGGAGAAGACCGGCCGGGTCGACTACGTCGTCAACACCGCCGGGGTGCTCCCCCGCGGTCCGTTGCTGGAGGCCAGCGAGGAGACCGTCTACTCCGCGACCGAGGTCAACTACCTGGCCCCGGTCTTCATCGCCCAGCAGTTCTACCCGCTGCTCGCGCAGACCCAGGGCTCGCTGCTGCTGTTCACCTCCAGCTCCTACACCCGAGGCCGGGGCGGCTACAGCCTCTACTCCTCCGCCAAGGCCGCGGTGGTCAACCTGACCCAGGCGCTGGCCGATGAGTGGGCGGCCGAGGGGGTCCGGGTGAACTGCCTCAACCCCGAGCGGACCGCGACCCCCATGCGCACGCGCGCGTTCGGCGAGGAGCCGCCCGCCACCCTGCTCGACTCCGAGGCGGTCGCCCGCTGCTCCCTCGACATCCTGGTGTCGGGCCAGACCGGTCACATCGTCGACGTCCGCAAGGACGACCCGTTCGCCGCCGTGGTGGACCAGGACTGATGACGACGACCAGCGCCCGGCCGGTGGCCGGCGCCACGCCCGGCCTGGCCCTGCCCCGCACGGTGTTCCTCAGCCACTGCGCGGCCTGGTCCGGGGCCGAGATCGCCCTGCTCCGGCTGCTGGGGCCGCTCGCCGGGGCCCGGCCGCTGGTGGTCCTCGCCGAAGACGGTCACCTCGTCGCCGAACTGGAGGCCGCCGGGCTCGAGGTGCGGGTGCTGCCGCTGGCGGCCCGCACCAACCGGCTCTCCCGCGAGCAGACCGCCCGGCTGCCGCTGCGCGGCGTCCTCGACGTGCTGCGGTACGCCGCTCGGCTGCGCCGGCTGCTGCGCCAGGAGCGGGTCGAGCTGGTGCACGCCAACAACCTCAAGAGCGGCGTCTACGGCTGCCTGGCCGCCCGCCTGGCCGGGGTGCCGGCGATCTGGCACGTGCGCGACCGGATCGCCCCCGACTACCTGCCGGGCCCGGTGGTCCGGCTGGTGCGCACCCTGCTGCTGGTGCTGCCGGACGCGGTCGTGGCCAACTCGGCGTCCACGCTCGCGACGCTCGGCCCGGCCGTCCGGCGCACGGTCCCCCACCGGGTGCTCGGCGACCCCTATCGCACCCCGGTGCCGGCCGGCCCCCGCCAGGCGCCGGCCACCGAGCCGGTCGTGGCCCTGGTCGGCCGGCTCACGCCCTGGAAGGGGCAGCACCTCTTCCTCGACGCGGTCGAGGAGCTGCTCGCCGACGGGGTGCCGGTGCGCGGGCGGCTGCTCGGCGCCGCCCTGTTCGGGGAGGACGCCCACGCCGACGAGGTCGCGGCCCGCCTGGAGGCGCCGCCGCTGGCCGGCCGGGTGACCCTCGGCTCGTTCGCCGGCGACGCCGCCCACGCCCTGGCCGACGTCGACGTGGTCGTCAACGCCTCCCTGGTCCCGGAGCCGTTCGGCCAGGTGGTCGTCGAGGCGATCGCCAACGGGGTCCCGGTCGTGGTCCCCGACCAGGGCGGGCCGGCCGAGGTGGTCGAGCCCGACGTGAGCGGGCTGACCTACCGGGCCGGCAGCGCCGGCGACCTGGCCGCGGCGCTGCGCCGCCTGCTCGGCGACCCCGATCTGCACGCGCGGCTCTCCCGTCAGGGCCTGGCCCGGGCAGCCGACTACGACCCGCAGACCGTCGCCACCGGGTACGCCGCGTGGGCGGGCCGGGTTCGCCGGCTCCCCCTGCGTGCCCGGCTGCGGCGCGCTCTCGGTCGAGGCTGACCGGCCCGGATCCAGGCGTCCCGGTCAGGCGCGGGCCGGGTCGGCGGCGCGCAGCCAGTCGGGCTGCCCCTCGGCTGGCAGCAGGCGCCGCAGCCGGGCCAGGTCGTCGGTGAACAGCGGCTCGAGGGCGCGGCGCACCTCGGGGGCGACCTCGTTGCGGGCCACGAGGCGACGCCGAACGGCCTCGCGCATCCGGAACGTGGTGACCCGCTTGCCCAGCCGGCGTACCGCGTCGTGGTCGCGGGCGGCCTGGAGCGCACCGTGGACCACCCGGCTGCGGGGGGTGCCGGAGACGTTGACCACTGGCACCCGGTCGAGCTCGCCGGGGCGCGGTTCGGTGCCGATGAAGCGGAGCACCTGCCGCAGCGTCTCGGGATAGTCGGCGCTCAGCTGGTCGTAGAACCAGACCCCGACGCGGTCGGGCCCGAAGGCGTCGCGGAACGCCTCGACCCCGTCGGCGTACCGGCTCATCCGGGTGTAGTGCCACAGGTGCTGCCAGCCCTCAGCGACCCGGCGGTCCTCGTCGGCGACCGCCTCGAGCAGGCTCGCCGCCGGCTCGTGGCCCTGCACCGAGAGGTAGTCGAAGGCGGAGTGGGCTCGCTCGACGGGCTCGCGCAGCAGGATCACGATGCGTGCCTCGGGGGCCACCCGCAGGATCTCCGGGATGGCCTGCTCGTGCCGGTAGAGCGTCGACACCGACCCCTCCCCGCGCGCGAGATGGCCGGCGCCCTGCCGGTAGAGCGCGAGGTAGGCGTCGGGGTCGGTCACCGACGCCTGGTTCACGGCCAGGTCGTCGCCGGGGCCGCGGAAGTCCAGCTGCTGGCGGGCGTAGGCGAAGTAGTGCGGCTCCTTGGGCGTGGTGACGAACACGTCGGGATGGCCGCGCAGGCCCTCGATCAGGCCGGTGGTGCCGCAGCGACCGGCGCCGACGACCAGGAACGTGGGTGCGGGTGCGGTCATGACCGCGCTCGCTCAGGCGGCTCCGGAGAGCCGCGCCCCGGAGACTTCCGAGGCCCTGCCCTCCGTGGCCGGCTGGGGGGACCGGGCGGTCCGCCACTGGCGCAGTGCGACCAGGCCGAGGCCGACCAGGAAGCCGAACAGCCCGCCGAGCACCAGCGGCGCGACGAGGGCGAGCCGCGAGGTCTCCCCCGCCGCGGCCTGCTCGACGACCTGGGCCCCGCCGGCCGGGTCGACGGCCCCGGCCAGGCGGGCCTGGCTGAGCCGGTTGGCGAGGGTGACCCGCTGCTGCACCAGCGCGGCCCGCTGCGAGGCGGCGACGACAGCGCCGGCGGGCCCGGCCTGCTGCTGCAGCCCCGTCAGCTGGGCGTCGACGGTCTTGATGTCGCTCTGCAGCTGTTCGACGGCGCGGTCGACCTTGCGGGTGTTCTCGGCGACGACCGAGGCGACGTAGGCCCGGGCGAAGCCGTTGGCGATGGTCTGCGCCCGCTCCGGGTCGTCGGAGGTCACCTGCAGCCCGATCACGTTGGTCGCGTTGGCGCTGATGATGTCGAGGGTGTAGTCGTCGCCGTCGACGTCGAGGCGCTTCTCGACCCGGGCGGCCAGCTTGTCGCTGGCGAGCCGGCGCTGGGTGTAGTCGACCAGTCTGGTCTGGTCCACGCCGGTCGCCGCGGTGGTGGTCAGCGTCGTGAGCGTGAGCGGTTGGCCGACCAGCACCTGGCTCTGGGCGGCGTAGGAGGTGCCGCCGAGCAGCAGCCGCACCCCGGCGAGCGCGACGCCCAGGAGCACGCAGACCGCGAGCAGCCGCTTGTGGTCGCGCAAGCCCTGCATCAGCCGACCCGAGCTGAGCTCGACGTACCCGTGGTTCATCCTTCGCCCCTGACCTCGCCGTCGTGGTGCCGGTGGACCGGCACACCCGTCCGTCTCAGCCCCCTAACGAGGAACCCGCGCGGGAGGTACGGCCGTGACCTCCCCCGCGCCCGCGCGTTGGACCGGTCGCCGGGACCGACCCGGCTGGAGCCGGAGGGCGGGTATGACCGATCGGGCCACCGGCGGGCTGCTGCTCGCCGCGGCGCTGTGCGCCGGCGCCGCAGTCGTCTCGCTCGGTGCCGCCGCAGCCGCGATGCTGCTGTTCCCATTGGCCGCCGTGGGCGCCGCGGTCTGGCTGTTGGCGACCCGCCGCTGCTACGCCTACCTCGGCTTCGCGCTGACGATGTGGCTGCTGGCGCCGCTGGTCCGCCGGATCGTCGACTGGCAGTCGACCTATCACGACTTCAGCCCGGTCAACGCCGTGCCCGCCGTGGTCAGCCTGCTCGCCTTCCCGTGGGTGCTGGGCGCTCGTCGCCGGCTGCACCGCGACGTGGCCGCGCTCTTCGTGATCGCCGCCGGGGTGATGCTCTATGCGCTGGCGGTGGGGGTGGTCCGCAACGGGCCGGCCGCGGCGGGCGGCGACGTCGCCCTGATCGTCGCCCCGTTCGTGCTGGGGCTGTTCACGCTCCTGGTCCCCGACGACGACGAGCGGGTGCGCGCCGTGGTGCGTGGCCTGGCGCTGTGGGGGGCGCTGCTGCTGGGCGGCTACGCCGTCGTGCAGTTCCTCTACCTGCCGCCGTGGGACGAGGCCTGGATGATCGGGTCCGGGGTCGGCAACCTCGGCGAGCCGGTCGCCAAGGAGTTCCGCACCTTCGGCACCCTCGGCACGGCCAGCTACCTGGCCCAGGTGCTGTGCGCGATGCTGCTGGTGCTCGTCGCCGAGCGGCGCACCGCGCTCCAGGTGGTCGCTGCCGCCGCCGGCCTCGCCGGGCTGGGACTGACGCTGTCCCGCCAGGGCTGGCTGGCGCTGGTGGTCGGGGTGCTGGTGCTGCTCGCGCTGCGTCGCTGGCAGGTGCTGCGCCCGGTCGCGCTGGCCGCCGGCCTGTTCGTCGTCCTCGCCGCGGTCGGCAGCCCGGTGGTCGAGCGGGTCACCGAGCGCTTCGAGGAGACCCGCACCGAGGGCACCGAGGACTCCAGCCTGGTCGCGCGCTACTGGTTCCAGGCCCAGGTGGCGCCGCAGGCCCTGGCCGACCTCGACGGCTCGGGCATGGGCTCCACCGGTCGGGCTGCCCTGGTCTCGGGGGGCTCGCACCTGACGGTGCCGCGGTTCGCGAGCTTCGACTCCGGGATCTTCGAGTCGATGGTCCGCTACGGCTCGCTCGGCGCGATCGCGCTGTTCGGGGCGCTGATCGCGGTCGCGGTGCGCTCCGCGGCCCGCTCCCGGCAGGGTTCGCTGTTCGACGCCGCCTGTGCGGCGGGCGTGGCGGCGCTGGTCTTCGGGATGCTCTTCCAGGACACCCAGCGGGGCGCGTTCGGGGTGATGCTGTGGACGCTGCTCGCGGTGATGGGTCGGGCGGGCCCGGCCTCACCCGGTGGGCACGACCACGCCGTGGGCGGCGAGCTCGTCGAGCAGCCGGCCGGCCGCTGAGCCCGCCACCGGCGCCAACCCCACCCGGGCCGAGGAGGTCGCCCGCAGCGCCGCCAGCGCCGGAGCGCCGTCGAGCGCGTCGGAGACGAAGTCCGTGCAGTCCCCGGGGGTCACCAGCTGCGGCCCCGGCAGCAGCGACTCGAGGTCGTCGACGTTGAGGCCGCGGCCGCCCGCATAGTCGTCGAGGTCGGCGAGGGCGAAGCCGATCGGCCGGTCCAGCACCAGGAAGTCGGTCCAGACGCTGGAGTAGTCGGTGACCAGCGCGGTCGCCCGGCCGAGCAGCCGGTAGAGCGCGACCCCGGCGGCGTCGAGCTGCCGGTTGGTGAGGCAGGTGGCCCCGTCGACGGCGTACTCCTCGGCGTCGAGGGGGTGGGGCTTGACCACGACCTGGGCGCCCCGCGGGGCGGCGCCGGCGGCCAACCCGGCCAGCATGTCGGTCGACGACCATCGCGTGGAGGTGCCGGCCGCGTCGCTCCACCCGGCCCTGGCGCCGACCGCGATCGAGGAGCGGAAGGTCGGCATGAAGAGCACGATCGGCCGGCCGGGGTCGAGGCCCAGCTCACGCAGCTCGTCGTCGGTGGCCGGGCGCCGGAGCTGGTCCCAGCGGGGGTTGCCGGTGACCAGGAGCCGGTCCGGCGGAACCCCGAGGAAGCTCGCCTTGCGCTCGCCGAACACCCGGGCACCGGACACGATCCAGCTGGCGCGCGGCGGCAGGTTGTGCGGGTCGCGCAGCCCGGCCTTCGGCCCGTCGCCGTGCCACAGGTTGACCACCGGCTTGCGGTGCGGCGGCTCGGGACTGAGGTAGAGACCGTGGGTGAAGAAGGTGAGCCGCGCGGTCAGGTAGGCGGCGAACCCGGACGCCGAGCGCTTGCCCAGCACCCGCAGCCGTCCGGGCGGCGGGGTCAGCTCGAGCACCCGCTCGGCGCCGGCCGGCGTCAGCTCGGAGACCAGCCAGACGACCGGAGCGTCGGTGTGCTCCAGCAGCCGGCGCACCGTCTCCACCGCGTTGCCCTCGGTGTCGGGGTAGCCGGTCACCACCACGTGCTCGCGGATGGGAGCCAGCCGCCGCAGCAGCCGCACCAGCGCGCGAGCGGCCAGCTTGGGCTCCCGCCGGCGCAGCAGGCTCGGGGTCACCGGCCGCGCACCTTGCGCGCCACCTTGCCGGCCAGACCGCCGAGCAGTGCCAGGTCCGCGCGCCCGGGCACCAGCAGGTGGCGCAGCGGCACGCCGGTGATGCGGTGGTAGGCCACGACCGTGATCGCGCACCCCAGGCAGTAGGCGACCAGGCTCGCGACCGCGGCGCCCATCGCCCCGATCTGGGGAGCGAGCACCACCAGGAGGACGACGGTGACCACCGCGGAGGTGATCTGGCTGATCGAGCGCAGGCCCGGGTGGCCCTCGGCATAGACGCCCGCGGTGACCATCTGGTCGACGCAGAAGGGGATGCTGGCCACCATCAGCACCTGGGCCAGCCGCACCGACGGCTCGAAGTCGCTGCCGAAGAGCAGCCAGATCAGCGGCTCGGCGACCAGGATGCCGGCCACGGCCGAGCCGGTCACCAGCAGCACCATCACCCGCGAGGCGCGGGCGATCAGCTGCCGGTCGTCGCGAGCCGCGGCCTCGGTGAACAGCATGTTGCGCACCGAGTTCACGACCATGCCGCTGATCTCGGCGAAGCTCACCGCCACCACGTAGTAGCCCAGCTGGCGGGGGCTGACCAGGGCGACCAGGACCACCTGGTCCAGGCGCCAGATCACCAGGTTGCCGAGCACGGCGCCCCAGCCGCGCAGACCGTACGCCGCGACGTGACGGGTGAGCCGCTCGACCGGGGCCGTCGTCAGCTCGGCCGCCGGCAGGGGGCCTCGGCGCAGCAGGGCCACCACGAGCAGGGACCCACCCGCGACCGAGCAGAGCAGGTGCGCCCACACCGCGGAGGTGACCGTCAGGGTGCCGCTGACCCAGAGCACGACGAAAGCCGTGAGCCGCAGCACCGGGGTGAGGACCCGCTCGGCGGCCGCGACGCCGTGGGAGCGCATGCCGATCACCACCGCCTTGACCAGCAGCAGCCACATCGACACCGGGATGAGCAACGCCACGACCCGCAGCAGCGGCACCAGCTGTGGTGCGTTGCGCAGATAGGGGGGCGCCACGACGACCAGGAGGAGGACCGCGACCGCGCCGTAGACCAGGGTCAGCCAGCCGGCGGCCCGGAGAACCCGGCGGGGCTCCTCGCGGAGCTTGGCGACCGCGTAGGCCCCCGCCTCCGGCAGTCCCATGCTGGCCAGCGCCACCAGGATGAAGATCGGGGCGATCACCGCCGCCATCTCGCCCCGGCCGGTCGCCCCCAGCTCGCGGGCCAGGATCGGGGCGGTGGCCAGCGAGGTGAGCGGCAGGACGAAGTTCGACAGAGCGGTGTAGAGCGCGACGGTGGCGATCGACCGGCCGCCCCGCCCGCCGTGCTCCGGGGCGGCGGACAGCTCCTCGGCTGGCAGCCCGTCGGCGGGCAGCGGGCCGGCAGGGGTCGCCGGTGGGCCGTTCACACGGTCGGTCACGGTCTCATCACCCGGTCACCAGCCGGTCATCGTCCGGCAGGTCGGTCGGCGCCGAGCGGCTCGGCGAAGGACGCCCGGCCGAGGCCGGTGGCGTTGCGGGCCCGGACCGCGAACCGCAGCTGCGTCGCGCGCGGGGGCACCGGGATCCGCACGCTGCGGGCGCGGCGACCCAGCGTCACCGCCTCGCCACCGGGGTGCCGGACCACGCGGTAGTGCCGGATCCGCGAGGCGCCCCGCAGGCGCGGGGCCCGCCAGCTGACCACGGCGTCGCCGTCGTCCAGGTGCGCCCGGACCCGGCGTGGCCGACTCGGCAGCGACGGGGCGGGTCCGTCACCGGAGATGCGCAGCGCCACGACGTCGCCGGTGAGCGAGACCGGGACCTGGCTGCCGTGCACGCTCGCGACCGCGTCACCGGAGCGGGAGGGCCGGTGCACCGCGACGGTGCGGCGGCGGTCCAGCTGCACGGTCACCGGGGCGGGCTCGACCCGCAGCCCCCGCTCGGAGACCCGGTCGTAGACGCTGACGTCGCGCCACAGCAGCAGCACGAAGTCACCGTCGCGGCGCTGCAGCAGCACCTGGTGCAGGTCGAGGGGAGCATCCTCCACCTCGTAGGCCAGCGTGCCGGGCCGGATGGCCGGGCCGGGGTCCTCGGCCAGCTGCAGCAGGTGGCGCAGCGCCCGGTAGGCGGGCTTCGGGGTGAAGTCGGAGCGGACCAGTCCGAAGTGGGCCTCGGGGTCGACCAGCGCCGGCTCGGGGCCCTCGTCGACCAGCTCGTACATGTAGAACCGCTCGGTGCCCCGACGGAAGTGCTCGAGCAGCATCCGCGGCGCGTAGACGCCGACCACCCGCTCCGGTGTGGGGTGGTGACCGGAGGTGGTGTTCATCGCGTTGTGGTAGCCGCCCTCGGTGACCATCACGGGGGCCTCCGGCAGCACGTGCCGCAGCGCCAGCGCGAGCAGCTCGGCGATCCAGGTGGCCGGCGACCTGCCCCCGGGATAGATGTGCACGTTGTTCAGGTCGGCCGACCCGGTGAGGTCGCCGAGCGCCTGGAAGCCGGTGCGCATGCCGAGCGCGGGCGCGAGCAGCGGCAGGTCGGCGGTGGCGGGGTCGGCGGCCGCCGCGGCGCGCAGTGCCGCCTGGTGCTGGCGCAGCTCGCGCGCCCACCCGGAGCGCCCCTTGAGGTTCCACTCGTTGGCCCCCTCGAGCGACTCCACCACGCCGTGCGGCACGTGCTCCGCCAGCGTCCGGACCAGCAGCTCCGGGGTCTCCCAGCTGATCGGGTTGCCCATGATCAGGTTGAACCGGACGCCGGAGCCGGCGATGGTGCGCATCGCGGCATACAGCGCCGGACGACCCACGTAGAGCTGGTCGCGGACGTGTCGCACACCGAGTCCGGTGAGCGCCTGCCGCACCTTCGCGACGTCTTGGTAGGGCGTGCCGGGGTAGGCGAGGTGGGTCTGCACGCCGAAGGCGTCGACGAGGTCGTCGGCGGGCCTGGCCCGCACCGGGTCCAGGCGCGGGGCCCGTGCGTCTCGGCGCCCGTCGCCCGCCTGGGCACCGGGGCCGGCGGTCAGCAGCGGCACCGTGAGGGTCAGCAGCACGGCGAACAGCAGCAGCGGCCGCCGGCTCGGGTGACGCGGCCGGCGGTGCTGGGAGCGCGGCTCAGGCATGTTCGAGCGAGGCCACGACCGGCTCGGTGCGGGGCCGCACGATCGCGGCGTCGGACAGGGCGGGGACGGGCAGCACCCGGCGTACCTCCTGGTGTAGCGCGGCACCGAAGCTGGCCGCGGAGAACTTGTCGGCGTGGCGGCGGATCGCGGCAGGCTGCCAGGCCGTGGCCAGCAGCGTCTCGATGCCGGCGCGCAGCTCGTCGGCGTCGACGGCGTCGACGAAGACGGTGGTCAGGCCCTCGACGCTGGAGTCGAGGTAGCCGCCCGCGCGCAGGAGGACCGAGGGCACGCCGAAGGAGTATGCCTCGACCGGGGTGAGCCCGAAGTCCTCGTGGCTGACGCCGACCAGCCCGGCGGCGTGGGCGTAGAGCCAGCGCAGCTGGGCGTCGGTGAGGTCGCGGAGCCGCAGGATGTTGCTCGGCGTGGGCTCGCCGGGCTCGGCGGCACCGCCCACCACGACCAGCCGGACGTGGGGCATGGCCGCGACGGCCTCGCAGACCACGCGGGTGTTCTTGTAGCAGCGGGCCCGCGCGACCGTCAGCAGGAAGCCCGGCTCGACGCCGGGGACGGGCTGCTGCGCTCCGTCTGGGTCGATCCCGGTCGGAGGGTGCAACAGCCCCGCCTCGATGCCGTAGGCGCGGCGCACGCGCCGCTGGACGACGGTGGAGTTCGCGAGGTAGCGGGTGGCGGTGCGCGCGGCGGCGCGATCCCACTCGAGCAACCGCGGCTCCAGGGCACGCAGGGCGAGCCGGGCGTGCGGAGGCACGTTGGGCAGATAGTCCTCGGCGACGTGGAGCCAGCGGGCGGGATTGTGGCAGTAGACGATCTTGGGGGCGTCGGTCGGGAAGCCGTGCGCCCACCCCGAACTGCTGGCCAGCACCACGTCGGCGTCGTCGATGCGGTGCCGGGAGACGGCCCGCGCCAGCACGGGCAGCGCCCGGCGGGGGTCGTCGCGGAGCACCTTGAGCCGACCGGGCCACAGCGACTCGACGCGGTGGCGGCGGAACTCGGGGAAGGTCGTGCTCGGGTTGTACATGGTGGTCACCACGCGGGCGTCGGGGAACGCCTCGAGCATGGCCAGGACGACGCGCTCGGCGCCGCCCTTCTGGGTGAGGTAGTCGTGGGCGATGACGACCCGCGGCGCGGCGGGCCGCGCGGCAGCGCGGGGGTGAGTGGGCATGAGCACTCCTGCCGTGGGGGCCCGGCAGTGGGAGGTCTGCCGGGTCGGACGGCGAGGGGCCCGTCCGTCGTGACCTCCAACGCGGCAGTGAATGTGAGGTTACGCACGGGTATGCCACACCCGTCGGGGGGAAGACGGGCCAGCGTCGAGCCGGGGCTCAGCGCGTGCGGCGCGGCGGGACCCGGACGGCGACGGCCGCGGAGCGGCCCGTCTCGTTGACGGCCAGCACCGACCAGGTGCGTCGCACCGCGGCCCGGCGGACTCGGTGGCGCCGGGCGTCGGCCGGCTTCACGACCTCGCGGCCGCCGGGCACGAGGAGCAGGTAGCCGGTCGGCGTCGCCCCGGCCGCCGGCGGGCGCCAGCGCAGCACCGCGCGTCGGGGTCCGAGGGTGCGCACCGTCACCCGCCGCGGTGGGCCCGGGAGTGTCGTGGCGGTGGGCGTGGCGGTCGGCGTGGTGGTGGGCGTGGCCGGCGGCGCGGCGGTGGGTCCCGGTGTCCCGGTGGGCTCCGGTGTGGTGGTGGGCTCCGGGTCCGGTGTGGCTGTGGGCGACGGTGGCGGTATGGGCGTCGGGTCCGGTGTGGCTGTGGGCGCCGGTGGCGGTGTGGGCGTGGGCGCGTTGATGCGCAGCGCCACCACGTCGCCGGCGACCGGCACCACCAGCGAGGTGCCCTCGGCCGAGGCGTTCGGAGCCGCACCGGTGGTGGGCTCGTGGACCAGCACGCGGGAGCGCTCGGCCAGGTGCAGCGTCACCGGCACCGGGTCGACGGGGAGCCGTTCGGTGGTCTGGGGGTCGTAGACGGCGACGTCGCGCCACAGCAGCAGCACGTGCTCGCCGTCGCGCTGCTGGACCAGCACGTAGCGCAGGTCGCGTGGCGCGCCGTCGACGCCGACGGTGAGCGCCTCCGGCTCGAAGGCCGGACCGGGGTCCTCGACCAGGTCGAGCAGCCGGCGCATCGCGTGGAAGGACGGCTTGGGCGTCAGGTCGTGGCGCAGCAGCCCGAAGCTGGCCTCGTGGTCGGCGCCCTCGGTGTCGGGACGCTGGTCGACCAGCTCGTAGGCGTAGAACCTGACGACCTCGCGGCCGTAGTGCTCGAGCAGCAGCCGCGGCAGGTAGCTGGCGATCACCGACTCCGGTGTCGGGCGGTGACCGGACTCGGTGCTCATCGCGTCGTGGTAGCCGCCCTCGGTGACGAAGACCGGCTGGCCGGGGACGACGATCCGCTCGGCGGCCAGCATCTGGTCGATGAGGTGGCTCGGGCGGCGGCCGCCCGGATAGAGGTGGACGTTGCCGTAGTCGGAGAACAGGCCCAGGTCGCCCAGCTCGGTGAACCCGCTGCGCAGGCCCAGGGCGGGAGCCAGGATCGGCAGGTCGGCGGTGGCCGGCTCGGCGCGGGCGGCCTGCCAGACCTGCTGCTGGTGGGTGCGCAGCTCGGTGACCCAGTCGAGGTCGGCGAGCTCGTTGATGTTCCACTCGTTGGCGCCCTCGAGCGACTCGACGACACCCTGCGGGAACTCGGCGGCGATGGCCTCGACGAGCCGCTCCGGGGTCTCCCAGGAGCCGGGCCGGGCCATGATCAGGTCGAACCTCAGCCCGGCGGCGCCCAGTTCGCGCAGCGTCTCGAAGAACCAGGGCCGCTGCAGGAACATCCGGTCGCGAAGGTGCCGCACCCCCAGCTCGGTGAGCGCCTCGAGCAGCCGGTCGGCCTCGGCGTACGGCGTGTCGAGGTAGGCGAAGTGGGTGTTGACGCCGAAGGCCTCGACCAGGCTGTCGGCCGGTCGGGCGGGCACGGTGCTCATCGCCGGGGCGGTCGTGGCCGCGGAGGACTGCCGGGCGGCACCGGCCGAGGTCGGGGCGACGAGGGTGAGCGCGAGCGCGGCGGTGGCCAGCAGGCAGAGCCCGGCCAGGCTGCGACGTCGTCCCCGAGACATGCGACCAGCGTAGGCGAGCGTCACCGGCGGGCCCGTGCGGCGAGCTCCAGGCGCACGCGGCGAGGCAGTCGGGCCCAGCGTGCTCGCTGCCCGTCCTGCCAGGCACGCACCTGCAGCACCGCGCGCCACGGCTGGCCGCTGACCACCGCCGAACCGGCCCGCCACGAGTTGTTGCGGCGCAGGCGACGGTCGCCGCGTCGCCACCGGGCGACGACGTCGGTGGTGGTGATCCGCTGGGCCACCGGCACGAACGGCGGCCAGATCTCCTCCTCCCACGGGAAGGAGCCCCAGGCCCGTGCCTCGGCCTTCGTGGGCTCGGTCCAGAAGGCCCGCAGCACGGCCTCGACGGCGCCACGCAGGTCGGCGTGGAGAGCGGACTCGTCGAGGTGCGGGGCGACCAGTTCGGCCACCCGGACGGCCACCGCCTGCATCTGCGGCAGCCCCCAGGCCAGCACCGGCTCGTTGTCGGCGGCGGCCAGCACCGGTTCGACCTCGTCCGGACCGACGCGGTAGCCGAGGGTGCGGCCGGTGGTGCCGGCGCAGAGCATCTCGACCAGCATGTTCGGGGCCTGGAACGCGGGCCAGGCGCCCGGGTTGCGCTGCCGGTCGAAGAGCCACGGTGTCATCCGGACGCCGTCCTCGCGGCGCGGGTCGGCGGCCGAGGGCAGGACGCCGAGCACGAGGTGCTCGGCCCGGCTGCCACCGCCGCGGGCGACCAGGTGGTCGAAGGCGGCGGCGGTGCGCCCCTCCCACCCGGCGTCCACCAGCGCGCTGGGCACCCCGTCGAGCAAGCCCTCCTGGCGCAGGTAGGCCAGCGTCTCCTGCGCGGTGCGCTCGGCCCCCTCGCGGACCACCGGGAGCAGCGGCTCGCGCTGGAGCAGGCCGGCGAGGTGGGTCCGCTCCTCCGCGGTGAGCGGGGTGTCCGCCCGGGAGGGGTCGGTGACCGGGTCGCCGACCAGGGCGTGCGCGCGCTCCGGGGTCAGGCCCACCCGGGCCAGGGCGGTGCGGGGGGTGAAGTCGAGGCGGGGCGTCGCCCACCGCTCGAGGACCACGTCGGAGGTCGCGCTGGCGCCGAAGATCCACGGCTGGCGGGAGCCGTGGAGGTAGCGCAGCTCCAGCTCGGGCGCCACCTGGGCCAGCACCGGGCGGGCCGCGTCGAGCATCACCTGACCGTCGCGCGCCACGAAGTAGAGCCGCTTCACGCCGAGCCGCCGGGCCTGACCCGCGACCCACAGCGCATAGCCGACCAGGAGCGGGGCGAACGCACCACTGCTCACCTCGGCGACCGGCGCCGGCACCCCCTGCTGTTGAGCCTCGAGCCTGGCCAGACGCGAGGCGCCCGCCAGCCAGGAGGTCAGCCCGCCGGTCGGGCGCGCGTGCTCCTCGAGCAGCCGCTCGTAGCGGCTGAGCCGCCCGGCCGGGACCCACCGCGCCGACCAGCCCTCGGCCCGGGCGCCGGCGACGTCGCTGCGCCGGTTGTCGCCCACGTGGTGGTAGTCCCCCGGGCCCAGGTCACGGGCGATCGCGGCGAAGAACCCGCCTCGGCTCTTGCTGTGCGGCCGGCCGGCGGAGGTCAGGACGCGATCCGCCGGCTGCACCAGGCCGGCGGCGTCCAGCAGGTCGCGCACCAGCTCCGGCGAGTGCGGGGTGTCGGAGACGAAGAGCACCTGGTCGGCCTCCGCGCGGGCCGCGGCCACCAGCGCCCGGGCGCCGGGCAGCGGCACCGAGAGCTCCCGCTCGAGCCGCTCCTCCTCCGCCACCCAGGCATCGACCCGCTCGGGGGGCTCGTTGAGAGCCGCCGCGGTCGCCGCGTGCACCTCGGGGAGCGGGGCGTGACGGCCGGTCAGCCGGGTCAGCTCGGCCTCGTAGCGCCGGCGCGCGGCCGCGAACCCGGCGGCGGTGCCGGTGAGCAACCCCCGCTCGGAGAGCCGGGCGGCGAGCAGGTCGAGGAGCGCCTCCGGGTCACCGACCCGGCGGGTGAGCAGGGTGTCGAAGACGTCGAAGGAGCGGATCCTGCGCCGCGGAGGCATCTCAGCCATGCCCCACCTCGGCTGTGGTGGCCGACGAACCGGCAGCGGCGGACGACGGGACCCGGGTGGCCACGAACAGGTCGCCGTCGAAGATGCCCAGCTCGGGGCGGTGCACGGGCGCGAACCGGGCGCGCAGGCCGGCCGCGGCGAGGTCGTCGACCAGGTCCCGGCCGAACACCCGGTAGGACTTGATGCCCTCGCCGCGGATCATCGGGTCGCCGTGGATGTGCATCGGCAGCACCAGCGGCAGGTCGGTGACCGGGTCGATGAGCCGCCAGGTGTGCTCGAGCGCCGGGTCGTAGGGCACCGTGAACAGGTAGCTCCCCGAGTCGGTGAGGCAGCGGGCGATCTCGCGGTGGGCCACGTCGGCGTACCGCACGTGTTCCATCACCTCGGAGGTGATCACGATGTCGAAGGAGCGGTCCGGGAACGGCATCCGCTCCAGGTCGACGTTGAGCATCCGCTCGTCGTCGAGCATCTCGCCGTTGTCGCGTCCGGGCAGGAACAGCGAGCGGACGACACCGGGGTGGTGACGCAGCCGCCGCGCGATCCGGCTGTGGGCGTCGGTGTCGAGGATGCGCAGGCCCTCCGGCAGGCGGTCGGCGAGCTCGTCGATGGTCTCGGCGTGCACCCCGCGCTCGGCCAGCGCCTCGAGGAGGGCCGCGGCCAGCACCCGGTCGCGCATCTTGGCGCCGCAGCCGCGGCAGCGGAGCGTCTCGCGCAACGGCTCGATGTGGTGGTGCCGGAAGGTGGCGAGGTCGGGCAGCTCGTAGTGCAGCGGCCCCTGGTGGCCACACAGGTTGCACCGAGCGACGGTGCGGCGGTGGTGCCGCCACGCTGCCAGGTTCTGCCGGTTCACCCGGTGGCCCAGGCGGCGCGGCTCGCGCACGGCCTGGCGGGCCACCTGCAGCACCAGCCGACGGGTCGAGAACGGCGGCGCCAACCGGCTGATCATCTGCTCCCCTTCCGGACCGTTGCGACTCTCCAACGCGCCCGGTCCCGCCAGGTCACGGCGTCGCGGCGCCACGACCGGACCAGTCCGCCGGGGCCAGCGGCCCGGCCCGGCGTGACCTCGACCGCGGTGCCGCGTTTGTCCGGCATGAGCAAGCGCGCCGAGGTCATCGCCGCAGTACGCCGCTCGCTGCCGGCGGCGACCGTCCCGCTGCGCGCCCGGGCCGGCGCCCGGCTGGCGGCCCGTGACCCGCGGGTCCGCGAGCGGGCTCGGCGCAGCATGGCGCTGCTCCTCGACCAGGTGCGGCCCGACGCCGACCTCGACGCGCTGGCCGAGCGCTACCTGGCCTACCAGGCCTGGCAGAACGAGGCCCGGTGGCACCACTCGCTCTGCGGTCCCCTGCACGTGGCGGGGCTCGACCGGCTGCACGCCATCCCCGGCGGCGTCGTGGTGAGCTTCCTGCACCACGGGCCGTTCCTGACCATCGGCTCCTCGCTGGGCCGGTCGGGGCGTGACATCCAGGCGATCGCGACCCCCGGCCTCTGCGGCGGTCGCCAGGCCCCCTGGGAGCGACAGACCCAGGCCGTCGCCGAGCGCGACTGCCACCTGTTCCCGGTGACCGAGGGCTCCGCCGGCATCAGGTCTCGCCTCGAGCAGGGCTCGGTCGTGGCCGTGGCGCTCGACGTACCGGGTCGCACCCCGGTCACCTTCCTCGGCAAGCAGCTGATCGGCTCCTCGGGCGCGACCCGCGCGGCGTACGCGACGGGCTGCCCGGTGGTCAACGCGACCATGCACCGCGCGGCGGACGGCACCCCGTTCTATCGGCTCGACGAGCCGCTCCACCCCGCCTCGTTCGAGAGCCCCGAGGCGATGCTCGGCGAGCTCCTGCGTCGTCAGGAGGAGTCGGTGCTCGCCTGGCCCGAGGCCTACTACGACCCGCTGACCAAGTGGCGGCTCGCCGAGGACCTCGCGGCTGAGCACGCCGACGACCGCGGCTGAGCGGCGCTGCAGGATCACCGGATATCCGATCGCCGCGCACCGCACGCGTTGCAGAGCGTGTGATGTGAACGGAGCGCGTGTGGAGTCGAGCCGTCCGGCCGATCGGCTCGGTCACTCTCACACCGCGGAGGCCGTCGCCGCCACGCCCGGGCTCCCCCACCGTTGCCGCGGCTCCTCGTAGGCCTCGGGCCAGGCGAGCACGGCCGGCTCGTGGATCGACAGCATCCGTCGCAGCAGCGCGTGGGCGTCGTCGAACTCGGCGGGGTCGAGCGGCTCGTGCACCCGGAAGTGCTCGCCGGCGGCGTCGCGGTGGCTGGTCACCACCAGCACCGGACGGCCGGTCTCGTGGGCCAGCCGGGCCGCGCCGAACGAGCCGAGTCGGCGGCGTCCGAGGAAGGTGACCTCGGTGCGTCCGGGCATGTCGCTGGCGATGGCGACCAACTGGCCGGCCTCGAGCCGGGCGCGCACCCCCGCCGAGCCCTCCGCGGAGCTGAACCCGCTGCAGCCACGGGTGCTGATCAGCGCGTGCTGGCGCAGCCACGGCGCCGCGTCGGGGTCGAAGAACCAGGGAGCCATCATCATCTGCAGGTGGTGGCCGTGCTGGGCGACCGAGAGCCCGACCCTCTCGAAGGGGCCGTGGTGGAGGAAGTTGAGCACCGCGCCCCCGTGCGCGGCGGCGAGGTGCTCGGCGCCCTCCACCCGCACGGCGGGACGGTGCACCTCGTAGTGCCAGCGGGTCTCGATCCGCCACCGCATGCAGGCGAGGTAGCCGCGGGCCAGCGCGTCGAGGTCGGCCTCGGGACGGACCGCGCCGACCAGGAAGTCCATGTGCTCGCGGGCCTGGGCCAGCACCCGCGGGTTGCGCAGGTCCTGGCGCAGCCGCAGCCGATGCAGGGTGGGGATCGCGGCCGCGGGCACGTGCGCGCGCACCTGCGCGGCGAGCAGGGTGCGGCGTCTCGCAGTGGCCATGCCGCTCCCCTCGTCTCCGATGTCGTCAGGTTGCCCCGATGCCCAGTTGCCCGGATGCCCGGATGCCCAGCGAACGAGGTGCCGGAGGCGGGGGTTACGGCGGCTGCCATCCTGAGCCTCACTAGAACAGGTTCTCGTCGCGGGTAGGCTGCCCGCCATGCCGCTCCAGGTCGACGACGCCCACCGGGTCCGCACGCTCACCCTCGACCGCCCCGAGGCGCTCAACGCGTTCGACGAGGCGCTGTACGACGCCACCACCGAGGCGCTTCGTGCGGCCGACGCCGATCCCGGCGTGGCCGTGGTGCTGTTGACCGGCCACGGGCGGGCGTTCAGCGCCGGCACCGACCTGGCGGAGATGCACGCCCGGGCCACCGACCCGGCGTTCGTGCCGGGCAAGCACGGGTTCCTCGGTCTGGTCGACGCACTGGCCGAGCTGTCCAAGCCCCTGGTGGTCGCGGTGAACGGGCTGGGCCTCGGCATCGGCGCCACCATCCTCGGCTTCGCCGACCTGGCGTTCATGGCCAGCAACGCCCGGCTCAAGTGCCCGTTCACCAGCCTCGGCGTCGCCCCGGAGGCGGCCTCCTCCTACCTGCTCCCCCGGCTCGTCGGGCGTCAGGACGCCGCCTGGATGCTGCTCTCGGCCGAGTGGGTCGACGCCGCGCAGGCGCGGGAGATGGGGCTGGTCTGGCGGGTCTGCGAACCCGACGACCTGCTGCCCGAGGCGCGGCGCCACGCCGAGCTGCTGGCCCGGCGGCCGATCTCGAGCCTGGTCGCGGTCAAGCGCACGATGACCGAGCCGCTGCGCGCCGGCATCGCGGCCGCCCGGGAGCGCGAGAACGCCGCGTTCGCGGAGCTGATGGGCGGCCCCGCCAACCTCGAGGCGCTCACCGCGTTCGCCGAGGGCCGCGAGCCTGACTTCACCTCGTTGCCTCCGGGCTGGTGACCTGACGCCGAGGGGTCACCCATTCCCGCGGACACGCCGTGTCGTCGGGAACGACTCACCCCTCGACCGGAGGGGCACCATGCTCTCGTGCTCCTCGCCGACGTCGTCGCCACCTCCGCCGCGGTCGCGGCCACCCGCTCCCGCAAGGCCAAGGTCGCCGCATTGGCCGACCTGCTCGGCCGCACCGACGAGGCCGAGGTCGAGACGGTCACGTCCTACCTCGCCGGCGCGCTGCGCCAGCGGCGTACCGGCCTCGGCTGGCGCAGCCTCGCGACCCTGCCCTCCCCCGCCGCCGCGCCGACCCTGACCGTGCTCGAGGTGCACGCCGCCTTCGACGCGATCGCGACCCTCGCGGGGGCCGGCTCGCAGGCGGCCCGGGCGGCCGCGGTCGCCGAGATCTTCGGGCGCGCCACCGAGGCGGAGCAGGCGTGGCTGCGAGGCCTGGTCACCGGCGAGGTGCGGCAGGGAGCGCTCGACGCGCTGGTGCAGGAGGCGGTCGCGGCCGCCGCCGGCGTCCCCCTGCCCGCGGTACGCCGGGCCTCGATGCTGGCGGGCTCGACGGTCGCCGTCGCGGTCGCCGCGCTCACCCGCGGCGAGGAGGCGCTGGCCGAGATCGGACTGCAGGTGGGACGGCCGGTGCTGCCGATGCTGGCCTCCAGCGCCCCGGACCTCGGCGCCGCGCTCGCGAAGGCCGGTGACGGCACCGTCGCCGTCGACACCAAGCTCGACGGCATCCGGATCCAGGTGCACCGCGACGGCGATGCCGTGCTGATCGCCACCCGCACCCTGGAGGACATCACCGCGCGTCTGCCCGAGGTCGTCGAGATCGCCCGGTCGCTGCCGGCCGAGCGGTTCGTGCTGGACGGCGAGGCGCTGGCGCTCGACGAGGCCGGCCGGCCGCGCCCGTTCCAGGAGACCGCGTCGCGCACCGCGCAGGCGACGGGCGTCGAGGTGACGCCGTACTTCTTCGACCTGCTCCACCTCGCCGGCGACGACCTGCTCGACGCCCCGGGCCGCGACCGGCTCGCCGCGCTGGAGGGGCTGGTGCCCGAGCGGTTCCGGGTGCCACGGGTGGTCACCGACGATGCCGAGGCCGCCGCCGCCCACCTGCGCTGGTCGCTGGACGCCGGCCACGAGGGCGTGGTGGTGAAGAACCTGGACGCCGGCTACGACGCCGGCCGGCGCGGCGCCGCGTGGGTAAAGGTGAAGCCCGTGCACACCCTCGACCTGGTGGTGCTGGCCGTCGAGTGGGGCAGCGGCCGCCGCCAGGGCTGGCTGTCGAACATCCACCTGGGCGCCCGCGACCCCGAGACCGGCGGGTTCGTGATGCTGGGCAAGACGTTCAAGGGCATGACCGACGAGATGCTCGCCTGGCAGACCGAGCGGTTCCTCGAGCTGGAGACCTCCCGCTCGTCGTACGTCGTGCACGTGCGGCCCGAGCAGGTGGTGGAGGTCGCTTTCGACGGGCTGCAGCGCTCGACCCGCTACCCCGGTGGGCTGGCGCTGCGCTTCGCGCGGGTGGTGCGCTACCGCGACGACAAGACCGCCGTCGAGGCAGACACGATCGAGACGGTCCGCTCCCTCGCCGGTCCGAGGTGAGTGAGCGACCCCGACCTGCCGCTCGTGGTGGGTGAACCCACGCCGACCTGCCACCCGTGGTGGGTGAACCCACGCCGACCCGCCACCCGTGGTGGGTGAACCCACGCCGACCCGCCACCCGTGGTGGGTGAACCCACGCCACCCGCCACCCGTGGTGGGTGAACCACGCCGACCTGCCACTCGTGGTCTGCCCCACGGGGTCGGATTCGGGCCAAGCGCTGCATCCCCCCGTCCACGAACGGCAGGTCACCGCCACCCCACCAACCACGAACGGCAGGTCACCGCCACCCCACCAACCACGAATGGCAGGTCAGCGGTCACCCGCCAACCACGAACGGCAGGTCAGCGGTCACCCACCAACCACGAGCGGGTCAGACCAGCTTGCCGTCGAGGACCGTCGGGCGGCCGCGCAGGAACGTGGCGACCACGCGGCCGGGCAGCTCCATGCCGGCGTACGGCGTGTTGCGCGACAGCGACGCCGACTCGGTCGCGTCGACCACCCGCCGCACCGACGGGTCGTAGAGGACGACGTTCGCCGGCGCGCCCTGCTCGATCGGCTGTCCGTGGTCGGCGACCCGGCCGATGCGCGCCGGCGCGTAGGAGAGCCGCTCGGCGACCCCGGCCCAGTCGAGCAGGCCGGTGTCGACCATGGTCTCCTGCACGATCGAGAGCGCGGTCTCGAGGCCGAGCATGCCGAACGCGGCGGCCGCCCACTCGCAGTCCTTGTCCTCGTGCGGGTGCGGGGCGTGGTCGGTGGCCACGATGTCGATCGTGCCGTCGGCCAGCCCGGCCCGCAGTGCCTCGGCGTCGGCGGCGGTGCGCAGCGGCGGGTTCACCTTGAAGATCGGGTCGTAGGTGGTGGCCCGCTCGTCGGTGAGCAGCAGGTGGTGCGGGCACGCCTCCGCGGTGACGTCGACGCCGCGCGCCTTCGCGTCGCGCACGATCCGCACCGACCCGGCGGTCGAGACGTGGCACACGTGCAGCCGCGAGCCGACGTGCTCGGCGAGCAGACAGTCGCGGGCGATGATCGCCTCCTCCGCCACCGCCGGCCAGCCGGCCAAGCCGAGCCGGCCGCTCAGCTCCCCCTCGTTCATCTGCGCGTTCTCGGTGAGCCGCGGCTCCTGGGCGTGCTGGGCGACGACCCCGTCGAAGGCCTTGACGTACTCCAGGGCCCGGCGCATCAGCACCGGGTCGTGCACGCACTTGCCGTCGTCGGAGAACACCCGCACCCGGGCGGCGGAGTCGGCCATCGCGCCGAGCTCGGCGAGCTTCTCGCCCTGCAGGCCCACGGTGACCGCGCCGACCGGGTAGACGTCGCAGTGGCCGGCCTCGCGGCCCAGCCGCCAGACCTGCTCGACGACGCCGGCGGTGTCGGCGACCGGGTCGGTGTTGGCCATCGCGTGCACGGCGGTGAAGCCGCCCAACGCGGCCGCGCGGGTGCCGGTCTCGACGGTCTCGGCATCCTCGCGGCCCGGCTCGCGCAGATGGGTGTGCAGGTCGACCAGGCCCGGCAGCGCGATCAGTCCGGTGCCGTCGACGACCTCGGCGCCGTCACCCTCGAGCGCGCTGCCGATGCCGGCGACGACGCCGTCGGCGAGCAGCAGGTCGGTGGGCTCGGCCCCCAGGATGCTGACGTTGCGGATCAGGTAGGTGCTCACTCGTCTCCTCCGGCGCTCGACCCGGGCGTGGCGCCGCCCAGCAGCAGGTACAGCACGGCCATCCGCACGGCGACGCCGTTGGTGACCTGCTCGACGATGACCGACCGGTTCGAGTCGGCGACGTCGGCGGTGATCTCCATGCCGCGGACCATCGGCCCGGGGTGCATGACGATCGTGTGGTCCTGCAGGGTCGCCATCCGGCGCCCGTCGAGGCCGTAGCGGCGGGAGTACTCCCGCGCGGTCGGGAAGAACCCGCCGTTCATCCGCTCGCGCTGCACGCGCAGCATCATCACCGCATCGGCCTTCGGCAGCACCGCGTCGAGGTCGTAGGACGTCTCGACCGGCCAGGTGTCGACGCCCACCGGGAACAGCGTGGGCGGCGCGACCAGGGTGACCTCGGCGCCGAGGGTACGCAGCAGCAGCGCGTTGGACCGTGCGACCCGGCTGTGCAGCACGTCGCCGACGATCGCGATGCGGCGTCCGTCGAGGCCGCCGCCGACACCGAGGTGGCGCCAGAGCGTGAACGCGTCGAGCAGTGCCTGGGTGGGGTGCTCGTGGGTGCCGTCGCCGGCGTTGACGACGCTGGAGTGCACCCAGCCCGAGTGCGCGAGACGGTACGGCGCGCCGCTGGCGCCGTGCCGGATGACGACAGCGTCGGCGCCCATCGCCTCGAGCGTGAGCGCGGTGTCCTTGAGGCTCTCGCCCTTCGACAGCGAGGAGCCCTTGGCGGAGAAGTTGATGACGTCGGCCGAGAGCCGCTTGGCGGCGGCCTCGAACGAGATGCGGGTGCGGGTGGAGTCCTCGAAGAACAGGTTGACCACGGTGCGTCCGCGCAGCGCGGGGAGCTTCTTGATCGGCCGGTCGGCCAGCGAACGCAGCTCGGCGGCGGTGCGCAGGATCAGCTCGGCGTCGTCGCGGGTCAGGTCGCCCGCACTGAGCAGGTGGCGGTTCACTCGGTCACCTCCGGCACGGCCGGGCCGTGGATCGTGACGGCGTCCTCGTCGTCGATGCCGGCCAGGGTGACCCGGACCCGCTCGACCAGCGAGGTGGGTAGGTTCTTGCCGACGAAGTCGGCGCGGATCGGCAGTTCCCGGTGGCCGCGGTCGACCAGGACGGCCAGCCGGACCGCCCGCGGCCGGCCGATGTCGCCGAGGGCGTCGAGGGCGGCGCGGATCGTGCGGCCGGAGAAGAGCACGTCGTCGACCAGCACGACGGTCTTGCCGTCGACGCCGCCGGCCGGGATCTCGGTGGGCAGCAGCGCCCGGGCGGGCTTCATCCGCAGGTCGTCGCGGTACATCGTGATGTCGAGCGAGCCGACCGGGACGGCTTCGCCCTCGACGGCGGCGATCCGCTCGGCGATCCGGTGCGCGAGCGGCACGCCCCGGCTCGGGATGCCGAGCAGCACCAGGTCGTCGGCGCCCTTGTTGCGCTCGAGGATCTCGTGCGAGATGCGGCTCAGGGCCCGGGCGATGTCATGGGCGTCGAGGACCACCCGGCCGGGAGGCGCCGCAGCGGCGGCGGGGGTGGGGGTGGAGCTGGTCGGGGTCGATGACCCCTCGGGGGCAGGCGGCGCACACACAGGCGCGTGACCTCCTTCTCCGCCTCACGGGACGGCTCGTTAAAGGATGTCGAACGCCCTGACCCTAGCAGTCGGCTGCGGTCCGCGACGTGCGGCACCGGCGGCGGTGTGTGGGGAGCACCGCCGCCGGCCCGGGGGGCCTCAGCTCACAGCGCGGCGGCCATCCCGGCGCACGCCTTGAGCCACGACATGCGGGTGCCGTGGGAGAGCTGGGCGTAGGGAACGACCGACCCGGCGACCAGCGCGGGGTCGTAGGGCACCCGGTAGACACCCCGGGTGCGCTGCTCGTAGACCTCGGTGAGGTCGTGGGCGAGCTTGCCGTCGACCTGCGCGGAGGGGTCCGACAGCACGGTGACGGTCTTGTACTTCAGGTTCTGGTAGCCGGCGTCCTGGAGGGCGTCGAGCATCCACAGCCCGCTGTAGCCGGTGTCCTCACGGACGGTGCTGGTGACCACCAGCAGGTCGGCAGCCTCGGCGGCGGCCAGCCAGTTCTCGGCGCGCATGTTGTTGCCGGTGTCGATGAGGATCACCCGGTAGAAGCGCTCGAGCAGCTTGTGCACCGCACGGAAGTCGTCGGCGTGGATGATGCCGGTGACGTCGGGTCGCTCGTCGGAGGCGAGCACGTCGAAGTGGGCGTCGCCCTGGCTGCGCACGAACGCGCCGAGGTCGCCGATGCGCGACTGGTAGACGTCACTGAACCGCTCGAGGTCCTCCAGCAGCTCGCGGGTGGTGTTGCGGTGGGTGCTGCGGGCGCCGCGGATGCCGAGGGTGCCGCGGGTCTCGTTGTTGTCCCAGGCGACCACGCCGCCGCCGCGGACGGTGCCGAAGGTGTAGCCGGCGGTGAGCACACCGGTCGTCTTGGCCGCGCCGCCCTTGGGGTTGATGAACGCGATCGTGCGCGGGCCGTCGAAGTCGCGCTGGATCGTGCGACGGTCGTTCTCGTAGGCGAGCTCGGCCGGGCCCATCCGCGGCTTGACCAGACCACCGGTCCAGCGGCGCAGCGCACCGCGCCAGCCCCAGTTGGCGGGACCGAAGTCGGTCTCGTCGGCGCGCCGGTCGAGGAAGTCGGTGGCGGTCATGAACCGCTTGACCTCGGCCGGCGAGCCCTCGCCGGACGGCGCGGCGGGGGGCTGGCCCGGCATCGCGTGGTGGGCGGGTGCCGGCGGCAGCACCGGGCTGGTCGTCACCGGCGGACGCGCCGGAGGAGTGGGACCAGCCTGGGCGGGCTGGGCGGGCTGGGCGGTCGGGCCGACGGGCGGGCGCTCCGCCCAGGTGGGCGGGGCCGCGGGCGGCGGGGAGACAGGGCCCGCCGACCCACCCCACCCCGCGCCGGGCGGCGCCGCCGGTGGCGGGGAGGAGGGCAGTGGCAGCGACGGCCCCGAGGCGGCCGGTGCCTGTCGCGGGCTCGGCGGCGGTGCCGCGTGCGAGGCGCCGGGCGGGCCGGACGGCGGCGCGCCGGGCGGGGGCGCCGACGGCCGGTCGGCCGCGGCCGGCGCGCCCGAACCGGGCATGGGGTCGGTGAGCGGGTCGGTCAGCGGGTCGCGGACCGGAGCCGGGCGCAGCGGTGCGGCCGCTGACCTGGCCGGCGGGGCGGCCTCGGGGCGCTGGCCGGCGGCGTACGCGCCCAGCTCCTCCGGCGTGTAGAGCCGGTCACTGGTGTCGGACAGGTCGTGCTCGTGCCCGCGGTAGGGCTGCGGGGACTGCGTCATCCGGGAATCCTCACGTGCGCCGGGGTGGCCGCTCGCAACGCCGGCCAACGGTGCGCCGGCGACCCGAGCGGGGGTGCTCCCTCCTGTCTTCCCCGGACTCGGGGGTTTCACACCTCCGGCGGGACGCCGGCGTTGCGGCCCCGGTCACAGGCCGAGGTCGGCCAGCGCGGCCTCGATCGCGCGGTGGAAGGTCGGGTAGGCGAAGTGCATCGAGCGCAGGGTCGCGATCGGCAGCTCGGCGTGCACCGCGGTCGCGATCAGGCCGATGATCTCTCCGGCGGCCGGACCTACCACGGTGCCGCCCACCAGGACCGCGCGGTCGGCATCGGCGACCAGCTTCACCAGCCCGTCGTTGCCGGCCTGGTGGATCCACCCGCGGCTGGACTCGGGCAGCTGTGCGTGTCCGGTGACCACCGCCAGGCCGGCGTCGCGGGCCTGCCGCTCGGTGAGCCCGACGGCGGCCACCTCCGGGTCGGTGAACGTCACCCAGCTCAACGCCCGGTAGTCGGCGGCCGGGCCCTCCTCACCGAGCAGGTCGCGCACCGCCACCGCGGCCTGGTACATCGACACGTGGGTGAAGGCGCCATGGCCGGTGGCGTCGCCGACCGCCCACAACCGGTCTCCGGCGCGCATCCGGTCGTCGGTGGCGAGCCGGCCGTCGTCCGGGTCGAGACCCACCGACTCCAGTCCCAGCCCGCGCAGCTGGGGGGTGCGGCCGGCCGCGACCAGCAGCGCGTCGGCGCGCAGGGTGCGGTCGGCGAGCCGCACGGCGAAGCCTCCGTCGTGGTCGACGCGCTGCACGTCGGCGCCGGCGAGCACCTCGATGCCCTCGCGCTCGAACACCTCGGTCAGGACCGCGCTGGCCTCGGGCTCGGCCGGGCCGAGGATCCGCTCCGCCATCTCGACGACGCTGACCCGCACCCCGAACCGGGCCAGCGCCTGCGCCAGCTCCGCACCGATCGGCCCACCGCCGAGGACCACCAGACTCTCCGGCAGCTCGGTGAGCCGGGCCAGCTCCCGGTTGGTCCAGTACGGCGTGCCGGCCAGGCCGTCGATCGGCGGCACGGCGGGCGCGGTGCCGGGGTTGACCAGCACGCCCCGACGGGCGGTGAACCGGCTCTCCCCCGCGTCCAGCTCGACCGCCACCCGTCCGGCGCCGGTCAGCCGGCCGTGCCCGCGCACGATGTGGACACCGGCGGCCTCGAGCCGCTCCACGTGCGAGTGGTCGTCCCAGTGGTTGGTGGCCTGCCGGTCGATCCGCTCCGCCACCAGCGACCAGTCCGGCTTCACCTCGACGCGGCCGGCGAGGGTGACGGCCCGGCGGGCCTCGGCGAGCGCGTCGGCGGCCCGGATCATCATCTTCGAGGGGATGCATCCGTAGAACGGGCACTCGCCGCCGACCAGGGAGCGTTCGACCCCCACGACGTCGAGGCCGGCCTCGGCGAGCTTCTGCGCGGCGTACTCACCGCCGGGGCCCAGGCCGACGACGACGACGTCGACCTCGGTCTCGTCGGGGGCGGGCCGGCTGCTCTCGGGTGTCTGCACCGCCACAGCCTGCCGGACCTCTGGTCAGCGGGAAAGGTGGCGGGCCTGGGCGAAGGAGAACAGCCCGTAGCAGATGATGCCGAGGGCCATCGCGCCCAACAGCACCGAGCCGAACGGCTGCTCCAGCACCTCGTGCAAGGCCTGGTCGAGCCCCCCGGACTTCTTGGCGTCATGCGTGGCGGCCGCGTAGACGAACAGGCCGCCGACGATGCCGACCGCGACTCCCTTCGCCGCGTAGCCGACCTTGCCGAACCACACGTAGGCCGCACCGGTGTTGCCGCTGGACCCCTCCGCGGTGAGCTTCTCGCGGAACTTCTCGGTCCACGCGCGCCACACGTGGTGCAGGCCGTAGCCGATGACGGCCAGGCCGGCGGCTCCGACCAGCAGCTGGCCGCCCGGCCAGCCCATCACCGTGGCGGTCATCGAGTCGGTGCCGCCGCCCGAACCGCCCTTGCCCGAGCCACCGCCGCCGGAGGAGCCGGTGACGACCTGGAAGGCGCTCCACCCGATGACGCCGTAGATCACCGCCTTGACGGCAGAGGCGGCGCGCTTCAGGGTGCGACCGCTGCCGTCCTCGTCACGGTGCCCGACCGAGGCCTCGAGCAGCCGCCAGGCCACCAGGAACACCATGCCGACGACGACCAGCCAGACCAGCACCTCGCCGAACGGCTCCTGCACGAGCTGTTGCATCGCGCCGCTGCTGGACGCCGATCCGGACTGGTCGCCCAAAGCCAGCTGGAGGGCGATCCAGCCCACGATCAGGTGGACGAGCCCGTAGGCGACCAACCCCACCCTGATCGCGTGGTCCAGCCAGTCGCTTTCGTGTGCCTGGCTCCCGGCCTGCTCGGCGCGGTGCGTCATGACTCCCATGCCCGGGTGGATACCCACCGGGGACGCCGGTCACGCCGAGCGCCGGGCAAAACCCACGCCCCGCAGGCGAGCCGGGCGCTCCCTCAGAGCGCGGTCTTGTTGCGCAGGATGGTGCCGAGGACGCCGTTGACGAACGTCGGGGACTCGTCGGTGGACAGGTCGCGCACCAGCGCCATCGCCTCGCTGATCGCGACCGGGTCGGGCACGTCGTCGGCGTAGAGCAGCTCGAAGACGCCGAGCCGCAGCACGTTGCGGTCGACGGCGGGCATCCGCTCGAGCGTCCACCCCTCGGAGTGGGCGGCCAGCAGCTCGTCGATGCGCTGCTGGTGCTCGACCACGCCCCGCACCAGCGTCTCGGTGTAGTCGTTGGTGGGGCGCTCGCCCGCGGTGATGGCGGCGTCGAGCGCCTCGACGGCCGACTCGCCGCGGACGTCGGCGGCGAAGAGCACGTCGAGCGCGCGCTTGCGGGCCTTGGACCGGGCAGACATCAGGAGGTGACGCGCCCCAGGTAGGAGCCGTCGCGGGTGTCGACCTTGATCCGCTCGCCCTGGGTGATGAACAGCGGCACCGCGACGGTGGCGCCGGTCTCGACCGTGGCCGGCTTGGTGCCGCCGGTGGAGCGGTCTCCCTGCAGACCGGGCTCGGTGTAGGTGACCTCGAGCTCGACCGAGGCGGGCAGCTCGATGTAGAGCACGCGCCCGTCGTTGGTGGCCACGATCGCCTCCTGGTTCTCCAGCAGGTAGTTGCTCGCGTCGCCGACGATCTCGGGGGCGATCTCGAGCTGGTCGTAGGTGCCGGTGTCCATGAAGACGTAGGAGGTGCCGTCGTTGTAGAGGTACTGCATGGTGCGCTTGTCGACGTTGGCGACCTCGACCTTGACGTCGGCGTTGAAGGTCTTGTCGACGGTCTTGCCGGACTCGACGTTCTTCAGCTTCGAGCGCACGACCGCGCCGCCCTTGCCGGGCTTGTGGTGCTGGAACCAGATGACCTGCCAGAGCTGGCCGTCGAGGTTGAGCACCATGCCGTTCTTGAGGTCGTTGGTCGTTGCCATGCGCGCGAGCTACCTTGCCTTCGTCGACGAGTGGGAGGCCGCCCGCCGCAGCCGTCGGTCCGGGCGCGGGCAACAGCCGCCCAGTCTAGCCAGCAGTCGTCCTCGCCGACGAACCAGCACCCGCGTCAGTCGAGCGCCCACACCACCTCGACGGTGACACCGAGCTCCTCGCGACCGGCGCGGATCGGCAGCGCCCTGGCCGCGTCCATCGCCCCGTAGCTCATGTTCAGCTCCCGCACCACGTCGCGGGGACTCCGCCCGCCGGGGGCGATCTCACGCAGGGTGACGACCTCGCCGAGCTGCTGCCCGGACGCTGCGGCGTACTGCTCGGCCTTCGCGGTGGCCTCCTCGACCGCGGCCGTGCGGGCCTGCTCGAGCACCTCCTCGGGGTCGCCGACGCGCAGCCGCAGATCGCCGACCCGCACCTCGTTTCCTCCGGCGTCCACCGCCGCGCTGACCGCGGCCCCGCCGTCGCGCAGCTCGTCGACCAGCACCGTGGAGCGCTGGGTGACCCGGTAGCCGCGCAGCACCCGCGGGCCCGAGCTCGGGTAGTCGTACTCCGGTGTCATGGACAGACCGGCGGTCTGGACGTCGCGGCGCTCGACGCCGTGCTCGCCGAGGACGCCGAGGACCTTCTCGGCGGTGGCGCTGGTGCTGTCGAGCGCTGCGTCGAGGGAGGGCCGCAGCGCGGTGACGGTGAGGGTGAACTCGAGCTGGTCGGGCACCGCGGTCGCCTCGCCGGTGCCGCGCATCGTGAACACCCGCGGGGCACCGGTCTCCGACGTTGAGTTCTCGGGGGCCGCCTGAGCGGGGGCGCCGTCTCCCCCGGCGTCGCCGATCAGGTACGCCGTGGCGAGCGCGAGCACCGCTAACGCCGTCACCGCCACCCCCCTGATGCTCAGCGTGATCGTGCCGTCGTGCGCGGTGCCGGCCATGGCGTGCCTCTTCCCGTGTCGCTGCGTGGTGGCGATGGGACGGCACGCGGCCGACGGCGGTTCCGGGCGGTCTCGCGTCGCTCAGACGGTGAGACTGCCGCCGCCCGCCACCGCCTCCAGCGCCATCCGGTAGCCGTCCACCCCGTGCCCCGCGAACACGGCGGCCGCGTGGGGCGTGACCACGGAGGTGTGCCGGAACTCCTCGGGCCGCTTCGAGGGGTCGGACAGGTGCACCTCGACCAGCGGCGCCTCGAGCTGGGCGCAGGCGTCGAACAGCGCGTAGGAGTAGTGGGTCCAGGCACCGGCGTTGAGCACCACCGGCGTCGCCTCGTCGGCGGCGGTGTTGAGCCAGTCGAGCAGCTCGCCCTCGTGGTTGGTCTGCCGCACCTCGACCTCGAGCCCGAGGTCGCGGCCCCAGGCCACGCACCGCTCGGCCAGCTCGGCATGGGTGGTGGTGCCGTAGATCTCCGGCTGCCGGCGGCCCAGGCGCCCCAGGTTGGGGCCGTTCAGCACCAGGACGGGCCGGCCGGTGCTCACGCCCCGCCCCCGATCGCGGCGTACGCGGCGCGCAGGTCGTCGTCGGCGGGACCGGACAGCACCCGGGGGCGGCCGACGTCGGAGAGCACCACGAACCGCAGCTGCGAGCCGCGCGCCTTCTTGTCGACGCGCATGCCGACGAGCAGCTCCTCGAAGGGGGTCCGGTCGTAGCTGGTGGGCAGCCCGACCCGGCCGAACGCGGCCCGGTGCCGGTCGACGAGGGCCGCGTCGATCAGCCCCGCCCGCCGGGCCAGCTCGGCGACGAAGACGCAGCCGATGGCGACGGCTTCGCCGTGCCGGATCGTGTAGTCCTCGGCGCGCTCGATGGCGTGCGCGAGCGTGTGCCCGTAGTTGAGCGCCTCGCGGCCGGGGTGCCCGTCGCGGCCACCGGTCTCGCGGAGGTCGTCGACGACGACGTCGATCTTGACCCGGATCGCCCGCTCGACCAGCTCGCGCAGCACCGGCGAGGCGGGCGCCAGGTCGTCGTCGCCGGCGGCCTCGACCAGCCGCAGGATCTCGGGGTCGGCGATGAAGCCGCACTTGACGACCTCGCCCAGGCCGGCGACCAGCTCTTCGCGGGGCAGCGTCTCGAGCAGCCGCAGGTCACAGAGCACACCGGCGGGCTCGTGGAAGGAGCCGACCAGGTTCTTGCCGGCACCGGTGTTGATGCCGGTCTTGCCGCCGACCGCGGCGTCGACCATCCCCAACAGGGTGGTCGGCACGTGCACGACCCGGACACCGCGCAGCCAGGTGGCGGCGACGAAGCCGCCCAGGTCGGTGGTCGCGCCGCCGCCGACGGTGACCACCGCGTCGGAGCGGGTGAAGCCGGCCCGGCCCAGCGACTCCCAGCAGGCGGCGGCCACCTCCGCGGTCTTCGTCCGCTCCCCGTCGGGCAACGGCAGGTGCAGCAGCTCGTAGCCGTGCAGGGCCTCGATCACCGGCCGGGCCAGCTGTTCGAGCCCCGCGGGCCGGAGCACCGCGACCCGCTGGACCGAGTCGCCCAGCACGGCGGGCAGCCGGGTGGCCAGGTCGTGTCCGACGACGACGTCGTACGGCGACGCGCCGCCGACGTGCAGCACGGTCGGCTCGGGCGAGCTCATCGAGAGGCCTCCGTTCCCAGGGCTCGGGCGATCTCGTCGGCGACCTGCTGCGGGGTGCGCTGGTCGGTGTCGACGGTGAGGGTGGCCACCGACTCGTAGATCGGGGTGCGCTCGTCGAGCAGCGCCTTCATGCGGCCCCGCACGTTGCCGAGCAGCATCGGCCGCGACGTGCCGAGACCGACCCGCTTGGCGGCCTCGGCGAGCCCGACGCGCAGGAAGACCACGGTGTGGCCGGCGAGCAGCTCGCGGGTGACCGGGTCGAGCACCGCGCCGCCCCCGAGCGAGAGCACTCCGGTGTGCTCCGCGAGCGCGGCCGCGACCGCGGCGCGCTCGCGCTCGCGGAAGTAGGGCTCGCCCGAGTCGACGAAGATCTCGGAGATCTCGCGCCCCTCGGCGGCCTCGACGTCAGCGTCGGTGTCGCGGGCGGCGACGCCCCAGGTCTGGGCCAGCAGCTGCGCGACGGTGCTCTTGCCGGCGCCCATGGCGCCGACCAGGACGACGCGCGGCCGGCTGCCCGCAGCCTCGTGGCCGGTCTCCGGCGGCTCGCTCATCGGTAGCGCAGCGTGTCGAGGTAGGACTGGGCGTTGCGGCGGGTCTCGGTGACCGAGTCGCCGCCGAACTTCTCCAGCACCGCGTCGGCCAGCACCAGCGCCACCATCGCCTCGGCGACGATGCCGGCGGCCGGCACCGCGCAGACGTCGGAGCGCTGGTGGTGGGCGACGGTCGGCTCGCCGGTGGCCACGTCGACGGTGCGCAGTGCCTTCGGCACGGTGGCGATCGGCTTCATCGCCGCCCGCACCCGCAGCGTCTCGCCGGTGGTCATGCCGCCCTCGGTGCCGCCGGAGCGGCCCGACGTGCGCCGCAGCCCCTCGGCGGAGGAGACGATCTCGTCGTGGGCCTGGGAGCCGGGGGTGGCCGCGAGCTCGAAGCCGTCGCCGACCTCGACCCCCTTGATCGCCTGGATGCCCATCAGCGCGCCGGCCAGGCGGGCGTCGAGGCGGCGGTCCCAGTGCACGTGGGAGCCCAGGCCCGGCGGCAGGCCGTGGACGACGACCTCGATGACGCCGCCGAGGGTGTCGCCGTCCTTGTGGGCGGCGTCGATCCGCGCCACCATCGCCGCACTGGCGTCGGCGTCGAGGCAGCGCACCGGGTCCGCGTCGAGCCGGGCGACGTCGTCGGGCAGCGGCACCAGCCCGGCGGGAGCCGGAACGCCGCCGAGCTCGACGACGTGGGAGACGATGCGGGCGTCGACGGCCTGCTCGAGGAAGTTCGAGGCGACCCTGCCGAGCGCGACCCGGGCCGCGGTCTCGCGGGCCGAGGCCCGCTCGAGCACCGGCCGGGCCTCGTCGAAGGCGTACTTCTGCATGCCGGCGAGGTCGGCGTGGCCGGGCCGCGGCCGGGTGAGCGGGGCGTTGCGGGCCAGGGCCTCGAGCTCGACGGGGTCGACCGGGTCGGCCGACATCACCTTCTCCCACTTGGGCCACTCGGTGTTGCCGACCTGGACCGCGACCGGGCCGCCCTGGGTGCGGCCGTGCCGCACGCCTCCGACGATCGTGACCTCGTCGGCCTCGAACTTCATCCGGGCGCCGCGGCCGTAGCCGAGCCGGCGGCGGGCCAGCGACTCGGAGATGTCGTCGGTGGTCACCGCCACGTGGGCGGGGAGACCTTCGAGGATCGCGACCAGGGACGGGCCGTGGGACTCGCCCGCGGTGAGCCAACGCAGCATGCGGTCAGTCTTTCACGAGCCGATCGCGAGTCCTCGCGGGTCAGCCGCCCACGAGACCGGCGAGCACCGGCTCACCCCACAGCACGCCGACCAGCGCGCCGACCAGCATGAACGGCCCGAAGGGGAACGCCCGCCGCTCCACGATCCGCAGCAGCGACAGCAGCCCGCCCCCGAGTCCGCCGAGCAGGAACCCGGCGTAGACGCCCACCAGCAGCGGCCCCCAGCCCAGCGAGCCGAGCGCGATGCCGAGCACACCGGCTAGCCGCACGTCGCCGTAGCCGAGGCCACGCGGGTGCACGAACCAGAGCAGGAAGAACAGGCCTCCGGCGACCAGCCAGCCCCAGAAGGCCCGCACCACGTCGTCGCCGTCGCGGCCGGCGGCGCCCGCGACGAGCACGGCCAGGATCGTCAGCAGGTACGTCGGGGCGATCACCCTGGTCGGCAGCAGCCGGGTGCGCCAGTCGACCACCGCCAGGGCCACCGAGACCGGCACCAGCGGCAGCACGACCAGCAGCGCCCAGTCGGGGCCGAGCGCGCCGCCGAGCAGCCCGCCCGCCGCCGCGCCGGCCGCCGCGGAGCGCCAGCGCAGTCCGGGGAGCGCGGCGATGGCGGCGTACGGCTCCTTCGCGGCGGGTGGCTCGGCCGCGGCCTCGGGCGGGGTGCCGGTGCCCGGGTCGAGCTCGTCGACGGGCACCGGCGACGGCTCGGGGATCCGGGCGATCAGCGCCGGCACCAGCAGCCCGGCCCCACCACAGGCCAGCGCGGCGAGCAGCGCGGTCAGGGGGTGCACCGCGTCCATCGGTCCGCCGCTCAGCCGCGCGCGGCCAGGGCCGCCTCGCCGGCGGCCCGCATCTGCTCGAGCGGGGCCGGGAGGCCGGTGAACATCTCGAACTGGAGGGCGGCCTGGTGCACCAGCAGGTCCAGTCCGCCGACCAGCACGCCGGCGGCGGCGGTCGCCATCGGCGTCGGCCACGGGTGGTAGAGCACCTCGAAGACCACCGGCAGCCCGGCACAGCGCGCGACCAGTCCCGGGTGCTGCACCTGGGCCGGGATGGTCGAGACGACCACCTCGCCGACGGCCCGGGCGCTGCCGAGGTCCTCGACGCGGACCTCCGGGCTCGAGGGGTGCCGGCGGATCGCCTCGACGGTCTCGCTCGCCCGCTCGGGCGAGCGCACCAGCAGGTGCACGACCGCGGCCCCCAGGTCGCACAGCGCGAGCGCAGTGGAGGCGGCGGTGGCCCCACCCCCGAGCACGGTGACCTCGTCGACCGGGCCCTCGTAGCGCTCCCGCACCGCGGCCGCCGCACCCGGGAGGTCGGTGTTGTCGGCGTGCACCTGCCCGTCGACCAGCACGACGGTGTTCGCGGCGTCGGCGAGCCGGGCCCGCGCGGAGACCTCGGTGGCCAGCGGCAGCGCCTCCCGCTTGAGCGGCATCGTCAGCGACAGCCCCCGCCAGGTGCCGTCGAGTCCGTCGAGGAACCCGGCGAGCCCGCCCTGGGAGACCTGGAACGCGTCGTAGGTCCAGTCCAGCCCGGTGGCGGCGTAGCCGGCGCGGTGCAGCACCGGGGACAGCGAGTGGGCGATCGGGTCACCCAGCACGGCGCACTTCACGGTGGTCCTTCCTCGATGCCGGGACCGCGCCCGGTGCGCTGCCCGCTCAGCAGGCGTCGGAGGTCTGGCAGTACTCGCCGAGCTCGGCCTTGAACTGCAGGAACTCGTCGTAGTCGGCGGTGAACTTGGTCTCGCCGGTCGCCAGGTTCACCGTGACGTAGTAGAGCCAGTCGCCCTCCGCTGGGTTCAGGGCGGCCGCGATGGCCTCGTCGCCGGGCGCCTCGATCGGCCCCGGTGGCAGCCCCGGGTGGAGGCGGGTGTTGTAGGGCGAGTCGACCGCGAGATCCTCCTCGCTGATCGCCACCCCCAGGTTGCGGCCCAGCGCGTAGTTCACGGTCGCGTCGATCTCGAGCTTGCCGTTGGTCTGACCGTTGTCGGGGTTCTCGAGCCGGTTGTAGATCACCGTCGCGATCTTCGGCATCGCGTCGCCGCGACCTTCGGCCTCGACCAGGCTGGCGATCGTCATCAGCTCGTGCGGCGTGTAGCCCAGGTCGGCGGCCGCGCCCTCCAGGTCGTTCTGCTCCGCCGACTGGCGCCAGCGGTCGACCATCGCCTTCAGCATGTCGGCGGGCTTGTCCTTGGGCCCGAAGCCGTACGTCGCGGGGAACAGGTAGCCCTCCGCCTCGCCGCCGGCGTAGTCGGGCAGCCCGAGCCGCTGCGGCGCGTTGAGCACCCGCTCGAACTGCTCGGCGGAGAACTTGGTCTTGTCGGCCAGGATCTCGACGATGTCGACGACGCGCAGCCCCTCGGGGATCGTGACCGGGTTGCTGACGATGTTGCCCGGGTCGACCAGCACGTCGAGCGCGGCGGCGGCGGACATCTCCTTCTTCATCCGGTAGTAGCCGACCTGGATGCCCGTGGAGTCGGGGTCGCCGGCGGCCGCGTCGGTGAACGCCTCCGCCGAGGCGACGACGCCCGCGTCCACGAGGTTGCCGCCGATCTCGCCGACGCTGTCGCCCTCCTCGACCTCGAACATCACCCGGCCGCTGCCGGGACCGGGGTAGTCCTCCGGCTCGCCGAACCGGTCGTCGATCCAGGCCTTGCCCTTGGACACGCCGTACCAGAGCCCGCCGAGGACGAGAGCCAGCGCGACCAGCACCGCCAGGCAACCGGGCAGCCGGCTGCGCTCCTTGCGGCGCCGGCCGCCGGGGTGGACGGCGCCCGGGGCGGCAGGGTCGTCGTGCTCGAGCCCCGGGACGTGCTCGACGTCGGAGCCGTCGTCGGTGCGCAGCTGCTCGTCACCGTGCTGCTCAGTCATGCGGTCTCCTCCGGATCCGGGCCGCCCGCGATGCCGCTCTCGTGGTCACCGTCGAGCCCACCAACGAGCTCACCGGGAGCACGACCTGTCGCGCGCTCGGTGTCGAGGGCGTGCTGCAGGATCAGCACCGCCGCGGCCTGGTCGACCACGGCCCGTCGCCTGCCGCCCTTGCGGCCCTGGTCGCGCAGCATAGCCTCCGCCGACACGGTGGTGAGTCTCTCGTCGACGAGCCGCACCGGGACCGGTGCGACGCGACGGGCGAGACGCGCGGTGAACGCGCGGACCTTGTCCGCCGCCGGGCCCTCCCGACCCGACAGCGAGCGCGGCAGCCCGACGACGACCTCGACCGCCTCCTCGTCGGCGACGATCGCGCTGATCCGGGCGATGTCTCCCCCACCGCGCCGCACGGTCTCGACCGGCGTCGCGAGGAAGCCGGAGGGGTCGCTGCGCGCGACCCCGATCCGGGCGTCGCCGGGGTCGATGCCGACGCGGACGCCGAACCGCATGGTGTCGTCCCGGCCGCTCAGGACGCGCCGGCAGCGCGGGCGATCTCGGCGCCGGCGGCTGCCAGGGCCGCGTCGATGCCCGAGGGGTCGGTGCCGCCGCCCTGGGCGACGTCGTCCTTGCCGCCGCCCTTGCCGCCGAGCAGGGGGCCGGCGGCACGGACCAGCGCGTTGGCGCTCAGCCCGCGCGCGCGGGCCTCGTCGTTGGTGGCGGCGACGACCGAGACCTTGCCCTCGGCCTGGCCGATCACCACGACCACGCCGGGTGCGGCGGCAGGCAGCCGCCCGCGGATGTCGAGCGCGAGCGTCCGGACGTCGCCGGCCCCCGCACCGTCGACGCGGTGGGCGACCACCTTCACCCCCGCCACGTCGGCCGCCCCGGCGGCGAGCTCGCCGCCGGCCGCGAGGAGCTGGCCGAGCCGCACCTTCTCGATCTCCTTCTCGGCGGTCCGCAGCCGCTCCACGATGTCGTGCACCCGCTCGGGCAGCTGCTCCGGGCGCACCTTGAGCACCTCCGAGAGCTGGGCGACCAGGACGTGCTCGCGGGCCAGGAACCGGTAGGCGTCGCCGCCGACGAGCGCCTCGACGCGGCGCACGCCGGAGCCGATCGAGGACTCGCCCATCAGCTTGACCACCCCGAGCTGGCCGGACCGGTGGGCGTGGGTGCCGCCGCAGAGCTCACGGGCCCAGTCGCCCACCGAGACCACGCGGACCTGGTCGCCGTACTTCTCGCCGAACAGCGCCATCGCGCCGGAGGCCACGGCCTCCTTCTGGGTCATCACCTCGGCGTGCACGGCGAGGTCGGCCAGGACGAGGTCGTTGACCCGCTCCTCGACGTCGACCATCACCGACGCCGGCACCGAGCCGGTCGCGGAGAAGTCGAACCGGAAGCGACCCGGCGCGTTCTCCGACCCCGCCTGGGTCGCGGTCTCGCCGAGCGCCTCCCGGAACGCCTTGTGCACCATGTGGGTCGCGGTGTGGGAGCGGGAGATCGAGCGGCGCCGCTCGACGTCGACCCGGGCCTGTGCCGCAGCCCCGGGGGTGACCTCCCCGGAGAGCACCAGCGCCTTGTGCACGACCAGGCCGGTGATCGGCGACTGCACGTCGCGCACCTGCAGCAGGGCCCCGTTCTCGAGCTCGATGACGCCCTGGTCGGCGAGCTGTCCACCGCCCTCGGCGTAGAACGGCGTGCGGTCGAGGACCAGCTCGACCTCGTCGCCCTCGCGTGCCGCGGTCACGACGCCGCCGGCGGCGACCAGCCCGCGAACGGTGCCCTCGCTGACCACGTCGGTGTAGCCGGTGAACTCGACCGCCCGGCCGATGCTGTCGGCGACCTCGCGGTAGGCGTGGGCGTCGCGGTGCGCGCCCTTCTTCGCCTTGGCGTCGGCCTTCGCCCGCTCGCGCTGCTCGGTCATCAGCCGGCGGAAGCCGTCCTCGTCGACGGAGAGGCCCTGCTCGGCGGCCATCTCGAGGGTCAGGTCGATCGGGAACCCGTAGGTGTCGTGCAGCGCGAACGCCTTGTCGCCGGAGAGCTGGCGGCCGCCGGACTGCTTCACCGCGGCGGTGGCGGTGTCGAAGATCGCGGTGCCGGCCCGCAGGGTCTGCCGGAAGGCGTCCTCCTCGGCGAACGCCACCGAGGAGATGCGGTCCCAGTCGCGGTGCAGGTCGGAGTAGGTCTCCCCCATCTTGTCGCGGCTGACCGGCAGCAGCTCGGGCAGCGCGCGGTCCTCGTAGCCGAGCAGCCGCACCGACCGGACGGCGCGGCGCAGCAGCCGGCGCAGCACGTAGCCGCGCGCCTCGTTGCCCGGAGCCACGCCGTCGGCGATCAGCATCATCGAGCTGCGGATGTGGTCGGCGACGACGCGGAAGCGGACGTCGTCCTCGGGGTTGGCGCCGTAGCGGCGGCCGGTGAGCTCCTGGGTGCGCTCGATCACCGGGAACATGACGTCGATCTCGTACATGTTGTCGACGCCCTGCATCATGAACGCGACCCGCTCGAGGCCCATGCCGGTGTCGATGTTCTTCTTCGGCAGGGAGCCGGCGATGTCGAAGTCCTCCTTGGACCGCACCGACGAGAGCTCGTCCTGCATGAAGACCAGGTTCCAGAACTCCAGGTAGCGGTCCTCGGCGGAGAAGTCGCCGTCGGGGCCGTAGGCCGGGCCCCGGTCGATGAGGATCTCCGAGCACGGCCCGCCGGGACCGGGCACGCCCATCGACCAGTAGTTCTCCTTGGGGCCGAGCCGGATGATCCGCTCGTCGGGCAGCCCGGTGACCTTGCGCCACAGGGCGAGGGCCTCGTCGTCGCCGTCGAGGATCGAGGGGTAGAGCAGGCTCTCCGCGAAGCCGAAGCCGCCGTCGGCGACCGGGCGGGTGACCAGCTCCCAGGCGAGCTCGATCGCCCCCTCCTTGAAGTAGTCGCCGAAGGAGAAGTTGCCGCACATCTCGAAGAAGGTGCCGTGCCGGGTGGTCTTGCCGACGTCCTCGATGTCGGGCGTGCGCACGCACTTCTGCACGCTCGTCGCCCGTCGGTACGGCGGCGTCTCCTGGCCGAGGAAGTAGGGCTTGAACGGCACCATGCCGGCGTTGACGAACAGCAGGTTCGGGTCGTCGAGCAGCAGCGAGGCCGACGGCACCGGGGTGTGGCCGTTGCGCTCGAAGTGAGCGACGAACCTCCGGCGGATCTCGGCGGTGTCCATCAGTTGCTGCCTTCCTCTCGGGCGGGGACCGCGGCGCGGCCCTCGGGTCCGGCGTCGGCGCGGTGCCGGCCGGTCGGGATGCTGGGGTGGGTGGGCGCCGCCAGGTGGGGGGTGGTGTCGGCGACGAGGCCGAGCCGTGCCCGCAACTGGTCCTCGCTGTCGGCCTTGCCTTGAGCCACCTCGTCGCGGAAGAGCCGGGCGCCCAGGGCCAGCGCATGGGCCCGGTCGCGGAGCCCGTCGGCGGTGAGCGCCTCGGCGGCGCGGCGGCCACGCACCATCGCGTAGACCCCCGCTCCGGCCCCGGCGACGAACCAGAGGCCGCGGCTCACGACGCGGCCCTCGCCGTGGCGTCGGTCGGCTCGTCACCCAGCGCCGCGCGGTCACGGGCAGCCAGCAGGCGGCGCGCCGCCCGCAGCTCGGCCCGGCGCTGGCGCCGCGAGCGCTTGACCTCCTGACGCATCTGGAACCGGATGCGGTGCCGGGTCTCCGGCGACAGCGCGCGGCGCAGCCCCTGGGCCAGCGACGCGGCCTGGACGACGGACTCGCGCAGCACCAGGTCGGCGAAGAGGGGTGCGGGCAGGGCCGGGGCCTGCTCCTCCGGCTCCGGCACCGCCCCGCGACCGATGTCGGTGATGACGAACTCCGGGGCGGGTGCGGCCGTGGTCTGCTCCGCGGCGTCCAGGCGCCGGGCGATCGCCTCGACCTGCGCGCGCAGCGCGGCGTTCTCGGCCGCGACCGTCGCGAGCGCCGCGCGCCCGCGGCGGCGGGCAGCGGCGGACAGACCGGCCAGGACGCCGACGAGGAGGAGCACCACGCCGAGCACGGCGAACACCCCCCACGCGGGCACGGTCCAGTCCTGGGTCATGGTGCCCGACCCTATCGCCCGCGCACCAGGCGCCGGATCCGCTCCCAGCGCTCCTTGACGGCGGCCTCGGCGCCGAGCGCGGTGGGCTGGTAGTAGCGGGCGTCGAGGACGACGTCGGGTGGGTACTGCTGCTGGGCGATGCCGTAGGGCTCGTCGTGGCTGTAGGTGTAGGTCGACCCGTGGCCGAGCTTCTTCGCGCCGGCGTAGTGGGCGTCGCGCAGGTGGGGGGGCACCGGCCCGATCTTGCCGGCGCGCACGTCGGCGCTGGCCGCGTCGATGGCGGTGGTGACCGCGTTCGACTTCGGCGCCACCGCGAGCGCGATCGTGGCCTGGGCCAGGTTGAGCCGTGCCTCGGGCATGCCGATCAGCTGCACGGCCTGGGCGGCCGCGACGGCCGTGGTCAGCGCGGTGGGGTCGGCCAGGCCGACGTCCTCGCTGGCCAGGATGATCAGCCGCCGGGCGATGAACCGGGGGTCCTCCCCCGCCTCGATCATCCGGGCGAGGTAGTGCAGTGCGGCGTCGGCGTCCGAGCCGCGCACGGACTTGATGAACGCGCTGGTCACGTCGTAGTGCTGGTCGCCCTGCCGGTCGTAGCGGACCGCGGCCCGGTCGACGGCGGTCTCGGTGGTCTCCAGGTCGATGACGGTCTCGCCGCGGGCGCGGGCGGCGCCGGCCGCGGCCTCCAGGTAGGTCAGCGACCGGCGCGCGTCACCACCGGCGAGCCGCACCAGGTGGTCGAGCGCGTCGTCGTCGACGGCGTACTCCCCCGACAGGCCGCGCTCGTCGCTCAGTGCCTGGTCGAGCACCGCCCGGATGTCGTCGTCGGAGAGCGACTCCAGCCGCAGCAGCAGGCTGCGGGACAGCAGGGGTGAGATCACGCTGAAGAAGGGGTTCTCGGTGGTCGCGGCCACCAGCGTCACCCACCGGTTCTCGACGCCGGGCAGCAGCGCGTCCTGCTGGGCCTTGCTGAACCGGTGCACCTCGTCGACGAACAGCACCGTCTCGCGACCTTGACCGACCAGCTCGGCGCGCGCCGAGTCGATGGCCGCCCGCACCTCCTTGACCCCGGCCGAGACCGCGGAGACCTCCACGAAGCGGCGGTCGGTCTGCTGGCTCACGATCGAGGCGAGCGTGGTCTTGCCGGTGCCGGGCGGGCCCCACAGCAGCAGCGAGAGTGCCCTGCCCTCCTCGATCAGCTGTCGCAGCGGCGACCCCGGGGCACGCAACTGCTCCTGCCCCACGAGCTCGTCGAGCGTGCGCGGGCGCATCCGCACCGCCAGCGGTGCGGAGGCGTGCACGCCCGTGGACAGCGACCCGCCGCCGGTGGCGGCGGGTCGGCCGCCTGGTACCTCGAAGAGCCCCTCCACGAGGGCAAGCCTACGAACCCGGCGTGGTGGTCCCCACGGTGCCTGCGGAGGTCCGCCCGGTCATCTGCCCACGCTTGATGTCGAACCAGGTGTCGGCGAAGCCCGGGCCGGGGTCGGCCTGGGCCAGCGGGGTGGCCGCGGGGTCCGGGCTCCCGGCCTGGTCGAGGCCGAGCAGCGGCGCGGTCACGGGGTGGTCGGGGTGGTCGCCCAGCTCGCCGGCGAAGTGGCAGGCCACCTTGTGCCGCGGCCCGACCTGCATCAGCGGGGGCTCGACCTTGGCGCAGATCTCCTGCGCGAACGGGCAGCGCGTGCGGAACCGGCAACCCGACGGCGGGTTGATCGGGCTCGGCACGTCGCCCTCCAGACGCAGCCGCTCCCGGCGGCCGCCGATGGCGGCCTGCTTCACGTCGGGCACCGCCGAGAGCAGGGCCTGGGTGTAGGGGTGGAACGGGCGCTGGTAGAGCGTCTCCCGGTCGGCGACCTCGACGATCTTGCCGAGGTACATCACCGCGATCTCGGGGCAGAAGTGGCGCACGACCGCGAGGTCGTGGGCGATGAACAGGAACGCGATGTTGAACTCGGCCTGCAGGTCCTGCAGCAGGTTGATCACCTGCGCCTGGATCGACACGTCCAGCGCGGAGACCGGCTCGTCGGCCACCATCAGCTTCGGCTGCAGCGCCAGGGCCCGGGCGATGCCGATGCGCTGGCGTTGACCGCCGGAGAACTCGTTGGGGTAGCGGTTGTAGTGCTCGGGGTTGAGCCCCACCACCTCGAGCAGCTCCTGGACCCGCTTGAGCACCTGGTTCTTCGGCACCATGTTGTGCACCCGCAGCGGGGTGCCCACGATCGTGCCGACGGTGTGGCGCGGGTTGAGCGAGCTGTAGGGGTCCTGGAAGATCATCTGGATGTCGCGGCGCAGCGGCTTCATCTGACGCCGCGACACCGTCGCCAGGTCGGTCTCGCCGTCGAAGCGCATCGACCCCGACGTCGGGTCGTAGAGACGGGTGATCAGACGGCCCGTGGTGGACTTGCCGCAGCCGGACTCGCCGACCAGGCCCAGCGCGCCGCCGCGCGGCACCTGGAACGAGATCCCGTCGACCGCCTGCACGTGCCCGACGGTGCGCCGGATCAGGCCCGACGACTTCACCGGGAAGTACATCCGCAGGTTCTCGACCTCGAGGACCGGGGTGGCGTCGGGATCGAGCACCGTGGCGGTGTGGCCGTGAGCGGCGGCCTCCTCGAAGGTGAGGACCGGCTCGTCGGTGCCGGCACCGGGCACGTCGGAGGAGTGCAGGTCCGGCTCTGCGGTGGGGTCCTGTGGCGTCCCTGCGGTGGCGCCCCGCACGCTGGGCTCGGCGCCCTCGTGGGGCGTCTTGGCGTCGGACATCAGGACTCCTCGACCAGGTCAGGGGCGATCTCGGGCAACACCTGGTCACGGTAGATCGCGTCGGGGTCGGCCAGGTGGCAGCGCTTGAGGTGGTCGGCCCCCCGGGAGCCCGGGAGCAGCTCGGGCAGCTCGGTCGAGCACAGGTTCGCCGGCACCTTGTCCACGTGCGCGCAGCGTGGGTGGAACGGGCAGCCCTTCGGTGGCCGAAGCAGGCTCGGTGGGTTGCCCGGGATGGGGATCAGTCGACCGCCGGTGTCGGCGGTGACGTCGGGGACGCTCGAGAGCAGGCCCCACGTGTAGGGCATCTCCGGGTGCGTCAGCAGCTCCTTGGTGGCGCCGTACTCGACGGCCCGGCCGCCGTACATCACCAGCACGTCGTCGGCCATCTCGGCGATCACGCCGAGGTCGTGGGTGATGATGATGATCGCGGAGTTGAACTCACGCTGGAGGTCCTGCAGGAGGTCGAGGATCTGCGCCTGAACGGTGACGTCGAGAGCGGTCGTGGGCTCGTCGGCGATGATCAGCTTGGGGTCGTTGATCAGGCCCATCGCGATCATCGCGCGCTGCCGCATGCCGCCGGAGAACTGGTGCGGGAAGTCGTCGACCCGGCGGTCCGGTTGCGGGATGCCGACCCGGTCGAGCATCTCGATGGCCCGGCGTCGCGCGTCCTTCTTCGAGGCCTGCGGGTGGTGGGCGAGGTAGGCCTCGGTGAGCTGGCTGCCGACCTTGTAGAACGGGTGCAGGGCGGCCAACGCATCCTGGAAGATCATCGCCGCGGCGTTGCCGCGCAGCGGACGCAGCTTGGCCTCCGAGAGCCCGACGACCTCGGTGCCGCCGAGCCGGATCGAGCCCTCGATGCGCGAGGACTTCGCGTCGTGCAGGCCCAGGACGGCCATGCTCGACACGGACTTGCCCGAGCCGGACTCGCCGACGATGCCGAGCGTCTGGCCGAGCTCCACGGAGTAGCTCAGGTCGGTCACGGCCTGCACCAGGCCGTCGGCGGTCGGGAACCGGACGGTCAGGTTCTCGACGACGAGGTAGGGCTCGCCGGACCCTGCCGCGGCGGCGTTGCCGGGCATGGTGTGCTGAACGGTCACGAGAGTCTCACTCGGGGGTCGAGGATGCTGTAGATGATGTCGACGATGATGTTGGCGACCACGATGATGATCGAGCCGAACAGCACCGTCGCCTGCACCACGGGCAGGTCCTTGATCAGGGTGGCGTCCAGGCCCCAACGGCCGATGCCCTGGATGTCGAAGATCTTCTCGGTGAAGATCGTGCCGGCGAGCAGGAACGCGAAGTCGATGCCGAAGATGGTGACCACCGGCACCAGTGCCGCGCGAAGGGCGTGCCGCATCACGACCACCCTCGAGGTGAGCCCCTTGGCTCTCGCGGTGCGGATGTAGTCCTCGCTGAGCGACTCGACCATCGCCCCGCGGGAGAAGCGGGTGTAGGACGTCGAGTTGTAGAACCCCAGGGCCAGCCACGGAAGCAGCAGCCCGGTGAACCAGGCCCCCGGGTTGTCGGTCAGCGGCGTGTAGCCGGTCTGGGGGAACACGTCGTAGACGATCGTGAGGTAGAGCATCGACAGCAGCGCGAAGAGGTAGTACGGGATCGAGCTCATGAACAGCGTGGTGGACACCAATGCCTTGTCGGCGAAGGTGCCGCGTCTTCGGGCCGCCAGGACCCCCACCGTGACGCCGATCGTGAGCGTGATCGATGCGGCACCGACGGCCAGGCTGATCGTCGCCGGCAAGCGGGTCTTCATCTCCTCGAAGACCGGCTGGCGGGTGCGGTAGGACAGCCCGAGGCACGGGGCCTCGCAGTGGATCACGCTGGCGCCCACGGTGATGTCGCGCCCGGCGACGAGGCCCTTGGCCCACTTGCCGTACTCGGAGGTGACCGAGTTGTTGTAGCCCAGCGCCTCTTCGTAGCGCTCCAGCTTCTCCGGGGTGCAGCGGTTGTTGCTCTCGCGGCGGCACAGCTCCTGCGCTGGGCTGCGCGGGCCGTACCAGAACAGCGCGTAGACCATCATCGAGATCAGGGTCACGACGAGGAATCCCGCGAGCAGGCGCTTGACGATGTAGGCGAACACTCTTGCCTCTCCTGGCAGAAGTTCTTACGGGTGGTGCTGTGGTCCTCCGGGCACGTAGGTCGGGTGGGGGCCGATGCGGCCCCCACCCGACCTCGTCACGCCGAGGGTACGGGCGACCTCAGGTCACCCGTCACCGGACTCACTGAACGACGTACATGTCACGCAGGTTCGGGTAACCCTGCGCGGAGTCGTTGGTGAAGTTGCCGATGTTCTCGCCGTAGGCGAACAGGTTGTTCAGGTAGCCAGTGTTCACGACCGGGAAGTAGTTGGTCATGATCTCCTGGTCGATCGCGTTCCACTCGCCAGGCTGGTCCTCCAGCGGCATCGAGGTGACGGCCTTGATGCGCTCGTCGATCGAGGCCTCGCTGAAACCACCGGTGTTGTAGAGCTGGTCGCTCTGGAACAGCGCCGGGATGAAGGTCGCACCCGACGGCCAGTCGGAGCACCAGGCGACGCCCGCGACGTTGATCTTCTTGTAGATCGGGTTGTCGGGGTCGGTCCACACGTCGTAGAGCGAGCCGGCCGAGTAGGGGTACGGCTTGGTCTTGAAGCCGGCCTCCTCGAGTCCGAGCTTGATCTGCTCCATGGCGGCCTTGCCCTCCGGGGTGGAGGCGTCGTAGGCCCACGCGATCTCGTAGTCGCCGGGGCCGTAGCCGGCCGCCTCGAGCAGCTCCTTGGCCTTCTCGGGGTTGCGCCCGATCTCCTCGCCCTCGACGGGCTGGTACTCCTCGCGACCGGCCATGCCGGGCGGGAGGATGTTGGTGCCCATGGTCCGGGTCACACCCGGGATCTCACCCGCGGCGGACCAGGCGTCCTCGTAGGGGTAGGCGAACGCGAGGGCCTGACGGACCTCGAGCTCCTTGATCTTGTCGTACTTGGGGTACCAGAACGAGGTGCAGGCCTGCGAGCCGACCATGACCCGGTCACCCATGTCCTGGGTGGCGGTCTGGTAGTTCGAGCCCTGGAGCTGGGTGACGATGGTCGTCTTGGACTCCTCGTTGCCGCTCATGACGAGCTCGTCGCTCGCGGCGGGGTCCTGGTCGAACTTCATGACCCACTTGTCGACGTACTGGTGACGTGCCGCGTCGGTGGCCGGGTCCCACTGGTCGTTGCGGACCAGCACGAGCTCGGAGTTCGGACGGAACGACTCGACCTTGTAGGGACCGGTCGCCAGCGGCTTGAGGCCGTACTGCGGGGGCGAGCCGGCCGGGCCGGACGGGACGGGACCCATCGCCATGAACGCGCCCCAGTAGTCCATCTCGGGGAACGGCTTGGCCATCTTGATCGTGATGGTGTTGCCGTCGACCTGGACGCCCTCGAAGTCCTCGCCACTGACGTAGGGGCCTTCGTACTTGTCGCCGCCGAGGAAGAACTCCTTGGAGTACTGGGCGCCGGGACCCTCGAGGTCCTTGGTGTCCATCGAGCGCTTGATGCCGAAGGCGATGTCATCAGCGGTGACCGGGTCGCCGGTCTCCCACTTGATGCCGTCCTTGATCTCGAACTTCCACTCGGTGAAGTCCTCGTTCGGCTGACCCAGGTCGGTGGCGAGGTCGGGGACCAGCACCATCTCGCCGGTCTCCTGGTCCATCCGGTAGGTCGTCAGCGAACGGAAGACGAGGTTCTGCAGGATGCCGTTGTCGGTCACCGACCACCCGCTGGTGGGGTCGAGGCTGTCCGGTCCCGCGTCGGGGTCCGGGTGCAGCATCGTGATCGTGCCGCCCTCCTGGGCGCCCTCGATCTCCGGCGCGGGGCCCTGGGCCTCAGGGTCCTTGCCCGAGCCAGCGGCGCCACCCTCCTTGAAGGTGTCCTGGACGCCGGGGTCGTCGTCGTCGCCGCCGCCTCCCCCACAAGCCGCCAGCGCGAACATGCCCACGCCGACGACCGCAGCCATTGCCTTGCTGCGTCTCATCTATTCAGCCTCTCTTTTCGGTGTGGTCGTGACCGCGGCAGTGCCGCGACCAACGTCAGGGGGCGCCTCAGCGCCGGGTCTTGGGGTCGAGCGCGTCGCGGATCGCGTCGCCGAGCAGGTTCAGTGCGACCACCAGCAGCACGATGCCGATGACCGGCTGCCACAGGTAGAGCGGGTAGATGTTGAACCACTTCGTCGCGGCGTCGATGGTCTGGCCCCACGACGGCCGGCCCGTGACGCCGATGCCGAGGTAGGACAGGCCCGCCTCGGCGGCGACGTAGGCCGGCAGGCCCAGCGACACCGCGACCACGATCGGCGCGACCAGGTTCGGCAGGATCTCGCGGAACAGGATCTTGCGGGTGGGCACCCCGATCACCCGCGCCGCCTGCACGAACTCGCGTTCGCGGATCGAGAGCACCTCGCCGCGGATCAGGCGGGCCATCGTCATCCACCCGAACGCGGTGAGGATGAAGATGACGCCATAGAACTGGACCTCGGCGTAGCGGTCGGGGTCGGTGCCGAACCGGTCGGCGATGATCGGGGCCATGGCCAGCGCGGCCAGCAGGAACGGGATCGTCAGGAACAGGTCGGTGACGAACGAGATGACCCGGTCCCAGACGCCGCCGGCATAGCCGGCGATCAGGCCGAGCACGACCCCGATGAACGTGGCCGCGAACGTCGCGATGGCCGCGATCAGCAGGGAGGTGCGGGCGCCGAAGAGCCACGTGGCGAGGTTGTCCTCACCGCTCTGGGGGGCGATGCCGAACGGGTGGTTGCTGTCGAAGCCGTGGTTCGGGGGGCCGGTCTTCGGCAGCATCGAGGGGAACTCGAGCACGCTGCTGGCCGAGACCGTGTCGGTGGTGACGCCGAAGAACTTCGCGATCGTTCCCGCGAAGACCGCGATCAGCACGAAGACCAGCACGATCAGGAAGGAGACGACCGCCACCGGGTCGCGGCGCAGCCGCTCGAACGCGATGCGCAGCGGGGAGCGGCCGGTGACCTCCCTGTTCTCCACCGGTGCCAGCTCCGGCTCCGCCGGGCCGTGCGATCCGATCTCAGTCGCCGGAAGGGTCATGCCCACCTTCTTGCAGCTCTTGTCCAGTACGTGGTTCGGCTCGATGCCCGGCCCCAGCCGGGCGGCCCGTGCCGCGGTCTCTCGTGCGGTGATGCGGGCCTCGCGCCGGTCGCGACTCTATGTGACCAGCGTGGGAGAAGTGATCACCTGGCGGTAACGATCTGGTCTCGGCCCTCGGACAGCCCATTTCGGACGATCACCCGTTGGGGGGAAGATCCTCCGCCGGCAGAGCGTCGACACCGGCCTCCTTGCGCTGCTGGGCGGTGATCGGCGCGGGAGCCGCCGTCAGCGGGTCGTAGCCCCCTCCGGACTTCGGGAACGCGATCACCTCGCGGATCGAGTCGCTGCCCGAGAGCAGCGCGACGATGCGGTCCCAGCCGAACGCGATGCCGCCGTGCGGCGGCGCGCCGTACTTGAAGGCCTCGAGCAGGAAGCCGAACTTCTCCTCGGCCTCCGCCTCGTCGATCCCCATCACCTCGAAGACCCGCTTCTGCACGTCCTCGCGGTGGATACGGATCGACCCGCCGCCGATCTCGTTGCCGTTGCAGACGATGTCGTAGGCCCAGGCCAGCGCGTTGCCGGGGTCGGAGTCGAAGCTCTCGACGTCCTTCGGCGAGGTGAAGGCGTGGTGCACGGCGGTCCAGGCGCTGTAGCCCAGCGCGACGTCGCCGGAGGCGGTGGCGTCCGAGGCCGGCTCGAACAGCGGGGCGTCGACCACCCAGAGCAGCTCCCAGGCGTCCTCGTCGATGAGGCCGCAGCGGCGTCCGATCTCGAGCCGGGCGGCGCCGAGCAGGGCCCGGCTGGACTTCACGGGGCCGGCGGCGAAGAAGATGCAGTCGCCCGGAGCGGCGCCGACATGGACGGCGATGCCCGCCTTCTCCTCGTCGCTGATGTTCTTGGCCACCGGGCCGGTGAGAGTGCCGTCCTCCTGCACCAGCAGATAGGCCAGGCCCTTCGCGCCCCGCTGCTTGGCCCACTCCTGCCAGGCGTCGAGCTGCTTGCGCGGCTGGCTGGCGCCCCCGGGCATCACGACGGCACCGACGTAGGGCGCCTGGAAGACCCGGAAGGGGGTGTCGGCGAAGAACTCGGTGCAGTCGACCAGCTCCTGGCCCATCCGCAGGTCGGGCTTGTCGCTGCCGAAGCGGGCCATCGCCTCGGCATAGGTCATCCGCGGCAGCGGTGTGGTGATCTCGTGGCCGATCAGCCGCCACAGCGCGACCAGCACCTCCTCGGCGACCGCGATCACGTCGTCCTGGTCGACGAAGCTCATCTCGACGTCGAGCTGGGTGAACTCCGGCTGCCGGTCGGCGCGGAAGTCCTCGTCGCGGTAGCACCGCGCGATCTGGTAGTAGCGCTCCATGCCGGCCACCATCAGCAGCTGCTTGAACAGCTGCGGGCTCTGCGGCAGGGCGTACCAGCTGCCCGGACGGAGACGGGCGGGCACCACGAAGTCGCGGGCGCCCTCGGGGGTGGAGCGGGTGAGCGTCGGGGTCTCGATCTCGACGAAGCCATGGCCGTCGAGCACGTCGCGGGCCGCCTTGTTCACCTGGCTGCGCAGCCGCAGCGCGGCGTTCGGCGCGGGGCGGCGCAGGTCGAGGTAGCGGTGCTTGAGTCGGGCCTCCTCCCCCACCTCGACGTGGTCGGAGATCGGGAACGGCAACGGTGCCGCGCTGGAGAGGACCTCGACCTCGGCGGCGACCACCTCGATCGCGCCGGTCGCCAGGTTCGGGTTCTCGTTGCCCTCCTTGCGGGCGGTCACCTCGCCGGTGATCTTGAGGCAGTACTCGGCGCGCAGCTGGTGGGCGACCGCCTCGTCGCGGATCACCACCTGGACCACGCCGCTGGCCTCGCGGAGGTCGATGAACGCCACGCCACCGTGATCGCGACGGTTGGCCACCCACCCGGCGAGGGTGACGGTCTGGCCGACGTGCTCGGGCCGCAGGGCGCCGGCGTCATGGGTGCGGATCACAGGGGGTCTCTCCTCGGTTCTGGTGGTGCGGGATGCGTGGGTGCTGGCCGTGCGCCGGTCAGGCAGGTGCCGACCTGACGACTGCAGCGTGGAGGTCGGAGGCGGGTGGCGTCCATTCGGCGGGGTCTGCAGGCTGCTGGTCACCGGTGCGGATGTCCTTGACCTGGTGCCCGCCGTCGGCGTCGGCGAACCAGACGAACGGGATGCCGCGCCGCTCGGCGTACCGGATCTGCTTGCCGAACTTCTGCGCCGACGCGGCGACCTCGCAGGGGATGCCGCGGGCGCGCAGCGCGGTCGCGACGGCCTCGCTGGCCGGTCGCGACTCCTCGTCGACCAGCGCCACGACCACCGCGCTGGGCACCTTGCGGGTCGCGGTGAGGCCGGTGCGCGCCAGGAGCGGCACGACGACGCGGCTCACGCCGAGCGAGATGCCGACGCCGGGGTAGGTCGAGCGGCCGTCGGACGCGAGCGCGTCGTAGCGGCCGCCGGAGCAGATCGAGCCCATCGACTCGTAGCCGTCGAGGCGGGTCTCGAAGACCGTGCCGGTGTAGTAGTCCAGGCCGCGGGCGATGGACAGGTCGGCCTCGACCCGGACCCGGTCGCTGACCAGGTCGGCGCAGGCGCGGACCAGCTCGCCGAGCTCGGCCAGGCCGGTGTCGAGGAGCTCGTGCTCGACACCGAGGGCGCGCACGGCGTCGACGAAGGAGTCGTCGCCCGAGCGGATCGTCGCCAGCGACAGCACCCGGTCCGCCGTCGTCTCGTCGAGGCCCGCGTCGGCCACCAGCATCGCGCGCACCTTCTCGACAGGGAGCTTGTCGAGCTTGTCGACCAGGCGCATCACCTCGTCGCCGTCGGCGATGCCGAGCCCGGCGTAGAAGCCCGAGATGAGCTTGCGATTATTGACCTGTAGCCGGAAGCCGGGCAGGAAGTCCAGCCGGTTCAAGGCGTCCACCATGACGCGAGTGACCTCGACGTCGTGGGGGAACGGCAGCACGTCGCGGCCGATGATGTCGATGTCGGCCTGCGTGAACTCGCGGTAGCGACCCTCCTGCGGTCGCTCGCCGCGCCAGGCCTTCTGGATCTGGTAGCGACGGAACGGGAACTCCAGCTTGCCGGCGTTCTCCAGCACGTAGCGCGCGAACGGCACCGTGAGGTCGAAGTGCAGGCCGATGCCCGCGTGCCCCTCCGGGGACTCCTCGTGCAGCCGCCGCAGGAGATAGACCTCCTTGGAGGTGTCGCCCTTGCGCAGGAGCTGGTCCAGGGGCTCCACGGCACGGGTCTCGATGCCGGCGAAGCCGTGCAGCTCGAAGGTGCGGCGCAGTGTGTCGACGACCTGCTGCTCGACGACACGCTGCTCGGGGAGCAGTTCGGGGAACCCGCTCAGCGGGGTGGGCTTGGCCATGGCGATCAGAGACCTCGGGTGACTCGGCGGGTGGGGCTCTCGGGGTCGGCGTCGAGGAGCTCCAGCAGGTAGGGGTTGGTGGCGCGCTCGCGGCCGATCGACGTCTGCTCGCCGTGACCGGGCAGCACGACGATGTCGTCGGGCAGCGTCAGCACCTTCTCGGTGAGGCTGCGCAGCATCGTCGGATGGTCTCCGCCGGGCAGGTCGGTGCGGCCGATCGAGCCGGCGAAGAGGAGGTCGCCGGAGAACATCACCTCGGAGACCTCGGCGTGGCCGTGCTCGGCACCGTAGGGGGTGCGAAAGGTGACCGACCCCTCGGTGTGCCCTGGGGTGTGGTCCACGACGAACCGCAGCCCGGCCAGCTCCAGCTCCTGGAGGTCGCTCAGCTCGCGGACGTCGTCGGGCTCGGCCCACTCGTAGCTGCCGCCGAGCAGCATCTGGCTGGTCTCGCGCGACATGCCGGCCAACGGGTCGGTGAGCAGGTGCCGGTCCCGAGGGTGGATCCAGGCGGTCGCGTCGTAGGAGCCGGCGACCGGGGCCACGCACCACATGTGGTCGACGTGCCCGTGGGTGACCAGCACGGAGACCGGCTTGAGCCGGTGCTCGCGCACGACCTGGTCGACCCCGGAGGCGGCGTCCTTGCCCGGGTCGACCACGACGCATTCGGCACCCGGGCCGGTCGCGACGACATAGCAGTTGGTCCCCCAGGGACCGGCGGGGAATCCGGCGATCAGCACCGGTCCACACTAGCGACCGAGGCCCGCCCGACCTACGACGCCCCGCTCACGCCGGCCAGGGCGGCCGGTAGCCGGCCGCCCTCGCCGATCCTCCCCCGGCGGGTCAGTGCTCCAGGGGCTTCCCGCAGTTCTCGCAGAAGTGCTCCCCTGGGTGGACCGGGTCGCCGCAGTTGCCACAGAAGTGCGGTGCGTGCTCCCCGGCCGGCGGAGGCGGCGCGAGAGTGGCCGCGCCTCCGGCCGAGGTCTGGTTCGGCGGCGTGCTCGGGGGCGGCGGCAGCGGCGTGGCCGTCACCACCGGGCCCCGGACCGGTGGCGGGATCGCCTCGGGTGTCGGGCGCGGCGCCACCGGAGGAACCCCACCACCGGTCGGGACGTTCTGGGAGACCGCGGTCGGTGTCGCGGTCGGCGTCCGCTTGCGGCGTACCAGCACGAGCGCGCCGGCCAGCACGACGACCAGGAGAGCGGCGCCACCGCCGATCGCGACCAGGAGGACCGGGAACCCGCCCTCGTCGGAGTCACCACCGGCGTCGGCCTCGGGGGCCGGGTCCGGCAGGTCCCCGGCCCGGTCGAGGTAGTCGGCGGCCAGCTTGTTCGACGGCTGGTCGTCGACCACGGTCTCCAGCAGCTCGACCGCCTCGGTCTTGTCACCGGCCCAGTAGGCCGCGAGTCCGGCACGGTAGGTCTGCGTGGTCTCGCTCAGCTCGTTCGCTACTCCCGAACCGGCCATCAGCTCCCGGAGCTGGTCGGAGGGGCGCACGAAGTTGAACGGCTGCGTCTCACCGAGGATGCCGAAGCTGTTGACCCCGACCACGTTCCCTTCCAGGTCCACGGTGGGACCGCCGCTCATCCCCCCGGAGACCGCCGCCGAGATCTCGTAGACGGTCAGCAGCCCGCCCTCGACGGTCTTGACCGAACTGACCGATCCCTCCTTGAAGCTGGGGGTCAGGTCCGGGTCGGTGACCTGGTCGACCGAGACCGGGTAGCCGATGGAGACCACCTCGGTGCCGGTCTCGACGTCGTCCTCCGACAGGGGAAGCGCGTTGAGCCCGTCAGCCTCCACCTTCAGCAGCGCCACGTCGCCCAGGTCGGAGCGCTCGAAGTCGACCACCCGGGCCCGGCGCACCTCGGCGGTGTCGATGCCCGAGGCCGCTGCCCCCCAGCCCACCCGGACCATCAGGTCGGCCCGGTTGAGCTTGGTCATGGTCTCGATCCGGAACGAGTTGAAGCCGACGATCTCCTCGACCGTCAGGTCCGCCAGGTAGTAGCCGGTGTCGATGGCCCACTGGGCGGCGGACTCCACGAAGACCGGGAAGACCTCCTGTTGGTCGACGCAGTGCCCGGCGGTCGCGATGTAGCCGTCCGGGTTCACCACGAAGCCCGTGCACTGGAAGGTCAGCTCGAACGGCATCCCGCCGTTGAGGTACTGCTTGTTGACCTTGTCGTAGACGTAGCCGCTCCAGTCCTGCTGCAGGTAGACGATGCTGGGCTGGACGAGGGCATTGACGCGCTCCAGCGCCGTGACGGGCGCCGGAGTCTCGTCGGCATGGGCCAGGCCGACACCGAGGACGGTCTGACCGACAATGGTCACGGTGCTGACGACGGCCAGTGCACCGCGCTGCAGGCCGAACATGTCAGGACTCCTCACTCCGCGAGAGACGAGAGACCCACTCCATCGATTCGACGCTAGTGGACCGCCGACCTCACCGGGGGTGAGGAGCGGCGAACCACCCGACCACCGCCGGAAGATCCCCCGCCCGGGCTCGCCCGCGAGGCCGGGCGAGCGCCCTCGGGCAGGCCCGGCCGGGCTCCCCCGGCTGTGCGCGGGCCCCAGGGCGGCACACCGCCGGAGGCACCCGCGCGGCGCACTTCACGCGCTGCCGACTCCCGGTGGTCCCCACCGCTAGCATGTGGCACTGCGTCCTCCACCAAACGAAGAGGGATCAGCTGTGACGAGCCACCAGTGGGGTCGAGTCGACGACGACGGCACCGTCTACGTGAAGACCGCCGACGGCGAACGCTCGGTCGGCCAGTACCCCGCAGGCACCCCCGAGGAGGCCCTCGCCTTCTTCACCGAACGCTTCGCCGCCCTCGAGTTCGAGGTCGAACTGTTGGAGAAGCGGATCGCCTCCGGCGTGCTCTCCCCCGAGGAGGCCACCGAGTCGGTCAAGACGGTGCGGACCCAGGTCCTCGAGGCCAACGCCGTCGGTGACCTGGCCGCCCTGGCCACCCGTCTCGACGCCCTCGCCCCGGTCATCGCCGCGCAGCGCGAGGAGCGCAAGGCCGAGCGGGCCAAGCGCTCCGCAGAGTCCAAGCAGGCCAAGGAGCGCATCGTCGGCGAGGCCGAGAAGCTGGCCGAGGGCAACGACTGGCGCAACGGGGCGAACCGGCTGCGCGACCTGCTCGAGGAGTGGAAGGCGCTGCCCCGCATCGACCGAGCCTCCGACGACGCCCTATGGCGGCGATTCTCCACCGCGCGCACGGCCTACACCCGTCGCCGCAAGGTCCACTTCGCCGAGCAGAACGAGAAGCGCGAGGCCGCACGCTCGGTCAAGGAGCGCCTCGTGGTCGAGGCCGAGTCGTTGACCGACTCCACCGAATGGGGTCCGACATCGGGTCGCTACCGCGACCTGATGAAGCAGTGGAAGGCGGCCGGGCCAGCCCCGCGCTACGTCGAGGACGCCCTGTGGAAGCGGTTCCGGACCGCCCAGGACCACTTCTTCGGAGCCCGCGACGCCGCCAACGCCGCGCTCGACCAGGAGTTCGCCGGCAACGCGGAGGTGAAGGAGAAGATCCTCGTGGAGGCCGAGGCCCTGCTGCCGGTCACCGATCTCGACGCTGCCAAGCGTGCCTTCCGCGACCTCGCCGACCGGTGGGATGCCGCGGGCAAGGTGCCTCGTGAGCGGATCAAGGACCTCGAGGGCCGGATGCGCAAGGTCGAACAGGCGATCCGCGGCCTCGAGGAGGAGCAGTGGCGGCGCTCGGACCCCGAGAAGTCCGCCCGCGCCGACGACATGGTGAGCAAGCTCGAGGCTGCGATCGCCCAGGTCCAGGCCGACCTCGACCAAGCTCGCGCAAGCGGCAACGCCAAGCGCATCCAGGAGCTCGAGGACAATCTCGCCTCACGGCAGTCGTTCCTCGAGATGGCCAAGAAGGCGTCCGCGGACTTCTCCAGCTGAGCCGTTCCTCGAGACCGGTGTGGCCGCCGCTGCGCGGGGCTCCGTGGGCTGCCTGACCTGGAGGTTGGTGGGTCTGTGGTGGAGGGGTATGCGGCTACGCCTGATGACCCGGACGTCCGGCTGCCTGTAACGCGGTGTCCGGATCACTACCGCGGCGTCCTGACACCGCCGTAGTAGTCCGGACACCGCGTTGCAGCTGCAGTCGGTCCGCGTCGCGCCTCCACCGACCACGAAGGGTTAGGCCGCGAATCGCGACCGGGACGGTCCCGACCCGACTCAGCGACTGAGGTACCGCTCGATGCGGTGCAGGCTCTTCTCCATCGTCGGGAATCCACCGAAGTCGACCAGGAAGTCGGCCAACTGGTGGACGACGCCACTCGCGATGTCATCCAGACCCGGAAGCCCATCGGGCATCGTGGCACCGTCGGCGACCTGCACCACCGAGACGCTTGCCGCGGGCGTGGGCGCTCCGCACCCGCACAGGCCACCCACGTCGGCCACGAACAGCTCCAGCGACGCCGCCGCGTCGGTGACGACCACAGGGAAGGTGACCTCGCACGGCACCAGCAGCGACAGACAGACTCCGAGGCCCGAAGTCGGTCCGGTCAGACCGACCTCGTTGCTCATCGTGGGCGCCCAGATGCCCAGCGTGGGCGTCAGTGTCCGAACGGTCACGAGGTAGGAACCGGTCGAGAGCCCGATGTCATCACCATCGGGCATGACATGGCTCAACGACACTTCCAGCGGTTCGGGTTCAGGCACTGGCGGGTCGGTGCCGTCGAGCGGCGCGTAGGGGATGGTGATCACCTGCACGTACTCAGGGTCCGAGACGTCGTAGATCGCCCAATCCGTCAGCCTGCCCTCCCCCGGAAGCCCCTGAGGTCCCCGATCACCGGTAGCCCCGGTTGCCCCGGGAGGTCCGGGTGGTCCAGCAGGTCCTGCGGGCCCGGCTGGCCCGGCCTCGCCCTGTGGCCCCTGCTCCCCCTGGGGCCCCTGCTCCCCCTGAGGGCCCTGCCCGCCCGCGAGGTCGAGAATCCGCTGCCGGGTCTTCTCGTTCAGGCTCTTGCCCCAGCTGACCGCTCCCGGCTTCAGCTGGCGATGGCCGACGCTGTTCTTGGCCAGGTCCCGCCCGGTGATCGTGCCGTCCTCGATGTCCAGTGAGGTCACCAACTGTCCGGCCACTGCGCCGGACATGCCTCCGACGACCAGCCCGACCGTCACCATGCCGGCGACGAGCCCCACGCCCAGCGGACGCCTTCATCCTGACCATGCTCGGCTCACAGTGATTTTGCCCACTCGAGTGCATAACTGTAGGAGGTCCCGGACCGGCGCGCCGTGGAACACCTGGATACCCCATCCTGGGCTGGACCGGTGAACAGAACCGCGTGACATCCGACAGCCGGCGGGCCCCTCCGGCGCGGCCGACCCACCCCACCCACAACCACCCCAGGGCACACCAGCACCCCGAAGCCCCGCGCAGCGGCGACCACCCCCACCACGGGCGACAGGTGAGCGCCCCCAGACCCACCACGAGCGACAGGTCAGCGCCCCCAGACCCACCACGAGTGACGGGTCAGCGGGTGAACATCGACCACGAGTGGCAGGTCAGCGAAGCGCCACCAACCCCGCAGACAGACCAGCCCGAGACATCGCGGCGCAGCCGCGAAACCCCCTCCCACCCGCGGCTGGTGAGCCCGGCGCCCAGCGGCGAGGTGGGGCGGCGGAGCCGGAGGGGCCCCGAGGCCGTGGATGGGCCTGGCCCCCGCTCCGTGAGGAACGAGCGGAGCGGGTGGTTTGGCCGAGCGGGCCCCTCCGGCGCAGCCGACCCACCCCACCCACACACGCCCCCGGTCCTCACCAACACCCCGAAGCCCCGCGCAGCGGAAAGCCCCGCGCAGCGACTACTGCGTCACCCGATAGGCGTCGAAGACGCCAGGCACTGACCGCACCGCCCGCAGCACCGTGTCGAGGTGCTTCGTCTCGGCCATCTCGAAGGTGAACCTGGTCTTGGCCACGCGGTCGCGCGTCGTGGACAGGTTCGCGCTGAGGATGTTCACGTGCGCGTCGGAGAGCACCATGGTGATGTCGGACAGCAGCCGGGCGCGGTCGAGGGCCTCCACCTGGATGTTGACCAGGAACGTGGACTGACCCGTCGGCGCCCACTCGACGTCGAGCACCCGCTCGGGGTGCTTCTTCAGCTCCGCGGCGTTCGTGCAGTCCTGGCGGTGCACGGAGACACCGCCGCCCTTGGTGACGAATCCGAGGATCGCGTCCGGCGGCACCGGGGTGCAGCACTTGGCGAGCTTGACCCACACGTCCGGGGAGCCCTTGACGATGACGCCGGCGTCGCCGCCGGTGGGCGTCGTGGGCCGGCTCCGGCGACCGGTGATCGTGACCGCCTCGGCGAGGTCCTCGGCCGCCCCCTCGTTGCCACCATGCAGCTCGATGACGCGCCGGACGACGGCCTGGGCGCTGAGGTGTCCCTCGCCCACGGCGGCGTACAGCGCCGACACGTCGGCCTGCTTGAAGTGGATGGCAGCCAGCGAGAGCGACTCGTGGGAGAGCAGCCGCTTCAGCGGCAGCCCTTCCTTGCGCATCAGCTTGGCGATCTGGTCCTTGCCCTGTTCGATCGCCTCTTCGCGACGCTCCTTGGTGAACCACTGCCGGATCTTGGAGCGGGCCCGCGGCGAGCGCACGAAGGTCAGCCAGTCGCGGGAGGGTCCGGCCGTGGGCGCCTTCGAGGTGAACACCTCGATCACGTCGCCGTTCTCGAGCGTGGACTCCAGCGGCACCAGGCGGCCGTTGACCCGGGCGCCGATGGTGTGGTGGCCGACCTCGGTGTGGACTGCATAGGCGAAGTCGACCGGGGTGGAGCCGGCCGGGAGAGCGATCACGTCGCCCCGCGGGGTGAACACGTAGGTCTCGGCCCGGTTGATCTCGAACCGCAGGGACTCCAGGAACTCGCCTGGGTCCTCCACCTCGCTCTGCCAGTCGAGCAGCTGCCGGACCCAGGACATGTCGTCGAGGTCGCCGCGCTGCTCGGTGTCGGCGCCGGCCCGGCCGGCCTCCTTGTACTTCCAGTGGGCGGCCACGCCGTACTCCGCGCGCCGGTGCATCCCGTAGGTGCGGATCTGCATCTCCACCGGCTTGCCCTGCGGGCCGATCACGGTGGTGTGCAGCGACTGGTACATGTTGAACTTCGGCATCGCGACGTAGTCCTTGAAGCGTCCCAGCACCGGGTTCCACCGGGAGTGGAGGACGCCGAGCACCGCGTAGCAGTCGCGGTCCTCCTCGACCAGGATGCGGATCCCGACGAGGTCGTAGATGTCGGAGAAGTCGCGACCCCCGACGATCATCTTCTGGTAGATCGAGTAGTAGTGCTTGGGCCGGCCGGTGACGGTCGCCTTGATCCTGGAGTCGCGCAGGTCCTGTTCGACCTGGGCGATCACCTCGGCGAGGAACTGGTCGCGCGAGGGCGCCCGCTCGGCGACCATGCGCACGATCTCGTCGTAGATCTTGGGGTGCAGGGTCGCGAACGCGAGATCCTCCAGCTCCCACTTGATCGTGTTCATGCCGAGCCGGTGGGCCAGCGGGGCGTAGATGTCGAGGGTCTCGCGGGCCTTGCGCTCCTGGGTCTCCTGCTTGACGTAGCGCAGCGTGCGCATGTTGTGCAGGCGGTCGGCGAGCTTGATCACCAGCACCCGGATGTCTCGCGACATCGCGACGATCATCTTGCGGATGGTCTCGGCCTGCGCGGAGTCGCCGTACTGGACCTTGTCGAGCTTGGTCACGCCGTCGACCAGGCGCGCCACCTCGTCGCCGAAGTCGGTGCGCAGCTGGTCGAGCGTGTAGGGGGTGTCCTCGACCGTGTCGTGCAGCAGCGCCGCGACCAGCGTGGGCTCGGTCATGCCGATGTCGGCGAGGATCGTGGTCACCGCGAGCGGGTGGGTGATGTAGGGGTCGCCGCTCTTGCGGGTCTGGGTGCCGTGCATCTTCTCGGCGGTCAGGTAGGCCCGCTCGAGCAGCGCCAGGTCGGCCTTGGGATGGTTGGTGCGGACCGCCCGGAACAGCGGCTCGAGGACCGGGTTGCCGGGCTGGCTGCGGCTGCCCATCCGGGCGAGACGGGCCCGCATGCTGCGCCCGGCCGTCGGCGCGGGGGTGGGACCGGAGGACGCCGATCCGCTGGGGCGTGGGGGCGCGGCCGGGTGACGCTCCGGCGCCCGCTCGGGGGCCGGCACAGGCGTGCGGTCCTCGGTCACTTGTTCAGTCTAGGCGCCGGCGGTGAGGGAGGACGCAGTCAGACCGTCATCAGGCTGGTCAGCGGCAGGTCGCCGATGCCGTCGCGTCCGGGCAGGAAGGAGAGCTCCATCAGGACCGCGACGCCGACCGGCGTACCGCCACCGAGCTCGACCAGCTTGCGGGTGGCGCGGACGGTGCCGCCGGTGGCGAGCACGTCGTCGACCACCAGGACCCGGTCTCCCGGTGCGACCGCGTCGCGATGCATCTCCAGGGTCGCCTGGCCGTACTCGAGCGCATAGGAGACCGCATGGCTCTCACGAGGCAGCTTGCCGGCCTTGCGGACCGGCACGAAGCCGGCCCCCAGCGCCAGCGCCACCGGGGCGGCGAGGATGAAGCCCCTGGCCTCCATGCCGACCACCTTGTCGACGACGACGTTGCCGTCGACGTCTCGGCCCGAGGCGGCGAGCGCCTCGATCACCGCGGTGAAGCCATCGTGGTCGGCGAGCAGCGGGGTGATGTCCTTGAACATGATGCCGGGCTCGGGGAAGTCGGCGACGTCGACGACGAGACGGTTCAGGGCCGCGTGGGCCAGCGCACGGGGCTCGTCGGCCGGGCCGAGCTCACCCGAGCCCGTCGTCACTTCTTGCCCCGCTTGGAGCGTGGCTGTCGGGTCGGCTGCGGGCGGCCCGCGCCGGCGTCGCGCATCGGGCCGTGCGCGGGCGGGGCCACCCGGCCGCGACCGCTCGGCTCGTCTCGGGACGGCTCGGCGGGCCCCGGCTCGGCACGCTCGTCAGCGTCGATGTCGGCGGCGGCGAAGCCCAGCGAGGGGGTGGCTGCCGGGACGCCCTCGTCGGCGAACGAGGGCACGTGGGCGTAGGGGTCGGCGTGCCGGGCACGGGCCGCGGCACGGCGCTCCTGCAGCTTGATCTCGGACTCGTTCGACTTCAGCTGCACCAGGAGACGCGGCGCCAGGCACACCGAGGAGTAGACACCCGCCGCCATGCCGACGAACTGCACCAGCGCGAGGTCCTGCAGCGAGCTGGCGCCCAGGGTCACCGCACTCACCCAGAGGATCGCGCCGATCGGGATCAGCGCGACGATGCCGGTGTTGATCGAACGCACCAGGGTCTGGTTGACCGCGAGGTTCGCCTCCTGGCTGAACGACAGTCCGGGTCGCTTGAACTCGTGGGTGTTCTCGCGGACCTTGTCGAAGACGACCACGGTGTCGTAGAGCGAGAAGCCGAGGATCGCGAGCATGCCGGTCACGGCCGAAGGCGTGACCTGGAAGCCGGAGATCGCATAGATGCCCGCGGTGATCGTCACGTCGTGGGCGAGCGCCGCGACAGCGGCGATCGACATCTTCCACTCCCGGAAGTAGGCCCAGATGAACAGCATCACCAGGATCAGGAAGACCGCGACGCCGGTCAGCGCCCGCTCCGCGACCGCGCGGCCCCAGCTGGCGCCGATCTCGCTCTGGGAGATGTCGTTGACCGGGTCGGCGACCTCGACGGTGTCGACGATCGCGGCGGTCAGCTGGTCGCTCTCCTCGGCGGTGATGTCCTCGACCTGCACGATGACGTAGTCGTCACCGCTCGTCGTCACCACTGGCGACTCGGCCCCGGAGACGTCAGTGGCGGCCACCGCCTCGCGGACCGCGTCGGCGTCGTCCTGGTCGGCACCGCCGACCACCTCGACGCGGTACTCGGTGCCGCCGGTGAACTCGATGCCGAAGTTGAAGCCCTTGACCACGATCGCCAGCAGCGCGAGCGAGACCAGCACCATCGTGATGCCGTACCAGAGCCACCTGCGCCCGACGAAGTCGATCGACCTCTTGTCGGTGTAGAGGTCGTTGCCCAGACGTGAGAACTTGCCCATCAGGCCTTACCTCCAGCCGGCACGCGGTCCATGCCGAGGGTCTCGGGGCTCAAGCCGGAGAGCTTGCCGCCGCCGTTGAAGAAGCGGTACTTCGACAGGTAGCTCACCGCGGGCCTGGTGAACCAGAAGAGCACGGCGAGGTCGATCAGCGTGGAGAGGCCGAGCGCGAAGCCGAAGCCCTTGACCACGCCGGTGGCGAAGACGTAGAGGATCGTCGCCGACAGCAGCGACACGGTGTTCGCGGCGAGCCGGGTCACCTTGGCGCGGCGCCAGCCGCTCTCGACCGCCACCCGCATCGACTTGCCCTCGCGCATCTCGTCGCGGATGCGCTCGAAGAACAGGATGAACGAGTCGGCGGTGACGCCGACGGCGATGATCAGACCGGCGATGCCCGGCAGCGTCAGCGTGAAGCCGGCGGCCTCGCTGAGCAGCAGCACCATGGAGTAGGTGACGATCGCCGCGACGCCGAGGGAGCCGAGCACCACGATGCCCAGACCGCGGTAGTAGATCAGGCAGTAGAGCATCACCAGGCCGAGACCGAAGCCGCCGGCCCACAGACCCGCGGTGAGCTGGTCGCCGGCGAGCGAGGGACCGATCGTCTCGCTGGTCGGGTCGTCCTCGAAGGCGATCGGCAGCGCGCCGAACTTCAGGCTCGTGGCCAGGCTCTCGGCCTCTGCCTGGGAGAAGTCGCCGGTGATCTGAGCGCGTCCGTCGAGGATCAGCCCGTTCATCCTCGGCGCCGAGATGACCTGGCCGTCGAGCACGATGGCGAACTGGTCGTCGGTGCCGTACAGCGCCTCGGAGACCTTGCCGAACTTGTCGGCCCCGTCGCCGTCGAACTCCAGCGAGACGATCCACGCGAGCTCCTGCGGCGGGATCAGTGCCGAGGCGTCGTCGAGGTCGGTGCCCTCGACCACGGCCGGGGAGAGGAGGTACTTCTCACCCTCCTCGCCGCAGGTGACGATCGGCTTGTCGGGGTCGTCCTCGACGACCGGTGCGGTCCCGTCGGCCGGGCACTGGAACTCGTTGTAGGCCTTGATCGCCGCCGGGTCGGGGTTGAGGTACCACTCGAGCGGCTTGTCGGCCAGGTTGCCGCCGTCGCCGGCGTCGGGGGCCTCGACCACGGTCGGCGACTCCGACGGGCTCTCGGAGGCGCTGTCGGCCGACTCGCCGTCGGTGGGCTCGGCGGTCGCGCCGTCCGTGGGCTCTGCGGTCGGGCTGGCGTCGTCGGACGCGGCAGCGGTCGCGTCGTCGGCCCAGGCGAGCGGCGGACGGTTGTTGCCGCCGTTCTGGCCGCCGTTCTGGCCGCCGTTCTTGCCGTCGCCCTTCTCACCGGCCTTGCCGCCGTCCTGGCCGGCCTGGCTGTCGTCGCCGGGCGCCAGGGGCCCCTGGCCGTCACCCTGAGGGATCTGCACCTCGGGAGCGGCCGTGCCGCACCGGTTGCTGGACGGGCTGCACGCCACCAGCCGGAACCGCAGCTGCGCCTGCCGCTCGACGGTCTCCAGCAGGTCGCGGCGGCTCTGGCCGGGGATCTCGACGACGATGTACTCGCCGGACTGCGTGGTCACCTCGGACTCGCTGACGCCGCGCGCGTTGACCCGCTGGTCGATGATGTCGGCCGCCTCCTCGAGGTTCTCCTCGGTGACGTCGCCGGTGGCGGTCAGCGTGATGCGGGTGCCGCCCTGCAGGTCGAGGCCGAGCTGGGGCTTCCACACGCCGTTCATGGCCACCAGCACGTAGCTGAGGATCACGCCGACGAAGAAGAAGATCAGCACCCGTCCGGGGCGGTAGCCCTTGGCGGCCATCTCAGGCCTCCTCGTCCTGCTGGGCGGTGCCGAGAGCCGGGTCACCGGCCTCGGGCGGGACGACCTGGCCGACCGCGCCCCGGGCGACGGTGATGACCACGCCCGGCGCCACCTCGATGCGCGCCCGGCCCTCCTCGAGGGCTGCGACGGATCCGAGGATGCCGGAGGTCAGCACCACCTCGTCCCCGATCTGGAGCGAGTCCTGCATCTGGGCGAGCTGCTTCTGCCGGCGGGAGGCCGGACGGATGATCAGCAGCCAGAACAGCAGGGCGATGCCCACCAGGGGCAGCAGGGAGACGACGCTCTCCGGCACAGCGAAAGACCTCTCGGGGATGGCGAGTGAACCGGGCCAGGCCACGAGAGGGCCGACCGACGGGTCAGTCTAGCCGCGCGCCACCGCGCGGCGGCGAATCCGGTGCCCCGGCGGGGCGCCGGAGAGTCGGCAGTAGCGGGCCGGTCGGTGGATCAGTCGTCGAGGTCGTCCTCGAACAGGGTCGGCTCCTGGTCGGCTGCCCCGAACGCGTGCGAGGGCGCGGTCAGACCGAGGTGCTGCCAGGCCGCGGCGGTGGCGACCCTCCCCCGCGGGGTGCGGGCGAGGAAGCCGTTGCGCACCAGGAACGGCTCGGCCACCTCCTCGACGGTCTCGCGCTCCTCCCCCACCGCCACCGCGAGGGTGCTGACCCCGACCGGGCCACCACCGAAGCGCCGGCAGAGCGCGTCGACGACCGCCCTGTCGAGGCGGTCCAGGCCGAGCTCGTCGACCTCGTAGAGCTCCAATGCGTCGCGCGCGACGTCGAGCGTCACGACCCCGTCGGCGCGCACCTGGGCGAAGTCGCGCACCCGGCGCAGCAGCCGGTTGGCGATGCGGGGCGTGCCGCGGGAGCGGGAGGCGATCTCGGAGGAGCCGTCGGGGGTGAGCTCGACGCCGAGCAGCCCGGCGGATCGGTGCACGATCAGGTCGAGCTCGTGCGGCTCGTAGAACTCCAGGTGGGCGGTGAACCCGAACCGGTCGCGCAGCGGACCGGGAAGGAGCCCGGCCCGGGTGGTCGCCCCCACCAAAGTGAACGGTGGGATCTCCAGCGGAATGGCCGTGGCGCCGGGGCCCTTGCCGATGACGACGTCGACCCGGAAGTCCTCCATCGCCATGTAGAGCATCTCTTCGGCGGGGCGCGACATGCGGTGGATCTCGTCGACGAAGAGCACGTCGCCCTCGTTCATGCCCGAGAGGATCGCGGCCAGGTCACCGGCGTGAGTGATCGCCGGGCCGCTGGTGAGCCGCAGCGGCGTGGACATCTCGCCGGCGATGATCATGGCCAGCGTCGTCTTGCCCAGGCCGGGCGGGCCGGAGAGGAGCACGTGGTCGGGTGCCCGGCCGCGCTGGCGCGCCGCCTCCAACACCAGGCCGAGCTGGGCCCGCACCCGCGACTGGCCGATCACCTCGTCGAGCGACCGCGGCCGCAGCGCTGCCTCGATCGCCCGCTCGTCACCGTCGGCCTCGGCGGTGGTCAGCGACCGGAGATGGGACTCCTCGGCCTCGGTGAGCTCGTCGTCGTAGCTGTCCGGGTGCACCGCGTCCTCCCGCTCAGGCCTTGCTCAGCGCGCGCAGCGCGGCGCGCAGCAGGGCGGCGACGTCGGGGACGTCGCCTGCTTGGGGCGCCACGGTCTCGATCGCCTTCTCCGCGTCGCGGGCCGACCAGCCCAGTCCGACCAGGCCCTGGTGCACCTGGTCGCGCCACGCCGCGGCGGGTGGCGGCGCCGAGGCCGGCCGGCCGCCGACCGGGGCACCGAGCCGGTCCTTGAGCTCGAGGATGATGCGCTGGGCTCCCTTCTGGCCGATGCCCGGGACCCGGGTCAGCGTCTTCACGTCTTCGCCGGCGACCGCGCGGCGCAGCTCGTCGGGGGCGAGCACCGCCAGGATCGCCTGGGCCAGCTTGGGCCCGACGCCGGACGCGGTCTGCACCAGCTCGAAGACGGCCTTCTCGTCGTCGTCGAGGAAGCCGAAGAGGGTCAGGGAGTCCTCGCGGACGATCATGCTGGTCGGCAGCGTGGCGGGCTGCCCCACCCGCAGCGTCGCGAGGGTTCCGGGAGTGCACATCACTTCGAGGCCGACCCCGCCGACCTCGAGGACGGCGCTGGAGAGGGTCACGGCGGCCACCGGGCCGCGGACGAACGCGATCATGCGGGCCTCCTTCCGGTCTGGGTGCTGCTGGACGCCTTGGCTCGCGCCTTGGCCTGAGCGGCGGCGAGCTGACGCCGCTGGGCGGCCACCGCCTCGTCGATGCGGTGCTGCGCCGAGCCACGCCAGATGTGGGTGATCGCCAGGGCCAGCGCGTCGGCGGCGTCGGCGGGCTTGGGCGGCGCGTCGAGGCGCAGGATGCGGGTGACCATCGCGCCCACCTGGGCCTTGTCGGCGCGCCCGCTGCCGGAGACGGCCGCCTTGACCTCGCTGGGGGTGTGCAGCGCGACCGGGAGCCCGCGTCGCGCCGCGCACACCATCGCGATGCCGCTGGCCTGGGCGGTGCCCATGACCGTGCTGACGTCGGAGCGGGCGAAGACCCGCTCGACCGCGACCGCGTCGGGACGGTATTCGTCGAGCCAGGCGTCGACGCCCTTCTCGATGGTGACCAGCCGCTCGGCGACCGGGAGCGAGGAGGAGGTGCGCAGCACGTTGACGTCGATCAGGGCCAGCGGCCGTCCGATCGAGCCCTCGACCACGCCCATGCCGCAGCGGGTCAGGCCCGGGTCGATCCCGAGCACGCGCATCGGTCAGCCCTCCGTCCGAACAGGTGTTCGGAGCAACGCTAGCCGCCCGCTCCCCCGGTTGGCCGGAGGACACGCCCGGGCGCGCCGAGGGCGGTCCGTCCACCCACGGCGACGACGCAGCTCGGCGGGCTACGCGTCCTCGAGCTCGGCCATGACGTCCTCGGGCACGTCGACGTTGGTGAACACGTTCTGCACGTCGTCGAGGTCCTCGAGGGCGTCGACGAGGCGGAACACCTTCGTGGCGGCGTCGGCGTCGACGGGGATCTCCAGGCTGGCGACGAACTCGACCTCGGCGGAGTCGTAGTCGATGCCGGCGGCCTGGAGCGCGGTGCGCACCTGGACCACGTCGGTGGCCTCGGACTGCACCTCCAGCGACTCGTCGAGGTCGCTGACCTCCTCGGCCCCGGCGTCGAGGGTGGCCTCGAGGACGTCGTCCTCGGTCACCTCGCGCGCCTCCTGGACCTTGGGCACCATGACGACGCCCTTGCGGTTGAAGAGCCGGGAGACCGACCCGGGGTCGGCCATCGTGCCGCCGTTGCGGGTGACCGCGGTGCGGACCTCCATGGCGGCCCGGTTCTTGTTGTCGGTGAGGCACTCGACGAGGAACGCCACGCCCTGCGGGCCGTAGACCTCGTACATGATCGTCGAGTAGTCGGCCCCGCCGGCCTCGGCGCCCGAACCGCGCTTGACCGCACGGTCGATGTTGTCGTTGGGGACCGAGGACTTCTTCGCCTTCTGGATGGCGTCGTAGAGGGTCGGGTTGCCGGCCGGGTCACCGCCGCCCATCCGGGCGGCCACCTCGATGTTCTTGATGAGCTTGGCGAACATCTTGCCGCGCTTGGCGTCGATGGCCGCCTTCTTGTGCTTCGTGGTCGCCCATTTGGAGTGGCCAGACATGGATCCTCAATCCTCGGTCGAGCTGATCGGTCGGACTGCTGTGCCCGCGGCCGGCGCCCGCCCGCGTTCAGACGGCGCGGACCAGGTCGACGAAGCGTTCGTGCACCCGGGTGTCGCCGCCCACCTCCGGGTGGAACGACGTCGCCATCAGCGGGCCCTGCCGGACCGCGACGATCCTACCCGTGGCGGGGCCGTGACCGACGCGGGCGAGCACCTCGACGTCGTTGCCGGCCTTCTCGACCCACGGAGCCCGGATGAACACCGCGTGCACCGGGTCGTCGAGTCCGGCGAAGTCGAGGTCGTCCTCGAAGGAGTCGACCTGCCGGCCGAAGGCGTTGCGGCGGACGGTCACGTCGATGCCGCCGAAGGTCTCCTGGCCGGCGGCGGCGTCCTCCACCCGGTCGGCGAGCAGGATCAGGCCCGCGCAGGTGCCGAACGCGGGCATGCCGGAGGCGAGCCGCTCGCGCAGCGGCTCGAACATGCCGAAGGTGCGCGCCAGCTTGGCGATCGTGGTGGACTCGCCGCCCGGCAGCACCAGCCCGTCGCAGGCGTCGAGCTCGGTGGGGCGCCGGACCGGCAGCGCGCGCACACCCAGGCCCGTGAGCGCCTGCAGGTGCTCGCGAACGTCGCCCTGCAGGGCCAGCACGCCGATGGTGGTCACGCCCGGATCGTAGACGGCGGCCGGACCACAGCTCCTCTCGTGGGGGTGCCGGGGGCACCTCCCCGCCGCGAGGACGCCGGCCACACGAAGAGCGCGTCGGCCCAACGGGAGCGGCTCCGGGCGGCCACCAGGACCCGACCGAGGACCAGCGGGACGACGACCAGGAGCGCCGTCAGCAGCCAAGGGTCGCGGAGGTCGAGCGCGACGAGCAGCCGGGCGGCGTACACCATCGCGAGCAGGTGGCAGACGTAGTAGACGACGGAGTGGATCCCCAGGTGTCCGAGGAGCCGGCCCGCTGCCCCGGGAACCGCGGGCCCCGGGTCGAGGTGCTGCAGACCGGCGCGCCACAGCAGGTCACCGAGCAGGAACCAGCGGAACAGCTCCAGCAGCGCCTGGAGCTGGCTGCCGTCCGCGGCCAAGCCGGCGAGCACCCACACCACCGGGAGCGCCAGGGTGCGCGCGAGGCCGCCCAGGGGTGTCACGGCCAGGTGGAACACCAGCAGGTAGCCGAGGAACCACAGGTACGTCGAGGGGTCGTAGGCCAGCCGCGGCAGCCAGGCCCACGGCACCGGCGCTCCGGTGACGGCGGTGTCGACCAGCACGTGGGCGACGTCGAGCACACCCCACACCAGGTAGGGCCAGGCCAGCGCCTCGAGCTTGCCGCGCACGTGCCGGCGGCGGCCCTTGGCCAGCGAGCGGCCGACCAGCATCCCGGAGAGCGCCACGAGCAGCGGCATCCGGACCGGGGCCAGCTCGGTGTTGACCGCACGCAGCACGGCCGGGCCCTCGCCGGTCAGCCCGTCGGCGACGAGCTGGGCGTGGAGCAGCAGGACCGCGAGGATCGCGGCGCCCCGCAGCTGGTCCATCCAGGCGCGACGCACACCGCGCACCATCCAGGGGCCGGGTCAACGCCCGCGACCTCTTGGGTGACCCGGACGCGAACGATCGGCGACGACCGCCCGCGTGGAGCCACCACCGGCATCAGCGGGCGGCGGTCACCAGCCGCGCTCGGCCAGCCGGTGCGGCTGCGGGATCTCCTCGACGTTGATGCCGACCATCGCCTCACCGAGACCGCGTGAGACCTTCGCGACCACGTCGGGGTCGTCGTGGAAGGTGGTGGCCTCGACGATCGCCTTCGCCCGCTGGGCCGGGTTGCCGGACTTGAAGATGCCGGAGCCGACGAAGACGCCCTCGGCTCCCAGCTGCATCATCATCGCCGCGTCGGCGGGGGTGGCGATGCCGCCGGCGGTGAAGAGCACCACGGGCAGCTTGCCGGATCGTGCGACCTCGGCGACCAGCTCGTAGGGCGCCTGCAGCTTCTTGGCGGCGACGTAGAGCTCGTCGGTCTCCAGGGCGCCGAGACGGCGGATCTGGCGGCGGATCGTGCGCATGTGGGTGACCGCGTTGGAGACGTCGCCGGTGCCGGCCTCCCCCTTGGACCGGATCATCGCCGCGCCCTCGGTGATGCGCCGCAGCGCCTCGCCCAGGTTGGTCGCCCCGCACACGAACGGGACGGTGAAGGCCCACTTGTCGATGTGGTTGGCGTAGTCGGCCGGGGTGAGCACCTCAGACTCGTCGACGTAGTCGACCCCGAGGCTCTGCAGCACCTGCGCCTCGACGAAGTGGCCGATCCGGGCCTTGGCCATCACCGGGATCGAGACCGCCTCGATGATGCCGTCGATCATGTCGGGGTCGCTCATCCGCGACACCCCGCCCTGGGCGCGGATGTCGGCGGGCACCCGCTCCAGCGCCATCACCGCGACGGCACCGGCGTCCTCGGCGATCTTGGCCTGCTCGGCGGTGACGACGTCCATGATCACCCCGCCCTTGAGCATCTCGGCCATGCCGCGCTTCACGCGGCTGGTGCCGGTCTGGGCGGCGTCGGTGGAGGCGCCGGTCGGGGCGTCGGCGGCGGGGGTCACGGGGGTGCTGTCGGACATGACGGCCATGCTAGGGCCGGAACCGGCCGATGACCGCTTCCGGCCACCCGGGTGAGATCAGGCTCCCCGCGGCCCAGGCCTCAGGACGAGGCCTGCGCGGCGACCTCGGCCTGAGCCTGCTTGCGCACCACCCAGACCCGCTGGCCGACCGTGATGGTGCTGGCCACCGCGAGCACCCACAGCGCGACGTAGAGCAGGATCGGTTGGTCGAAGATCGCGCTCAGCCCGGTCATCACCAAGATCAGCACCAGCCGGTCGGCGCGCTCGGCGATGCCGACCTTGACGTCGAAGCCCAGCGTCTCGCCACGAGAGCGGGCGTAGGAGGTGATTGCCCCCATCAGCAGGCACACCAGCGACAGCACCAGGTAGAGCTTCGAGGGCTCCTCCCAGGCGAAGTAGAGCGCCAGGCCGATGAAGATCGCGCCGTCGCCGAACCGGTCGAGCGTGGAGTCCCAGAAGGCACCGAACTTGCTGACCCGGCCCGAGGAGCGGGCCATGTGTCCGTCGAGCAGGTCGCTGAAGACGAACGCGGTGATGAACAGCACTCCGGCGAGCAGCCTGCCCTGGGGGAAGAACACCAGCGCGCCGGTGCAGACCCCGAGAGTGCCGACCAGCGTGACCGCGTCGGGGCTCACACCCAGGCGCAGCAGCAGCCGGGCGATCGGCGAGAGGACGGCGGTGACGGCGGAGCGGAAACGTTCGAGCATGGCGTGAGCAGGCTACCGGTCCTCCGCCCGCGTCTCTTCAGCCTGCTCGCGCCGCCATCGTCTGGGGGTGGTCGAGCAACGGCTCGAAGGCCAGCTCCGCGGCGCCCAGCAGGGAGGCGTCGTCGCCCAGTGCGGCAGGACGGATGACGACGCCGGCTCGCAGCGAAGCCAGGTCGCTGCGCCCGAACTCGGCGCGCACCCGTTCCTCGGCGGCTCGCCAGACCTGGGCCAGGCAGCCGCCCAGGACGACGGCCTCCGGGTCGAACAGGTTCACCAGCGCCCGCAGGCCCACCCCGCACCAGCGCGCCACGTCGTCGACCGCGGCCCGCGCCCTGGTCTCCCCTGCTCCGGCGGCGGCGATCACCTCGGCGACCGCGGCCGGGCCGCCACCCGGGAGTCGCCCGGCCTCGCTCAGCAGCACGTTCTCCCCGACCTTCATCTCCCAGCAGCCGACCGCCCCACACCGGCACGTGGGGCCCTGGGGGTCCACCGGCAGGTGGCCGATCTCGCCGGCATAGCCGCTGGCGCCGCGCAGCGGCCGACCCCCCACGAGGAAGCCCCCGCCGATGCCGACGCTGGCGCTGAGGTAGGCCACCTCGGAGTAGCCGGTCGCGGCACCGCGGACATGCTCGGCGAGCACCCCCAGGTCGGCGTCGTTGCCGGTCGCCACGGCGCGCCCCAACCGCGCGGAGAGGAGCTCGGTGAACGGCTCGTCGAGCCAGCCCAGGTTGGGAGCGAACCGCACCAGCCCGTCGCTGTCGCGGATCGCCCCGGGCACCGAGACGCCGATCCCGTGGCAGTGCGCCGAGCCCGCCCCGAGCAGCGTGTCCTCCACCATCTGCGCCACCGACTCGGCGACCAGGGCCACCGCGTGCTCGCCACGCTGATGGCGCCGCTGGCGACGCTCCAGCACCTCGCCCCCGAGACCGACCCGGGCGACGGCGATGCGGTCGACACCGACGTCGACGGCGACCACGACGTTCTCCGCGCACGGCACCACCAGATGGGAGGGCCTCCCCCGCCCGCCCACCACCGCGGTCTGCTCGGTCACCAGGCCCAGGGACTGCAGCTCGACGGTCAGGGCACCGATCGTGCTCCGGTTCAGCCCGAGCCTTCGGGTCAGCTCGGCCCGTGTCGTCGGCCCCGAGGTGTGGACCGTGCGGAGGATCGCGGACAGGTTCGCCCGCCGCAGCTCCTCGCCCCCGACGCCCAGCCGGGTGCGCATGTCACTAGGCCCGACCGGTCGACGCCGCGCGCCGTCGGCTGAGCGCGTCCACCGCCGCCGCGAACACCAGCACGACTCCGGTCACCATGAACACGACGCCGGCGGGCTGGTTGAGCAGGCCCATCCCGTTGGCCACGACCGCGATGACCAGGCCGCCGATCACGGCGTCGGTCACCCGGCCCTTGCCCCCGAACAGGCTGGTGCCGCCGATGACGGCCGCGCCCACGGCGTACAGCAGGGTCTCGTTGCCGCCGGTCTGCGGCGACACGGAGTTGGTGCGGCTGGCCAGCAGGACGCCGCCGATGGCGGCGACCGACGAGCTCACCATGAAGCACGAGATCCGGATCCAGGCCACGTTGATGCCGGCCCGACGGGCCGCCTCGGCGTTGCCACCGACCGCGTAGATGTGCCTGCCCCAGGAGGTGCGGGTCAGCAGGTAGCTGAGCACCACGACCAGCAGCAGGATCACCAGGAGGACGTTGGGGACGCCCTTGATCGACTTCAGGTCGGGGAACGGGCTCCGCTCGGCGGACAGATAGCCCACGACCGCCAGCACCACCGCGGCCAGGGCCCCGGTCTTGAGGGCCCACAGCAGCAGCGGCTGGGACACCAGTCCCTCACGGCGCCGTCGCCGGATGGTGAGGAGCGTGGCGAGGCCGTAGCCGGCGATCGTGACCCCGGCGAGGGTCCAGCCCAGCCACAGCGGCATCGCCCCGTTGTTGAGCTTGAGCACGAACTCGTCGCGGTAGCCGATCGTGCCTCCCTCGCCGATGACCTGGAGCATCACGCCCTGGAAGCCGAGGAACGCCGCGAGCGTCACCACGAAGGACGGGATGCCGACCTTGGCGACGAACACGCCCAGGCAGGCTCCGATGAACGTGCCGGTCAGCAGCGCGGTGAGCAACGAGAGCGCCACGGGCCAGCCCTGCTCGGTCAGCACCACGCCGAGCATCGAGGCCGCGACGCCGCCGGTGACGCCTGCGGACAGGTCGATCTCGCCGAGGAGCAGCACGAAGACCAGGCCCATCGCGATCACCATGACACCGGCCGACTGGCCGATCAGGTTGGCGAAGTTGAGCGCGGAGGTGAAGGACTCGGGCTCGAGCGCCGAGAAGACCGCCACCAGCACGATGAGGCCGAGGATCGCCGGGAGCGATCCGACGTCACCGCCACGCACCCGCTCGACGTACGCCCGGAGGATGTCGCGGAGCTCCGTGCGCGTCCGACGGAGCCGGTCGGCGACGCGGAACCGCCACTTCGTCCCCTTGGGACCTTCGGGGGCGTGCCCCCGGGTCGCGCGTGCCGTCGGCGTGCTCATCGGGCAACTCCGTTCCCGTTCATGGGCGCGGCACCGTCGCGCTGGGTGGCACCGGAGGTGATCAGCTCGACCACGTCGGCGCGGGTGACGTCGTCCTTGCGCACCTGGGCGACCATGTGGCCGAGGTAGAGCACGGCGATGTCGTCGGCGACCTGGAACACCTCGTTGAGGTTGTGGCTGATCAGGACCACGCCGAGCCCTCGGTCGGCGAGCCGGCGCACCAGGCGCAGAACCTGCTCGGTCTGGGCGACCCCGAGGGCGGCGGTCGGCTCGTCGAGGATGACGATCTTGGAGTTCCAGAGAACCGCGCGGGCGATCGCCACCGTCTGGCGCTGGCCGCCCGAGAGAGAGGCGACGCGGGTGCGCACCGACTGGAGCGTGCGCACCGACAGACCGTCGAGGGTCTCCCGCGCCCGGGTCTCCATCGTGGTCTCGTCGAGCCTGACCCTGGGGCCCATCTCGCGGCCGAGGAACATGTTCTGGACGACGTCGAGGTTGTCGCACAGGGCGAGGTCCTGGTAGACGACCTCGATGCCGAGGGCGTTGGCGTCCTTAGGGCCGTGCACCTTGACCGGCTCCCCTTCGAAGAAGTAGTCGCCCGAGTCGAAGACGTGGATGCCGGCGACCCCCTTGATCAGCGTGCTCTTGCCGGCGCCGTTGTCCCCGACCAGCGCGGTGACCTGGCCGGCCCGGACGTCGAGGTCGACGCCCTGGAGCACCTGCACGGCACCGAAGCTCTTGTGGACGCCGCGCAGGCTCAGCAGCGGCTGGTCTGAGGGATGGGTTGCCGACAGCTCGGTGGCTGGGACGGACACGGGGGCTCTCCTCCGCCGGTGGTGGACGACCCGAGACGCGGCGACTGCGCCCGGGGGTGGAGCGGTCCTCAGGGACCCGCCGCGAGCGGCGGGTCCCCGAGGCAGCCGCTACTGGATGCCCGCCTTCTCGCAGGCGGCCGCGAACTCGTCGACGCAGATGTCGGCGGCGCTGGCGAACCCGTCGTCGATCACCTGCTGCACGTTCTCCGCCGTGATCCAGACCGGGGTGGCCAGTGCCGAGGGCACCTCCTCGTCGGTCTCGGTGTCGGTGACCGTGCCGGTCACCAGCGCCTCCGCCGCCTCGGTGTCGCCGTTGATCAGCGCGATGGCGAGGTCGGAGGCGGTCTTCGCCTCCAGGTCGGTGTTCTTGTAGACCGTGCCGCACTGGTTCCCGGCGAGGATCTGCTGCAGGCCGCCGGTGGAGGCGTCCTGGCCGGTGACCGGGATCTTGCCCGCGACGCCCTGGTCCTTCATCCGGGCGATGATGCCGCCGGCCATCGTGTCGTTGGCCGAGACGACGCCGTCGATCTTGCCGTCGTTCTGGGTGTAGAGCTGCTCGTAGGCTTGGCCGGCCTTCGTGGCGTCCCAGAAGCCGCTCTGGTCACCGACGAGCGTGTAGTCGCCGGAGTCGATCTTCTCCGCCAGCGCCTCCTCGTAGCCGGACTTGAACAGGCTGGCGTTGTTGTCGCTCGGGTCGCCGTTGATGTAGATGATGTTGGCCTTGGTCTTGCCGGCCTCGTCCAGGCAGGTCTGCAGGCCCGAGCCCATCAGGCGACCGACCTCGACGTTGTCGAAGGAGACGTAGTACGACGCGCCTCCGCGCAGGGTGAGCCGGTCGTAGTCGATGCTCTGGATGCCGGCATCGGTCGCCTTGGACAGGCAAGCCGCACCGGACTCGGAGTCGAGGTTGACGATCATCAGCACGGTGACGCCGCTGCTGATCATGGTGTCGCAGAGCCGGGTGAACTGGGCGGTGTCGCCGCCGGCGTTCTCGATCTGGTAGTCCACGCCGGCATCCTCGAAGGCCGCCTCGAGACTGGGTCGGTCGTTGTTCTCCCAGCGCGGCGAGGACGTCGTGTCGGGCAGGATCACCCCGATCTTGCCGTCGGCCCCTCCGCTGCCGTTACCGCCATTGCCGCCGTCGCCGTCGTCGTCATCGCCGCACGCGGCGAGCGAGGCGAAGGCCAGCACGCCGCACGCCACCAGGGACGCCAGCCGCACACCCTTGTTCCTGACCATTCCCGACCTCCAGCTCACAGTGACCCCCCTACCTGTGACGGAGATCACTTCCTTTGTTGTGGACCCCAACTTACGGAGGGCATGAGCCCGCAGCAAGGGGGTGCCAGACCGGTGTTCGTTGCACGGTCGAACGAACTGGCCGAGCGGCCGGGCGCACGCGCCGGACGGGAGTCAGGCCTGGGCGACCAGCGACGCGCAGAGCTCGTCGACCGCCGTCGGTGCGCCCGCGGCGTACCAGTCGACGCCCGCCGCGGTGAGGTGGCGGGTGACGCCGCCGACGCCGCGGATGATCGCCGCGCCCGGGAACTCGTCCCAGGGCTTGACCGAGTGCGCCAGCAGCGCCCCGAACCGGCCCTCGGCGATCGCCACGCAGTCCATGCTCATCGAGCCGAGCATCCGCAGGGTGGCCGCCCCCGCCACCGCGCGCCCGAACGCCTCGCCGATCGGGCCGGCGTACAGCGGCGGGTGGAGGTAGGTGACGACACCGGTCTCGGCGAGGGGCCGGTCGACGAGTGGAGCCAGCGGCACGCCGTCACGGGTGCTGGCCAGGCCGGGCCCACCGAGGTACGTCGTCTGCGCGTGCGGGTCGTGGACGGCGCCGAGCATCAGGTCGTCGGCGTCGCGCAGCGCGACGGCCGAGCACCACCAGGGCACCCCGTGCACGAAGTTCCAGGTGCCGTCGACGGGGTCGACGAACCACTCCCGGCCGCTGCTGCCGCGGTGGGCCGCACCCTCCTCCCCAACCAGCCCGTCGTCAGGACGCTCGCGGCGCAGCCGGTCGACCACCAGCGCCTCGGCGGCGTGGTCGGCCTCGGTCACCACGTCCGAGACCGAGGTCTTCCGGCCGACCTCGACACCGGCTGCGCGCATCCGGCGGGCCAGCGTGCCGGCCTCGCGGACCAGGGCGGCGGCGAGCAGCTCGTCGTCGGGGTCGATGCGCGCAGCGGCCACCCCGGTCACGCGGGCCAGGCCTTCGCGAACAGCTCCCGGGTCTCCGACAGCAACTGGGGCAGGGTCTTGGTGCGGCCGATGATCGGCATGAAGTTCTGGTCGCCCGGCCACCGCGGCACCACGTGCTGGTGCAGGTGGGCGGCGATGCCGGCACCGGCGATGTGGCCCTGGTTCATGCCGATGTTGAATCCGGCCGCACCGCTGGACGAGCGCACCACCCGCATCGCGTCGCGGGTCAGGTCGGCGATCTCGGCCGCCTCCTCGTCGGTGGTCTCGGTGTAGTCGGCGATGTGCCGGTAGGGGCAGACCATCAGGTGGCCGGGCGCGTAGGGATAGAGGTTGAGCACGACGAACGCGAGCTCGCCGCGGTGCACGACCAGACCGGCCTCGTCGTCGAGCCCGGGGATCCGGCAGAACGGGCACTCGCCGGAGGAGGCGTCCGAGGGCTTGTTCTCGCCCCGGATGTAGGCCATCCGGTGCGGGGTCCAGAGTCGGTCCAGCGCATCCGGCTGGCCGACGCCGTCCTGGCGCAGCGTCTCGTCCACCATGCTCGCGATCCTAGGGTTGCCCCGTGCAGACCACTCCCCCGGCCGTCCGACTCCGCCCGGCCACGCCCGACGACGCCCCCGCGGTCGCCGCCCTGTGGCACGCGGGCTGGCACGACGCCCACCCCGGCCACGTCCCCGACGGGCTGACCCGCGCCCGCACGCTCGCGGAGTTCGAGCAGCGGGCGCCGGGCATGGTGCCGGCCACCACCGTCGCCGAGGTCGGCGGCCTGCTGGCCGGCTTCGTCATGGTGGTCGGCGACGAGGTCGAGCAGGTGTACGTCGGCGCGGGTCACCGCGGCGCCGGGGTGGCGGCGGTGCTGCTGGCCGAGGCCGAGCGCCAGGTCGGCGCGGCCGGCCACGACGAGGCGTGGCTGGCCGTGGTCGCCGGCAACGCCCGGGCCCGCCGGTTCTACGAGCGCCAGGGCTGGCACGACGGCGGCGACCTGCCCTACGAGGTGACCTCGGGCGGCACGACGTACGTCTCGCCCTGCCGCCGTTATGTGAAGCAGGTGCGCTGACCCGCCACTCGCGGTCGGTCGAACCACGCTGACCCGCCACTCGTGGTCGGTCGAACCACGCTGACCCGCCACTCGTGGTCGGTCATCGGCGGCACCACCCCACGCCAGCACGGAAGGCTCGCCCCGAGCGAGCGGCAGCACGTCACCGCCGATCCACCCACCACCAGTGACAGGTCACCGCCGACCCACCCACCACCAGTGACAGGTCACCGCCGATCCACCCACCACCAGTGACAGGTCACCGCCGACCGCCTCACAGCCAGACCGGCTCCAGCCCCAGCCATCGGGCCAGGTCGTCGACCTCCGCCTCGACGGCATCGCGGTCGGCATCGAGGGGCTCGTCCTCGTGCAGGGCATCGATGCGCAGCTCGCCCTCCGCCCGGTCGGCCGTCGCGTCGAGCTTGCCGACCAGCCGGTCGCGCACGAGCACGGGCATCGCCCAGTAGCCCCAGCGCCGCTGCGCGGCGGGCTTGTACATCTCCAGCTGGTAGTCGAACTCGAACAGCTCGGTCATCCGCTTGCGGTCGAACACCAGCCGGTCGAGCGGCGAGAGCAGCGCGACGCGGCCGGCGAACGGCCGGTCGAGCAGGGTCGGGTCGACCCGCCACCGGCCCGGCACGCCCTCGATGACCGCCGGCTCGCCGGCCTCGCCGACGTCGTTGGGCTCGCCGGGCGTGACCGGCGCTCGCGGGCGGGCGAGGCCCAGCGCCCGCAGCCGGCGCTCCGCCCGCTCGCGCAGCGCGGACTCCAGGTCGGGCACGGGGTCGTCGGGGTAGACCCGCTCGGCGAGGTCCCAGAGCACCTCGCGACCCTCCCGACCGGCCCGAGCCACCTCACCGCGCTCGACCATGAGCCCGACCAGCATCTTCACGTTCTTGGCGTTGTTCCAGCCGCTGGAGCGCCACGGCACCGCGCAGGTGTCGGGCAGCGCGGACAGCGGCAGCGGGCCGTCCTGCCGCAGCGTCTCGAGCACGTCGATGCGGCACGCCTCGTTGGCCTCGACCCAGGCGAGCGTGCGCTCCTGCCAGTCCTTCAGCGGGGGCCGGCCGGGCCAGTGCCGCATCTCGGCCCGGAACAGCGCGAGGTCCTCCCGGGGCCGGAGCCGCTGGTCGAGATCGATCAGCTGCTGGGAGGCGACCAGCTCCTCGAGCTCGGCGGGGTCGTACGCCGAGCCCAGCCGGCTCCACAGCACGACGTCCGCACTCGGAGCCACTGCGGCCGTCGGCTCGACCTGGAGCATCGTCAGGTGCCGCACCACCTCGAGCACGGAGCCGGGTCGGGGCTGACCTGATCGCGGCTGGTCGAGCAGCTGTGCCTGCACGGCGATCCTGCGTGCCTCGCCTCGGCTCAACCGGTGCACCCTCTCGGTCATGGGGTGACGCTACGACGCCGAGTCGGCGCAACGGCAGACCCAGACCCGCCCAGCCGGCGCAAGCGCGGACTCGGCGTCAGCCGAGGTCGAACCAGTTGCCGGCGTGCAGGTCGACGCAGGTGACGTTCTGGTCGCGACCGGCCTCGACCCACTGGCCGAACACCGCCGCCCCGCCCTGGATGGTCCACTCGGTCCCGCAGCGGCTGGCAGCCTCCGTCCGGGAGGTGTGCCCGGCAGCCCGCCATTCGGGGACGCCCAGCTGGAGGTCGCCGACCACGTCGGCCCAGAGGTACGGCGTGGAGTAGACGCCGATCTCGAGGCCGGCGTCGCGATAGGCGCGGGCCAGCCCCTCGACCACCGCCGCGTTGGCCGCCAGGTCGGGGCCCCAGTCGAAGTCGGGAACCGGCTCGACGTCGATCCAGATGATCGGGCTGGCCAGGTCGGCGTCGGCCATCGTCTCGAGGTTGTAGCGGGCCTGGGCGTAGCCGGCGTTGCGCAGCGCGCCCAGCGGCGCGTCGCCGTCGTACGGGCCGTCGTCGCGGTGCTGGGCGAGCTGGTCGGCGTCGGGCAGGCTCGCCACCGCGTACGCCGCGACCGGGACGTCGCGCCGACGGGCCCAGGCGACCTGCTCGGCCAGGCAGGGGTTGGGGGTGTAGCCGGGCCCGTTGGTGAGTCCGAGCACGACGTAGCGGGCCTCGGGCAGCGGCATCGGGGCACCGAGCGTCGGCCGCTCGGGGATGCCCAGCCCCTTGGGGCACTGCGGCCAGCTGGCGTCGGCTCCGAGGGTGCCCTCGGCGAGCAGCGGCCCGGCCTCGCTGGCCGACTCCTCGGCGAGCAGCGCGGCCTGCGCCTCGGCGGCAGCGGCGAGCAGCCGCATCCGCTCCACGGAGTCGTCGGCGGGCGGCTCGGCAGGGGCGGCGGACGGCCGGCCCGCCTCCGTCGAAGGCGGCGGGCCGTCCGGCTGCGGTCCGGGCTCGTCGCCGCCGCACGCGGCGAGCAGAGCGGCCGCCATGCCGGCGGCCACCCAGCCCGAGAGCCGCGCTGCGCGGATGCTCAGACCTGCTCGCGCGACTCGACGGCCGCCGTCACCCGGGCGATCGCCTCGTCGATCGAGACGCCGTTGTCCTGGCGGCCGTCGCGGTAGCGGAACGACACCGCTCCCGCAGCCAGGTCGTCGTCGCCGGCGATCATCATGAACGGCACCTTCTGCAGCTGCGCGTTGCGGATCTTCTTCTGCATCCGGTCGTCGGAGTCGTCGACCTCGACCCGGATGCCGGCCGCCTGCAGGCGCTTCGCGACGTCGTACAGGTAGTCGTTGTGCCGTTCGGCGATCGGGATGCCCTGCACCTGCACCGGCGCCAGCCAGGGCGGGAACGCGCCGGCGTAGTGCTCGACGAGCACCCCGAAGAAGCGCTCGAGCGAACCGAACTTGGCCGAGTGGATCATCACCGGCTGCTGGCGTGAGCCGTCGGCGGCTTGGTACTCCAGGCCGAAGCCCTTGGGCTGGTTGAAGTCATACTGGATGGTCGACATCTGCCAGGTGCGGCCGATCGCGTCGCGGCACTGCACCGAGATCTTCGGACCGTAGAACGCCGCACCACCGGGGTCGGGCACCAGCTCGAGGCCGGTGTCGCGGGCCACCCCCTCGAGCACGGCGGTCGCGGTCGCCCAGTCGTCGTCGGAGCCGACGAACTTGTCCTTCTTCGCGTCGTCGCGGGTCGACATCTCGAGGTAGAAGTCGTCGAGACCGAAGTCGCGCAGCAGGCTGAGCACGAACTCGAGCAGGTGCTTGATCTCGTCGGGTGCCTGCTCGGGGGTGACGTAGGAGTGCGAGTCGTCCTGGGTGAGTCCGCGGACCCGGGTCAGCCCGTGGACGACGCCGGACTTCTCGTAGCGGTAGACCGACCCGAACTCGAACAGCCGCAGCGGCAGCTCGCGGTAGGACCGCCCGCGCGACCTGAAGATCAGGTTGTGCATCGGGCAGTTCATCGCCTTGAGGTAGTAGTTGCTGCCCTCCATCTCCATGGGCGGGAACATCGTGTCGGCGTAGTACGGCAGGTGCCCGGAGGTGTGGAAGAGCCCCTCCTTGGAGATGTGGGGGGTGCCGACGTAGGAGAAGCCCTCCTCGATGTGACGCTGGCGGACGTAGTCCTCCATCACCCGCTTGATCACCCCGCCCTTGGGGTGGAACACCACCAGGCCCGAGCCGATCTCGTCGGGGAAGCTGAACAGGTCGAGCTCGCGGCCGAGCTTGCGGTGGTCGCGTCGCTCGGCCTCCTCGAGCCGGTGGAGGTAGGCCGCGAGGTCCTCCTTGCTGGGCCAGGCGGTGCCGTAGATGCGCTGGAGCTGCTTGTTCTTCTCGTCGCCGCGCCAGTACGCCGCCGCGGAGCGCATCAGCTTGAACGCCGGGATCCGCTTGGTCGTGGGCAGGTGCGGGCCGCGGCAAAGGTCCTTCCAGGCCAGCTCCCCGTTGCGCCGGTGGTTGTCGTAGATGGTCAGCTCGCCGGCCCCGACCTCGACGCTGGCACCTTCGGCGGCGTCCTCGCCGTGACCCGACCCCTTGAGGCCGATCAGCTCGATCTTGTAGGGCTCGTCGGCGAGCTCGTTGATGGCCTCGGCGTCGGTGACCGCGCGGCGGGTGAACCGCTGGCCCTCCTTGATGATCTTGCGCATCCGGGTCTCGATCTTCTCGAGGTCCTCGGGCACGAAGGGGGTCTCGACGTCGAAGTCGTAGTAGAAGCCGTTCTCGACCGGCGGGCCGATGCCGAGCTTGGCCTCGGGGAACAGCTCCTGCACGGCCTGGGCCAGCACGTGCGCGGTGGAGTGTCGCAGGATCGCGAGGCCGTCGTCGCTGTCGATCGCGACACCCTCGACGACGTCGCCGGGGGCGAGCTCGTGGGCCAGGTCGCGCAGCTCACCGTCGACGCGGGCGGCGATCACGCTCGGGTCCTCGGCGAACAGCTCCCACGCCTTGGTGCCCGTCGTGACCGTCCGTTCCTCGCGCGCGTCGGCGTGGGCAAGGACGACCTGGATGTCGGACACGGAGAGGCTCCTGGGATGTCGGCTGCGATGCGATCACCCGCGGCGGCGCCACGGGTCCGTCGATCGTATCGGCCGCCCGCGTGGCCCCGCCGCCCGGTTTCGGGCCGGCCGGATCCCCGACCTCGGATCAACCGGAGGCCGGGAATGCCTCAGACGGGCTCGCCCGCCCGCACCATCAGCCGCCGGGCGACGTGCCGCGGCGGCAGCGGCGGCGTACGCCGCATGGCGCGGGCCAGCAGCAGCGTCACGACGGCGATGAACAAGAACGCGGAGTGCATCCAGGAGTAGGTCTGGATGAAGGAGAGCTCGAGCCCGATCCAGAACACCAGGAAGATCGCGGCGCCCGCGACCTGATCGGGTGCCCGGGGGCCTTGGCGCCAGGTGGCCGCCGCGGCCACGGTCGCGGGCAGCGCCACGAACAGCAGGAGCGCGAGGCCGGCGAGGGCCAGGCTGTCGAAGGGGAGCCGCTCGTCGATCTCGTCACCGAAGGAGATCCCCCCGCCGATCAGGCCGACCGCCCCGGCGTACGCCGAGAGGGCCACGAGGGCGGTCCAGACGGTGGTGACGATGCGCAGGGAGGCGCGCAGAGGGTGATGCCGGCTGCTCATGGAGCCATTGTTACTGGCGGGTCACTTAGGCGGCAGGGACCAAGGTCCCGGCTGCCGGACGCGGTCGGGAGGTGACGGAGTCCCCCCGGCGGCAACCCGCTCCGGAGGGCCCGGAGACGGCTCGAGGCCGGCCCTGGTGGGGGCCGGCCTCGAGTCTCAGAGTGGGCGATACTGGGTTCGAACCAGTGACCTCTTCGGTGTGAACGAAGCGCGCTACCACTGCGCCAATCGCCCGTCTCGGCGTCCCGAGCTCGGAGGCTGGGCCGCGGTCAGGGACTTTAGCGCATCGCCGCCGACGACTCACATTCCGGGTCGGCTTCGGGTCACATCGCGCGCCTGCCTGCCGATCAGGAGAGCACAGGGGTTGTTGCCCGGGACTCGCGTCACGAACGACGCGACGAGACGTCCCTCCGGTGACGCCCGCCCAGCACCCAGGCATCTGCAGCAGCGGAGGACCGTGATGACCCAGCGACCCATCTCCCGGGGCACTTCGCAAGACCTGACCCTGCACTGCCTCGACCAGCTCGGGAGGCCCGTCGAGATCGAGGCGACCTTCCACTACGACCCGCACGACCCGTACGCCGTGGAGCTGGCGTTCCACGCGGCCGGGTCCGACGTGAGCTGGTGGATGGCCCGCACCCTGCTGCTGCGCGGCCTCGCCGGACCCGAGGGCGAGGGCGACGTGCTCGTGTGGCCCAGCGTCGACGAGGACTCCCGGGCCGTGCTCGTGATGGAGTTCCGCTCCCCCGACGGTCACCTGCTGGCGCAGGCCGACAGCGAGGCGCTCCAGGCCTTCCTGGGCCGGACGCTCACGGCGGTGCCGATCGGCACCGAGAGCGAGCACCTCGACCTCGACGCACTCACCCACTACCTGCTGGCGAGCTGAGGGCCCCCCGCCCCGGACGCGCTCGAGGAGCTCCGGTTCCCGGCTGCGCCAGACCTGCCGCACCTGGCGGGTCACCGGGCCGCGCGCCCGCTGCACACGGTCGTTCCACCTCCGCACCGCCGGGTGATCGCGCCGCCTGGCATGGCCGCGATCACCCGCTGTTCACGCGCTCGTGACACGCCGAGGGGGGCGAATTTTGCGTCGCTGAGGGGTTCGGCTACTGTTCTCGACGCACGCCGACCTCGGTCGGAGCGCAAGCGGACGTAGCTCAGTTGGTAGAGCGCAACCTTGCCAAGGTTGAGGTCGCGAGTTCGAGCCTCGTCGTCCGCTCGGAGAGGTCTCTCCCAGGTTTGGCCTCCGTGGTGGGTTGGCCGAGAGGCGAGGCAACGGACTGCAAATCCGTGTACACGGGTTCAAATCCCGTACCCACCTCCAACCGCACACCACCGCAGGACAATTCAAGACCCGGGCGATTGGCGCAGTGGTAGCGCGCTTCCTTGACACGGAAGAGGTCACTGGTTCAAACCCAGTATCGCCCACCAGGCTCACAGTTCAGAGGCCCCTACGAGGGCCTCTTTTCTGTTTGCGGCCCGATTCTCACGGGTCCAGGTCAGCCTCGGCCGGCGCCCCGGTTCCGTGGGTGATTCCTGGCCGTGCGTTCGTTGCCGTGCTTGTAGTTTTCGGTCAGCCTGGCCATCAGCTCTTGCGGATCGTCGTCCTCGACGTCAGCGATGAAGCGAACCGCGGCGGGGCCGCGCAGCGTCGTCGCACGGCGGCCGTGGTGACTGATCACCACGTCGTCGCCGACGACTCTGTACTCGAAGTCGCTGGGTCGGTTCACCGGGTCATCCTCTGCGACCGCCCCGTGAGGCGCTAGCGGTTTCTCGCCCGGACGAGGCGACCCCAGCTCCACCTCTCCACCCCGCCCACCTGCCACGAGCCCCCGAGTCGGCGGCCAGCAATCAGCCAGACAACCCGGGCGGCCAGAGGTCACGCACCCGCTCAAGCAGAGCCGGAGCCCTGATGCTCGGACAGTTGCGCCTCGTCGACCGTCGGCCCCCACAGCCGCTGGGCGAGGAACGCGAGCGCAGCAGTGACCCCCAAGGTGACCACCAGGCCGACCGTCGCGGGTGAGCCGAACGCCACCATCACGTAGCCCACCGTCGACGCGACGACAGCCAGGATCATGTACGGCAGCTGGGTGGTGACGTGGGTGATCACGTTGCACCCGGCTCCGGTGGCGCTGAGGATCGTGGTGTCCGAGATCGGCGAGGCGTGGTCGCCGGCGACCGCACCGGCCAGGACCGCGCCCAGCGCCGGGAGCAGCAGGTCCGGGGCGTCGAGGGAGTTGAGGATGCCCCCGGCGAGCGGGATAAGCAACCCGAAGGATCCCCACGAGGTGCCCGTGGCGAAGGCCATGGCGGCCGCGACCAGGAACACCAGCGGGATCAGCCAGGACGGCGAGATCGAGGAGTCCTCGATCAGCCCGGCGAGGTACTCCCCGGTGCCGAGGCCCTCGATCAGCGCGCCCAGCATCCACGCGAGGACCAGGATGCTGACGGCGGGCATCATCGACTTCACCCCCTCGACCCACCCGCGTCCGAAGGTGGCCCGGCCGAACCTCGGGTTCTCAGCGGTGTCGCGCACGTAGTAGTAGATCGCCGCGGCCACCCCCAGCAGACCGCCGAGGAGCAGCGCGAGCGAGACGTCGGTCTCGGCGAGGATGTCGACCATCGACCACGAGCCGGCCGACCGCCGGCCGGTCCAAACGATGCCGCCGAGCACGCCGACCACCAGCACGGCGAACGGCACCAGCAGGGCGAGCTTCGCGCCCGGACGGTGCACCGGGAGGTCCTCGGAGAGCTGGCCGGGGATCTCGGAGCTCTTGTCGAAGCACTCGCCGTGCAGGATCGCGCGCCGCTCCTCGGTGCGCATCGGCCCGAGATCGAGCTGCAGCGTGGCGACCAGCGCCACCAGGAGCAACGCCGCGAACGCGTAGTAGTTGGCCCCGGCCGCCTGCACGAAAGCGCCGATGTCGCTGAGGTCCAGCGACGAGGCCGCGACCTCGGTCCCGATCAGGCCGAGGATGAACGCCCCCCAGCTCGAGAACGGCGCGAGCACGGCCACCGGCGCCGAGGTGGAGTCGACCAGGTAGGCCAGCTTGGCCCGGGAGACCCGATGGGAGTCGGTCACCGGTCGGCTGACCTGGCCCACCGCCAGCGCGTTGAAGTAGTCGTCGACGAAGATCGCCACCCCCAGCGCAGCCGGGAGCATCGTGGCCCCGCGACGAGAGCGGATCCTCGTCTGGGCCCAGTCGGCGAAGGCGCGCGTGCCGCCCGACATCATGATGAAGGCGGTGATCACGCCGAGCAGCAGCGTGAAGGCCAGGATGTAGACCTTGGTGGTGTTCACGCCGCCGTCGACCCAGAAGATGTCACCGAACGCCCCCAGGACCTCCTTCAGCGAGCCCCAGGGCGCGAAGTCCTGGATCAGCAGCGCCGACGAGACGACCCCCAGCCCCAGGCTCAACAGCACCTTGCGGGTGGCCACCACCAGACCGATCGCGAGCAGGGGCGGCACCAACGTCAGGATCGGATAGTCGTCGACCATGAGAGCTCCCAGCGGCAGGGGGACACGACACTAGACGGTATGACGTGACCTAGACCGGTTGCCGCGATCGCAGCCATCATCCCCGCTCGCCCGTCCGGGTCGCCGACGCGCCGCGCGACCGGAGCCGGCCAGCGACTCCCCTGCCCGTCAGTGCGTGGCCGCGCCCCCACGCTATCCACGCACCGCGGCACCCGCTCGGCGTACCGCGAACCGGGCCGCGTGCCGTCCGGCACCGAGCGGGCCCAGCAGGTTGACCGACGCCGGCGGGTGCGGGTCGGCCAGCACCGCGAGCAGGCGGCGGGCGGCCACCTCCGGCGGGTCGGCGAACACCTCACGCACCACCGCGAACGGCTTCATCATCTTCTCCCCCTGCTCGCCGACGGCATGGGAGTCGAGCAGCTTCTCGGTGAGCATCATCCCCGGGTTGAAGCCGACGACGTGGACGCCGGTGCCGGCGTACTCCTTCCGGACGCTCCGGGTGAACCCGCCGACCCACGCCTTGCTGGCGCCGTACGGCGAGGTGTAGGCGGTCGCGCGGGCGTTGTCGCCTCGGCCCAGCACGTTGACGACCGTGCCGCCACCGGCGAGCATCCGCGTCACAGCCGCCCGAGTGCCGTGGAAGGTGCCCATCGCGTTGACCTCGATCGCCCGCCGGAACTCGGCCGGGTCCAGATCGAACGCGCGGCCCACCGGATTGCTCGTCGCGGCGTTGTTCACCCACGCGTCCAGCCGCCCGTACGCCGCGACCGCCCGCTCGGCGAGCAGCTCGACCTGCTCGCCCTCGGTCACGTCGCAGGCGACCCCCAGGGCATCCAGGCCCCGGCTCCGCAGCTCGGCGGCGACGTCCTCGGCCTCCTCGGCCCACGGTCCCGTGACCACGACCCGGGCACCGCGTTGCGCCGCCAGCCCCACCAGCACCCGCCCGAACCCCCGAGTGCTGCCGGTGACCACGACCACCCGCCCCGCCAAGGACCTCATGGCTCCCCCGCTCCTCACGTCTGGAGGCACAACCTAAGGCACCGCCGTCCGGCGACCCGTCTGGACCAGCTCCACCCTTCGGGGTGTTTCTTCGGAGCAGGCGTAACGCAGCGACCACCTCGCGCGATGTAGGGGTATGACCCGCTCGCCGCTGTTCTCGCGCACGGGACGACACCTGTCCGTCGTCACGGTCTCCGACCGGTGCCTGCTCCGGTTCGACGGTGAGCTCGACGTGGCTCGCATCGACGACATCGAGCGTCAGGTCACCGGGGCTCTCGCCGAGGGGCATCGGGAGATCGAGCTCGACCTCGGCGACGTCACGTTCATGGACTGCGCGACCATCGGCACCCTGATCAGCTGCGTGCGCGAGGCCCGCGCCGCCGGTGGCACGCTGCAGATCTGCGCCGCGAGCCCCGCGGCTCGACGGGTCATCGACCTGACCCGCACCGGCGACGCCCTCGGCCTGGCTCCCGCCGCCTGAGCGTCCACCTCCGCCCGTGGCCCGCGTGAGCCGGTTGGACCATGACCCATGGCCCGACCGGGCCATCCCGCGACATCCTCCTCGGCGATGACCCCGGGGACAGTCGCTGGCTAATCTCGTGTCTCCGAGCCGCTGGAGACCCGAGACTCCAGCGGCTCGGACCATTTCCGCGGTACGCCGCGCCGCCGCACCGGCCTCAGCCGGGCGTGAGCAGGCTCGACGGCAGCCACTCCTCGACCAGCGCCCAGGCGTCGGGCCGCAGGTGAGCGGCGTACACGACCCGGCCTTCCCAGCCGCCGCGGGTGCGCCGCCACTCCAGCAGCAGGCCGGGCCGCTTCACCCCCGCCCGGTCGGCGGCGTCGGCCACCCAGCAGTGCCGCGCCGGACAGTCCTCCGAGGGCGGCCCCGGGAACGGCTCGGTGAACCTGGAGGCCGTCGACGACGGGCGCACGCGCGCGGCCAGCGGGATCCCCCCACCCCGCCTGTTCATCCCGCCGGCCATGCACCGATCGTCCCACATGATCGAACAGGTGTTCGGATCGAGTGGTCGGCGACGTGCGATCGGGGTCAGTCCTCCTCGACGGCGAAGTCCTCGTCGTGGGTGCCGGGCCGGGGCGCCCAGGGCAGCTCCTTGGCGGGGCGGACCACGATCAGCCGGTCGCCGCGGGCGAGCTGGGTGACCACCGGGTCGAAGTAGCGGTAGACCTTCTCGTCGCGGACCACCGCGATCACCTGGTCCGGCAGGCTCTGCGGCTGCCGCCCCACCTCGGTGACCAGCAGGTCGCGCTCGGCCACCTCGAGACCCTCACCATAGGTGAGGAGGTCCTCCATGACCGAGCCCAGCGTCGGTGACAGGGAGGACAGGCCGAGCAGCCGGCCCACGGCGTCGGAGGAGGTGATCACAGAGTTCGCCCCGGACTGCTTCATCAGCGGAGCGTTCTCCTGCTCCCGCACCGCGGCCACGATCCAGGCGTCGGGGTTGAGCTGCCGGACGGTGAGCGTGGAGAGCACGTTGGAGTCGTCGCGGTCGGTGGTGATGATCACCTGGCTGGCATCGGCGACGCCGGCCCGCCGCAGCACCTCGCGTCGCGTCGCATCGCCGGTGACGACCGCCAGCCCGTCGGCGTGCGCGTCCTGGAGCGCCAGCGGGCTCGGGTCGACGACCACGATGTCGTCGCGGTCCTGGCCATTGTTGACCAGGGTCTCGACCGCGCTGCGGCCCTTGGTGCCGTAGCCCACCACGACGACGTGCTCACCCATGCTCTTCCTCCACCGGGCGACCCGGAACATCTCGCGGCCCTGCGAGGCGAGCACCTCGAGGGTGGTGCCGATCAGCAGGACCAGGAACCCGATCCGGGCCGGCGTGACCACGAACGCGTTCACCATCCTGGCGAAGTCCGTGGCGGGGGCGATGTCGCCGTACCCGGTCGTGCTCAGGGTCACCGTCGTGTAGTAGATCGCGTCCAGCAGGCTGACGCTGCCGTCGGTGCTGTCGCGATAGCCGTCCCGGTCGAGATAGACGATCAGCACCGTGCCGACCAGGATGCCCAACGCCGCCAGCAGCCGCCGCCCCAGCTCCCACCACGGCGACCGCACCCGCTCCGGCAGCTCCACCTTGCCGACGGCCGTCCCCTGGAATCGGATGCGTTCGGACTCGGCCACGCAGCGAATCTAGTGGACCCGTGGGACGGATCCGCCCAGACCCGCGCGGCTCAGCGCGCTTCGGGTCAGCGGCCGATCCGGTTGCGCAGCTTCGTGACCAGCTCCAGCCGGGCCCGCATGGTCTGCTTCTGCGGGAAGACGGTGTCGAAGGCCGCGTTGACCGCGGCACCGATGAGCACCGCGATCGCCAGGATGTAGAGCCAGATCAGCACCGCGATGGGGGCGGCCAGCGGACCGAAGATCGACTTCGAGTCGGTCGCGGTGACCGTGAGCACCCAGCGCAACACGTAGGACCCGAAGATCCACGCCACCAGCGAGAAGACCGCGCCGGGCAGGTTGAAGCTCCAGTTGGTGCGCACCGGGACCGACACGTGGTAGAGCGTGGCCAGGAAGCAGATCGAGACCACGACGACGATCGGCCAGTAGAAGGCCATCAGGAAGTCGAGGTCCTCGGGCAACCAGTCCGCGAGCAGTCCGGGCCCGACCACGACCAGCGGGATGGTCGCGGCACCCGTCACCAACGCCAGCAGATAGAGGCTGAACGAGAGCGCCCGGGTCTTGATGATGCCCCGGCTCCCCCCGAGACCGTGCATGATCGTGATGGTGTCGACGAACACGTTCAGCGCCCTCGACCCGGACCAGAGGGCGAGCACGAAGCCCACCGAGATCACGTCGAAGCGGCCTGGCCCGAGCACCTCGTCGATGGTCTTGGTGATCACCTCGTCGACGGCGCGGTCGGTGAGCGCGCGCGAGGCCAGGTCGATGATCGCCTCCCGGACCTCCTCGACCTGCGCCTGGGAGTAGCGGTCGGAGATGAAGCCGATGGCGCCGGTGAACGCGAAGATCAGCGGCGGCACCGAGAGCAGCGCGAAGAACGCCGCCTCGGCGGCCAGGCCGGTCACCCGATAGCGCATGCAGGAGCCGACCGTCGTGACGATCAGCCGCCACAGGATGTCGAGTGCTCGGCGCCACCAGGGGCCCGATGCCCCGGCCTCGGAGACGTCCTGCTTCCCCGCTGCCGGCATGGGGCTACGGTAGCCACATGGGAGCCGACAACCTCGCAGGCCACGACGGGGACGACATCCGGACCGTCACCAACCAACCGCCCCCGTTGGCCGGCCACAACGTGGTCACCGACGATCGGGCGCTGAGCGAGGCCGTGCTGCGGCATGCCGGCCCCGAGGTGCTCGAGGACCTGCGCGACCTCGGCGCCGAGGCCGGCAGCGCCGAGGCCCGCGAGCACGGGATGCTCGCCAACGAGTTCCACCCGCGACTGACGCCGTACGACCGCTACGGCAACCGGGTCGACGAGGTCGCCTTCCACCCCTCGTGGCACTGGCTGATGGAGCGCGCGGTCGGGCACGGCCTGCAGGCCGCCCCCTGGGAGCAGCAGGAGGCCGGGGCGCCACACGCGCACGTACGCCGCGCCGCGGGGTTCATCGCCTGGTCGCAGACCGAGCCGGGTCACGGCTGCCCGATCTCGATGACCTACGCCGCGATCCCCGCCCTGCGGGCCGACGAAGTGCTCGCGAAGGAGTGGACGCCGCTGCTGGCCTCCCGCCGCTACGACTTCGGCGTCCGGGCACTCGACGACAAGCGCGGCGCGCTGGCGGGCATGGGCATGACCGAGAAGCAGGGCGGCTCGGACGTGCGGGCCAACGTGACCGTCGCCCGGCCGACCGCTGTCGACGGCGAGTACACCCTGCACGGACACAAGTGGTTCACCTCGGCGCCGATGAACGACGTCTTCCTGGTGCTCGCCCAGGCTCCCGGCGGCGTCACCTGCTTCCTGGTGCGCCGGGTGCTGCCCGACGGCACCCGCAACCGGCTCGACGTGGTGCGCCTCAAGGACAAGCTCGGCAACCGCTCCAACGCCTCCTCCGAACTGGAGTTCCGCGGCACGCTCGCGCAGCGGCTCGGCGACGAGGGCCGCGGGGTCCGCACGATCATCGAGATGGTGGCCGCCACCCGACTCGACTGCGTGCTGGGGTCCACCGGACTGATGCGGCACGCGGTCGCCGAGGCGTCCTGGCACGTCGCCCATCGCTCGGCGTTCGGGTCGCTGCTGGCCGACAAGCCGCTGATGCAGAACGTGATCGCCGACCTCGCCGTCGAGACCGAGGCCGCGACCGCCGTCGCGATCCGTCTCGCCGCGGCCGTCGACGATCTCGACGACCCACACGAGGCGGCGCTGCGCCGGATCGCGCTGCCACTGGCGAAGTTCTGGGTCTGCAAGCGCACCCCGGCCATGGTCGCGGAGGCGCTGGAGTGCCTCGGCGGCAACGGCTATGTGGAGGAGTCCGGCATGCCGCTGCTCTACCGCGAGGCGCCGCTGAACTCGGTCTGGGAAGGGTCGGGCAACGTCAACGCCCTCGACGTCCTGCGCGCGATCGGCCGTGAGCCGGAGGCGCTGGACGCCTGGATCAGCGAGGTCGGCCGCGCCCGCGGCGCCGACCCGCGCCTGGACCGGGCCATCGACGACACGCTCGCGCTGCTGGGGCAGTTGATGGGCGATCCCGGCGGGCTCGAGGTCGGGGCACGCCGGCTGGCCGGCCGGATGGCCGCAGTGCTCCAGGGCTCGCTGCTGGTGCGGTTCGCGCCGGCCGAGGTGGCCGACGCCTTCTGCGCCTCGCGGCTGGGCTCGTCGTACGACGGCACGTTCGGCACCCTGGAGGGCGCCGACCTGAAGGCGATCGTGGAGCGGGTCACTCCCACCCTCTGACGGCGTCTCGGAGGGGCGATCGCCGACGAGCTGAGCCGCTGAGGCGCCTCAGCTCAGCTCGAGCCCCGGGTAGAGCGGGTGCTTGTCGAGCAGCTCGGCCGAGGCGTCCTTGACCTTCGCCGCGACCCCGTCGCCGAGGGCGTAGGAGGCCTTCGAGGGGCCGCCGGCCTTGGTGGTGCCGGGCTGGGTGTTCGCCAGCACGTGGACGATGAGCTCGGCGACCCGGTCGAACTCGTCGTGCCCGAAGCCGCGGGTGGTCAGCGCGGGGGTGCCGAGCCGGATGCCGGAGGTGTACCAGGCCCCGTTGGGGTCGGCCGGGATCGAGTTGCGGTTGGTCACGACGCCGGCGTCGAGCAGCGCCGACTCGGCCTGCCGGCCGGTGAGCCCGAACGAGGTGACGTCGAGCAGCACCAGGTGGTTGTCGGTGCCACCGGTGACCAGCCGGGCGCCGCGCGAGGTGAACCCCTCGGCGAGCGACTGGGCGTTGTCGGCGACCTTCTGGGCGTAGCCGCGGAAGGAGTCCTGCCGCGCCTCGGCCAGCGCGACCGCCTTGGCTGCCATCACGTGCGAGAGCGGGCCTCCGAGCACCATCGGGCAGCCGCGGTCCACGCTGGGGGCGTACTCCTCGGTGGCGAGCACCATGCCGCCGCGGGGGCCGCGCAGCGACTTGTGGGTGGTCGTGGTCACCACGTGCGCGTGCGGCACCGGGTCCTCGTCGCCGGTGAAGACCTTGCCGGCCACCAGCCCGGCGAAGTGGGCCATGTCGACCATCAAGGTGGCGCCCACCTCGTCGGCGATCTCGCGCATCTTCGCGAAGTTCACCCGGCGCGGGTAGGCGGAGTAGCCGGCCACCAGGATCAGCGGCTTGAACTCGCGCGCCTTCGCCGCGACGGCGTCGTAGTCGAGCAGCCCGGTCTCGGGGTCGGTGCCGTACTGCTGCTGGTGGAACATCTTGCCGCTGATGTTGGGACGGAAGCCGTGGGTGAGGTGGCCGCCGGCGTCCAGCGACATCCCCAGCAGGCGCTGGTTGCCCAGCTCGTGGCGCAGCGTCTCCCAGTCGGCGTCGGTGAGCTCGTTGACGTTCTTGGCCCCCAGATTCGCCAGCGCCGGCGCCTCGACCCGGTGGGCCAGGATCGACCAGAACGCGACCAGGTTGGCGTCGATGCCCGAGTGGGGCTGCACGTAGGCGTACTCGGCGCCGAAGAGCTCACGCGCATGCTCGGCGGCCACCGTCTCGACGGTGTCGACGTTCTGGCAGCCGGCGTAGAAGCGGTGCCCGACCGTGCCCTCGGCGTACTTGTCGCTGAGCCAGGTGCCCATGGTCAGCAGCACGGCCGGGGATGCGTAGTTCTCGCTCGCGATCAGCTTGAGTGAACCTCGCTGGTCGGCGAGCTCCTGACGGGTAGCGGCCGCGATGCGGGGTTCGACCGAGGCGATGACCTCGAGGGCCTGGGAGTACGCGCTGCTGATGAGGGCATCCGTCATGGGCCCAGCCTAGTGACGGCGGCCGTGGGCCGCCGCCACGTTGTGAGCGTGAGACCGGCGGAGTGTGATGTACGACGCATCGCGCCGCCCGCTGCGCCTGCGACCACCCCTCCACCGTCTCAGATGACAGACACTCGTCTCACCACATGAGAACTCCGCTTGTGGCAAGCGTGTCCGCCACCTGAGACTCGACCCCATGATCAGTGCTGCCACCCACGCCTACCTCGTGGCTCGTCGCCACGTGGACTTCGGGCGCATGCGCAGCATGATGTGTTGGCCCTTCTGACCAGCCCCCGCTGCCCGACCATCGACAGCAGGCGGCCGCCCCCGACCATCCGTTCGGGCGCACGGTCTCCAGGGCCGACCCCACGACCCCGATGACGTGGTCCGGGCCCCGACGAGTCGCGCGTCTTTCGTCGCACGAGGAACTCATCCCATGACCCAGGCACCCGCCCGCACCACCACCCCCGCGGCCCGCCCCCGCCCCAAGCGCGGCGAGGGCCAGTGGGCGCTCGGCTACCGCGAGCCGCTGAACGCCAACGAGCAGTTCAAGAAGGACGACGACGCGCTCAACGTCCGGCAGCGGATCATCGACATCTACAGCGTGCGCGGGTTCGACTCCATCGACCCCAACGACCTGCGCGGCCGGATGCGCTGGATGGGCCTCTACACCCAGCGCGCCGAGGGCTTCGACGGCGGCAAGACCGCGACCGTCGACCCCGCCGAGCTGGACGCGCCCTACTTCATGCTGCGGGTCCGCTCCGACGGCGCCCTGCTCGGCGCCGACGCGGTGCGGGCACTCGGCACCATCGGGGTGGACTTCGCCCGCGACACCGCCGACATCACCGACCGCGAGAACATCCAGTACCACTGGATCCGCATCGAGGACGTGCCGGCCATCTGGGAGCGGCTCGACGCCGCCGGACTGTCCAGCATCGAGGCCTGCGGCGACTCCCCGCGACCCTTCCTCGGCTCCCCCGTCGCCGGGGTCGCCGCCGACGAGATCATCGACGGCAGCAGCGCCCTGGAGGAGATCAAGCGCCGCTACATCGGCAACCCCGCCTTCTCCAACCTGCCGCGCAAGTTCAAGACCGCGCTCACCGGACACCCCTCGCACGACGTGGCCCCCGAGGTCAACGACGTGTCGTTCGTCGGCACCGTGCACCCCGAGCTCGGACCCGGCTTCGACCTCTGGGTCGGCGGCGGCCTGTCCACCAACCCGATGCTCGCCCAGAAGCTCGGGGTGTGGATCGCCCTGGAGGACGTGCCCGACGCCTGGGAGGGCGTCGCGTCGATCTTCCGCGACTACGGCTACCGGCGCCTGCGCTCCCGGGCCCGGTTGAAGTTCCTGGTCGCCGACTGGGGCGTCGAGAAGTTCCGCGAGGTCCTCGAGACCGAGTACCTCCACCGCACGCTGGTCGACTGCCCCTCCCCCGCCTCCCCCGACCGCTCCAGCGACCACATCGGCGTCCACCGGCAGAAGGACGGCAGGTGCTACGTCGGCCTGGCGCCGACTGTGGGCCGGATCTCCGGCACCGTCCTGGTCGGCCTCGCCGACGCCCTGGAGGAGTTCGGAGCCGCCGGCGCCCGGTTCACCGCCCACCAGAAGCTGGTCGTGCTCGGCCTGGAGGAGGCGGCCGTCGAACCCTTCCTGGCCCGCGTGGAGCAGGTCGGCCTCACCGCCCGCCCGTCGAACTGGCGGCGCAACACCATGGCCTGCACCGGCATCGAGTTCTGCAAGCTCGCCATCGTCGACACCAAGGACCGCGCCAAGGCGCTGATCGCCGAGCTCGAGCAGCGGATCCCCGACCTGGACGTGCCGATCACCGTCAACGTCAACGGCTGCCCCAACGCCTGCGCCCGCACCCAGGTCGCCGACATCGGCCTCAAGGGCCAGCTGGTCACCCACGAGGGCCGGCAGGTCGAGGGCTTCCAGGTGCACCTGGGCGGCGCGCTGGGGCTCGGCGCCAACTTCGGCCGCAAGCTGCGCGCCCACAAGGTCACCAGCGAGGGCCTCGGCGACTACGTCACCACCGTCGTGCGCCACTACCTCGCCGACCGGCTCGACGGGGAGTCGTTCGCCGACTGGGTGGTGCGCGCCGACGAGGAGCTGCTGCGCGGGGAGCAGCAGCTGGAGACGGTCTCGTGAGCCGCGTCCAGCCCTTCCACTGCCCCTTCTGCGGCGACGAGGACCTGCGACCCCACGAGGTCGTCGCGGCCGACGGCGAGGTGACCTCGCCGCACGGCGCATGGGAGTGCCGCTCGTGCCTGCGCGCGTTCTCGCTGAAGTTCCTCGGGCTGCTGCGGCCCGCGACCACGCCGGGGGCCGACGGATGACCGCGGCCACCACCATGCTGGCGTTCAACAACCGGGCGACCGAGACCGCCGGACGCAGCCCCGAGGAGCTGCGCGAGCTGGTGTCGCACTGGGGCGCCGAGCTGGAGCTGGCCCCTGCCGAGCACATCATCGAGTGGGCGGCCGCCACCTTCGGCGAGCGGTTCTGCATCACCTCGTCGATGGCCGACGCCGTGCTCGCCCACCTCGCCGCCAAGGTCGCCCCCGGCATCGACGTGGTGTTCCTCGACACCGGCTACCACTTCGTCGAGACCATCGGCACCCGTGACGCGGTGGCGGCCACCCTCGACGTCAACCTGGTCACGATCACGCCCGAGCAGAGCGTCGCCGAGCAGGACGCGGCGTACGGCAAGGACCTGTTCCGCACCGACCCCGACCGCTGCTGCGCGCTGCGCAAGGTGGCCCCGCTGGCGGCGTCGCTGGAGGGCTACGACGCGTGGGCCACCGGGCTGCGCCGGGCCGAGACCGCCAACCGGGTGATCGCACCCGTGATCGGCTGGGATGCGAAGAAGGGCAAGGTCAAGGTCTCCCCGCTGGCCCGCTGGTCCGACGAGCAGGTCGAGCGCTATATCGCCGAGAACGGCGTGCTGGTCAACCCGCTCACCTACGACGGCTACCCCTCGATCGGCTGCGCCCCCTGCACCCGCCGGGTGGCTCCCGGCGACGACCCGCGCAGCGGGCGCTGGGCCGGCACCGGCAAGACCGAGTGCGGGATCCACACGTGACCCGACTCCCCACGCACCCCCTCCCCGCGACCGACAGCGCAGTCGGCCGTCGCTGCCCCGCACCACCCGCACCACACCTCTGGAGGCTGTCCGCATGGCTGCTCCTGCCCTGATCGCCCTGGCCCACGGAAGCCGGGACCCGCGCTCGGCGTCGACGATCACCGCCCTGGTCGACGAGGTCCGCGCGATGCGCCCGGACCTGCGCATCGAGCCGGCGTTCCTCGACCTGTCCAAGCCCGGCTTCCAGACCGTGGTCGACCGGCTGGTGCGCGCCGGCCACGACGAGATCGTCGTGGTGCCGCTGCTGCTCTCGGAGGCGTTCCACGCGAAGGTCGACGTGCCCACCGCGGTCGCCGCGGCCGCGGCCCGGCACGAGAGTCTCAAGATCCGCGCGACCGGGGTGCTCGGCCTGGAGCCGCGCTTCCTCGAGGTGCTCGACATCCGGATGCGCGAAGCGCTCAAGCGTGCCCGGGTGCGCGAGCTCGACGCCCTGGTGCTGGCCGCCGCCGGCTCCTCCGACCCGCTGGCCAACCAGGCCGTGGCCAGGCTGGCCCGACTGTGGGGCACCCACCACAAGCTGCCGGTGACCGCCGCGTTCGCCTCCGCCGCACCGCCCGCGGCCGGCGAGGCGGTCCGGGCGTTCCGGGCCGAGGGGCGCCGCCACATCGCGGTCGCCTCCCTGTTCCTCGCCCCGGGCTTCCTGCCCGACCGGGTGGCCGAGCTGGCCGTCGAGGCGGGCGCGGTGGCAGTCTCCGAGCCCCTGGGCGCCCACCCGGAGCTGGCGCGCGTCGTCCTCGCTCGCTATGCGGTCGGGGCTGTGGAGCTGGTGCCTGTCTGAGCGGACGCTCAGCGGACCAGCCGGGCGAGGAGGTGCTGGAGCTCGGCCGCCGGGTCGGTGGTCACGCCACCGTGCACGGGACCGGGCTGCAGCACGGTGCTGCGCGGCGCCTTGAGGAACCCGAAGCGCTCCCCCATCGGCTTGCGGGAGGCTGCACCGCCACGCTCGTCGCCCGAGCAGACACCCTCGACGAAGGTCAGTCCCCCGCAGACCTGGTCGACGTCGACGTGCGGCCCCAGAGCTCGTAGCCGGTCGCGCTCGACGTGCCAGGCCACGTCGAGGAACTGCGCCGCCTGGCAGTAGACGACGACGCCGACGTTGAGGAACTCCTCGCGATCCACCCGCGGCACGCACCGCAGCACGACGTACTGGTAGGACTGCCGGCTCATGCCGCGACCTCCGGCAGCCACTGGCGGCTCGCCAGACGTGCGGTGAGGAAGGCGACGTACGCGGCGCGCAGGTCGGCCGCCGTGGCGGCGCCGGGCACCGGCTCGAGCCACTCGTCGGGCACCTGCGCCAGCACGTCGGCGAACAGCTTCTCGTCGAGCTGTGAGCGGAGCTCGGCATCGGCGGCGGCGAGCCCGGGCCGGGCGGCCGCCAGCAGCACGTGGTCCTCGGCGCTCCACCGCTGGGCGGCGAAGCGGTCGGGGTCGCCGACCCCACCGGACCACCCGTGGTGGAAGTAGAGCGCGGCGCCGTGGTCGATCACCCACAGGTCGCCGTGCCAGACCAGCAGGTTCGGGTTGCGCCAGGACCGATCGACGTTCGCACAGAACGCATCGAGCCAGAGCACCCGGGCAGCGTCGGCGGCGCCGCGCGGCAGATCGCCGTCGAACCCGAACGCCCCGGGCAGGAAGTCGACGCCGAGGTTCAGGCCGGCGCTCGCGTTCAGCAGGTCCTGGACCTCCTCGTCGGCCTCGTAGCGGGCGATCTCGGGGTCGAGGTCGAGGGCGACCAGCCGCGGGGTGCGCAGGCCGATCCGGCGGGCCAGCTCGCCGACCACCACCTCGGCCACCAGGACGCGCAGCCCCTGACCGGCACCGCGGAACTTGCACACGTAGGTGCCGAGATCGTCGGCCTCCACCAGCCCGGGCAGGCTGCCGCCCTCGCGCAACGGGGTGACGTAGCGGGTCACGGCCACGGTGTGGATCACCGGGCCACCCTAGTGCCCGAGGCTGCCAGAGCGCCCGCGAGCCGGGTCCGCTGATCTCCCGATGGAAGAACGTGTTTGCGGTCATCGAGACGGGGTAGGTGAGCGGGCGGCTTCTCGGGAGCCGTCCCCTACACCTCGGACCGAACAGGAACCATCGTGCACGTACGACGCCTCCTCGCCACCTCTCTGACCGCCACCCTCGTGGCCACCACCGCCGCGGTCCTCGGTGGAGCCTCCCCGGCTGCGGCCGCCACCGAGACCACCATCGTGGGCGCCTCCGACGGGGAGCCCTGGATCTCCCGCGCCAGCAGCTACGCCACCCAGCCTGGCCCCGTCGTCTACGGCGAGAAGTTCTCCCTGGACATCAAGGTCATCGACACCAATGGGGCCCAGGTCTCCGACGGCTCCTTGCAGGTCCAGCGGAAGCTGGCCGGCCAGAAGAAGTGGAAGACCGTTGCCACCTCCGCATCCGGCACCCTCTACGACACGGTCAAGGCAGCCGGCAACTCCACCTACCGAGTGCTCTACAGCGGGAGCGCCACCTATGCGGCCTCCTCCGCGTTCGCCAAGGCCAAGGTGCAGCGCGACCTGAACGCCAAGGCGGTCGACCGAGGTCGGCACGTGTACCTGCTGGGTCGGGTGGTCCCGAAGTACAAGGGCAAGCGGGTGATCATCCAGAAGCGGTCCGGCGGTTGGAAGACCTTCCGCAAGGTGAAGACGAACAAGAAGAGCCGCTTCGACGTGCGCATCCCCGGCTCGCGCCGTGGCACCGTCTACCGGGCCATCGTGAAGGGGAGCAAGAAGTTCGCGCTCTCCACGAGCCCGGCCTGGAAGGTCACTTCCTACTCCTTCCGAGACACCGCGCGCACAGCGCGCTGAGTCTGCTCTCCTCGGCCCCCGAACGGCGCCAGGACTCGACCAGAGTCCTGGCGTCGTGCCGTATGTCGTCGGGCTTCACCCGAAGGTCTCAGCCGACGGATCGTCCCACCACCGGCGGTTCGCTCGACCACGGAAAGTCGATCCAGCTCTCGGTGCGCCGCCAGACGTAGTCGGGTCGGACCACGGTCCACGGCTTCTCGTAGACGACGGCGATCCTGGCCTCGGCCACCGTCTCGGCGCAGAAGGTCCGGACCAGTTCGAGGGTCTTGCCGGTGTCGGCCACGTCGTCGGCGATCAACACCCGCAGCCCGGCCAGGTCGACCGCCGACGGGGTCGGCGGCAACATGACCGGCATCTCCAACCGCTCGTCGACCCCGGTGTAGAACTCGACGTTGACCGCGGACAGGTTCTTCACATCCAGGGCGTAGCCGAGCCCCATGCCCAGCGCCAGACCGCCGCGGGCGATCGCGAGCACCAGGTCGGGGCGGAAGCCGTCGTCGGCCACCTGCTGGGCCAGGTCGCGCACGGCCGTGCCGAACAGCTCGTAGCTGAGGACTTCGCGATCGTGGGTCACGGGGCCAGATTGTGGCACCGCGCAGGGTCGCTCAGGACACCTCGTGCTCGGTTGTCTCACGGCCGGCCCGGGCCAGCTCGTCGCGGACCACGGAGAAGGCCACTCCGGCCGGGTAGCCCTTGCGGGCCAGCAGGCCGGCCAACCGCCGGGTGGCGACGACGTCGTCCACCCCGCGCAGCGAGCGCAGCTTCTTGCGCACCAGCGCCCGGGCCGCCTCCTCCTCGTCGGCGGGGTCGACCTCGTCGAGCGCCTCGCGGGCAACCACGTCGTCGATGCCCTTGCGGCGCAGCTCGTCGGCCAACGCCCGGCGCGCCAACCCCTTGCCGGGCTGACGGCTGGCGATCCAGAGTCGCGCGAAGGCCCGGTCGTCGACCAGGCCGACCTCCTCGAAGCGATCGAGCAGGCGCTCGGCCACCTCGTCGGGCACGTTCTTGGCCGCGAGCTTGTCGCGCAGCTCCCGACGGCTGCGCGCCCGCCCGGTCAGCTGGTCGAGCAGGATCGTGCGAGCCACCGACTCCGGGTCGGCCGCCGGCCCCTGTGCCACCGGGTCGGGCGGAGGGGGGACGGTCGACGCCGACTCGGAGGACCCGGCTGCCGTGGTCGAGCGCCGGGTCCAGGCGTCGACCCCGGCCGAGACGTCACCCGCCCAGTCGGGGGCCGGTCTGGTCTCGTCGAAGCTCATCGACTCAGAAGTCCGCCACGCCCACCGGGTCGAGCGGGGCCTCGGCGTCGAGCTGCGGACCAACGCCGAGCTTCTCGAGGATCCTCTTCTCCAACTCGTTGGCCAGATCGGGGTTGTCACGCAGGAAGTTGCGCGCGTTCTCCTTGCCCTGGCCGAGCTGGTCGCCCTCGTAGGTGTACCAAGCGCCGGCCTTGCGGACCAGGCCCGACTCGACCCCGACGTCGATCAGGCCGCCCTCGCGGCTGATGCCGCGGCCGTACATGATGTCGAACTCGGCCTGCTTGAACGGCGGGGCGACCTTGTTCTTGACGACCTTGACCCGGGTGCGGTTGCCGACCATCTCCTGGCCGTCCTTCAGCGTCTCGATGCGGCGCACGTCGAGTCGCACCGAGGCGTAGAACTTCAGGGCTCGACCACCGGTGGTGGTCTCCGGGGAGCCGAACATCACGCCGATCTTCTCGCGCAGCTGGTTGATGAAGATCGCGGTGGTGCCGGAGTTGTTGAGCGCACCGGTCATCTTGCGCAGCGCCTGGCTCATCAGCCGGGCCTGGAGGCCCACGTGGCTGTCGCCCATCTCGCCCTCGATCTCCGCGCGCGGCACCAGCGCGGCGACCGAGTCGACGACGATGAGGTCCAGCGCGCCGGAGCGCACCAGCATGTCGGCGATCTCGAGGGCCTGCTCGCCCGAGTCGGGCTGGGAGACCAGCAGCGCGTCGGTGTCGACGCCGAGGGCCTTCGCGTACTCCGGGTCGAGGGCGTGCTCGGCGTCGATGAAGGCCACGATGCCACCCGCGGCCTGGGCGTTGGCCACGGCGTGCAGGGCGACGGTCGTCTTGCCCGACGACTCCGGGCCGTAGATCTCCACCACCCGGCCGCGCGGCAGGCCACCGAGGCCGAGCGCGACGTCGAGGGCGATCGCGCCGGTCGGGATGATCCCGAGCTGTGCGCGGGTCTCCTCGCCGAGGCGCATGATCGAACCCTTGCCGAACTGGCGCTCGATGTTCGCCAGAGCCGCGTCGAGGGCCTTGTCGCGGTCGTTCCCAGCCATGATGTCTCCGTCCGATCTGGGGCCGGCGGCCCCGACTGCGTGTCCTTCGTCGTCTGGCTGGACGCTAGAGCAGACCGCCGACACCGGCCCGGGGCGAGACCTGGGCCTGGGGACGGAGCCGCCAGCGCGTCACCTGGGGACAACCCTAGCCCGAACACGTGTTCGACATGATCATCGGGTGCGGCGTGTCGGCGTCCGGCCGTCGCCGGCTCGGCGCTCCCTGGGAGGCCTCAGCGCATGGAGGCCCGGAACACCTCCAGCAGCCGCCGGCCAGGTGCGGCGTCGGCACGGTCACGACCGCAGGTGAGGAAGGGCGTGTAGCCGGTCAGTCGTGGGTCCGGCTCCACTGTGGGCCGGGGGAAGCTCGTCGACCAGTCGGAGAACTGGCGGTGCTGGGTCTGCTCGCGGAGCAGGACCAGGATGCCGTGGTGCCGCGGGTCGCGCGTGATCGTCGCGAACGTCTCCTCGACGGCTCGTTCGGGACCCTCGAGGGTCGAGATGATGTTCCCCCCTCGGTAGAGGAGCATTCCGGTGAGGTCGCGCCCGCGGTTGCGCGGGCCGATCTCACCGAGCAGCCGGACCAGCGTGGGTTCGTCCATCGGGGCGGTGGCGGAGCTGACGTAGGTGAGCGTGAGCACGGACCAGGGCCTCTTCCAGGGCACGACGCCGTGGGGGTCGACGGCGTCGTCGAGGCCCTGATCGGCAGCCGACCCGTTCGGTTGAGGTGGATCGATGCGGCGGTCGGGTCGGACTGGACCAGTCGCGTGCTCGTGGTCACCGCTCGATGCACAGACGACCGGCGGCCGGCCATGGCCGCCAGGATCTCAGCGCATCGTGGCGCGGAAGGTGGCGTGCAGGTGCCCCGCGGAGGTGTCGGGGGCGCGGGTGCGCGCTCTCTCGTCGTTGTTCAGGAAGTCGCTGAACCCCGGCACCTCGCCCTGTCTGACCCCCACACTGCGGAAGGCCATCGACCACTCCGGGAAGGCGCGCTCGGCCACCTCCTCGCGGAGCAGCACGATGACGCCCCGGTGCCGTGGGTCGCGGCGGATCCGGGCGAAGGTCTCCTCGACGGCGACGTGCGGCCCCTCGAGCGTCTGGATGACGTTGCCGTCGCGATAGAGCAGCAGACCGGTGATGCCGGCGGCCTCGTTGCGCGCACGGCTGCCCGCCAGGAGGTCCACCAGCTCGGCCTCGTCGAGGGTCTCGGTGACCGAACTCAGATAGGTCAGGGACAGCAACGGCGCTCCTCCATGTGGCCCCGTCCCGGGCGGGACGGGCATCGCGGAACCGATCGGCAGGATGACCGTGTCGTTGAGACACGTGCGGCCAGGCTCCGCGAGACGCTCGGCGCGCCTCTCGCGACGGCGGCTGCCCGGGTCAGCGTTCGCTCGCGGGAAGCTCCAGCGCCCGCCAGACCGAGGCCCACACCTGCTTGGGCGGGGTGCCGGCGTCGAGGGCCTCCTGGGCGGTGCGCTCGAGGTCGGACAGGACGTACTGCGACGCCCAGGATCGGGCGTAGCTCGCCCCCAGGACGTGGTTCATCCTGGCCCAGAACTCGGTGTGCCTCACCGGGACATCTTCACCCGGCGTTCAAGCCGCCCCGATCTCGCCCGGCCGGCGGTCAGCCGGAGGAGCCGCCCACGTCGTGGACGTGGTGGACGACGTCGTGCAGGTGGTAGCGGCCGAGGCCGGCGACGGTGAACACGGCTCCGTCCCCGCGAAGGCCCCTCCTCACCCACTCCTCCTCGGAGACCGCGGCGTAGCGGGCGGCCACCCGTTCGGCGGCGCTGACCAGCTCGCCGCCGACGACGGCAGGGTCCTGCTCGGCGTACCGGGCTTCGACCGCGGTCTGGTCCTGGTCCCAGTTGGCGAACCGCGGCTCGTCGGTCTCCAGCATCGACGCCACCCGCTCGTCCATGATGCGGTGGACGTCGCGGACGTGGCAGGCGTACTCCAGCGGCGACCACACGCCGGCGCGGGGCCGCGCCCGGGCCGAGGGCCGGGTGAGCACTTCGGTCCAGATCACCGCGTTGGCTCGGATCGCCGCCGCCAGGGAGGTCGGCTCGACCTCGCCGGCTGCCAGGCCGCACTCTGGGCAGGGGCGCTCCAGGACCCAGGTCCAGTCCTTCACGTCGGGCTCGATCACAGAGGGCGGGGCGCTGTCTGGGCGTTGCTCGAGGCTCATGGCGCGATCCTGCCAATCGGACGCGGCGCGCGCCGCCGCCAGGACTGCCAGCCGCCGTCGAGGTCCCGCCAGATCCGGTGCCCGGTCAGGTCAGCAGCAGCGTGGAGAGCCGCCGCCGGACGACGAGCAGCCCGATCAGGCCCATCACCAGGAGGTAGACCACCGAGATCGCCGAGGACCAGCTCAGGGCACCGGTCGTCAGCTCACGGCAGAGCACCACGCCCCGGTAGAGAGGCGTCACCTCGACGACCCACCGAGCCCAGGAGTCCAGGGCGGTGATCGGGAAGAACGTGGCCGAGAACAAGAACAGCGGCAACTGCACCAGCGTCACCTTCTCGAAGTCCTGCCAGGACGTCATGAACGTCGTCAGCGCCATGCCGATCGCGCTGAACGCGAACCCGATCAGCAGCGCCGCCGGCAGGGCCAGCACCGCCCACCATGAGTGCACCATGCCCATCGCCACCATCACGACCAAGAACATGGCGGAGTAGCTGCCGCCCCGCAGCTGGGCCCAGGCGATCTCGCCCCGGGCCACGTCGCCGGTGCCCAGCGGGGTGGCGAGCATCTGGTCGTAGAGCTTGTCGTACTTGAGCTTGTGGAAGACGTTGAACGTGGCGTCGAGGATCGCCCCGTTCATCGCCGACGCCGCGAGCATCCCGGGCGCCACGAACTCGGCGTAGGGGATCTGCTGGCCGTTGAACTCGAAGGTGTCGATCAGCTGCCCGACCCCGATGCCGATCGAGAGCAGGTAGAAGAACGGCTCGAGGAACCCGGTGAGATAGAGCTTCCAGGCCTGGCGGTAGGTCAGATAGCTGCGGTGCACGAGCAGCGCCATCGCCCCCCAGGGGGTCAGCGGACGCGGCCGGGCCTCGCCCGCCCCGACGGAACCGACGCTCATCAGCTCACCATCCGCCGTTGCAGGCCGGTCACCGACCAGCGCCAGCCCACCAGCGCCAACAGCACCAGCACCGCGACGTTGACGCCGGCCAGCCACCAGGTGACGTGGTCGAGGGCGAACATGCGCGACAGGTTCACGCCATGCCACAACGGTGTCAGCCGGGCCGCCCAGGCGCCGGCCTCGCCGAGGTTGGTGACGGGGAAGAACGCCCCGGAGAACAAGAAGAGCGGGAAGACGCCCAGCCGGAAGAGCACCCCGAACCCCTCCTCGTTGCGCAGCCGGGCACTGAAGCCGTAGACCAGCGTTGCGAACGTCACCCCGACCAGCACCTGCGAGAGCACGGCGAGCGGCGGCCCCCACCAGCTCTCGAACACCCCGAACGGGGCGAGCACCAGGGTGAAGACCGTGCAGGTGACGACGAGCCGGGCGGTCACGAACAGCAGGTGCGCGGCGACCACCTGTGGCACCTGAAGCGGGGTGGCGAGCATCGACTCGTAGACCCGCTGCCACTTGATCATGCCCATCACCGGATAGGTCGTCTCGCTCACCGCGGTCTGCATGGCGTGAGCGGCGATCAGGCCGGGCACCACGAAGGCCAGGTAGGACGTCGCGCCCTCGAGCCGGTCGGGATCGCCCTCGACGAAGCCGCCGAGCACGACGCCCATCGCCACGACGTAGAGCAGCGGTGAGAGGAACGAGGAGACCACCGAGCCGCGCCAGGTGCGCTTGGTGACCGTGGCCCAGTAGGGGATCTGGCGACGGACACCGTCGACGAACGTCAGGGCCTCGCCGGGCGTGGCCCCGGAGCTGGTGTCCAGCGCAGGCCTGGTGGGCTGCGGCTCCATCAGTCGACCAGCGTCCGCCCGGTGAGGCGCAGGAAGACGTCTTCGAGCGTCGATCGGCGGACCAGGGTGGCCACCGGACGCAGGCCGCGCTCGTGCACCTTGGCGACGACCTCTTCACCGTCGGCGCTGTAGACCAGGAGACGGTCGGGCAGGGCCTCGACGCGGTCGCCGAGGTCGGCGACCTTCTCGGCCAGCACGTCGTGACCGGTGCCCTCTTCGGCGAGCCCGAACCGCAGCTCGGCCACCTCGCGGGTCGAGTGTCGCCGGATGAGGTCGAGCGGCGACCCTTCGGCGACGATCAGGCCCTTGTCCATCACCACGAGGCGGTCGCAGAGCTGCTCGGCCTCGTCCATGTAGTGGGTGGTGAGCACGAGGGTGACCCCGGCCTGCTTGAGCCGGAAGAGGCGGTCCCACAGGACGTGCCGTGCCTGCGGGTCGAGCCCGGTGGTGGGCTCGTCGAGCAGCAGCAGGTCGGGCCGGTTGACCAGGGAGCGGGCGATGGTCAACCGCCGCTTCATGCCACCGGAGAGGTTCTCGACCCTGGCGCCCGCCTTGTCGGTGAGCTGGACGAAGTCGAGCAGCTCGTCGGCTCGCTGCTCGGCCTCACGCCTGGCGGTGCCGAAGTAGCGGCCGTAGATGACCAGGTTGTCGCGGACGTTCAGCTCGGAGTCGAGCGTGTCCTCCTGGGGGCACACCCCCAGCCGGGCCCGGATGGCCGGACCCTCGGTGGCCGGATCGCGACCCAGGATGCGCAGCGTGCCCCCGGTGACCGGCGAGACCGCGGCGACCATGCGCATCGTCGAGGACTTGCCGGCGCCGTTGGGGCCGAGGAAGCCGAACGCCTCGCCGCGGCGCACCTCGACGTCGATGCCCTTGACCGCCTCGAACGGGCCGAAGGACTTGCGCAGGCCACGGGCGAGGATCATCGACTCGGCGCTCGTCGCGGTCTCGGGCGTCATGACCCCGGAGCCTACGACCGGCCACCGACACGCGATCTCAGGGTCTGGCAGGCAGTGGTGGACCGGCCTCCACTCAGTCACGGCGGCGCACCACGACGACGGTCAGGTCGTCCTCGACGCGGGAGCCGGTGAGCGTCACCACCTCGTCGACGAGCTCCGCGGCGCTGCCGGAGCGGGAGTACAGCCCCGCCAGGACGTGCCACCCCTCGCGGGGATCCTCGAACGCGTCGAGGAACCCGTCGCTGACGACCACCAACGCCTCGCCGGGGGCCAGCACGACCTCCTCGGCATGCCACTCGCCCTCCCCCAGCACACCGAGGGGAAGGTCGTCGCTGACCAGGGTCCGGAACGTCCGTCCCGGGCCGAGGACGGCGGCCAGGCCGTGGCCGGCGTCGACATAGCGGACCGTGCCGGAGACGGGGTCGAACCGCGCGGTGAAGGCCGTGACGAAGGTCGAGGTCTGCTCGAGGTCGGGAGCCAACGACCTGCCCGAACGGTTCACGGCCTCCGGCAGCTCGTTGTAGAGCGATGCCCCCCGAAGCACCGCCCGGACCGTGGCCGCGATGATCGCGGCACCCACGCCCTTGCCCATGACGTCGGCGACCACGACCTGGACCGCACCGTCGCCGAGCAGGAACCAGTCGTAGAAGTCGCCGCCGACGTGGCGTGCCGGCAAGCAGCGGCCGGCGACGTCGTAGGCGTCGCTGTCCGGAGGACGGCTCGGGAGCAGCGAGCGTTGGGCGGCGGATGCCTGCGCCAGGTCGTCGTCGTGGCTGAGTTCCTTCTCGACCCAGTCGGCCAGGTCACGCAGCATCGACAGCTCGGCATCGCTGATCTCGCGCGGCTCGTGGGAGACCAGGCACAGCGCTCCGATCCGCTCGCCACCGGGCGCGGCGAGCGGCTGCCCGGCGTAGAACCGGATGCCCTCGTCGCCCGCGACGCGGGGGTTGTCGGCGAACCGGGGGTCGAGCCGGGCATCGCTGACAACGACGGGGCCCGAGCCGCGGATGGTGTGGTCGCAGAACGCCTCCGCCCGCGGGATGCTCCCCTCGATCCCGACGCCCGCCTTGGTCACCTGGCTGTCCGCGCCGATCAGGTTCACGGCGACCATCGGGACTCCGAAGATCTTCTGCGCCAGGCGCACCACCCGGTCGAACCGCTCGTCGGACGTGCCGCTCGCGGCCTCGAGCAGCTCGAGCTCGTCGAGGGCCGCCAACCGCTGCCTCTCGCTCGACTCCTCGGCCAGTGTCACGCTTCCGACAGTAGCGGGCACTCGTGCCGGTGCCGGTGTCGGTGGCATCGGCAAGGATGGTGGCGTGCCACCCTCGACCACCTCCGCGCCCGGCGAGGACCCGCTGACAGCGTTCAGTGAGCCGACCCGCACCTGGTTCGCGGCCGCCTTCGCGGCGCCCACGCCGGCCCAGGTGGGGGCCTGGCGTGCCATCGGTGCCGGCCGGCACGCGCTCGTGGTCGCGCCGACCGGGTCGGGCAAGACCCTCTCGGCGTTCCTGTGGTCACTGGACCGGCTGATGTCCGTCCCGCGCCCGGCCGAACGCACCCACCGGTGCCGGGTGCTCTACGTCTCTCCCCTCAAGGCGCTCGCGGTCGACGTCGAGCGCAACCTCCGGGCGCCACTGACCGGCATCCGACACACCGGAGAGCGACTCGGCATCGACGTGGCCCAGGTCAGCGTCGGTCTGCGTTCGGGTGACACCCCGGCCGCCGAGCGTCGGCGCCTGGTGACCAACCCGCCCGACATCATGATCACCACGCCCGAGTCGTTGTTCTTGATGCTCACCTCGCAGGCGCGCGAGGCGCTGCACGGGGTCGAGACCGTCATCCTCGACGAGGTCCACGCTGTCGCGGGCACCAAGCGCGGCGCCCACCTGGCGCTCAGCCTCGAACGACTCGACGCGCTGCTCGACCGACCGGCCCAGCGCATCGGACTCTCCGCGACCGTGCGCCCCCTCGACGAGGTCGCCCGCTTCCTGGGCGGGGCCGCGCCGGTCGAGATCGTCGCCCCACCCGCGGCCAAGGAGTGGGACCTGCGGGTCGTCGTCCCGGTCGAGGACATGACCGCGCCCGGTGGCTACGACGATGGCTCCGGCGGCGAGGACGACGCCGGTGACCCGCAGCGCGCGTCGTCGTTGTGGCCGCACGTCGAGGAGCGGGTGGCCGACCTGATCGGCGAGCACCGCTCGACCATCGTCTTCGCCAACTCCCGGCGCCTGGCCGAGCGGCTCACCGCCCGCCTGAACGAGATCGCCGCCGACCGGTCGGGCCTCGGCGGCGAGGCAGCCGACGCGCTCGACGTTGCCGCCGGCCGGGTGCCGGCCCAGGTGATGGCGCAGTCCGGGCAGACCCAAGGCGTCTCGCCGGTCATCGCGAAGGCCCACCACGGCTCGGTGTCGAAGGAGCAGCGCGCGCTCATCGAGGACGACCTCAAGCGCGGCCGCCTGCCGGCCGTGGTCGCCACCAGCAGCCTCGAGCTCGGCATCGACATGGGCGCGGTCGACCTGGTCGTCCAGATCGAGTCGCCGCCCTCGGTCGCCAGCGCACTGCAGCGGGTGGGCCGCGCGGGCCATCAGGTCGGTGAGGTCTCCCGCGGGGTGCTCTTCCCCAAGCACCGCGGTGACCTGGCCCAGACCGCGGTGGCGGTGGAGCGGATGCGCAGCGGCGCGATCGAGTCGCTGCGGGTGCCGACGAACCCCCTCGACGTTCTCGCCCAACAGGTGGTGGCGGCGACCGCGATGGAGGCGTGGTCCGTCGACGAGCTCTACGCCCTGGTGCGCCGCAGCGCACCGTTCACCGCGCTGCCGCGCTCGGCCTACGACGCCGTGCTCGACCTGCTCAGCGGACGCTACCCCTCCGACGAGTTCGCCGAGCTTCGCCCACGCATCGTGTGGGACCGCGTCACCGGCTCGGTGACCGCCCGGCCGGGTGCCCAGCGACTCGCGGTCACCAGCGGCGGCACCATTCCCGACCGCGGCCTGTTCGGGGTGTTCCTGGTCGGCGGCGAGGGTCCCGGGCGCCGCGTCGGGGAGCTCGACGAGGAGATGGTCTACGAGTCCCGGGTCGGCGACATCTTCGCGCTCGGTGCGACCAGCTGGCGGATCGAGGACATCACCCACGACCGGGTGCTGGTCACCCCCGCCCCCGGCGTCCCCGGTCGGCTCCCGTTCTGGAAGGGCGACGCACCCGGGCGCCCGGCAGAGCTGGGCGCGGCCATCGGAGCCTTCACCCGTGAGTTGGGCGGGCTGCCGCGCGAGCGGGCCGAGGCCCAGGCCCGTGAGCGCGGGCTGGACGCCTGGGCGGCCGGCAACCTGGTGGCCTACCTCGACGAACAGGCCGAGGCGACCGGCGTGCTCCCGAGCGACACCACGCTGGTCGTCGAGCGGTTCCGCGACGAGCTCGGCGACTGGCGATTGGTGCTCCACTCCCCCTACGGCATCCCCGTGCACGCGCCGTGGGCGCTGGCGATCAACGCCCGGCTGCGGGAGCGCTACGGCGTCGACGGCCAGGCGATGGCCTCCGACGACGGCATCGTGATCCGCATCCCCGACACCGAGGCCGAGCCGCCGGCAGGTGACCTCGTGGTGTTCGAGGCCGACGAGGTCGACGACCTGGTCACCCAGGAGGTCGGCGGTTCGGCGCTGTTCGCCTCTCGGTTCCGCGAGTGCGCCGCCCGCGCGCTCCTGCTCCCCCGGCGTGACCCCGGCCGGCGCTCCCCGCTGTGGCAGCAGCGCCAGCGTGCGGCGGCCCTGCTCGAGGTCGCGTCGAAGTACCCGTCCTTCCCGATCGTCCTCGAGGCGGTGCGCGAGTGCCTCCAGGACGTCTACGACCTGCCGGCGCTGGTGGCGCTGATGCGCCGGGTCGACCGGCGGGAGGTCTCCGTGGTCGACGTCTCGACGCCGGCACCCTCGCCGTTCGCGCGCAGTCTGCTGTTCGGCTACGTCGCCCAGTTCATGTACGAAGGCGACTCCCCCATCGCCGAGCGGCGAGCGGCGGCGCTCTCGCTCGACCAAGGCCTGCTCGCCGAGCTGCTCGGCCGAGCCGAGCTGCGCGAGCTGCTGGACCCCGACGTGCTGGCCGAGGTCGAGGCCGAGCTGCAGCGGTTGGCCACCGACCGGCGCGCCCGCGACGCCGAGGGGGTGATCGACCTGCTGCGGCTGCTCGGACCGTTGAGCACGGTCGAGGTCGAGCGGCGCTGCGTGCCCGAGGCAGAGCCCCTGACGTGGCTGACCGAGCTGGCCCGCGACCGGCGAGTCGTCGAGATCCGGATGGCAGACGACGAGCGCTGGGCGGTCGTCGAGGACGCCGGCCGGCTGCGCGACGGACTGGGCGTGCCGGTGCCCCCGGGCACCCCCGACGCGTTCGCCGAGCCGGTCGAGGACCCCCTCGGCGACCTGGTCTCCCGTTATGCACGCACCCACGGCCCGTTCACCGTCGAACAGGTCGCCTCCAGGCTGGGCCTGGGCGCAGCAGTCGTCCGCCACACCTTGCAGCGGCTGGCGGGCCAGGGCCGGGTCCTCGACGGCGAGTTCCGTCCCTCCGGCAGCGGCACGGAGTGGTGCGACGCCGAGGTGCTGCGCCGGCTGCGCCGGCGCTCGTTGGCCAAGCTGCGCAAGGAGGTCGAGCCGGTCGACCCCTCGGCTCTGGGGCGGTTTCTGCCGGTCTGGCAACACGTCTTCGTCCCACCGGGCGCGACGACCGGCACAGACGCCCGCCCGGGCCGGCCGCGCGGCGGACTGCGCGGCGTCGATGGCGTGCTCAGCGTGCTCGACCAGCTCGCCGGCAGCCCGGTCCCGGCCTCGGCCCTCGAGGCGCTGGTGCTCGCCGCTCGGGTCCGTGACTACCTGCCCTCCTATCTCGACGAGCTGACCACCGCGGGTGAAGTGCTCTGGGCCGGCCACGGCCCGCTGCCCGGCAACGACGGGTGGGTCTCACTCCACCTCGCCGACTCGGCCGAGCTCACCCTCCCCGAGCCCTCGCCCCTGCCCCACTCCGAGCTCGCCCAGCGGGTCCTCGACGCCCTCGCGCCCGGCGGCGCCTGGTTCTTCCGGCAGCTCGCCGAGGCGGTGGGCGAGGACGGCGCCGTCACCGATGCCGAGCTGTCGGCGGTGCTGTGGGAGCTGGTGTGGTCGGGTCGGATCAGCAACGACACGCTCGCTCCGCTGCGGGCGCTGAGCCGCACCGGTGGCACCCACCGCCCCCGACGACCGCCGCCGCGAGTCCGGATGTCGTCGACCACCGGTGGCCGAGCCCGTCTGCCGGCGCGCACCGGGCCGCCCGAGACCGCCGGTCGCTGGTCGCTGCTGCCCGAGGTCGACCCCGACGCCACCCGACGGGCCCACGCCGCGGCCGAGCGGCTGCTCGACCGGCACGGGGTGGTCACCCGCGGGGCCGTGGTCGCCGAGCGCGTTCCCGGGGGCTTCGCCGGTGTCTACAAGGTGCTCTCGGCCTTCGAGGAGTCCGGGCGCTGCCGCCGCGGCTACTTCGTCGGGGGCCTGGGCGCCGCCCAGTTCGGCACCGCCGGATCGGTCGACCGACTGCGCACCTTCGCCGAGGTGCCGGCCACCGGCCACGAGCCGGCGGCGGTGGCGCTCGCGGCCACCGACCCCGCCAACCCCTACGGTGCCGCCCTGCCCTGGCCGTCGTCAGGCGCGGACGACGCCGAGCGCAGCGGACACCGCCCCGGGCGCAAGGCAGGGGCCCTGGTGGTGCTGGTGGACGGCGCCCTGGTCCTCTACGTCGAGCGCGGCGGGCGGACCCTGCTCACCTGGTCCGAGGAGCCAGGCGAGCTCCGAGCGGCCACGACGGCGCTGGCCGACGCCGCTCACCGAGGAGCTCTGGGGCAGCTCACCGTCGAGCGAGCCGACGGTGAACAGCTGCTCGGTGCCGGGTCGACGCCGTTGCGCACCGCGCTGCAGGAGGCCGGCTTCCTGGCCACCCCCCGTGGTCTGCGGCTGAGGACGCGCAGTGCCTGAGGGCGACACCGTCTTCCGCGCGGCGCGGCTGCTCGACAGGTCGCTGGCCGGCGCCACCCTCCTGCGCTCGGACTTCCGAGTGCCGCAACTCGCCACGACCGACCTGGCCGGCGCCGAGGTGCTCGGCACGGCGAGCCGCGGCAAGCACCTGTTGACGAGACTCCGCACCGATGACGGCACGCTCCTGACCGTGCACACCCATCTGAAGATGGAGGGCAGCTGGCGGGTCTTCCCCCGGGGCCGCCGCTGGAGCCGGCCGGCGCACCAGGCCCGGCTGGTCCTCGAGACGGAGCGGGCGGTCGCGGTCGGCTTCTCACTGGGGGTCGTGGAACTGCTGCCCACCGCCGACGAGGAGACGGTGGTCGGACATCTGGGCCCCGATCTTCTCGGCCCCGGCTGGGACGAGACCGAGGCGCTGAGGCGACTGCGCGCCCAGCCCGACCGGGCGATCAAGGAGGCGCTGCTCGACCAGACGTTGCTGGCCGGCATCGGCAACATGTACGCCGCCGAGCTCTGCTTCGTCGCCGGGGTGCACCCCGACACCGCGGTCGCGAACGTGCCCGACCTGACCCGGATGATCCGTCGGGCCAAGCAGATGCTGGAGCTGAACGCGCAGCGCGCCATCCAGTCGACGACCGGCGACCTGCGCGAACGGGAGCGCATGTGGGTCTACCGGCGCGACCGGTCACCGTGCCGGCGCTGCGGCACGCCGATCGCGGTCACGATGAGCGGCGCCGCCGGCCGCGAGCGGGCGGCGTACTGGTGCCCGGTGTGTCAGCCGGTGTGTCAGCCCGTGCACTGACCCAGCGGCTGGTCAGTGCACGGGCTCGACGACACACCGTGCGGAGGAACTCGGGACCCCCGCCAGGCTGCGCGTCGCCTTGTCAACGACGGTACGCCTCCGCCGGTGAGGGCCGAGGCGGAACGCCGGAAGTCGGCCTGGATCGCAGGTCAGGCCGCGGAGGCGACGACGTCGCCCGCGGAGGTGTGGGTGCCGACCGTGAGCGGCGCCGCACCGGCGAGCGTCAGCAGCGCGGCCTCCTCGAGGGCGACCGCGTCGGAGACCTCGCGCAGCACCTCGGAGAGTGGCAGATCGAGCGCCGAGCAGAGCGAGGCGAGCAACTCCGAGGATGCCTCCTTCTGCCCGCGCTCGATCTCGGAGATGTAGCCGAGGCTGACCCGCGCCTCGGCCGAGACCTCGCGCAGCGTCATGCCGCGCTGCATCCGGTGCGCGCGGAGCACGTCGCCCAGCAGCCGACGGAACAGCACCATGCGGGTCTCCTCCCGGTCGGGGTCCGTGAGGCCCCAACGCTACCCGAGAGGCGTTTCTTCCCGGCGCAGGATCTCCTCCAACGCCTCGAACGCCGCGCGGCAGCTCCGCTCCTGGATCTCACCACGCTCCCCCTCGAGGTCCAGGGAGACGACCTCGAGCAGCCCGGGTCCCGCGAGGCCGACGAAGACGGTGCCGGGCTCCTTGCCCTCCTGCTCGGTCGGGCCCGCGACGCCGGTGGTGGCCAGGCCGTACGACGCGCCGGCCATCGCCTTGACCCCGGACGCCATCGCCTTGGCGCACTCGGGCGAGACCACGCCGTGCTCGTCGATGATGGCCTGGTCGACGTCGAGCATCGAGTGCTTGAGCTCCGTGGCGTAGGTGACCACGCCACCCAGGAACGTCTCAGACGCACCGGGCACATCGGTCAGGGCGACCGCGAGCCTCCCGCCGGTGAGGGACTCCGCGGTCGCGACGGTGTGGCCACCTGCCCGCAGCAGCAGGTGGACTCGGGTGAGCAGGTCGGCCATGGGGCAGATGGTAGGGCGCGACCCCGCAGCGGACGGAAGAGACCGACCCGCCCGGACGGGCTGTCCGGGCGGGTCGGTCTCAGACGGCAGGTCAGCGGCCGGGCCGCTTCAGCACCTCGATGGTCACCGAGGTCTCGCTGCCCTGGGTGTCCTCGTCTCCTGCGTAGGAGACGGTGACGGTCTTCGTCCCGGGCGTGGCGAACGGACGCAGCAGGGCGATCGTCCGTCCGCGCACCAGCGGGACGCGGTAGGTGCGGTCCTCGGTGGTGACCTCCACCCAACCCGTCGCGCGGCCGGACTCGGCGGTCACCTCGATCCGCAGGAGAACCGGGATCAGCTGGGCGAAGACCCGCTTGGGCACCGCGGTGACCTCGATCGAGGACGCCGGGCGCGTGTCGGCGAGGTCCAGTCCCACGATCACCGGGTCGTGGTCGGAGGAGCGGTAGGGGTCGGCGCGATGGAAGTCGGTGCCGTGGTAGTTCCAGCGGCTGTACTCCAGCGCCAGCGACTCACCCGCGTTGATGTTCCAGATGTCGGCGCCGGTGTAGAGCTCCATCGCCGCCGCGTTGGCCAGCACGTGGTCCAGCGAGCCGGACAGGCCAGAGAACGAGTAGCTGTGCTCGCCGTTGCCCGAGTGCAGGTCGACGTTGGTGTAGCCGGCCTCGTAGAGCACCTGGAGCGGGTCCTCGAGCGTGTAGGCGTTGAAGTCGCCCACGAGCAGCGTGGCCTCGACGCCCTCCTGCTCCTGGATGGTCGGCACCCAGTCGCGCAGCGCCTCGGCCTGGGCGATCCGGTCGGGGTTGGCGTTGCCCTGGCCGGTGCCGTCGTCGACACCGGAGCCCTTGGACTTGAAGTGGTTGACGACGACCAGGAACGGCTCGCTGTTCCCGTCGGCAGACTGGAACGTCTGCGCGATCGGCTCGCGGGCGTTGCCGAACGCCTGACCCTCGGCGCTGAGCGTGCCCAGGGCCCGGGCCTCGCCGACCCGGCGCACCGAGTCGGGCTGGTAGATGATCGCGTTCGTGATGACGTCGGTCAGCTCGGGCGCCGGCAGCTCGTCCGACGACGGGTTCGCGGCCCACTTCTCGTGGCCCGCGGCCGCGTTGAGCGCCGCCACGAGCGTGCGGGTGGCCTCGTCGGCCTCCTCGCCCAGCGCGGCCGAGTTCTCGATCTCCATCAGGCCGACCACGTCGGCGTCGAGGGTGTTGATCGCCGCGACGATCTTCTCCTGCTGGCGGGCGAGGTCCTGGGGGTCCCAGGCTCCCCGCAGGTCGCAGTCGTCACGCACGGTCACACCGTCGTCGTCGCCGTCGTAGTAGGCCACGCAGGTGCCGTCGGCGACGCCGTCGTCGTCGGCGTCCGCGACCGTGGTGAAGTAGTTGAGCACGTTGAACGACGCGACCGTCACGTCCGGGGTGCCCTCCGCGGTGAGGTGGGCCCGGTCCGGTGCGGCGGTGCGGGTGTTCTCGAACTCGACCGGCGAGGTCGCGTTCTCCGGGCCGACCACGGTGGCGGTCGGCTGGAACCGGTACGTCGGCGAGGTCGGCGAGCCGCCCTCGCTGAGGATCACCGGGGCGGTGAACGCCGCGGCGGCACCGACCCGGACCGGCTCGTCCTGGGACACGTACGCCGGCGTCAGGTCTGCGTTGAACAGGCACGGCACCGGGCGGGCGCCGCACGAGGTGTAGGACGAGGCGAGGAAGTTCGTCGAGGAAGCGTCGTCGAGCACGATCGCCCGCGCGGCGTTGTCGGCCACGACCGCGGCGATCGCATCGGCGTCCTGAGCGTCGGCGACCTCGGTCGGCTGGATCAGCGGACGGTCACCCACGGCCAGCCCTACCTCGCCGTACTGGTTGGTGCTGTAGGTGTTGCTCACGGTGAAGCGGCCCTGGGGGGCGAACAGCATCCCCTCGAGGCTCTCCTTCCCAGTGTCGCTGGCCGGCCACTCGGTGACCGCCGGCTGCACCGGCTCGGCCGGTGTGTCGAGAGCCACCACGTCGGACGCCGCGTCGACGGTCAGCTGGGTCAGCCCGGCGTACTCGCCGACGACGCCGGTCACCCGGACATGGTCGCCCGGCTCGGCACTGACGGCGCCGGCGCTGCGGCTGTGGTAGACGAAGACGGCCTCGGAGGCCTGGTGCGTGCCCAGGTCGAGCGGGCCACCGGTGCCGGGGGTCTGCAGGTAGAACCCGAACAGCCCACCGGAGGGGTAGGCCGCGGTCACCACTCCCTCGGTGACGACCTCGTCGCCCAGCACCGGGCTGGCTGCCCCGGTGCCCTGGATCTCCGCGATCGGCAGGCTGGCCGGCTCCTCGGGCTCCTCCGGGTCCTCCGGGTCCTCACCCTCGCCGGCCGGGGTCGGGTTGGGCGCCGCGAGCGAGAAGTCCGCGGAGTTGGTGTCGGTGTCCGCGCCGGCCGAGCGGTTGGCCGACTGTGCGGCGGTGGCGGCACTCGCGGGAGCGCCCTCGAAAGTGGTCGAAGACGAGGTGAACCCGACCATGTCGACCACACCCTCGGCCCCGGCGACGTCACCGGTCAGCGCGGTGCGTGCCGTCCCCTCGACGAGGAACACCTGGCCGCCCGCTGCCGCCATGCTGAACGTCGGCGAGGCGGTCGCGTCGGGGTCGGGCAGTGCGACTCCGTTGGCCCCGGTGGCACTCATCTGCACCAGGTAGTGCGAGCCGGGGGCGACCGTGCCGCTGAGCGCGAAGGGGCTGGCCCCGTGGTTGCCACCCGCGGAGCGGTACTGGAGGGACAGCCCGTCCAGGCTCAGCTGCTGGTCCGACGGGTTGTAGAGCTCGACGAAGTCGGCGTTGTACACGGCGCCGTTGTTCCCGCCGGCGCCGTAGACCTCGCTGATGACGAGGCCGGTGCCGGCGGGGTTGGCCTGGGCGGTGATCGGGGCCAGCGAGAGACCGGTGGCGGCGAGTGCGAGACCGGCGGCGCCGGCGAGCGCCCGGCGGGCGCTGAGAGGGGGCAGGGGCATGGGGAGCCTCTCCGAGTTGGGGGGGTGGGTCGCTCAGCGACCCTCCGAGAATGGAGCGGGGGTGCGGCCTGGGGATGTCCGGGAGACGAATCGACGTCGAGGGTCCGGCGACACCCGAGGAACCGGATGGCGGGTCCGCCGGCCGAAGCCGGCGAACCCGCCAGTGGGTGCTGCTACTTCTTGACGACCTTGACCGTCAGCTTCTTCACGTCGCGCGCGGTGAGCGCGTCACCGAGGTAGCGAACCGTGACGGTCTTCTTGCCGGCCTTCGCGAACGGCTTGAGCGTCACGGTCGCCTGGCCGTCGACGACCTTGGCGGTGTACGCACGGCCGCCGGCGCGGACCTTGACCTTGCCGCCGGCTTCGGTCGCGGACTTCACGGTCACCTTCAGCATCACCTTGGTCTGGCCCGCCACGACGCGCTTCGGGGAGCGCTTCACGGTGACGGTGGCCTCAGCCTTGGGGATGGCGATCGTGTCGATGCCGACCTTGACCTTCGTGCCAGTGTCGTCGCCCACCACGACCAGCGCGTCGGGGTCCCCGGCGTAGTCCGGCAGCGTGACGGAGACGCTGGCCGTTCCGTGCTCGTCGAACTCCTGGAATCCCGCACCGGGCACGATGGTGTTGTCGACCGGGAACGAGCCGAGCGACTGGCCCTTGAAGCGCACCTCGACCTCGTCGTCCTTGATATCCGCAGGAGCCGACATCGCGAGCGAGGACAGCTCGAAGGAGACCGAGTCACCGGGGCCGTAGGCCTCGGGAGCCTCGGCCGGGAAGGTGGCGCCGACGGCGCGCTGGCTGTAGTCGACGGTGAGCGGGTCCTCGCCGGCGAACTTGGCCATGTAGTCGACCATGGCGTTCAGGTCGATCTGCCCGCTGTCACGCCTAGCGGTTCCAGCCCCGAACGTGGTGAAGTTGTCCCCGGTACCGGTGGCCAGGAACGAGTTCACCGCGACGGTGTAGGACTCGGACTCCTCGACCGGCTTGCCGTCGAGCCAGATGCCGGTGACCTCCTTGGCGGTGGCGTCATAGGTGTACTCGAAGCCCTTCGAGGCACCGAGCCGCAGGAAGGGCCGCGACGACGCCTCGGGCTGCCACTGCTCCTCGAGCACAGACTCGATCTGGGCACCGGTCAGCGTCATCTCGACCAGGGTGTTGGCGAACGGCTGGACGCTGGCGGCCTGCTTGTAGGTCAGCGTGGTCGGGAAGGCCAGCGGCGTCGCGGGGTCGGTGTCCTGGACGCCCACCATGTCGGCACGCATGCCGCCGGGGTTCATGAACGCGATGTCGGCCCCGGTGGCCCAGCGCTGTGCCTCGGCGACCAGGTTGCCCAGCGTCGACTCGCCGCCCCGGTTCTCGGTCGAGCCGTCGGCGCGCTTGGCGCGGAAGAAGCCGCCGGCGATCTCACCGAGCGGCTCGGCGCCCAGGACCTCGGCCTCGGCCACGGCGGCGCTGACGATCTCGCCCACCTCGGCGTCGGCCGGGTAGGCCGGGGTCGGGGTGAGGTCGAGCAGCGCCGTCTCCACGCCGGTGACCCCGGTGTCGGGGTCGACGGTGAACGTCAGCTGGTTCAGGTTCATGCCGTACTGGCCGGCGGAGACCACCGGGCGCTCGGTGACCGCGCGGCCCGTCCAGCCGGCGACCGGGAACTTGCAGTCGTAGGCGAGGTGGGTGTGGCCGGAGACGATCGCGTCGACGTTGGCGTTGACGCCGGTCACGATGCTGCCGAAGCTGGACTCCGGGTCGTCGTCCATGGTCTCGCAGGTGGTGTTCGGTGCCCCCTCGTGCACCAGCATCACGACCAGGTCGACGCCGTCGGCCTTGAGCTTGTCGGCCTCGGTGTTGACCGCAGTGACGATGTCGGTCACCTCGATCTCCTCGATGCCGGTGCCCGAGACCAGTTGCGGCAGGTCCTCGGTCACGGCGCCGACGAAGCCGACCTCGACACCGTCGATGGTCTTGACGTACGTCGGGTCGAGGGCCGGGTTGCCGGAGTCCTTCATCTTGACGTTGGCCGCGAGGTACTCCCACTCCGCGCCGCCGTAGGGGTTGGTCTCAGCGTCGTAGGGGGCCAGCACCCGGTCGACGAGGTCGCGGTAGCCCTGGTCGAACTCGTGGTTGCCGGCGGCGGAGACCTCGAGTCCGGCGGCGTTGAGCGCGTCGATGGTGGGCTTGTCCTGAGCGATGAAGGACTCGAAGGTCGAGGCGCCGATGAGGTCACCGGCGGCCGCGAAGATCGTGTTGGGGTGCTCGCCGCGGATCTGGTCGACCGCGCCGGCCAGGACCGCGGCGCCGGCTTCGTTGCCGTTGGCCTGGATCCGCCCGTGGAAGTCGTTGATGCCGAGGATGTTGACCTCGACGGGATCAGCGGCCTGGGCCGGCGTGGTGGTGGCCATCAGGCCACCGGCTACGACTCCGATCACGGCGATCGGCGCGAGGCGCTTTCGAGCTAGGGACATGGATCAGCAACTCTCTACGGGCGAGGGATGGATAGCGCCGGAGGCACCGAGATCGGCCGAAGACGACGAAACGCGCGTCCGAAGACGCGCGTTTCAGGATCTGCGACTTGCACCAGGAAGCCTTCCGGTCAACAAGCGGTCCAGCCGGACCGTGCCTCACCATATGCCGGACTGTGGGGACCGAATCCATCGTTTCGGGTGAACGTGACGTAACAGAAGTTCTCCGTTCCCCGACCACACAGGTCAGCGTCCCGAGAGGCCAACGCGCAGGGGCGGCATCTGCCGAAACCGGCTGCTCCGTCTCGGCAGGAATCGACGTTGGCGGGTCGCCGGTCAGACGCCGGACGCAGGCTCGCGCAGGTGGTGCCGCTGGCGCCACACGCCGCGGAAGAACTCGAACCCTGACCAGAGGGTCAGCGCGACGGCGACCGCGAGGCAGGCCTGCGCGGCGTAGAAGACGACCTCGCCGGCGGTCTCGAGCGAGTCGGGCAGGTCGGCGTCGCGCAGCGGCAGGGCCAGGAAGCCCAGCGCGAGGGCCTGGAAGCTGGTCTTGAGCTTGCCCAGATCGGCGGCGGCGATGACCGCGCGCTTGAGGATCGAGAGCCGCAGCACCGTGACGCTCCACTCGCGGATCAGCACCACGATCGTCACCCACCACCAGACGTCGCCGACGATCGAGAGCCCGATCAGCGCCATGCCGGTGATCGCCTTGTCGGCGATCGGGTCGGCGATCTTGCCGAAGTCGGTGACCAGGTTGCGGGCCCGGGCGATGTCGCCGTCGATCTTGTCGGTGACCATCGCGACGACGAACAGGCCGCAGGCGACGGTGCGCCACAGCACCGAGTCGCCGCCGTCGACCAGCAGCGCCCAGCCGAAGAACGGGACCATCGCGATGCGCAGCGACGTGAGCACGTTGGGCAGGTTGAAGTTGCTCGGGCGTGCCTCGGGGCCGGTCATCGCAGCTCTCCCCCCGGGACCGTCGCGGCCGCCGTCCGGGCCAGCAGGTCCGCGCCGTCGGTGCCGACGACGGTCGCGCTCACGAGGTCGCCGACCCGCACCCACGCAAGCCGGTCGGAGCCGTCGGGGCCGTCGTCGGCGGTGAGGGTGGTGGTGCCGTCGACCTCCGGACCCTGGTGCGCGGCCCGCCCCTCGACCACACCGTCGACCACCGACTCGACCAGCACCTCGACGGTCTCGCCGATGCGCTCCTCGGCCCGCTGCGCGGTCAGCTCCTCGACCAGGCTCGACACGTGCTCGGTGCGGGCGCGAACCTCGTCGTCGTCCAGCTTGCCGTCGAAGGTCTCGGCCTCGGTGCCGTCCTCGTCGGAGTAGCCGAAGACCCCGGTGACGTCGAGCCGCGCGGCGACCAGGAAGTCGCACAGCGTCTGCAGATCCTCTTCGGTCTCGCCGGGGAAGCCGACGATCACGTTCGCCCGCACCCCGGCCGCCGGAGCCTGGGCCCGCACCTGGTCGAGGAGGCCCAGGAACGAGTCGGGGTCGCCGAATCGGCGCATCCTGCGGAGCACGGCCGCACTCGCGTGCTGGAAGGAGAGGTCGAAGTACGCCGCGACGCCGGGCGTGGTGGCGATCGCCTCGACCAGCCCGGGGCGGGTCTCGGCGGGCTGCAGGTAGGAGACCCGCACCCGCTCGACGCCGTCGACCGCCGCGAGCTCAGGCAGCAGCGTCTCGAGGAGCCGCAGATCGCCGAGGTCTTTGCCGTAGGAGGTGGAGTTCTCGCTCACCAGGAACAGCTCCTTGGCGCCGTGCTCGCCGAGCCACCGGGCCTCGGCCAGCACGTCCGAGGGGCGCCGACTCACGAACGACCCACGGAACCGCGGGATCGCGCAGAACGAGCAGCGCCGGTCGCAGCCGCTGGCCAGCTTCAGTGGCGCCATCGGGCCGCCGTCGAGGCGCCGCCGCACCGTGCGCGGCCCCGTCGCCGGACCACCACTGCCGACCGACGCCGCGTCGGCGCCGTGGCCGGGCATCGAGAGCGCCTGCGTGACGGCGCCGCGCTCGACCGGGCTGATCGGCAGCAGCTTGCGCCGGTCCTGCGGTGTGTGCGCCTGGTGGGTCTCCCCCGCGACCACCGCGCGCAGCCGCGCAGCGATCTGCGGGTAGTCGTCGAACCCGAGCACCGCATCGGCCTCGGGCAACGAGTCGGCCAGCTCGGCGCCGTAGCGCTCGGCGAGGCAGCCGACGGCCACCACCGCGCGTGCCCGGCCGCCGGGGGCGGCGGAGCCGTCCTTGAGCTGCGACGCCTCCAGCAGCATGTCGACCGAGTCCTTCTTCGCGGCCTCCACGAAACCGCAGGTGTTCACCACGACCGTCTCGGCGTCCTCGGGGTCGTCGACCAGCCGGAAGCCCTCGGCCTCCAGGCGGCCGGCGAGCTCCTCGGAGTCGACCTCGTTGCGAGCGCACCCGAGCGTCACGAACGCCACCGACAGCGGGGCGCCGGGGTCGTGCGGAGTGGACGGGTCGGCCTGGGGGCTGGGAGATGCGGAGGTGGTCGTCATGATCGCGGTCGAGTATGCCGTCTGGACGGCCGGGTGCCTGATTCGTGGGGTTCGGCCATGCGGGTGCGGTGACCGCCGTCACGCCGGACGGCGGTCACCGCAGCGCCGGGATCAGGGCGCCAGGAAGGTGTTCTGGGCGGGCTCGCCGATGGAGCCGAGGGTGTCGGGTTCGCCGCCGGCCACGCTCACCTCTAGGGACCCGTCGGACGACTGCACCCGGACCGGAGGCGAGACCTCGAGCTCGCGGGAGTCGCCGAACGCCACGTCACCGGTGAAGACCACCCGACCGCCGCCGTCGCGCACCACCACGTGGGCTCCGCCGCCTGCCGCGGTGAGCACCACCGGGACCGGTTCGGCCAGCTTCTGGCCGCTGCCGCTGAGGCCCAGCCCGGGCGATCCGTTGAGTGCGGGGGTGTCGTCGACCGCGATCGGCCCGTCGGTGAGCAGCCGGGCGACCGACCACACCAGCACCAGTGCCATCACCGCCGCGACCAGCACCGACCAGTTGGGCCCACCTCGGGTGCCGCGGATCGGTCCGTGCGGACCGCCGGCCAGCTCGGCCTCGAAGACCCGGCGCGGGCTGATCTCGGCGTCGGCGTACCGCTCGTCGTACGCCGCGAGCAGCGGGCCGGCGTCGAGCCCGAGCACCCGCGCGAGCGTGCGCAGGTGGCCGCGGGCGTAGAAGTCGCCGCCGCACGGCACGAAGTCGTCGACCTCGAGCGACTCGATGACGTGGGGGCGGATCCGGGTGCGCTCGGCGAGCTGGTCGACGCTGAGGCCCAGCCGGCCGCGCGCGGCCGCCAGCTGCGGGCCGATCACCGGATCGGCAGCCGGCTCGGCAGCGGCCCGGTCGGCGAGGTCGTCGATGAGCACCCGGCCCTCGCCGGCGTCGAGGCCGCCGAGCCGGGGAACGCGGTCGCTCCACACGACGGTGTCCTCGACCAGGCTGACATGCCCGGGCCGGCGCAGCTCCCGGCCGTCCCCGCGCAGGTCGACGGCGTCGTGGACCTCGGTCGCATCGGGGTCGTCGAGCAGCAGCTCGGAGCGGCTCGCGGACACCGGCTCACGGCTCGGCTCCGGCGTCGTCGAGGGCTCCTCGGGCTCCCCGACCGAGGTGGCCGTCTCACTCAGCGGCGCGTCGAGGGTGCGTCGCGGGAGGCGCGCGGCCAGCGCGCCGATGCCGCGGGCCAACCCGGGCCGGAGGTCGGGCAGCCGGCGCCTGCTGGTCGGGGTCTCCACGGCTGCCTCGGTCTGCTCGTGAGGACCGGTCTCGCCAACGACCGCAGGGTCCTCCCGGTGCCCGAGCTCACCGTCGAGCTGCGGCTCCGTGTCGAGTTCGGTGTGCTGCGCCGTCAGGTCGACCACGTCCCGCTCAGCGTCGAGGTCGACCACGTCGACCGGGTGAGCGCCCGCGGCGACCAGCCGGTCCAGCGCCACGACCAGGTCACGCTCGGCGGCCACCACGCGGGTCGAGACCGAGAGCGGGACCGACAGCGAGGCACCGCGCAGCCGGCGGGCCCAGGCTGCGCGCCGGCGGCCGGCGGCGTCGAGGCCCGCGATGAGCGCTTCCTCGGCGTGCGGGTGGATCCTCAGCGCGCCGTCTCGGATCAGGCCGCGCCGCCTGGACACCTCGACGCTCTCGACGTCGGCCCACGGGACGCCCTGCCAGGTGCGGCCGAGCCGGATCCGGACGCCGTGCGCGTCGGCCACCAGCAGTGGCGCGCGGGAGTCGAGGAAGCCGAGCAGGTGCACGACCGCCAACGCGGCGAGCCCCCCGCACAGCGCCCAGTCGAGCACCCCACCGGTGGCGGAGGCGCGACCCAGGTAGGCGATCGCCACCGCAGCGGCGGCGACCCCGACGGCCGCGGCGAGCGGTGCGTTGCGGCGTACTTCGAGGGCGTCCGGGGCCGCGACGACCACCGGTTCGTCGTGTGCCGGCGCGTCGAGCGTGTCGCGCTGGTCGGGTTCACCGTCCCGGTTGCGCGCTCGGTCGGCTCGGAGGTCGGTGGGCTGTGGGTGGTTCACATCTCCCCCTGGAGGGTCGCGATCACGCCGTCGATCTCGTCGGGCTTGACGAGCACGTCGCGGGCCTTGGAGCCTTCGCTCGGCCCGACCACGCCACGGCTCTCGAGGATGTCCATCAGCCGGCCGGCCTTGGCGAAGCCGACCCGGAGCTTGCGTTGCAGCATCGAGGTGGAGCCGAACTGGGTCGACACCACCAGCTCGACCGCCTGGATCACCAGGTCGAGGTCGTCGCCGATGTCGTCGTCCAGCTCTCGCTTGCTCTGCGCGGGGGCGGTGACGTCCTCGCGGTAGGAGGGCTGCAGCTGGGACTTGCAGTGCTTGACGACCTGGTGGATCTCGGCCTCGGTGACCCACGACCCCTGCACCCGGATCGGCTTCGAGGCGCCCATCGGCAGGAAGAGCCCGTCACCCTGGCCGACCAGCTTCTCGGCTCCGGGCTGGTCGAGGATGACCCGGCTGTCGGCCAGCGACGAGGTCGCGAACGCCAGCCGCGAGGGCACGTTGGCCTTGATCAGGCCGGTGACGACGTCGACCGAGGGACGCTGGGTCGCCAGCACGAGGTGGATGCCGGCGGCCCGGGCCAGCTGGGTGATCCGGACGACGGCGTCCTCGACGTCGCGGGGGGCGACCATCATCAGGTCGGCCAGCTCGTCGACGATCACCAGCAGGTAGGGGTACGGCGAGAGCTCGCGCTCGCTGCCCGGCGGCAGCTCGACCTTGCCCGCCCGCACCGCCTTGTTGAAGTCGTCGACGTGGCGGAACCCGAAGTTGGCCAGGTCGTCGTAGCGCAAATCCATCTCGCGAACCACCCAGGCCAGCGCCTCGGCTGCCTTCTTCGGGTTGGTGATGATCGGGGTGATCAGGTGGGGCACACCCTCGTAGGCGTTCAGCTCGACCCGCTTGGGGTCGACCATGATCATCCGCACCTCGTCGGGCGTGGAACGCATCAGGATCGAGGTGATCATCGAGTTGATGAAGCTGGACTTGCCGGAGCCGGTGGCGCCCGCGACCAGCAGGTGCGGCATCTTCGCCAGGTTGGCCACGACGTAGCCGCCCTCGACGTCCTTGCCGAGGCCGGTGACCATCGGGTGGTGGTCCGAGCGCGCGGTGTTGGAGCGCAGCACGTCGCCGAGGGAGACGATCTCCTTGTCGATGTTCGGGATCTCGATGCCGATCGCGGACTTGCCGGGGATCGGGCTGAGGATCCGCACGTCGGCCGAGGCCACCGCATAGGCGATGTTCTTGCTCAGCGCGGTGACCTTCTCGACCTTCACGGCCGGACCGAGCTCAACCTCGTAGCGGGTCACGGTGGGGCCCCGGGTGTAGCCGGTGACCTGGGCGTCGATCCCGAACTCCTCCATCACCTGGGTGAGCCGCTCGACGACGGCGTCGCTGGCCTTGGAGCGCGGCTTGTGCGGTGAGCCCGGCTTGAGCACCTCGCCGCCGGGCAGGTGGTAGGTGACGTCGCCGGCCAGCGCCAGCTGCTCCACGCGCGGCGGCAGCGGCGAGTGCGGCGGGGGCTCGAGCTCGACCTTGGCGTCCGGGTCGGCGGCCTGGCCCGCGGGGTCGGCCGGGACGGGGATGTCGACCACGGCCGCGGCCGGGTCGAAGATGTCGATGCCGGCGTCGGCCGCACCGGCCTGGTCCTCGAGTCCGAGGGCCACGTCGAGCGCGTCGGCCTCCCGCTTGCGCCGCTTGCGGACCTCGCGGTCCTCCAGCACCGGCGTGTCGTAGGCGGGGTCGCCGCTCGGCAGCAGATCGTCGGGGTCCGCGGCGTCGGTGGAGCGGCGCCGCTTGGACTTCGACCCTCGCGCCTCGGCACCGTCGGCTCCCGCGTCGGCCTCGCTCTCGTGGTGCCGGCCGAGCAGGTGGTCGCGCAGCTCGGCGAGCCGGGCCGGCACCTGGTAGACCGGGGTCGCGGTGATCACCAGCACCCCGAAGGCCCCGAGCAGCACCAGCAGCGGCACCACGACGTACGCCGAGCGCAGCAGGTCGAGCAGCAGCGAGGAGACCACGAAGCCCACGGCTCCCCCGGCGCCCTGCAGCTCGCTGGCGTCGCCGGCGACCGGCTGCGGGCTGCCGTTGGCGATGTGGACCAGGCCGAGCAGGCCGAAGGAGAGCGCGGTCCAGCCGATGACCTGGCGCCCGGCCGGGCCGTTGCGGATGGGGTCGCGCATGGTGCGCCACCCGACGTAGACCAGCGCCAGCGGCACCAGCCAGCCGACCTTGCCGACCGAGCCGGCCACGGCGGTGCGGGTCGTCTCGAGCACGGCGCCCGGCACCTGGAACCAGACCGCGGCAGCGGTCACCACCGCCAGGGCGAAGAGCAGGAGCCCGGCGCCGTCACGTCGGTGCTCGGGCTCCAGGTCGCGGGCGGTGCGCCCGATGCTCCTGGCGACGGCGCCGAGGCCGTGGGCGATCCCCAGCCAGACCGCGGCGATGCCGCGGGCGATCGCGGTGAACAGCCGAGCGATGGGGCCGGGACCGTTGCGCACCGCGCGCGGCGCCGGCCTCGCCTTGCTCTTGCTGGTCTTGCTCGTGCTGCGTGAGCGCGTCGAGCCGGCCGCGGGACGGCGCGTGGCCGTGCTGCGGCTGGTGCCTGCACTCCGGGATCGGGTGCTCGAGCCGCTCTTGCCGGTGCTGCTTCCAGACCGGGTCGAGGACGTGCTCTTGCTCCGCGACCCCGGCGGGGAAGACGTACGGGTCGCCATGGTGACCAACCTAGGCCACCGTCACACCAGTCACAGTGACCACAGTGGTGCGTGTCGCTCCGGAGCCGCCCACCCCACCCCTGCGGGTGGGAAACGTTGCGGCCACAGCACGATCTCGCAGCGATTTGTCCCGCCACCCTGGACCCACTCCGGCCGAGGTCCCTAGGGTGCCAACCTCGGCTCTCCACTCGGAGGCGGGCCGGTCACGACATGAAGGGCTACCACTCGTGAGAAATCTGAAGACCGGGCTGACCAGCCTGGCGCTTCTCGGGGCTGGGCTCGCAGCCGTCCCCGGGATGTCCGCGCAGGCGGCGCCGGCAGCGCCGACACCGGGCGAGTCGCTGGTGCAGCAGATGCGCGGCGAGGCCAAGGGCGGCGTCGCCGTCACCAAGGAGCGAGCCACCGGCAAGGTCGGATTCGTCCGCGCCGGGCGCGGCGGCGACCTGATGCCCTCGGAGGGGGGCGCCTCCGCTCAGGGCGCCGCCGAGAAGGCCGACGCCTACCTCGACAAGTACGCCGCGGCGTTCGGGGCCTCTGCCGCCCAGCTGCGGCAGACCGGCGTCCGCGCGGACCAGTACGGCTGGACCGTGAGCTTCGCCCAGGACTACCAGGGCGTGCCCGTCTTCGGGGCCGAGCTGCGCGCCCACGTGGACAGGCAGGGCGACCTCACGGCCGTCAACGGCTATGCCGCCCCCGCCCTCGACCTCAGCGTCTCGCCTCGGCTGAGCGAGGGTGAGGCCGGGGAGCGCGCGGTCAGCCTGGTCCGGGCCGACCGGCCCGGGGCCGAGGGCGAGGCCGACGTCTCCGGCATCGAGGCCAAGGACGCCCAGCTGGTCGTCTACCGCCACGGCGTGACCCGCGGCGAGCCCGGCAAGGCGGTGCTCGCCTACCAGGTCGAGGTGTCCAACGACGCGAACGTGCGCGAGATGGTCTTCCTCGACGCCAACTCCGGCAAGCCGGTCAACCGCTACTCGATGATCGCCCACGACCTCGAGCGTGAGGTCTACGAGGCCACGGTGAACAACGGCGGCACCCCCGACGACCCGGCCGACGACTCGGTCTTCCTCGACCTGATCTGGGAGGAGCGCGACGCGTTCCCCGGTGACCTCGACGAGGACCAGCAGCGTCTGGTAGAGGGCACCGGCGAGTCCTACTGGTTCTTCTTCAACTCCTTCGGCCGCGACTCCTACGACGCCCAGGGCGCCCCGATGCGCACGGTCAACAACGACCCGCGCATCTCCTGCCCGAACGCGAACTGGAACGGGCAGACCACCAACTACTGCACCGACGTCACCTCCGACGACACGGTCGCGCACGAGTGGGCGCACGCCTACACCGAGTACACCTCGGGCCTGATCTACCAGTGGCAGCCCGGCGCCATGAACGAGTCGTTCTCCGACATCTGGGGCGAGACGGTCGACATGCTCAATGGCCGCCAGGACGAGAACTCCGAGAACAACCAGGCGCCGCGACCGGTCGGTCTCTGCTCGCAGTACACCCGCGGCCACGTGGGCCTGACGATCAACTCCCCCGAGTCGGTCGCCGGCCCCTGCGAGGCCGCCCCGGCGTCGTTCGGCCCGACGTTCACCAAGGAGGGCGTCACCGCCGACGTGGTGGTCGCCAAGGACGCCTCCGGCGAGGGCGACACCGACACCAACGGCTGTGACGACTTCACCAACGCCGCCGACATCGCCGGCAAGTGGGCCTACGTCGACCGTGGCGTGTGCACGTTCGCCAGCAAGGCCGAGAACGCCGAGGAGGCCGGCGCCACCGGCATCGTGATCGGCAACAACGACCCCGAGGCGCCCGAGCCGTTCTCGATCAGCGGCACGGCCGACATCTACGGCGTGATGGTCAGCACCTCCGACGCCGCGAAGTTCCGTGAGGCCGGCACGCTCAACGTGACGGTCAAGGACATCGACGAGGACGAGAAGGTCGACTCCCACCGTTGGCTCTCGGGCGAGAACGACCGGGCGTTCGGCGGCGCGATCCGCGACATGTGGAACCCGACCTGCTACGGCGACCCCGGCAAGGTCTCCGACGCCGAGTACAAGTGCAGCACCGACGACCAGGGCGGGGTGCACAGCAACTCCGGCGTGCCGAACCACGCCTACTCCCTGCTGGTCGACGGCGGCGACTACAACGGTCAGAGCGTGCCCGGCATCGGGCTGACCAAGGCCGCGCACCTCTTCTGGCGCACCCAGGCCAACTACCTGACCCCGACCTCGGACTTCACCGACCTGGCCGACGGTTTGGCCGCGTCCTGCGCCGAGCTGACCGGTCAGGCGATCAACGAGCTGTCGGTCGCGACCAGTGACCAGCGTCCCTCCGACGAGGTCATCTCCGGCGAGGACTGCGCGGCGGTGTCGGCGATGACCGCGGCGGTCGAGCTGCGCCGGGCGCCTGAGCAGTGCGACTTCGAGCCGCTCCTGGCCAAGGGCGCCCCGGGCGCCTGTGGCAAGGGCACCCGCACTCGCACGGTCTTCAAGGAGGGCTTCGGCAAGGGGCTCAAGGGCTGGAAGCGGAGCAGCACCGTCGTCTACGACGGCGGCCGCAGCTTCCCGTGGCGGGCCACCGCCCAGGCCCCGGCCACCGGCAGCAAGGTCGCCTACGCCCCGGCCCCGGACGCCGGCGACTGCTCGACCGGCCCGAACGACATCTCCAGCTCCAACGGGCTGATCAGTCCCCGGGTGAAGGTGCCCGGCGGCGTCGGCCGGTTCCTGGAGTTCCGCCACTACGTCGCCACCGAGGCCGGCTACGACGGCGGCACGGTCATGGTGAAGGTGAACAAGGGCAAGTGGAAGGTCGTCCCCGCCGGCGCCTACGAGTTCAACGAGCCCGGGCAGATCGCCTCGGCCGCCGAGGGCAACACCAACCCGTTGGCCGGCGAGCCCGGCTTCACCGGCACCGACGGCGGCGTGGTCACCGGCTCCTGGGGCACCTCGATCGTCAACCTCAAGAAGGTCGGCGTGAACGCCGGCGACAAGGTGCGGGTGCGCTTCGAGATGGGCCGTGACGGTTGCGGCGGCATCGACGGCTGGTACGTCGACGACGTGAAGGTGGTCGTCTGCAAGGCCGGCAAGGGCCGCGCGGCGGTCGCGGGCCGCGAGAACGGCTGAGCGCAGCGATCTCGTAGCACGAGCAGCACCTGGAGAGGCCCGTCGGACACCGTCCGACGGGCCTCTCGTCGTCCCGGTGCCGGGCACTGGCATGCTGCCCCGGTGCCCGCCGAGATCGCGTTGACCGCCTGTGCCGTGCCCGCGGTCGTGGACTGGTGGGCCGTGGCCCGCGGCCACCGCGAGCTCGAGCGGTGGGCCAAGCCCGCCACCCTGCTCGCGCTACTGCTGACCGTGGCCCTGCTGGGCGGAGCCGACACCAGCGCCGGCCGCTGGCTGCTGGTCGCGCTCGCCTTCGGGCTGGCCGGCGACGTCGCGCTCCTCTCCGACTCGCTGCCCCGGTTCCGGGCCGGCCTGGCGGCCTTCCTGGTCGGTCACCTGGCCTACCTGGCCTGCTTCGCCGCGCTCGGCCTGCCCGCCCCCCGGTGGGCCTGGCTGGCGGCGCCGGTGCTGCTGGCCGTCGCCTACGCCATCCGCGACGTGCTCCCTTCGACGCACCGCGAGGAGGGGTGGGCGCTCGCGGTGCCGGTCGCGGCGTACTCCCTGGTGGTCGGGGCGATGCTGGTGCTCGCGTGGCTGACCGGCATCTGGCTGGTCGCTCTCGGAGCCACCGTCTTCGTGGTCAGCGACGCCGTGCTCGCCGTGGACCGGTTCGCCCGGCCGGTGCGCCACGGCCACCTGGTGGTGATGGTGACCTACCACGTCGGGCAGGGACTGATCGCCGCGGGCGTGCTGCTCGCGACCTGACGCGGCCGCGGGCGGTCAGTCCCGGGAGTTCCGACGCCGAGGACGTTCGCCCGGCGGGGACGTGCTGGCAAACGCCTCCACCTGTGCGGTGGCACCCGCCACGATGATCTCGTCTCCGGCGCGGAGGACGGTCTGGGCCGTGGCGTAAGTGAACTCCCCGCCGACCGGCTTGACGCCGACCACCGTGACGCCGTACTCCTCGCGCACCCCGTAGCCACCGAGGCTACGGCCGTACAGCGCCTGCGGTGCGGTGGTCTTGGCGAAGGCATAGCCCTGGTCGAACTCGATGTACTCGATCATGCCGCCCCGCACCAGGTGGGCGACGCGGCGACCCATGTCGTGCTCGGGACGCACCACATGGTGCACGCCGATCTGCCCCAGGATCCGGGCGTGGGCCGCACTGATCGCCTTCGCCCACACCGTGCGCACGCCGAGCGACAGCGCGACCGACGCCGACAGGATGCTCGACTCCAGGTCATTGCCGACACCGACCACGGCGACGTCGAACTCGCCGACCGAGAGCTGCCGCATCGCTTCCTCGTCGGTGGTGTCGGCCTCGACGACGTGGGTGAGGCGCCCGGCCAGGGACTGCACGATCCGGGGGTCGGCGTCCACGCCGAGCACCTCGACGCCGTCCGCGGCGAGCTCCAGCGCGAGCGAGCGGCCGAACCGCCCCAGGCCGCGCACGACGACACCGTTGGTGAGCTTGCTAGCCAATGATCGGCCGTCCTTCCGGGAGGCGGTGCAGCCTGCCGCGCTCGCGGAGTGCGAGGGCGGAGACCAGAGTGATCGGGCCGAGCCGGCCCAGGAACATGAGGACCACGAGCACGAGCTGGCCGCTGGTGGGCAGGGCGGCGGTGATGCCGGTCGACAGCCCGACGGTCGCAAAGTCCGAGACCACCTCGAAGAGCACCTGTTCGGTGGCGAAGTGGGTGATCTCCAGCATCAGCCAGGTCGAGGAGACCACGGCTCCGAGGGCGAGCAGTGCCACGGTCAGGGCCTGCCGGACCGCACGGTCGCCGATCCGGCGCGAGAAGACCTCGACGTCCCGCTCACCTCGCACCTCGGCCCAGATCACGAACAACAACAGGAAGAAGGTCGTCACCTTGATGCCGCCGGCGGTGCCGGCCGAGCCACCGCCGATGAACATCAGCATCTCGGTGCCCAGCAGGGTGCCCTCGCGCATCTGCCCATAGTCGACGCTGTTGAAGCCTGCCGTGCGCGGCATCACCGCCTGGAAGAACCCGGCGAGCAGCCGCCCCGGGGCGTCGAGCGAGCCGAGCGTGCCGGGGTTGGTCCACTCGTTGGCGGTCACGAAGACCGTGCCGAGCACCAGCAGCGCCGCGCTCACCGTCAGCGTCATCTTGGTGTGCAGGCTCCACCGTCGCGGCTCGCGAAGGTGTCGTCGCAGCTCAAGCCAGACGGGGAAGCCGAGGCCGCCGGCGATCACCGCGAACGCGATCGGCAGGCAGATCCAGGGGTCGGTGGCGAATCGCGTCAGGCTGTCCGACCAGAGCGCGAAACCCGCGTTGTTGAACGCCGAGACCGCGTGGAAGCCGCCGAGGTACGCCGCGCGGCCCCAGGGCTCGTCGTAGCCGAGGGCGAAGCGCAGGATGAGCGCGACCGCTGTGAGCAGTTCGAAGAGCAAGCTGATCAGCACCACGCCCTTGACCACGGTGCGCACCTCGCCGAGGCCGGTGGCCTTGGTCTCCGCGGCGGCGGTGATTCGCGAGCGCAGGCCGAGCCGGTGCCAGACCAGCAACCCCAACAGCGAGGCGAGCGTCATGATGCCGAAACCACCCACCTGGATCAGGGCCAGGATCACGCCCTCGCCGAACGTCGACCAGTAGCTGGGCGTGTCGACGACCGCGAGCCCCGTGACGCACACGGCGCTGGTGGAGGTGAACAGCGCGACACGAACGGGGCGCCGCCCTCTCCGGTGCGGGCGACGGGCAGCATCAGGAGGACGGTGCCGAGCAGCACGGCCGCCGCGAAGGCCGCAACCACCACTTGTGCGGGGTGGCGCAGCGGCCGGCGGGGAGCGCGGCCGCGAGCACGCGGGGAGAGCACCGGCACGCGCCGAGGCTACGCCCGGGGGCCGGTCGGGCCGGCCACCGGCGTCTCGACACGACTCTCAGGCCTCGAGCACCACCGGAATGATCATCGGCCGCAGCCGGTGGGTGTTGCTCACCCAGCGGCCGACCACCCGGCGTACGGTCTGCTGGAGCTGGTAGGAGTCGGTGTTGCCCTCGGCGATCGCGCGGTCCAGGGCGTCGACGATCGGCTGCTTGATCGCCTCGAACTCCTCGTCGCCGAGCACGTTGCCGCGGGCGTGGATCTCGGGACCGGACGCGACCTTGCCGCTGACCGAGTCGATCACCACGATCACCGAGATGAACCCCTCCTCGCCCAGGATCCGGCGGTCCTTGAGGTCGGACTCGGTGATGTCGCCCACCGAGGATCCGTCGACGAAGACGTAGCCGCAGTCGACCTTGCCGGCCACCTTCGCCACCCCGTCGACCAGGTCGACGACCACGCCGTCCTCGGCGATCACGACGTTCTCGACGCCGGTGGCGCGCGCCAGCTCGGCATTGGCCAGCATGTGCCGCATCTCGCCGTGCACCGGCAGCACGTTGCGCGGCTTGACGATGTTGTAGCAATAGAGCAGCTCACCGGCGCTGGCGTGGCCGCTGACGTGCACCATCGCGTTGCCCTTGTGCACCACCCTGGCGCCCCAGCGGGCCAGGCCGTTGATCACCCGGTAGACGGCGTTCTCGTTGCCGGGGATCAGGCTGGAGGCCATGAGGACGGTGTCGCCCTCCTCGATGTGCACGAAGTTGTGGTTGCGCTGCGCGATCCGGCTCAGGGCGCTCATCGGCTCGCCCTGCGAACCGGTCGAGATCAGCACCTGGCGCTCCGGCGGCAGGTCGGCGAGCTGCTTGGCGTCGACCATCACCCCCGGCGGCACCTTGAGGTAGCCGAGGTCCTGGGCGATGCCCATGTTGCGCACCATCGAGCGGCCGACGTAGGCGACCTGCCGCTCGTGGGCGTACGCCGCGTCGAGCACCTGCTGGACCCGGTGCACGTGAGAGGCGAAGCAGGCCACGATCACCCGCTGGTTGGACTCCCGGAAGACCTGGTCGATGACCGGGGTGATCTTCTTCTCCGACGGCGTGAACCCCGGCGTCTCGGCGTTGGTGGAGTCGACCAGGAAGAGGTCGACGCCCTCTTCGCCCAGCCGCGCGAACGAGCGCAGGTCGGTGATCCGGCCGTCCAGCGGCAGCTGGTCCATCTTGAAGTCGCCGGTGTGCAGCACCATCCCGGCGCCGGTGCGGATCGCCACCGCCAGCGCGTCGGGGATCGAGTGGTTGACCGCGACGAACTCCAGGTCGAACGGGCCGAAGGTGACCCGGTCGCCCTCCTTCACCTTGTGGTGCACGGTCTCGCGGAGCCGGTGCTCGCGCAGCTTCGAGCCGAGCAGCGCCAAGGTGAGCTCGGAGCCGACCAGCGGGATGTCGCCGCGCTCGCGCAGCAGGTAGGGGGTCGCGCCGATGTGGTCCTCGTGCCCGTGGGTGAGCACGAGCGCCTCGACGTCGTCGAGACGGTCGCGGATCGAGGACCAGTCGGGCAGGATCAGGTCGACGCCGGGGTGGTGGTCCTCGGGGAAGAGCACGCCACAGTCGACGATCAGCAACCGGCCGTCGTACTCGAAGGCGGTCATGTTGCGGCCGACCTCGCCCAGTCCCCCGAACGGGGTGATCCGCAGACCTCCCTTCGCCAGCTCGGCCGGAGCGGTGAGTTCGGGGTGGGGATGGCTCAAGTGGGTTCCTTTACGTCAGTAGCCCGGCCGCGACGAGCCCGGCGCGCAGCGCGGCGACCTCGTCGTCGTCCAGCGGCGCCAGCGGCGAGCGGACGAACCGGTTGTCGAGGACGCCGAGCAGCTCGAGCGCTGCCTTGGCGGTGGTCGCTCCGTAGTTGGGGACGCCCATCATGGCGTCGATCGCGGGGAGCATCCGCGAGAAGATCTCGAGGGCGCCGGCCGGGTCGGCGCGGTAGGTGTCGTGCAGCGCCCGCAGCTGGTCGCCCATGGCGTGGCCGCACACGGAGACGAACCCGGCCGCGCCGTGGGCCAGCCACCCGAGGTTGGCGGCGTCGTCGCCGGAGTAGATCGCGAACCCGAGCTGCTGCAGCCGGACTCCGCGCGCGAAGTCGCCGACGGCGTCCTTGATCGCGACGACGCTCTCCCAGCCGGCCATCTCGCGGTAGCTCTCCATCGAGATCTGGCTGCCGGTGCGGCCGGGGATGTCGTAGAGCATCACCGGCAGCTCCGCGGCGTCGGTGACCTGGCGGAAGTGCTCGAGGATGCCGCGCTGCGCGGGCTTGCTGTAGTAGGGCGTGACCAGCAGCACCCCGTCGGCGCCGTGCTTGCGGGCCTGCTGGGCGAGCACCAGGGAGGTGCGGGTGTCGTTGGTGCCGACGCCCGCGACCACGGTGACGTCGGCGCCGACCGCCTCGCGGACCGCGGCGAGGATCTCGCCGTCCTCGTCGGGCGTGGTCGTCGGTGACTCGCCGGTGGTGCCGGAGACCACGACCCCGTCGTGCCCGTGCTCGACCAGGTGGCGGGCGACCCGGGCGGTGCCGTCGAGGTCGAGCGAGCCGTCGTCGTGGAAGGCGGTCGCCATCGCCGTCAGGACGTGGCCGAACGGCGCGGCGGGCGAAGACGTCATGGGCCCCAGGTTATCGCTCGCGGGCCGGGGTCCGAACCGGCACGCCGTCCGCGGGCGGCCGGGTCGTGTGCCCCAGGACGCGCCATGGCGCGTTGTGGGGTACACGACCCCGTGAGTCGGGCCGGGGGCCGAAGGTACTCCGAGTCGGGCCCTTCGTCCCTGCGACTTGGCCGCCGGGCAGGGCAGGGTGGGGCCGAAGGGGGTCCGGATGACCGTGCTCGTGGCCTACGCCAGCCGTTACGGCGCCACTCGACAGATCGCAGGCCGCATCGGAGCGGTGCTCAGCGTCAACCTCGAACCGATCGGCCAGGACGTGCGGGTGCGCCGGGTGCAGGAGGTCGACGACCTCACCCCCTACGACTCCGTCGTGGTCGGCGCCGCCACCTATCGCGACGCCTGGCTGCCCGACGCCGTCGCGTTCGTCGAGCGCCACCACCAGGCGCTGGTGGACCGGCCGGTCTGGCTCTTCGCCTCCGGCCCGCTCGGTGCCGCCGACGCCGACCCCTCGCAGCAGTGGGGCGAGGCCCCCGAGCTGGCGCGCGTCGCCGAGACGCTCGGCGCGCTCGACTTCCGCCGCTTCGCCGGCGCGCTGCAGGTCTCCCAGCTCTCCGTGCCCGACCGGGTCCGCTGGCTGCGCGCCGGCGGCCGCGACCGGCTGCCCCAGGGCGACTTCCGCGACTGGAACGCGATCGACGCCTGGGCGCACCGGGTCGCCGACGACCTGGGGGTCATCGGCTGCCGGTAGCCCTCCGGGGCGGGCTCAGAGATCGCGCACCTGCGGCAGCACCTCCGCGGCGACCAGTCGCAGGTGGTCGAGGTCGGTGAGGTCCAGCACCTGCAGGTAGGCGCGCTGCGCGCCCAGCTCGGCGTACCGGGCGAGCTTGTCGACGACCTCCGCGGGAGTGCCGGCCAGCCCGTTCTCGCGCAGCTCGGCCTTGTCGCGCCCGATGGCTGCGGCGCGGCGGTCGAGCTCGGCCTCGTCGCTGCCGACGCACAGCACCAGCGCGTTGGACCAGGTCATCGTGGCCGGGTCACGGCCGATCTCCTCACACGCGGCGCGGACCCGGGCGAACTGGCCGCGGGTGGTCTCCTCGTCGACGAACGGCAGGTTGAACTCGTCGGCGAACCGCGCGGCGAGCGCAGGGGTGCGGCGCTTGCCGAGACCGCCGATCAGCAGGGGCGGGCCGGGCTGCTGCACCGGCTTCGGCAGCGCCGGGGAGTCGGCGACCTGGTAGTGCTCCCCCTCGAACTCGAAGGTGCCGCCCTCGGCGGTGCGCCACAGGCCGGTGACGATCGCGAGCTGCTCCTCGAACCGGTCGAAGCGCTCCTTGGTCGATGGGAACGGGATGCCGTACGCCGTGTGCTCCTGCGCGAACCAGCCGGCCCCCAGGCCGAGCTCGACCCGGCCCCCGCTCATCTGGTCGACCTGGGCGACCGAGATCGCCAGCGGGCCGGGGAAGCGGAAGGTGGCGCTGGTCATCAGCGTGCCGAGCCGGATCGTGCTGGTCTCGCGGGCCAGGCCGGCCAGGGTCAGCCACGCGTCGGTGGGGCCGGGCTGTCCGGGCACGTTCATCGCCAGGTAGTGATCGGAGCGGAAGAACGCCCCGTAGCCCAGCTCCTCGGCGGTCTGCGCCACGCGCAGCAGGTCGTCGTAGGTGGCCCCCTGCTGGGGCTCGGTGAACACTCGCAGCTCCATGGGGCAAGCCTGCCAGGCGGTCGGGCGCGCGGCGGCGGCCGGTCAGGCCCGGCGCAGCCAGACCCGGTCGTAGCCCGCGCGGGGTTCGCGACGGACCTCGGCCCAGTCGACCGGGTCGTACGCCGGGTAGTGCACGTCGCCGTCCGGCTCGAGGTCGACCAGGCTGAGCACCTGCTCGTCGGCGGTGTCGAACAGCGCGGCGTAGACCTGGGCGCCGCCGGCGACCATCACCGCGACCTCGCCGTCCTGGCCGGGCAGCCCGTCGGCGGCCCGGTCGGCGAGCAGCATCGCCTCGTCGACGTCGTGGGCCACCAGCACCCCGTCGGCACGCCAGGCGGCGTCGCGGGTGAGCACGACCGTGGCCCGCCCGGGCAGCGGCCGGCCGATGGACTCGAAGGTGGTGCGGCCCATCACGAGCACGTGCCCGAGGGTGAGCTCCTTGAACTCCCGCTGCTCCCCCGGGACCCGCCACGGGATGTCGGGCCCGTCGCCGATGACGCCGTTGCGCGCCACCGCGGCGACCAGCACGACGCGGCGGCCGGCGGGCGTGGTCATGGAGTCGACGCCGGGGCGGTCATACCGCGATCGGCGCCTTGATGCCGGGGTGCGGGTCGTAGCCGTCGAGGTCGATGTGCTCGAGCTCGAACGCGTCGAGCTCGGTGACCGCCGGGTCGAGCCGCAGCGTGGGCAGCGGGCGCGGGTCGCGGGTCAGCTGCAGCCGGGCCTGGTCGAGATGGTTGAGGTAGAGGTGCGCGTCACCGAGCGTGTGCACGAACTCGCCGACCTCGAGGTCGGCGACCTGCGCGACCATGTGGGTGAGCAGCGCGTAGGAGGCGATGTTGAACGGCACGCCGAGGAACACGTCGCCCGAGCGCTGGTAGAGCTGGCACGACAGCCGGCCGCGGCCACCGGGCTCGGCGGGCGGCGCGACGTAGAACTGGAACAGCGCGTGGCAGGGCGCCAGCGCCATCCGCGGGATGTCGGCGACGTTCCAGGCCGAGACGATGTGGCGGCGCGAGTCGGGGTCGCTGCGGATCTGGTCGACGACCCGGGCGAGCTGGTCGACGTGGCCGCCGTCGGGGGTCGGCCAGGAGCGCCACTGGGCGCCGTAGACGGGGCCGAGGTCACCGTCGGCGTCGGCCCACTCGTCCCAGATCGTGATGCCGCGCTCCTGGAGCCATTTCACGTTGGTGTCACCGCGCAGGAACCACAGCAGCTCGCCGAAGACCGAGCGGGTGTGCACCTTCTTGGTGGTGACCAGCGGGAAGCCGCCCCCTCGCGCGGGGTCGAGCTCGAAGCGCATCTGGTGGCCGAAGACCGAGAGGGTGCCGGTGCCGGTGCGGTCGCCCTTCTCGACGCCGTCGGCGAGCACACGCTGGAGCAGGTCGAGGTACTGGCGCACGCCGGTGAGCCTAACCGCCGGGACCCTCGGTCAGAGTGCGACGTCGCCGACGATGGTGGTCAGGGTCGCCCCACCGACCCAGATCGTGCCGTCGGTGCCGGTGTCGACGTGCACCCGGCCGCGGCGGCCGAGCGCGGCCCCCTGCGCGGCGACGTACGCCGTGGGGAGCCGGCCGCCGGCCAGCCACTGGGCGATGCCGGCGTTGAGGCTGCCGGTGACGGGGTCCTCGCCGATGCCCAGCGACGGCACGAAGGCGCGCACCTCGACGTCGGCGTCGCTCTCGCCGCGGCCGTGCGGCCCGACCGCGCCGATCTCGAGGCCGCCGAACGCGGCGAGGTCGGGGCGCAGGTCGAGCACCGCGTCGGCGTCGTCGAGCAGCACCGCGACCCAGCCGGGCCCGTTGTCGACCCAGGCGGCGTCCACGACGTCGGACTCGGCGATCCGCAGCGCCCGGCAGATGCGGGCCAGGTCGGTCTCGTCGACGGGGCCGGAGCGCACCAGCGGCGGGGCGGCGAAGGCGAGCCGCTCACCGGTGCGCCGCACCCGCACCAGGCCGGCACCGCACTCCTGCACGACCTCGCCGGCCTCGGCGGGCACCCCGCCGGCCTCCAGCCAGGCGTGCGCGCTGCCGAGGGTCGGGTGGCCGGCGAACGGCAGCTCCCCGCCGGGCGTCCAGATGCGCAGCCGGTAGTCGGCGCCCGGCGTGGTGGGCCGGAGCAGGAACGTGGTCTCCGAGAGGTTGGTCCACCGCGCGAACGCGGCCATCTGGTCGCTGCTCAGGCCGTCCGCGTCGTGCACCACCGCCACCGGGTTGCCGAGCATCGGCTCGGTGGAGAACACGTCGACCTGCCGGAATGCGCGCATGCTGCGCACTCTAGGACCTCAGGCGTGCAGCGACATCGGGCCGTAGACCTGTCGGTCGTGCTCGAAGAGCGTCACCGCGTCGACGCCCTGCTCGGCCAGCTCGGCCCAGAACTCACCGACCCACGACTCGGCGTCGGCCTGGCTGGCGAACCGCTCGCCCGACCACTCCTCGGCGACCGGGACCTCGTCGCCGGCGGCGTTCTCGAGGCGCCACCACCAGGGGCGCTCGGCCGGCGACGGCGGACGGAACAGCGGGGGCGGGTCGGGCAGGTTCACGGGTTCAGCTCCCTCTCACCGACGGGTCCACGAACGGCGGCTTGGTCACCTGGAAGATCTCACGCCGGCCGCGCACGTCGACCCCGACCTCGGCGTCCTCGGCGACGAACGCGGGCAGCAGCGCGAGCCCGACCCCCTTGCGCAGGGTCGGGGAGAACGTGCCGGAGGTGACCTCGCCGAGCAGCACGTCGGGGGTCAGGCTCACCGACATGCCGGGCCGCGGGATGCCCCGGCCCACCGCGACCAGGCCGCGGAGCAGGCGCCGCGGGCCCTCCGCCTTCTCGGCGAGCAGCGGCGCCCGCCCCCAGAACGACTCCTTCTTCCAGCCCACCGCCCAGCCGAGGCGGGCCTGGACGGGCGTGACGTCGAGAGAGATGTCCTGGCCGTGCAGCGGGTAGCCCATCTCGGTGCGCAGGGTGTCGCGGGCGCCGAGACCGCACGGCAGCGTGCCGGCCGGCTCGCCGGCGGCGACCAGGGCGTCCCAGAGCTCGGTCGCCACGGCCGTGGGGGCGACCACCTCGTAGCCGCGCTCGCCGGTGTAGCCGGTGCGGCAGACCACCACGGCGGCCGAGCCGAACTCCGCCTCGACGAACGACATGTAGTCGTGCCCGACCGGCAGCCCGGCCCGCTCGAGCACCTCGTCGCTGCGCGGCCCCTGCACGGCCAGCACGACGTGGTCGCGGTGCTGGTCGGTGACCGTGACGCCCTCGGGCGCGGCGCCGGCCAGGCGGCGTACCACCTCGGCCGTGTTCGCGGCGTTCGGCACCAGCAGCACCCGGTCGTCGGCGTGCAGGTAGGCGATCAGGTCGTCGACGATGCCGCCGGTCTCGTCGTCGCAGCAGAGCGTGTACTGGGCCTGACCGGGCCCGATGCGGGCGAGGTCGTTGCTGAGCGTCGCGTTGACGTACGCCGCGGCACCGGGCCCGGCGACCAGGGCCTTGCCGAGGTGGCTGACGTCGAAGATGCCGACGGACTCGCGGACCGCGGTGTGTTCCTTGACGACACCGGTGGGGTACTCAAGCGGCATCGACCACCCCCCGAACTCCGCGAACTTGGCGCCGAGGGCGGCGTGCCGGTCGTGGAGCGGCGAGCGCAACAGCTGGTCGGGGGCGGGCTGGTCGGCCATGCCGCGAACCTACCGCAGCGGACCCGCTGGCTATCCTGCGTCGGTGACGTCGTACACCCTGCGCAACGCCAGCCCCGCGAAGACCCGGGCCGACGCCGTCGTCGTCGGCGTCCTCCAGTCGGACAAGGGCCCAGAGCTGGCCGCCGGAGGCGACGACGTCGCCAAGGCCTACGGCCGCAAGCTGCGGCCGCTGCTCTCGACGCTGGGCGTGACCGGCAAGCCCGGCGAGGTCGTGAAGGTGCCGACCGCGGGCACCCTCTCCTCGCCTCTGCTGGTGCTGGTCGGGCTCGGCAAGGAGGCCACCCCCGCTGCGGTACGCCGCGCGGCCGGCGCCGCGAGCCGGGCGGCCACCAACGCCGCGTCGGTGGCGCTGGCACTGCCGGCCGACTCGCCCGAGCTGGTGCGCGCGGCCACCGAGGGCCACGAGCTCGGCGGCTACACGTTCACGGCGTACAAGCTGGACAAGGCCGACCCGACGCACGTCGGCGAGGTGGTGGTGTTGAGCCCCCTGGCCCGCAAGAAGCAGGCCACCACCGCCTTCGAGGAGGCGCGCATCGTCAGCCGCGCCGTGGCCGCGACCCGCGACTGGGTGAACACCCCTCCCGGCGACCTGACCCCTCCGGCGTTCGCCGACGCGGTCGTGGCCGCCGGCAAGGAGCTCGGCAAGGGCCGCGGCGCTCCCAAGGTCTCGATCCGGGTGCTGGACGAGAAGGAGCTCGCCGACCTCGGCTGCGGCGGCATCCTCGGTGTCGGTGCAGGCTCGGCGGCGCCGCCCCGGCTGGTCGAGCTGAGCTACTCCCCCCGGGGCGCCAAGCAGCACCTGGCGCTGGTCGGCAAGGGCATCACCTTCGACTCCGGTGGTCTCACCATCAAGCCGGCCCAGAGCATGGGCGAGATGAAGTCCGACATGGCCGGCGCGGCCGCGGTCGTCCAGGCGACCTTCGCGATCGCCGAGCTGGGGCTGCCGCTGAAGGTCAGCACCTTCGCCCCGATGGCCGAGAACATGCTCTCCGGCGCGGCGCTGCGCCCCGGCGACGTGCTCACGATCTATGGCGGCACCACCGTCGAGGTGCTCAACACCGACGCCGAGGGCCGCCTGGTGCTGGCCGACGCGCTGGTCCGCGCCACCGAGGTGAAGCCAGACCTGGTGGTCGACGTCGCCACCCTGACCGGCCACATGGTGGTCGCGCTCGGCGACAAGGTGGCCGGGGTGATGGGCAGCGACGAGGTGGTCCAGCAGGTGCTGGCCGCCTCGCGGGTCGCCGGCGAGGAGCACTGGCCGATGCCGATCCCCGAGCACATGCGCGAGCGGATCACCGGCAGCAAGATCGCCGACCTCGCCCAGCACGACTGGATTCGCTGGGGCGGCGGCCTGTTCGCGGCGGCGTTCCTGCGCGAGTTCACCGCCGGCCTGCCCTGGGCCCACCTCGACATCGCCGGCCCCGGGTTCAACTCCGGCGGCCCCTCGGGCCACGTCACCTCCGGCGGCACCGGGTTCGCGGTGGCGACGCTGGTCGACTTCGCCCGGGGCCTGGTGGACTGAGAGCACCGGGTGGTCGATTCACCGGTCAGGCGGTGAATCCGACGGTTGGCCCATGAAGGTTCATCGGCCAACCGTCGGATTCGTTGGCCCACGGTGACGTGTGTGACCGATGGGACCTACAGCCCCTGCTCCTTGCGGCGCCGGTTGAAGTCGCGCATCCGCTGCGGGATGCCGACCACCGCGGCGTCGTACGACGGCACCTGGTGCTTGTTGCAGAAGTCGTGCGCCCAGCCGATCGAGGGCACCCGCCGGCGGGTCCACTCGCCGTCGTGGGCGACGAGCAGCAGCGTCACGTCGCTGACCGCGGTGCGCGGCTCGACGAACCCCTCGACCCCGCGGCGCTCGGCGACCCAGGTCTGGAGGTGCTCCTGGTCGACCTTGTCGGAGGCCCGCACACGGGTGGAGCCGGTGCGGGCGGCGTCCTGCGCGGGTCGGCGCATCTTCGGCCCGCGGCGGAACCGGTCGAACAGTGACATGGCACCAGTGTGCCCGGTCGCCCTGGGTCGTGTGCCCCCGGACGCGCCATGGCGCGTTCTCAGGCACACGACCCGGGCCACGGCCCGAAAAGACACCCGGTGCGACCGCGGCCGACCGGGTACCGCGGTCGTGGCCGCCGTCACGGCCTGGGTGTGGCGGTGCTGGCGTGAGGTGCAAAGATGGACCGGCCCGGTCTGACCGGGTCGCGGAGCAGGGCCGACGGAGGGAAGGACCAGCGTGGCCGACGCCGACTTCGACGTACTCGTCCTCGGGGCGGGCTCAGGCGGCTACGCCTGCGCACTCCGGGCAGCCCAGTTGGGGCTCACGGTCGGCCTGGTCGAGAAGGACAAGCTGGGCGGCACCTGCCTGCACGTCGGCTGCATCCCCACCAAGGCGCTGCTGCACGCCGCCGAGGTCGCCGACTCGGCCCGTGAGGCCGGCCAGTTCGGCGTGCGTGCCTCGCTCGACGGCATCGACATGCCCGGTGTGACCGCCTACCAACAGGGCGTCGTCGACCGGCTGCACAAGGGCCTCGCCGGGCTGGTCAAGAGCCGCGGCATCCAGGTGATCGCCGGGTCGGGCCGGGTCACCGGCCCTCGCCAGGTCACCGTGGACGGCGGCGACGTGCTCACCGGCCGCCACCTGGTGCTCGCCACCGGCTCCTACCCCCGCACGCTGCCCGGCCTGGAGATCGACGGCGAGCGGGTGATCAGCTCCGAGCAGGCGCTGCGCCTGGACCGCGTGCCCGCCTCGGTCGTCGTGCTCGGCGGCGGCGTGATCGGTTGCGAGTTCGCCAGCGTCTGGCGCAGCTTCGGGGCCGAGGTCACGATCGTCGAGGCGCTGCCACGGCTGGTGCCCACCGAGGACGAAGCCTCCTCGAAGGCCCTCGAGCGCGCCTTCCGCAAGCGCGGCATCACCGCGCGCACCGCCACGCCCTTCCAGAGCGTCAAGACCACCGACGACGGCGTCGCGGTCACCGTCGAGGGCGGCGACGTGATCGAGGCCGAGCTGCTGCTGGTCGCCGTCGGCCGCGGCCCGGTCACCGACGGCCTCGGCTACGAGCAGCAGGGCCTGCGCCTGGACCGCGGGTTCGTGCTCACCGACGAACGCTGCCGCACCGGCGTCGAGGGCGTCTACGCCGTCGGTGACATCGTGCCGGGCCCGCAGCTGGCCCACCGAGGCTTCGCCCAGGGCATCTTCGTGGCCGAGGAGATCGCCGGGCTCGAGCCGCGTCCGATCGATCAGGACGGCATCCCCCGCGTCACCTACTCCTCCCCCGAGGTCGCCTCCGTGGGTCTCACCGAGGCGCAGGCGGTGGAGCGCTACGGCGCCGAGGCGGTCGACACGCTGACCTACGACCTGGGCGGCAACGGCAAGAGCCAGATCCTGCGCACCCAGGGATTCGTGAAGCTGGTCCGCCGCGACCGCGGCCCCGTGGTCGGCCTGCACCTGGTCGGCGACCGGGTCGGCGAGCTGGTGGGCGAGGCCCAGCTGATCTACGGCTGGGAAGGGCACGCCGAGGACGTCGCGCCGCTGCTCCACGCCCACCCCACCCAGAACGAGGCGCTCGGCGAGGCCCACCTGGCCCTGGCCGGCAAGCCCCTGCACGCCCACTCCTGACACACACCCCGCACCACCCCGCACCACCTGGCACCGAGACGACGAAGTCCACCCGAAGCGAGCGAAGGAACTCCATGGCCACCGAAGTCAACCTCCCGGCACTCGGCGAGTCCGTCACCGAAGGCACCGTCACCCGCTGGCTCAAGCAGGTCGGCGACCAGGTGGCCGTCGACGAACCGCTGCTGGAGGTCTCCACCGACAAGGTCGACACCGAGATCCCCTCACCGGTCGCCGGCACCCTGCTGGAGATCAAGGCGAACGAGGACGACACCGTCGAGGTCGGCGGCCTGCTGGCCGTGATCGGCGACGAGGGCGAGTCCGCCGGCGACTCCGGTGGCGGGAACGAGCAGGCCGAGCCCGAGGCCCAGCCGGCCGACGAGGGCGAGGCCGAGAAGAAGGCCGAGCAGGAGCAGGAGGTCGCCGAGGAGACCGGTGACCTGCCTCCGGGCGACGAGACGCCGGAGGCTGACAAGCAGGACGCTCCTGCCGCCGGCGGTTCCGGCGGCGGTGGCGGCGGGGGCACCCCGGTCGTGCTGCCGGCGCTGGGTGAGTCGGTCACCGAGGGCACCGTCACCCGCTGGCTCAAGCAGGTCGGCGACGAGGTGGCCGTCGACGAGCCGCTGCTGGAGGTCTCCACCGACAAGGTCGACACCGAGATCCCCTCACCGGTCACCGGCACCCTGCTCGAGATCAAGGTCAGCGAGGACGAGACCGTCGAGGTCGGCGCCGAGCTGGCGGTCATCGGGTCCGGTGACGCAGCCCCGGCCCAGAAGGAGCCCGAGCCCGAGCCGGAGCCGGAGCCCGAGCCCGAGCCGGAGCCGGAGCCCGAGCCCGAGCCGGAGCCGGAGCCCGAGCCGGAGCCGAAGAAGGAAGAGGCGAAGTCGGAGCCCGCCGCGGCCCCGCAGAGCCAGCCGGCCCCGGCCCAGCAGAGCCAGCCCGCTCCGGCCCAGACGGCGGCGCCGTCCGGTGACGGTCCGGGCTACGTCACCCCGCTGGTGCGCAAGCTCGCCGCCCAGCACGGCGTCGATCTGTCGGCGGTCACCGGCACCGGTGTCGGCGGACGCATCCGCAAGCAGGACGTCCTCGAGGCCGCGAAGGCCAAGGAGACTCCCGCCCCCGCCGCCGCCGCTCCTGCCGCGCCGGCCCCGGCCGCCGCGGCCGCCTCCTCGGAGGCGGCGGCGAAGCTGCGCGGCACCACCGAGAAGATCAGCCGACTGCGCAAGATCATCTCCGAGCGGATGCTCGACTCGCTGCAGACCACCGCCCAGCTCACCCAGGTGGTCGAGGTCGACGTGACCAACGTGGCCCGGCTGCGCGACACGGCGAAGGCCGACTTCCTGGCCCGTGAGGGGGTCAAGCTGTCCTACCTGCCGTTCTTCGCCAAGGCGGCGGTCGACGCGCTCAAGGAGCACCCGAAGCTCAACGCGGTGATCGACACCGAGGCCGGTGAGATCACCTACTTCGACCGCGAGAACCTCGCGATCGCGGTCGACACCGAGAAGGGCCTGCTCACCCCGGTGGTCAAGGACGCCGGCGACCTCTCCATCGCCGGGCTGGCGAAGAAGATCGCCGACATCGCCGAGCGCACCCGGACCAACAAGATCGGGCCCGACGAGCTCTCCGGCGGCACGTTCACGATCACCAACCTCGGCAGCGTCGGGGCGCTCTGGGACACCCCGATCATCAACAAGCCGCAGGTGGCCATCCTCGGCCCGGGCACGGTCGTCAAGCGCCCCGTGGTCATCGACGACCCGAACCTCGGCGAGACGATCGCGGTGCGGCACATGGTCTACCTCGCGCTCACCTACGACCACCGGCTGGTCGACGGTGCCGACGCGGGCCGGTTCCTCAGCGACGTCAAGCAGCGCCTGGAGGCCGGCCAGTTCGAGGTGTGACCAGCCCGCGCACTCTGCGTGATCACCGGGAGCCGGTGCCGACGTCGTCACGTCGGCGCCGGCTTCCGGCGTTCGTGGGGCGCACGGCGGTGCAGGTTCACCAAGGGATGCAGGTCAACCTGCACTTCCCTAGCCGGATTCGCCTGGGGAAGTGCAGGTTCACCAAGGGATGCAGCCGAACCGACACCCGCAGCTTCGTCTGCATCCCTTGGTGAACCGACACGACAGCGGACCCGACCCCCCGGCTGGCAGGCTGGAGGCATGCACATCGTGATCGCCGGCGCCTCCGGCTTCCTCGGCAGCCACCTGCGCGCGGAGCTGCTGGAGCGCGGCCACACCGTCACCGCGCTGGTACGCCGGGAGGCGCGGGGGGCGGACGAGGCCCGGTGGGATCCCTACCGCGGCGACCTCGACCCGGGGCTGGTGGAGTCCGCCGACGTCGTCGTCAACCTCGCCGGCTCGCCGACTGCGGGCAACCCGCACTCGGACCGGTGGGCCCGTGAGCTGCGCGAGAGCCGGGTCACCACGACCCGCGTGCTCGCCGAGGCGATCGCCGCGGCGACCAGCCGTCCGGCATACCTCGCCGGCAACGGCATCTCCTACTACGGCGACCACGGCGACGCGCTGCTCACCGAGGCCTCCGACAGCCGCGGCCACGCGCTGCTGACCGAGGTCACCCGCGAGTGGCAGGCCGCCACGACGCCCGCAGCCGAAGCGGGCGCCCGCGTGTGCGTGCTCCGGACCGCGCCGGTGATGGACCGTGCCGCGGCGCCGCTGAAGCTGCTGCTGCCGCTGTTCAAGGCCGGCCTCGGGGCGCGACTGGGCAGCGGCCGGCAGCACATGGCGATGATCTCGCTGCGCGACTGGGTCGGCGCGGTCGCGTTCCTGGCCGAGCACCCCACCGTCAGCGGCCCGGTGAACCTCACCTGCCCGCAGCCGCCCACCAACGCCGAGTTCACCCGGGCACTGGCCCGCGCGGTGCACCGGCCCGCCGCGCTCGCCGTGCCCTCGTTCGCGCTGCGCGTGGGAGCCGGGGCGATGGCGCCGGAGCTGCTCGGCTCGCTCAACGTGCGCTCGGCGGTGCTCGAGGAGGCCGGCTACGGGTTCCGCGACCCCGACGTCGAGGCGATCCTGACCACCGGGCTGCGCTGACGGCGGCCGGTTCGGCGAGCGTCAGTCGATCCAGTAGCGCCGCTTCTTGACCTCCGCCCCGTCGACGTCGACCACCGAGTCGAGCACCCCGCCGCAGCGCTCGATCGTCGCTGCCGAGGCGAGGTTGTCGTCGTCGCAGGTGACCAGGGCTCGGTCGACGCCGACCGCCCGCGCGACCACGAGCGACTGGCGCAGCATCTCGGTGGCGTGGCCGCGGCGCCGGTGCCCAGGCCTGACGGCGTAGCCGATGTGGCCGCCGAACCGAGCCAGCCAGTCGTTGAGCTCGTGGCGCACCGAGACCCGCCCCACCAGCACGCCGCCCACCTCGGCCACCAGGAAGGAGGAGGGCACGAACCGCTCGGGGAGGTCGCGTCCGCAGCGGATGGCGGCGTACCGCTCCACGAGCGAGGCCCAGTCGTCGCCGGGCTGCCACAGCTGCAGGAAGTCGAACCCGTCGACGGCGAGCTCGTCGTGGGCGCGCACGGCCTCGGGCTCGTCGTCGAGGCGGAGCGGACGCAGTCTCAGCTCGGTCACCCGGACATCCTCACCCAACCGCCCCTCGCGGCTCACCTCGATATGCGGGGGGCTCGCGGCGGGTGGCCCCGGCCCGCACCGAGGCGACCCGCCACCGGCCGTCGCGGCGGCGCAGCTCGACGACCCGCTGCACCGGCACCGAGACCGGCAGCCGCACCTCGCGGCCGGACCCGAGCCGGGCGGTGGCGCCGGCCACCCGCTCGGTCACCTGCACGACGAATCGGCGCCGGCGCTCCACGAGCACCTGGGCGGCGAGCAGCTGCGTGCGCAGACCGGTGACCGCAACACCACGAGCACGCCAGGCGCGAAGCATGGCGCGATCACGGGCCCCGGCCCGGGACCGCGGGAGGTAGAGCGACACCAGCCGTCGCGGGTCGCCGGCGGCCCAGGCACGCGCGCGGCGCTGGTCCCAGGCACGCAGCACCGCGAGCGCCCCCACCTCCTCACGAGGCGCCACGGGCGCCACCTCCGCCGGCTCGAGGCGGGCCGCGACCACAGTCGGTGACCCGCCGGCCGGTGGCAACAGCACGGCCACCACCAACGGCACCGCGGTGACCAGCACGGCGAGCACCAGCAGCCACAGCGACGGCGGCCGGACCGGCTGCCGGGGCAGCGCGGCCGGCGGCATCGCTGGGGTGGCCGGGTCGTCGTGCACTCCCCCACCATGCCCCGATCCACTGGAGTCCCGTCGACGTCATCCACAGGCCGCCGCGCGCCCACGGCCTGTGGGCCATCGCCACCGTCGGCGTAGGGTCGACCGCGTGAGCGACCCGATCTTCACCATCGCCGGGCTGGGCGACGCCGCGGTCGACTACCTCGCCGCCTGGGAGCTGCAGCGCGAGGTGCACGACCGGGTCGTCCAGGGCGAGCAGCCAGACACCGTGCTGCTGCTCGAGCACCCGCCGGTGTTCACCGCCGGCAAGCGCACCGACCCGCACGAACGGCCCGCCGACCCCGGCGGCGCCCAGGTCATCGACGTCGACCGGGGCGGCAAGATCACCTTCCACGGCCCCGGCCAGCTGGTGGGCTACCCGATCGTGCGGCTCCCCGACCACGTCAAGGTCGTCGACTACGTACGCCGTGTGGAGGAGGCGCTGATCGCCGTCTGCGCGGACCTCGGGGTCGAGACCGCCCGGGTGCCCGGCCGCAGCGGCGTCTGGCTGCGCGCCGACGGCATCCGGCCCGAGCGCAAGATCGCCGCGATCGGCATCCGGGTCAGCCGGGGCGTGACCATGCACGGCTTCTCGCTCAACTGCGACGTCGACCTCGGCTGGTACGACCGGTTCGTGCCGTGCGGCATCGCCGACGCCGGCGTGACCACCCTCAGCCAGGAGCTCGGCCGACGGGTCACCGTCACCGACGTGCTGCCCGGCGTCGAGCGGCACCTGGCCCACTACCTCGCCTGGACGCCGTACTCCCCCACGCCCGACTACGAGCCCCGCCCCGAGCCGGGCCGGACGCCGCGCATCGAGCTGCTCACGCCCGGCGGCTGATCGGCCGCGCGCCCCCCGGCGGGTCGATGCGGCCCTCGATGCCGACGACTGGTTGGATCGTCGGGCGCCCGCCCGGGGCGCTCGGGCGTCAAGGGGGACAGATGAGCGAGCTCGTCATCGAGGCGGAGGGGCTCCGCAAGGAGTTCCGCACCCGCCGGGGAGAGCTGCGGGTCGCGGTGCAGGGGCTGGACCTGGCCGTGCCGGCCGGCGGCGTGCACGGCTTCCTGGGCCCCAACGGCTCCGGCAAGACCACCACGATCCGGATGCTGCTCGGCCTGGCCCGGGCCACCGCCGGCACGATGCGGCTGTTCGGGCAGCCCGTGCCGCGCCGGCTCCCCGCCGTGGTCGGCCGGGTGGGCGCGGTGGTGGAGATGCCGAAGTTCTCCCCGAACCTCACCGGCCGGCAGAACCTGCTGTTGCTCAGCCGCAGCATCGGCGCCCCTGACACCCGGGTGGACGCCGCGGTGGAGAGCGTCGGGCTGACCGATCGCGACCGCGACCGCTACAAGTCCTACTCGCTGGGCATGAAGCAGCGACTGGCGATCGCCGCCACGCTGCTCAAGGACCCCGAGCTGCTGATCCTCGACGAGCCCACCAACGGGCTCGACCCGGCCGGCATCCGAGAGATCCGCGACATGATCCGCGGCCTCGGCGCCGCCGGGGTCACCGTGCTGCTGAGCTCCCACATCCTCGCCGAGGTGCAACAGGTGTGCAGCTCGGCCACGATCATCGGCAACGGCCGGCTGCTGGCCAGCGGCCGGGTCGAGGACCTCGTCGGCGGCGACGCGGTGCACCGGATCTCGGTGCCCGACGCCGCGGCGGCCCGCTCGACGCTGGAGTCCGCCGGGTTCGTCGTCGCACCCGACTCGTCCGGGCAGCCCGAGGGCACGCTCCTGGTCGAGGCCGAGCGGCCCGCCGAGGTCACCCGGGCCCTCGCGGGCGCCGGCATCTGGCTCAGCGAGCTGACCTCGATGCGCCCCGACCTGGAGACCGTGTTCCTCCAGCTCACCGCCGCCGACACCCTCGGCGGCCACCTCACGGCCCACACCGGCCCGGACGGAGGTCGGTCGTGATCGCGCTGCTGCGGGTCGAGCTGACCCGGCTGCGGTGGCGGCGTGCGGTCGTGCTGCTGCTGCTCGCCGCGGTCGTCATCCCGGCGCTGGTGCTCGCCGCCACTGCCTGGAACACCCGGCCGGTCTCCGAGGCCGAACGGCGCAACGCCGAGCTCACGGTCGAGCGCGAGGCCGAGCAGCCCTACATGCAGCGGCAGCTGAAGCGCTGCGAGGCCAAGCCCGAACGCTGGGGCGCCGCCGGCGGCGGGGCCGACGAGGTCGAGGCCGCCTGTGCGGAGGCGATCCTCCCCCAGGCCGAGTGGTACCTCACCCGTTCGCCCCTCGACCTGGTCCAGGAGCGCGAGGAGGGCTCCGCGATCGCGGTGGCCGTCGTCCTCGGTGCGCTGATGCTGCTGCTGGGCACCACGTTCGTCGGCCACGACTGGAACAGCGGCTCGATGAGCAACCAGCTGCTCTTCGAGCCACGCCGTGCCAGGGTGTGGCTCGCGAAGGGGCTGACGGTGCTCGCCGTGACGGCCGGCTTCGCGGCGCTGGTCCTCGCGGCGTACTGGACCGGACTGTGGGCGATCGCCAGCTCCCGCGACCTCGACCTGCCCGACGGCACGATGACCGAGGCCTACCAGCAGGTGCTGCGCGGCGCCGCCCTCTGCGGCGTCGCCGGGCTCGGCGGCTATGCCCTCACGATGCTGTTCCGCAGCACCGTTGCGACCCTGGGGGTGATGTTCGCCGTCGCCCTCGCCGGCGCCACGCTGCTGGGCGTGCTCGGGGTGCCGACCCACCACTGGGTGCTGCCCCACAACAACGCGATGGCCGTGCTCGTCGACGGCATCGAGTTCACCGTGTGGGAGCGCCCCGGCTGCGACGGCGGTCCCCGCGTGCCCGACCGCTGCGTGGAGCGGATCACCGCGTTCGGCGGAGCCGTCTACTTCGCGGTCATCACACTCGCCGCCAGCGCCGCGTCCCTGGCCTCCTTCGGCCGCCGCGACGTGCCCTGACCCTGCTCCGGCCGCGGCTCTCCCGCAGGCGGGTGCCTGTGGCCCGCGGCGTACAGTTGACCGACGTGACCGCCCCCGCTCCCGAAGGCCGCAAGCTCCTCCGTCTCGAGGCCCGCAACAGCGAGACCCCCATCGAGCGCAAGCCGGCCTGGATCAAGACCAAGGCCCGGATGGGCCCGGAGTACAAGGAGCTCCAGGGGCTGGTGAAGTCCGAGGGGCTGCACACGGTCTGCCAGGAGGCCGGCTGCCCCAACATCTTCGAGTGCTGGGAGGACCGCGAGGCGACCTTCCTCATCGGCGGCGACCAGTGCACGCGCCGCTGCGACTTCTGCCAGATCGACACCGGCAAGCCGCAGCCGCTGGACCGCGACGAGCCGCGGCGGGTCGCGGAGTCGGTGCAGACCATGGGCCTGCGCTACGCGACGATCACCGGAGTCGCCCGTGACGACCTGCCCGACGGTGGTGCCTGGCTGTACGCCGAGACGGTGCGCGCCATCCACGAGCTCAACCCCGAGACCGGCGTCGAGAACCTGATCCCCGACTTCAACGGCAAGCCCGACCTGCTGCGCGAGGTGTTCGAGTCGCGACCGGAGGTGCTCGCGCACAACGTCGAGACGGTGCCGCGCATCTTCAAGCGGATCCGGCCGGCGTTCCGCTACGACCGCTCCCTCGACGTGCTCACCCAGGCCCGCGACTTCGGTCTGGTCACCAAGTCGAACCTGATCCTCGGCATGGGCGAGACCCGCGAGGAGGTCAGCCAGGCGCTTCGCGACCTGCACGACGCCGGCTGCGAGCTGGTCACGATCACCCAGTACCTCCGCCCCTCGGTGCGCCACCACCCGGTCGAGCGGTGGGTGAAGCCCGAGGAGTTCGTCGAGCTGGCCGCCGAGGCGGAGCAGATCGGCTTCTCGGGCGTCATGTCCGGCCCGCTGGTCCGTTCGTCCTACCGGGCCGGGCGGCTGTACCGTCAGGCCATGGACGCGCGCACCGGCGCCGCCGCCGTCGGCGGCTGACCCTCGGCTGCCTGCCCCACCTCCCATCCGCCGCACCACGCCTCACGCAGGAGACGCAGACCGTCATGGCCAAGGCCGTCGATCCCGACAAGATGACCAAGCGAGCTCAGTTCGTCGAGACCTTCCGGATGACCCGGCGGTCCGACCCGGCCGTCGTGTGGTGGATGCTCGGGGCGTTCGTGCTGGCTGCGGCGCTGGCGTTCGTCATCTTCTGGGTGCTGCCGGGCGACGGCGTGCTGAGCTGGATCATCACGATCACCGGCACCCTGATGTTCGGTCTGCTCGGCGCCACCGTGGTCTTCGGGCGCCGCGCCCAGTCCGCGGCGTACGCCCAGATGGAGGGCCAGCCCGGCGCCGCGGCCGCGGCACTGCGGATGCTCAAGCGCGGGTGGCACTCCGACCCGGTGATCGCGTTCAACAAGCAGCAGGACGTCGTGCACCGCCTGGTCGGCCCGCCCGGCATCGTGCTGATCGGCGAGGGCAACCCCAACCGGCTGCGGCCGCTGATGACCGGTGAGCGCCGCAAGCACGAGCGGGTCGCCGCGGAGGCCCCGATCCACGAGGTGGTCTGCGGCAACGGTGAGGGTCAGGTGCCGCTGCCCAAGCTGGTGCGGCACGTGCAGAAGCTGGGCCGCTCGGTGAAGCCCGCCGAGATGACCGACATCATGAACCGGCTCAAGGCGCTCGACGCGCACCGGTCCAACATCCCGCTGCCCAAGGGCCCGATGCCCACGAACATGAAGGGCCTGCGGCAGAACATGCGCGGCCGCTGAGCCGGCCCGCGTCGCGACGCGCGACCACGAGAACGCCGCCGGCCCCGGGTCTCCCCGGGGCCGGCGGCGTTGTGTCGAGGCGAGGCCCGGTTCAGCCTGCGACCTGGCCGCCCATCTGGCCGAGCTGGTCGAGATCCGGCATCTCCTCGACCTGGTCGGCCGGCGGCGCCTCGATGGTGACCGGCTCACCCCAGCCGGAGAACTCCATGACCGTGCTGCCGGCGTCGCCCATGTCGACCGCGGCCTTGCGGACCAGGCCGTCCTCGCCGAACCAGATGTCCTGGGTGACCTCGGCGGGCATCATCGCGGTCGCGTCGGCGCCGAGCTCCCCGAGCCCGCTGGCGGCGAACATCTCCTCGACGTCGATGGTGAGCGTGTAACGGTCGGTCGTCTCGCCGTCGACCTCCTCCTCTCCGGCGTAGACGGCCTCGGTGACGGCCTCCGACATCGACTCCAGCGCCGCCCGGGGGTCGGCCATCTGGTCCAGGGTGCCGCCCAGCGGGAGGCCGGAGCCGTCGGCGTCGCTGGGGTCGAGCGACCAGAACTTGTTGTCGCTCAGCGCGCCGAGGTTCATGTAGACGACGCCGTCGACGAACCTGACCTCCGTCTCGTCCTCGCCGAGGAACGGGTTGGTCATCGTCATCGCGGTCTCCGGCTGGTCGCCGGCGTAGCTGCCGACACCCTCGGAGACCATCTCGGCCCCCATCAGCGTCATCGTCATCTCGACGGAGACCGTCTCGCCCTCGGTGAAGCTGGCCAGCATCTGTTCGCCGACGTCCGCGGCGTCCACGGTCTCGCCTTCGGCGACCTCCTCGACCTGCGACTCGAGCGCCACGTTGCCGGATGACGCCGCGCTGCCCTCGTCGTCACCGCAGGCGGTGAGTGCGGCCAGGGACAACGGCACCAGCACGGCTGCGGCGGTGCGGCGGGCCCGCGTCGGGCGGGCGAGGGGACGGACCACGGGTGACCTCCGAGGGGGTGGTGCGGACGTTGCCGCGAGCCTAGCCGTCGCCACCTTGCCGCCAACGGCATGACCGGGTCAGACGGCGGGCATCCCGCGCAGAGACCGGTAGGTCTGCAGGGTGACGGTGGCACTGCCGGCCGCGAGGTCGTGCAGGCCTCGGCCGTCGGGACGGAAGACCAGGGGCGGTACGACGGCGGCGATCAGGACCGAGCGCAGCAGGGCGCGCATCGGGTCGATGGGTCGGGGGTCGCCGTTCTTGCGGACCAGCCGCAGGCGGGTGGCGAGCTTGCCGAACGACCCGCCGGCCAGGGAGCTCAGCACCGTGTTCTCGACGACGTAGACGGCGAGCACGTAGAACCCGGCGTTCGAGTCGTCGCGCCAGCCGTCGAAGCCGAGCAGCGTGATCACCACGAACGTGGACGCCGCCCAGTCCACGAGCAGGGCCAGCAGGCGCCGGGCCCAGGAGGCGGTGGGGAGGTCATGCTCGGGCACCGCAGCAGCCTAGGGCCCGCTGCGCTCGCTGCCTCGCGCGGGTGCTGACGCCGGGCCGGTGGAGGGGCGCAGGTCACCCGACACACCTGTTACACGCCCGAAACAAAGTGGATATGGTCGAGAAACTGCCCGTGCATAGTTTGCGAGCACGCCCGGCGCAACGCCGCCCGGGCACCCACACGCAGGCTTTCTGCCGGCTGCCGCCCCGAGTCCGCAGCCAAGGAGGACGAATGTTCCAGAACAGCGACGAGCTGCTCAAGTACGTCAAGGACAACGGCGTCGAGATGATCGACGTCCGCTTCTGCGACCTGCCCGGCGTCATGCAGCACTTCACGGTCCCCGTCTCGTCGTTCGACCAGTCGGTCTTCGACGACGGGCTGAGCTTCGACGGCTCGTCGATCCGTGGCTTCCAGGCGATCCACGAGTCGGACATGTCGCTGTTCCCCGACCCGACCACCGCCTACCTCGACCCGTTCCGGGCTGCGAAGACGCTGGTGGTGAACTTCTTCATCCACGACCCGCTGACCGGTGAGGCCTACTCCCGCGACCCGCGCAACATCGCGCGCAAGGCGATGGCCTACCTCGGCACCACCGGCATCGGCGACACGGCGTACTTCGCACCGGAGGCGGAGTTCTACGTCTTCGACAACGTGCGCTTCGAGACCAAGGCGAACGCCGGCTACTACGAGATCGAGTCCGACGCGGGTGCCTGGAACACCGGGCAGGACCTCGAGCGTGGCAACCGCGGCTACAAGGTCAAGTACAAGGGCGGCTACTTCCCCGTCGCCCCCACCGACCACTTCGGTGAGCTGCGCGACGAGATGGTCATCGAGATGGAGCGGGCCGGCCTGCAGGTCGAGCGGGCCCACCACGAGGTCGGCACCGCCGGCCAGGCGGAGATCAACTACCGCTTCAGCGAGCTGCTCCAGGCCGCCGACGACGTGATGAAGTTCAAGTACATCGTCAAGAACGTCGCCTGGCGCAACGGCAAGACCGCGACCTTCATGCCGAAGCCGATCTTCGGCGACAACGGCTCGGGCATGCACTGCCACCAGTCGATCTGGAACAACGGCGAGCCGCTGTTCTACGACGAGACCGGGTACGCCGGCCTGTCCGACATGGCGCGCTACTACATCGGCGGCATCCTCAAGCACGCCCCGTCGCTGCTGGCGTTCACCAACCCGACGGTGAACTCCTACCACCGCCTGGTGCCGGGCTTCGAGGCCCCGATCTCGCTGGTCTACAGCCAGCGCAACCGCTCGGCGTGCGTGCGCATCCCGATCACGGGCTCGAACCCGAAGGCCAAGCGCATCGAGTTCCGCTGCCCCGACCCGTCCGCGAACCCCTACCTGGCGTTCTCCGCGCTGCTGCTGGCCGGTCTCGACGGCATCAAGAACAAGATCGAGCCCGCCGCGCCGATCGACAAGGACATCTACGAGCTGCCGCCGGACGAGATGGCCGACATCGAGCAGGTGCCGACCTCGCTGGGCGCGGTGCTGGACAACCTCGAGGCCGACCACGAGTTCCTCACGGTCGGCAACGTGTTCACGCCCGACCTGATCGAGACCTGGATCGACTACAAGCGCACCCAGGAGATTCTCCCCGTGCAGCTGCGGCCGCACCCGCACGAGTTCGAGCTCTACTACGACATATAGTCACTTGTGCACGTAGAGCTCGAACTCACGGTTCGAGCACGAGGGCTCCGGGATGCCGGAGCCCTCGTTTTCGTTTGGCACTCTCGTCAGTCGGTGCTACGACCTACAGTCACTTCTCCGGGGTCGCGACGGATTTGCATGATTGCGCCCAGGACGATGTCGGCGCCACCGCACACTGTGGTGACGGCATTAGCTTCGCCGGCGTCGGGCCGTTACAGAAGGGATCGGGATTGTCGAAGCAGATGGAGCGACTCTATGGAGACCGAACGTCGTTCGACCTCCACCGAGGGCCACGTCGTTCCGGCCTTGGACGGAGCGGGCTGCCAGTTCAGATGCCTAGCAATTGTCGGGTTCCGCGACGCAGGTCGGGTGGCCGCGAATCGCGCCGAGGAGTAGGAGTGTTCCACCCGGCAACCCGGTGACGGCAACTGCCGATGCGGTGTCGGAGGCGCGCAGCCACATGGTGCCGATGATGGCGACAATTTTCGCGGTGGAGACCCAATACCCAGCGGCGCGACCCACCGGATCGTTCGGAAAGAGTCCCCATGGACCCCAACGCTCCCGCCGCGCTCACCAGGGTGAGCAGCCATCCGATGTCTCGAGCTGGTTCCAGTGGGGAGAAGTCGTCGCGTATTCCTTGCTGCCGTCGGGGTCGGAGCGGCGGCCGCCGTCGGTTTCTGATCGGTAGACGCTCACGTGGTCTCTTGTTCGTGCGCATGTCGGGTGTCGAACGTAAGCGAAGGTGTCGCAGTGGGTGCGTGCTTGGCCTCAAATGGGTGGGGAGGCGAGGGAGAAGCGGTCCGAGGGAGTCGCGGAGGCACGGGACCCCGCTATCGCCTGGTGTTCGTTCACGGGACCCTCAGGAGCGCGATCCCGCCGAACTCGTGCAGTTGAGCATCGTCGACGAAAGCGATGAGGTTGCCGGCCTCGATGGCGTGCTCAAGAAGATCATCGACCAAGTCATGCGACACAGGCTCGCCACCTTCTCTGGATGGTCGAGGATGGGTGTATCCCTGCTCGACGACCAGCGTGCCCGGGATCCGGTCTTCCACGGCCGTCCAGCACTGGTCCAGCCCGGCCACTACCAGTTCAGGATGGTTGGCGGCCGCCTCGTACAGGTCCTCGAGGGTCTGCTGACCACGTCGGTGCAGGTAGTCCTCCAGGCACAGTGCTGTCGTTCTGAAGAGCTCGGCCGGTTTGTCGGCCTCGGCGCCGACGACGTGGCCCGCGAGGCGGTGCAGCCACCGCGCGGTGCTCTTCAGCTCGTCGATGAGTGCCGCGTCGCCGGCCAGGACGAGGGGAGCCGGACGCTCTAGTCTCAGTTGTGCCATGCGCGCGTCAATCCGGGCGAGCAGGTCGCTGCGGTCGTCGGCCTCGCGCTCCGGGGTGGATCTGTCGAGGCCCGACAAGTCCATGGATTGTGCGTGGCCTTCGGGTATCCGCTCAACGGTGTCGAGCAGCGTGACCCGTGACGCAACCCAGTACAACCGAGCCCCGAACTCGTCGACACGCACGACTAGGTGCGGCGGAGTCCGGTGCAGCGCCCGGAGGAGGTCACGGGTGGCGAAGGTGGACTCGACCACGACCTTCTCGTGGACCGTCACCGGAAGAGTCCAGGCGCGCGAGGCACTGTGGCTGACGAAGAGGCCTAGCGCATGCTGCGTGTTGGAGTCCTGGGCGATGCGGGCCTGTCGTCGCAGTTCGTACATCAGCCGCTCGCGGTCGCCCAGCGGCTGGTCGTCGAGGCGGCGCTCGACGTCAAGGAGCAGGCCGTCGAGGCGCGCGCGGTCCGCGATCCCCATCCGGGTAGCCGGGGTGGTCGGCATCAGCACGGAGATGCAGGGGTACCCACCGGTCGCGGTCAGGTGTGCGGCAGCCTCCGGTGTGAGGTCGCGGGGTAGGCCTCGGCTGGTCCCGCCGCCGTGGCTGTCATCGGGGGTGAGGGCCGACGCCTTCGTGTTGGGAGCGTGGCCTGACGCGGCGCCTCTATCGGTGTGAATCATGATGTTCTCCCTCCCGGAGCACTCCATCGTTGATGCTCGCGGACCGTCATGGCGTCCGCGGTGCCAACCGACGTGCCCGTCGAACGTGGCGCGCCGTGGGGTGGGTTCTGACCACTTCGGTCCGCACGAGCGGGGTTCCTGGCCACAGCTGGGTGATCTCGCCCTCGCGGTCGGCGAGGTCGAGTGCCATGCGTCGTTCCCACAGCAGGTGGAGCTCAGGGTCGCGCGAGACCGGGGAGTGGGGCACCGTCAGCACCAAGTGGACTTCGCGTCCGACGGACACCCAGCGGTGCAGCGCGTCGATGACATCCCACTCCAGCGGTTCCGCCGCAGGGACCAGCACGTGTGGCCTACCTTCGCAGGACCCAGTCTTGTCGTGGTACCTGTCGTCGAGGTAAGGCTCGGGCTGCGCGAGGAGTTCGTCGAGCCGACGCTCGCCGGCTCGCGGGTGTCGCGCTCCGCCGATCCCGCGCCGCCATGCCCAGGCCTCCCACCATCGACTGAACCGGCTCGGATGGCGTTCGATCGTCACCAACACGCGACTCGCGTCAAGGCCCACGACCCGGGCAAGGTCTTCGAGACGGTCACGCACGCCGGTCTCGCCTCCGGCAGGACCGTGCCGCCACGCCCTCGAAAGCAGTCCCTCGTGCGAGATCGTCAAGGTCACGTGCACACAGTCCCCGCGCTGGAGGTGTTCTGCGACCTGGAGGAGCACTTCGCGCGACCAGGCCCCCGCGATGGGCAGTCGCACGTGGGGGTGGGACCGGTCGAAGTTCTCCATCCCAGCAGCGGACAGTCTGAGGAGCATCATGTCCGTTGGCCGATCGAATCGAGGTGCGGGCCGTCAGGTCCTCCCTCGTGCACAGACCCGGAGTGTGAGCGAGGTTGACTGCGCCGTGCAGCAGCGCTCGCCTGCCCTCGCCTGACACCGCACCAGCCAAGCTCGCGCGCCGCCCAGAGGCCGAGCCAGACAGCGAGTCCGAGGAGAATGAGAACGTCGTCCATGCTGATCACCACCGTTGTCGTCGGTCCGGGCCTGTTGCCCGGCTGGTGATCAGGAGTGGTCTCTCCCGTCCCGCTATGGAACCCGGTCGCCGGGCCGATCAGTTGGGGAAATCAGCCGTGGTGACGTGCAACCGGAGGTGGGTTACTCCCCAACCCTGATATACGCCTACTTTATCACGAATCGGTCTTCGCATGTCAAGAGGTGGCAACAGACTTGCTGACGAGGTCCACGAAAGCACCGAGGGTCACACCGGACTCCAGTTCGTGCCGGAAGTGCGACTCGCGGGTGACCCGGTACCGGTTGCGCCGACCGACCTTCTCCTTGTCCAGGTAGCCGTGCTCGACGAGGTCCGCGACGATCTGCTGCACGGCCCTCTCGGTGATGCCGACGGCGTCCGCGACGTCGCGGGTGCGCGCGTCGGGGTTGCGCGCGAGGGCGACCAGGACGTGGCCGTGGTTGGACAGGAAGGTCCAGTCGTCGCGGATCATAACGATCAATGTTACGCGATTTCCAGTTCGTCCGCTGGCCGAGGGCTTCGCTTCCTCCCGCGCCCCTCCGGTCGACACGGCCGCCACCGGTTCGTGCTGCGCGATCAGGTTCGCGGGTTTCGCCAGACCCCCGCGTGCCGGCGCCATCCCAGTGCGACAACTGACCCATCGAGGCCATGCCAGCAAAATCGGTCATCGGGAGGGCCAGGCCCGACCACGACGACTGGAACCGGCGAGTGGTGGACCAGGTCCGAGGAGACGCTGCCGAGCAGGCGGTTGGACAGACCACGACCGCGACGCCCGACCACGATGAGGTCCATGCCTTGATTCCTCGCAAATCACCGCAGCGCTTCCGCTGGCGGACCGGCGAGCACCGCGGAGTTCACCACTCCTACCGTGCCCTCGGCATGGTCGGCTGAGGAGGCCAATCGCTGCGTAGCGGCCGCAATGTCCGAACGGGTGGCGTCGTCGGTCGCGTCGAAGTGAACCACCTTCGCCAGAATCAGCACTCCGCATTGAGCCCCGAGGACGTCGAGCGCCCAGACAAGAGCCTCCTGCGACCCCATTGACCCGTCCATCCCGATCAGCACCCGGGGGTTAGCTGGCGCAGCCTGCCGGGCCGGCATTGGGCCGGACACGGCCATACGGGGGCGCTTCTCGACCCGTTCTAGAGCGATTGGCACCCGTGCGCCCCCTGCGCACGTCGGGTATCTCCTCCCGCCGCGGAGCGGAGGGAGAACCCGATTGGCCACCGCTCCGGCCGTGGTGACGAAGCGGCGGGAGCACTGATCCCACCCCTGACATACGCTAAGCATATCACGATATCGTCTTCGCATGATTCGCTCACCTTGGCCCGCTGACGTGCCTCAGGGCGGTGGGTGCGGGTCGTACTGCGTCCCGGGCACCGGGGGTGCCCCCGAGCGCCAGGCCGCCTCGGCGATGGCGACGCCGGCGATCGGGACCGTGAGCAGCTGGAACACGATGGCGAGGCTGAGGGTGATCGCTGTGGGGACGTTCGGGTCGTGGACCAGCACGCCTACCAGGACGCTGACCACCCCCAACCCTGCGGCTTTCGCGGCCGCGTTGGCTCGTGTGTAGGCGTCGGGCAGCCGCAGCAGCCCCACGGACGCAGTGGCGAACAACACCGCGCCAAGGAGCACCAGCAGTCCGGCAACCGAGTCCTGGGCACTCACGGTGACCGCCGTTCTACCAACCGGGCCAAGGCGACCGTGGTGAGGAACCCGGCCAGGGTCGCGACCATGACCAGGCTGTAGAGCGTTGGTTCGTCGAGCCTCACGGCCAAGATCGCGACCGCGGCGATGAGCACCGCGAAGCCCACGTCGGCGGCCAGCGCGCGGTCAGCGTCGGTGGGACCACGCGCCACCCGCAGCATGGCTACGCCGAGCGCGGCTGAGAGCATCAGTAGCGCGATGTCCAGCACCGGATCCAGAGAAAGTTCCACGTTGCTCACCCTGCTTTCTGTTCGTCCGAAGCCGCCTCGCTTCGCCCCGGCCGGCGCATGGCTCGCAGCAGCTGCTCTTCCAGGTGTGCCAGGTCTGCGCGGAAGGAGGCCACGTCGGGGGCGTGCATTCCGTGCACGAGCAACCGAGTGCGGTCAGGCGTGAGCGAGACGGCCATGGTGCCGGGGGTCAAGGTGATCAGACCCATGTAGGCAGCCACCTCAGCGGGCGTCCGGCACCGCAGCCGCACCACGACCAGGACCGGCGCCAGCCGCGGCCGGCCCGTCAATACGGTGGCCGCGACCTGCGCGTTGGCCTTGAGGAAGCGCCACCCGTACGCCACGGCGAGGACCGCCAGGCGGACGGCGCGAGTGCCACCAAGACCGGTCACGGTGAGCTCACCGCCTCGACGTAGGCGCGAACGTCGATGAGGCCCTCGGCTGCTCGTTCGCAGACCTCGAGCAGCGGCTCCGCTGCGAGACCGAGCACGACGGCCAAGCCGGTGAGCAGGAGCATGGGGGCCAGCAGCAGGCGCCGCGGCGCGATCCGACCGGCCTTCGGAAACAGCGCAACCGCAGGTGCCGGGGCCAGAACGCTTGTGGACGCAGTCGGCCGGCCGGCGTCCGGTGGCGCCGAGTGTTCGGGCTCGGTGAAGACCGCGTTCCAGAGCTTCAGCATCGAGGTCAGCGTGAGCAGGCTGACGACTGCCACCGCTGCCACTGCGACGTAGTGTTGCTCGGAGACCGCAGCCTGCACCAAGTGCAGCTTGGCCACGAAGCCGGACAGCGGCGGCACACCGACCAGAGCTAGGGCGGAGACGCCGAAAGCAATCGCGAGTGCGGGCTCGGTCCGGCCCAGTCCGCCCAGGCGACGGAGCTCGTCGGTGCCATAGGTGACCTCGATGGCCCCGGCGCACATCAGCAGTGCCGCCTTGACCAGGACGTACTGGATGAGGAAGAAGACCCCGGCTGACAGCCCGGCAGTCGTGAACAACCCCAACCCCAGCAGCATGTAGCCGATCTGGCTGACCATGTGGAAGGTCAGCACCGATCGCATGGAGCGCTCCCCCAGCGCGGCCAGCACCCCGACCACCATCGTGATCACTGCAAGGACCAGGAACACCCACAACCAACGTCGGTCGCCGTCGAAGACCACGGCGTAGACACGGAACAGCGCGTAGACGCCGACCTTGGTGAGCAAGCCGGAGAACAGCACGACCACCGCCGGCCCTGCTACCGCGTAGCTGCCAGGCAGCCAGCTGTGCCACGGCACAACTGCGGACTTGATCCCCAGAGCGAGCAGCACCACCGCCGTCGCGATGGCTGCCGCCGGGGCCCGCGCCGCCCCGGCGAGCTCGCCGAGGCTGACGGTGCCGGTGACGCCGTAGAGCAGGCCGACGCCAGCCAGGAAGAGGGTCGAAGCGAGCAGGTTGACGCTGACATAGCGTTGCCCGGCTGCCAGCCTGCGCTGTCCCCCGGATCGGATCAAGAGCACGTAGCTCGGGACCAGCATCATCTCGACGAACACGAACAGCGAGAACAGATCGCCGGTGAGCACCGCGCCATAAACGCCCGTGGACAGCACCATCGCCAGCACGATCATGTGACCGTCGTCCTCGCCGGTGGCTGCGGCAAAGACCAGGCTGAGCAGCACCAACAGCGCGGTGACCGTCATCATGAGGGCAGCTAGGACGTCGGCGACCAGCACGATGGCGATGCCGGGCGGCCAGCCGCCCAGCTGCAGCGTCTGCACCTCCCCGTCGAGGGTGTCGGTCAGCAGCGTCACCGACACGGCGAGCACGGTCGCGGTGACGCCCCAGCCGACGACCCGAGGCACCGCCGGTGAGCCGCCAAGGTGATTTCGCGACCACAGCACCAGCAGGCCTGCGGCCCCCAGCGGGGCGAGGACTGGCAGCGCGAGCAGCACGGGCGTCACGGGCCGGCCTCCACGTCGTCCTGGCTATCGTCATCGCTGTCGTCACCGGCGGTGGACTCCGCACGTAGCAGCCCCAACAGATAGACAGTGACCCCGAAAGCGATTACGACCGCGGTCAGCACGAAGGCTTGCGGCAAGGGATCAGCTGCGGCGGCGACGTCCTCGACCCCCTCGCCCACGAATGGCGCCCCACGACGATCGAGGCCACCCGACGCCAGGATCAGCACGTTGACGCCGTGCCCCAGGAGCACGAAGCCAAAGATCACTCGCAGCAGACCTGGCTGCGCCAGGAACCACACCCCACCGGCGACCAGCACGCCGACGACGATCGCCGCGGTCATGGGTGCACCTTCAGCGGGTCGGATCGACGGGTGTCGGCTCCGAATCGGTCCAGGGCGGCCACCAGCATGCCGAGAACCATGAGCATGACGCCGATGTCGAAGATCAGCGCCGAACCGACGCCGAGGACCTCCAATCCGGGCAGCTTGAATGGGGCCAGCACGGCCTCGCCCATCGCCAGCGCCAGCGTCGCGGTGCCCACGCAGACCAGAATCCCGCAACCCACCAGTTGCTCGGGTCCCAGCCACCGCGGCAGCTGTCCGTGGGCCAGCTGGTGGACCGCGGCCGCGGCCCCGGCGACTAGAGCGGCGATGAAGCCACCGCCGGGCGCGTCGTGGCCGACGTAGAGCAGGTAGGCGGCCACCAGGGCGGCACCCGGCACGACCAGCCGGGCGCTGGCCTGGAGGAACACTTCGGCGGCGGCGCTGTCACGGTCCTGAGTTGAAGCCCTTGGCTCGGCCACGCCCCCGCCGGCGGGGCCGAGGAGGGCCAGCAGCCCAATCGCCACCACCGCCAGGACGACCGCCTCGCCGAGTGTGTCCATCGCCCGGAAGTCCACCAGGATGGTGTTGACCACGTTGGTGCCCCCCGTGGCTGCCTCGGCGTTGTCGAGGAAGTACTCCGATGCCACCGAGGCACTTCGCCGGCCGGTCAGGGCGTACGTCGCAGACGCAGCAGCCAGCCCGCAGGCGATCGCGAGCATCCCGGCCCCCCACAGGCGACGCCGCTCCACGGCCGGCAAGCGTGTTGGCAACCGGCGCAGCACCCAGACCACGACGACGGCGGTCAGCACCTCCACCAGCACCAGGGTCAGCGCGACATCCGGCGCACCGGCACTCACGAACAGTGCCGCCATGAGGAGACCGACGAAGCCGAGGGATGCCAGCGCCGCCAGCGTGTTGCGGGTGGCCAGGGTGGCCGCGACGCCGAGGGCGACCAAGCCTGCCACCACCCAGTCCGCGGCGGTGTCGGAGGGTCGCACCTCGGGGAGGTCGCGGACCGCGAGGAAGCCGACTAACGCGAGTCCGAGTGCGCCGAGCAGGGGCCGAACCAGGTGATTGACCGTGCCGTCCGCTCGGTCGGGCTGCCCGATTCGGTAGCCGAAGGAGATCAGCCTGGCGTGGCCCCGGTCGAAGGCGGCGCCGGCGTCGGGAACCGCGATCCGGTCCAGCAGTCGATCGACGTGGTGTCGGCGCAGGAAGAGCAGCAGCCCGGTACTGATCGCGATGCCCGACATGACGATCTCGGGGCTCAACCCGTGCCAGAACTCAAAGGCCGCCAGCGGTTGCCCGGGGACGACATCGGCGCCGGCGCGCGCCACGAGCGGGTTGAGGAGGTCGATGCCCGGCCCCAGGAGCAGACCGGTCAGCGCTGCGACCGCGGCGGGCGCCAGGAACGCCGGTGATGGCTCGTAAAGGCCTGGTTGCCGGGTGCCGCCGAAGGCGCCGTAGAAGATCCGCAGACCGTAGGCGGCGGTGAGGGCCGAGGCTGCGACGGCGATCGCGCCGGCGACCACGCCGGCTGCGGGGGCGAAGTCGGTCTGGAAGAAGCCTTGGAAGAGGTACTCCTTGCTCACGAAGCCGAGCATGGGCACGATGCCGGCCATTGACAGGCCGGCCAGGGCCGTCATTGTTGCTGTCACCGGCATCACCCGCCACAGTCCGGACAGCTTTCTGATGTCGCGGCTACCGGCCTCTTTGTCGATGATGCCGATGAGCATGAACAGGGTGGCCTTGAACAACGCGTGGGCGATGGTGTGGAGCATCGCGGCGGCGAGCGCGATCGAGGTGCCGACACCGATGGCGGCGACCAGCAATCCGAGCTGGCTGACCGTTGAATGGGCGAGGATGGCCTTCAAGTCGTGTTGCCGCAAGGCCATGAAGGCGCCCCACAGTGCCGAGGTCAGTCCGACCGAGACCAGGAGCGCCGACCAGGCCGGTAGGCCGGCGAAGATGGGCGAGACCCGCATCAGTAGGTACACCCCGGCCTTGACCATGGTCGCTGCATGCAGGAAGGCGCTGACCGGGGTCATGGCCACCATCGCGCCGGGCAACCAGAAGTGCAGCGGCACCTGGGCTGACTTGGTGAAGGCGGCGAAGGCGACCAGCGCCCCGATTGGCAGCGCCAAGGGGGACTCGAGGATCACCTCGCGGTCGGCCACGATGTCGCTGATCACGGTGCTGCCGGTGACGGCGGTGAGCAGCACCACCGCGACCAGGAGGGCCAGGCCACCCGCGGCGGTGATCAGCAGTGCTCGCCGGGCTGGCCGGGTGGCCTTGCCGCCTGCCAGCCCGAGCAGCAGGAAGGAGCAGAAAGTGGTGGCCTCCCAGAACACGAACAGCAGCACCACGTCTGCTGCGAGCACCAGTCCGAGCATGGCGGCAGCGAAGAGGGTGAGCAGTCCGTAGACCGCCCCGTGGGGATCCTGGGGGCCGAGATAGCGAGGGCAGTAGGCCAGGATGAGGGCGCCCACCCCGAGCACCATCAACGCGAACAGCGACGAGAGTCCGTCGAGCCGCAGCGCGAAGGTGACCCCCAGCGACGGCAGCCACTCGACCGATGTCTCGACCGTGCCGCCATCGAGGATCCGCGGCACCTGAGCGGCAATCACGGCCGCGACCCCGAGGAAGCTTGCCGCCAGCAGGTAGCCGAGCTCCCGGCCGCAGCCTCGACGGGCCAGGACCGGCGACAGGACCGCCATCGCGGTCAGGACGCCCAGAGCGAGCAGCACGCCAGCCTCCTGGGGTGGTAACGGTCGAGGGTCACGGGGCGGTCAGGAGGGCACGAACGGCTCGCCGGCGGCCCGGCGCCGACCGGCCTCGTAGGACACGAGAACGATCAAGGTGATCGCGACCAGGGGCAGGGTGAACCCTGCCATCACGACGGTGAAGCCGTCGAGCGCGTCGTGCTCGGTGGCCGCCAGCACCAGGTAGGCGGTGAACGCGGCGTACAGAGCAAGGAACAGGGCTCCCTCCCAGCGGGCGATGGCCATCCCGGTGAAGGCCACCGGCAGCAGGGCGATTGCGGTCGCGACCATGAGCGGGATGTCGAGCGCGACCGCCGCCCGGGCGACCGGCACCCCGTCGTCGGCCACCACGGCGGCGATACCCAAGACAGCGGCGATGTTGAAGATGTTGCTGCCCACGATGTTGCCGACCGCCAGGTCCCGTTCACCGCGACGGACCGCGATCAGCGACGTCGCCAGCTCCGGCAGAGAGGTGCCTACAGCGACGACCGTCAGCCCGATCACCAGGCCGCTCACCCCGAACCCCTCGGCGATGCCCACAGCACCCTCCACCAGCAGTTGGGCGCCGGCGACCAGCAGGGCCACCCCGCCGGCCACCGCCGCGAGCTGCAGCCACAGTGGCCGGTCGGCGTCACTTACCGACGACGGGGGGTCCTTCGGTGAGGTGCGTCGCCCCACGAGGACCGACACCGCGGTGTAGGCGACGATCCCGATGAGCAGAAGCAGCCCGTCGCCGAGGCCGAGGCGGCCATCCAGCGACAACAGCAGCAGTCCGATCGAAGCCGCGACCATGACCGGGACGTCGAGGCGGATCAGCTGGGCGCGAACCGTCAACGGCAAGAGCAGCGCCGAGGCGCCGAGGATCAACAGCACGTTGACGATGTTGCTGCCCACGACGTTGCCGACGGCTAGGTCAGGTTGTCCCTCGAGGACTGCGCCGACGGTGACGGCGAGCTCCGGGGAGGAGGTCGAGAAGGCCACCACGGTGAGCCCGATGACCAAGGAGGAGAGGCCGAGACGTCGTGCGAGGCCCGCGGCTCCTCGCACGAGCAGTTCTCCACCTCCGACAAGGACGACCAGCCCGACCAGGAGGAACGCGGCGTTCGCTGCGGTCACCGTCTCACTCGAGGCCGTGCCCGGCCCCGCCTCCGCTGACCGACCGACGAGTGGTCGCCGATGAGGTGGTCGGTCCATCGCTCACCTACCACGATCATGCCTCCTTCTCGGGCGCTTCGCGGCGCTTCGCACGGTCTGCATCGGCGCACCGAGAGCGATGCCCATGCCGCCGGCAACCATGCTGCACTGACACTGGTCGGATAGTCGCGCGCCGCGCCAAGAACTGCGACCACTCCGCCGGCGACGGCACGCATGAACACCGCTGACGGCTCCAATGGTGGCTCGGGCGCGTCGGGCGCTCCCCGCGGTTGCTGCGCCCGAGCAGGCGTCCGCGGTGCGCCCGGAGTCGGCCGGGAGCGTGCTGGGTGGGGCGCGGGTACCCTCACTGCTGGCTGCGTCGGACCACCGAGGTCGGGCGAGGGGTCGGGCCCGCGATCGTCGGGGAGTCGCGCCTGATCTTCGTGACCGGTCTCGTCCGGGAGGGCCGCCGGCTGTGCCTTCTCAGCCACGGGCCACCTCTGGTGGCTTCCGTGCCCCCAACCTGGTACCGAGCTTGACCAGCTCCTCCACGACGAGCACCGAGAGCGCGACGCCCACGCACACCAACCACTGGGCCGCGCTGAGGGCGACGGTGTCGAAGATGGCCTGGCCCCACGGCGTGTGCACGGCCGCGATGTGCAGGAGCGCCACCGTGGCCAGCGACGCCCACAGCCACCGGTTGGTGAAGGTGTGACGCGCGAACACGGTCGTGTGCTCCGCACGTGCGTTGAGCGCGTTGACGAGCTGGAAGAGCACGAACGTGGTGAAGGCCATGGTCAGGCTGACCTCATCGCCCCACTCGTCGCGTGCGAGGAGCAGGACGGCGAGGGTGCCGATGGCCATCACCAGTCCCACGCGGGCCAAGCGGACCAATCGTGCCGGGGAGAGGATCTGGTCGCCGCTGCGGCGCGGGGGCTCGGACATGATCCCGGGTCGGGCGGGGTCCACGCCCAGCGCCATGGCGGGTGGGCCGTCCATGATGATGTTGACCCACAGGATCTGCACGGCGGTCAGCGGAGCCGGCAGGCCCATCACGGAGGCGCCGAGGAAGGTCGAGATCGCTCCCATGTTGGTCGAGAGCTGGAAGCGCACGAACTTGACCACGTTGTCGTAGATCGATCGGCCCTCCTCGACCGCGCCGACGATGGTGGCGAAGTTGTCGTCGGTGAGGATGACGTCGCCCGCCTCCTTGGTGACCTCGGTGCCCGTACGCCCCATGGCCACGCCGATGTGCGCCGAGCGCAGCGCGGCCGCGTCGTTGACGCCGTCGCCGGTCATGGCCACGACGTGACCGCGCGCGGTGAGCGCCTTGACGATGGCGACCTTGTGCTCCGGCGCCACCCGGGCGAAGACGGTCACCTCGTCGACGACCTCGGCGAGCTCGTCGGTCGTCAGCTCGGCGAGCTCAGCTCCGGTCATCGCGCGGCCCTCGATGCCCAGCTCGCGGGCGATGGCGACGGCGGTGGCGACATGGTCGCCGGTGATCATCTTGACCGCCACCCCGGCCCGGTGGCACAGGGCCACGGCCGACATCGCCTCGGGCCGCGGTGGGTCGGCGATGCCGAGCAGGCCGAGCAGGGTCAGCCGCGACACATCGGAGTGGGGCTCGGTGGACGAGGGCGACTCCACGAGGCGGGTGGCCACCGCGAGCACGCGCAGCCCGCGCTCCCCCATCGTCGCGATGGCGTCGTCGAGCCGGTCCCGGTCGGACGAGGTCAGCTCGATCTCGTCGTCCCCGAGCAGCCACGCGTCGCAGCGCCGCAGCAGCACGTCGGCCGCACCCTTGACCAGCAGGCGCGACGCGGGTCCCTCGTCGTGGTAGGTGACCATGTACTTGTAGTCGGCGTCGAACGGGATCTCCGCCGAGCGGGGCCACTCTGCGCGGCGCGCCGTCACGTCGAGCCCGGCCTTGGCCGCCAGCACGACCAGGGCACCTTCGGTCGGGTCGCCGATGATCCCGTCCCCCTCACCATCGTCCGTGAGCTCGGCGTCGCTGCACAGGGCCAGCGCGTCGAGGAGGAGCGGTGGCAGGGTGGCCGGCTCGCCGCGGGCGTCGAGGACCTCGCCCTCGGTGTCGTAGCCCTGGCCGTGCACGGTCAGCGCGAGGTCACCCACGAGCACCTCGCGGACGGTCATCTCGTTAAGGGTGAGGGTGCCGGTCTTGTCGCTGCAGATGACCGTGGCCGAGCCCAGCGTCTCGACCGAGGCCAGCCGCTTGACGATCGCGTTGCGCTTCGCCATCCGGTGCACGCCCAGCGCGAGCGTGAGGGCCAGCACGGCCGGCAGGCCCTCCGGCACGGTCGCGACCGCGAGCGCCACGGCCCGCAACGCGATGTCGGCAGGGGCCTCGCCCCGCGCAAGGGCCAGCGCGACGTAGATCGTCACGGCGACCAGGCCGAGCACGGCCAGTCGCTTGCCCAGGGTGTCGAGCTGGCGCTGGAGCGGGGTCTGCGGCTCCTCACCGGAGGAGAGCATCTCGGCGATGGCGCCGACGGAGGTCTGCATGCCGGTGGCGGTGACCACCGCCTCCGCCCGCCCGCGGGTGAGAGCGGTGTTCATGTGGACCATGCCCTCGCGGTCCGCGAGGGGCGCGTCCTGCTCCGCGGTCGCGTCGGACCGCTTGGGGACGGGCTGGGACTCGCCGGTGAGCGCCGACTCGTCGACCTCCACCGAGGAGGCCAGGACCAGCCGGGCGTCCGCCGGCACGCGGTCGCCCGCCTCCAACAGGACGACGTCGCCAGGCACGAGGTCGCCGGCGTCGGCGACGAGGGTGCGCCCGTCGCGGCGGATCCGGGCCGACGGGCTCAGCATGTTGCGCAGCGCCTCGAGGCTCTTCTCGGCACGCTGCTCCTGAAAGAAGCCGATGCTGGCGTTGATGACCAGCACCACGGCGATGACAATCGTGTCCTTGACCTCGCCCACCAGGCCCGCGAGGACCGCGGCCCCGATCAGCACGAGGATCAGCACGCTGCGGAACTGGTCGAGGAAGCGCAGCAGCACTCCTCGGCGTACGGGCTCGGCGAGCTGGTTGGGTCCGAACCGGTCCAGACGCGCCCGGGCCTCCTCGCTGCTCAGGCCGTGCGCGACGTTCACCTCCAGGGCCGCGGCCACCTCCTCGGCGGTGGCGGCGTGGGGGATGCTCACGGGGACGGGGGTGACGGTCATGACTGGCTCCTCGCAGCCGTGGCGGTGGTGGCGGTGGGTCGGTGGTGGCGGGCGATGTGCTCGGCTCCGACCCGGCCGAGCTCGTCGGGCTCGAAGTCGCCGAGCAGCTCCCAGCCGAGGTCGAGGGTCTGGGTGATGGTCCGGCGGGCCTCGCCCTGGCCGACGAACTCCTCCTCGAAGCGGCGGGCGAAGGCGAGGTAGCGGCGGTCTTCGGCTGTCAGGCCGCTCTCGCCGACGATCGAGACCAGGCGCCGCACCTCGACGCCACGGGCGTAGCAGGCGTAGAGCTGGTCGGCGAGTCCCCGGTGGTCGGCACGCGTACGCCCAACGCCGACGCCCGCGTTCATCAGGCGCGAGAGCGACGGCAGGACGTCGAAGGGCGGGTCGATGCCGCGCCCGGCCATGTCGCGGGAGAGGACCACCTGTCCCTCGGTGATGTAGCCGGTGAGGTCCGGCACCGGGTGGGTGATGTCCCCATCGGGCATGGTCAACAGCGACAGCTGGGTCAACGACCCGGTCGAGCCGTGCACCCGCCCCGCCCGCTCGAAGAGAGACGCGAGGTCGGTGTACATGTAGCCGGGGTAGCCGCGCCGCCCCGGCATCTCCTCGCGGGCCGCGGCGATCTCGCGCAACGCCTCGCAGTAGGCCGTGACGTCGGTGAGGATCGTCAGCACGTGCAGGTGCTTCTCGAAGGCGAGGTACTCGGCCAGCGTCAGGGCGACCCGGGGGGTGAGCAGTCGCTCGATCGTCGGGTCGTCGGCCAGGTTGAGCAGCAGCACGTTGCGGTGCCCCGAGGCGCTGGCGGTGAACTGGTCGCGGAAGAAGTCGGCCTCGCGACGGGTGACTCCCATCGCTGCGAAGACGACCACCACCTCGTCTGTCTCCCCGGGCACCCGGGCCTGGGTGGCGATCCGCGCGGCCACCTCGGCGGCGGGCAGGCCCGCCGCGGTGAAGACGGGCAGCTTCTGCCCGCGGACCAGGGTGTTGAGCCCGTCGATGGCCGAGAAGCCGGTCTCGATGAACTGGTCGGGGTGGATGCGCGCGACGGGGTTGAGCGGCAGTCCGTTCACCGGCCGGTACGCCTCGGCGGTCGGGTCCGGCCTGCCGTCGCGCGGTCGCCCGGCCCCGTCGAGGACGCGCCCGAGGACGTCGGTCCCCACGCCGGTGACCGCTGCCCGGAACCTCGCGCGGACGGCGACGTTGGCCTGGCCCATGCCCTCGGTCCCGCCGAGCACCTGCACCACAGCGCGGGTGCGGTCGACCTCGAGGACCTGGCCGTCGCGCTCGCTGCCGTCGTCGGTCACGACGGTGACGACATCGCCGAAGGCCAGGTTGTCGGCGCCCTCGACCACCAGCAACGGCCCCGCGACGCGTCGGACGTCGCGCATCTCGATGGTGGGCAGGATCCCCACCGGCGCAGCGGCGACGGCACCCCGGGCGCGGGCTGTGATGTTTGGCGCGTCCGTGGGGGTCATCGCAATTCCTCCTTGGTGGTCGGTGCGGTGGTGAGTGCGGCGCGCACCGTCGCGGCGGCCTCCTCGAGGTGCCGCTCGAGCGTCTCGTCGGCCGGCCAGCCGCGTGCGCCGGCGATCGTGCGCAGGACGGGATGGGCGACGACGTCGGCCACCGGCCTCCCGGATTCGACGGCGGCGGTCATGGCCGCCTCCGCGGCTTTGACCAGGCGCAGCATCGCGACCTGCTTGCGCGGCGGGCAGCTGGCGTCGAGAGGGTCGAAGGAGTTCTGCTGCAGGTAGTCCTCGCGCAGCATCCGGCCCACCCGCAGGGTCACCCGCTGGGGCGCCGCCACCGCCTCTACCCCCAGCAGACTGACCACCTCCAGCAGACTCCCCTCCTCTTGCAGCGTGCGGACGGCCCATGCGCTGAGGCGCGACCAGTCCTCGGCGACGTGCTCGTCGAACCACTCGCCCAGCCGGTAGGTGGTGTAGCTGCGTGTCCAGTTGATCGACGGGAAGTGCCGGGCGCGGGCCAGGCTCGCGTCGAGCGCCCAGAAGCATCCCGCCACGCGCAGGCTGTTCTGGGTGACGGGCTCGGAGAAGTCACCGCCCGCCGGCGACACCGCGCCGACGACCGTGACGGACCCTTGGCGAGGCGTGGAGCCGAGGGAGTCGACGAGCCCGGCTCGCTCGTAGAAGGCCGCCAACCGGGTGGCGAGGTAGGCGGGGTAGCCGTCCTCGGCGGGGATCTCGCCGAGCCGCCCCGAGACCTCGCGCAGCGCCTCGCCCCAGCGGCTCGTGGAGTCGGCGAGCAGCACGGCGTGCAGTCCCTGGTCGCGGTAGTACTCGGCCATGGTGATGCCGAGGTAGACGCTGGCCTCACGGGCGGCCACCGGCATGTTGGAGGTGTTGGCCACGAGCACGGTCCGCTCCATCAGGGGGCGCCCGGTCCGCGGGTCGGCGAGCTGCGGGAACTCCTCGAGCACCTCGGTCAGCTCGTTGCCCCGCTCGCCGCAGCCAACGTAGACCACCACGTCCGCCTCGGCGTGCTTGGCGATCGCCTGCTCGAGCACCGTCTTGCCGGTGCCGAAGCCACCGGGGATGATGCCGGCGCCGCCGAGGGCGATCGGGAAGAGGCCGTCGAGGACCCGCTGTCCGGTGAGCAGCGGCCGGCTCAGCGGCTGCTGTCCTCGCACCGGACGGGGCCGGCGGATCGGCCAGCGCTGCAGCATCTGCACGTCGTGGCCCGCGACGCGGGCAACGACCTCGTCGACGCGTCGCGGCCCGGACCTCACGTGCTCCACCACGCCGCGGATGTCCGGCGGGACGAGGACGCGGTGGCGAAGCGCCGCGGTCTCCTGCACGGTGCCCAGCTCGTCGCCCGCCTCCACTCGGTCGCCCACCGCCACCGACGGCACGAAGTCCCAGGTCCGGCCGCGGTCGAGGCCGGGCTGGTCGGCGCCGCGCGGGATGTAGATGCCGTGCTCGGCGCCCAGCGCGGCGAGCGGGCGCTGGGTGCCGTCGAACACGGTGCCGAGCAGGCCCGGACCCAGCTCGATGGTCAGCGGTGCACCGGTGCCGACCACGGGGTCGCCGGCGCGCAGCCCCGAGGTGTCTTCGAAGACCTGCACCGTGGCGACGCCGCCGTCGAGGCGGATCACCTCCCCGGGCAGGGACTGTGCGCCGACCCGCACCACGTCGTAGAGCCGCGCGGCGTGCAGGCCCGCGACCTCGAGGACGGGTCCGGAGACCCGCACCACCGTTCCCACCTCGGCGCGGTCCAGGTCCGGCGCGCCCCCGGCTGGCGTCGTGGCCGTCGTGGCCGTCGTGCTGGTCGGGCTCATGGGTGGTCTCCTTCGGGGACGAAGCTGATCTCGTAGCCAACCGCTCGACCGAGCAGCCGCTGGAGCTGGTCGTGGGGCTCGGTGTCGACGGCCGGGGCGTCGGGCGGGAGGCCGACGACGAGGACGTCGGTGCGTTCGGCCCAGGCGTCGCGTGCGGAGATCGGCAGTCGCGACCAGGCGGTGTGGTGCACCAGGACGACCGCTCCTGTGTCGCCGGGCAGCCGCACGGCCGTCTCGATCGCTCGCGCGACGGCCTCGGCGCCGCCCTCTGCGTCGGCGTGCCCGTCGGGGCAGGTCTCGGGCACCACAGTCGCGGCGCCGGCGAGGCGGAAGCCCGCGTCGACGGGTCGTGGGGCCACGACGACCACCGCTGATCCGGTGACCGGGTCGGTTCCCGAGTCCGTCGACCCGTGCGCGCTGCTCACGGCGTCGTCCGGTCCGCGCTGCCGGCCGCTCCGCCGGCGAGGACCAGCCCGGCCCGCCGGTGCCGGCGAGCGCGCTCCTCGAGGAGCAGGGCGTAGCCCACCATCGGTTCGGCGCTCTCGGCGTCGCCGCGGCGCAATCTTGCCAGGGCGCCGGCGGTGGCCTCGTCGTGCAGGTCCCGGTCCAGGTGGCCGGGGTTCCGGTGGCCCTCGTACGCCGCTGCGGCCGCCCGCCAGCGGGGGTAGACGCCCGTCACTGGCGCCCAGCGCCCGGCCACCGCGTGGTCGAGGTCGCGGGCGTCCAGGCGACCGACCGGCAGCAGGCGCTGTGCTTCCACACCCGCCCGGGCCAGGGCGACGACCAGGTTGCGCTGGTCCCGCTCGCGCGCGAGCAGGTCGGCCACCGGCCGGGAGCGTGGATGCGCGGTCCGCTCGGCCCACTCGGCGTGCGCGGCGGCCGTCAGCGCGAGCTCGAGCTCCTCGACGTCGCGGTGGAGCTCGAAGCGGGACCACAGCCGGGGCAGGGCAGCCGCGGCGGCCGGCGTCGGGAGGCGCAGCCGTTCAAGGAGAGCGGCGACGGCGGCCGCGTCCCGAGCGTGGGCGAGCTCGGCGGCCCGCTCGGGGGTGAGGGCTCCGACGGCGAGCACACCCCGGAGCCGGTCCTCGGGTGCGAGTCCCGAGGCCGCGCCACGCATCAGCGCGATCGCGCCGCCCAGGTCGTGCCGTCCGGTGAGCACCTGCGCCACTGAGCGTGCCTCGCCCACGAACAGTTCCGGCAGCCGGCGCAGCTCCTCGCGCTCCTCCTCTCCCACACCGCCCGGGGGCAGACGCGACATCCGGGCCCGCAGGGCGGTCGACCCGGCGACGTACAGCGGCGCCCTCATCGCGCGTCCACCTCCACGTGCCCCCCGGCGGGCGGCTCGAGCACCGCGTCGCGCAGCACCGGGCGCAGCAGCGGCCACGCCGCGTCCAAGCGGACGGCGGCGGTGTTGTGCACCGCTCGGCCCTGGGCATCACGCAGTACGACGCCGATCCCGACCGGCCCGGCCTGCACGTCCAGCTCGGGACGGTGGCGTCGCACGACGTCCACTTGGGCGGGGTCGACCGTGCAGGAGGTGGCCGACGGCAGGAGCGCCATCGCCTCCTCGAAGAGGCCGAGGGTGGCGGACGCCCCGCGCTCCGAGCCGGCCAGGTCCTGCAGCTCCTGCGCGGCCTCCGCGCGGATCCGGTCGAGCTCGGCGTCGACCGTCTCGAGGACGCGCGCACGCGCGGCGGCCGCACCGGTGGCGCGGAGCCGGGCCGCCTCCGCGCGCGCGGTCGACTCGGCCCGAGTGAGGACGTCGAGACGGTCGCGCTCGGCCCTCAGGCGGGCCGCCCGGAGGATCTCCCGGGCACGCCGTTCGTCCTCGGCCAGCACGTCGGCCAGCTCGCGACGACCCTCCTCCTCCATGGTCTCGAGCAGCGCTTGAAGGGTCATGTCAGCCGCCCAGCAGCAGCACGATCATGGCCGCGACCGCGAAGCCCAGGATCACCAGGGTCTCGGGGATGGCCACGAGCAGGATGGCCCGTCCGGCGAGCTCGGGCTTCTCGGCGATGGCGCCCATGGCGGCCGCGCCGATCCGCGCCTGGGCGTAGCCGGTCGCGAGGGCGGCGAGGCCGACCGCGAGTCCTGCTCCGAGGGCGATGAGTCCGGTTTCCATCTGTGTCACCTTTCGTGGATGGCGTCCAGGTTGCGGACGCCGCTGGTGGTGCCGTTCGGCGGGACGCCGGTCGGGCCGGGGGGCGGGTCGGGGTGTGGGCGGGGCGCGAGGGCACCGTGGGCGCCGAGCGGCCGGAACTCCCGGCCCTCGCCGTCGTGGAACTTGCTGAAGAACTCGACGTAGTGCAGTCGCAACGCCTGGACCATCGGGCTGAACGCCGCCAACCCAAGGTTGAGCAGGTGCAGGAGGACGGCCACGAGCAGTCCGACCACCAGCGGCAGCTCGAGGGCGAGCTCGTTGGCGACGTTGGCGAGGTAGACCGAGGCGAGACCCACCGCGGCGACCCGGAGGTAGGACAAGACGTTGCCGACCGTGCCGATGAGCTCGAGCGGACCGAGGAGGGCGCCGATGGGGCCATGAACCCAGCTGGTGGCAACGAGCCCTGCCAGGGCCGGGACGAGCGCGACCGCGATCACCCACGAGGGGGCTCCCAGCACGGCCGCCGCGATGGCCGCCGTCGCGCCAAGGAGCACGGCCAGGGTGCCGCCCACCTCCAGCGTGCGGTGGCGGTCGCCGCGGCGCAGCGAGGTCACCAGGCCGAGGACCAGCCCGAGGACGATGTGGGTCCAGCCGAGCGCCACCGCGAAGAGCAGCAAGGGCTCGAGGGCCGCCGGACCGCCGCGGTAGAACCACAGCGCCGGCATCCCCAGCATGTTGCCGAGGCTGCCCAGCGCCTCCCCGAACATCACCCCCCCACAGCACCGACCACACCCCACCGGCCACCAGGACCCGGCCGGCGTCGTCCATCACACCGCCCTTGCCACCTCCGTGGCCGTGCGTCCGTGCCGCTCGGCGGCGCAGCCACCAGCCGATGCCGGCGAGCAGTGCACCGTAGACGACGTCACCCACCATCACGCCGAACAGGAAGGGCAGGAAGACCGCCATCATCCCGGTCGGGTCAAGCCCGCCGGGGGACGGCCAGGACAGGAACCCGACGAGCCGGCGGTAGGGAGACCAGGAGGCGCGTCCGGTGAGCTCCACCGGCGAGGGGCCGGGTACCTCGTCCGACGGGGCGTCGACGACGGCCACGTCGGCGAGGCCGTCGCGGTCGAGCTGTGCGCGCACCTGGCGGCGGCGGTCCGCTCGGATCCAGCAGCGCAGGAGGAAGGTGCGCGCCGACAGGTCGGCGGCACCTACGGCGTCGTCGCGCTCGGTCAGCACGAAGAGGGCACGCTCTGCGGCGCGCAGCCGTGGGGTCTCGCGTCCCCAGAGCGCGTCGAGGTCGGCGCGGACGGCGTCGAGGTCGCGCTGCAGGTCGTCCAGCCGCGCGCTCATCCGGACCAGGGTGGTGTGCAGGGACAGGTGGGCGTAGTCCTCCGGTACCTCGACCTGGCTGATCTCGTCGGCTCCCATGAGGGCGAGGACCTCGGGCAGGCGCTCGCGGGCCACGACCAGGAGGCAGCCGCGGGTGCGGCCGGGGTCGGTGCTGCGGAGCATGAAGCCGTTCCCCTCGAGCGCCCGCAGCTGGGTCTCGAGCAGTCCAACTACGAACCCGGTCGGGTCGTCGAGCACCAGCGCGGTCATCGCCAGTCCCAGCAGCTCGAGCTCGGCATCGGACAGCGAGGTCAGTTCCGGGACGAGGGCCTCGAGCTGGCTGAGAACGTTCACGTAGCGCGCCAGCGTGTCGCGCTCCTCCTCGAGCGAGGCGAGGGCACCACGCAGGGCCTCAACCTCGAGCTCGAGCGACGCGATGTCGACGTCGGCCTCGTGGGGATCCACGAGAGCGACGTCCGCGCCAGCATCAACCACTGACCCGCGGGCCACCGACACGTCCTGCGGCGCCCACTCCAGCACGCGCTGCACACGCGCCAACAGGTCGTGCCCGGCCACCTGATCCACGCTCAGGTCCGGAGCGCGGTCCGGAGCGCGGTCTGGCGCGCGGTCTGGGCGGTCGTTCGGCGTACCGGGCGGCGTCACCTCCACGCTCCCTGCCCGCTGGAGCGACTCCACCGTCTCGAGAAGTTGCTCGCTGCGGCCCAGGAGCTGGACGTGGTGCAGTCTCCGGATCATCGGCTCGCCTCCGGTGTCCGGTCGGTCCGCTCGGGATCGGTCTGGGCGTCGCTCCCGGCGACGGTCACGATCGCGGACACGGTCGAGGCGACGAGCTCCTCGCGAAGCCGCGCGGCACGTTGAGTCGCCTCGACGCCGATCCGTTGTTGCTCGGCCTCATCCGCCTGCACCCACTCGCGCGCCTCTTGCAGGATGCGCGCGGACAGGCGATCGGCCTCCGCGGCAGCTTCGGCGGCGGACTCGACGACGAGCAGTTCCGCCTGCTCCCGGGCCGCCTCGACCCGCGCGCTGCTGTGCCGCGCCTCTTCCAGGCGCGCCTCGATGAGGCGCTCGAGCTCGCGCACCTGGCGCATCGCAGCCGGATCCTGGGCCTGCGTCATCGTCATGCCTCCTCGGGTCCGTGCGCATGGTGGTCTCGTTCCCCGCGGTTCTGCGCCGGGGGGTCCTGTGTGGCGCGTGCTCGATCCCGAGCCCGCTTGAGCCGGGAGTGCTCCTCGCGCTCGCGCTCCTCGAGGACCGCGGTGATCCGCGCGGCCTCGTCCTCCAGGCCCGGGATGACCACGTTCTCCAGCGCGTTGACCTGGCGCGTGGTGCGGGCCACCTCCTCGGTGAGCCGGCGCACCGTCGCCTCGAGGGCCACGAACCGCAGCACGTGCTCGAGGTACCGCTCGTAGGCCTCGGCCGCCGACGTGATCGACGGAGCAACCAGAGCGGGAGCCGCACCGCGCTCCTCGGCCGTACGTCGTACGGTCGAGGTCTGCACCGTGACGACCCGAACGCCCACCACCATCCGGTCCTCGCGCTCGGCGACGACGCCGGTGGCCGCGCCCGCCGCGGCCGCAGCCACGGCGGCCGGGCCCTCCTCTGCGGTGCTCTCCTCGAGCAACGCGCGAGCCTCGCGGGCGAGGACGGCGGCGGCCTCGCGCTCGGCAGACACATCGGCGTCCAGGCGGTGCAGCTCGCGCACCAGCGCCATCCGCTTGTCGACGAGCAGGTCACGCCCCTGGGCCGCGAAGGAGATGGCCGAACGACGCCGCAGCAGCTCGGTGCGGGTCGCCGTCAGAGCCGTCATCGTCCCAACCCCGTCGACACGTCACGTGCGAGCGCATGGCCAAGCTGACGGCTGGGGTGACGGCTGGGGTGACGGCAACCGAGCCGACGTAGGTCCATGGAATGCCTCCCGACAGTGGTCGGAAGGTCTTCCCCGCCGCACCGGGAGGTGCGGTCAGCCACCGGGTCGTAGAACGACCGGAGTGTCGATGGCCGGTTGGTGGGGTACTCCCCTTCGGTGTCTTGCGAACTAGATTACGTGAACCTTGTTGCTACGTCAAGGACTCAGCGCCGCATGACCAGCGCGATCCGGTCGTGGGCGGCGAGGTCGCCGTCGGCGACCAATGCCAGCTGCCCGCCCGCCAGGATCACCTGCTCCATCAGGTCGTCGACCAGGTCGTGCACGTCGGAGACGCCAGCAGTGCCACCGGGAGCGCCCCGTCCGCGGACCGAGGTGCCGGCGATGATGAAGTTCTCCTCGACCAGGAGCATCGCCGGGCGCCGCCGCCCCAGGGCTCGCCAGCACCCATCGATGCCCGAGGCCACGTCCACGGATCGATCCACCTCGGCGCGCCTCAGCATCGTGAGTGCGTCGTCTCGTCGCGTGCGCAAGTAGGCCTCGACAGCGGTGATGCTGGCCAGGGCCAGGTCGAGGGCCGTGGCACAGTCGCGGTCGTCGACCCGGCCGGCGAGTCGCTCCAGGTGGGAGCTGACGGCGCAGAACTCCTCGAGCAGTCGCGGCGGCCCGACCAGCACGAGTGGGCTCGGGTGGTCGGCGCGATAGTCGCCGAGCATCTGGTCGACCCTGCGCAGGAACCGGGTCATCAGCTCCGCCCGTGCAGTCGAGGCGTCTGGCTGACCGGCTCCGGGCACCCGGATCGGGTGCCCGGAACGAAACGGCTCGTGGCGTCCGACGGGACGCAGGCCGCCGTCCTCGGAGGCGTAGAGGTGGGCGCAGGTGGAGTGCAGGAGCAGCACCACGTGGGGTGGCATGCGGTGCAGGGCCGTGATGAGCGGCCGGGTGGCGAAGGTGCTCTCCACCACCGCTCGGGCGGTCACCGGCTGCGGCAGCCGGAACGAGCGTGCGACCGCCCGGCTGACGTAGATGCACAGCCCTCGGTCGGTCGGCTCGTCGGCCGCGCGGTTTACCTGCTCAGCCAGCTTGTCCAGGAGCTTTGTCCGGTTCGTCGCGCCCCGATCGGCGAGCTGCTGCTCGACGTCCCGGACCAGCTCGTCCAACCTGGACCGGTCAGCCGGTGTCATGCGGGAGGCCGGCTTGGTGGGTAGGAGGACCGAGATGCACGGGTAGCCGGCGGTGACCGCCAGGTCGGCGATGTCCCTGGTCCTCAGGGCCACCGGCGAGCCGCTGACTCGGGGCCTCATCGCAGCGCCTCCTCGCGCTCGACCGCCGCGCCATCGGCGATGGGGTGCCGGTCACGAGTCGCGCGGAGACTGGCGACCACCGCGACGGTGATGCAGGTGGCGATCACGCCGAGGGAGAGCCAGATCGGCACCTTCCAGACGTCGAGGAGCAGCATCTTGATGCCGACGAAGACCAGGATCGCCGCGAGTCCGGCCTTGAGGTAGATGAAGCGGTCGATGAGGTCGGCGAGCAGGAAGTACATCGCCCGCAGTCCCAGGATGGCGAAGGCGTTGCTGGTGAAGACCAAGAAGGGGTCCTGGGTGACGGCGAAGATCGCGGGGATCGAGTCGACGGCGAAGATGATGTCGGTGGTCTCGACCATGATGAGGACGAAGAACAGGGGCGTGGCCACCCACTTGCCGGCCTGCTTCACCCAGAACTTCTGGCCGTGGTACTCCTCCGTCGAGGGGATCCTCTTCTTGGCCAGGGCCAGCAACTTGTTGCGCGAGAGGTCCATCTGGTCGTCGCGGTGGCGGAACATCTTCCAGCCGGTGTAGACGAGGAAGGCGCCGAACATGTAGAGGATCCAGGCGAAGTTCTCGATCAGGACGGCGCCGCCGGCGATGAAGATGGCCCGAAAGACGAGCGCGCCGAGGACGCCGTAGAACAGGACCCGGTGCTGGTACTCCCGGGGCACGGCGAAGTAGGTGAAGATCAGCGCGAAGACGAAGACGTTGTCGACGGCGAGGGACTTCTCGATGAGGTAGCCGGCGTAGTACTCACCGCCGGCCTGGGCGCCGTACGCCCACCACACGATGCCGCCGAAGGCCAAGCCGAGGCTGACCCAGATCGCGGACCAGGCGGCCGCCTCCTTGACACCGACGACGTGAGCGGTGCGGTGGGCGAACAGGTCGATCGCCAGCATCACCACGATGACGGCCAGGACCGCGGCCCAGGCCCAGATAGGGACATCCATGTGCTCGAATCCTCCAGCGTGACCGCTCGACCAGCCGGTCGAGCGTGACGTTGGAGGTCTCCCCCGCCGCCGGCCGAGTGGACCGGCGACCGCCGCACCGGACCGGGCAGGGCCGGTCGAACTGTCGATGTCAGCGAGGGTGGGGTACTCCCCTCATGCGCTAGAGTATTCACGAAGATTGTTTCGGAAGTCAACCCCGACCTGAGGAGCCGCCATGACCGCACCGCACCGTGACGCCTCGGCCGGGACCTCGGCACCCGACGTGGACGCGCTCGCCCCGATGCTCCGACGTGACAACGTCGTCGCCGCCGTGGTCCACCTCGGCCAGGCCGTCGCGGTGCTCGCGCTCGCGACGAGCTTCGCGCTCCCGGTGACCGCGACCTACCTCGCCGGCCCGCCGGGAACGCCGCCCGCGGAGCAGGTCGTGCTGTTCGACCTGCCCACCGGTGCGGCCGTGGCGGCATTCCTGCTGCTGTCCGCGCTGGCCCACGTCGTCGTCGCCACCAGCTGGTGGAGCGGCTACCGAGCGGACCTCGCCCGGAGACGCAACCGGGCCAGGTGGATCGAGTACTCCCTCTCCTCGTCGTTGATGATCGTGCTGATCGCCCAGCTGGTCGGCATCTCCGACGTCGCCGCCCTGGCGGGGCTGTTCGGCGTCAACGCCGCGATGATCCTGTTCGGGTGGCTGCAGGAGCACTACGAGGAGCCGGGGTCGCGCGGCTGGTTGCCCTTCGTCTTCGGCTGCGTCGCCGGCATCGTCCCGTGGGTCGCGATCGCGGTCTACCTGGTATCACCGCAGTCCACCTCCGGCGCAGAGCCGCCCGGGTTCGTCTACGGCATCTTCGTGTCGCTCTTCGTCTTCTTCAACGTCTTCGCGCTCAACCAGTGGTTGCAGTACCGCGGCCTCGGACGATGGCGCGACTACCTGTTCGGCGAGCGGGTCTACATCCTGCTCAGCCTGACCGCGAAGTCGGCGCTGTCGTGGCAGGTGTTCGCCGGCACCCTGGCCGGCTGATCTCACAGCCGTGCTACAAGTCGGGTGCTGTCGCAGCTGGGCACCGCGGCGAGTCGGCGTTCGACGTCGGCGCGGACCAGCACGTCGTAGCCGCAGATGGTGGCGGCCGGCTCGTAGTGCTTCTCGAGCAGTGAGCGGAGGCGGCCGTCGTCGTCGATGTCCCAGGAGTTCACCCCGTTCAACACGATGAACCACGTCGGCCTCGCGGGTCCCTCGAGCAGGCGCTCGAAGCGTTGCTGCTCGGGGTCGAGGGTCCGCATCGGGAGGCTCCACAGGTAGGGATAGGGAGTGGGAAGATCGGCGGCCTCCATGACCTGGGTGTTCCCGTACGCGACGACCATGGTGTCGCCCTTCTTGGCGGAGTCGGCCACCCACCCGCCGATGAGCTGCGGGTACCAGAGCCGCGGCGAGGTCTGGTAGGCGATCGTGGTGGTGGCCACTGCCATGAGCGAGGCGACCGCCGTCCATAGCGCCAAGCCGCGCATCAGTCGCCGGCCACCGCCACCACCGGCGATCACCAGACCGGCTGCGAGGCCCGCGCCGGGCGCCAGGGCCTGGAGGTAGTCCAGCCAGTAGCTCCCCCCGAGCACGATGCCGGTCGTGCTACACCCGAGCAGGGCAAACAGCGCCCAGTGCTCGGCCCTGAGCGTGCGACGTCGTCGCAGCAGCCAGGCCGACCACGTCACCACGACGGGGACCGCCCCACTGGTGACGGCGGCGAGCACGAGGAGCCGAGCACGCTCCATCGGTGCCGAGTGGTGGGATGCGGCCAGCACCTGTCCCGCCTCGACCCGGAACACCATCACGTCCGCCCACATCGCCTCCGCCGGCACGCCCTCGAGGAGGGCCCATGCCGCCAACGCCGCGGCGGCGACGACGGTGCCGCCGGCGAACCCGGCGGCCAGCACGCCGAGCCGCTTCCGGGAACTTCGGTGCCGCAGCGCTGAGACCGCGATCAGCACCCCGGCGAAGACGACCGCGTCGACGAAGTTCTGCTTCGCCAGCGGCGCCGCGGCAGCGAGCACGCCGGCGGCCAGCCCCCACGCGACGGTCGCGCGGAGGCCGCCGGCCCACCAGCCGTACAGCAGCGCGGCGATGCTGCCCGTAACGAACAGGAGCGCGAACATCACGCTGTCGGCCTGGTCGGCAGAGATCGCCGGGGAGCACATCAGAGCAGCGGTCACCACCGCTGCCCACCTGGTGGCGACCGGGCCGGCCAGCAAGCCGGCAGCGTGAGCAGTCGCCAGCACGATCGCCACGACCACCGGGATCGTGATGACCCGGATCGCCGCGTCGTCCTCCCACAGCGCCGCGAGCCCGAAGAACGCCATCAGCACCGGCGGGCGGTCGACATGGAAGTCGCCGTAGACGAACTCGCCCTCGCCCGGCGCCCAGTTCCGCGCGACGTACAGGTACCCACCCTCGTCAGAACGGATCGGCTGGGCCACGAAGACCGAACGAACCGCTACCACCGCGGCACAGATCACCCAAAGCACGCGCCTGGTGACACGCTCGTCGTACGACGGATCAAACCGACGCGCAGGCCCGGGCACCGCCCCGCGGTCGGCCAGCGCGCTGTCCATCACCCGGACTCGACGCCCCGCGAGCTCACGCCCGCCGCCCCGGCCCCATCACCGGAAGCCTGCACCGAACGCCATCGAAGCCGCGTCAGCACGTAGGCGTAGGTCGCGACGATGACCACCAAATGGGCCCCGTAGACGAGGGCCTGGGTGCCATCGGGGAACAAGATCCCGAAGAGGTAGTGATCGAGGAACGAACCGGCATACGGCGTGCCGCCGGCGCGCTCGATGAGGTTCTTCTCGAGCACCGTGAGGGGACAACCGCCCTGCGTGATCACGATGCCGACACCCCACGCCACCACGGCGAGGTGCGGGACGAGCCACGCCCGCGACACCAGGCCCAACAGGGCGCCGAGCATCTGGAAGAGCAGAAATGCCAGGTGGAGCAGGACGACTGCCCACGCGATCGTCATCCAGACCATCACCGCGCCTGCCCCCCTGGGTCGGCGACGCCCGGCGTGGTGATCACGTCCACCGCTGGCGGCGCGTGTGCGGCTTGGTCACCGCGAAGGTACGACCGAGCGCGCGCACAAGACGACGACACCGGGCAACGAACCGCGCTGGCCATGCTGTGTGGCTCGGACCGGAAACCTGCACCTGGAGGATCATGAGGAGACTCCATGCCTCGGCGAGCCGCGGTTCACGTCTCGCTGCGGATGGTCTCTCCCGCCCCTTCCGGGACCGGGCTCCGGGGGCCGATGGCACCGTGTTGACGAAGCCCACCGAGGGGATACTCCCCATTGCACGAATCATTATTCACGCTTTTTGTATCGTTTTCAAGGGCGGGCCGGAGGACGTCGTGGGCGACGCGGCTCGATGCAGATTGCGAGAAGGGTCAGGGTTGGCCGGACGCGCGCCGCGGACGGATTCCACGTGCACCACAGGGCCGATCGGGCGTCACACCCTTGGGCTGGTCCCGGCGCACCGGCACTCCTAGTTAGGCGATGCTCGACGTCGGCGCCTATGCCCGTGGCGCCTGCCGATCAGGATGACCAACACGCTGCTCCGCATCTTTACGGAGTACAGCAACGGCTTTCACTGCTGTGTGCCCGCGCCTCTCGCCCCCGGGCCATCTCGGACCGTTCCCCGCCTAGGTGCTGCGAGCATCAAGGCAGCGCCCGTTACAAGCGTGATACAAACAGACAGGAGTCCTCGACATTTGCGCAGGTCAGCATGGGTGAGTCAGTCAGTACTACGACATCTAACCGGGCCTCTGGCTGTGGTGTCGGCAACGCTCGAAAATGAGGCCGATCCGACGCTCGAAAACGAGGCCACCGGTTCG